>CAWIMG010000017.1:0-253420 GCA_963837105.1 uncultured Actinomycetes bacterium | reverse complement strand
CCCATGGGAAACCGCACTGACCAGCGGTTTTACTCGTCTGCTCCCAGGAGCCGGACCCGCCGGAAGCTCTGAGTGGGGCAAACGCTGTTATCCAGATCCGGTGGCAAGCCCGCTGAGCTGCGCTAACGGTTAAGTCGAGTGGGGCAAATCTGTGCTCGTCGCGCCGACGACCCTGCGCTGCACGAAAGCTCTCCAACCGAAGCAAGCCGGACAGCCCGCAGACCACGACCGGCCATCCCTCGTTTGTCTACGAGAGGCATCATCCCCACCTGCCCCTCGCGGATTGAGCTTCTCGTACGCCGACGGTGTCAACCGCCGCTTCGAAGGGATACAGTCGATTTCTCGGTGACCGGTAGTGGGCAGCGGTCGCGCCGACTCTGGGCGGCTGAAGGCTACGCCGAGGGCACGGGGAGCAATGCTTGAAACCTGTGGATCGGCCGGGGAGGGGTGTACCTTCCCGGTGATCGAGTAGAGGTCTCAAGCAAGATCGGCGCTGGAACGCCGGTCGGGAAGGTACAACCCGATGCTCACCGTAGTCCCTGACGGCTGCCCTGGCCATGAGGGCAGGAATGACCGCTCACCGTCGCTGATCGATGAGATTGTCCGCGAGGGCGCGCGGCGGATGCTGGCCGAGGCTCTGGCCGCTGAGGTGGATGCCTACATCGCCCAGTTCGCTGCCGAGCGTGGCGGAGATGGCCGCCGCCTGGTGGTCCGCAATGGCTGCCACCAGAGCAGGGAGGTGCTGACTAGCGCGGGCGCGATCGAGGTGAGGGCGCCGCGGGTCAACGACAAGCGCACCGACCCGGCCACCGGTGAGCGGATGCGGTTCGCCTCGGCTATCTTGCCGCCGTGGGCGCGGAAGACCCCGAAGATCACCGAGGTGCTGCCGCTGCTGTATCTGCATGGGCTGTCCAGCGGGGATTTCGTGCCTGCGCTCGGCCAGTTCCTCGGCTCATCAGCTGGGCTGTCGGCGGCGGTGATCACCCGGCTGACCGAGGCCTGGCAGGCTGAGCAGCGCGCTTTCGCCGGGCGCGACCTGTCCGGCGTGGACTACGTCTACCTGTGGGCCGACGGGATCCACGTGAACATCCGGCTGGAAGAGCACAAGCTGTGCCTGCTGGTGATGATCGGCGTGCGCGCCGACGGGCGCAAGGAGCTCATCGCCCTTGCCGACGGGTACCGGGAGTCCGCCGAGTCCTGGGCGGACCTGCTGCGCGACTGCGCCCGCCGCGGCATGCGCGCCCCGGTGCTCGCGGTAGGCGACGGCGCACTGGGGTTCTGGGGCGCGCTGCGTGAGGTGTTCCCGCAGGCCAGGGAGGGTCGCTGTTGGTTCCACAAGACCGCCAACGTTCTGGCCGCGCTGCCCAGATCGCTGACCCGGCCGCCAAGAAGGCTCTCGCGGAGATTCTGGGGCGCCGAGGACAAGCAGCACGCCCTGGACGCCGTCACCGCATTCAAGGCCGCCTACGGGGCGAAATTCCCCAAGGCTGTCGCGAAGATCACCGACGACCTTGACCAGCTGCTGGCGTTCTACGACTACCCCGCGGAGCACTGGGTGCATCTGCGGACCACGACGATGAGTCAACCTTCGCGACGGTAAGGCACAGAAGCAAGATCACCAAAGGGCCCGGCTCCCGGGCGGCGGGCCTGGCGATGGCGTTCAAGCTCATCGAAGCCGCCCAAGACCGGTGGCGCGCCGTCAACGCACCCCACCTGGTCGCCCTGGTTCGCGCCGGAGCGACCTTCATCAACGGGAAGCTCGTCGAACGGCCGGGTGAAAACCCCCAGCCCGAAGCCGCCTAAAAGATCTTGATCCACAGGTCTTGACTATTGCTCGGGCACGGGTGTCGCCATGCAGATTGCCGGTTATGGCGTCCACATTCGGTCTGTTCTGGCTTCCTGGGTGGCGCTGTTTTGACGGACAGTCGTGCCCTCGGCGGGACTGGCCCGGTAGGCGGGCCTTGGGCCTGGCCTTCCTGGAGCGTGGATCTTTACCTTGTGGAGAGAACCCAGTGGACTGGGCGGTCAGGGTCGGGGTCGTAACGGCAGATCGCGCCGGTGGTCACGGTGTCAGACAGCAGTCTTCCCAGCGATAGGTCGGCGGCGGCAACACGGTCAATCGCCTTTACTATCGCCTTCCGGACGGCAATGCGCGCTCGCTCGTGTGCCGAGCCGGCCACGCGCGGGCGGCCGCCAAGACCGGTGGCCGCGCGCACCTGGTCCAGCAGCGCATCGCGTTCGGCTGCCAGTTTCGCGGCCTGGCCGGTGTCCGCCCATGACCGGGCCTCGTCGAGGTCGGCGTCGATCTCCGCGAGCCTGCGCCGGTAGGCCGACAGCGCCTGCCTGTCAAGCACCTCACCCACGTCCCGGCCGGCCGCCCCAGCTCCCGGATGGCCGGCGACGGTGTCCGACAGATCAATCGCCGGGATGTCTGAGCCTGGGCGCTGCAGCATGATGCGCAGGTAATGCAGGCCTTTCACATCGCGGATGGCGGTGACCGCGTCCTCACGGCCCACCCACCAGATGCCGCCCCCGCCCGGCCGCAAGTGCACGACCCCAGGCTGGGCGGCCCCCGGCCGAGCCACCGCGGGATGCGCCTCCCCCGGCCGGCCGCTTCCGCGGACCACCGTCGTCGGCTGTTTCGGGACCGCTGGCGGGAGGCGGCGCAGCCACCACGAGGCGCCCAGCCGCTCGTACTCGCGCGCGGCGCGGGCCGCCCACTGCTCGGCGTCGCCGGTGCCCAGCAACTCGCTGGCCTGGTACAGGTAGTCGCTGACCACGCCCGCAAACGCCGCCCCGCCACCGTTGACAACACCGCGCCCGGCATAGGGCGCCAGCAGGCCCAGCGCCGTCTCCGCCAGCGCCCCGGCGCCGGTAGCAACCGCCACCTCGGTCAGCTCCGCCACCATGAGCAGCCAGTCAAGATCCCGCGCGATCCCGCTGAAGTCGGGCCTAGCCAGCTGGTGAAGCAACCCGCGGGCCCGGTCCAGCTCACCCGCAGCCACCCACAGCAGCGCGGCCTCGGCCACCACCCAGGGGATCGCCTCGTGCACGCCGAACTCCTCGTACATGGCCGCCTCCCGGGCCAGGGCAGCAATGTCCCCGGCCTGCCGGGCGATGCCCGCGGCGAGCATGTGCTCGATCAGCGGCGTGTCCGCCTCGCCCGCCTCCGCACCCGCGGCCGCCACCTCCCGCAGCGCCCGCTCCGCCGCATCAAGATCACCGGTGAGCAGCGCGTACATACCGCGGCGCGAGGCAGCGAAGAACCGGACACGGGCGGAACCGGATTCGGCTGCGAGCAGGTCCAGCGCGCGCAACTGGCGGCGCACCGCTGGCAGGTCCAGGCACTCCAGGGCGGTAGTCAGCCGCCACAGCTGCGCCGACATCCGCGGCTCAGCGTCGGCGACGTGCGCGACCGTGTCCTCCAGGCGGGCGGTGATGGACAACCGCTCATCCAGGTCATCCGGTCCCCAGTGGAGAAGCAGTTGCGCATCAAGGGCGGCCGCCAGCAGCGACCGGTCGTCATGAGCCTCTGCGTAGGCCAAGGCCTCCGCCGCGAACACCGCGGCCCGCGCCGGGTCGTAGCCGTAGACCCAGGCACGGGCCAGCGCGACGGCCAGCCGCGCCCGCTGCCCGCCCTGCGCCAGCGAGTACGCCTCGTGCAGGAACGCCGGCACCCGGCCGGGAACCGTGCCGAACGTCTGCGTGGCAGCCAGGCCCAGCGCGGCCTCGGCCATCGCTTCGATATCGCCGGCCGCCCGGGCTCTTTCGTAGCCGCGCACATAGCCAGCGCGGGCGGCGGACGCGGCGCCATCGGCCAGCCCGGCCCCCCGGGCCAAGCCCGGGTCAAGCCTCCCCATCACCTGATGATAGGGCCGTCGGTCCAGGTCAACTGCCGTAGCAACGACACTGGTGACGTCGCCCATCACGGTGCGATGCAGAACGTCACGCCTCTCGTGTTGACCGTACTTCACTTTCGCTAGGCGACCTCGGGGCCAGAACAGGCTTTACAGCACGATCAGCGCCTGATCAGGCCCAGCCGGTCAGGGTTGCGGTGCTTGATACGCAGAACTCGTGGCCTTCGGGGTCACGCATCACTGTCCAGGTGTCCGGGTTGTCTAGGGAAGCGGGGTCTTGGCGTACCTCGACCACCTCGGCTCCGGCTTCGGCCAGCCGTCCTACCTCAGCCTCCATCGGCCCCGAGGTCACTATGTCCAGGTGCAGCCGGTTCTTGCCCGCCTTGGGCTCGGGCACCTTCATGAAGTACAGCGATGCCCCGCCACCAGCCGGGTCACTCACCTGGAACTCGCCGGGGTTTCGCTTGTTAATCTCATACGCCAACGCCTGCGCCCAGAATTTGGCCTGGCGCAGCGGGTCATGGCAGTCAACCACGACAGCCAGCAGCGAAGCCGACATCTCACTCACTCCCCACCTCAGACGGACGGTCCGCCAAGTGTCACCCGCCACAGCGGCTATCCCGCAGCGGATCGATACGGGCTGAACTGATTGTTGCCGTCGGTGTAGCGCCGGAAGTAGTCCTGGTCTTCGGCCACGGCCTCCCAGAAGGGACCGGCCTCGCTGATCTTGGTTACGACCTTGCCGGGCCAGTGACCCGAGGCGTCAACGTCGCGGATCGTCTCCTCGGCCACCTTGCGCTGCTCCTCGCTCGTATAGAAGATCTCCGAGCGGTAGCTGGAGCCCACGAGACGTTCGCCAAGGTCAGCTCGGTGAATCTGGAAGAAGAACTCGAGTAGGTCCCGATAGGAGATCCGGTCCGGATCGAAGGCCACCTTGACCGCCTCGGCGTGCCCGCAATTGTTGTCCTCGGTTGGGTTGTCGTTCTCGCCGCCGGTCCATCCCACGCGGGTGGAGATCACTCCACGGCGTCCGCGTAGCAGTTGCTGCATGATCCAGAAGCAGCCTCCCGCGAGGACCGCGGTCTCGGCGTTGTCGCTCATGGCCTTGCCCTTCCTCCAAAATTATGCTGAAGACTATTGCCGAAGGCCTGCTGGCCTAGCCGAACCGCCGCACCACCATGCCCAGCTCCAAGCCGCTCGTACGGGCACGCGGCACGGCCGGCGCAGTCTGCCGCAGCCTCTCAAATGGGAGGCGTAACCCTGCGGGGAACAATGTTCCGCAGTAAGGACCGGCAGCTGGGCCGCGCCGATCAGCAGTTCTGCGCCGTCCCGGCCAGCGCGGCCACCGCCCATTTGAAGGTGCAGAACGGCGGATACTTGTGCACTGGCCGCGGATCAGGCCGAGTCACTGAGCGTGATCCGACTTCGGGCCCGGCGCGCGACCGGATCGCCGACTATGCGCGCTGCCTCTGCTGTTCGGCAGGCATTGGGACGCCGTACCCTATCTCCCTGTTCTGCGCCTCTAGCGGGCTGACAATGGGGGTCGTCGGCGTGAGCCGACGCGGCTGTCCAAGTGCCCCGCCGCCGCCAGGTAGCCGAGGTTGCAGTACTGAAACATCTGGCGCAGGTCCATGCTCATGTGAGAAGCGGACGGTGCCCTCATTCGCGACGACGGAGCGCGGCATGGCGGGCGGGGCACCGGTGGGTGAGCGGTATATGGGGGCTGTTTGTCAGGTGCGGCGGCGGTTGAGCCGCCAGAAGCAGTACCCGGCCAGGGCCAGGGCGAGGGCCAGGTACATCCCGGTCTCGGACCCTGGAGTGGCCAGTAGTGGCTGGCCGGCTGGTAGTTTTCGGCGACCCGGATCCCGTGGCTGGCCACGCAGTTGTTCAGCGCGGTTGAGCCTGGGGCAGACGTGGTTGGTCCTCTTCCTATGTGCGTGACGTTTGTCTGCGGTATCAACGGCTCGCAGGCCGCAGGAACGCTGCTGACCGGCTGGCCGGTAGCGTTGACGCCTTCGCTGGAGATGATCCAGGCGCCGGGGTGGCCGGGGACGGTGGTGGCGGTGAACGCCAGCATGGGGTTGGCATTGAGACTGACGTTCGCTCCCGTGGCCGCGATGGTGGCGACAGTCTGGCTGGTCGGGAACAGGTTCGGGCGGACCAGCGGGGTGATGAGCTGGGCGGCGGCGAAAATGGCCAGGGTGATGGCCATGGCGGGGATCGCGCGGCGGACCAGCAGGCCGGCGGTGACGCCGAGGGCGAAGCCGAACGCGGCGTAGCCGAGCGGGGTGATGCCGTGGGTGGGGAAGACGAACACGCCGAACCGGGTCTCGCTGAATATCGAGCCGCTGCCGCCGAGCCCGACGGCCTTGCCGATGGGGGCCGCCCACCAGGCCTGGATGAGGCTGAACGCTTCGGTCACGGCCATGGCGGCCAGCCCGATCAGCGCGAGCTTGACCGTCAGCCACCGGGTCCGGGTGATGCTCTGGTTCCAGGCCAGCCGGAAGGTCCCGGCCTCCAGTTCGCGGGCGATCAGCGGAGCGCCCCAGAAGATGCCGATGATCGCGGGCGCGATGAGGATGACCAGGACGCTCAGCAGATACACGATCATGTAGGTACTGCCGGGCACGTCGAGAATGCCTCCCGCGGAGGCCAGATCGTTGATGAATGTGCTGGCCAGCCCCGTGCAGGCGGCGCCGTGGCAGCTGGCAAACCCGCTGCTGTGGTACACGCCGGACAGGCTCGGTTCGGCGGCTGCCAGCACGATCGCGAACGCCGCCAGCGCCGCGGCCGCGGTGATGGCCTGGGCGCGGAACTGCCGCCAGGTCAGCCAGATCATTTCTGCACCTCCAGGCGGCGGTGGCTGTTGCGGGGGGCGGGTCGGGCGGCCTGCTTCATGTGGGCGAGCACCAGGTCTTCCAGGCCCACCTCGGACACCGCCCAGGCCGGGTCGAAGACCGGCCCGCTGGTGCGGACCAGCAGCGTGGTCTGCACGTCGGTGTGGCTGGCGAAGATGACCTGCAGCCCGTCCGGCAGCGAGCCGGGGTCGCGGCGCGGGCCGGACAGCAGGTGATGGGTGGCCAGCAGCTCGTCGACCGGCCCGGCGACCCGCACCCGCGAGTCAACCAGCACGATCACGTAGTCGCAGGCGCGTTCCAGGTCGCTGATCAGGTGCGAGGAGAGCACGACGCTCACTGCGTAACTCGGCGACGGCTTCCATCAGGTCCTGGAGGAACTCACGGCGGGCCAGCGGATCGAGGCTGGCCACCGGCTCATCCAGGATCAGCAGCTCCGGCCGCTTCGCGACGGCCAGAGTAAGCGCGAGCTGGGCGCGCTGCCCGCCAGACAGCGTCCCGGCCTTCTGCTTCGGGTCCAGGCCTAGCCGCCCGGCCCGGTCGCGTGCCATTTCGGCGTCCCAGCCCGGGTTGAGGTGCGCGCCCAGCCGCAAGTGGTCCGCGACCGGCAACCCGGCATACAGCGGCGCGTCCTGGGCCAGGTACCCGACCCGGGCCAGCTGCGCCGGGCCGGCCGCGGGCCGCCCGCCGAGCACCTCGATCGTGCCCGCACTCGGCGCCAGCATCCCGGTGGCCAGGTTGATCAGCGTCGTCTTCCCGGCCCCGTTCGGGCCCACCAGGCCGACGACGTGCCCGGCCGGGATGGCCAGCGTGCACCCGGCCAGCGCCCACCTCGTGCGGTACCGCTTGCCGAGCCCCTCGGTTTCGATGACGGCGGTCACGCTATGTTCTCCTCACTCGCGGACCGAAAAGTGCTGGCGAACAGGGCCTCGATGGACTCGTCGTCCAGCCCGGCGCGGCGCGCCTTGGCCAGCCACCGCTGAAGCTCGCGGCGCAGCGGGCCGTGCGCGGCCAGCGAGCCGCCGTCCAGCGTCCCGGTCACGAACGTCCCGACCCCCGGCCGGGCCGCCACCAGCCGCTCGTATTCCAGCTCCCGGTAGGCCTTGAGCACCGTGTTCGGGTTGATCGCCAGTCCGGCTGCCACGTCCTTGACCTTCGGCAGCTGGTCACCCTCGCGTAGCAGGCCCAGCCGCAGCGCGTGCCTGACCTGGTGAATCAGCTGCATGTAGGGGGCGACGCCGGACCGGCCGTCCAGGTGGAACTCGATCACCAGGCCCTCCATTTATCTAGGCACCTAGCACTATAGCTGCGTCGCTAGATAGGCTGTCAAGCGATCACCGGCGGAGGGACGCGCACGCCTGCATCCGCTGGACGGCGCGAGGCGTTGCCCGGAGCCGTGATCCGCCTGATGAACGGCACGCATCGTCCCAGGTCTGTCGCGGTGACTCCAGTTCGTGGAGATCGAAGCTGTCGCCGCAGTCCTGGATTCGTGAAGCCGCAGACTACGGAACTGCGCCAGGCCGTGGCTGGGACCAAGCGTCGGCAGTCAACCGTGGGCACGCCCAGATTGGCCCGCTCTGCGCGGACCGCAGATGGCTCCCGTCATAGGCGAACCGGCGCGCATAGCGGCGGTTAGCCCGAAGTTGCTGTGACTCTCTGTAGAGATCTTTGCGCTGACCTGCGATGGGTAGCTGTTACAGCCTCGTGGCTGTAGCCAAAATAGTCGGTGTGTTGCGTGTCGTTTGAGAGGCATTACGCCGTATAGTTGTGGCTATGAGCCGGCCCGCGGTGGCGATGCATGTGGCCAGGATCCACAGCAGCCATGTGGATAAGCAGGGGCGGCGCCGCGACTACGAGTCGCGGTACCTGCGGCGCACCTACCGCGACGGTGCCAGGGTCCGGCACGAGACCCTGGCCAACTTGTCTGGGCTGCCCGATGAGGTGGTCGATGTTATCGAGGCGGCGCTGAAAGGCACGGCGCTGGTGCCGGCCAGGAACGCGGCGGCGATCGTGCGGTCGGTGCCGCACGGCCACGTCGCCGCGGCCTGGGCCATGGCGTCCAAGCTGAGCCTGCCGGGGCTGCTCGGCCCGGCAGGCCGGGAACGGGACCTGGCCATGGCGCTGATCGTCTCCCGCGTGGTGGCGCCCGGCTCGAAACTGGCCACGCTGGCCTGGTGGGCCGATGTGACGCTGGGCGAGGACCTCGGTGTCGCGGAGGCGTCCACTGACCAGGTCTATGCGGCCATGGACTGGCTGGCCGCGCGGCAGGATGCCATCGAGGCGAAGCTGGCGGCCCGGCACCTGGGCCCGGAGGCGAACCCGGGCCGGATGGCGCTGTTCGACCTGTCCAGCTCGTGGCTGGAAGGCTCACACTGCCCGCTGGCCGCCCGCGGCTACTCCCGCGACGGCAAGAAGGGCCGGCTGCAGATCGAGTATGGGCTGCTCACCGACCCGGCCGGCCTGGCCGCGGTGCGGGTGTTCCCCGGCAACACCGGCGACCCGGCCGCGTTCACCGAGATCGTCAAAGTCACCCGGGAGAAGTTCGGGCTGGCCAGCATGGTGATGGTCGGGGACCGCGGCATGATCACCAAGGCACGGATCGAGGCGCTGAACACCGCCGGGGACGGGACCGAACTGGAAGCCCGGGACCGCTACGGGTGGATCACCGCGCTGCGCGCCCCGGCCATCGCCAAGCTGATGGCCGGCGGCGGCCCGCTGCAGATGTCCCTGTTCGACGAGCAGGACCTGGCGGAGATCAGCCACCCGGACTATCCCGGCGAACGGCTGATCGCCTGCCGCAATCCGGTGCTGGCCGCCGAGCGGGCCCGCAAGCGCGAGGACCTGCTCGCCGCCACCGAGAAGCTGCTCGCCCCCATCATCGCCCGCGTCCAGGCCGGGACGCTGGCCGGCGCCGGGCCGGTCGGCGTCGCCGCCGGCAAGGTCATCGGCAAATACAAGACCGGCAAGCACTTCGACGTGCAGATCACCGATACCACCCTGACGGTGCGGCGCATCCGGGACCAGATCGACGCCGAAGCCGCCCTGGACGGGTTCTACGTGCTCCGCACCCCCGTCCCCGCCAGCCAGCTGAACGCCCCGGCCGTCGTCACCGCCTACAAGAACCTCCGCCACCTCGAGCGGGACTTCCGGCACATCAAGTCCGACGACCTGGACCTGCGGCCGGTGTTCCACCGCCTCGAAGAACGCGTCAAGGCACACGTGCTGATCTGCATGCTCGCCTGCTACCTCACCTGGCACCTGCGCCGCGCCTGGGCGCCGCTGACCTTCACCGACCAGAACCCGCCCCAGGCAGCGAACCCGGTCGCCCCCGCCCAGCGCTCCGGCCAGGCGCAAGCCAAGGCCTCCCGCCAGGCCGGCGAGCACGGCCGGCCCGTCCGCGGCTTCCGCGGCCTGCTCGCCCACATGGCCACACTCACCCGCAACGACGTCCGGTTCGCCGGCGCTGCCGCGACCGTCCCCATGCTCGCAGAACCCACCCCCGGCCAGCGCCAGGCGTTCGAGCTCATCGGCGTCCCCGTCCCGCTCACCCTGAAGTAGCCAGAACACCCATCCGGCAGCACGGCAAAAGGCCTGGTCAGAGCGAGAAACCCCACCCAATCGGTCGTAACTTCGGGTTAGCGATCGCTGTGCGAGGTCATGGCCGGTTACGGCGTTCGCGCCAAGGCGAGGCCGCGAGCTGGCGAGATCTGGCGGAGGATTTCGCCGCGTGGCTGGTTGGTGCCTTCGCCGGGAGGGCGAGACGGGGAGCGCTGGCCGCCTAGCGTGGGCCGACGGTGGAGAGCGCTTGTGTGAGGGCGCGGATGTCGTGGCTGCTGTTGTAGGCGTGCAGGGATACCCGGATACCGCCGGCGCGGGAGCTGGTATGGATTTGGTGCTGGCTCGCCAGCGCGGCCTGCACCTGGCCGGCCGCGGCAGCGGGGTGCCTGAGTGAGACGATGTGCCCGCTTGCGGAACGCTCACCTGGCACCCGGTAGGGCGCCCATCCCAGCGGCGCGGCCTGTTCGGCCAGATCGGCCGCCAGCCGGCTGGCGTGCTCGCTGATCGCCGTCAGCCCGATGCCGGTGAGCAGCTTGATCGAGCTGAGCAGGCCCACGGCGGCGCTGTAGGACATGGTCGACAGTTCGAACCTGCGGGCGTCAGCGGCCAGAGACAGTTCCTGCGGGGTGAAGTCGAACGGTGTGGCGCTGCCTTTCCAGCCAACGATCACGGGGGTGGCCGCCGCCAGGTTCCCGGTAATGGCGAGCAGCGCAACGCCGGACGGTGCGGACAGCCACTTGTAGCCGCTGCACACCAGGGCGTCCACTCCCCACTGCGTCATGGTGACCGGGGCGGCACCGGCCATCTGGGTCACATCGACCACCACCCGGGCGCCCACGTCCCGGGCGCACGCCACCAGGGCCGCGACATCGACCTGGCTGCCAGTGGCGAACTGAACCGCGCTGACGCACACGGCCGTTGTCCGTTCGCTGATGGCATCGCCCAGCGAGAGCGTGAGGTCACGGGCCGGGATGTCGCGAACCCAGCGGATGTGCATGCCCAGCCGGTCCCGGGCGGCCAGCCACGGGTAGGTCACGCTGGGGAAGTCGCTGGCCACCAAGACCACCTCACCCCCCGCGCTGGACAACAGCGCGGCAAGCTGGCCCAGGCCCTCGCTGGCCCCGCCCACCACCGCGACCGACGCCACCGGCGCGCCGAGTAGCTCAGCCGCGGCCGTGCGCAGCCCGTCCAGCACCGTTGCCTCGGCCTGGTCGGACAGGCGGAGGTTGCCATGCTGGGCCACCTCGGCCAGGAACCGGACGCTCGCCTCCAGCGAAGCGCGAGGTATCAGCCCCAGCGAGGCCTGGTTCAGATAGATGCAATAGGCAAGCGCCGCATACTCCCCAGGATCAATCAACGGGTCCATGATCACCCCTTTCGCTGCCGCTGGATCGCGCCGGTCCCATCTCTGGCCACGGACCAGTTACCCGGGCCGTGTGTAGTTCAGGTCAAGGCCGTGCTCCCGCTGCGACCCTTCACCTGGGCCCTCCCCAGGCGCCCTTGATCGTCCTGCCGTCGCCGGAGAACACCCCGGCGCAGCGCTGCCAGAAGCCGGGCGCCTCACGCCACAGCTTCCAGACGCCATCGTTCAGGCTCATCTGGCAGATGCGGGCGACTCCGCGCGAATCATCGTAGTGCCGGGCAAAGTCTCCCAAGCCGACAGTGCGGGCTGGGTTCCCGGGACTTGAACTAAACCTGCGAACTTGCCTCAATGCCTGACGGGCTCATGCCCGGAGGGCGGCCAGCCTGTTCGGTGATCAGTCGCGCCTAACGCCGACTCGGAGCGGCTGGCAGTCATGCTGGCTTGGTGGGCGATCAGGTGCATATCAGCCCATTCTGCGTTCGCGGTGTCGGCGGCACGTGAAAACTGACCCCGGCGTGGCACTTGGGTGCCGGAAGTGGATCAGTTTTCGGATGCCGTTGACACGCGGCCGGGACTTGATTCCGCGCTCAGGTCCGCGCTGGCACGCGTCGGCTGCTCATCGATGCCTGCAAGAGGCCCGAGGGTGCGTGGCTGGGCTGGGCGGCAATGGCTGACAGCCGGCAGCTGCAAGCTACGGAGCAGGGTGAGTAGTTGCGGGCAGCCCAGGGTTTCTGGGCAGGGCCTTGCGTGCTAGGCCTGTGCGGTTGCGCCAGCCTGTTATGGCGAGGCCTCGGCACGGGCAACTGGGGAGGGCCTGACTTGTGACACGTTAGTGCGCACCGGTTCCGCGCGCGTGGATGCGGCCGAGAGCCTCGCGGAGGTCGTCGGGCAGGGGGTCGGCCGCGGTGATGACGCGTGTCCCGGCCTGGATCTCGATCGTGCGGTAGCGGCGGGCGGTCTTGACGAATCTCTTGACTGACCAGCCGGTCCGGTGCTCGATCCAGCGGCTGACGGCCAGGGCCGCGAAGACGATGGTGAGATGGGCCTCGATGGAGTCGCGCAGGTGGTGGTAGATCGGCCGGGCCTGCAGGTCGTGCTTGGACATCCGGAATGACCGCTCGATCTCATAAAGCTGGTGGTAGGAGCCGATCACGAACTCGGGCGTGACGGGGGTGCCGTCAGGGCAGGCGGCCAGGTTGGTGACGTAGCCCTTCAGGCCCGCGAGCGCCCTCGCCTTGGCCTCGAGCTCCCGGTTCACCGACCGGGTGCCGCCGGACAGCTGGATGAACCGGTTCCGCTTGACCGGAGCCTTTCCCTTGACGGCCTGCTCGGCCTTCTTGACCTGCTCATCGATCCCGCGCAGCGTCCGCCGGGCCCGGTCGTGGCGGTACTGGTAGTAGATGACCTGATCCCGGCGGCCGCTGTCCGGCCCGGCGGGCCACGGCTGGGTCAAGATGAGCCCGTCGGGCATGTCCTCGCCGGGGTGCTCGCGCCGCCACTGCTTCACCACGTAGGGCACGAGCGGGATCTTCGCCCCAAGGATGAACGACAGGCCCGCGGCCTCGATCTCCTTCTGGTTCGCCTCCGACACCATCCCGGCGTCCGCGACCACGGTCACGTCGGGGAGCTGGTGCGCGGCCATGAACGCCTCGATCACCGGCAGCATCGTCTTGGTCTCCGCCCGGTTGCCCTCGAACGCGGAGACCATGAGCGGGAACCCGTCGGCACCGGTGAGCAGGCCTATAGTGATTTGCGGCTCCAGCCGCCGCTCCTTGGAGAACCCGCTCTCCCGGAACCCGTCGCCCTCGTCGATCTCGAAATACAGCGTGCTCACGTCATAGAGCACCAGGCTGGCGGGCCCGAGCCTGGCGTGCGCCGCGCACGCGGCCGAGATCTCCTGCCGCCAGGCGTCCTTGGCATAGGCGGGCAGGCGGCGCATCAGCGTCCGGTAGGACGGCGCCGCGGCGCCGGCCTCGTCCAGCACCCGCAGGCTGTCCAGCTTGCTCACCGGCTCGATGATCCGGGCCAGCACCAGCTGGGCGAACACCTCATCGCCGCGAGCCGCCCGGTCAAAGCCCAGCTGGCCATAAGCATGCGACAGGGCATCGAGCAGGCAGCCCATCCGCGCCGCCGTGATCGGCAGCGGCCCACCGCCACGACCCCGCCTGGCCGGCTTCCGTCGCCTCCAGGCCCAGGTCCAGCACGCCCTGCCCGGCCACCAGCCGCTGCCGCGCCGCGGCCTTCAGCAGCTCCAGCCCCGCCTCGTCGTGCGCCGACCCGAGGTGCTCGATATCCCGCGAGCCCCGGTGCGAGGACCACACGATCTGCACCGCCGTGGCGCCCGACGCTGTCCTCACCGTCCGCACGTACGGCACCGGGCCACTCTACGGCCCCGGCTTAGTGCACAACTTCAATTCTCAGGAGCCGAAAACCAGCAGGTCAGCGCCCCGCCCGGGCTCCGGAGCGCCAATCGTGTCACAAGTCAGGTGTTATGGCGAGGCCTCGGCACGGGCAACTGGGGAGGGGTGCGGGCTGGGCTGGGCGGGACGTAGGCGGCAAGCCCATCCCATGCTGTGCTGCTGACGAAGTTACCTCCGGGGGCAGTTCGGCCCAGAAGTTCTTGAATGCTTGGCCTGCGAAATGTGCTTTCAGGTGTTCTTCGCTTTCCCACAGTTCGGTCAGAATGAACCGGCTCGGGTGGTCGAGGTCGGTGGTGAAGCGGTAGAGAATGCAGCCGTTCTCCCGGTTCGTCGCGGCCGTCGTCCGGCGAGCAAGCTCGGCAACGTTGTCATATGAATCGGGCGGCGCGTCAAAGATGAGCTCTATCAGGATCATGAGCAGTGGTCCTTTCTTGCTGGTTGCCCGGTCGCTGTTTGTCCTGTCGTGCACCCCGGTGTGACCTTGGGATGGCGGACTCACCGGCCGGGCCGCGGGTGTCTGGCTGCGGGTGTTGCTACTGGTCGGCGCAGGACGCAGCCCGCCGGGACAGCGGCGGCTGGGGCGGCTTACCGGGCGGTGTAGAACTCTGCCAGCGCCGGTGCGAGGTGTTCGGCGGCTACCCCGTGCCAGGTGCCGGGCAGGAACAGCGCCGAAGCGTTCGGTAGGGCCTCAGCGACTCCTTGGGCCCAGTTGCGCAGCCGTTCGTCGCTGCCTTCGCTGGCCACCACGAGGGCGGGGGTGCTGATGGCGGCCAGCCGGTCCGGGGGCAGTGAGCCGGGGATGAGGCTGTCGTAGATCAGCGTGTGCGCGGTGGCCTCCAGCGCGGGCCACAGGGAGCCCTGGCGCATCCCGGTGATCATCTCGGCTGGCACACCGATGCCCCGCAGCCAGTGCTCGTACGCTTCCCCGCGGCGGCCCGTGACGATGAGCTTGGCGACCTCACCGCTGATGCCTGAGGCTGCGGGTGGCGGCGTGTCTTCGACCCGCAGCGGCGGTTCGAGCAGGGACAGCTTGCGGATACCGATGGCCCGTTCGGCCCCGAGCAGCGCGAGGGTGGCCCCGGACGAGAACCCGTGCACGTGCGCGGACCCGCCGGCGAGGTCGATGAGCGCCTGGAGGTCCTCGATTTCCCGGTCGACGGCGTAGGGCAGCGTGTCGGTGCTGGCTCCCTTGCCGCGGCGGTCATAGGTGAAGACCGTGAAGTCCGGCGCGAGCGCCTGGGCCAGCTCCGGCATCGGGCTGAACCCGCGGAAGTTCCCTGCCGCGTCGACCAGGATTACCGCTGGGCCCTCGCCCACGCGCTCGAAGGCGAGGGATGTGCCGTCGGTGGAGGTGACTCGGCCGATTTCGGTGCTGTTCATCGAAGCGTCCTTTCTATGTTCTCGGTTCACGGCTGCAGGTCGAGGGCTGCGTTGTCCGAGCCGTCCATATAGAACGGGGTCGAGTTGTGCTCGTGGGTGATCTTCCACTGGCCGCCGGACTTGCGTAGCCCGATCGTTGACCTGAACCACAGGGCGCCGCCGATGTGATTGAGGCTGTGGCAGAATGCGACCTCGCCGCCGGCCGTGACGGCCAGGTCGCGGATTTCGTAGTCGATGCGCTGGCCGGGGTGGCTGGCGAACCAGGCGCGCAGCGCCTGGACGTCGCGGGCTGCCGGTCCTGTGTACTGCAGCGGCGGTGGGAGGTCGAACTTGACGATCTGCGGCGCGTAGTGGGCGGTGAACCGCCCGGCGTCGCGTTCCCGCATCGCGTCCGCGCGGTCCGCCATCACGGCGCGGATCTGATCCTCATCGGCCGTGGCCGTGCTGGTGCTGGTCATAACGGCTCCTCCTGCCTGCTAGTTCTTGCCTGTGCTTACGTATGTCCGGCTTCCCGGCGAGCTTGCTCACCTGGTGGCCGGCCCTGCCGGGGATGAAGCGTCCAGCGTGATGGCCCGCCCGGGAAGATGTCCCGCATGCTCGTGACCTTTGCTGGTGTGCGATACCTGTGGCAGGCGGTCATGTCGGTGTGTCCCGGGCCTGGGCCCGGCGAGGGAGCAAGCACACGGCGGCGCAGCACTGCGATTGCCACGGCGGCCAGGCCCACCGCGAAGGCGAACAGATATCCGGCGGGCGCACCGTGAATGTCGATCAGGTGCCCCGCCAAGGGTGCGCCCAGAGCCGTGCCGGTGGCAGCCGCGGTGGTGAGCCATGACATCGCCTCGGTCCGCTGCCCGGCTGGGACGGCCATCTCGGCGACCCGGTAGGAGCTGGCCAGGGTCGCCGAGATGCCCAGCCCGGCGGCGGTGATGGCGGCGGCCATAGGCCAGAGGCCCGGCATGAAGGCCAGCGGCGCGGCGCCCAGCACGGTTGCCGCGAGGGCAGTGATCAGCCGGGAGGAGTGGGGAGCCTGCCAGCGCCGGGACCCGTACCACACCCCGGCGATCGCGCTGCCCAGCCCATACAGCCCCAGCAGGGGCCCAGCGGCAGCCTTGGCCCCGTGATGGGCGGCGAAGGCAATGGTGGCCAGGTCGACAGCGACGAACAGCGCACCGAGGCAGATAGTCACCGCGATCAGCACCCGCAGGCCGGGGCTGCGCACCGCCGGCCCATAGGTGCGGGTGACCGGCGCAGCCGGTGGCTCGGTGCGCCGCTGGGCGGTCAGGCCCGCCACACCGGCCACGCTGAGCGCGGCGGTCACCAGTACCCCAGCAACCGGTGTGAAGCCAGCGGCCAGCGCCACGACCAGCACCGGGCCGGTGATGAAGATCAGCTCGTCGGCTATGCCCTCCAGCGAGAACGCCGCATCCAGCAAGGCAGTGCCGGCCAGCAGCCGGCTCCAGCGCGAGCGGACCATGGGGCCGAGGGAGGGCATGCTGGCGCGGCTGAGCACGCCGGTCGCCGCCAGCGCCCACACCGGCGCCCGGTCCATCGCGCACAGCGCCAGCGCGCCGGTGGCGGCCGCGAACACTGCCACCTGCGGGCGCAGCACCCTCGCCTGCCCATACCGGTCGGCGAGCCGGGCCGCCAGCGGGGTCACCACCGCGTACATCAGCGCTGCGGTAGCCGCGACCGCGCCGGCGATGCCGTAGCTCCCGGTAACGGCGGTGAGCAGGATCACCAGGGCAAGGCTGAGCATGGCCATCGGCATGCGGCCGACCACGCCCGGGATGGCGAAGGCCAGCGCGCCGGGGGTGCGCAGCGTCTCCCGGTAGCCGACCAGTCCCGAACCGGCCGCCTCTGCCGTCCGTACCTGGGTGATGGTTGCCATGAGTTCGACGGTAGGCACCGACCGGACTTCCGGTAAGGTCCGGTTGCATGGCTGTGGAGTGGTCCGGTTTGGCTTCCGAGGTTCTCCTCACCCTCGACCGCGACCGCAGCGTCCCGCTGCGCGCCCAGCTTGAGGACCAGTTCCGGCAGGCGATCCGGTCCGGCCGCCTCGGCGCCGGGGACCGGGTTCCGTCGTCGCGGGCCCTGGCCAAGGCGCTGGGCCTGTCCCGCGGCCTGGTGCAGGAGTGCTACGCCCAGCTCCTGGCAGAGGGCTACCTGATCACCCGCGGCGGCTCGGCGACCCGGGTGGCCCAGGCAGCTACCCGGGCCGGACAAGCTCCCAGTCCACCGCAGCCTCCGCCGGCGCGGCTGGTCGCCGACTTCCGGTCCGGCGTACCGGACCTCGCGTCGGCCCCGCGGGAGGACTGGACGTGGGCGGCCCGTGAGGCCTGCCGGGCCGCCCGGAACGTCGAACTCGGCTACGGCGACCCCGCTGGGCACCCGCGGCTGCGCGAGGTCCTCGCCGCCTACCTGCGGCGCGTCCGCGCCGCCGACGCCACCGCCGGCCAGGTCGTTATCTGCTCCGGGATGACCCAAGGCCTCGGGCTGGTCCTGCGCGCCCTGGCCGGCCACGGGCTGACCCGGGTCGCATTCGAGGACCCGGGCCCTGTCACCTGGATGACCGCCACCGCGGCCTGGGCAGGGCTTCAGGCCGTCCCGGTATCGGTCGATGACCGGGGCGTAGACGTGGCGGCCCTGGACGCGGCCGGCGCGGGCGCGGTCGTGCTTACCCCGGCGCACCAGTGGCCAACCGGGGTGGTCCTCGCCCCCGAGCGGCGGCTCGCGCTGATCGACTGGGCCGCCCGCAGGGAGGCGCTGATCATCGAGGACGACTATGACGCCGAGTTCCGCTACGACCGGGACCCGGTCGGCGCCCTGCAGGGACTCGCGCCCGACCGGGTGGTCTCCCTGGGCACCGTCAGCAAGTCCCTCGCTCCGGCGCTGCGGCTGGGCTGGATCGCCTGCCCGCACAGCCTCGCCGCCACCCTCGCCGACGCAAAGGACCTCACCGACCGCGGAACCCCGGGCCTGGATCAGCTCGCGCTGGCCCTTCTCATCGAAACCGGCCGATACGACCGGCACCTGCGGCGAATGCGCGCCGAATACGCCGCCCGCCGCGACGTCCTCGTCCGGGCGCTCGCCGAGCATGCCCCCAGCGTGCGGCTCACCGGTCTGGCGGCCGGCTTCCACGCCGTGGCGCACCTCCCCTCCGGCACAGCCGAACAGGAAGTGATCCAGGCAGCCCGGTCACGCTCGGTCGGGCTATACGGGATGAGTACCTACCGCGCCGACCACTCCCCCCACCCACCGCAGCTGGTGCTCGGGTTCGGCAACACCAGCCAGCGTGCCATCCAGACAGGCATCGCCCTCATCGGCAACCTCCTGGACAACCACCCGTGAATCCCCACCCACGCCGACCCGCAACACAGCCCAGAACCCAGATCACCGTGATCTGCGTGCCCTAGCTGATGCCCGTGAAAAACATGGAGGCCGCGCATAGCGGCGGCTACGCGCGCGTCGTGGATGTCGAGGCAGGATCACTGACCGTGACCGCCTGGCAGGGAGGCACGGCGCCGGATCGCCGAATCGGGACGCCTTGACTCATGTGCTATCCGGGTCGGTCGCCGCGCGCAGATCACCTTGTTATGGCTGAGGCCTGGCCTTAGCTGGGTGGGCTTGTCATTTGCGGTCTGGCGCTGCCAGCGCGTTCAGGATGCCAGGTTTCGATCACCAGGTGGTCTGCTGGTGTCCGGGCGTAGGTGAGGACGGCATTGGTGATGTCGATCCGGAGGGCGCTACCGTGTCGGGATCGTGCACCGGGCCGGTTTCCACCGCGATGCCCGCGAGCTTGGCGTCACTCGGCTAGCGTGCCGTGTCCTGTGACGGTTCGATGGGGGGCAGTGCACGGCGATCCGCGGATCGCGGGGACGTCGGGGAGCTTGCGGGAGCCGCCCATCATCCCGCACGTGGCCTCTCCGTTGACGATCTTGAGTTCCAGCCTGCTGATCCGGGAGCGCCGTCGGCTCGCACGGTCGCGATGGTCTTTGTTCGTGGCCGCGTCGAACCGGCTGCGTACCCTGCGCAAACTTCCGGAGCGGTCCTGCTTACTTCCGGGTACTGCCTGGCGTGTGAGCTTGGTGGGCGGGATTGGCGGGGGGGGCTTGGTCCCTGGTGGCTAGGTGGCCTTGCGGGCTGCCGGGTCACGACGGCCGGCGCGGGCCGCGCGGCGCGCGGCGGGTGGCTGCCCGGACGCCGGGGTGCCAGCGCGGGAGCTGATGTGTGCGGGGACGGGGGTGCCAGGTGGCAGGGCGGGGTCGGGGACTGGCTGCTGCCAGCTGGTGGCCAGCGGCAGCTGGCCGGCCCACAGGCCCAGCGCGGCGTCCGGGCTGTCGCCATCGTCGGGCGGGCCGGTGCGGGCCTTGACCGAGGCCTCGTCCAATGGCAGCGCCAGGACCCGGACCGCCGCGAGTTCCTTGCGGTTGGGCTGGCGGGCGTAGTCCCACTGGCCGGGCGCCATGTGCTCGGTGGTGCACCGCAGCCCGGCGAGCCGTTCGCCCGGATCGGTGACCAGCCGGGGCCGCCCGTAGATCATGGCGCTGCGGTAGTTGACCGAGTGCTCGAACACCGACCGGGCCAGCACCAGCCCGTCGGCCACGGTGATAGTGACGCATACCGGGGTGCCGGCGGTGTTCAGGCTCTGGCTGGCGACCGACCCATGCAGGTACAAAGTGTCGGCGGTGAAGCCGTAGCAGGTGGGGATCACCATCGGCCAGCCGTCGATGATCACCCCGAGGTGGGCGACCAGCCCGGCGTCCAGGACCGCATACAGCCACGCCCGGTCGGCCCTGCCCAGCGCGCGGAGCCGGCGGTGCCGGGTCCGCTCGGTCACCGACAGCGGCGGCCCCGCGCCCGCGGGCCCGCCGGCGGCGGGCGTGGCACGGCCCTGCTTCGCGGTCATGTCGTCGCCGTCGGCTGGCACCGTGCCGGGTATACGGGGCGGGTCGTGGAACTGCTTGGTCACAGCTGTCTCCGGGTGGTGTTGGCGGTTGGGTTAACCGCTGTGGCGGACTGGAGCGCCCGTTCCGGGGCGGGGTGGAGGCGTTCGCGGCCGGGGGCGCGTCCCGGGGTGAGTCCGGCCGGTGGCGGCCCAGAGCAGCCGGCGGCTCTCGTGGCTCTCAGTCCTGGCGGGTCAGCAGGAACACCGGAAACTGCCGGGTGGTCTTGGCCTGGGCTTGGCCGAGGGAAGGGTACTGCGCGACCAGCTTCGGCCACAGCTGTGCGCGGGCGATGCCGTCCAGCTCCTCCGCCAGCACCGTGAACGTCTGGTCACCGACCTCGACGGTGATCGCGGGGTGGGCCTTGAGGTTGTGATACCAAGCCGGGTGGGCGGGCGATCCGCCGTTGGCGGCCCACACCACGAAGCGGCCGCCGCCCTGGGGGGAGCAGGCCACCGGCGTGACGCGCTCGATCCCAGACTTGGCGCCGACGTGGTGCAGGAGGATCACCGGGGCGCCCTCCAGGAACGCCCTGACGACACGCCCTTGGTTCGCCCGGAACTCCTCAATGATTTGGGTGTTGAAGTCACGGGCATCGCCCACGGCAGAGTTCGCCATGATCTCCTCCAACGCACGGGTTACTGGCTGCCGTATTCGTCGTGGCGGCGCCACCAGGGACCCTCAAGTGAGCGACGACGCGGCATGGCGAGGATAGTCGGCGGATGCCATCGCTACCCTCCCGTGCATGCGTGCACCCGGACGCGGGTAGTGCAAGAGCGAATCCTACCTACCGCTCGGGAGGTCACCGTCATGGACCCCAAGGGCGAGCAGACCGGCTTCGTCTACACGACCTACATCCAGGAGACTCCCGAGCGCGTGTGGCAGGGCCTCACCGACCCTGCGCTGATGAAGCATTACTGGCGGCACCAGACAGCTGGTCCGAAGACGTTCCATTCGGACTGGAAGAAGGGCTCCACCTACGAGATGGTCCACGACGACGTCGGATTGGTCGTGAGCGGCCCCGGCCAGGTGATCCTCGAGTCCCATCCGCCCCGCCGGCTGGCCTACACCTGGCACACGATCACCCCTGAGTGGGCGGCGGCGGTCGGCATGGACCAGGCGACCGCCGCGGCCTGGCGCGCCGAACCCCGCTCCAAGGTCGCCTTCGACATCGAGGACGTCGGCCACGGTGTCGTCAAGCTCACGGTGACCCACGACGGCTTCGCGCCGGGCAGCGCAGTGCTGCCGTCCATCTCCGAGGGATGGCCGGCCGTCTTGGCCAGCCTCAAGACCCTGCTCGAGACCGGGTCGTCCTTGCGCACCTCGTGAACGGCCGCGGCAGACAACAGCACAGGTCCCGCGCCCTGAACCACGCCCCCGCCCGACGCGAACCTCGACCCGCTCGACGCCTCCCGCACCCGGGCGCCACGCGACCGAACGCGCCGCTCGCGAGCGGCTCCCGGTGTGCTCGGGCTCTAGGTCGCGCCTCGCCCCGCCCCGAACTACATTCCGCAGCTGGAGGGTGCGACTACCCTTCGTCAACCCACGCACGAGGCTGGAGGCTGGAGCAGTGAGTGAGCTTCAAGGCATCGCCCGGTTCAAGTTCGATGAGGGCAAGCTCGAGGAGTTCAAGCGCTTGTCCGCTCAATGCATGCAGATCGTGCGGACCAAGGACACCGGCACGCTGCAGTACGACATCTACTTCAATGACGACCAGTCCGAGTGCATCGTCCTCGAGCGGTATAAGAACTCCCGAGGCGCTCATACCGCACGCGCGAACGTCGGGGGTCTCATGGAGGCGATCCTGGCCACGGGCTCCGTCTGCGGCGAACTCCTCTGTGAGCCGAGCGCCGACCTCCAAGCGCAGTTGGCCGGCGGCCCGGTCCGTCTCTTCACGCCCTTCCAGTCGATGTAACCATCGTCGGCTCGGCCCGCCCCGGGTGCCGTCATCCGGCGGTATGACGTGCGCCGGGCGGCCACCCGATCGGGTGATCGCGTGAGAGCAGAACGATCCTTCGGTACGCCCTCACAGACCTGACTGTCGAGCACTCCTGGCGTGCCGAACGGCGGATCGATGCGCGTTCTCCTTGGCCCTGTCGGTCGCTGAGCGTGAGGCCGCCGGCTGATTCCGGCTCACGCCCGGCGTGACACCCGATTGCCGTCCCGGTCTCCAGCATGTGCCGGCGGTTCCATGTGCAACGCTGCTGTGCCAGACTTCACCTTTCCAGGGAGCAAGGGGGGAGAGATGTCTGAGCCAGCAGAGCGCGAGCCGTTCCTGTTGAAGGCGGGCGAGGGGGAGTCGGTCTGGTCACTGGGAGGCCGGTTCACCGCCAAGGCCACCGCTGCTGTGACACAGGAGCGTTTTGCGCTGGTCGAGTCGGTGGCCTTCCGCTCGACCGAGCCTCCCTTGCACATCCATCACCGGGAGGACGAGGCGTGGTACATCCTCGACGGGAAGATGACGTTCTACGTCGGCGACGCGGTGCTGGAGGCGACCGCGGGGTGCTTTGCGTTCGCGCCGCGGGGGATCCCTCACACCTTTACCGTTGATGTTGAGCCCACCCGGGTGCTGGTGTTCGCCTCCCCGGCTGGCTTTGAGCACTTTGCGCTGGAGCTGGGGGAGCAGGCGTGGGACGACACCCCGCCGGCGGACCTCGCTGTCCCTGGGCCCGAGGTGCTGGGCCCTGTCGCCGAGCGTTACGGCATCGAGGTGGTGGGGCCGCCGGCCCGGGCCCGCTAACGGCACTATCGGCGCCGAACGGCGGTCAGCACGGGCGGCTGCCCTGGCTTCCCGAGATTGCACCTAAAGCACGGTCGGCCTGCCTCAACGCCGGGCGGGCTCATGTCCGGAGGGCGGCCAGCTCGGGCCGATGATAGTCGCGCCTAACGCCGGATATTTGCGGCTGGCTGCGATCCGGGACTGATGTCGCATCGAGCACAGATCAGCCAGTTCTGGTTCCGGCGGGGACCAGCTGGACCGCCCAGGCAATGCCGGGGGCACTGCCGATGGGCGCAAGCCGAACCCCGACGGTAGCGCCCCGGAGTGGTGGCACCAGCGGCCCGCTGTGCTATCTCATTGGGACGGTGTGCGGCGATCAGACGTTGAAGCCGAGCGCACGCAGTTGCCCGCGGCCATCCTCGGTGATCTTGTCGGATCCCCCCACGGCGGCAGCCCGCGGAGGCGGCGCAGCGGCGCGAACCGCCACTCCTCCCTGCGCCCGGTGGGCACCGCGAAGTCCGCCAGTTCAAACGACTGCCGCTCGTGCAGCCTGGACGCGGGGGGCGCCGGACTCGAGCGCCCGCTGCAGGACCGCCATCAGCCGACCGCTCCTTCCATCTGGAGCTCGATCAGCCGGTTGAGTTCCAGCGCGTACTCCATCGGGAGTTCGCGGGCGATCGGCTCGACGAAGCCGCGGACGATGGTGGCGGCTGCCTCGTCTTCGGTCATGCCGCGGCTCATCAGGTAGAACAGCTGGGTTTCGGAGATCTTGGAGACGCTGGCCTCGTGGCCCATCTCCACGTCGTCCTCACGCACGTCCACATAGGGGTAGGTGTCGGACCGGCTGCTGGTGTCCACCAGCAGCGCATCGCACCTGACCGTGGACTTGGCGTGGGTGGCGCCCTCCTGCACCTGGACCAGGCCCCGGTAGGAGGTCCGGCCGCCTGCTCTGGCCACCGACTTGGAGATGATCTGGGATGAGGTGTGCGGCGCGCAGTGCACCATCTTGGCCCCGGCGTCCTGGTGCTGGCCGGTGCCGGCGAACGCGACCGACAGGGTCTCGCCGCGGGCGTGCTCACCCATCAGGTACACCGACGGGTACTTCATGGTGACCTTGGAGCCGATGTTCCCATCGATCCATTCCATGCTCGCCCCGGCCTGGGCCACCGCCCGCTTGGTGACCAGGTTGTACACGTTGTTCGACCAGTTCTGGATGGTGGTGTACCGGCAGTGCGCGCCGGCCTTGACGATGATCTCCACCACCGCCGAGTGCAGCGAGTCGGAGGAGTAGATCGGCGCGGTGCACCCCTCCACGTAGTGGACGCTGGCGCCCTCGTCCACGATGATCAGCGTCCGCTCGAACTGGCCCATGTTCTCGGTGTTGATCCGGAAGTAGGCCTGCAGCGGGATCTCCACCTGCACGCCCTTGGGCACGTAGATGAAGCTGCCGCCGGACCACACCGCGGTGTTCAGCGCGGCGAACTTGTTGTCGCCGGGCGGGATCACCGACGCGAAGTACTCGCCGAACAGATCCGGGTGCTCGCGCAGCGCCGTGTCAGTGTCCAGGAAGAGGACACCCTTCTCCTCCAGGTCCTCCCGGATCTTGTGATACACGACCTCCGACTCATACTGCGCGGCGACCCCGGCGATCAGCCGCTGCTTTTCCGCCTCGGGGATACCCAGCCTGTCGTAGGTGTTCTTGATGTCGGCCGGCAGGTCATCCCAGCTGGCGGCCTGCTTCTCGGTGGAGCGGACGAAGTACTTGATGTTCTCGAAGTCGATGCCGGACAGGTCAGAACCCCAGTCGGGCATCGGCTTGCGGCCGAACAGCCGCAGCCCCTTGAGCCGCAGATCCAGCATCCACTCCGGCTCGCCCTTCAGCGCCGAGATGTCGCGGACGACCTCCTCGGACAGGCCACGGCGCGCGGACTCACCCGCCACGTCCGAGTCGGCCCAGCCGAACTTATAACGCTCCAGCCCCTCGATCGCGGGGTTCTCGGTCGTCGTCATGCGGAGACGCCTCCGGACTCAGTAGTAGCAACGTCGGGGGTGGTGGTGCTGGCCTCAGGCTGGTTTCCTCTGGTCAGCTGTCTCCCCGCGCTGGCGCCGGCAAGGAGGGCCAGGACCTCGCCGATGGCGGGTTCCTGGCTGGTGGGTTCGGGCAGCGGGAGGTGGGCCTGGATCTGGTAGCGGTTGCGCCGGCCGTCTTTCTGCTTGACCACGTAGCCAGCTGTGGCTAGGTCGGTGACGATGCCGTGGGCGCTGCGCTCGGTGATGCCCAGGCTGGCTGCGATGGCGCGCAGCCGCATGCCCGGGTCGCGGGCGATGCACAGCAACACCCGGGCGTGGTTGGTCAGGAATCTCCAGCTCGTCACAATTAATATAGTATCATATTTTCTAGAAATCTATTGCTAGTTTTAAATTGCGAGTGTAGATTGAAGGGCAGACACCGGGACCAGCCGCCGACGGCGGGCAAGGTCCCCCGGGGTCACCGGAGGGAGCCGCCCATGATGCTCGCGGTACCCCGCAGTATCCGGCGGAAGCTGTAACTGCCGGACGTCGGTTCCCCGGGCCAGGGACCCTGGCCCGGGGCCTGCCCACCCGAAGCGGCGACACGGCAAACGCCCTTACGTCCTACGGCAGCTGGCAGGCCTGAATGGGGAGCGTCCGGAGAACATCCCCGCCCCGTGAGAGGACCGCATAGTTCCCGGGCAGACACCACTCCAGGAGGAGGCAGCGATGTCCGTACTAAGGTTCGAGCCCTACAGGGATCCTTTTGAGCGGCTCTTCTCCATGGCCGCGAGCGGGACGCGTGCCCCGCTCGGCATGCCAATGGACGTCTACCGCAGCGAGGACGGCAGCTACCACGTCGAGGCCGACCTGCCCGGCGCCGACCCCGACAGCATCGAGGTGACCGTCGAGCACGGCGTCTTGACGATCCAGGCCGAGCGCACCCCGCACTACGGCGACAGCGAGCAGGTCATTGCCGCCGAGCGGCCCCAGGGGTCGTTCGCCCGGCAGCTCTCCCTCGGCGAGGGCGTGGACGCGGAGAACCTCACCGCCAGCTACGCCGACGGCGTCCTGCACGTGACCATCCCCGCATCACCCAAGGCCCAGGCCCGCCGGGTCAAGGTCACCCACGCGGCCGGGGGCAGCCGCATCGTGCCGGGGAGCACGGCCGAGCCCGGTGGGGCACCCGCAGGCAGCACCGGCGGCGGCGGCTGAACGTCCCCCTGCCCTGCCACCGGAAGCTGCACCCGCTTTTCTCGCCTCGACAAGTGGCCCGAACCCATGCTGGTCTCACATCTGGCAGCGCAGTCTCAGCAGGAAGGTCATGATGCTGAACCGGGAAGACCCGGTCCCCGCCGCGATACCGCCCGGAAGGACTGCCGGCCGAACCGGTACCGGGACTGCCGTCACCGCGGCTGACCGTCACCGGCCGGTTCCGCGCCGGCAAGGCACCCGAGGTGCTCGCCGTGCTTGCCCCCGCGCACGCCTGCTCTCGCATGCCCCGCACGCCGGACCTGCCCAAGCCCGCTACGACAGCGGCGCCGCCGAGGCATGAGAGCGCCCGGCGGGGCCTAGATCCCATCCCACGCCAAACCGGAAGGACGCGACCATGCAAGACACCGTAGACCCGGCAGCGGACCCGCCGCGAACCCAGGCGCAGATCATCGAGGACGCGCGCCGCAGCGGTGTGCGCCCTGTACCGCTTCAAAAGGGAGCCAGAGGCGGACGTTCATATCCCTATACGCTCTGGTTGAACCCGGCCATATACGCTGCCCGCGCGGCGCCAACGACGATGCCGATGCTGCCTCTCCCCGTTACCGGTGACGGCGTGGAACCGCACACCCTCCCGGCCGTGTCCCGTGCGCCCATGCCCGGAGGTCATCTCTGGCCGCGCACGAGAACTTCCGCCGGCCATGGTACGTGTTAACAGACAGCGTCGCCGGCAGCGTGCATGAGATTGTCGCTGGGCTGGGGCCGTGACCGGCGCGCCTGGCCTGAGAGGGGCTGGTGGCAATGCTTGAAGCCATCTTGATCGTATTGGCGGTACTTGCCGTGCTCGGCCTGATAGTGGCCGGCCGTTCACTGAAGGTTGTGCAGCAGTTCGAGCAGGGCATCGTGTTCAGATTCGGCAAGATCCAGTCACCGCCGCGCGGCGCGGGGCTGACCGTGATCAGGCCGGTCGGCGACCGCATGCAGAAGGTCAACATGCAGATCATCGCGATGACGGTCCCGGCTCAGGAGGGCATCACCAAAGACAATGTGACCGTCCGGGTGGACGCGGTGGTGTATTTCCGGGTCGTGGACCCGATCAAGGCGGTCGTGAACGTGCAGAACTACATGTTCGCCGTCTCCCAGCAGGCGCAGACCTCGCTGCGCTCGATCATCGGCCAGTCGGAGATGGACCAGCTGCTCGCCGAGCGGGCCACCGTCAACCGGGAGCTGCGGCGGATCATTGACGAGCCGACCGAGGGGCCGTGGGGCATCCGGGTCGAGCGGGTGGAGATCAAGGACGTCTCGCTGCCCGAAAGCATGAAGCGGTCCATGTCCCGCCAGGCTGAGGCGGAGAGGGAGCGCCGGGCCAGGATCATCACCGCCGATGGCGAGTACCAGGCCTCCAAGCGGCTGGCGATGGCGGCCAACGTCATGGCCCGCGACCCCGCCGCGCTGCAGCTGCGGCTGCTGCAGACCGTGGTCGAGGTCGCCGCCGAGCGGAACAGCACCCTGGTCATGCCGGTGCCGGTGGAGCTGCTGCGGTTCTTCGAGAAAATGACGCCCGCCGGGCCAGCCGCCCAGCCTTCGGCCTCGCTCGCGGACTTCGGCGACGCCGAGGTAGCCCAGGCCGAGGCCGCCATCGAGGGCAGCCCGCCAGCTGCCGGGCCTGACGCCATACCGCCGGTGGAGACGATCGCGATACCGCCGGTGGAGGCTGACGCCATACCGCCAGTGGAGGCGATCGCCATACCTCCGGTGCAGACACCGGACATCAAGGTTCCCGAGATCAACGCGGACGGGGAGCAAGCCGAACGCCCGTAGGCGGTCAGGCAAAAGAGCATCGGGTGAGCGCGAGAGCGCCCGACTTCGAGAACGGCTCGCCCGCGGCCAGGCTCGCCGCGCTGGGCATCACGCTGGCGAAGGTCACGATCCCGCTGGCCGCCTACATGTCAGCGGAACGCACCGGCGCCTATGTCCATATACCTCGGGCCAGTTGCCTTCGTTGGATGGGACACTTCTGGCCACCGGCAAGGCCGGGCCGCGGTCGCTGTCGCGGAAGCCAGGGCCTGCGCGCTGAACGCGCTGGCAGCGGCTACCCGCGGGCCCGTCGGCCTGCGTTCACGGTCACACCAGAGAGTCATAACGCTCCATGCGCTCAAGCCGGCAACCGGACGTCGCCGACCGCCCAGCGACCCGTTGATGGTGAACCGGGCCGTGCACCGCATCGAACTGGCCCGTTTGTCCCACGACGGCGATGGTTTGAGGCTGCTGAACGCTGCCCAGGGTCACGTCAAAGCTCTGGTACGCCAGGTACACCACGCCGTGGCTGTCGGCGCGCAGCGCGCGGGGCTGCGGGGCAGAGCCGGATTCCCTCACGCCGCGCCCCCTGCTGCACTGCTCAACCGGGTTGCCAGGCTGCGCCGCCAGCGCACATCGCGCCTGACCGCAGAGGCCGCTGTGTTGATCGCCGGCCCTGCCGCGGGGTGGGGAACGGGGCCTCCTCCAGCCACAAGCCCTCGAGCCACTGACGGTCACCATATTCCTGGACATGGCGGGCCGACACGGCGCGGCCGGAACCCCCGGGAGTCCATATCAGGCCGATCTGGGCATCGCCGCTGTCCAAGACTGAGCGGGAGCAAGCGTACAGAACGGCGGGTCGGCGCGCGTTCTCGCTTGCCTTTCCCGCCTCTCAGGTGGCGACAGCTTGCAGGTATTCAGCCAGCGATGGCGCGCGGGTGCCCGGCCACCGGGTGATCGGTCGTCCACGCCCTGGCTGCCCGGCAGAACTCTTCCTTTATCTCGTCGTGCAGCACGAGGGCGTCAAGCTCGGGGTGACGCAGCAGCACGCTGGTCACAGCAACGCTCAGCGCTGTCGCCACCCGGTCTGTGAGCTGCGAGGCCGCCTCGTCGCGGCGGAGCTGTGCCTGGGCCAGGCTGACCTTCAGCCACAGTTCCAGGTGCCTGCCCAGCGACTCCCGCTCGGCACGCAGGGCGGCGAACTCGGGCCGGATCTGCTGCACGCCGGATCTGGCGGTGTAAACCGGGCTCTGGCCGTCCTCGCACCGATCCACCAGGCGGCTGAACCGCTCCATCATGATTGCGCCGCTGTGGATCATGCCGCTCAGCAGCGTCACGGGGTCGGTGCTGACCTCCTGCGGGTCCACATCGAGCTTCATGGCGGTTTCACGCACCTTCTGCCCAGCGACCCTCCGGGCAGCGGCGGCCCTGACCTGGGGAGCAGCGCCGCCATGCTTGGCACAGACCGTCGTGCCAGGTATCCGGGCCAGGCCGCACCGCTGCCCAGGTCGGTGTTGATCACGTGACCGAAAAAGCCCATCCCCACGGCGCCGCCCCCAGCCAGGTCAAGCGCCCGCGTCATCCGATCGGCCGCCGCCTCCAAGCCGAACTCGCAGAGCATCCCCAGAGCCCCAGCCCCCGCAACCGCCCCGGCCAGCTCCGGCACAGAAACACCGCCCATTGCCGCCTGCTGCAACGGATGACGGCAGCCCACCAGCTCAGTGAAGGCGGTCTCCATGCAGACCCTCGCCCCCTACTCTGGCGTCACGTGCCAGCATCCTCGCATGACGTATCCGGGACGGTCCACCGCTCTGGCCCCCGCTACCCACCCAGAGCACCGCTGCCCGGCGTGCAGGCGCCTGCTGGAAAACCTCGCCTGCGGCCGCTGCCGCACAGCAAGAATCCCGGGCAGGCCACCGGCTCATCCATAGGACAGAACGCCCAGATCTGGACAGCACCTCCTGCCCGTCCTAACAGATCCACGGGGCGAACAGACCGGCAGGGCGGCGCGCGGTTATCGAGAGCGGGACTGTAACTTCAACGGTGTAACTCCCGAGACGGAGGAGGCACCAGATGACTGACGTGACGACTGGCCAGGAGCAGAACCCTGGGGAGCTGTCCGCGGCCGATGAGCAGGTACTGCGGGAGCTGACCGAGCGGGCCCGCACGGGTGGGCTGCAGCTGACCGGTGAGGGCGGGCTGCTGGGCAAGCTCACCAAGATGGTGATCGAGGGCGCGCTGGAGGGCGAGCTGGACGACCATCTGGGCTATGAGAAGAATGACCCGGCGGGCCGCGATGGCGGTAATTCCCGCAATGGCTGCCGCGGCAAGACGGTGCTGACTGAGGCCGGGCCGGTGGAGATCAGCGTGCCGCGGGACCGTGATGCCAGTTTCGAGCCGAAAATCGTGGCCAAAAGGCAGCGGCGGCTGACCGGGGTCGATGAGTTGGTGATCTCCCTGTCGGCGAAGGGGCTGACCCACGGGGAGATCGCCGCGCACCTGGCCGAGGTCTACGGCGCGGAGGTGTCGAAGCAGACGATCACGGCGATTACCGACCGGGTCATGGAGGGCCTGGCGGACTGGCAGAGCCGCCCCCTCGACCCGGTGTATGCGGTGATCTTCATCGATGCCATTAACGTGAAGATCCGCGAGGGCCAGGTCGCCAACCGGCCCATCTACCTGGCGCTGGGCGTCACCGTGGACGGCGAGCGCGATGTGCTGGGCCTGTGGGCCGGCGAGCACGGCGACGGCGAGGGCGCCAAGTACTGGCTGCGGGTGCTGTCCGAGATCAAGAACCGCGGCGTGCGGGACGTGTGCATGCTGGTCTGTGACGGGCTCAAGGGCCTGCCCGATGCGGTGAGCGCGGTGTGGGAGAAGACGATCGTGCAAACATGCATCGTTCATCTTTTGCGGAATTCGTTCAAGTACGCCTCAAAACGTGACTGGGCGCAGATCGCGAAAGACCTCAAGCCCATCTACACCGCCGCGTCCGAGGCCGAGGCGCTCGACCGGTTCGCCGAGTTCTCCGGCAAATGGGAGAAACGCTACCCGGCGATCATCCGGCTGTGGGAGAACGCGTGGGCGGAATTCGTGCCGTTCCTGGCCTTCGACCGGGAAATACGCACCGTGATCTGCACAACAAATGCGATCGAGTCGATCAACGCCCGGCTCCGCCGTGCGGTCAACGCCCGCGGCCACTTCCCCACCGAGCAGGCCGCCCTCAAGTGCCTCTACCTGGCGATCATGAGCCTGGACCCCACCGGCCGCGGCCGCCAGCGCTGGACCAACCGGTGGAAGGCCGCCCTGAACGCCTTCGACATCACCTTCGACGGCCGCCTCAGCGCGGGACGCAAGTAACCACAGAGAAAGAAGTTACACCGTTAAGTTGACAGACCCTCGAGAGCTCTTTACGCAGCTGAACTGCGGGGCAGTCACAGTGGCCGGCCTCGGCGGGCAGGACGGCCAGGCCATATGTTTATGCACCCGGCGCGCTTTGGACGGACGTCCTCTCTTGCCGCTCCCAGATATCAGAGGGATAAGGATGCAAGCACAGGGCCGGCGGGGTGGTCTACCCGCGGCCGGAGCGGGCCCCGGGGGTGACGCCGGGCGCTGAAGCTCAGGAAGCTGGCGGCTGTGGGCGGTGTCGCGGGCCCGGTGCTGTTCACCGCGGCGTGGGTGGTGAGCTCGCTGCGCCAGACTGGTGTGCCGGCGGCCGGGGTGCAGCTCAGTGGCCTGGCCGCAGACGATGCCCGGGATCCGCAGAGCATGATGGCCGGGTTTGTGGTCCTGGGTGCCTGCTCGGCCGGGTTCGGTACCGCGCTTGGCCGGGTGAGCGGAGGCAGGTAGTCAGCTGGGCCGTGGCTGGTCGTGGTGGCGGGGGCCGCGTCAAAGGCACCTCCAGGCCGCCGCCGCCAGGATCGCATTGCCGCGGCCAGGTTTCCGCAGCCCCGTCTCCATATCGCAGTCGGCCAGGTCCGGCAGGTGCGGCTTGCAGCCCCTGGCCTCCGCGGGTGCACCTTGGTGTGCGGCCGCGGTCTGCTGCATCATGGGTTGAGTGTGGGCGGTCAACGGCGGGCAAGCGATGTGACGCTGGCTTCGGACGGCGGTCGCGGGGAGCTGCTGGTCCGGGACGTGCTGTTGCGCGATGGGTTGACGCTGCGTCTGCAGGCTCCGGTGCCGTCGGATTTCGGGGATATTAAGGCGTTCTACGACGGCCTGTCGCCGGAGAGCTGCTATTTCCGCTTCCACAGCTATGGGCGCACCGACGCCGCCGCGCGGGCAGCTGCTGAGGCTAGTGGTGTTGATCGCCTGGCGCTGATCGGACGGCACGATGGCCGCGTGGTGGCCGTCGCGGGCTATGACGCGCTGCGCGAGCCCGGCATTGCCGAGGTCTGGTTCGCGGTGGCCGATGATCTTCAGGGCCACGGGATCGGGACCCGGATGCTGGAGCAGCTCGCGGCGATCGGGGCGGAGCGCGGGATCCACCGGTTCGACGCGGAGGTTATGCCGGACAACCAGCTGATGCTGGGGTTGTTCGCGCATGCCGGCTTTGCGGTTCGGCGCCGGACCTCGTTTGGGGAGTTGACTGTTTCGCTGGATATCACGCCGACGGAGGCGGTGCGCGAGCGGATCGATGAGCGGGATCATCTCGCCGCGGTCGCGTCCTTGCGGCCGATCCTGGCGCCCGTGTCGGTTGCGGTAGCCGGGGCCGCGGCGGTGCCGGGCAATGTCGGCCGCGCGGTGCTGGCGAATATCATCGGCGGCGGCTTTCGGGGTGTGGTAACGCCCGTGAACCAGGCGGGGGGTGTGGTGTGCTCGATGCGGGCCGCTCGCAGCCTTGGCGGGCTGGACGTCGCTGCGGAGCTGGTGATCATCGCCGCCGCGGGCGATGAAGTGCTTGAGTTCGCCGCCGATGCGGCGGCGAACGGGGCAAGGGCGCTTCTGGTTGTCCCGGCCGGTGCCGAGGAGGATGGTGCGGCGTCGGCCGGGCGGGAAGAACGGCTGCTGGAGATCGTCCGGGCCGCGGGTTTGCGGATGGTCGGGCCGAACTCGTGGGGGGTGCTGAACACCGCTGCGGAGGTCAGCTTGAACACGACGTTCACCGGCGCGAGCGTGCGTGCGGGGGGGCTGGCGATCGGTTCGCAATCGGGCGGGCTCGGGTTGCTCGGTAACGCGGTGGCCCGGCAGCTGGGGGTTTCGATGTTCGTCTCGGTCGGCGACCGCGCCGACGTCTCGACCAATGACCTGCTTGAGTGGTGTGAGCAGGACGAGCGGACGGCCGCGGTGCTGCTGTACGTGGAGACGTTCGGCAACCCCGGGCACTTCACCCGGATCGCGCGGCGCGTGTCACGCAAGAAGCCGATTCTGGCTCTTAAGGGGCGTCGCAGCGGCCCGCTGGCGCGAGGCGAACCGCGTTCGGACACAGCCGCGGCGCTGCGCGGCGACGCGGTCGCCGACGCGCTGTTGCATCAGGCCGGGGTGCTGCGGTTCCGCGGGGGCGAGGAGCTGTTCGACGCCGCGGTGTTCTTCGAGAGCCAGCCGCTGCCGAGCGGCCGGGAGATCGGGATCGTGAGCAACTCACCGCGCCTGGCGACGCTTGGCGCCAACGCCTGCGCGGCGTGGGGGCTGGAGGAAGGGCAGCCCGGCCAGCTGCGCAACCCGCTGGTGCTGGGGATCAGCGCCGGGCCGGGCGAATACGCCGCGAGCATCCGCCAGCTGCTTGTGGATGCCGGTATTGACGCGTTGACGGTTTACTACTCCGACCGTCTGGGTGGCGACCCGGAGGCCGTGCTGGAGGCGATCTCTGCGGTCTCGGCGGGGCAGCCAAAGCCCGTTGTGGCATCTGTCGTGCGGTCAGATGGTCGGCTGCCCGCGCGGACGGGCCTGGGCGTGCCGAACTTCTTGTTCCCTGAGTCGTGTGCGGCCGTGCTCGCTCGCGCGGCCGAGCGCCGTGAGTGGCTGTCACGGCCGCTCGGCCAGCCTCCGCACTACCCTGACCTGGACGGGTCCGCGGCGCGCGCGCTGATCGCTGCGCTGCTGGAGCGCGAGCCTGCAGGCGGCTGGCTTTCGCTCGATCAGGCAGGAGCGCTGCTGGCCACGCACGGAATCCCGGTTGTTGCCTCGCACCACTGCCACGAGCTCGAGCGCGCGGTCGCTGTCGCCGGGGAAAGCGGCGGTCCGGTGGCACTGAAAGCCGACCTTGCCGCTCCCGCGCACGCGAGCGACATAGGCGCTGTGCTGCTCGGGCTGGAAGGCGGGCCGACGGTGCGATCCGGCTGGCGCGAGCTCCAACAGCGGGTGCTGGCCTCTGGCCGGGAATGGACCGGAGCGATCGTCCAGCCCCTGGTGCCGCCCGGTTCCGACATGCTGGTGGGCACGGTCAACGACCCCGATCTGGGCTCGGTGATCGCGGTGGGCCTGGGCGGGCTCCAAGCCCGCCTTACCGAAACGGCTGCGTTCCGCCTGCCACCGGCGACGGACACGGAAGCCGACGAGCTGATCGACTCCGCCAAGGGCGTCGCCGCTGAACTGAACGGGTTGCGAGGCAGCGCTCCGCACGATCGCGAGGCGTTGCGCGAGCTCATCTTGCGCTTCACCCTCCTGCTCGCAGAGGTCCCCGAGGTCGTCGAGGCCGATCTCAACCCCGTCCGCTGCATGACAAGCGGCTGCCTCGTGCTGGACACGCGACTGCGAATCGAACACCGGCGGCCCATCGACCGCGTCAAGACCTGGTGACCGGCGGTTGCGAGGCAACGGAGCCGCTCACCCAAACGCCCGTGAATGCGCCGCACCCCAACCGCGGCCCGTCCTGGACTGGGCCGACCAGGGGGGGTGCCCCGCACGCTCGCCGCGGCGAGGCCGCTCGCGTACGCCGCTGGCCTCCAGGGCCCGCAGCGCGCCAGAGCGGCCCGACCTGCGCGCCTCAATTGATGATCCTCGGGGGGCAGCGACCGTCCATAGCGGCGGTTACACGTGCCTCCACATTGCGATCCAGGATGGTTCGCGATCAACGGCGGGACTGTAACTTCAACGGTGTAACTCCCGAGACGGAGGAGGCACCAGATGACTGACGTGACGACTGGCCAGGAGCAGAACCCTGGGGAGCTGTCCGCGGCCGATGAGCAGGTACTGCGGGAGCTGACCGAGCGGGCCCGCACGGGTGGGCTGCAGCTGACCGGTGAGGGCGGGCTGCTGGGCAAGCTCACCAAGATGGTGATCGAGGGCGCGCTGGAAGGCGAGCTGGACGACCATCTGGGCTATGAGAAGAATGACCCGGCGGGCCGCGATGGCGGTAATTCCCGCAATGGCTACCGCGGCAAGACGGTGCTGACTGAGGCCGGGCCGGTGGAGATCAGCGTGCCGCGGGACCGTGATGCCAGTTTCGAGCCGAAAATCGTGGCCAAAAGGCAGCGGCGGCTGACCGGGGTCGATGAGATGGTGATCTCCCTGTCGGCGAAGGGGCTGACCCACGGGGAGATCGCCGCGCACCTGGCCGAGGTCTACGGCGCGGAGGTGTCGAAGCAGACGATCACGGCGATTACCGACCGGGTCATGGAGGGCCTGGCGGACTGGCAGAGCCGCCCCCTCGACCCGGTGTATGCGGTGATCTTCATCGATGCCATTAACGTGAAGATCCGCGAGGGCCAGGTCGCCAACCGGCCCATCTACCTGGCGCTGGGCGTCACCGTGGACGGCGAGCGCGATGTGCTGGGCCTGTGGGCCGGCGAGCACGGCGACGGCGAGGGCGCCAAGTACTGGCTGCGGGTGCTGTCCGAGATCAAGAACCGCGGCGTGCGGGACGTGTGCATGCTGGTCTGTGACGGGCTCAAGGGCCTGCCCGATGCGGTGAGCGCGGTGTGGGAGAAGACGATCGTGCAAACATGCATCGTTCATCTTTTGCGGAATTCGTTCAAGTACGCCTCAAAACGTGACTGGGCGCAGATCGCGAAAGACCTCAAGCCCATCTACACCGCCGCGTCCGAGGCCGAGGCGCTCGACCGGTTCGCCGAGTTCTCCGGCAAGTGGGAGAAACGCTACCCGGCGATCATCCGGCTGTGGGAGAACGCGTGGGCGGAATTCGTGCCGTTCCTGGCCTTCGACCGGGAAATACGCACCGTGATCTGCACAACGGATGCGATCGAGTCGATCAACGCCCGGCTCCGCCGTGCGGTCAACGCCCGCGGCCACTTCCCCACCGAGCAGGCCGCCCTCAAGTGCCTCTACCTGGCGATCATGAGCCTGGACCCCACCGGCCGCGGCCGCCAGCGCTGGACCAACCGGTGGAAGGCCGCCCTGAACGCCTTCGACATCACCTTCGACGGCCGCCTCAGCGCGGGACGCAAGTAACCACAGAGAAAGAAGTTACACCGTTAAGTTGACAGACCCTCAACGGCCTGAGCTTCGCCCGGCCGACAGAGTGCACGAGGCAGCCAGTTGACGATGCTCCAGGACGGTCACGTTGAGCACCTCCGCGCGGACGAATTGGGGTTTCAGGATCCAGCGAGGCTCCGCCTCTGACCGCCGAGATTGACAGTTCTGCCTGCTCAGCGGTACCGCGTGGTTCAGGCTGGGATCGTAGTGTTGGCTGAGCAGGGCGGTTGTCATGTCTGGTGTGGTCACGGTTCCGGAGCTGCTGGATGGGCACACGGTTCTGGATGTGGAGTGCCTGGACCGCACCTACCTCAACGGCTACGTGCCCATGCTTCAGGTCGGCGGGCAGGTCGTCACGTTCTTGCACGGCCACCTGGGGATGCCGATCGCTTCCCCGGCGGTGATCGAGCAGATCGGCACCCGGTTCCGGCAGGCCGTGGCGCGGTTCGCTGAGAACAACGACATCCCGATGGTCAAGTTCAGGAAAGGCATCCGGAAGATCGACGTGATGCGCCCGCTGCTGGCGCGCGCTGCTCGTAGCGGCCGGCCGCAGGTGGTGGCGGTCGGCTGGGCGCAGGAGTTTCAGCATGTGTGGCAGGCGCGCAAGCGCGACACTGACCCGGCCCGTCCGCCGCAGTTTTCCTATGCCATGGCCGAGCGGCGGGTGACCTGTTATTACTTCTATGTCTGGGATGAGCGGTGGGGTCCTGGGTTCATCAAGGTCTGCGCGTACTTCCCCTATCCGGTGAAGGTCTGGGTCAACGGCCATGAGCATTCCAAGCGGGCAGCCGCCGGTGCCGGGATCGGCTTCACTGAGCTGTCTAACGGGTTCGCCTCCTGCGATGACCCCGATGGCCTTCAGCTGATCTGCGACCGGCTCGGGCCGCGGGACATCCAGGCGTTCTTCGACCGGTGGATGTCACGACTGCCGCTGCCCCTGACTCCCGCTGACCGGGCCGCCGGCTACTGGTGGGAGCTGTCGATGCGGCAGGTCGAGGTCTCCCGGACCCTGGTGTTTGATGCCCCCCGCCAGGCCCGGGCGTTCTTCGAGGCGCTGGTCGCCGACAACCTCGACCTGGGCCGCCCCGAGCATGTCGAGATCCTGTTCAAGCGCTCTCCCCGCGGACGCAAACCCAAAGACCCGGCCGGCGGGACGTTCAAGACCGCCATCGACCGCAGCAACAACGGCGTCACCATCAACGCGTTCTGGCGCCACTCAAGAGTGAAGCAGTACCTGAAGGACGGCCGTGCGCTGAGGGTGGAGACCGTGGTGAACTCACCCGATGACCTCGGGGTCGCCCGCCGCCTGCATAACCTGCCCGAGCTGCAGGCCCGGGCCCGTGCGATCAGCACCCGGCTGCTGCAAACTGAGAAGGTCGGCCAGGGATGTGTCTTCGATAGTCCAGCCTTTGCGCGGATATCGCAGCCCACCCTCACCGGTGATGGCCGGAGGGCCCCGGGACTACGGTTCGGCGACCCTCGAGTCATGGCCCTGGCCGGCGCCCTGGCCAACATGCTGTGCGCCGTCACCGGCATCACGAACAAGAGCCTGCGCGCCTTGATGACCGGACTGCTCGGCGCCCCCTACACCATGAACCAGGCCAGTTACGACCTCTCGCGCCTGACCCGCAACGGCCTGCTCACCCGGATCCCGCACCGCAACCTCTACGCCCTCACACCCGACGGCCTCCGCTTCGCGGTCTTCTATACCAAGGTGCACGACCGCGTCCTGCGACCCCTCATCGCCGGCGACCAGCCACAGGCACCGCCTCCGCTCTGTGCGGCCCTCCGCGTCATCGACGGCGAACTCACCCGCCGCCTCGCCGCCGCGCGGCTCCCAGCAGCCGCCTGGCCAGCCACGACCTGATGACCATGCCCATGTACCCAGCCTGAAACTCAAGATCAATGTCAAAGTCTCAATAACCAAGCCCCGAAAGTCTCAATAACCAAGCCCCGCTAGCAGCGGCGGAGGGTCTGTCAACTTAACGGTGTAACTTCTTTCTCTGTGGTTACTTGCGTCCCGCGCTGAGGCGGCCGTCGAAGGTGATGTCGAAGGCGTTCAGGGCGGCCTTCCACCGGTTGGTCCAGCGCTGGCGGCCGCGGCCGGTGGGGTCCAGGCTCATGATCGCCAGGTAGAGGCACTTGAGGGCGGCCTGCTCGGTGGGGAAGTGGCCGCGGGCGTTGACCGCACGGCGGAGCCGGGCGTTGATCGACTCGATCGCATTTGTAACCGGTATGAAGATGGCAGGCGTCGCCGGTCCGCTGGCCGCCTGCCTCTGGCGGGGCAGGGCTGTCTGGCATACGGTGCGACCGTCCGGGACAGGGGCGCCGGGAGTGAAGCAGGGTGGGCAGGCCGGTGTTGCACGGTGGGCTGAGAGCCCGTGTTAGTAGGTGGCCGCCCCTGCGACCTGCCCGGTTGCGCTGCGCGCGCGGATCTGTAGGTGTCGCTTCGCCCACCCGCTCCCGATCGGTATCAGGGCTGTGGAAGGGAGAACGGCGATGACGGCAATCAGGCGGTGTATCGGGCTGGATGTGCATCGTGATTTCGCGCAGGTGGCGATCTGGCAGGGTGGGCAGGTGAGGCAGGCGGGCACGTTCGCCACGACGCCGGAGGGGGTCCGCGAGTTCGCCGCGGGCCTGGGCCCAGCCGATGAGGTGGCGCTGGAGGCGACCGGGAACACGTGGGCGATCGCGACGCTGCTGGCCTGCCGGGCGGGCCGGGTGGTGGTGTCCAACCCGGCCAAGACCCGGGCGATCGCCGAGGCGAAGGTGAAGACCGACAAGGTCGATGCGGAGATCCTGGCGCAGCTGCTGGCCGCGGATTACCTGCCGTCGGTGTGGCTGCCGGATGCGGAGACGAATGCGCTGCGCCGGCAGGTCCTGCGGCGGGCGCACATCGTGCGGCAGCGGACCCGGCTGAAGAACCAGGTGCACGCCATCTTGGCCCGCAACCTGGTGCCGCGGTGCCCGGCCGCCGACCTGTTCGGGATCAAGGGCCGGGCGTGGCTGGCGGCCCAGGATCTGCCGCCCGATGAACAGGCTGCCGCCAGCGCGCTGCTGCGGCAGCTCGACTTCCACGGCCAGGAGCTGGCCCTGATCGACACCGACCTGGGCCGGGCTGCACTCGGCCGGCCAGAGGTGCTGCGGCTGATGACCATCCCCGGCGTGGATGCCACGGTTGCGCTGTCGATCGTGGCCGCAGTGGGTGATTTCACCCGGTTCCGCACCCCGGACAAGCTGGTGGCCTACTTCGGGCTGAACCCGCGGGTGCGCCAGTCCGGCGGCCAGCCGGCCAGCCATGGCCGGATCACCAAGGCCGGCCCCGCCCACGCCCGCGGCATGCTGGTCGAGGCCGCCTGGTCGGCGTCGAAGGCTCCCGGCCCGCTGCGCGCGTTCTATCAGCGCGTGCGCGCCCGCCGCGGCATGCAAGTCGCCGCCGTCGCCACCGCCCGCAAGCTCGCCGTGCTGTGCTGGCACCTGATCATCAAAGGCGAGGACTACGCCTTCGCCCTCCCCTCGCTGATCGCCCACAAGCAGCGCAAGCTCGAACTGCGCGCCGGGGCGCCATCGGCGCGGGGACGCAAAGGCCACGCCGCCCGCTACTCCCTCGCAGCGGTCCGCGCCGCCGAACGCGACCTCGCCGCCCAGGGTGAGGCCGCCTACCGCACCATGGTCGCCGCCTGGCAGCCCGCCAGGCCGGAACGAAAGAAGGTGACAGGCGCAGCCGCCAGCAAGGGGACGCGACTCATCAAGCCCGCAGGCTAAAGCAGCGCGGCAGGACTCCCAGTCCCATGTCCTGCTCTTCGCTTCGCGGTCAGCTGCGCCCGCCACCAGCCCGACGCTACCGCGGTCCTCACCGCGGTCAAGGTCGTTCGTCCAGCAGGGCGCTCCACCTTGACCGCGGCTGCGGGCCGCAGTATCAGGCAGCTGCGGCGGGAGCAGCCAGTCCACGTGCACATCCAGCCAGCCCATACGGTTGACATTTTCATCCGTTGTGCAGATCACGGTGCGTATTTCCCGGTCGAAGGCCAGGAACGGCACGAATTCCGCCCACGCGTTCTCCCACAGCCGGATGATCGCCGGGTAGCGTTTCTCCCACTTGCCGGAGAACTCGGCGAACCGGTCCAGCGCCTCGGCCTCGGACGCGGCGGTGTAGATGGGCTTGAGGTCTTTCGCGATCTGCGCCCAGTCACGTTTTGAGGCGTACTTGAACGAATTCCGCAAAAGATGAACGATGCATGTTTGCACGATCGTCTTCTCCCACACCGCGCTCACCGCATCGGGCAGGCCCTTGAGCCCGTCACAGACCAGCATGCACACGTCCCGCACGCCGCGGTTCTTGATCTCGGACAGCACCCGCAGCCAGTACTTGGCGCCCTCGCCGTCGCCGTGCTCGCCGGCCCACAGGCCCAGCACATCGCGCTCGCCGTCCACGGTGACGCCCAGCGCCAGGTAGATGGGCCGGTTGGCGACCTGGCCCTCGCGGATCTTCACGTTAATGGCATCGATGAAGATCACCGCATACACCGGGTCGAGGGGGCGGCTCTGCCAGTCCGCCAGGCCCTCCATGACCCGGTCGGTAATCGCCGTGATCGTCTGCTTCGACACCTCCGCGCCGTAGACCTCGGCCAGGTGCGCGGCGATCTCCCCGTGGGTCAGCCCCTTCGCCGACAGGGAGATCACCAACTCATCGACCCCGGTCAGCCGCCGCTGCCTTTTGGCCACGATTTTCGGCTCGAAACTGGCATCACGGTCCCGCGGCACGCTGATCTCCACCGGCCCGGCCTCAGTCAGCACCGTCTTGCCGCGGTAGCCATTGCGGGAATTACCGCCATCGCGGCCCGCCGGGTCATTCTTCTCATAGCCCAGATGGTCGTCCAGCTCGCCCTCCAGCGCGCCCTCGATCACCATCTTGGTGAGCTTGCCCAGCAGCCCGCCCTCACCGGTCAGCTGCAGCCCACCCGTGCGGGCCCGCTCGGTCAGCTCCCGCAGTACCTGCTCATCGGCCGCGGACAGCTCCCCAGGGTTCTGCTCCTGGCCAGTCGTCACGTCAGTCATCTGGTGCCTCCTCCGTCTCGGGAGTTACACCGTTGAAGTTACAGTCCCGCGGCGGAAGAACCGATAGTCACGTCATGCACCTCGCTGGCGATGTGGGCGGCCGTTCGTCCTGCTGGGGCAGGCCTTTGGACTCTGCTGCAGGAACGAGGGCGGCGCTGCAATGAAGCCGAATTCATGCTAGGCCGAAGTTTCGTGTCCTGAGGTAAGCCGGCGCGGCGCTGGGCTGCGGGTTTGCGGCTGGCCTGGCTGGTGTTCTGTCTACTTCAGGGCGAGGGTCAGCGGGATGGGTGCCCCGATGAGGTCGAAGGCGCGGCGCTGGGCGGGGGTGGGGTCGCTGATCTTCTCGAAGGTGATGCCGCCGAGCCGGACGGTGCTGCGGGTGAGGGTGGCGAGGTGGTCGAGGAGGCCGCGGAAGCTGCGCAGGGTCTGGCCGCCGGGGCTGGCATGGGTGGCGGCTTTGGCGTCGGCGTGCGCGGAGCGGCGGGCTGGGGCGACCGGGTTGGTGCGGGCGGGGGGCTGCTCGTCGGTGTAGGTGAGCGGGGCGAGGGCGGCGCGCAGGTGCCAGGTGAGGTAGGCGGCGAGCATGCAGATCAGGACGTGGCCGCGGACCCGGTCGTCGAGCCAGTGGTGGATGGGGCGCAGGTCCAGGTCGTCGGCCTTCAGTGACCGGAAGTCGCGTTCCACGCGGGCCAGGTTTTTGTAGGCGGTGACGGTGGCGGGGGCGTCGAGCTCGCTGGCCGGGACCGGGGTGCGGATGATGTAGATCCCGTCCAGGGCGGCCTCGGCGTCGATGGCGGCCTGGTCGCGGCGCCAAGTCAGGCGGTCCTCGCCGATGTCGAGGATGAGGTGCTTGGCCATCTTGTGCTTGGTCACCACCTGGCCAGTGCGCACGCCGATCTTGTCCGCGCCCTTGATCCGCCCGGCGGCCGCCTGGGCGGCGACCTTGGCCAGCAGGGCCTCGGTTGCGGCCAGCAGGTCCTCGCGCTTGCGGGCCCGCTCGGCGGCCAGCAGCGGGTTGCGGCAGGCGATCAGCCGCTCGCCGGGGAAGTCTGGGTGGGTGATCTCGGCCAGGTCCTGCTCATCGAACAGGGACAGCTGCAGCGGGCCGCCGTCTTGGGCGAGGTTGCGGATCGCCGGGGCGCGCAGGCAGGTGATCCACGACAAGCCGCCCAGTTCTTTCAGCGCCCTGATCCGGGCTGAGGTGATCATCCCGCGGTCGCCGACCATGACCATCCGGGCCAGGCCGAACTTGCCCCGGATCACGTCAACGGCCTGGATGAACGCGGACGGGTCGGCGGTGTTCCCCGCGAAGACCCGGATCGCGACCGGGCGGCCCTCGGAGTCGGTGAGCAGCCCGTACTCGATCTGCTCCCGGCCCTTCTTGCCGTCCCGGGAGTAGCCGCGGGCGGCCAGCTCACAGTGGCTGCCCTCCACCCAGGAGGAGGACAGGTCGAACATCGCGATGCCGCCCTCGCGCAGGTGCCGGCCCGCCAGCTGCGCCTCGATGCCGTCCTGCTGTTCCAGCAGCCAGTCCATCGCCTCGTAGACGTCATCACGGGGCGCATCGGCGACGCCCAGGTCCGGGCCCAGGGTCACGTCATCCCACCAGGCCAGGGTCGCCAGCTCCGGCTTAGGCGCTACTACCCGGGAGACGATCAGGGCGTAGGCCAGGTCCCGATCCCGGCAGGCCGGGCCGAGCAGGGCGGGCAGCCCCAGCTGCGCGGCAGCGGCATGCACCAAGGCGACATGGCCGTGCGCACGGGACCGGGTGATGCTCAGCGCGGCGTCTGCGTCGACGAGGGTCCTGCCTTTCAGCACCGCCTCGACCGCGTCGACTGCCGCGGGCGGCAGCGCCGACAGGTTGGCGAGGGTCTCCTTGCCAACCTTCCCGTCGGGCTTGCGGAACGAGCGGCGCAGCAGCCGCGACTCGTACTCGCGGACCTCCCCGGACTTCGCCACATGCCGGCTCCGCACCCTGTCTACGTGCATCCCGCCCGGCGCCTGCCGTCCCATAAGGTCATTATCCCGCCCAGGGCAGTCAGATGCCAGGTAAACAGCAGAAAATCCTGTCTACAATTTCAAGGGCTCCACAGGTCATCCGCCCAGGCCAAGGGCATGATCGGTATCAAAGCCAGCGAAACTTCGGGCTAGGAGGCGCGACGTGCCCAGCCGTTTCCTGAGGTGGGCCGGATTCACTGTGATGGCCCTGTCAACCCTTATCGCCGCAATCTTCATCGTCGGCGATACCTTCACCGCCCCAGGTGGCTGGAAGGCGGCCGGGCTGGTCGCCGCGTGGGCTGTCCCGCTGGCGGTGCTCGTGGCTCTGGCCTGGTACCGGCCCGGCTGGGCCGTTCCCGTCTTCGCTGTCCTGACTGCGGCGGTGATCGGCATGAGCATCTGGTTTGCGGTGAGCCCGCGAGGAAAAGGGCCTACCGAGGCCATCCTCACGTTCGCCCTGGCCGCCGCGATCGCCGTGCTCGGCCTGAAGCGGACTGGCGTGGCCGGGGTGCTGCTGCTCATCGTCGGCATCGTCCCGTTCGCCATATCCAGCCTGATCATTGGTCACGGTGGCCTCAAGTCGCTCGCCGCGGTGAGTTTCGCGCCTATCGTCACCGGGGTCTTGTACCTGCTATCCGCGAGTATCAAGGGCAGCCGCCCAGCCCCGTCAGCACACACAGACACCGGACCCGGGAAACTGCCGAAGGCCGCATGATCGCACCGGGCTCGCCTCCGGACCCTGATCCCGCCAACGGCGGTCCGGCGCAATCGCCGGACGTCCGGCTCTGCCGCGATCCGGGTTACTCGCAGTCGGCTGTCGCTGTCAGCATGGTGATGGCGGCGCGTGCGGCGTCTTTTTCGATCCGGCGCCAGGGGCGTCTGGCGGCCTGGCCGAGCGCTATGAGGGCGTGCTCCGCGGCCGGCAGTGCGGACTGTTCGACCGCGCGGGCCATCCATCCACACTTGGCGGCGGCAGCAAGGACGGCCTGACGGTGCAGCATGCCCTCGGCCGAATGCATCCAGGCGTGTGAGCGCAGGATGTCTGCGAGGTGATCGGGCACAGACACGGCCTTGACCACGACGGCCACTCCGCGGATGGCACTGGCCAGCAGCGTGCCGGCGAGAGCGCGTAGCCCGGCAGCTGCGGCCTGCTCTGCGGCGGACTCGGCCTGGCCGATCATCTGCCCGGCGGCGGCTAGGTCCATGCCGGCTGCTGTGTGGCAGGGCTGCGCGGCCAGGCCTGGCGGTACCAGCCCGATCTCTCGCCGCGCCCGGAACCGGGGCGTGGCCGCAGGGCCGCTCAGCGTGACCGCGACTGCCGACCCCGTCCTGGTCACCACGCCGATCACGATCGTGCTCGTCACCCCGCCGACCGTAGCCAGCGGTCGGCCAGCCGGCAAGCCATCACCGGCCTGGACCTGGCGCACGCGCTCGTGGCCGCGATCTCCGCACATGCCCGCCGACGGTGCGCGGCGTCCAGACCGGTGATCTTGCCGATGAGTGTGTTCCGCGTCAGATGCCTTGGGGACCTTCGCCTCTGCGGTGATCTTCGGGCGCGGTCCACAGTGGTGCGTATGAGCGCAGCGGTCATGACCGTTCATGGGGAGTTGCGCTGCCGCGCCAGCCGGTGATCATCCACGACGCCTGAGGACAAAGCCGGGACCTGCGGGAGCGTGTGCAGAGACATGACGATTCAGGACAGCAGCCGGGAAGGAGGTGCCGGAATGCAAGGCCAGGAGCCGGAGAAGGCGCCGGCGTACCTGCGGGTGAAGGTGGTGGACCACACCAAGGAGGGCCGCCCCGCAGTCAGCATCAAGGTGCCGATCGGGGTGGTCAAGTGGGGGATGAAGATGGCTCAGGCCTTTTCCCCGCAAATGAAGGATGTCGATCTCGACTGGGACAGCATCGACGCGATGGTCCAGCAAGGCGAGACAGGAAAGATCGTGGAGGTGGAAGACGAGGCCGAACACAAGACGATCGAGGTCTGGCTGGAGTGATGGTTACAGCCTGCTCAGCGGCCGGGGTCCGGAGGCTGAGGGGTTTCGCCCACTCCCAGAGCCGGCGCAAGGCTGCCAGGGGCGCACTCGCCTTACAGCCCGAAGCCGACCACGCCCGTGTATCCGCTATGCCGCGACGGGAGCGGTGCGCCAAGCGATCTTGCCGGTGACAGCGTGTTAGCTGAGCGCATGCTCATGGCGGGCTGCGCATACCCATGCACGATTTCCATGATCAACGAAGTCTGGCCGCTGAGCCGTATCCCATTTTAGCGCTCGCGCCCTGCCGACTCGGAGCGGCTGGCCACCGCGTCAGTGGAGCGGGTGGCCGCGCGCATATCATCCGGTTCTGGTCGTTGGGCGCGGCGGCCTGGGCTGGCTTGGCGCCGGGTGATCGGTGAGGTCGGCGAGAGTGCGGCCGTGGCCTGATCCGCATGCGGGTGGCGTGCCGGTCTTGACAGCTGCGCGGCGCCCCGGCGAGTCCGGTCCACTTCGGCCTTGCCCATCAGTATCTCGGCCTGCAGCGCCGCCCAGGAGGTCGGTGACACGAGCACGCCAGCCACCGGGCCTGGGCGGCGATGTCGTCAGGGCGTGGCAGTTTCCTGGGCTTCCCCGGTCATCTGCTGCGCCTGGTCGAGCGGGCCTCGGCTATCCCAGAACGGGGATGCGCCGGCGGGTGGCCGCTGCGGCGACCGCCGCCTCCCACCAGGACAGCTCACCGGCGTCGCCGAGCGCTTTCTCCCAGCCGAACGTGGCCATGACGCCGATCATGCACAGGTCGAGCTGTCGCTGCCACCAGCTGCCAGTGCCGATGCCGCGTTCTTCGAGCGCAGCCCGGAACCGGCTGATCACTGCTTCCTTGGGTTCGGGCAGCCGGGCCTGGTTGAGCGCCAGGTACCAGCACAGATCCCAGCAGGCGGGCCCGGCGCCGGGGAAGGCCCAGTCCAGCAGGATGGTCCGCCCGTCCGGATGAGTGCCGAGGTTGCCCATCTTCCAGTCGGCCGCCAGGAACGTGCGCGGCGTCTGTGACAGCGGCCCGGTGATCACCTCGGGCCGGTCGTGGACCAGCCGGGCCAGTTGCCACAGCAGCGGCGACCGGCGGGGCAGGGTGCCCCATCCCGCCGCGGCCGCCGCGGCCACCACCGGAACCTCGGCCGCGGCGAGCTCGGTGGCGATGGTATCCGGCGCGAACAGCCGCACCCGCTGCGCCATCGTGGTGAGGCCGGCTTGGTCGTCCCAGCCCCAGAACGCGCTGTGCAGGGCGGCCATGTGCGCGATGAACCCGGCGTGCTGGCCAGCTGGCACTATGGCGTCTCCCGGCGGGACCAAGAACTCGCCGATGTCGCGCATCACGATGGTCAGCACGGCGTCGTCGCCCGCGCCTTCCAGGCCCATGGCCACCACGGTGTGATCGATGCAGTCCGGGGACTGGTCCATGATCCCTGCCTGCCAGACCAGGTACTGGCGGCACACATGATCGCCGCTGGCCCGCATCACCCAGTCCGACGCGAAGCTGACCTGCTTGACGAAATAGCGATCCGGGCCCACCACGACCCGCTCGAACACCGCCCCCGAGCGCGCATCAGCAGGCACCACCCGCTCCCGCCAGGAGGCCCGGGCCAGCAGTCCGGCCGCTGATCTGCTGATCGTCATGACTACGCTCCTTGCCGCAGATCGCGGACAGCAGGCCACGAGGAGACCGGCCTGGGGATATCAGTCATCCCGTCGCCGGACGGCGCGAGAAGAACCTAGCCCCCAGCATGCCAGCGAACGCGCGCAGATCACCCGGGTTGCGCCCATCGCAAGCCCCAGCGCCTGGCGCTATTTACCGCCCCGAACGGAAGCGATGCACGCGTGAAGCTGATCGCCGAGGTGCCGTGGCCACCCCTGCGGGCGTTGCTGGTCTGGTGTGGGCGGGCAGGGCCAGGGTTCAGCCTGTCCTGCCGAGCAGCGCCAGGAACTGGGTCTGTGCGCTGGCGTCCGCCGGGACGGCCACCTCAGGACCGAGCGCGCCGGCGCTGCGGAACGCTTCCAGCTGCGGCTCGATGACTTGCCGGCAGGCCTGGATCAGGTGCGGGTCGAACTTGTAGTCCTGCCCAGTGGCCACGGCAAGGTCCCAGCCATGGACCAGCACGTCGAGGAAGCGGTGCCCGGCGTAGACCGAGCCGGGCACGGGCCCGTAGGACACCGCGCACGGTGCATCGAGCGCTCCAGGGCGGCGGAACACCGCCGCGGCCGCCGCCGCCGACTGCTCGTACGCCTGGCCGGGGTCGTCGCCGAGCAGGTCACCGTCGAGGCGGGTGCCGACGCCCTCGATGGTCCCACCGGCGGCGAGTTCGGCCGCCCACAGGTTGCCGGAAACCAGATGGTTGACCAGGGCATGCGCGTCCCAGTCCGCGCAGGGTGTGGCGGCGTGCCAGCGGTCTGCCGGGACACCACGGACGACGCGGCCGGTGGCGTCCAGCGCCTGCGCGTGCAGTTCTGCGATATCGGTCATTGCCGTCCCCCTGTGCTAGCCCGCCATGGGGTTGTGCATGGTGCGCAGCAAGATCTGCGGGCCCAGCTTGACGTTGTCGCCAGTGTGCAGCAGGTAACGGGCCACGTCGACCACCTCCTCGACCCGCAGGAAGCTGGCGGGGTTGGCGCCCGGGACGACGTAACCCATGTCGGTGTCGACGAACCCGGGGCAGATGACCCAGGCCTTGATGCCGTTGTCGTGGTTGCCGTCCTGGATGACCTCTGTCAGGGCCACCAGGGCATGCTTGCTCACACAGTACGCCGCCAGGCCGGGAACGATGGCCACGCCCGCCTCGCTGCCGATGTTGATGATCCGGCCAAAACGCCGGGCCTGCATGCCCGGCAGCACCGCGGCGCTCAAGCAGGCGGCAGCCCGCACATTAACGGCGAAGGTGCGGTCCCACTCAGCGATCGCGGTCTCCTCCAGCGGCTTCCATACCGCATAACCGGCATTATTGACCAGCACGTCAACCGGGCCGGCCTCGGCACGGGCCGTGGCGAGCAGGCGCGCGATCGAGCCGTCGTCAGCCAGGTCGGTGACGACCGGGACCGCCACGCCTCCCCGCTGGCGAATGCCATCCGCTACCCGTTCCAGCTCCCTTTCCCGGCGGGCGGCCAGCACCACCTTCGCACCCTCAGCCGCCAGCATCGCCGCCAGCCCTGCACCAATCCCCGCCGACGCGCCACTCACCAACGCCACCCGGTCAGCCAGTACCGTCATCGCCGGTCCCCTCAGGTCTTGGGCCGCCCATTATGCCCTGGTGGGCAGGATCGCAGCGGCGGCCCATCCGCGTTCAAACGCGCGGCCGTCACCGATCACTGAGGCGTCATGCCCGGCTCAGCCGGGTGCCCATACGGGGGCTGGCGTGGCGGCGCAAGCCGGTCAGGGGAAACGTCCCGTGCGGCCGCCTGACAGCACGGCCACGACGCTGTAAACACAGAGGCCGTCTCCCGGGCCGACAGGACCGGTTACCGGTGGCCGGCCCCGCCTGTAAGCCGGCAGCTCTTGCAACTGGCTCGCAGGCGCAGATCACCGCATCATGCGTGGCTACGACACCGATCTGGCATGCCCGATGCATGCGCCAGAACGGCGGTTCGGGCGCAAAGGGGACACAGCCAGGCCCCCTATCAGGGGGTTGCTCCGGCGATGAGCTGCCCGGCAGCGGAACGCGCACGGGGGCGCGGCGGGGACGGCGGCAAGGAGCGATCGCGGCCTCGCGAGTGGGCAGAATTGGGGCAGGCGAGAGAGTCTCAGGTAGCTCTCAGTGGGCGTGAGAATGCCAACCGGACAACTAGTACTACAGCCGCACTTCGTTATGCGGCCTGGCGTGGTGGAGCCGGCTGAGGCCAGCCTCAGCCGGGTTGGCTGGTCCACACCGATACGTGGGCGGGTTCCAGGGCCTGGCGAACGGTACCTGCCAGGTCATCGTGGACCGCATCCAGGTCCACCGCATCCTGCAGGCGGGCCGCGAACGCGGCGATAGTCGTGTCGGCGTGGTAGCGGGCCCGGTTGAACCTGCGGTCCACAATCCGCTGCACCCGGCGGCGCAGCGGATTGAACAACGCTGCGGCGAGCAGGGTGGCGCCCGCCACCGCCACCGGAGTGTGGAACGGCAGCACCCGGGTCGCCAGCAGCACCACACCCGCGTACACCCCCACCAGCAGGCCGGTCACGATGGCATACGCCAGGGTCCGGCTAATGATCCGGTCGATGTCGAACAAGCGGTACCTGAAGATCGCCACACCCATGCAGACCGGAAGCGCGAGCAGCCCGGCGGCACCCGCGACGTTGCCCACTGCCCCGAGGACCCCGTGCGCTCCCGACAGCACCCCGCGGAGTACCAGGGCGGCTACCACGGCTGCGGCCCCGCTCATCAGCCACTTCAGCTGCTGGCGGCGCTCCCCCGACGAGCGCCGGTAGCTGAGCAGCTGGCCAGCCAGCGACCCCAGCCAGCAGACCACCAGCAGCACGAAGAAGACATTGGACACCACATTCCACCAGGTGGCGGCGCGGTCGGTGCCGGTAAGGAGAAGGAGGTTTCCGCTGGGATCTACCCCCGTGGTGTGGCCGATGATGGCGCCCACCGTGATAGTGATGGCACCGGCTATCCACAACAGGCCGGTAGCGAGATAGGCCCACAGCACCCACCGCCAGCGCGGTGACGGCGGCCGGCCATCGGGGAACAGCAGCACGGTCAGCCCGAGCAGCACGATCCCCGGAGCCCAGCCGGGCTGCGCGAGCAACGCCACCCAGCCGAAGGGCAGCCCGCCGTGATGGAGCCGGTAGTCGGCCACCGCGTAGAAGCTGGCATCCTCGCTCAGCACGCCGAAGGCCGCCCCGCCGAGCAGGATCCAGCCGAGCGGGTTGCGCGGCTTGCGCCAGGCCACCACCAAGCCCACCGCCCCGAAGGCAGCCGAGAACCAGACCGGCGTGGAGCCGCCGCTGGAGTTCAGGCTCTGGTGGGCGAGGCGGGCCAGTGGCACATCGGCGATCATCAAGACCAGCACAAGGCCGCCGAGGACCAGCGCAGTCATGGAAGATGCCAGGCGGAAACGGCGGGCCGTAACCTCTGCCGCCGCCGATATCTGCCCGCCCGCTACCTGCGCTTCCCCCACAGGGCACAACGCTACGCCCGGACCGTTCCGGGAACGTTACCGCTCAGCACGGACCCCAGTGAGTCAAGATCGCCAACTGTGAAACGCGGCCATCCTCACCTCACCGCACCGGGCTCCGTAACGAAGTGGGAGGGTCGGGGACTGGCGCGGTTTCCGCTGATGGCGGCCCGTTTCCAGTCCCCGCCCGTCAAACCGTGCATGCGGTTCTCCCGCACACGGCTTACCGACGTTCTTCACCGGCGGTGTTCGGCCTTCCCGCGCCAGTCCCGGTAGGGCCTGGGCGGGATGACGATTCCGTGCAGGCTGGTCAGGCCCAGGTGGTCTGGGGATAGCAGTACCTGGGTGACGCCCCATCGCCAGCCATGGCGGCGGTTGCCCCGTTTGGACAGCCACAGCCCGAGCCGCCAGAGGGCGTAGTTCCCGACCTGGCCGAGGACGCGGGCCGAGTTTCCGTAGCGGAAGTATCCGGCCCAGCCGCGCAGGAACAGGTTCAGTTCCGTGACGATGACCTCGGCTGGCACCAGCAGCCGTTCCCGGCCGGTGATCTCCCGGATCCGGTCGCGGGCATGCTGGGCCGCCTTGCGTGAGGGCCAGCGGGCGAGGAAGGTCAGGTGCGCCGATTTCGGGGTCCGCCCGCGCACCAGCCGGTGGTGGAACCCGAGGAAGTCAAACCCCGGGTTTCCTTCGGCCAGGTGGACGATGCGGGTCTTGGCCGCTTTGGGCTCCAGCCCGAGCCCGGCCAGCAGGCCGGTAAGCCGCGCGAGCGCGGCCTCCGCCTGTTCCCTGCTGTCGCACATCACCACCGCGTCGTCGACGTAGCGGACCAGCACGCCGTGCTCGCCCGTCTGCCATGCCCGGTCCAGCCGGTGCAGGTAGGCGTTGCAGAGCAACGGTGAAAGTGGGCCACCTTGTGGCGTGCCGGACGCGCTGCGCCGCAGCGACCCGCCTTCCATCACCCCGGCCCGCAGCAGCGTGCGGATCAGGGCCAGGATGGCCCGGTCGCAGACGCGTTCCTCGATGGCCTGCATCAGCCGGTCATGCGGAATCGCCGAAAAGCAGTCAGCGATGTCGGTCTCCACGACCCAGCGGCGGCCCCGCCAGGACTCATCAATGAGTACCTGCAGGGCATCGTGCGCCGAGCGCCCCGGGCGGAACCCGAAACTGCACGGCAAAAAGTCCGCCTCGAAGACCGGCTCGAGCACGATCTTCGCGGCAGCCTGCACGACCCGGTCGCGGACAGCAGGGACGGACGATTCATACTGCTTCTCCTGCAACCGTGTGTCGGAATGTTCCGGGTGGGTGTTGATCTGCGTGGTCAGGGCCCGTTCGGTGACCTGTTGATGAGAGCGTGCCAGGTAGCACTGACGTTCTCTCGGTGGCCTCAGCGTCCGTGGCGGGGTTTGGTGCGGCGGGCGGCTGGGGTCAGGTGGCCGGATTGAGCGATGCGGGCCCGGCAGTCGGCCTCGATCTGGCTGGTCCAGGGGATGCAGAGCCGGTTGCCGGCGCCGCGGCGGGCGGTGAACTGCCCTGTCTTGAGCCAGTAGTAGACGACGCCTGTGCTGCAGCCCAGCTGGTCGGCGGCCTGGGCAACGCTGAGTTCGCCGGGGGCGTAGGGGTTGGGTGCTGGGATCTTGTAGGCGTGGCGGATCCACTGAACGGCGGCGGCGTCGAATGGCTTGCCGTGGCCGGTGGTCAGCCCGGCGGCGTTGAGGCGTTCGGCCAGGTCGCGGGTGCCGGTGGTGGGGCCGAGCCGGCGGACCATCTCCACTGCCGGGGACGGGCTGCGCTTGGCGGGTCCGGGAGGCAGCGGCCGGTCCGTGATGAGTTCGTCGACGGCGCCGGTGTGCCAGTGGACCCCGATCCGTGCTTTGCTCCGGTCGGGCTCGGGCAGCATCGTGACATCGGCGATCAGGGTGCGCAGCAGCCGCTTGCGGTCCTTGGCGCTGGTGGTGCCGGCGTGCCAGAGGGCGGGCAGGTCTCCAGCGAGTTTCTCCAGCTCGGCGCGGCTGGGCAGGGGCGGCAGTGTGTCCTGGGCGGCGGCCAGGGCTTGCTTGGCTTCGGCCAGGGCGGTGAGTTTGGCCTCCCACCTGGCTTCCAGGGTGCGGGCGACCAGGCGGTTCTCTGGTTCGACCTGGTGGAAGGCGCGCTCGGCCCGGTCAGCCTCGTCGCCGGCCCGCTCAACTGCCAGCTCGGCAGCCCGGCTGACGCGCTGGTGCCGGCCCGTGACCTCGTCGGCGGCCGACAACGCCAAAGCGACCTGCTCGGGCGTGAGCGCGGCTAGCAGCACGCCCGCGACCGCCTCATCCACGCAGGCCGCGGCGACCGTCCGGCAGGTGGGCGTGGTCAGCCGGTCACGGCGGGAACTGCACTCATAGGCTGGCCGCTGGCCGGTGTGGTAGTTAGTCATCATCGGCTTGCCGCAGCTGCCGCAGATGATGATGCCCTGGCAGAGCGCGATGCCCTCGCGGGCGGGGCGGGCTCCGGCGGCGGTGTGGTTGGCGGCCAGCCTGGCCTCGTTGGCCAGGAAGTCAGCCCAGGTGATGTAGCCCTGGTGATGGTCTTTGATCAGCACGGCCCACTCCGGGCGGGGCCGTTCCACGATGGTGGTGTGCACCGTCCCGTCCGGGTCGACGGTGCGGCGGGAGGTGTAACGGCCGAAGACGTACGCTCCGGCGTAGGCCGGGTTCTTCAGCACTCCCAGGACACGGGCGTGGGTGAGTTTGCCCCACCGCAGCTGACCGGCCCATACTCCGCCGTAGGCGCGCAGCGGGAACTTCCGGCCGGCGAAGGCGGTGACGGCTCCGTAGGCCGATCCGCAGGCCGCGAACGCGGTGAACACGTCGGCGATGGCGGCCTGGACTTCGGCATCGGGGTCGATCACCGTGTCGTGACCTGGTTCGCCGCAGGAGTCGTAGATGAAGCCGACCGGCAGCGGGGTGCGCAGCTCGCCGCGTCTGGCGGCGGCGCGTTTGGCCTCTTGCAGCCGCCCGGCCATCACATGGAGCTCGACCTCTCCCATGGTGCCCTTGAGACCGAGCAGCATCCGGTCGTTGATGTCGCCCGGGTCGTAGACGCCGTCGGCGTCGATCAGCAGGGTGCCGGTGATCCGGGCGAACTCCATCAGCCGGGCAACGTCGGCGTTGCTGCGGGCCAGCCGGGAGATCTCGATCCCCAAGATCACACCGACCTCGCCGCTGCAGACCCTGCCCACCAGCTCGGTGAATCCCGCGCGCGTGACCCCGAACCTGCCGGAGATCCCCAGATCGGTGTCGATCACCTCCACGTCGCTGCGCGGCCAGCCCAGCCGCACCGCCTCCTCCACCAGGCCGTACTGCCGCATCGTGGACTCGGTGTGCTCGCGGACCTGCACCATCGATGACTGGCGCAGGTAGACCAGCGCTGCCCGTTCCCGATGCCAGCTTGTGATCTTGTATTCGCCGTTCACCGCCGCTCCCCGTCCCTGGCCGCAGCGCTGCGGCCGTCATGTTGGCCAGCACCGCGACCGCTTCGGCGCGCACGTGGCCGGACAGCCACCCAGCCCGGGCGGCGTTGGCCACCGGCTACTCCAGGACTCGCCTGGCCAGCAGCTCGGCGTTGATCGCCGAGATCTCCGCCAGCGCCGTCTCGACCTGCTCGCCCCGCTGCAGATAGCGGCGCACCACCTCCACCACCCCCGCCGGCACGTACTTGGCCCGGCCGCGGCCCTGCGGGCGCGCGGTGAAGTAGGCATACGGGCCGTGCGGTTCGCCGCCGGCGCACCGGCAGCCAGCCTTGCCGCACCGGCGCGTCTGCTCCGCCAGCGACCCAGCGAGCACTTCCTCCACCGAGCCGAGTCGCTCCGCCAGCGCACGACGCCGCGCCAGCAGCCGGCGCGTTGACATCGCACCGAGATCGTTCTTGTTGTCGTTCATCACACAAGATTGTCCCGTCAGCAGCCATCACAATCAACGACCACCCATCGCACGGACCAACGTGTCGAGCGCCGCCAGCCCTTCGGCAGACAACCGATGCGCCAGCGGCGGCTCACCCCGATCCGTCCACGCCTGCGGCAGCGTGATCGACCCGTAGACGCCGCCCCCGCAGACGAACACCACGCCTTCATCACGGCGCTTGGCGAACAACACCTCCAGCCGCTGCCCGCTCAGCGGATGGAACGGATGGGTGACAACGAGCGATCCCAAAAGATCACTGGACGCCGCGGCACTATGCCGCCTCCGTCGGGATCGACAGCGGCCTCTGCTCGGTAGTGCCCGGCTTCGGGATGAATACCCGCCGGGCCGGCAGCGGCCGGTACCGCCCCTCCCTCAACTCCGCGGCCAGCTCACCGAGCAGCCGGGACACCCCGTACTCCTCGGCGTCCGCCAGGCTGACACGGTCAATGCCAGCAGCGCCGCGATTGCGGCGCACATCCTCCCACGCCCTGTCCAGCACATCCCTGCGGCAGACCTTGTCGAACAGCGCATGGAACCGTCGGTCCGGATCGGCCTTGGCCGCCCGGTAAAGCACATGCTGCAACGCGCGGACCCTGTCCCCACAGACAGCCGCCAGGGTGGACCTAGCCGTACTTCCGGCACTCACCGATCCGGGCCTTCCAACGTGCGCGTGAACGAAGCAGCGGCCCTTCCCTCACCGCAGGTTGTGTTGTCCTGCGGCTCGACCGGTACTACGGCCGCCTCCGACTCCCTCCCGGCACCCCGCTCACTTCCCGGCTCCACACCGGTTATAGAACGGCGTCTTCCGCGCCAGCTCGCAGCACGCTCCGGCCGGGGAGGGCCTCTCCAGTTCCCGCCGCCACCATCTGAACGTTCCGCGCCCTCTTACGCCGGAGAGTCCTTCGCGGCTGCGATTCCAGGATCTTCACCGCTTCCATGGCCTTCGCCGTGAGCCGCCCGGCTCGGCACTCTCTTCGGTGTCTAACGACGCGGCAGGCTTCGCTTCCGCTACGGACCGTTCAGTTGCTCCCCCACAAGGGCTTTCGACGCTGGGCTCCAGCCCGGCCCGTTTCCAGGCCGAACCGCCAGCCTGCTACCGGGCTCCCTGGCGATTACCCGGACCGGACTTTCACCGGCAGGCGACGACGAGCTTCCGATCAGGTCATGACCGCTGGACGATCACCTCCAAGATCTCTGGACGCACCGGCTGTAGTACTAGGAATCCCTGTACGACAAGGGTTTCCGCAGCTTCAGCTACCATGCAGCATTGTTATGGTCCTGGGTGTCGGGGGTTCGAGTCCCCTCGCTCACCCCACTGACGTAGCAGGTCGAAGAGCCCGGCGGCGGGGCTGGGGCCGGGCCGTTGGGCATGATCAATGCCTGATTCTGGCAGCGGGCTGCCCAGACACGGTTGGTCTGCGTGCCCTGGGCCGGCTTCAGAGGCCGGAACTGTAGTCGAAGTCGGTGGTGAAGGCGGCATGGCGCCGTCCTCTCACTTCCCAGCGCAGCGCCGGGTCGGTTGACTGCAGGGTGTCGCCGTGGAGTTCGGTGCCGGGGTGATCAAAGCCCGGGATGCCGCACCGGACGTCGCCGGGCTCAGAGGCGTCGCCTTCGGCCGCGACCGTCAGGTAGCCGACGACATCGATGCGCTTGCGGGCCGCGGTGTGCTCGAGGGTGATCCGGGCTGGCCGGACGGCGCAGACCTCGCCGATGGCCGGGCCGTACAGGCGTGCCACCGTTCCGCCGGCCCGGCCGAGGAAGATGTCGGCCAGTGCGGCCTGCTGCTCGTCGCTGGCGCCCTGGTCGACATAGAGCACGACCTCCCAGGGGGTGCTGGGCTGCACCCGGTCGAAGTAGCGGATCGAGAGGACTGCCCGCAGCCCAGACAGGTCGGTGCCGTCGGCATGGCCCTGGTGGATGTGCCAGGACAGGGCGCCGAAGCACTCCCCGAAGGTGGAGGGCCCGCCAGGCCGGCCGCCCACGCTGCGGCACGGGCAGATCGCCTCACAATTGCATCCCTCGAAGTAGGAGCCCCGCACGCGCCAGTCGGCCACTGGGCCCGGCCCTGATCCGGACATCACATCCCCCCCATCTGGCCAGCGTTGGCCACCTGCTGCAAGCCGGGCGCCAGGCCCGGCACGAAGACCACCGCGACTGCGAGGCCGAGTGCGGCGACGCCCAGGACGTGGCTGAAACGCGGTCCCCAGACCCAGGCCTTTTCGGCCAGCACGGCACCGGCCAAGACCACCATGGCGATCACGTTCATCAGCCCGAAGGCGACCAGCACCGCCATCAGCGCCCAGCAGCACGCCAGGCAGAAAGCGCCATGGTAGAGCCCCACCCGCAGGTCGCGAGTGCGCCCGCGGTAGCCGCCCAGCTTGACCACGAAACCCAGCGGCGACCGGCAGCGGGCCAGGCACCGGCCCTTCACCGGGGTGAGCTGATAGACCCCGCAGGCGGCGAAGATGGCCACCGCCAGCACGGTAGCCGCAGCCGGGTGGCCGGCCACGAGCCGTCCGGCCAGCCACGCCAGCCCGTAGGCGGGCAGGGCCGCTAGCGCCCACACAATCAGGTAGCCGCACCCGAACGCGGCCAGCCGCCAGCCACGCCTGCCCCGCAAGGTCCGCGAATAGAGCGAAGCGAACGGCGTCACCGACGGCAGCATCATGGCGGCCATCATCAGCGCCCAGACGGCGGTGAACGCACCGAGGCCCAAACCCATGGTCCCGGGCATCGAGCCCATATCACGCGCCACCACCGCCACCCCGGCCCACGCACCAGCGGCCACCACAAGCACCAGAGAGGCTGACGGCGTCAGCCGCCACAAGCCAGGAACCCTCCAGCTCACCAGCCCCCCTGCACCCGATTGCTCAGTGCGGCGGCTCTTTCCCGCAATGCGGGATTGACGACCTGGCTGGCCACCGCCCTGGCCAGCGGCAGCTGTGCGGTATCACCGGCCTCAGCCTGGTAGATCAGCGCCCACGCGGTGAATTCGGGCAGATCAGCCCGCACCGCATCCTGATACAGGCGGCGGGCCAGCGGGATGACGAGATCGGGCTGCTGGCGCGCGGCGATCTCCAGATGCCCCAGCCTGACATACGCGGAGACCCAGACATAGCGGTCGGAGACCCGGTCACAGCGCCGCTGGGCATCAGTGACCCACTCCATGGCCGCGGCTCCCCGGCCGTCATGCAGGGCGAGCAGCGCGATGGCTCGTCCTGCCATTCCTTCCCAGCACGGGTCGCCCAGCTGGCAGGCCAGCGCGAACGCCTGCTCCGCGTCGTCCCACGCCTGGTCCCACTGCCCGTCAGCTGCCAGGCTGTGCGCCCGCAGCGCCTGCGGCCAGGGCAGGAAGGCATTCCACCGGTCCCGGTCACAGATCTCGATGCTGCGCTCGGCCGCAGCGCGGGATTGCTCCACCTGGCCGGCGAGCAGCAGGGAACGCGCCAAGACACCGGCCGACCAGGCCTCCTGCCGGCGGCGGCCCGCCGACCGCGCTGTCTGGGCGGACTGGGTGAGCAGCCGGGCTGCGACCTCGTGGTGACCCAGGTCTGCCTCGTTCATGCCGCGGATGGCGAGCAATCCCGCGCGCAGCGCCGGATCGCCGGCACTCTCAGCGGCAGCCGAGGCCTCCCGGAGCGCCCGGCCGGCCGACATATGACGGCCGGCCTGCACGTCGACGAACGCGAGCTCGCGGAGGATCTCCGCGGCCAGGCTCTTGCTGCCCGCGGCCTTCGCGGCCGCCAGCGCGCGGTGCAGCACCACAGCCCCTTCGCCATCGAAGCCGCGGACCGAATGCACCAGTGCGGATCCCAAAGTCCTGAGCACATCAGCGTGCAGGAGCCGGTCCCTGGCCCGGTCGGCCTCCTCGGCGGCGCGGCGCAAGGTTTCAATGCCGGCGTCCGCCGATCCCGCGTCCAGGGCCGCGGTTCCAGCCCGCCGCAGCGACCGGGCGATCACCCCAGCCCGTAGTCCAGTGGCCGGAGCAGCTGCCGGGGGGTGGGCAGCTGCCCGTAGCGCGGGCGAGGGAACGATGCCTTCCCTGGCAAAGGCAGCCTCACACGACGCCAGGTGCACCGTGGCGCGGGCGGGGTGGCCGGCGGCGACCAGGGTACGCACGAACAACTCCTGCGCACCCTCATCGAGTGGGTCCAGACTCGCGGCACGCCCAGCAACATCGGCAGCCGCCTCGGCCTTCCCCTCGGCAAGCAACCGCAGCGCCGCCTGACGAAGTTCCTCCATCGACCGGGCCGCGCACCGGCCGCGGGCCAGCATCAGCCACATGCCGAACGACGGGCAGTTGCGCGGCTCGGCACCGGCCAGCAGCTCACCCCCGATCTCGGCGGCGGGCAGCGATCCATCCCATAGTGCCCAGACGTCCAGCCATAGCGAGCTTGGCGCCAAGCTCAACTGTTCGCCGCGTAGCAGCCGCGGAGCCCCGCAGCAACGGCGCAGGTCAGCAAGACACCACCGCAGCGCTCCAAGCGGGTCGTCGGCCTCGCCGAACAGCTCGCCAGCCAGCTCGCCGCGGGGCAGGGGCCGCTCAGCCAGCGCGACCCGGGCCAGCAGCGCCCACGATTTCTTCCCTCGCGGCGCGCGGCACGGCCGCCCGGACCCGTCGTCGATGCGGGGTTGGCCGAGCAGCCGTACCCGTACGCTCACCGGCGGCGGGGCTCAGCCCGCTCCGGCCACGGCCGGCTGACCCTGGCCTTGCAGCGCGTGCACATCGGCCGTCGTGAGGCCGTTGCCGGCGATGCCCCAATCCCCACTGTGAACCTCCTCCACGATTACCCAGGTGACCGGCCGGAGGTTCTCGCCCTCGATCTCGACCATCGTGTCGGTGATCTTCCGGATCATCTCCTGCTTCTGCTCAGTCGTGAACACTCCCTCGATCAGCTTCACTGTGACCATCGGCATCTTGGTTCTCCCCTCATGATGGATACCACGGCAACTGGACCTTCTCGCCCCACCGTGTGACGCCCCGTGTGACCCGCGGACCATCACCTCGCGCGACGCCAGCAGTCGCACACGAACGCGCAGAACCAGCTGATCTGGGCGGGCGACCAGCACTGAGCCCAGCCGCAGCGGATTCGGGGCCGCCCAGCGCGGCTGGCCTGCCCACGCCGATGGCGCAGGTAATCTCTGAACCCAGTGTCACGGGCAACGAGTAGATCTGCTCTCCCCGACCGACGCGGGCCGGCCGCTCGGCCCCCTGACCGCTGCCGGAGCTTCCACGTGGCCTCCCCGACCGACTTGCTCAGCCAGTGGCGCGAGGATCTCGCCGCCTGGGCGATCCCCGGTCACATCACCGCGGGCGCTGCCGACTCCCCCTGGGTGCTGCCCCGGCAGGTGTTCGCCCGCCGGGCGGACCGGCTGCGGCTCAGCCCCGGCGGCCCATCGTTCGAGCGGGCCTGGGAGGCGCTGGACCCGCCAGGCACCGTGCTGGACGTCGGCTCCGGGGCGGGCGCGGCCTGCCTGCCACTGGCGGCCCGCACCACCTTCCTGACCGCGGTCGACCAGGACGAGCAGATGCTCGGCCTGCTGGCCGAGCGGGCCAGCGCCGCCGGGCTGGCGGCCCGCCTGGTAACCGGCAGCTGGCCCGCGGTGGCCGGCCAGGTAGCTGCCGCCGACCTGGTGACCTGTCACAACGTGGTCTACAACGTGCCGGACCTGGCGCCGTTCCTGACCGAGCTGACCCGCCACGCCCGGCGCCGGGTGGTGCTGGAGATGACCGCGGTCCACCCGCTGGCCGCGCTCAACCCGTTGTGGCAGCGTTTCCACGGCCTGACCCGCCCGGACCGGCCGACCGCCGCTGACCTGCTGGGCATCCTGGCGGCGATGGGTCTCGCGGTGGAGCACACCGAAGCGACCAGGCCGGCCTACGCCGACTACCAGTCCATGACGGAACTGGTGGAGGTGACCAGGCGCCGCCTGTGCCTGCCGCCGGAGCGGGCCAGCGAGGTGGAGGCGGCGCTGCTGGACCTGGGGGTCGATCCGGAGTTGCCCAGTGATCTGGGGACGTCCGGCCGGCAGCAAGTAACGATCTGGTGGGAGGGTGCGGCGTGAACGAGTGGCCAGCGGGCTGGTTCCGGGACGAGAACCCGCCCGGCGGCGACGGGGCCGCAGCGGGCGCGGCGGGGGCGGCCAGTGAGCCGACCGTCCAGCTGCCCGGGCGGGGAGGCAGTGCGGGCGGCGCCGCCGGGGCCGGCCACCCGGCCGGTGGTTACCCCGCCGGTGGTTCCCCGGCCGGCTACCAGCGCGGCGCGCCGGCGGGCGGATGGCCCGCGCAGCCGCCGGCCTCTACGCCACCACGGCCGGGCGGGGGCCGCCCCGGCCAGCGGCGGCCAGGGCCAGGCCCGGGCGGCGGGGCGGCCGGGCGGTTCCCGGTCAGCCGCATCCTGCTGATCACGATGGTCGTCGTGCTCGTGCTGCTGGTGCTGAGCGGGCTGATGTACTTCTACCTCGACTCCAAGCTCACCCGGGCCAACGTGCTGGTGGACTATGCCAGGCGGCCGGCCGCCGGCGCGGGGCAGAACTGGCTCATCACCGGCTCCGACAGCCGGCAGGGCCTGACCCGCAAGGAAGAGCGCAAGCTGCACACGGGTATCGCTATCAGCGGGCAGCGCTCGGACACGATCATGCTGCTGCATATCCCGGCCAACGGCGGCCGGGCCGTGCTCGTCAGCCTGCCCCGCGACTCCTATGTCCCGATTCCCGGGTATGGCTGGAACAAGATCAACGCGGCGTATTCGTTTGGTGGCCCGAAGCTGCTGGCCAAAACGGTGCAGAACGTTACCGGCCTGCAGATCCAGCACTACATGGGAATCGGGTTCGGCGGCCTGGTGAACGTCGTGAACGCGGTCGGCGGGGTGGAGATGTGCCTGCCGCACCGGGTTCATGACCAGGCGTCCGGCCTGCGGCTGAAGAAAGGATGCCAGACGCTGAACGGCGGGCAGGCACTCAGCTTTGTGCGTGACCGGCATACCTTCGCCACCCAGGACCTGCAGCGGGTGCAGGACCAGCGGCTATTCCTGGGCGCGCTGCTGCGCAAGGTGACCAGCCCGGGCACGCTGGTCAATCCGTTCTCGGCTGTCCCGGCCGCCTTCGGCGCGGCCGGTGCGCTGCAGGTGGACACCGGCACGCACCTGTACCAGTTGCTGCAGGTGGCATTCGCACTGCGTAACCCGGAAACCGCCACTGTCCCGATCGCCAACTCGAATTACGTGACGCCAGCGGGCGACGCACTGCAGTGGGATCACGCCCAGGCGAGCCGGCTGTTCAACGACCTGAACACCGACCAGCCGGTACCCCGGAGCCTGCTCTCCGGCTCTCATCTGGGCGCCTAACGGCTGCCGCGGGGGCACCCGGGCCCTCCACGCCGGCCCGGTTTGCATTAATGCGCATGCGCATGGCCGGCCCGGCTTCCTTGCGCACGGCCGGGCCAGTTTCGGTAGCATGCGTCGCATCTCATTAGCTGGTGTCCTGGCGCGGAGGTCAGATGAGAACGGCCAGCGTGTCCCGCAATGCACGACCGCTGGGGCTTTCCGTACGCGAAGCGGAGATCATGTCGCTTATCGCCGACGGGCACTCGAACGGCGAGATCGCCGGTCTTCTGGTGCTGGCCGAGAAGACCGTGAAGAACCACGTCAACCGGATCTACGCGAAACTGGGAGCCGATTCCCGGACCGCGGCCATTGGGCGCTGGCTGGACGTCAGCAGCCCGCCTGCCTGACCGTGCCGGATCACCGCGCAGGCCTGCGATCATCAGATCAGGCCCAGTCCGCCTTCAGGAAACACTCAGGTTGTTCTTGGATGATGGCCGTATGACCACTCCGGGCGATGACAGGAAGCGGCCCGATGCCCGGCTGCTCGTTGTCGAGGATGAGCCGAACATCCTGGAACTGCTGTCCGCCAGCCTCCGCTACGCCGGCTTCGAGGTCATCACCGCGTCGGCTGGCGGCGAGGCGGTGCAGGCGGCCGGGCGGCACCGGCCGGACCTGATCGTGCTCGATGTCATGCTGCCCGACATGGACGGGTTCGACGTGGTCCGGCGGCTGCGCGGGGGTGGCACCCGGATCCCGGTCGTCTTCCTGACCGCGCGGGACGCGATGGAGGACAAGGTCCGCGGCCTGACCCTGGGCGGCGACGACTACGTGACCAAGCCGTTCAGCCTGGAGGAGGTCATCGCCCGGATCCGGGCCGTGCTGCGCCGGACCAGGGGCGACGCCACCGAGCCCACGCCCCGGCGGAAGTTCGCCGACCTGGAACTGGACGAGGACAGCCACGAGGTGTGGCGGGCCGGCCAGCCGATCCAGCTCTCCCCCACCGAGTTCAAGCTGCTGCGCTACTTCATGGGCAACGCCAACCGGGTGCTCTCCAAGATGCAGATCCTCGACCACGTGTGGGATTACGACTTCCGCGGTGACACCGGCATCGTCGAGTCCTACGTATCCGTGCTGCGCCGCAAGGTGGACAGCGAGGGGCCGCGGCTCATCCACACCTTGCGCGGGGTCGGGTACGTGCTCCGGCTTCCCTCGTAGCGGTCACCGTCATGGTCAGCCGTCAGTGGCGGGCAGCCCGGCAGTTGCCTGGCCGGGTGCCGCTGCGGATCAAGCTGATCACCGCTGTGCTGGCGCTGGTCGCCATCGCCCTGGTGGCGATCAGCATCGGCGGCATCCTGGTCCTGCGCGGCTACCTGCTCGACCAGGCCGACGCCGAACTGGCCGGCCTCCAGTACTCGGCCACCCGCGTGGTGGAGGGGTGCCTGCTCAACCCGGGTGCCTGCCCGACGCCCGGAGCGATCCCCGCCTCGGTCAACTGGCTGACCGCGAACGGCCAGCTCTCCCACATGCTGCAGCCGGTGCAGACCCGGTTCGGGGGCACCCAGGGCCAGCCACAGATGATCCCCGGGCCGCAGATCCCGGCCGGCACCGGCTGGCTCACCGGGCAGTCCGGGCAGACCCTGACCGTGCCCGCGGAGGCCGGCAGCGCCCGCTGGCGGATCATCGCCTTCCCGACCACCTATAACAACGGGCTCAACGGGCAGTCGGTGAGCGGCACGATCCTGGTCGGGATCGACGTGTCCAGCGTCTACGGCACCCTCAACGAACTGGCCAGCATCGACCTGGTAGTGAGCGGGATCGTACTGGTCGCGCTGGCGGTGGTGGGCGTCACGATCGTGCGCACCAGCCTGCGCCCGCTCACCGACATCGAGGTCACCGCCGGCGCGATCGCCGCCGGCGACCTGTCCCAGCGGGTCCCCGACCGGGATCCGCGCACCGAAGTTGGGCGGCTCGGCCGCTCGCTGAACGCGATGCTCGCCCAGATCGAGACGGCGTTCCACGCCAGAGAGGACTCCGAGGCTGCGGCGCTGCGTTCGGAGGAGAAGATGCGCCAATTCGTCGCCGACGCCAGCCACGAACTGCGCACACCGCTGACCGCGATCCGCGGCTATGCCGAGTACTACCGCCAGCGCGGCGGGGTGGCGAACGGCGCCCGGTCGGCCGACGCCGGGCCAGGCAGTGGCGAGTCAGGCCGTGGCGAGTCAGCCGGCCGCGAGCCGGCCGGCGCCGAGTCTTCCGGCGGCAAGCCGGTCACCGGCCGCCGGCGGCCGCCTCCCGGGCCGGTGACGGCACTCCCGGCGGCGGGAGGCTATGGCCAGCTCAGCAAGCCCGACCTGGACCGGATCATGCAGCGGGTCGAGCAGGAGTCGGCCCGGATGGGTGTGCTGGTCGAGGACATGCTGCTGCTGGCCCGGCTGGATCAGCAGCGGTCGCTCGAGCGGCGGCCGGTGGATCTGCTCACGCTGGCCGCGGACGCGGTGCAGGACGCGCGGATGATCTCCCCGGACCGGGCGATCGGGCTCACGGTCGGGACCGGCGCTGCCTTCATCGTGCTCGGTGACGACGCACGGCTGCGCCAGGTCATCGGCAACCTGATGGCAAACGCGCTTACCTATACCCCAGTCGGCTCCCCGATCGGCGTCCGGATCAGCACCGCTGGCCCAGACGAGGCGGTCCCGGTGGCCAGTGTGGTCCTGGAGGTGACCGACCAGGGCCCGGGCCTGACCAGTGAGCAGGCCGAGCACGCGTTCGAGCGGTTCTACCGGGCCGACCAGGCCCGGGCACGCACCACCGGCGGCGCGGGGCTGGGCCTAGCCATCGTCGCCGCCCTGGTCAGCGCGCACGGCGGGACGGTCGGCCTGGACACCAAGCCGGGCCAGGGCGCCACGTTCCGCATCACGCTCCCGCTCGCCGACGAAGCTAGGTAGGGCGGCCCGACCTTAACCTCATCCCGCCACGAGACCGGGCGATCAGGCATGCCGGGCGGCGCGGGCCGCGTCGGCCACCGGCGCCGCGTAACCCGATCCGAACAGGCAGGCGTGCACCAGCAGCGGGTGCAGCTGATGCAAGGGCACCCGCGTCCGCCAGCCGTCCGCCAGTGGCGCCACCTCCTGATAGCTGCCCAGAGTCCGGTCCAGGAATGGCGCGCCAAACAGCGCCAGCATCGCCAGGTCGGTTTCCCGGTGGCCGCCGTGGGCGGCCGGGTCGATCAGCCAGCCGCGCCCACCCGACCACAGCACATTGCCCGACCAGCAGTCGCCGTGAATACGGCTCGGCGGCTCGGCCGGGCCGGCCAGCTGGCCGATCCGGGCGATGACGGCTTCCACCTCGCGGATCTGCGCGGGTCCCAGTGTGCCTGCGTCGGCGGCGCGCCGCAGGAACGGCAGCAGCCGGCGGCTCGCGTACCAGTCCGGCCAGCCGTCATCGGCGGGCATGTCGTTGGCCAGCGGCAGGCTGGCGATGAAGCCTGGCCACGGCGCACCAAACTGGCCAGCCCCGGCCGCATGAGTGCCGGCCAGTTCCCGCCCGAACCGTTCCGCCGCCACGGCGTCCGGCGCGCCCGCTGGCACCCACGAGATGACCAGCAGGCTCTCGTCCCAGCCGAGTACCTCCGGGGCCGGCGCCGACCCGGCCGCCGCCAGCCAGGCCAGCCCCTGAGCCTCGGCCGCGATCATCGCAGTCACGTCCGCACCCGCCGTTTTGACGAAGACGGCCCGGCCGTCGCTGAGGCTGGCCCGGTAGTGGCGGAACTGGTGGGCGGACCCGATCGGCCGCAGGTCAGTCACCCCGGCGCCGGTGAGCCTGGCCAACCGGCCGGCGACGCCCGGACCGCCCTGACCGATCACCGCCCGGCGGCCGGTGGGCCGCTCGGCCCGGTCACCGCCCGGCGGGCTGGCTGCCGCAGAACCCGGCCAGCCGCTGAGCCAGGCCCTTCGCCGCGGCCTCGATCAGGTCGAACGCGAGCGCATACTGATCGGGGGTTCCGCCATAGGGATCGGGCACCTGGCCGCCGAACGGGTCGTCGCCGGTCAGTCCCGGGTCGAACGACCGCAGCAGCCGCATCCTGCCCGCTGCCGCCGAACCGCCCGCCATCCGGCGCAGATCGGCGAGGTTGTCCGCATCCATGGCGAGCAGCAGGTCGTAGTCCGCCAGCCAGGACGGCTCGATCTGGCGCGCCCGGTGGCCGGAGCCGTCATAACCGCGCCGGTCAAGCTCTGACCTGGCCGGATCGTACATCCGCTCCCCCACGTGCCAGTCCCCGGTGCCCGCGCTTTCCACCGACACCGCGTCGCTCAGCCCGGCCCGGTCCAGTTCGGCCCGCAGTACCGCCTCCGCCATCGGCGAGCGGCAGATGTTCCCCAGGCAGACCAGGCAAACCCGGTAGGGGCCGGCCAGCTGACGGCGGCCGGGCAGCGCCTCGAAGGCAGGTGACTCGATGGGCATGCCATCAAGGATGCCCGACCCGGGCCGATGCCCCGTGGCCCGGGCTGGCGCCGACGACGGCTGGGCTGGCGCGGATGGCGGCGGCTGGTGCCCAGGTGCGGCCGGGCCGGGCGGCGCATGTCACGATGGGCGGCATGGCCTCGGATAGCGCATACCGGTCCCTGTCCTACTGGCTGGACTCGGTGCCCGGCTCACTGATGCCCGCTGACCCCCTGCCCGGAGACGCCGAGGCCGACGTGGCCATCGCCGGTGCCGGCTTCACCGGGCTGTGGACCGCCTACTACCTGGCCCGGGCCCAGCCGGGGCTGCGGATCGTGGTCTGCGAGGCTGGCATCTCCGGGTTCGGTGCGTCCGGGCGCAACGGCGGCTGGTGCTCGGCCCTGTTCCCGGCGTCGCTGGCCAAGCTGGCCCGGCAGGCGGGCCGGGACGCGGCCATCGCCATGTACCGGGCGATGCAGGACTGTGTGGACGAGGTCGGCAAGGTCGCGGCGGCGGAGGGCATCGACTGCCACTGGGCCAAGGGCGGCACGATCCAGTTCGCCCGCACCCGGGCCCAGCTGCAACGGGCCCGGGCCGAGGTGGCCGAGGCCCGGGAGTTCGGCTTCGGGGAACAGGACCTGCGCCTGCTGACTGCCACTGAGGCACGCGAGCAGGCGCAGGCCACCGACGTGCTGGGTGCCACCTATACCCCGCACTGCGCGGCCATCCACCCGGCCCGGCTGGTCCGCGGCCTGGCGGAGGTGGTACGCCGGCGCGGGGTGACCGTGCACGAGGCCACGCCGGTGATCGCGATCGAGCCGGGCCTGCTGCGGACCACCCGGGGTGTGGTCCGGGCGCGGCATGTGATCCGTGCCACCGAGGGGTACACGCCACTGCTGCCCGGGCTGCGGCGGGCGGTGGCGCCGGTGTACTCGCTGATGATCGTGACCGAGCCGCTGCCGGAGCAGGTCTGGGCCCAGATCGGGCTGGCCGGCCGGGCCACCTTCGGCGACCTGCGCCACCTGGTCATCTATGGCCAGCGCACCGCGGACGGGCGGCTGGCGTTCGGTGGCCGGGGCGCGCCCTATCACCTGGCCTCGGCGGTCCGCCGGGAGTATGACCGGGTGCCGCCGGTGTTCGCCGCACTGCGGCGCACCCTGGCCGACCTGTTCCCGGTGCTGACCGGGGTGACGGTGACGCACAACTGGGGCGGCCCGCTGGGCATCGCCCGCGACTGGTGCGCCTCCGCTGGGCTGGACCCGGTCACCGGGCTCGGCTGGGCGGGCGGTTATGTCGGCGACGGGGTCGCCACCACCAACCTGGCCGGCCGCACACTGGCCGATCTGATCCTCGGCACCGACAGCGAACTCACCCGGCTGCCCTGGGTGAACCACATCTCACCGCGCTGGGAGCCGGAACCGCTGCGGTGGCTCGGCGTGAATGCCGGGCTGCATGTCATGACCTGGGCTGACCGGCAGGAAGCGCGCACCGGCCGCCCGTCCCACGCGGCCGCGCTGGCCGGTCGTTTCCTGGGCGGCTGACCGCAGCCGGGCCGCGCTCCCCCGGGCCGCCGCGGCCCGCGCACCAGTTCGCGTCCCCTGTGCTGGTGCTGTTACCATCACTGAGTCTCAAGCGCCGCTAGCTCAACTGGCAGAGCAGCGGACTCTTAATCCGCGGGTTCGGGGTTCGAGTCCCTGGCGGCGCACCCGTGCTGGCCTGGGCCTTCTTCCGTCGTGAAGATCGCCCCGTTGTGTTTTGGGCCGGGTGCTAGCGGGGTGTTAGTGGCGCCGCTGGCACCCTTCGGCACATTCCGGCGCGGAACGATCGCGGCTGCTTCTTCGGCCGCCGCCAGGGCCACTTCCGGCACCTTCGTGGCCACGCTGGAACACGAAGACAGCCCGCCGGGTGTCCTGACCCTACACACCACTGGGGCTCGCCCAGCGGGAGCTGGCCGTGGTGCACACGGTAGTCGAGCACCGCATACAGGCCGCTGTCGAACACGGTGATGTGAGCCGTTGACGACCAGCGTGCGGTCCTGGCATGTGCCTTGCCGGCGCGCGGCGGAGGTGAGAGCGTCTGAAGGGCATGTCAGCACATTGAGCACGGATGCAGCGGTGATTGGCGGTGAACGGGGTGAACCCCCAAACCGTGCATGAACGGCCGGTGCAGTCGCCGTCTGACCATCAGCCCCGGCGGCACCGTCCTTCCCTGCCCGGCCGCGGCGGCCATCCGCCCCTGGCTGGCGGCCTGATCCGTCAAAAGCAGACCAGCACAGAAATCCCGCTACCGGTATTAGCCCCTAGCCCAAACCGCAGAAGGGAAGATGATCACTATGACAGCGGCCGAAGTTAGCACCGTCCTGGAGAACGACCGCGTGCTCGTGCAAAGGATCATGCGTTCCGGGCCAGGATCAGTGTCGTCAGCCCAGCGGCGCGAGCGGCTGATTATCTATCTCAAAGATGCTCACATAAGACGGACGGAGAGCGATCACCAGGAGAACATAAGCCGTAAGGCTGGGGATGTCATCTGGCGGCCAGCTTCGGAGCACGAGGTCGAGCACATCGAGGGCGGCGAACACGACATCCTGATCGTCGAGTTCAAGGCCTGAGCGCCGGTCCGCCTCAGCGAACCCAAAGCACGGCGTGGGGAGAACCCCATGGACTGTCTGACCCAGCATTACGACGCCGCTCGAACGGGGTGGAATAACAATGAGCCGACGCTCACACCGGCCACTGTTGGCGGCGGTAAATTCTCGCTCGCGTTCTCGCAGCAGGTGGACGGCCAGGTGTACGCCCAGCCACTTTACGTGAGCGGTCTGAATCTTCCTTCATTCGGCATTCGCAACGTGGTCTTCGTCGCCACCGAAGCAGGCTCCGTCTATGCCTTTGACGCTGATGTTCCCGATCCCGTCACCCCCGGCACCCCGGGACCCTACTGGAAGCGATCGCTGGTGCCCTCCGGCGAACGGCCCTTTAACACGGTCACGGACCTGGACAAGGGATGTAAAGATCTTATCCCGGTTGTCTGTATTAGCTCGACGCCGGTGATCGACCGTGCCGCTGGGATCCTCTATGCCACCGCGAAGACCATCACCAAGACCGGCGGGGTGGCGCGCTACCGACTGCACGCCATACAACTGGCCGACGGCTCCCCCCGCCAGCAGCCAGCAGTGATCGCGGGATCGGTGGCCGGCACAGGAGCAGCCAACGTCAACGGGCGGATCACTTTCGATGCCAAGCATCACCACAACCGTCCCGGCCTGCTGCTGTTCGGGGGGACCCTGTACCTGGCGTTCGCCAGCCACTGCGACGTCTCGCCCTACCACGGATGGATCTTCGGCTACAACGCCAGCACCCTGGCGAGGGTGGCGAAATTCAACGCCGCTCCGGACAAGTGCCTGCGCCCGGTCACCCCCCCTGGGTTCAGTGATCAGGCGGCCGGCATCTGGCAAGGCGGCACTGGCCTCGCCGCGGACACTCAGGGCTTCCTGTACTGCCAAACCGGTAACGGCCCGTTCGACCTCGACCTCGGGGGCAAGGACTGCGGAGACACCGTGCTCAGGCTCACCCCGCATCTGGCTCTGGCCGGTTCCTTCACCCCGCATAATCAGGACCAGCTCGACACCAAGGACAAGGATCTGGGCTCCGGTGGGGTGATGCTGCTACCCGACCAGCCGGGGCCACATCCACATCAGATGGTGAGCTGCGGCAAAGAGGGAACCGTCTACCTCATGGACCGGGCAAACCCCGGCGGTTTCAACGCCAACACCGATCACGTGCTGGGAATCCTGCCGCAGACGATCCTCAACGGAGTATACGGCGGGCCCGCCTACTATAACGGCGCCCAGGGCCAGCGCATCTACTACTGCGGCAAGGACCAGACGCTGCGGTCTCTGTCCCTGAACAACGCCCACATGCAGTTCCTGGCGCACACTGCCGACACATTCCCCTTTCCCCCGGCCACTCCCACAGTAAGCTCCAATAGCTCGGCTGCCGGAACCGGCGTGGTGTGGGCCACCCAGGTGGCCGGCGGAAACACCATCAAACTCCTGGCATTCGACGCTGACAATGTGACCCACAAGGTCTTTGACGCGCCCGCAGGACCCTACAACAGCGGGCCGAAGTTCACGGTACCGACCGTCGCAGACGGCCGGGTCTTCGTTGGCTCCGACCGGCAGTTCGCCGTATTTGCCCTTCACCCCTAGCGATCTTTGGTCGCGGGCTTGTGGACGTTTGTGTCAAGTTTTCAGGCGGGGCGGGGCGGGGCAGGCGGGCGTGGGTGGCGTAGTCGTTGACGTGGCGGGTGATGGCTGGCGTGCGCGGCCCGCAATTCGGGTGGGGCCTGGGGCTGGTTGGCGGCGGTCAGCGGGACCAGGAGCCGGTTGTAGATCTTGGTGTAGAAGACGGCGATGCGGATGCCGTCGGCGGTGAGCACGTAGCGGTTGGTGTGCGGTAGCCGGCGGATGAGCCCGCCGAGGCGGAGCCGCCGCAGGTCGTAGGTCATCTGCCCGGGGGTGTAGGCGCTGCCGAGCAGCCCGGCGATCAAGACGCGCAGGTTCTTGTTGGTGAAGCCGGTGGCGGCGAGCAGCGTCTGGCACAAGGCGCCGGCCAGGGCCATGACCCGAGGATCGCCGAAGCGTAGCGCCGGGGTCCTCCGCCCCTCCGCATCGACGGAGGGGCGCGCGATCCGCTCAAAGGCTGGGCTCGCAAGGACGGTGCCCTGGCCGGCGCGTTCAGCTTCCAGTATGCGGTGATTGGCCGCGCGGGCTTTGGCCTGCAGTTCATCCAGGTGGGGCAGCCTCGCCAGGCAGCCAGGTCGCGGGGGGAGTTGATGACGGTCTCGATTCGCATCGCCTTCCCGTCTTTGAGGTATTGCTTGATCCGCGAGTGCTTGTAGAACACGTTGACGATGACGCCGCCGTTGTCGCGGCGGTCGATCGCGGTGCGGAAGGTTCCCCAGGTGTCGCGGCGGACCCGGCGGCCGAAGATGATCTCGACGTTGTGCGGGCGGCCGATGTCGAGGTTGTCGGCGACCAGGGCCTCGAAGAAGCCGCGGGCGTGGCGGGGCGCGTCGAACACGATGGTGCGGGAGACCTCGACCTGGCGCATCGAGACCTCCCACCAGTACCCCGCATCGTGGTCCCGGGTGGTGAATGGCAGCGGCAGGGCGTGCAGCCACCGCTGGGTGAACACCTCGATGGTGCCTGGTTGCAGCCGGTCGCAGATCTCCTGCAGGCCGGCCGGGTCGTCGCAGGCGGCGAACCCGTTGGACAGTGCGGTAAAACCGATCCCGGCCCGCTCGGCCTGCCGCTTGGCCCACTCATGCCCGTTGACCCAGATCTTGGCCGGATAGGGGAAATAGGCGCAGACCTTGATGAACGCCGGGCCGAAATCCTTATCCCACAGGTAGAAGTAGTAGCAGGTCACCCGCCGGTCGGTTTTGGCAAAAGACCACCGCGGCGTGCCGGTGGAGGTCTTGCCCTCATAGGCGGTCCACACCCGCTGGAACTCCTGGGCCACCCCGACCGCGGCCACCCCAGACCGGCCGGTCGCCGCCTGCCGGGCCAGATGCGGGCCCATCACCTCCAGCTTGGCCTGGTCCTTGCCGAACCGGATCCAGGGAATGCCGTTAGCCTCGGCAAAGGCGGCCACCGCCTTGCGAAACCGCTCCCCGAGCTGGCGGAACAGCACCGGTGAGGGGAATGGGAACCCCAGGTGCCCAGACAAGAACGCCACCACCTGCGCGCTGGTCTGCAAGATCGGCACGTAGGCGTTGAGGTAGATCCGGTCCAGGCACTCGATATCCAGCGCGGCATGCCCATCGAGCACGTCATTCACCGTGACGACCTGTGCCATAAGACCAGCGTGCGCTCATCGCGGCGCAGCCGCGAGCCCGTGAGGACAGGCTCGGACCGCTACCTCAGCCACGATGCCACCAGCAGGGATGAACTCAGGCAGCCACCCACCTCGGCGGTCCGAGGCTGGCCTCACTGCTACGGCAGCGTCACTTCGTGATCTTTGGCGTAACCGGGGTGAAGGTGCGGCCACCGCGTGATCATGCAGGGTTGTGTGGACGCCCGATGATGGCGCGGTGGCCGCTGGCCACAGCGTAGACCCCGCCAGCTGGCGGGAGCTGTCCGGTGAGCTGATGTTCGCGGTCGCGGGCCGGTTTGGGCGGGTGGAGCCGCGCCGCACGGCCCGGGAGTTCGTGCTCGGATTGCTGTCCCCGGTGGAGCGGAAGAACTGCTGGTGGCTGGCGGAGCAGGCAGGTCATGGTGATCCGCAGGCGATGCAGCGGCTGCTGCGCACCGCGGTGTGGGACGCCGATGGCATCCGCGATGACGTCCGCGGGTTCGTGGCCACCCAGCTCGGCGATGCGGGCGGGGTGCTGATCTGTGATGAGACGGGGTTCTTGAAGAAAGGCACCGGCTCGGTGGGGGTGCAGCGCCAGTACAGCGGTACCGCCGGGCGGACCGGGAACTCCCAGGTCGGCGTCTTCCTCAGTTACGCCTCGCCGCGGGGACGGGCGCTGACCGGCCGCCGGGTCTACCTGCCGCACTCCTGGGCCCAAGACGCGCAGCGGTGCGCAGCGGCCGGTGTCCCGGCGGATGCAGGATTCGCGACCAAGCCGGGGCTGGCGCTGGAGATGATCACCGATGCGGTGGCGGCCCGCACGCCCGCGGCGTGGGTGGCCAGCGACGAGGCCTACGGTGATGACGGCGCCTTCCGCGCCGGGGTGGCCAAGCTGGGCGTGGGCTATGTGCTGGCGGTCTCGCGCACCCACCGGGTGCCAGCCTTCCCGGGCGGCAAACGGCGGCTGCGCGCCGATCACCTCGCCGCGGCCCTGCCAGCGGGCTGCTGGCAGCGTGTCAGTGCCGGGACCGGCTCCAAGGGCCCGCGCTGGTATGACTGGGCCTGGGCCAGCGCCCACCAAGACGGCCATAGCCTGCTGATCCGCCGCGGCAGCGATGGTGTTCTGGCCTTCTACCGCTGCTGGTCACCGGCACCGGTCACGCTGGCCACCCTGGTCCACATCGCCGGCATGCGCTGGAGCATTAAGGAACAGTTCCAGGCCGCCAAGGGCCAGCTGGGGCTGGACCACTACCAGGTGCGCACCTGGACCGGCTGGCACCGGTTCGTCACCCTGGCCATGCTCGCCCTGGCGTTCCTGATGGCCGGTGCCGCCGCCGCGGCACCGGCCCCACCCGCCGATCCCTGGCACCACGCACGCCAGCGCGGACCCATCGCGCTGACCGCTGCCGAAATCCGCCGCCTGTTCAACAGCCTGGTCATCACCCCGCACCGGGCGCGGCTGGCCACCCCGGCCCGCGCCATCAGCGACATCCAGCACTGGTCCAGCTGGCGCCGCAACCACCAAGGCCAAGCCCGTCACAGCCACTACCAGCACAGACTCGCCACCGAACTCGGCCCATAACGAAATGACGCTGCCGTACTAGCACCGGGATACGCAGTTCCGGGCGGAAACAGGCGCTACAGGCGTTCACGATCTACTTCGACGGGCGAATCCCGACCCCATGAAACCCGCCACGATCACTTACACAGACGGTCGGACGCTCCCACAAGCGGCGCCGGCCAGTGCTTGACGTGATAAATGAGATCTGATGTGCTGAACATTATGTATAATGGTGCATCTGCGTTCGCCACGCTCGGCGCGTGGTCTCATCGGAGAGGGCATTGCCGTGTTGACCGAAACGGCTGTTCCCCGGCCCCAGGACTGCACCTTCAGTCCTGGCGACTGGGAAGTTCTTGGGCGCTACTGGCACCCGATCGCGTTCGGCTCGGACGTGGCGGGTACTCCCGTCAAGGCCAAGCTGCTCGATGTTGATCTGGTGGTATATCGAACAAGTGAGGGTGTGGTAGCCGCCAGGGACCTGTGCATGCACCGGGGCAGTCCCCTCAGCATGGGGCGCATGCAGGGAGACGAGATCGTGTGTGCCTATCACGGCTGGCGGTACGGCCCAGAGGGTGAGTGCGTGCGGATCCCATCCCAGCCCGCCTCAACGCGGATATCCCCGCGTGCCCGGCTCATGACCATTAACTGCGAGGAACGCTATGGACTAGTCTGGGCGTGCATATCGGAACCTCGCGCCGGCCTCCCAGAGTGCCCAGTACTTGAGGATCCCTCATATAGGTATATTCAGATAGGCATGCAATCGTGGAAGACGTCCGCGGCACGTCAGATCGAGAACTTCATGGACGTGAGCCACTTCCCGTTCGTACACGTAGGCACGTTCGGAAACCCCAACATAACAGAGGTCCCGCGCGTGGACGTGCAGCAAACCTCGCAAGGCCTGCACTATGACTTCCCGTACTTGGCCGCCAACCCGCAGGGCTCACCGCTCGGCGGAAATGATGCCATCCAACGCTACACCTCCTATAACGTGACCCTGCCTTTCACCGTTCAGCTGACCATAGGGTATCCAGAGAAGGGCGAGGGATCGGCTCACGTGGCGTTCGATATAGCGTCACCGGCTTCCGCCAGGGAGACGAACGTTTTCTTCGTCGCGGCTCGTAACTTCGATTCACATGTCCCGGACAAGGAGATAATCGCTTTCGACCTGAGCATCGCCACCCAAGACCGGCCGATCGTGGAGGGCCAGCGCCCGGAGGAGCTGCCGCTGGACCTGAGCGAAGAACTGCACGTCCAAGCCGATGCCGTCACGATCGCGTACCGCGGAAAGCTGCGGGAACTCGGGCTGGGCGGCGCATGGAGCGCCTGACGTGCCGGGGTCAGAGCACTGCAACAGCATCCATCTCTATCAAAACGCCCCGGCCCAATAGTTCCTTAACCACAATCCCGGTCGCCGCGGGAAAGTCTTCCCCGAAAAGCTCGCGGCGGACGTCGGCGACCGCTGAATCAGCTTATCGCCGTACAACAACGAGGTCATCTCGGATACGACGAAAAGCCGCATTCGCCTCGCGGATTATCTGCCCCTCATCCACGAAGGCTAGTCGTCGGTTCTGCATAACGATGCGCCCATCGATAATGGACGTGTCAACCACGCTCCCGTTGGCAGCGAAGACGAGATGGCTCTGAATGTGCGCGGCGCTATCCCTCATCAAGGGGGTAAAGATTGCGTTGTTAGTGTCGATAAGTATAACGTCAGCCTTCGAGCCGGGCTGCAGCCGGCCGGTATCGTGCCCCAGTGCGCGCGCACCGGAGTTGGTCGCCATTCGGAGCACCGCCTCTGCCGGCATTAGGCTCGCATCGGACCACTTTGCACGGTGTATGAGGGAGGCAAACTTCATGACCTCGAACATATCTGCACTATTATTACATTCGCACGCATCGTGGCCGAGCCCAACATTGATACCAGACCGCAGCATTTCTGGGACGCGCGCAATCCCGTTGCCGAGTTTGGCATTAGAGGAAGGATTATGTGATACATGTGCTCCAGCTTCTGCGAGCAAGCTGATTTCGTCGTCATCGAGGCAGACTGAGTGCGCGGCCACCACGTCTGACCCCAACAATCCGGCCTCGTTGTATACATGAGCTGGCCGCTTTCCAAAGCGTGTGAGAGAGTCTTCGACCTCCGACATCGACTCGTTGAGATGGATGTGAATGCCAGTCCCGAGCTCGTTGGCAAGGGACCGGGCGTCGCGCAAAAACGCCATGTCGACAGTTGGAAGCCAATCTATACCGACCCAGAATCTCGATGCGCCCACCGGCCTTGCCGTGATTAGCCGCGTATGCGTCGGCATTATCGGCCAAGGTGTCAAGGCCATACTCGGGCAACGCAGCATCGCTAGACAATACTGCCCGAATACCAATGTCATCGGCGGCTTGAGCAAGTGCAGTGAGTTGACGATACATGTCGTTGACCGTGGTCACACCAGACTTGATGGACTCGGTGTAGCTCACAAGCGCCGCCCAGTAAGCAGCCTCTGGGTCTACCGCCCGGACGATAGGATACCAGCACTCGTCGAGGTACTCCCACAGGGGCAAATGATCGTTATATCCCTTACCGAGGGCGGTATGGTAATGCAAATCGACTAGCCCCGGCATAACGATCTTGTCGGCCGCATCGATCGCCTTATCCCCGGGCTGATCCATAACCGGGACCGCTCCATCGTCGACGGAAACTATTCGGTCCCCGTCAATAATAAGCGTACCTCGCTCGAAATATGTCCCAACCGAGTCCAGAGTCAGAATCATGCCGTTGCGAATGATCAGTCGAGGCATGGCCAAGTCCCTTCGTTTCAGCCCATGTGGCCTAGGATCTCTCTCCAATCGGTCGGCCTGCGCCTGAACCTGACTCGCGCATCAGCGTGGGCCGGAACTCGGACGGTGGCCGCCTGCACCGAGCATGCTTGGGATGCGGCGGGCCGTCTGAACAAGCGCAACGGCTAGGTCGAGATCGGGATTGCTCAATATGACGTAACAAATCGCCTGTTAGTGATGCCCCTAGCTCTGGCCTCTTACGAACATCAGATATGGGATTTTATATGTGCAGGTTCCTCCAGTGTCAAGCTGGCCTTCGGGGGAGGGGAATGAGCGAGTCCGGGATGACCGCCACCGCAGCGGCTGTGGCCTGCGCAGTCGCTGATGCGCTCGCACCCTTCGGCGTGCAGGTCGACCGCAGGCCGCTGACCCCTGCCTACATCACCAGCCTCCTGCCAGCCTGCCATGAAGGAAAGGACGATGTTCACGATCGAGCCCATGGTCGTCGCCTACGGCCCGCACCGGGAAAAGAGCCGCTTCACCTACATGCACCATGCGGGCGTCGCCATCGACATCCCCTACGTGTCGTGGCTGATCCGGGGACCGCACCTGACCGCTCTCATCGATGTCGGCTGCAGCGCCCAGGACTATGCCGAGCACATCCGGCCCAAGGATCGCGAGCTGGTACACGTGGGCCAGGTCCAGGGCCTCGGCATAGTGGCGTGATGTCCGGTTGATGGCCTGATGGCCGTTCTGGTGTTTTGAGTGCCGGGCAGGCACGGCTTCCAAGATCATGTGGGTGTCGAATCCAATGATCTTCGCGGAAGGCCGTGCCTGCCGTGTCATCATCGCTGATTGGCCCTGCCCTGGGACACGTTCGGGGTCTGCCTGCCGGTGACCGGGCGCTGCTGGCGGGCCAGTGCCCCAGCCTGGCCGAGCATCTTGCTGAGGTGCCTGATCCTCGTGATCCGCGCGGGGTGCGGCACACGCTGACGTCGTTGTTGCTGGCTGCGGTGGCGGGGGTGCTGGCCGGGGCGCGGTCGTTCACCGCGATCGGCGAGTGGGCTGCCGATGCCCCGCCGCGGGTGCTGGCCGCGCTTGGGGTCCGTTACGACCCGCTGGCACGGCGGTTCCAGCCGCCGGATGAGGCGACTATCCGCCGGGTGCTGGAGGCGGTGGATGCGGCCGCGCTGGAGGCTGCGGTGGGGTCGTGGCTGGCCGCCCGGCCGCCGGCTGGGGCTGGCCGGCGGGAGCGGCGGGCGGTGGCGGTGGACGGCAAGGCGGTGCGCGGCACCCGGCATGCCAGCCCCGGCGGGCAGGCCCGGCACCTGCTGGCGGCGGCCGATCCGCAGGCCGGCGCGGTGCTGGCCCAGGCCGAGGTGGACGGCAAGACTAATGAGATCACCTGCTTCGCGCCGCTGCTGGCCCCGCTGGACCTGGCGGGGGCGGTGGTGACCGCCGATGCCATGCACGCCCAGCGTGAGCATGCCGAGTTCTTGGTCACCGAAAAGAACGCGCACTACATCCTGGCCGTGAAGAACAGCCAGCCCACCCTGCACGCACAACTGAAGAGCCTGCCCTGGCGGCAGGTCCCGGCCGCCTTCGACGCCAGGGAGAAAGGCCATGGCCGCGCCGAGTGGCGCACCCTCAAGACCGCCGCCGTGGCCGCCGGGATCGCCTTCCCGCACGCCGCCCAGGCCATCCAGATCAGGCGCCGCCGCAGGCCACTGAACGGAACCACGAAGTGGTCTACCGAGACCAGCTACGCCGTCACCAGCCTGGGCGCCCACCAGGCCACCCCCGCCCAGCTCGCCGCCTGGATCCGCGGCCACTGGGGCATCGAAGCCCTCCACCACATCCGCGATGTCAGCTACGGCGAAGACCACAGCCAGGTCCGCACCGGCAACGGCCCCCAGGTCATGGCCACCCTGCGCAACCTTGGTATCGGCATCTTGAAACTCGGCGGCGACCACGGCATCGCCGCCGCCACCCGCTACCACGCCCGCGACGCCACCCGCACCCTGGCCACCCTCGGGCTCAGCCTGGCATGAACGAACCAGGCACCACCTCCCCCGGCCGCCAGCAGGCCCTAGCCCCGGCCGCCTGCGACACTTGGGTTCATGCCGGCCATCTGGCGGCTGACGCCACGCCAGAGCATCGCGGCCGAATGCCAGCGGCGGGGAAAGCCCGCCCTGGTCTCTGGCTGCATCGACTTGCTCCAAGGCCGCCATGACATAGACGACTCCCTCCTTCTCGCCCTGGGCGGGCCCCCCGCCCAGGCCGTGCTCAGCGGCCAGGCCGGCGGAAGGACAGGCTACTGGCCGCGGGTCTGGGCAGCCCGCGGCCTGCTCTACGCCTGGGACAACCGCGCGACGGCAGCGATCATCCAGGCAACCAGCGACGACGCCTGGCGGGTACGGGAGATGGCAGCCAAAGTGATTGCCCGCCACCGCATCGGGGACGCATTCAGCGCCGCCGCCGGGCTACAAGACGACCAAGTGCCACGAGTACGAGCCGCCGCCGAACGGGCAATCGTGATCCTCACCGCCAGCGGCACCTAAGCAGCACCGCACAGGGCACGCAAGCACGCCGCCCCCCCGCCAGATCAGACCCACCCGCATAACCGAAACGGACATCTCGCCACTATGCCGGAGCCCTGGGGCCAGGTCTTCGCCGACGTCGTCGAACGTCAAGCCGATTACCCGGCACCTGGCTGACCGGGGGCTGACCCCGCGCGACATCGACATGGTCGTGCTGTCCCACCTGGACTGGGACCATTGCATGACAGTCGAGCCGTTCGCGGACAGCGCGTTCTACCTGCAGCGCAAAGAATGGGACACCACCCCGTCGCACGAGATGTTTGCGACGTCGTTCGCACCGAGGGAGCACTACCAGAAGATCGCGGGGTTCAACCTGACGCTGCTCGATGGTGCCCACCAGATCGCCGAGGGATTTGACCTGATGCTGTCCCCGGGCCACACCTTCGGGGGCCAGTCAGCGATCATCCGCACCAGCGACGGCACGTCAGCGACAGGCCCTGCTCCCGGGCCCGGCGCACCAGCTCCTCGGCCACCTGCGCCTCAGCGCTCGGCTCCGGCTTGTCCTTCTTCCTCGTCACGCCGGCCAGTGTCGCGGTCATCACGGCACCTCTCCCGCCAAGCCACTCAAGGCTCAGCGTGATCGGGCCGGAAACACCGTTCCGGCTGTGTAAGTGACGTGGCCTGACGATGAGCCGCAGGAATTGCGGTTCGCGGAAGGACACGTGATGCGATGGTGCCCCGCAAGCCCGAAGACCGGCCGCCGGGCTCCCGGCCGCTGGTCGATGAGCAGAGCTGGCCCATGAGCTGCTGGGCAAGGCCGAGGGCGTGGAGCTGCTCGGCCCGGACGGCCTGCTGTCCCAGGTGACCAGGGCGGTGCTGGAGCGGGCGCTGGCTGAGAAGATGACCGGCCACCTGGGCTATGACAAGCACGACCCGGCTGGGCGGGACAGCGCGAACAACCGCCCTCGCCGTTAGCCGTAGGGCCCGCGGGCCGGCTCGTCATCGCGGTCCCGAAGCCCTTTCGTGATCGTGAAGTGGAAGATCAACAACGGGCGAGGGCGCTAGTACGGTGCTAGTGGCGCCGCCGGTGAGCCCTGTTTGGGCCCGGCAGGGGCTGGCTAGTCACAATTGACTCTGACCTGAGCAAACGGACGATTCCGGTCTCATCCGGCACCGTCCGGCTGACCGTCTATCGCTCTCTTAATCCGCGGGTTCGGGGTTCGAGTCCCTGGCGGCGCACCTGTTCTGACCTGGGCAATCTCTTATGCTTACGAAGTTGATCTATGGTCCCGGCTGCAGTTGGGTTGCAGATAGCGGAACTTGAGAATCGGAACTTGACACCTGTGATGCGGGGTCATTCATGTTAACCGGGGCAGTCAGCCAGCTGTGGCCTGTCGATAGGACGGCCAGGACGCGATGAGCCGGATCCGCTGGTGGTGGCTATTCGTCCGCAGCCACGGGCCGTTCCCGACAGTCATATCTCCGCAGAGGCAGCGCCGCCCACGCGGCGACCTCTTGCCGAATATTTGCGGCGGGCAGCGATCCGGGACTGACGTCGCATCGAGCACAGATCAGCCAGTTCTGGTTCCCGGCGGGACCAGCGGGACTGCCCAGGCAATGCCCACTGCCGGGCACTGCCGATGGGCGCGAGCCGAACCCCGGCGGTAGCGCACCGGAGTGGTGGCACCGCGCCTCGCTGTGCTATCTCCATGATCCCGCGGCAACAGCCCGTGCTGCGAGCCGGGGTGATCATCGTTTCCGGTTCAGCCTCGCTCAAGCTGCGGCGGTACCTGACCGGCGGGCGTTGCCGGTAGAGCACTATTCAGTTACCACCACCTGCAACCCGCGTTTGCCGGTACTGCTACAAGAGCAGCGGCGACGGCACGCACCCCGCGCGCCTGCTCTCGCCTGCCCGCAGGCTGGACCTGCCCAAGCCCGTTACGACCGCGGCCCCGCCGAGGCGTGAGAGCGCTCGGCGGGGCCTAGATCCCATCCCCCGCCAAACCGGAAGGACGAGACCATGCAAGACACCGTAGACCCGGCGGCGGCCCTGCCGCGAACCCCTTGCGCAGATCATCGAGGACACGCACCGCGCGGAGCTGAACGTGGCGTCGCTGTCGCCGTGGCCGCGAAGGTCAGTGCAGACGACCCGGTAACCCGCCTCCTTGAGGGCCGGGGCGAGGAAGCGATAGGAGGCCCGCAGGTCGCCCATGCCGGGCACGAGCACCACCAAGGCGGCCCGGGCCCGGTGCGGCCACCGGGCGTAGCCAGGCCCTGCCGCCAGGCGTAGGCTGCCTAGCACACGCGGTCTGGACCTCGCCGGTCACCCCGTCATGAAAGCAGGGGTGCGACAACCATGACCGTCGTCTCGGATCCACCTTCAGCTACCGTCGTCCTCGACGGGGAGATCGACATCTCCACCTCCCCCGCCATCCGGCGCTTCCTCATGGCGGCAATCAGCGGCGGGGACGTCCATCTGGCCGTCGACATGTCAGGCGTCGCCTTCATAGATGCCGGCGGGATCGGCGTCCTGGTCGCCGCGGCTAACCGGGCGCGGGAAGCGGGAGGCAGCCTGTCGCTGCTGGCGCCGTCCCGGCAGGTGCGGCGGCTCCTGGACGTCTTTCACCTGGACGGGATCTTGCCGGCAGCCCAGCACCCAGTTGGCCCCTTCGTTGCGGGCAACGCCGCCTGACACCTGCGGGCCTGCCGAGGACGAGGGACGCTGTGGGTTCCCAGGCGCCCGCCTCGCGCTTGCGTTCCTGCTTCGTTCCCGGGCTTACTCTGGCCGCTAGCCACGGCGCGGGCGTACCCTTCGGCAGGGCCGCCTTCACCGTTAGGGTGGTCATGGTGGGTTTCTTCTCCAGGCTGCTCGTTCCGCGCGGTGTCCGCCATGCTATGTACCCGGGACGTGCGGTGAAGCGGGCCGTGACGCCCAGCGCGGTCAACAGAGCGCGCCGTGCGCTGCATCCTGTTCGACAACGCTGTGTACTCGATGCAGCGCTCGGTAGTGACGGCTATCCGATCAGGCCGGAAAGGCAAAGCTCGCGTTTGGCGGCGTGGAAACTGTCCGGTCAGCCACCGGAGCCCTGAGGCTGCGGCCCGGTGCAGGAACCGCTAAGAACCCATACACAGGGTGGGCCGCCGGGCGGGTGGCGCGGAGCGCAACCGCCGCTGGCCGGATGTGGTTCCCTTCGCTGAACTGTGCAGCGGCGTGAACCGCCACTCCTCTTCGCGCCCGCTCGGCACCGGGAAGTCCGGCACGTCGTAGGACTGGTGCAGGTGCAGCCGGGACACCGGGGCCGCGGATTCCACGGCCCCCCCAAGCCCGCTCATCAGCCGACCGCCCCTTCCATCTGAAGCTCGATCAGCCGGTTCAGCTCGAGTGCGTATTCCATCGGGAGTTCGCGGGCGATCGGTTCCACGAAGCACCGCTTGAACACTGACACGCCTGACGAACCCATCCCCTTCTCCCTCCCACGACGACACCGGACGCGAGGGCCCCAGCCGCGCCGCCAGGAGCGCGGCAGCCGGCCAGGACCGGCACCCGGTGCAGCTGACGCAGCTGATGGTCCGCCAGCCCCATCACCACATGCACGCCGCGGCGGCGGCCCCGGAACGCCAGAGCACGCTGACGACCACCGCGAGCGTGCCCCCGGCGACCAGCAGCACCCAGCCCGGCAGCCGCCGGCTCTGTACCAGCAGCACCTTCGCGGCAAGAGCGCCGTAGAGGAAACAGCCCGCGATCGAATGCACAGCAACCCTGGTCCTGGTGAGCTGCACGCCGTAGGCGAGCAGGCAGTGCACCGCGATCGGCACGGTAAGCGCGAACAGGGCGAAGCCGATGACCCGGTGCGCCAGCCGCACCGGGCGTCACCACGGCAAACATCTGGCCCATGTTGCCGACTTGAAGGGTTCGCGGACCCGGTCTGACGCCGTGTGGCCGGGCCGACTGCGAGAACTGGTCACCGGGTCAGCCCCGCACACCCTCTGGGCAAGATGGCCTCGTGGGTGCGCGCCGCCGGCACGCGGGTGCCGCTGTCAGTCCGCCTGGCCCTTGGCCCCGGCTTCCTCAGCATCGGGCCCGTACCCGGCACTGCTCAGCATCCGGCGCAGGTTGACAACCGTCTGGGTGTCAATGTCCTTATGCGCGGGGACGTCGAAGAATTCGGTTGCAGACCCGACAGTCACGGCAACCATGTCATCGCGGTGCTCCACGACCGAGCCGATCGCCTTCAGCAACGACACCACGGCATGCCACTCGATGTTGTGGCTCACGGGATGCTGGAAGATCTGGCGCAGCGTGTTGCGGTGATGGTTGCTGAGGTGCACAGGCTCTGACGTCGATGACATCCGGGCTCCTCTCTGCCCCCGCCACGATAGCCCGGAGCCGGGATACGGTCAGGACCAACAGGTTCTGCTGCTGCACCCGGCGGAGAGCCCGGGACACGTCCACACCTGCGCGCCCCGCGGCCACATGCGCCGCATTTGCATGCGCCATGGCTGCGGCATCGCATGACCGGGCGCCGGCGGCGGTCCGCATGTCGCTGGCCGACACCCTGGCTACGGCTAGCGCCTAGGCGCCCCCGACGCGCAACTGCTTGCCGGCGGCTCTGCCTGGCGTTGGCCGCGTCCCGGCTTTGGCTGGCGGCGAGGTCCCGGGCCCCTTGCGCGGTGGGACTATTAGCTTCGCGGGTTTGAGCCCTGGCCGGGTGGGCCGGGATCAACTGTGCCCGGAAGTTCCAGTCCGGTCACGGCGCCGCCGTCGGGCCGGTTGCGCGCTGTCGCCCGGCCGCCGTGCGCGTGTGCGATGGCGCTCACGATCGCCAGTCCCAGGCCGGCGCCTCCGACGCTGCGGGCGCGCCCGGAGTCTGGGCGTGCGAAGCGCTCGAAGGCGTGTGGCAGGAACTGTGCCGGGAAGCCGGGACCGGAGTCGGAGACTTCGATCGCCAGATCGCGGCCGACGGCCCTGGCAGAGATCACGATCGGCGTTCCTGCTGGCGCGAACCGCAGGGCGTTGTCGACCAGGTTGTCGATCGCTTCGCCGATGCGGTCCGGGTCCACGTCGGCGGTGAGCTCGGCTGGGGCGTCCACCTGGCACCAGACACCGGCCGTGCTGGCGCGGCTGGCTGCGTGCTCCGCGCTGCGGGTGAGCAGCAAACGGATGTTGGTCGGTTCCCGGCGTGGGGGGATCCTGTCTTCATCGCTTCTGGCGAGGAAGAGCAGCTGTTCGGTGATGCGCGCCAGCCGTGCGGTCTCCTCGCTGGCTTGCTCTACGGCGGCCACGAGCTCTTGCCGGCTTCTTCCTGGCCGGCTGGCCAGCTCGAGTTCGCCGCGTAGCACTGCGAAGGGGGTGCGCAGCTCGTGGCTGGCGTCTGCGACCAGGGCTCGCTGCCGCGTGAGCGCGTGCTGCAGCCGGCCCAGCAGCTGGTTCATCGTCGTGGCGAGCGCGGCGATCTCGTCCCGCGTCCGTGGGACGCGCACGCCAGGTGTCATGTCATGTTCGGAGAGCGCGGCGACCTCGCGCCGCAGCCGTTCCACCGGGGACAGGGCAGCGCGGGCCAGCCCGTAGGCGCCGAGCCCTGCCGCCACCACGAGGGCCGCGCCTGCGATGAGCAGCCCGCGGGTGACATCGCTCAGCGTGCTGCTGAGTGTTTCGAGCGAGACAGCCGCAACAGCGACCCAGCCGGGATGGTGAGCCAGCGGCGCGGCCATCAGGCGCTCACGCTCGCCTTCGGCGGAGTTGGTCAGCAGAAGCCGGCTGTGCTGGGCCTGCCTGAGCTCACTGGCGCTGAGCATCGCGATCGTCCCGGCGTCCGCGCTGGCGCCGCGAACACGCCCGGAGGAGTCGATGATCTGGACGACGTATTGACCGGGCGCCGGGCTGCCCGCCGCGGGCCCCGGCGCGCCTGGTACCGGGAGGTAGCGGCCAGCCTGGGCAAGCTGGACGGCGAGCTGGGAATCGATGGCGCCCAGCAGTGAGGACGAAAGCATGGCTACGAACAGCCAGCTCCCGAGGGCGAACACGACCGCAGACGCAACCGCGAACACCACTGCCAGCCGGAGGCGGATCGACATTCCCTACCCCGGTTCCTCGTGACGCAGCCGGTAGCCCATCCCCCGGACCGTCTGGATGTCGCTGCGCCCGAACGGTGCGTCTACCTTACGGCGCAGGTAGTTCACGTACTGGTTGACGACATTTGAGGTGCCGTCGTAGGCGAAATCCCACACGGCCTCGATGATCTGGGACCGGGTCAGCACGGTGCCCGGGTGGCGGAGGAAGAACTCAAGCAGGGCGAACTCTTTGGGAGACAGCTCAAGCTCGGTGCTTGCGCGCCACGCCCGCTTGGTCGCGGGGTCCAGCTTCAGGTCCCCCTCGGACAGCACGGTGGGGCGGCGGCGGTCGTCCCGCCGCGTGAGCGCCCGCAGTCTCGCCGCGAGCTCCAGCAGGCTGAACGGCTTGACCAGGTAGTCATCTGCCCCGGCGTCCAGGCCGCGGACCCGGTCACCGACCTCGTCGCGGGCGGTGAGCATCAGCACCGGCACCCAGATACCGGCCTCCCGCAGCCGCCGGCACAGTTCGAAGCCGTCGAATCCGGGCAGCATGACATCCAGGACGATCGCGGCATAGGGATTCTCGGTCGCCATCCACAGGCCCTCCGGGCCGTCCCCGGCGACGTCAACGGCGTGGCCCTCCTCCTCCAGCGCGCGCTTGACCAGCAGCGCCATCCGCATCTCGTCCTCGATCACCAGCACCCGCATGCCAACGAGACTACGCCGAAGATGTGAAAACGATGAGAGCCAGGGGACTCGCAAAGCAGATGTGAAGGCTCACATGGTTCTCTCACGGCCCGCTCATGGCTGCACGCGCACTATGGGATTACCGGGCAGGACCCGGCCGCGACAAGAGCGGAAAGGAAACCCACATGGACACGGACCGCAATCTCCGCAGAGGCCAGGTGCCACTGCCGGGATTCGCCGAATCAGCTCCGGCCGAAGGCCGGGTGCCGCTCCCGGGATCCAGCGAAACAGTTCCGGCAGACCGGACGGCGCAAACGCGCACCGAGGGCATGCGCCGCATCCGGCGGATGTCGAACTGGACAGCTGCCGCGCTTATCGTCGGCACCGGGGCCACCACGTTGGCCCTGGCCCACCACGCCTTCCCCATCACGGCTCCGACGGCCAGCTCGGCGTCCACCACGACCGGGGTCGGCACCACGGCGGTAACGAACGGGACGAGCGGACCGCAGGTGTCTCACTCCGTCGCGACGACCAGCGGGTCGGGCGTGGTCGTGACAACCACCACCCATACCGCGAGCGGCCAGGTCATCGTCACCCACGTCCGGCACGCCGCCGCCTACCACGACAACTGATGATGACCTCGATGTCCGAGCTCACCGCGGCTGCACCGTGGCAGCGTGTCAGTACCGGCGATGCCTCCGTCGCCGTTGCTGAACGCGCCGCACTGGGCACCAGTGCCCGGGTCGCGGTGTGGCCACCGGAGAATCTCGGCGGGGCACTCGCCGCTGTGGATAGTGTCCTCCGTGCGCTGGACCGCCAGGCGAGCCGGTTCCGGCAGGACTCGGAGATCTCCTGGATCCACCGCAGCGGGGGAGGCCTATTTATGCTGAGCGACGGACTCGCCGAAGCAATCAGTGTCGCGCTGGAAGCAGCACGGTGGACAGGAGGGCTGGCGGACCCCACGGTCGGCGGCGCCCTCATCTCGCTGGGCTACGACCGTGACTTCGCTGCGATCGATCCCGAGCGCAGTGAGCCGCTTGACTCGCCCGCCCCGGCGCCGGGATGGCAGACGGTCCGGCTCGACGGCCCTATGCTCCACCTGCCGGCCGGTGTCCGGCTCGATCTGGGTGCCACTGCCAAGGGCCTGGGATCCGACCGTGCAGTCAGGGCGGCCATGGCCGCGAACGGGCAGGCCGGTGGCGTGCTGGTCAGCCTCGGGGGCGACATGGCGGTCGCCGGGCAGCCGCCCCATGGCGGCTGGCCAATTCTCGTGGCTGACGAGCCAGACCCGGCAGACTCAACGCGAGCCCAGCCGGTCCGGCTGGCCAGCGGGGCGGTCGCGACCTCGTCGATCACCTGCCGCCAGTGGCGGCGGGCAGGCCGCGTGGTGCACCACATTGTGGATCCACGGACCGGGCTTCCCGCGGACGGGCCATGGCGGACGGTGAGTGTTGCCGCGGCGACGTGTGCCGACGCCAACGCCGCGGCCACAGCCGCGATCGTCGCCGGCGGCGAGGCAGAGCAATGGCTGGCCACGGCCGGCATGCCGGCGCGGCTCGTCTCCCAGGACGGGCAGGTGCGCTACGCAGGCGGCTGGCCGGACACCGACGGTGACCGCATCGAGGTCCCATCGGGCAGTCATGTGTATGGCGGATCACGACCGGGAGGGCTGCGGTGGCGCGCTTGATGCCAGATTGCCCAGCCGCCAGCAGCCACCCTCACATCCCGCCGTCCGGCATCGAGCGCGCGTTCTGGTGCCCGGCTCCCACCAGATGGGCGGTACCGCTCCGCCAACCCGTGATCGAGTAGTGGCGTTATGCCCGCGCCATCAGGCCCTTTGGCCCTGATGAGGTGCCATGGTGCCCCGGCAGGATGTAAACGACGACGCCAGCGACTGCCGGGTGATCTACCCGTCTGAAGCGGGTGCCGTGAAGAGCAACCGCGATGACGATCGCTGTCCACGACGATGGCCGGTAACGCGAAGGTCCCGCCGGGCAGCCATGTCCGGGGCCGAGCAAGACGGGGAGGTGGGCGATGAGCGTGGCTGCCGCTGCCACGGGGTCTCAGGGCCTGTGGTTTGTTTCGCGTGCCAGCGGGCTGGTACTGCTGGTCCTTTTCAGCCTCGTGGTGGTGCTGGGCGTATCGACGCGCTTGGGCTCGGCACCAAAGCACTGGCCGCGTTTCGTCTTCGCCGAGTTGCACAGGACATTCGCGCTGTTCCTGGTCGCGTTCCTCGCGCTGCATGTGATGACCGCGATTCTGGATCCTTTCGTCTCGATCGGCTGGGCGGCCACGGTGCTGCCCTTTTTGTCCAGCTATCGGACGCTCGCGATTGGCCTGGGCACCCTGGCCGTCGATCTCGGCGGCGCCGTGCTGGTCACTAGCCTGCTGCGCCGCCGCCTGGGTTTCGGAGCGTGGCGGGCGGTGCACTGGCTGGCCTACCTGGCATGGCCGGTGGCGTTCGTGCATTCTCTGACGGCGGGTAACGACCTGAGGATCTGGTGGGTAGCGCTGGTCGAGTGGGGATCTGCGGCCGCGGTGGCAACCGCCGTTCTGGCGCGCCTGATGGCAGCCGTCAGGCACAGCGCGCCGACGGCCCGGCCTTCGGCGGGGTATGAGCGGATCACCCCGAAAGAACGGGCAACCCGGTAATGCGGATCACCGAGAGCCTTCAGCGCCAGGCAGGGGCGGGAGTCATGCAAGCGCCGGACCATCTGCCCCGCTTGCTGCCAGCGGGCCTGTCGGCCGGTCCCACCGGCTTGGCAGCCCACCTTGCCCGGTATGGCCCACCTCGGTCATCCAGCATGGACCGGCGGCACCGGGAGGCCCTGATCGAGGAGGTGGGACAGTCGGGGCTCACCGGCCGCGGTGGCGCTGGGTTTCCCACCGCCAGGAAACTCGCTGCGGTAGCGGCGGGACACAACCCTGTCGTCGTGGCGAACGGCACAGAAGGTGAGCCTGCGAGCGCGAAGGACAAGATCCTGCTGGCCCGGTCACCGCACCTGGTACTCGACGGGGCGGTTATCGCAGCCGAGATGGTCGGTGCCAGCCAGGCAATCGTGGTCGTGCATCACTCGGTCCGCGAAATCGTGGACGACGCGGCCGCCGAGCGCCGGCATGCCAGATCCGACCGGATCCCGATCCAGATCATGACGGGCGCCGACCGGTTCGTCGGCGGGGAAGCCAGCGCCCTGGTCCACTGGATCGAGCGCGGCATCCCCACCCCCACCAGGACGCCGCCGAGGCTCTCCGAACGGGGGCTCGGCGGAAGGCCGACACTCGTGCAGAACGTCGAGACCCTGGCACACCTCGCGCTCATCGCCCGTTACGGCGCACCGTGGTTCCGCGCGGTCGGCACGCCGCAGCAGCCAGGGTCGATGCTGGTCACCATCCTGGGGGCAGTGAACCAGCCCTGCGTGCACGAGATCGCGATCGGCACCCCCATCCAGCGGGTGCTCAGTCTGGCCGACGGCGCATCCGGGCCGCTGCAAGCGCTGCTGCTCGGCGGCTACTTCGGCACCTGGATCCCCGCGGCTGCAGCAGGAGACCTGCCTTTCTCCTCCGCAGGCCTGGCGGCCCTGGGCGCGAGCGTGGGCGCCGGCCTGATCGCGGCCCTGCCCGACGACGCATGCGGGCTCGTCGAGACCGCCAGGGTGGTGCGGTATCTCGCGGACGAGTCGGCGGGCCAATGCGGCCCATGCCTGTTCGGCCTGGACTCGATCGCCGGCGAACTCCAGCGCCTCGCCGAAGGCCGCACATCCGATCTGAGCACCCTGCGGCGCTGGCTCGGCCAGGTAGACGGCCGGGGCGCCTGCCACCATCCCGACGGCGTCATAAGGCTGATCCGCAGCGCCATCACCGTCTTCGGGCCCGAACTGGAACAGCACGCGCAAGGCTGGTGCTGCGCCACCCGGACAGCCAGCATCCTGCCCGTCCCGCCGCGGACACCGCGATGACCACCGGCATCAGGCTGCGGGTCGACCCCATCGCCTGCGACGGGCGGAAACTGTGCGCCGAGATCCTCCCCGAGCTGATCACTCTCGACGACTGGGGCTTCCCCATCATCCGCGACACTGACGTGCCCCACTACCTGCTCGACGAAGCCCGCGAGGCCGTCCGGGTCTGCCCCAAACTCGCCCTCCGGCTCGAAGGCCCCCTTTAACACAAGGGCACGGCCATATGCCGAGCCACACAGGTCAGCGACGTTCGGTGAATGGGTGTGCTTCTTCGAGGATGGCGGGCCGTGGGTCATGCTGCCAGGAGTTCCTGCGCTTCCGCTGGCTCCTTGATGTGCCATTCGTGGTGGGTCTGCTGGAGCGACGGGTTGGGCATCAGCTGCTTGCGGGCGAAGTGGACCGTGGTTCTCGGTTTCTTCACCTTGTAGATCAGGCCCAGCTTGGCTAGGAGCTGGATGAGCCTCCAGGTAGCGTCGGGGCGCCAGCCGCGCCCGGGCTTGGCTCCGGCTGCCAGGGCGTCGGCGTCCAGTGTGACCTTGCGGCCGTGCCGGGGGCAGGCGGGGTCGGCGTGGTGCCAGCTGTGGTTGCCCTCGCCGCCGGCCACGACAGCCACGAACCAGTTGTTGCGGCTGTCGTCGGCGCGATACTCGTGCCCGCGGCTGTCGGTGGCCCGGCTGCCCCATTTGTGGCAGACCGAGTTGACGAAACCGGTGGCCGTCATCCCGGCTGCTGTGCGCAGCGCTCCGGCTATCAGCACCGCGTTCCACCCGAACAGCGGAAAGAACGCCAGCGGCACGAGGAAGCCCGCCACGGCCAGGAAGGGAAACGCCCGGCGCTGCCACTGCACCAGCCGGTCCCCAGCCAGGTCGCGGTGCAGCGCATACTCCGGCGGCCGCTCATATTTGAAGAACAGCCAGACGCCCTGCGCCCACACCAGGCCCTTGTAGCCCCGCCACCCGGGGTATTCGTAGGGGGAGTGCGGATCCTTGCCGACCATGTCGGCGAAGCGGTGGTGGGCACGGTGGTTCATCACCCATTGCTGGATGTCGCCCTCCATCGACATGCCGCTCGCCACGGCCAGCACCACCTGCAGCGGGAATCTGGCCTCAAACCCGCGGTGGGCCCAGTAGCGGTGGTTCCCCAGCGTCACACCGAACATCGTGAACAAATACATCGCTACTGCCAGCGCCCACAGGCCGATGCCGGTGGGCGTAGTGAAGACACGGAACAGTCCCCACATCGCAAAACCTGGCAGCAGCATTCCCAGGGTCACAATGTTGATCCATACCGGCTTGCGCCGGCTGCCGTTACGGTCGATGCTGAAGCCCAGCGACAGCACTGCCAGCCAGTCGTGCCTGCCCTTCACCCGGTCCGACATGGCTATCAGCTCCTTTCAAGAGCCGTAGGTTCGGGGCGAATCGTAAGGAAACAATGATTCGCGGGCTGGCCCCAGGCTGAACGGAACCCGGCCTCATCACCGACGGACATGCCTTCAGCACACCCGCACGGAAAGCCAGCCGGTCAGAGACCAAGGTCCTCACGTCGGTCCCGGACAGATCGCTGCCACGGCCCGCGCTGGACAGCCCCATGATGACCAGGCTGTACTACAACTTTGCGGACCGGCCGGGCGAACGCCGAGCCGCTGGCGGCGCCTTTGAAGCATCCATCCATGGTGTCGAAGAGCGTCATCCCCACAGCTGCACCACATCGGTATCCGCAGATCACATGCGGTGGCCGGCTCTTGGCACCCTACTGGCCCTGCACGTCTGCGTCAGCGTCGGTGCTGGTCCTCGTCTGCCCGTCGCCCATCTCCGCGGCGGGTGCCACGTCGTCCGCATTGGCCTCCGGCGTTGTGAAGTCTGGCTTCCTGCGGTTGCGGACGATAGCCGCTGCTGCCATAGCGGCAACGGTAACCGCAGCTATGGCGATCGGCGTGCGCCAGCGCCGGTGCCGTGGCTTGTCGGGCTCGAGCAGCTGCGCGACCGTGGAAAGCAGGGCCGAAACCTTCGGTGCGACACTGTCTTCCAGGACCTGGCCTGTGTGCTCGACCCGCGGCGCCGCCCAGGCGCGCGTTCTGTAAACGCTGCGCTTTGCAGCCGCCCCGCTGCTTTCGGCAAGCGGCTTCACCTTGGCCGCAGCTGGCTGCAGCTGAGCGGCCGCCTGGCGCACGAGCTCCAAGGCCTCGTCGGTTCTCTTCTTCTGGGACATGTGAAACCTCCGCGAGTGCGCTTCACCTGGGCAGCTTCCCCGCGGGCCATGTCAATCACTGTGGCCACCGCCCGGCATAGGCCGGTCTGGCGGCCGACGGCTGTCACCCTGGCTAGGGTGGATGTGCCGACAGGAAGCTGGTAGGTATCCAGTTGCCCGGGCAATGGGTTGACGGGTGTCAACGGCATCCGAAGTAGCCGAGTTCTGAGACGAGGTGGAGGTCGGCGGTGACGCTTGGGGATTCTGCGGCGGTGCCATCGCCAGCACCGGTAGATGCACTCTACGATGTCCGGCGCGGCATCTACTACACAAAGCCCCTCCTGCGGGGCTGGCTCCATCTGCTCTGGTTCGTGGCGTCGCTGGTGCTCGGCTCGCTGCTGCTGGCCCGTGCACACGGAGCCGCACGGATCACAGCTATCGCTACCTACGTAGCCAGCATGAGCGCATTGTTCGGGACCAGCGCTCTGTACCACCGCGGCAACTGGACCCCCGTGTGGCGCCGGCGCCTGCAGCGCCTGGACCACATAATGATCCTCTTCCTCATCGCCGGGACGGCAACTCCCGCTTTCCTCCTGGCCACCCACAGCGTCTTCGGGCTGGTCTGCCTGATCGCTGTGTGGGCACTTGGCGTCACGGCGACGGTGATCCGCATGACGTGGATGAACGCGCCAGAGCTTATGGTGGGCGCGACGTACATCGGACTGGGCTGGGTAGCTGGTCTTGCGCTGCCGGGTGTGTGGATCCATGCCGGCGTGGCCGCGGGAGTGCTGATGCTCGCGGGTGGTGTTCTCTACACGGCCGGAGCCCTCGCTTATCATCGCCGGCGACCCAACCCGTACCCGTCGGTGTTCGGCTACCACGAGGTCTTTCACGCCTATGTCTGTGCCGCCGCGACATGCCAGTACGTCGCGATAGCACTGCTGGTCAGCTGAACCGGGCCCGACGTGGACCGGGCGCCGTATCGCCACGGCACTGCCGGGCGCCGTGCCAGCGGCGATGACGCCGGAGGCGGGATCACACGTCCACGGCGGCGAGGTGGCCGGCGGAGCTATCCCGCCATTCCACCAGGAAGGGTGGCGTCGTCGGTGGTCACACCGCCCCGTGCCTGCACCAGGGAGCGGGAGAGATTGCGGACCATCTCTTGCACGCCTTCATCCGTGCGCCCGGCGCGTTCGGTGAATTCGATCAGGCGCTCCTGGCCGAACTGTTCCCCGCCTGGCTTGTGCCAGCGCACCATCTGCTTGGCCAGCTTGGACAGGGCCCATGTGCCCGTGCCGCCCGCGAGCAGACGGCCTGCAAGCGCCCGGTCGTGACCCGGCAGCGCCGCGCCGGCTGCCGCGGGCGCGGTGCAGAGCGTGCCCGGTGAACTCGCCTCGCTCAAGCTCTTAATCCGCGGGTTCGGGGTTCGAGTCCCTGGCGGCGCACCCGTTCTGAACTGGGCAATCTCCCACATTCGCGAAGTTGATCTCTGGCCCGGAGTGGCCTGCTGCCTGCTTTTCGCAGCCCCACTACCGGCACCAGGATTTCTGGTCCCCGTTCCCATGCGGCAGGCGGTGGCGGACGATAGGGACTGACGGCAGAGCCCCGGGGGGGATCGATGAGCACTGTGAGAAGGATCGCCGAGATTCCGTCGGGGAGCCGCACCAGGTGGCTGGTGATTGGCTTCTGGGTGGTCGTGGTCGCGCTGGCGTACCCGCTGTCGGGAAAACTGACCGGCGCGGAGAAGAATGACGCGTCCGCGTGGCTGCCGGCCAGCGCAGAGTCGGTCAAGGTACTGGACGTGCAGGAACGCTTTCAGTCGCCCAACGTCTACCCGGGGGTGGTTGTCTACTACCGCACCTCGGGTCTGACCGCGGCGGACCGGGTCAAGGCGGCCGCCGACGCACGCTTGTTCGCCGGGCTGCCTGGTGCGGTACCCGGCCAGGTGGTGGGCCCGATCCCGTCGGCCGATGGGAAGGCGATGCAGACCACCGTGGCGGTCAACCTCGGCACCCAGGGCTGGAACGGGGCGATCCCGGTCGTCGATGCCATGCGGGTGATCGCCGGCTCGCGCGCGAACGGCCTGACCTCGCACGTCACCGGTCCGCTGGGGACCGCGGCGGACAGCGCCAAAGAGTACAAGGGCATCACCAGCACGCTGCTCTACGCGGCGCTCGCGGTGGTGATCGTGATCTTGCTGATCACCTACCGGAGCCCGGTGCTGTGGCTGCTGCCAGTGATCTCGTCGGTGGTGGCGCTGACCGCCGCCGAAGCGGTGATCTACCTGCTGGCGGCGCACGCTGGGCTGACGGTGAACGAGGAGACCGCCGGCGTCCTGGACGTGCTGGTATTTGGCGCCAGCACCGATTACGCGCTGCTGATCGTCGCCCGCTACCGGGAGGAACTGCGCCGTCATGATCGCCGCCACCTGGCGATGGCCGAGGCGCTGCGGCGCGCGGGCCCGGCGATCATCGCCAGCGGCAGCACCGTCGTCATCGCGCTGCTGACCCTGTCCTTCGCCCAGCTCGGGTCCACCAAGGGACTCGGGCCGGTGCTGGCGATTGGTGTCGCCGTGGGCATGCTCGCCATGCTCACACTGCTGCCGGCCCTGCTGGTGAGCTTCCCGCGGGGGATCTTCTGGCCCTACAAGCCCACCTACGGCTCCGCCGAGCCAACCACCCGCGGCCTGTGGGCGCGGGTCGGCTGGGCCATCGCACCAAGGCCGCGGCTGGTCTGGATCACCACCGCCGTCATCTTGGGCATACTCGCGCTCGGGCTGACCGGCCTGCAGGCCAACGGCCTGACCAATGCCCAGGCCTTCCGCGGCCACCCCGACTCCGTCACCGGCGAAACGGTGCTCGCCGCCCACTTCCCGGCCGGCGACGGCCAGCCCGTCATCGTCGTCGGCAGCCCGGCCGCGGCCACTCAGCTGAGGGCCGCCCTCGCCGCCACCCCAGGCATCACCCACGTCACTCCACCAGTCACCCGGGCCGGTTATGCCTACGTGCAGGGCACGCTGACCAGCCCGCCCGACAGCGCCGCCGCTTATGCCACCATCGACCGGGTGCGCGCCAGAGTGCATGCCGTCCCTGGTGCTCACGCCCTGGTCGGTGGCAATACCGCGGTCAACCTGGACATCGCCCGCGCGTCCGCGCATGACCGCAGGCTGCTCCTGCCGCTCATCCTGGCCGTGGTGTTCGTCATCCTGGCCATCTTGCTGCGGGCGCTGGTGGCACCGCTGATCCTGACCGCCACCGTCGTGCTGTCCTTCGCCGCCGCGCTCGGCGTCAGCGCCTTCTTCTTTAACCACGTGTTCCACTTCGGCGGCGCCGATTCCTCGTTCCCGCTGCTGGTCTATGTGTTCCTGGTCGCGCTCGGCATCGACTACAACATCTTCCTGATGACCAGGGTCCGCGAAGAAGCCAATCAGCGCGACGCCCGCCGCGGCGCCATCACCGGTCTCGCCGCCACTGGCGGGGTGATCACCTCGGCCGGGTTCGTCCTGGCCGGCACCTTCGCCGCCCTGGCCACCATCCCAGCCACCTTCCTGACCGAAATCGGCTTCGCGGTCGCCTTCGGCATCCTGCTCGACACGATCGTCGTCCGCTCGGTACTGGTGACCGCGCTCAACCTGGACATCGGCCGGTGGATGTGGTGGCCCAGCAAGCTGGCCCACACCCCTGACCCTGCCCCAGCCGAACTCAGCCACGAACGCGCCGCCGCCCTGACCAGGGGCTGAAGCGGATGCTGGTGCCGCGGACGGATCACCGCCCAGGACGCTCTGGTCCACCTCGGCAACCATCCCGAAGTCGGCATCTAGCCCAGCTCGTCAGCTGCGGCTACGCCGAGCGCTTCCCGGAGCTGGGCAGCCGTAGGTGCTTGTCCCAGCTGTCCGTGTTCATCGGGATACAGGCGGCACGACAGGGACGGCTGCAGGTCCGGGCGGGCGAACGGGTCAGCGCCATCGGCGAGGATCGTCGGCGAACCGGTCATCCCGAGCCGCCTCGCGTCATCCTCGGTCGTCACGACCCGCCGTATCACCTGGATATCGGGCCGGACCGCGAGCAGTGGAGCCAGCCGACTGTCCAGAGCCTCGGCACCCGGGCATTCCGGCACGTGCAGGATCTGAAGCCTCACTGCATCCCCCTGCCAGCCCTGCAAGCTGCTCCCGGTGGTGGCAGGTCTGCGGCCGCAGGTTCTCAGCACTTGGATCAAGATAAGTCCACTCCTGATCAGGGTGGACAGTATTCACCACCCGCGCGGCGGCCAGCCAGGAAAGCCGCCGCGGGGCCCGTGGCTGGCCCGCTGCAGCCGGCCCGGCAGCAGAACAGGTCGTCGTCCTGCCAGCTGGCACCGGCTGGCTCGGCGTCTATCCTCACCACATGACCGCATCTGTCCCGGTCACGGGGCTCCCGCCGGTAGTCCGGACGGCCGTTGCCGCGCTCCGGGAGCGGCCGATCGCCGCGACGGAGAAGGGCTTTGGCGCCATCGCGGCGAGCGGGCTGGTGACCGCAGCCAGCCTGGGCAGCCAGCGCCCGCCGCTGTTCAGTGGTGGCTTCACCATGCCAGTGCTGGTGCTCCGGGAATCGGCCCTGGCGCACAACATCGCGGCCATGGCTGCCTACTGCCAGGCCGCTGGCGTCATGCTCGCGCCGCACGGCAAGACGACCATGGCCCCCCAGCTCATGGCCCGGCAGCTGGCAGCGGGCGCCTGGGCGGTGACGGCGGCGACCATCGGCCAGGTACGGGTCTACCGGGAGTTCGGGATCCCCCGTGTCCTGCTGGCCAACGAGCTGACCGACCCGGCTGGCATCGGCTGGCTGGCAGGCGAGCTGGCGGCCGACCCTGGCTTCGACTGTTACCTGTACGTCGACAGCCTGGACGGGGCGGCCTTGCTCGACTCCGGGCTGCGCGCGGGCGGTGCCGGCCGGCCCGTGAACGTACTGGTCGAGCTCGGCTATCCAGGCGGCCGCACCGGCTGCCGGGACATCACCGAGGCGCTCGCGGTCGCCGTGGCGGCGGCCGCGGCTCCCACTCTGAAGCTGGCCGGGGCGGCCGGGTTTGAGGGGCTCATCGGCCACGACCGGGAGACGCAGACACTGGCGGAGATCACCAGCTACTGCCAGGCGCTGCGCTCGCTGGGCGAGCATCTCGCCGCGAGCGCGACCGGCCCGCTGATCCTGTCCGCAGGGGGCAGCGCGTTCTTCGACGTGGTGGTGCGGGAGCTGACGGGCGGCTGGGCGGCTGGCCCGGCACCACTGGTCGTGCTGCGCAGCGGCGTCTACGTGGCCTTCGACCACGGCCTGTACGCGCGGACGGCGCCCGGGCCCATGCTCGAACCCGCGCTGGAGCTGTGGACGCACGTGCTGTCCCGGCCGGAGCCGGGGCTCGCGCTGGCCTGCGCGGGACGCCGCGATGTGGGCTTCGACGCCGGCCTGCCGGTGCCGCTGCGGTTCCGCAAGCCGGAAGGGCAGCTGGTCCCTGCGACCGGGTCACAGGTCACCGGCCTCGATGACCAGCACGCGTACCTGCGGCTGGCTCCCGGCACCGAACTCGCCCCTGGCGACCTGGTCTGCCTGGGCGTCTCCCATCCCTGCACCACCTTCGACAAGTGGCGGGTGATCCCGGTGGTGGACGACGGCTACCATGTCATCGACGCCGTGCACACGTTCTTCTGAGGCAGCGCTCCGCTACATCACGGCGAGCTGGCCGCCGTCGATAACCAGCGCGCTGCCGTGGATGAACGCGGCGTCGTCGGAGGCGAGGAAGGCGTAGGCGGCGGCGACGTCTTCGGGCCGCCCGGTCCGCCCGAGCGGGATCCGGTCCCGCACATAGTCAGCCTCGAACTCATCGCCGAGCATCCCGGCGATGGCATCGTTCAGCGGGGTCTGGATGTAGCCGGGGCAGAGTGCGTTCACCCGGATGCCATGGCGGCCGAGCTCGACCGCCATGGTCTTGGTCAGCAGCAGGACGCCACCCTTGGAGGCGTTGTAGTGGGCGTAGTCCTCCTCGCCCGCGATGCCGTTGGTGGAGCACATATTGATGATCACTCCGCCGCCTCCCTGCGCCACCATCTGCCGGCTGACTGCCTGTGCCACCAGGAACATGCCGCGCAGGTTCACCTGGAGGATCCGGTCCCAGTCGGCGGCCGCGATCGAAAGGAAAGGGTCCCTGCGGGCGATGCCGGCGTTGTTGACCAGCACGTCCACGCCACCGAGCGCGCTGGTCGCGGCCCCGGTCAGGCGGGCGACGTCAGCCTCGGCACTCACGTCGCACGCCAGGCCGGAAATCTCGCCCTTGGCGGTGAGACCGGTGACTGCCGCCTCCACCTCCGCCGGATCGATGCCGCAGACGAAGACTCGCGCTCCCTCCTGCAGGAACCGCTCCGCGGTGGCCAGCCCGATACCGCTGCTGCCGCCGCTGATCAGCACCCGCTTGCCGCGAAGCCCGCGCATTCTGGCACCCCTGTCGCCGTCGCGAAACACGGCCCACGGGATAACCTAGCCACCATTCCGTTATCTGGTCTATCATTCCGTATGACGGAAAGCATGGCCTGGGGGGAATGTGACCAGCATCGACGGCTCCACGGTCGCGAGTGTGGACCGGGCGCTGCGGATTCTTGGCGTGATGGGCGAGGTCTCCCAGGGCCTGTCGCTCGATGAACTCGCCGGCCGCCTCGACATCCCCAAGAGCTCGCTGCACCGCATCCTGGCGGCGCTGAAGTACCGCCGGTTCGTCTCCCAGCCCGAGCCCGGCGGTCCCTACTTCCTTGGCACCGAAATGCTGGCCACCGCGTTCCGGTTCCACGCCACCCTCGACCTGCGGGCGCTGGTGCACCCGCTGCTGGCCAGGATCACGGCCGAGCTGAACGAGACGACACACATGGCGGTGCTCGATGGCGCGGAGATCGTCTACCAGGACAAGATCGAGGCTTTCCACTCGATCAAGCTGTCTTCGGTGATCGGGGGGCGCAACCCCGCGCACGCCACCGGCGTCGGCAAGGCGCTGCTGGCCTGGTCGTATCCGTCCGACAGCGCGCTGGCCGAATGGGCGGCACGGTGGGGCCCGCTGCAGCAGCGGACACCGAGCACCATCACCTCGGTCGCCCTCCTCGGCCAGCAGCTGGCGCTGGTCAGGGAGCGCGGCTACGCGCTCGACATGGAGGAGAACGAGACCGGCGTGCGCTGCGCGGGGGTGCCCATCTTCCTGGGGACGGCCGTCCCGGCCGCCGCGGTGAGCGTCACCATCCTCGGGGCACGGGCGGAGACCAGCCGGCTGGCCGAGCTCGGCTCGTTCCTGCGGCACACCGCCGCTGAGTGGTCCCAGGCGCCGTTGACACCCAATCCGCCCGGCTGACATGCTCTTCCTGTGTGCAGGAATGCCGTTCCAGCATACGGAACGATAACAGCCGGGCGGGCCGCCTGCCATGGCTAGGCAACCGGCCGGCGGCAGCGCGCCCGCTGGCGCCTATTCGGCCGGGATGGTGGCCGAAGGACGTTTTGTCTATGTGTCGGGTCAGGGCCCGCTGCGGGACGGCGAGGTGACCGGTGACACCATCGGGGAGCAGACCCAGATCGCGCTGGACAACGTCGCCGCCGTGCTCAGATCCGCGGGCGCGGGCCCGGCGGACGTCGTCCAGTGCCGGGTGTTCCTCGCCGACACCGCCGACTTCCGCGCCATGGACGAGGTCTACGCGCAGTTCTTCCCGGAGCCGCGGCCGGCCCGGACCACCGTTGGCGTCGCGCTGCCACTGCCAGGCATGCTCGTCGAGATCGACTGCGTGGCCGTGCTCCCCGGCACCGGCGGCGAGGCATAGCCCGGCCGGCGCCGCATGGTGACCCCGCTGCTGACCGAGTTGCCCGTTCCCCGCGCCACACTGGCCGAGGGGCCCTGCTGGGAGCCGGCGGAAGCCGCCCTGTACTGGACCGACATCCCGGCGCACCGGGTCCACCGGCTGGCTGCGGACGGAACGCATACCTCCTGGGACGCTGGCCAGCCGGTTGGCGCCATCGTCCCCCGGGCCAGCGGGGGCCTGGCGCTGGCGGCCAAGGACGGTTTCTGGGCGCTGGACCCGGCCGCCGGCCAGTTTGCCCGCCTCGTGCAGGTCGAAGCGGACGTGCCGGAAACCCGGATGAACGACGGGACATGCGACACCGCGGGACGCTTCTTCGCCGGCACCATCGCCGAGGACGAGTCACCCGGCGCGGGCACCCTGTACCGGCTCGATCCCGATCACCAGGTCACCCCGGTCCTGCCCGGCGTCACTATCTCCAACGGGATCGGCTGGAGCCTGGATGAGTCACGGATGTACTACGTGGACTCGCCCGCGCACTCGGTGGACATCTTCGACTACGACCGCACCAGCGGCACCCTCGGCAACCGCCGCGTCCTGGCCAGCATCGGTGGCGGCGAGGCCGTGCCAGACGGCCTGGCCGTCGACTCGGCCGGCGACATCTGGGTGGCCATCTGGGGCGGCTCCGCGATCGTCCGGTACGGGCCGGACGGCCAGCTGAAGCAGACCCTGGAGGTCCCGGTGGCCCACGTGACCAGCTGCGCCTTCGGCGGCCCCGACCTGGCCACCCTGTACATCACAACCGCCGACGGGCCCGGCCGCTGCCCTGGCGCGCTGTTCGCCTGCCAGCCCGGGTCCACCGGGCTGCCCCCGCATCCCTTCCGCGGCTGACACCACAGGGGAGATCATCATGCCCGGAGAACCGGACCGGCGCCGGTGAAGGCGCTCGTCTTCACCGCGCCCGGCGTCCTGGAACTGCTCGACATCCCCGAACCCGAACCGGGGCCGGGCGAGGTCGTGGTCCAGGTCCGGGCGGCCGGGATCTGCGGCAGCGAGCTGCACGGCGCCCGCAGCCCGGGGTTCCGGAAACCTCCGCTGGTGATGGGGCACGAGTTCGCCGGGGTCACCGCCGCGGGTGAGGCGGTGACGGTCAACCCGATCATCTCCTGCGGCCATTGCGGCCCGTGCCAGCGCGGCCTGCGGCACGTCTGCACGGAGCGGCAGATCATCGGCGTGCACCGGGCCGGCGGGTTCGCCGAGCGGGTCGCGGTACCGGCGTCAGCGCTGCGGCCGCTGCCGCCGGGTCTGCCGTGGGAGACGGCGGCACTGATCGAGCCCGCGGCCAACGCCGTGCACGCGTGGAACCTGGCGGGCAGCGCGCTGGGCGCCGGCGGCGCCAGGGGCGCCCGGGTGGGCGTTATCGGCTGCGGCGCCATCGGCCTGCTGTGCGTTGCCATGGCAGTGTCGGCCGGCGCAGGACGGGTCGAGGTCAGCGACCTGTCGCCGGCCCGGCTCGCCGCCGCACGGCGGCTCGGCGCCGCGGCGGGCGGCCCGGAACTGACGGGTGAGTACGACGTGGTGGTCGATGCCGTCGGGTCGGCGCTGACGCGCGCCGCCTCCGTCGCGCAGCAGCGTCCCAGCGGGATGGCGGTCTGGCTCGGCCTGGCCGAGCCCGAACCGGGCTTCGACGCCAATGCGCTGGTCAGGAGCGAGAAGCGGGTCCTTGGCTCGTTCGCGTACAGCGATGAGGAGTTCGCCCTGGCCATGACGCTGATCCGGGAGTGGGATCTGGCCTGGGCCTCCGGCTACCCGCTGGCCGCTGGGGCGGAGATCTTCACCGGGCTGATGAACGGTGGCCTGCAGCCGGTGAAGGCGCTGCTGCGGCCTTAGCCGCGCCGGAGTACGGCCAGTGCCACCAGGGCCATCCGCCGGGCCGGAACCTTGACGCCCAGTCGGGTGAGGTAGACAATCGGTCGAAATGTCAGCTTAGAACGACAATCCGTATCGTGGAATGCCGCCTTTCCCGCGGCAGCGTGCCCCGGCTCATTCGCATAGCGGCGTCGCACAGGGAGACGACATGGGCAGAGCCAGAACCCGCAGTCGCGGCAAGTGGCGGGCCGGTGTACCGGCCGCCATCGCTCTCATGCTGCTCGCCACCGCCTGCTCGAGCGGCGGAACCGGATCCACCGGTCCGAACGGCACGGTGAACCTGGTGCTGTGGATGGGCTACACGCCGCCGCCACCGGTGAGCCAGAGCGCCGAGTACCTGTCGCTCAAGCACATCGTCGCCGAGTTCAGCAAGCTGCACCCCAAGATCCACATCCACATGGAGTACGTCAACAACGATTTCGCCCTGCAGAAGGCGACCGTCGCGCTGCAGGGTGGCCAGCAGCCCGACATCTCCTACCAGTACGGCACGAACATGCCGCAGCTCGCCCAGACGCCGCAGGTCGTCAACCTCACCAGCATCATGAAGCAGCCGCAGTACGGGTGGAACGACTTCTTCGTGGGCGAGCGGGACGTGGCGACCGTGCAGGGGAAGGCGCTGGGCATGCCCGCGCTGGTCGACAACCTGGCCGTGGTCTACAACAAGACGCTCTTCGCCCAGCACCACCTGGCCCCGCCCGGCCCGAACTGGACCTGGAGCCAGCTGGCCGCCGACGCGAAGGCCATCAGCAACCCCGCGCAGAAGATCTTCGGCCTGACGTTCCCGGCGGACGGGAGCGAGACCACGGTCTGGGAGTACGAGGCCATGCTTTGGGAGGCCGGTGGGCACATCCTGACGGCCGGCAACGCCAAGGCCGCGTTCAACTCCGCCGCCGGGGTCCGGGCGCTGACCACGCTGCACCAGATGCAGCAGGCGCACTCGCTGTACCTGGACTTCCACCCGGACGCGGGCAAGAGCGAGGAACTGTTCAACTCCGGCAAGATCGGCATGATCATCACTGGCCCGTGGGACCTGTCCAGCTTCCCCAACGCGCACTATGGCGTGCAGATCATGCCCTCGTTCGACCCCGGTGGCAGCCACCAGACCATCTCCGGCCCGGACAACTGGGTGATCTTCAACAACGGCCCGGCCCGGGTCGCGGCGTCACTGACCTTCCTGCGCTACCTGACCTCGCCCTCCGTCCTGCTGGCCAACTCGCTGGCCACCGGCGATCTGCCCACCAAGGCGTCGGTCCTGACCATGCCGGGGTTCGCCCAGTTCGATAAGAAGTACCCGGGCGAGGGCGTGTTCGCCCAGAACCTCAGCAACGTCCACCAGGCCCGCCCGCAGATCGCGCAGTACCCGCGGGTCTCCGCCGCGCTTGGGCAGGCCGTGGTGACCGCGCTGCTCGGCCAGGCGACGCCACAGGCCGCGCTCAACTCCGCCGCCCAGCAGGCCGACACCTACCTGACCACCAGCGGCGGGTAGGGCGGGCGGTCCCGGGCAGGCAGGGCCATGCGCATTCGCCGGATCCTGGAATCCGACCATTTCTCTGGCTGGGCACTGGCGTTCCCGGCCGTGTTCCTGATCTTCGTGTTCGGGATCGTTCCCATCGTGTGGTCGGCCCTGCTGTCGTTCCAGCGGACCAACCTGCTGTCGCCGCCGCAGTGGATCGGGCTGGCCAACTACCGCGCGCTGCCCTCCGACCCGCTGTTCCGCCAGTCGGTGGTGCACAGCCTGGTGTACACGGCGCTCTTCGTGCCGCTGTCGGTGGTGGGCGGCCTGCTCGTGGCCGTCGCGCTCAACCGCCGCATCCGGGGCATCTTCCTGTACCGGACCGCGGTGTTCGTGCCGGTCGTGCTGTCCACCATCGCGACCGCGATCATGTTTCTCTGGCTGCTCGACCCGAACTTCGGCCTGATCAACTTCATGCTGTCCAAGGTCGGGCTCGGACCCTACGGGTTCTTCGACAGCACCAGCGGCGCGCTCTACTCCATCGTCGGGATGACGATCTGGGGGTGGATCGGCTTCGACGTGATCGTCTACCTGGCCGCGCTGCAGGGCATCCCGGCGACGCTGATCGAGGCCGCCGAGATCGACGGCGCACGCGCCTGGTCCAAGTTCCGCCACCTGACCGTGCCGCTGCTCGGCCCGGCGACGCTGTTCCTCGTCGTCTGGTCCACGATCAACGCCCTGCAGTTGTTCGACGAGGTGTACTTCCTCACCCGCGGTGGCCCGGGCACGGCCACCTACGTGGTCGTCTACTACCTGTACAACCTGGCCTTCGCACAGGGCATCGCCGGCTATGCGGCCGCGATCGCCTACGTCCTGATGATCGCGATCATGTGCCTGACGCTGATCCAGCTATGGATCGGCCGGCGCTGGGTCTACTACGCGTCATGACCCGCGACACCATCCCCGAAGCCACCCGGTTCCCCCGCCGGGACGGCACCGGTGCCCGCGCCCGGGAGCGGACCGGGCCGCGCCGCGAGCCGCGTGCCGACGGCAGCCGGTTCTGGTTCAGCCCCTGGCACCTGGTGCTGATCCCGCTGGCCGTGGTCATGCTGGTGCCGATGGTGTGGATGCTGGTGACATCGCTGGAGACACTCAACGAAACCCGGCACTTCCCGCCGGTCCTGCTGCCGCACACCCTCGCCCCCGGCAACTACACCCAGGTGCTGCAGCAGGCGCCGTTCGCACGCTGGTTCGCCAACACGCTGATCGTCACGGTGGTGACCGTGGCGGGCAACCTGCTGCTGTGCGCGATGGCCGGATACGCGTTCGCGCGGATCAAGTTCTTCGGCCGGGAGGTGGTGTTCATCCTGGTGCTGGCGACGCTGATGATCCCGTTCCAGGTCGTGATGATCCCGACCTTCATCATCGTCAAGCACCTGGGGCTGATCAACACGCTCGGCGGGCTGATCGTGCCGAACCTGGCGCAGGCCTTCGGCATCTTCCTGTTCCGGCAGTTCTTCCGCACGCTCCCGGTCGAGCTGGAGGAGGCGGCCCGGATCGACGGCGCCTCCCGGATCGGCGTGCTTTTCAAGATCGTCCTGCCGCTGTCCGGGCCGGTGCTCGCCACCGTGGCCGTCATCACGTTCCTGTACACCTGGAATGACTTCCTGTGGCCGCTGATCACGATCTACTCGCCGGACAACATGACGCTGCAACTCGGCCTCACCACGTTCGAGGGGACCCACCAGACCACCACCAACCTGCTGATGGCGGCCAATGTGATGAGCTTGCTGCCCGTCCTGCTGCTGTTCTTCCTGGCGCAGCGCTACTTCATCCGCGGAATCGCGAGCACGGGACTGAAGGGATAGGCGGGTAGCGATGGCACAGGTCCGCCTGGACGAGGTCACGAAGGAGTTCACCGGTGGGGTCCGCGCGGTCTCCGGCGTGTCGCTCGAGGTGCCCGACGGCGAGTTCCTCGTGCTGGTGGGGCCCTCGGGCTGCGGCAAGACGACAGCGCTGCGGCTGATCGCCGGCCTGGAGAAGGCCACCTCCGGCACCATCACCATCGGCAGCCAGGTGGTGAACGGCATCTCGCCGCGCGACCGGGACATCGCGATGGTCTTCCAGAACTACGCGCTGTACCCGCACATGACCGTCCACCGGAATCTTGCCTTCCCGCTCCGGGAACGCCGGACGCCCAGGCCCGAGGTGGAGCGCCGGGTCGCCGAGATCAGCTCCATCCTGGGCCTGAACGAACTGCTGAAACGGCGGCCAGCGCAGCTGTCGGGTGGGCAGCGGCAGCGGGTGGCGATGGGGCGCGCGCTGGTCCGTGAGCCATCGGTGTTCCTGCTCGACGAGCCGCTGTCGAACCTGGACGCCAAGCTCCGCGTCCAGATGCGGGCCGAGCTCAAGCGGCTGCACCAGAAGCTGGGGATCACCACCGTCTATGTGACCCATGACCAGGTGGAGGCGATGACCCTGGCCGACCGGATCGTGGTGATGTCGGCGGGCAAGACCCTGCAGATCGGGCCGCCGCAGGAGATCTTTGCCCACCCGGTCAACCTGTTCGTGGCCGGCTTCATCGGCAGCCCGGCGATGAACCTGCTGCGTGGCCGGGTGGCCGGAGCACGGGTGACGGCCGGGGAGCTGGCGTTCGAGCGTCCCGGCGTGCCGGACGGCGAGGTGGTGGTGGGGATCAGGCCCGAGTCGCTGGCACCGGCCGCCGCGGCGGACCCCGCCGTCCTGCCGTGCCTGGACCTGCACGTCGACCTGGTCGAGCCACTGGGCGAGACGACGCTGGTGCACGGCACCGTGAGCGGGGCCGCCGCCGAGAGCGGGGCCGAGGAGGAGCAGGCGATCCTGGCCGGCGCGGCCGCACAAGCCCCGCTGACGGCGGTGTTCGCCAGCTCCCACGGGACGCGGCCGGGAGACCGGCTGCGGGTCACGGCCGCGCCGGACCGGATTTACCTGTTCGACGCCGCCACCGGGGCGGCCATCGGCTAACAGCGGGCGGGCCGGAGAGCGCCGCGGCCCAGCTCACCAGCGCGCACGTCGGCGCACAGGGCACAAGGGAAGGCGGGTCAGGTGGCAGGTCAGCCGAGAATCGTGATCGTCGGCGCTGGCGGCTGGACGTTCCCGGCCGAGCTGGCCCGGGACATCCTGGCGTTCCCCACGCTCGCCGACGGCACCTTGGTGCTCTACGACATCGACGTCCCGGCCGCCGAACGCACCGCGAAGGCCGTCCGGCAGCTGGCCGAGATCGGCGGACGGGCGACGGCCATCGAGGTCCCCGCCAGCCTGCGCGAAGCCGTGACCGGTGCTGACTTCGTGGTGACCGTCTTCCAGGTCGGCGGTGTACGCGCCTACGCGCACGACATCGAGATCCCGCGCGAGTACGGGATCGACCAGACGGTGGGTGACACCCTCGGCCCGGGCGGGGTGTTCCGGGGCCTGCGGACGATCGAGGCGCTGCGGGTGATCGCCGAGACGATGCTCGAGGTCTGCCCCGGCGCGCTGCTGCTCAACTACACCAATCCCATGTCGGCCAACGTGTGGGCGACCGACCTGCTCGGGGTGCGGATCGTCGGGCTGTGCCACAGCGTGGCCAACACTGCCGAACTGCTGGCCCGCGAGCTTGGGGTCCCGCTCAGCGAAGTGACATTCGACAGCGCCGGGGTGAACCACACGGCGTGGTTCACCACATTCCGCCGCGGCGGGGAAGACCTCATCCCGAGGATCCGGGAGGTGATGACCGCCCGGTACCTGACCGGCACCATGCCGCTGCTGCCCGAGATCCGACGACCCCTACGAGAGCATCGAACGGGTCCGTGCCGAGCTGATGCGGCTCACCGGCTACTTCCACACCGAATCCAGCCACCACGCCAGCGAGTACTGGGCGTGGTTCCGCAAGACCCCGGACCTGACCAGCTATTACCTGGACCGGAACTGGGACAACCTGCAGGTGTCCCGGGCCGCCGACAAGGAGGCCGACGACGCCGCGATCGTCGACCAGGCCCGCCGGGAGGGGGTCCGGCACGGTGGTGAGCTGGCCGCGCCGATCATGGACAGCGTGCTGACCGGCACCCCCCGCACGGTCCACGTGAACGTGCGCAACGGCGGCTCGGTCACGAACCTGCCGCCCGACGCGTGTGTCGAGGTCGCATGCCTCGCCGACGCCCGCGGCGTCCGGCCGGGCCGCTACGGCGAGCTGCCGGCCGCCTGCGCGGCCCTCAACCAGATCCAGATCGCGGTGCAGCGGCTCACCGTGCAGGCGGCGATGACCGGCAGCCGGGATCTGGTTCACGCGGCGGTGGCGCTCGACCCGCTCACCAGCGCGATGCAGACGCTGCCGAAGATACGCGAGATGACCGACCGGATGCTGGCGGCCGAGGCCGAGTGGCTGCCGCAGTTCGGCGGCACCGGGCAGGGCCAGCCGGACGGGCGCGGCTGACCGCGGTGGCCGGCATGACGGGGTCATCGCGTACCACGGCCAGGCTGGCGCCGGCGGCCGCGCTCATGGTGGTGCTGGCGGCGGCCTGCACCACCGGTACCCGGCCGGCCCCGCACGGATCCCCCAGCAGCGCGCCCAGCTACCCGGCCACGGTCAGCCCACCCGCCGCCCGGGGCACGCTGGCGATGACCGGGGTGCCACGGGACGGCCTGCCGCTCCGGGCGGCCGGGCTGTCCTGGCAGCCGCCGCGGCTGCCCCGCGGCGACCGGCTGCTCAGCTTCGGCGTCGGATACACATGGCAGGCGTGCACGGCACTGTCCGGTGGCCAGGGCAGCCACTGCGGGACCGGAGCGGACGCCACGGCGACCCCGTTCGCGGCCCAGCGCTACCTGGCCGGGCACGCCGACACGGGGAAATACCTGAAGGTCACCGTGACGGCCACCGAGGTAATCGAGACCAGTCCGGCCACCTTCGCGTTCAGCGTCCTGCGCACCTCGCGCAGTGCCACCACCGCCCGCACCGTCGGCCGGTACCCAAGCGGCAGGCCGCCCTGGAGCGGGTTCCAGAACGGGCTGCCCGAGCGGCGCACCGGATCCAGCCAGGAGTTCTTCCAGCTGAGCCCACCGCACTACAGCTCCGCGGACGGCCCAGTAGCACAGCGCTACCGGGTGGACTCCGGGCCGTGGCAGCCGATGCCGGCCACCAGGGTTTTCGAGACCGGCAAGCTCGGCCTGGGCAGGCACAGCGTCCAGGTGCTCACCGCCGACCGGTCCGGGACCACCACGGCGTCGTTCGGCTGGCAGGTGGTCCCGCTCCCGGCCCCGCTCGCCTGCACCCGGCCACACGGCGGATCCTGCTGGTACCCGCCACACCTGGACCGCACCGGCCATCCGATGCGCTGGGACTGGCAGATCGGCCGGGTCACCCCGCTGCAGCGGACGGGCACGCGGGCCGTCGACATCTACGACATCGACGGCTTCCTGACCTCCCGCGCCGAGGTCCAGCAGATGCACGGCAACTGGCAGGCGGCCACCCTGCCGCACCCGAAGGCCGTCTGCTACCTGGACCTGGCATGGGAGGACTACCGGCCGGATGGCAGCGTGGGGCCGTACGGGCGCTACTTTCCCGCGAGCACCCTGGGGAACGTCTACTACGGCTACCCCGACGAGCGCTGGGTTGACTTCCGCCAGCTGAACGCGCTTAAGCCCATGCTCGACGAGCGGATCGCCATGTGCGCGCGCAAGGGGTTCGACGCGGTCGAACTCGATGACATCGACAGCTTCGACCCGGCCTCCACCACCGATTTCTACCTCACCCCCGGTGATGCGCAGAACTACCTCGCCTACGCGTTCAACCAGGTGCACCGGGACGGCATGACCGTGCTGTGGAAGAACACGCCCGGTCTCGCCTGGTGGGGGGTCCGCTACGCGGACGGGGCCGTGGTCGAGGAGTGCTACGTCTACCACGCGTGCTTCGCCGCCTGGCAGCGCGGCTCCCACCAGGACGGGATCATCTGCTCGGCGCTGCCCGGTCCGACCGCGTGCGGCTGGGATGTGTTCAGCACCGACCGGACGGCGCACCAGCCGACCGGCAAATGGGTCGGCGAGGCCGAGTACGGCTCCGACCACTACGTGTGCGATCCGGGGCAGAGCTGCCCGGCCAGGCGCATGTTCGCCACCTACTGTGCCCGCGTGTACGCGGCGCCCGGCGGCTTCGCCGCGGTTAAGTTCGACGTCAACCTCGACGGCAAGATCTTCGAGCCGTGCCCCGGCGGGGTCTAGCACGCGCCCGGGCGGCACGTCGCGTGCTGAGCGGTAACGCTCCCGGAACGATCGGGACGTAGCGTGACAACTGTGTGGCACGAATCCCGGCTCCGGCTGGTGGTCTTGCGGTCGCTGGCCGCGGTCACCGTGCTGGAACTGCTGGCCGTGCTCGTGCTGCTCGGGCTGAACGGTAGCAGCCCGGTGGGCGCGGGCCGGATGACCGGCGACATCATCCTGGCCCTGGCGGTCGCGGTATACGCGGGTGCTGGCCTGCTGATCTCCAGCCGCCTTCGGGGTAACGCCATCGGCTGGCTGCTGTCGCTGATCGGGCTGACGCTGGCAGGCTCCATGCTGGCCGAGCAGTATGCCCTGTACGGGCTGGCCACCGCCCCGGGGCCTGCGCCCGCGGCCCGGCTGGCCGGCTGGGCGGCGGCGATGCTTGCCCCACTGTCGATCGTGCTGATGTTCGCCCTCATCCTGCTGTTCCCCGACGGTCGGCTGCCCTCGCGCCGGTGGCGGCCCGTGCTGTGGGCCATCGCCGCGGTCACGGCGGGCTGGGTCGTCGCGGCCCAGTTGCAGACGGGCACGGTCATCGACGGCGGCATCACCAATGCGCTCGCCCCGGCACGGGCCGGCTATCCGAACCCGGTGGGCATCTTCCCCCGGCATGGCTGGTTCGACGGCCTCGTCGTCGCCAGCAGCGGCCTGGCGGTGCTCACTGGGGTGCTCGTGGTGGCCTCGGTGTTCACCCGGCGCCGCGGTGCGGGTCCCGAACTGCGCCGGCAGCTTGCCTGGCTGGGCTATGTCGGGTTGCTGACCGCGTGCTGGGCCACGGCCCTGCTCGTGGTGGGCCTGCTGGCTCATGGCGCCAGTTCCTGGCTCGGCGGCCTGCTGTGGGCCTTGATGGAACTCACGCTGGTGGCCGGTATCCCGCTGGCCTGCGCGGTGGCGGTGCTGAAATACCGGCTGTACGACATCGACCGGATCATCTCCCGGACGGTGGCCTATGCGATCGTGACCGGCCTGCTGATCGGGCTGTACGCCGGCCTGGTGCTGCTGGCGACGCAGGTGCTCCGGTTCCACACGCCGGTGGCCGTGGCCGCCGCCACGCTGGCCGCGGCGGCGCTGTTCAATCCCCTGCGGCGGCGGGTCCAGCGCGCGGTCGACCGCCACTTCAACCGGTCGCGGTACGACGCCGAGCAGACCGTTATGGCGTTCGCGGCGCGGCTGAAAGACGCGGTCGACCTCGATTCGGTCCGCGATGACCTGACCGGGACCGTCCACCGTGCGCTGGAACCCGCGCACCTGTCCGTCTGGCTGAGCCGGGCCCCATAGTTGCAGGTCCCGGCCCGAGCCAGGATCAGTGCCCGGGGGTGAGCACCTTGTTGATCACGTACACGGTAGCGTTCGCGGTCTGGATGCCGCCACAGATCACATCGGCACCATTGACCTCATAGACCGAGCCCATCTTCGCCCCCTTCAGCGTGCCGCCGGACAGGGTAGTGAGCGCCATCCCGCTGGCTAGTTCCGCCGGGGTCACCCGGCCGCTGACAACGTGGTACTTGAGGATCCGGGCCAGCTCCGCGGTGCTGTGGAGCATGGCCATCTGCCCGGCCGGGAGCTTGCTGAAAGCGCTGTTGGCCGGCGCGAAGACGGTGACGGCGTGCATCGAGTTGAGGTCGCCGGTCAGCCCTGAGGTCTTGACGTCGGCGGCGAAAGTGGTGAGCAGCGGGTTGTGCGCCGCGGCGGTGACCACCGGATCCATGCTCATACTGTGCAAGCTGCCCATGCCAGTGGCGGGCACCATCGCGCAGTCTGGCCCGAACGCGGCCGTGGCGCTGGCAGGCGCTCCGGCCGAATGCGAGGACATGGGGTGATGGGCCATGGTGGCATCCGGCGCTGGGGAGGTGCCGCTCCCGCAGCCGGCGGCCAGCAGCGCCAGCACCCCGGCCAGCCCGGCTATCGCGCGGGTCCGCCGGCCGCCAGCGGCAGCATCAGTTCGCATCGTTTCTCCTTGTTCCTGGCTGTCTGATCAGGGCTGAGCTTTCACCTCCGGGATTCGGAGCCGGAGCCGCCGGCTATTGGTCCGGGCACAGCCCGCCGCGCCGGACCAAGACAGGGCGGGCCTGGCAACGAATGAAGAACATGACGAGTGGGCCGGGCCGGGCCGGTGCGCCAGCCGCCGCCGGCGCGGGTGCCGCGACCGTGCCCAGCACCGGGCTGGCAGGCCTGATGGCCCGGGTCGCCCGCGGTGACCAGGCTGCGTTCGAAGCCGTCTACGACCAGGTGGCGGCACCGGTGTTTGGCACCGTCCGCAGTGTGGTGCGTGACCCGTCACTGTCGGAGGAGGTCACCCAGGAGGTCCTGGTCGAGGTCTGGCGGGCCGCGACCCGCTTCGATCCGGGCAAGGGCAGCGCCATGGCGTGGATCATCACCATCGCGCACCGCCGGGCGGTTGACCGGGTCCGGTCCGAGCAGCGGTCGGCGGAGCGCAACCGCCGGGCCGCGACCGCCCAGGTCGCCTACGACGACGTCGCCGAGACCGTGCAGGACAACCTCGACCGCGAGCGGGTCCGGCGCTGCCTCGGCACACTCACCGAACTGCAGCGCCAGGCGGTCACCCTCGCCTACTACGGCGGTTACACCTACCGGGAGGTCGCCACCCTGCTCGGGGTGCCAGCCGGGACGGTGAACACCCGGATGCGGGATGGCCTCATCCGGCTGCGAGATTGCCTGGAGGTGACCCGGTGAGGCGCCGCCCGGAACCGCACACCCTGGCAGGTGCCTACACCACCGACGCCCTCGGCCGCCAAGACCGGGCCAGGTTCGAGCGTCATCTGGCCCGCTGCCAGGAGTGCACGCGAGAGGTGGGCGGCATGCGCGAGACCACTGCCCGGCTGGCGGCCGCGGCCGCGGGACCGCCGCCGGCCACGGTCAGGGAGCGGGTGCTGGCCGAGGCAGCGCGTACCCGGCAGTTGCCGCCGGCGAAGGCCAGCCCAGCCATACCGCGGCTGGGCTGGCCGGGCGTCGCCGCGCCGGGGCGCACCCGGGCGGGCTGGCGGATAGCGGTGGCCGCGCGCCTCCGGCTGGTGGCGGGGCTGGCCGGGGTCCTGCTGCTGGCGGCCATGGCCGCCTGGGTCGGCGGGGTGGCACGCCTGCCGTCAGCGGGCCAGCCGCCACCCGGCTCGCCGATCGCCAGCGTCCTCACCGCACCCGACGCGGCCATCATCAGCGCGCCAGTCCGGACCGGCGGCAGTGCCACCGTGGTCATGTCCAGCCGCGCGCACCTGCTCGTCTTCGCCGCAGCCGGGCTGCGGGCCTTGCCAGCCTCGGAGTGCTATGAACTGTGGCTGATGGGCCAGGGCCAGGACCGCATGGCGGGGCTGCTGCCGATGCCCCGGCATGGCATGACCGGCCCGGTGCTCGCAGCCGGCCTGCGCCCGGGGGACCGGCTGGGCCTGACCGTGGAACCCGCTGGCGGGTCGGTCCGGCCGACCTCGGCGATGATCTTCGTGGTCGCGCTCTAGCTGGGCCGTGCTGCCGTCCCGAACAGGACATCCGTCCGCAACTCGGTGATCTGCTGCGCGCGCAGTTCGGCCAGCAGGCGGGTGCGCACCAGGTCACGCTGGCCCGGGGTGAGGGCGCTGATGGTGGCCCGGTAGCCGGAGCCAAGCACGATGTCCCAGAACCGGTCCGGGTGCGGCAGCTGATGGCGGCCGGCGCTGGCTTCCAGTGCCGGGCTGGGCACCCCGGCCTGAGCGAACAGGCTGCCGAGTGCAGCAGGGGTCGTGATCTTGTCCCACGGGTTGAACCCCTTGAACGAAGACGGCTTCACCTCACCTACGCACCGCCAGAAATGGCTATTGGCGGGCTCGAACAGGCCCGGCCCCCAGGTGGTCAGCGCCAGCATGCCGCCGGGCCGGACCAGGCGCCACATCTCGGCCACGAACGCTGACATATCCGCCGCGAAGAACACGCCGAAAACGCAGATAACCGCGTCGAAGCTGGCGCCGGGCAACTCGGTCCGGGTGGCATCACAGTGCCGGAACCCGGCCTGGGTCAGGCCCTCTCGGGCGGCTCTGGCCCGGGCCAGTGCCAGCAGCGGCTCGGCCACGTCGATACCCAGCACCCGCCCGGCCGGCCCGACCGTGCGGGCGGCCGGGATCGCCGACGCCCCGGCGCCACAGCACAGATCGAGCACCGCATCGCCGGCCGCCAGCGGCAGCCGCGACACGGTCGCGGACCCGAACCGGTCCCAGAAACTCAGGGTAGCCAGGGTGTAATGATCGGCCGCGGCCCCGTAAGTGCGCGCGGCCCGGTGCGCGGTCTCACTCAGCGGCGGCTCGGCTTGCATGGCTCACCTGCCCGCTCAGGGTGCGCTTCCGGCGCGCCCGGATCGGCTCCCTGTCAGCCTTAGGCTCATGCTGGTGCCAGCGCCCCGTCGTCGAGCGGCAGCACGGTGTCGGCGAGGTCCATCAGCCGCTCGTCGTGGGTGGCGACCAGCGCGGTGACGCCCTCGGCCCGCACCACCGCCTGCAGCAGTCGCATGATCTGCTGGCCGGTTTCCGAGTCCAGCTGCCCGGTGGGCTCATCGGCGATCAGCAGCCGGGGCCGGCCGGCCAGGGCGCGGGCGATGGCCACCCGCTGCTGCTGCCCGCCGGAGAGCTCGTTGGGGCGCTGCTGGGCGGCATCGGCCAGGCCGACCAGGGCGAGCATGAGGGTGACCCGCTCGTCCCGCTCGCGCCGGCTGGTGCCGGTGATGCGCAGCGGGATTCCCACGTTCTCCGCCGCGGACAGCATCGGGATCAGCCCGAACGACTGGAAGATGAAGGCGATGTCGGTGCGGCGCAGCACGGTCCGTTCCCGCTCGGACATCCCGGAGACCTCCCGCCCGGCCACGGTCACCGTGCCCGCGGTGGGGAGGTCGAGCCCGCCGACGATGTTCAGCAAGGTGGTCTTGCCCGACCCTGACCGCCCGACGACCGCGGCCAGCTGGCCTTGCGCCACGGTGAAGGAGACTCCGCGCAGCGCGGGCACCGCTATGTCGCCGTGGCCGAAGGTCCGGGACACCTCGCGGGCGTCGACCATGGCCGCGGTCCGGCCGCCAGCTGGCTCTGGCAGCACCGGCACGCTCGCCCGGCCGGTGCCGTCCGGCGGCTGGCCGGCGGTCATCGGCCATCCTCCTGCCCGGCCGCCGGATCGGCGGGACGGTCTGGCCAGACCCCGATGTGATCCGGCTCCTCCGCCAGCCGGACCCGGTCGGCCATGCCCAGCCGGTCGGTCATCCCGCGTGGCAACTGGACCCGGCCGGCGCGGTCGAGCACGGCGTACTCGACCGCGTGATGAGTGGTGTTCCCCTGCCCGTCGGCGGCGGCACGGCGGAGGATCTCCGTGCTCGTCCGGCCGTCCCGGATCGCAATCGTGCGCCGGACCTGCGAGGACACGGCCGGGTCGTGGGTCACGACCAGCACGGTCGCGGCGAGCGCATCGTTGGCCGTTTGCAGGGCAGCGAACACCTCCGTGGCGGTGGCCCGATCCAGCTCCCCGGTCGGCTCGTCGGCCAGCAGCAGCTTCGGCTGGTTCGCCAGGGCCACGGCGACGGCCGCGCGCTGCTGCTCGCCGCCGGACATGCGCTCGGGCACCCGGTCCGCGCAGTGCGCCACCCCGAGCGTGCCCAGCAGCTCTGCTGCCCGGCGCGCGCCGGCCCGGCGGCCCATCCGGCTGAACCGCATCGGCATCAGCACATTCTGCCGGGCGGTCAGATAGGGGAGCAGGTTCCGCGAGGCCTGCTGCCAGACGAAACCCACCTCCCGCCGCCGGTACGCCAGCCGGTCGCGGGCCGACATCGCGCCCAGGTCCTGTCCCGCGACCCGGACCGTGCCCGCGGTCGGGGTGTCGAGCCCGGCCAGGATGTTCATCAGCGTGGACTTCCCGCTGCCAGAAGCGCCCACCAGTGCGGTCAGCTCGCCGGGGGCGATGAGCAGGTCGAGGCCCTGCAGCGCCTGCACCTCGATGCCGTCCCCGGCGTAGATGCGGACCACCCGGTCGCAGACGACCAGCGCGTCCTGGCCATAGGCGGCGCGTTCCCGTTGTGCCTGCGCCCCGAGCTCGGCCAGGCTGGGCCCGGGCCCAGCGGCGGCCCTACCCGTCATCGCTACCGCCTCCCTCTTCTCAGGCTGCCCGCTGCCTGCCGCCCGCACGCGGCCGGCGGCCCGGTCATCACTCGGCCACCCGCAGGGCGCGGGCCCGGCCGCGCCGGTCCGCGACCATCACCTGGCCGGCCAGCGCGACCAGGGCCAGCACCAGCAGCGCCGCGGCCGTGACCGCCAGCGCCAGCGGCTCCACCCGGATGGGCACCCCGCCCGCGCCGCTGGTGAAGGCGGACAGATCGATGGCCGGGCCGACCAGCAGCGCCAGCACCCAGGCCGACAGCACGCCGCCCACCACCGCCGCCAGGACCTGCGGCAGCGTCTCGACCGCAGCCAGCCAGCGGGCCTGGCCCTGGCCCAGGCCCATGACCCGCAGCCGGGCCAGCGTGAACTCGCGCGAGCGCGCACTGAGCAGCAGGGTGATCAGCAGGATCAGCAAGCTGAAGCCGGCGGCCGCGGCCGCCCCCTCGGCGAATGCGGTATGCGCGCCGTGCGGCAGCGGTGCCCCGGTGAGGCTGGCCAGGACCTGGGAGCGCAAGGTCACGATGGCACCGGGCAGGGCGGGCCGGACGGCAGCCAGCAGGGCCTGGCCGTCTAGACGGGGGCCGGTTACCAGCAGGGTGGTGGGAGTGGGCAGGGGCGGGCGCAGCGCCCAGGCGGGCAGCACGATATACGCGCCGCTGGTGCCGGGGATGCTGGGCGTCGCCGCCACGATCCGGATCGTGAGCTTGCTCGGGCCGATAGACAGTACCGCGGCGCCACGGCCCGTCAGGGCGGTGGCGAAGCCCGACCCCAGCACGGGCACGGCGGTTCCGGGACGGCGGGGCCGGGCCAGCTCGGCCGCCGGGAAGGCGGGCAGCGGGGTGGTGGCGGTCAGGGCGGCGTAATTGGCCGGGTTCACCACCGCGACCCCCAGCACCTGGCCGCTGGGCAGGACGCCGGCGGTTACGAACACGCCGGCGGTCCGCACTACCCCCGGCACGGCGCGGATCCGCCGCAGCACCGCCGGGGTCAGCTGGCTGGGCGAGCCGGAGGCGTCGATCACTGCGTCCGCCCCCGTCCGCTGCCAGGAGGCGGCGACTTCGCTGCGGGCCACGGCGGCGTTCACCATCGCCCCGAACGCCACCACCGCCAGGCTGAGGACCAGGGCGAACGCGGGCAGGACGGCGCTAGCCGGGGTACGGGCGGCCCGTGCCAGGCCCACGAAGGCGGTCACGCCGGGCCGGCGCCCGGCCAGCCGCAGCAGTAGCCGGATCACCAGCGGGTAGCACCGCATGATGACAATCGCGGCCGGGATCGCGACCAGCACCGGCAGCGCGCTGAGGTACAGGTCACCGTGTCCGCTGGCGGACAGGCCCTGGCGGGTCAGCACCACCAGTCCGCCCACCGCGGCCACGATCAGGGTGACCTCGGCCACCAGCCGCCGGGCGGCATCCCGGCGGCTGGTCCCGGCGTCCGGCCGGCGGCGGCCAGCACCGCCCAGGGCCCGGCTGCGGAACGCCAGCAGGGCCGGCCAGGCCAGCGCCACGAGCAAGATCAGGCCGGCCAGCCACCATCCGAGCGGGTCGCTGTCACCAGGCGTCAGAGCGACCGCGAGCGCGGCGCCCGCGGCCGCGGCGGGCACCGCGACCACCAGGCCGGCCCGCAGCGCCAGCCGGGCCACCTGCCGCCGTGACGCGCCCCGGGCCCGCATCACCGCGAACTCGTCCCGCCGGTGCTCGGCCAGCAGCCGGGCGGCGAGGACGATCACCACCGCGCCGACCACGGCCAGGCTGACCGACAGCAGGCTCAGCACCCGGCCGATGGCCCGGTCCTGCTGCACGAAGGCGGCCAGCTCCGGGGCCAGGCCCGAGCCCAGGACAATGCTCGTGGGCTGCGAGTAGGGGCCCACAAACACCTCGCCAGACCGGATGTTCACGCTGCTGAGCTGGCCCTCCAGGGCCACGGCCTGGGATGCGGTCACCCGGGTCAGGCCGAGCGGGAAGTCCCAGTACAGCTGGATCTCCCCGTGATTGAACAATTGCTGCAGTGCGGCCAGCTCCGGCCCGCCCACGAAAGCCGGTAGTCAACGGTTCCCAGCACCGAGGTGGCCAGCGCGGGCACCGCCGCGAAGGAGTGCTGCAAGGCGCGGGTGCGCAGGCCCAGGCTCTGCCGGGGAGCCGCCACCGCGACCAGCACGCACACGAAGACCAGCAGCCCCAGCCCGACGCTGGCGGCGGTGCCCGTGCCGGTGAGCACCTTCCAGGCGGCTCCGGCCCGCCGCCCCGGCCCGCTCATGCTGCCTGCGCCGCGCGCAGCCGGGCGGCGGGGTCGGGCCGGTAGACAATGGTGGCCGCGGCCAGCGCGACCGGGATGACCGCGACCGCCAGGGCGAGCGCCACCGACCAGCGCCAGCTGAACTCGACCAGTACCGGCGGGACCGGGGTGGTGGCCGCGGCGGTGAGCGTCACCGCCGGGACCAGCAGGTGGGCGAGAACGGCGCCGGCCAGCAGCCCGGCCGCCGCAGCGGGCAGGCTGAGCAGCAACTGCTCCAGGCACAGCTGCCCGGCCTGCCCAGCCCGGTTGACGCCAAGCGCCGCCAGCACCGCGTTCTGCACCCGCCGGGCTCGCAGGCTGGCCATGACGCTCACCGAGAACCCCACCGCGGCCAGCAGTGCCGCCGCCACCGCGATGGCCAGGGCCGCCTGCTCGGGCACCGCGGACAGCCGGTTGCCCAGCCCAGCCGCCACCTCCTGGCTGCGGACGGTTACCGCCGCGCCGCGGGGCAGCCCGGCGGGCACGGCATTGGCGGCGGTGTGCAGCCACCACTGCCCGACCGGCACCGGTGGCTGCCACTGGCTGGCCAGCAGGTCCTGCAGGGCCGCCTGATCGACGATGAGGACCGGGCCGGCCACGGTCGGGAACTGGCTGACCGCCGCCATGATCCGGACCGGGATGCTCATCCCGCCCACGGTGACCGGCACGATGGCTCCGGTACTGACATGGCTTTCCCGCAGGAACGCCTGGGTGGCGATACCCGGTATCACCCGGGCGGGGGCGGGCACGGTCACGGTCAGGACGCCGGCCACGGAGGCCGGGGCCACCCCGGCGAAGGCCAGCACGCTGGGCGGGGGGGCCTGGCCCGGCTGGAAGCTCAGCACCCGCCCGCCGGACGCGGCCGCCCGCCAACCCTGCACGGCCGGTGACGAGCCACTAGTCGGCGACCCGGCGCCCGGCGGCGGGGGCGGGAGGATGCCGAGCTCGGGGGATGCCGTTGCTGGCCGCCAGGACGCCAGCACGCTGCCGCCAGCGAATACGCTGCCCACCGGCCGCCCTGCTGCGGCACCGGGCACGGCACCGGGCCCCCGCCCGGCCGGGCCTGTCGCCAGCGTGTGGATGACCAGGGTGGCCGGATGGGCGGCAATCCTGGCTGGGCGGGCGGCACGCTTGAACGGGGGCAGGGTGTAGGTCAGCGAGAGGCCGAGCAGCCGGAGCGGATAGGCGGCACGCCGGCCCGGTGACAGCACCGCCAGCAGCGGATGGCGCTGCCCGTCGGCGGGCAGCAGGCCAGCCGGCACGGTGTAGACGGCACCGTCGGCATCCTGGACGGCGACGGTGGCCACGGCCGTGCCCAGGCTCCCAGCCGCACCGGAAGCCAGGCTGGCGGTGATCCGCAGCCAGGCCGGACGGCCGGGCAGCGCCATGCCCGGGGCCTGCCATCGCGGAGTGATCAGCCGCCACAGCCGGGGTGCTGGCAGCGGCGACAGGTCCGGGCGCAGCAGCACGGTGGCCGCGGCCTGCCGTGCGTCCAGGCCGATGACCTGCTCGCCGGCGCCGGTCACCCCGGCCGCCACCGGCATAGCCGCGATCACTCCCGGTGCCCGGGCGATCGTGCCCGAACTGGCCAGCGGCAGCGGCGTCAGCGTGTCCACCCGGACGTCCGCACCGGCGGTGAACGAGGCCTGGTCCTGCACCGAGCGGTGCCAGCTCTGGTACTGCGCGATCGCCAGCGATCCGGTGCCGACCGCGAGGATAACCAGCAGCACCGGGCCGCTCTGCCGGACCGGCCGCCTGCTGATCTCCCAGCCGGCCAGTGCCGCGCCAAGCCGCCTGGTCCGCCCGATCAGGCCGTCGATGGCGCGGGCGAGTGCGGGCAGCAGGCGGAGCGGCACGAGCGTGAGCCCGGCCAGCGCCAGCGCTGGCGCCAGCACCGGGACCGGATCGACGCCCAGGCCGCCGGTCCCGGAATGCGCGACCGCGGAATATGAGCGCAGCTCAACCACCGCGATCACGGCCAGCGCGAGCAGGGCGATATCGCCGCCCGCCTGGACGATCCCGGCGAGCCGCGCGGGCCGCCCCCCACGGGCGCTGGCCGCGCCAGGGGCGGGTGGCCGCAGCGATGGCCAGAGCAGGATCGCCGTGCTCAGTGCGAGCACCGCCCCCGCCGCCCACCAGGCGGCGGCCGGCACCAGGGGCGCGGCGGCCGGGCCGCCGGCAGCCGGCAGGCCGGTGCCGGACATCAGCCGCCGCGCCAGCCACCCGCCGAGCAGCGCCCCGGCGGCCGCGGCCAGCACGCCGAGCAAGACAGCCTCCGCCGCCGCGGGCCGGGCCAGCTGCCAGCGGGCCGCGCCCCGGGCGCTGAGCAGGGCGCTCTCCCCGTCCCGGTGACTGGCCAGCAGCCGGGCGGCCAGTGCCAGCGCGGCCGCTGCCAGCAGCAGCAGCTGCACAATGCCCAGGGCGAGCAGCGATCTGGCCACCACCAGGTTGTGCCCGAGCCCGGCCAGCAGGGCCGGCAGGCCGGTGCTGACCTGCAGCCCGCCGAACCGGCTGGCACTCTGCAGGTAGGACCCGGCCGCCGTGATCCGGGCCGCCAGTGCCGGGAGGCCGGTGCCGGTGAGCCGTGCGCTGTCGGGCAGGACCACCCAGGACACGCCGCCGACGGCCAGCCCGCCCGGGCCGAACGCGGCCGGGCTCACCACCAGCGGGCCGTAGGTGAGGTACGGCGGCTGGACGCTGACGCCCGATCTGCCGACCAGGTCGATGCCCCAGTAGCGGGCCGCCGGATCGCGCAGCGCGAACAGCCCGGTGATCCGGACCCGGATCCGCCGCCCGGTGTCCCGGTCGCGCAGCACGAGCACGGCCCCCGGCGCCAGCCGGAGCTGACGTGGCGGCGGTGACCGGCAATGCCGCGCTGACCGGGCCGCGCGAGGCGGGCCGGCCGGGCCAGGTCCCGGCGACCAGGGTGGCGTTGGCTTTCGATCCGCCCGCCCGCGGCCGCCTCCACCAGCGGGACCGTCCGGCTGCCGCGTGGCGCTGGCAGCCCGAGCGGGTCAGACCACAGCGCCTGGTCGAGCTGGTAGGGGACGTCCCGCAGGACGTGACGCATCGACGTGCGCACGGCGCGGGTGCCGACCGCCGCCGTGGCGGCGTTCACCTGGCCACTGATCACGATGGACACCGCCGCGGACCGGTCCAGTTGCTGGTGCACGGCCAGTGGCAGCCCTCCCGACCCGAAGCTGGCCAGGGCGGCGGTGAGCGTGGCTGTGATCAGGACGGTGACCGCGACACCGGCCAGCAGCAGCCACGACGACCGCATCCGGCGGGTGACAAACGACCCAGGGAGGCCGCGCATCGCTGCCTCCCTCCGGATGGGCCAGTTCCGCAGGCGGAGCTGCCACGCTGCTGCCAGCGCCCAAGTTGCAGGTTAGGCACAAGGCCCCGGACGGGGGCATCCGGCGGTGCCAATGGTTATCCGACTGTTGGCCGACCGTGCCCGGCGCTGGCCGGCCGCCGATCCCGGCTGGTCAGAGTGTCGCCACCGCGGCGAGCACGGCGAGCAGGATGGTGGTGATGGCGAGCATGCCATGGGCGGCCGGGACCAGTGCCGCCAGCTGGCCCTTGGGTGCGCGGCGCCGCCGTTGGGCAGGATCGGCACGCACCCCGGCCAGGACTTCTTCCACCAGCGCGCTGGCCAGCGCCTCGTCGGTCAGCGCCCGGGTCAGCGTTGCGTCGGTGATCCGGCCGGTGATCATGTCCTCACCGGGAGCGGCCAGCCTGCCGCCGGCCGGCCCGGGCCCGCCGGGGGTCGGGTAAGGGGTCCAGAGGGTGACCGTGGACAGGCCGAGCCCGGCCACCGGCCCCAGCAGGGCCACCGCGGCCCAGGCCAGCGGCGGCCAGCTGGTGATGAGGTAGATGACCCACAGCGCCAGCCCGGACAGCGCCAGGCTGAAATGCCAGAACAGCACGAGCGGGGACAGCCCCTCCCGGCTGGCCCGCTGCCGCCGCACCCCGCCGCTGGTGATCAGCCGGGTCAGCATGTAGGCGCCGATGCTGGCGGTCGCCAGCCAGCAGGCCAGCGCACCGACGGTCAGTGCCCGGTTGCCATGCCCGCCGGCTTCCGCATCTGCCAGCAGCCGGGCCAGGCCGAGGCAGGCGGTCGCGCACCGGGTGGCCGCCGCAGCGCCGATTATGCTGCTCATCCGCTACTCCCCGGCGCCCCGTCGGCCGGTCAGGCCGGTGACCGGGCCGTGAGTGCAGGTAAGGGCAGCCTAACCGGCCGGATCGGGCCCGCGATAGCCTGCGCTGCTAGGAGCCGGCCATGGCGGCCTGGTCCAGGCGGGGGGTGCGGATGGCGGGGGCGACGGAACTTGAGCTCGCTGGCTGGCGGCGGCGGGTCAGCGAGCTGTACACGGCGGTCCGGGCCGAGCCTAGCCCGGAGCGCGGCCACCGCCTGTGGCGGGCGGGCCGCGACGAGCTTTTCCGGTCTCACCCGCAGAGCCCCCTGCCGCCCGGTGACCCGCTCCGCCGCACCGGCCTGCCCTGCTGGCCGTATGACCCGGCGCTGCGGTTCACCCTGCCGCTGCTGCCCGCACCCGCCCCGGCGACGCTCGCCCTGGCTGCCGGCGACGACGGGACCGCGGCCCTGGACCTGGTGGGCCGGGTGGAACTGCCCCAGCCGCTGGCGGCCACGGTCAACGTCTGGTGGCTGCGGCAGTACGGGGGCGGGCTGTTCCTGCCGCTGCGGGACGGCACCGCCGGCCGCGGCAGTTACGGCGGCGGGCGCTACCTGCTGGACACGGCCAAGGGCGCTGATCTCGGCGGCGACGCCGGCTCGCTGGTGATCGACCTGAACTTTCTCTACCATCCATCCTGCCGGTACAGCAGCGCGTGGCAGTGCCCACTGGCACCGGCCGGCAACACCATCGCGGCGCCGGTGGCGGCCGGTGAGCGGATGAGCTAGCTGTCCAGCCCGCTCGGGTCGGCGGGGACATCCACGGCGTGCTCGGTCAGGGCGGCCAGCGGGACGATGTCCAGCGCCCGCTCATGGGTGGACGCCATCACCACCGGTGCGGCCGCGCCGTCGCGGTGCGCCCGGAGCCAGTTCACCGCGGTCACGCACCAGCGGTCGCCCGGCACCAGCCCGGGGAACCGGTATTCCGGCACCGGCGTGGTCAGGTCGTTGCCGATGCCGCGCTGATGGTCGAGGAACTCGGCGGTCACCACCGCGCAGATGGTGTGGCTGCCGATGTCCTCCGGCCCGGTGGTACAGCACCCGTCACGGTAGAAGCCGGTCACCGGGTCGGTGCCACACGGCTCCAGTTCACCGCCCAGGACATTCCGGTCCGCCATGCCAGCAGTATCCCCCACCGGCTGCTCTGCCAGCCGCAACGGCGGTGCCGCCAGCCGCCGCGCCAGCTTGCTCAGGCCGGCTTGCGCGCCTCGATCAGGAAGCGCTGGGCGTGGGACACGAACGACCCGTGCGCGCGGATGTGCTCGTGCATCTGTGCCAGTTGCTCCCGGTAGCGGTCCACAGTGAAGCCGGGCACGGTCCACAGCACCTTGCGCAAGAAGTAGACGACGGCACCGACGTCGTAGAACTCCACCCGCAGGGCCTCCTCCCGCAGGCCGGTGACGACCAGGCCGGCCTGCTCGGCCTCGGCCACCGCCACCTGCGGGCTGCGTCCCGGGTTGACCGGCTGCGGGCCCATCATGAAGTCGGTCAGCTCCCGGTTGGAGCCAGCGCCCACCTGCTGGGAGAAGTACTGCCCGCCGGGCCGCAGCACGCGGGCGATCTCGGGCCAGATCGCGACGGTCGGATGCCGGCTGGCAACCAGGTCGAACGAGTCCGGCTGGAACGGCAGCAGGCCCTCGTCATCGGCCTGCACCACCGCCGCCCCGACTGCGCGCAGGTTCCGCTTCGCCACGGCCAGGTTCGGCAGCCAGGACTCGGTCGCCACCAGTACCGGGGCCGGCTGCGGGACCGCGGCCAGCACCTCCCCGCCGCCGGTCTGCACGTCCAGCGCCACCTTGGCGCCCGCCATCCGCTGGCCGAGCAGCCGCGAGTAGCCCCAGGCGGGGCGTTCCTCGCTGGCCCGGCCGGAGAACCAGGAGAAATCCCAGCCCTCGACCGGCTCCGCCGCCCCCTCGGCGACCAGGGCAGCGAACGAGGCCGGCCCGGGCGCTCCGGCCGCCCCCTCGGCGGACGAACCCGGCCCGGCCACCGGCCGGTCAGCCACCGGCAGCCGGGCGGAGCCCGGCGAACAGGTCATCCTCGGGCAGCGGGTCGCCGGTGGTGTCCGTGGCCCGGACGAAGCTCTCCCGGCCAAAAGCCTGCTGCGCCACCTCGGGCGGGATCTTGCTGAACCAGGAATCGGTGATCTGGCTCCGGTGCGCGAGCAGCGCCTCCCGCTTGCGCGGCAGGACGGCGCTGATGTCGACGGTGGTGGTGATCCGCTGCTCGGCCGCGGCCATCTGCCGGATCCGCTCCGGGTCGGCGGCCGGCCCGGCCGGCACGTCCACCCCGGCCGCCCGCAGCGCCTCCCACACCTTCTGCCAGTCACTGCCCCGCATCGCGGTCAGGTAGATCTTGGCCGGGATCCCGGTGGTGGCTGCCGCCGCCAGCGCCATCCGGGCCGCGTGCACGTGATCGGGGTGCTGGTAGAGGCCGTCGGGATCATAGGTGATCATGACCTGTGGCCGGTACCGCTCGATCAGCGCGCCGATCCGGCCGGTGACCTCAGCGGCGGGGATGTTGCAGAACGCGTCCGGCCGGTCCTTGTAGTCCCAGTCGGGCATGCCCGAGTCGTGGTAGCCCAGCGTCTCCAGATCGGTGACTCCCAGGATCTTGCAGGACTCACGCAGCTCCGCCAGCCGGAGCTGGGCCACCGCCTGCGCGTCGTGGCCGTCCTCGCCCGGTTTCACCCCGCCCGGTGCGTCCCCGAATTCACCGTTCGTGCAGGTCACGACCACGGTGCGGATCCCGGCGTCGGAGCAGGCGGCGAGCACGCCGCCGGTGCTGGATGCCTCGTCGTCGGGATGTGCGTGCACGGCCATCAGGGTCAGCGGATCTGCCATGCCCCCAGCCTGCCCGACACCTCCGACAAACCGGTAGCCGGCCCGGGTGCCGGGGGGCTGCGCTCTTCCAGCCAGCCGGCGGGATCGGGGGTGATGAACGCCAGGTGGGCGGCGAGGTCGTGGAGGTGCTCGCGGGCGTGGTAGATGTCGGTGATGTGGGTGGCGTGCGGGTAGAGCTTCCCGGCCATCGTCCAGATCCACGCGGCGCCGTCGCCGATCGCGACGACCTGCCGGAAATGCTCCCCGCCGCGGCGCAGGTATTCGGCCTCCACCAGGTGCGCGAGGGCGTCCTTGCCGTCGAAGGTGGCCACATAGCTGGAGGAGCCCGGGTCGGTCACCGGCTTGCCGTCCTCGTCCATCCTGGAGACGGTGAACAGGCGGGCCAGCTTGATCTCGCGGGTGCGGGCCTGCCCGTCTTCGCCTTTGCCCTGGCGGGTTTCGGTCTCACTGCGGCGGACCGGGACACCCGTGCCGTTGACCTCGATATACAGCATGTCCGGGACCGGGCCGGGTGGGGGCAGCGGGCGGATGGTGCGGGCGCGCAGCGCGGCGGCCTCCGCCGATCCGGCCGTCCGGGCGGCCGCGCCGGATGCCTCGGCGGAGCGCTCGGCAGTCTTGGCGCTGACAGCCACCCCGGCCAGGTCCTTGATCAGCGCGGCGGCCTTGCCGAAGGGGACCTCCGCGCCGGCCCGGGCGATCATCTCCGAAAGGCCCGGCGACAGCGATGTCCCAGTCACCCCCAGCTGCTCATCCCGCGGCGCGAACCCGTGCTTGCATTCAGCGCAGTGATACCAGGCCCGCATCACCCGCACCGGCCCCAGCACCGTGGTGATGGCCTTGGGCCGGCGGCCGGCGAAGACCGCCTGGTGGCCGCTGGCGCACTTGACGTGCGGGCCGGCATACCCGTCATCACCACCGGCCAGGACTGCTTCCAGCAGCCGCGCGCCGGCTGCGGCCAGCGCGGCCCGCATCGCCTCCTCCAGCACACCCAGCGCCGCGCCCTGCCCGAGCATCCCGGCGGCCAGCCCCGCCAGGGCAGCCACTTCGGTGGCGGCGATCTCGGCCTGCCGGTGACGGGCCGTCACTATGATCGTCTGGCCGCTGACGCCAGGAGGGGGCACCAATGTCCGAGCCGGGGACCAGCGCAGCATTGCCGTGGCGGTTCGACGACCTGCGGGCGCTGTTCATCAACTGCACACTCAAGCGGTCGCCGGAGATCAGCCACACGCAGGGACTGGCCGACCGCAGCATCGCCATCATGCGCCAGCATGGGGTGACCGTGAACGTGCTGCGGGCGGCCGACCTCGATATCGCCACCGGGATCTGGCCGGACATGACCGAGCACGGCTGGCCGTCCGATGCCTGGCCGGGGATCTACCAGCAGGTGCTCGCGGCCGACATCCTGGTGCTGGCCGGCCCGATCTGGCTGGGCGACAACAGTTCGATGATGAAGCGGGTGATCGAGCGCCTGTACGCGTGCTCCCACCTGCTCAACGAGGCCGGGCAGTATGCCTACTACGGGCGGGTGGCCGGCTGCCTGATCACCGGCAACGAGGATGGCATCAAGCACTGCGCCATGAATGTCCTGTACAGCCTGCAGCACCTGGGCTATGTCATCCCGCCGCAGGCCGACTCGGGCTGGATCGGCGAGGCCGGCCCCGGCCCGTCCTACCTCGACCCCGGCTCCGGCGGCCCGGGCAACGATTTCACCAACCGCAACACCACGTTCATGACCTGGAACCTGCTCCACCTGGCCCGGCTGCTCAAGGACGCCGGCGGCATCCCGGCGCACGGGAACCAGCGCTCGGAGTGGGAGGCGGGCTGCCGGTTCGACTACCCCAACCCGGAGTACCGCTAGCTCCGGGCGGTCAGGCGCCCGCCCACGCCTCGCTCTGCTCCCACAGGCGGCCGGCCAGTTCGGCGGTGGCGGCCCGGTTCGGCTCCCGCTCGGCGCAGTGGTCGTAGTAGCGGCCGGAGACACCGGCCAGGGCGGGATCGGTGGCGCAGTACAGCGAGGTCCGCGCACCCTGCTCGGGGCTGATCATGAAGAGCTTGATAGCGGAGCGAAACGGCTGCGGCACCCGGCGGAAGATATCGGACGCGACCACGCCGGGGTGCAGGGCGTAGCTGGTGACCCCGCGGCCGTCCATCCGCCGGGCCAGTTCCTGGCTGAACAGGACGTTGCACAGCTTGGACACGGCGTACTCGGGCAGCCCGGTGAAGCTGCGGGTGGGCTGCCGGAGCCTGCCGAAGTCCACCCCCGGCGCCTGGTAGTGGGCGCCGCTGGCCACGGTGACAACCCGGGCCGGGGCACAGGCCGCGAGGTGACCGGCCAGCGCCCTGGTGAGCGCGAAATGCCCCAGGTGATTGGTGCCGAAGGCAAGCTCGAACCCGTCCGCGGTCAGCCCGCGGGCCCCGCCCACGCCCGCGTTGTTGATCAGGACGTGCAGCGGCTCGCCGAGGGCAAGAAATGCCTGCGCGCAGGCCCGGACCGAAGTCAGGTCGGCCAGGTCCAGCGGCAGGAAGCCGACCTGGTCGTTGCCGGTCGCGGCGGTGATCGCCGCCACCGCGGCCTGCCCCCGCGCCGCCGACCGGCAGCCGAGGTAGATCCGGCCGCCGCCGGCGGCAAGGCCGCGGGCGGTAGCCAGCCCGATCCCGGTGTTCCCGCCGGTCACCAGGAACGTCCGGCCCGCCAGATCCGTCATCCCGCCCCTTCAGTCGATGCCCATCCTGCCCGATGGACGGGATGGCCACGCCATGGGCGGCCGGACGTGCCGTCCGGCCGGGTGGAGCCTGGTTAACCGCGCGGGCCGGCCAGCCAGACCGACACCTGGGCCGGCTCCAGCGCCGAATGGACCACGGCGGTCAGATCGGCCCGGACCGTGTCCAGGTCGGTGGCGTCTTGCAGGCGGCCCGCGAACGCGGACACGGTCCGGTCCGCGTCATAACGGGCCCGGTTGAAGCGCCGGTCCACGACCCGCTGGACGCGGTGGCGCAGCGGGTTGAACAGCGCCGCCACCGCCAGCGTCGACCCCGCCACCGCCACCGGCCCCGAGACCGGCAGCACCCGAGTCGCCAGCAGCACCAGCCCGGCATACATCCCCACCAGCAGGCCAGTGAGGACCGCGTACGCAAGGGTGCGGCTGATGATCCGGTCGATGTCATACAGCCGGTACTTCAGGATCCCCACCCCGATGCCCAGCGGCAGGGCCGCGAACCCCAGGATCAGCACCTGCCACAGCGCGGAGTTGGTCGCGATCGCCCAGATGCCGAACACCCCGCACACAGTGGCCCCGCTGGCCAGCCATTTCAGCTGCTGCCGCCGCTCACCGGAGGACCGCCGCCAGCTCATCACCTGACGGCCGACCGCGGCCAGCCAGAAGGCGCCCACCACAATGAAGAAGCCGGCCAGCGCCGGACCCGCCCAGTCGGTACCGCCGTGGCCGAAGTTGGCCAGGTTGCCGCTGGCCTGCAGATCCACGTGCTGCCCGAGGGCGATGCCGACGATGGCACCCGCGACGGCCAGCACCACGGCCCCGGTGATGGCCAGGTATGCCCCCACCACCCACCGCCACCGCCGGGACGGCAGCCGGCCATCGGGGAACAACAGCACCACTAGCGGGAAGCCGATCAGCGCGAAGCTGAACAGCTGGCTCAGCACCAGCGACGCCGGGGCGATCACCGGCAGGCCCGGGTGGCCGAGCCGGTACACCATATTGGCGTAGAAGCCGGACAGGATGGTCAGCAGCAGGAACACCGATTCGCCGGCCAGCAGCCAGCCGATCGGGTTGGCGGGCTGGTGCCTGGCCACCAGCAGGCCGACCGCCGCGTTCACGACGATGATCACCAGGATGCTGGCGGCCCCCCAGAACGAGGCGAGTGAGATCTGGCCGGTTATCGCAGGCCCCAGGAACAGCAGCACCACCAGGACGGCCACCACGGCTGCCAGTACCACCACCGGCACCGGTGCCCGCGGCCGCGGCCGGGCCGCGGTGGCGGTCATGGCCAGCCTCCGCCGAGCCACACCGAGATATGGCTGGGTTCCAGCGCCTGCCCGACCGTGCCCAGCAGGTCGGCCCGCACACCCTCCAGGTCGGTGGCGTCCTGCAGCCGGGCCGCGAAGGAGGCGACGGTCTGGTCGGCGTCGTACCGGGCCCGGTTGAACCGCCGGTCCACCACCCGCTGCACCCGCCGCCGCAGCGGGCTGAACAACGCCGCCGCTGCCAGCGTGGCGGCGGCCACGGCGACCGGGGTATGGACGGAAAGCACCCGGGTGGCCAGCAGCACCAGCCCGGCATACACCCCCACCAGCAAGCCGGTGAGGACCGTGTACGCGAGGGTCCGGCTGATGATCCGGTCGATGTCATACAGCCGGTAGCGCAGGATGCCCACTCCCATAGCCAGCGGCAGCGCGGCGAACCCGAACCAGCCCAGCCCGAACCCGGCGGTGGCCAGCACCGCGCCACCGATGGCCACGCAGGCACCGGACGCCAGCCACTTCAGCTGCTGGCGCCGGTCGCCGGAGGCACGCCGCCAGGCCAGCGCCTGGCGTGCCACGGCGGCTACCCACAGGGCCGCGGCCGGGAGCAGGGTGACCGATTGGACGGCCCCGAACCAGCCAGTTGCCTTGTCGGTGGCGGCCAGCCCGCCACTGCCATCGACCACCAGCGGATGCGCGGCCAGCGCGGCGCCGGTCGCTACCGCGACCGCGATCACGTAGCAGGCGAAGAGGGCCAGGTAGCCCCCCAGCACCCAGCGCCAGAACCGCGACTCCAGCCGCCCGTCCGGGAACAGCAGGGTGACCACCCCGAGCAGCAGCAGGCCTGGCCCCCACAACTCATACAGCGCCAGCCCAAGCACGCCCAGCGGGAGGTGGTGCCCCAGCCGGTAGATCAGGAACGCGTAGTCCCCGCTCACCGAGCTCAGAATCAAGCAGGCCGCGATCACCAGGAAGATCCAGCCAATCGGGTTGGCCGGCTGGCGCCGGGCCACGACCAGCCCGACCCCGGCCGACGGTATGCCGATCACCAGTGCGATGATCCCGTTCCCGGGCTGGTGAGCCGTCACCGACAGCCACGCCAGCGCGGCGGCGGACACGGCGAGCAGCGCTCCGATCACCATGACCCAGATGCGGTGCGAGCGCGGCCACCGCCGGCCGGTCACCTCCCGGCCCGGGCGAACCGCGGTGGCCTCCCCGGTCATGGCCGGCCTCCGCCGAGCCAAACGCAGGCATGGGCGGGTTCCAGTGCCTGCCCGACCGTGCCGAGCAGGTCGCCGCGCACCCCTTCCAGGTCGGTGGCATCCTGCAGCCGCGCTGCGAACGAGGCGATCATCCGGTCCGCGTCGTACCGGGCCCGGTTGAACCGCCGGTCCACCACCCGCTGCACCCGCCGCCGCACCGGATTGAACAGGGCCGCCACCGCCAGCGTCGACCCCGCCACCGCCACCGGGCCCGAGACCGGCAGCACCCGCGTCGCGAGCAGCACCAGCCCCGCATACACCCCCACCAGCAACCCCGTCACCAGCGTGTACGCGATGGTCCGGCTGATGACGCGGTCGATGTCGTAGAGCTTGAACTTGAGTATTCCCATCGCGATGCTGACCGGCAGTGCGAAGGTAGCGGCAGCGGCGAGGTACCCGGCAATCTTCTCGTACCCGGTCATGGCGGGTTGCCAGACAGTCAGCACTGCCCCGGCGATGAAGATGGCTACCCCCGTCGTCAGCCATTTCAGCTGCTGGCGGCGCTCGGCCGGGGCACGCCGGTAGCCGGCGACCTGGCCGGCCAGCCAGGCCAGCCAGGACAGCCCGATCAGCGGGAAGAAGGCCGCTTCCAGCACCCCCCAGACGGCCGCCGCCCCGGCCGGGTAGTCCAGCGCTGACAGGTCGCCGTTGGCCAGGATGTGAACGTGGTGGCTGGCGATGGCGCTGACCGAGATGACATAGGCACCACCCACCCACAGGCCAGCGGCCCCGAGATAGACCCACAGCCAGGGCTTCCACCGCCGCGACGGCAGCACACCATCCGGGAACAGCGGCACAGCCAGCCCGGCCAGGGCCACCGCTGGCGCCCACGCGGGCTGCGCCAGTACGGCCAGCCAGCCAAGTGGCTGCGTGCCGTGATGGATCCGGTAGTCGAACACCGTGTAGATGCTGGCCAGGGCGCTGAGGGTGAAGAAGAACCCCACCCCGAGCAGGACCCACCCGATCGGGTTCCGCGGCTGGTGCCAGCCGATCACCACGCCAACAGCGCCAAACGCCAGGAACAGCAGCCCGTCGGCGCCCCCGGAAAGCGCCCTGGGCACGAACAGGGCCTCGATCAGGACGATGGCGACGATCATCGCCAGCAGCACGCCCCCCGCCGCCAGCGCGCTCCAGCGGGAGGCCAGCCGCCAGCGACGCGGCCGCGCCGTCACGTCACCGGACACAGATCACCAGCCCTCACGGGTTGCGGGCTTGCGCTTGCGGCCGCCGGGGGCCGGGCCGGGCAGGAGGGCGGCAGTGGCACACGATGCCTGGCCAGCCTGCCGTCAGCTAGCTGGCTGGGTCCGGTGCCGCCCGCGGAACGGGGCGGCCAGCGTCTGCAGCATGCTCCGCACCGCGGCGTTGTACCAGACGTTGCGCGCATTGTGCCACTGCCGCCGGGAGTCGATGCAGACAGTGCGGGTGTCCACCCGCGGCCCGGCCACGCCCAGCCGCTCCCCGAGGGCGGTCAGCGTCTGCACCCAGAAGTCGTCTTCCTTGCGGTGACCGCCCAGCGTCAGGGCGATCTCATAGAGCGGGTCGTTGGCCCGCATGAGCACATGTGCCTGCACGAACGTGTCCGGCCCCGGCCGGTCGGCGGAGAAGGTGATCCAGCCCGCGAACATGTGGCCCTGCGGGGTCATGAGGGTGAACGACTCCTCGTCCGCGTAGAGCACGAACACACCGGTGGAGAGCTTGACGCCGCCACCGACCGCCAGGTCGAGCAGGGCCACGTCACCGGGGCTGAGCCCGGCCAGCGGGCCCGCGAACCGGTTGCCGCGCGGCCAGAACTCGGGGAAGTTCGCCTTCCAGGTCGCGATCGCCGCCTGCGGGCTGCAGGTGGTACCCGCGTTCATCCGGTAGGTCTTCTGCCACATCTTGCCGAAGCCCTGCACCGGGCCGGTGAGCCGGCGGCCGGCCACGTTGGTCCCGCGTACCCCGTCCCGCTCCGGCACGTCCAGCCGGTCCACCTTCGCCGCCCAGCTGCCAGCATCCCGCGGCAGCGGGTGGGCCTGCGCCTCGCGCACGCTGAGGCCGATCCGCTCGGCTGTGGTGACCCCCTCGGGGCCGGTCTGCTGTGCCATCCCCCCGCTCCCCTCACCGCATCGCGGCGGCCAGCGCCGACGCCTCGTCGTCGTAGATCGTGATCGCCTCGTCGAGCCGGGTCAGCTCGAAGATCTCCCGGTAGTGATCGCTGAGGCCGAACGCGGCCAGTTCCTGGTGCTGGCGGTTGGCCCGCACCAGCAGGGTCACCAGCATCCCGATGCCGCCACTGTTCATGTATTCGAGCCCGCCGAAGTTGAGCACCAGGCGCCGCGCGCCCCCGGCCTCCGCCTCCTCGTAGGCAGCCATCAGGACGGGCTCGCACGCGGTCGTGACCTCTCCCTTGATGTCCACGACCGCTACCCCGTTGCCCGCCTGACGGACGTCCATCCTGACTGCCGGTGCCTCCATCTGGTCCCTCCCTGCCCCTTCTGTCCGGCCGGCCGGGCCGGTCTGTCGGCTAGCTGGCCTGTGCTGCCAGCTGGCTCACGGCATGATCGAGATCCGGGAAGAGCTCGATGAAGTCCGAGAGCCGGGTGATGTCGAAAATCTCGCGATAGTGCGCCGACAGGCCGCTGGCCACGACCTTGCGGCGCTGGGACCGGGCCTTGGCAAGGACGCTCACGATCAGCGCGATCCCGGTCGAGTTGATGTAGCCGACCGAGGCGAAGTCGAGCACGATGCTCGCCGGGTCGCCATCGGCCACCGCCTGGTCGTAGGCAGCGGTCAGCGCGTCGGCAGCGGTCCCGTCAACGTCGCCGGAGAGCCGGATGACCGCCCCTCCTGGCAGCACGGTGATCTCTGCCTCACAAGTGGTTTTCACGGATGGGCTCCTTCGTCAGCGGGGGTGGTGGTTGCCATGGTGAGCCGGACCGTGTGCCGGGTTCCGTCGGTGGTCACGTCCATCGCGTCGACCATGTTGCGGATGAGGAACAGTCCCCATCCGCGCGGGCTCTGCTCGCCGGCCAGCTTGCGGGCCAGATCGGGCTGCTCGCCAGCGCCGGCCCTGTGCAGGCCGCCCTGGTCGGTGATGGTGACCACGATGTCAGTGCCCTGCTGGGTCACCTCGATGTCCACCGGCAGGTCGGCCTGGTTCCGGTTGCCGTGCTCGATGGCGTTCATGGTCGCTTCCGCAACGGCGGTCTTGAGCCGGTCCAGCCGCTGGGCCACCAGCCCGGTGCCGGCGACGGCCTCGGCCACCCGGGCCAGGGCCACCCGCTCGTTGCCGGGCTCGCTGGCCACCGCGAAGGCCGCCAGCCTGCGTACCGCGCCCGGGGCGACCGATGTCATGCTTCGCCTCCATACCCGGCGGACAATGCGCGTTGGAGGGTCACCAGCGTGATGTCGTCCTCCTGCTCATGGTCGGGCCCGGTGAACTCGGCCAGCCTGGTCAGGCACGAGTCGATCAGCTTCTCGCCCGACTCGGCCTCGCCCACCAGTTCAGCGACCCGGGGGAAGCCGAACATCTCCCGGTCCGGCCCGTGGGCCTCCGCCAGCCCGTCGCTGTGCAGCAGCGCACAGTCGCCGGGCTGCATCTGGAACGTCTTCTCCTCATAACCGGTGCCAGGCATGAGGCCGAGCGGCATGCCGCGGGCCCGCAGTTCGGCGACACCGCTGGCGGTGCGCACGTACGGGACGTCGTGCCCGGCGTTGGCGAAGTCCAGCCGCCCGGTGCCCGGGTCCATCACCAGCGCCAGGCAGGTGACGAACATGTGCGCCGGGATGTCCGCGCAGAGCAGGTCGTTGACGTGCGCGAGCACCTCACCGGGGGAGATGAGCCGTGGCGCAGCATCCCGCAGCAGGGCATGCGTGCTGGCCATCACCAGCGCGGCCGGCACGCCCTTGTCGGTGACGTCGCCGACCACGAACATCACCCGGCCGTCCGGCAGCGGGATGAAGTCGTAGAAGTCGCCGCCAACGGTCCGGGCTGGCCGGTAGAACGCGGCCACGTGCCAGCTCGGCAAGGCGGGCACGCTCTTGGGCAGGAACTGCTGCTGGATCAGCTGGGCGACCTTCAGCTCCTGCTCGATCCGCTCCCGGTTACGCGCCTCCGCCTGCTGCTGCCGCACCAGCTGCCCGACCCGCATGGCTGGCGCGGCATACCCGGCCAGGGCTCCGAGCAGCCGCCGGTCCTCCCCCGAATAGCCCCGCTCGGAGAGCCGCGGGCCCAGGTTGAGCAGCCCGATCAGGGTGCCGGATGAAATAAGCGGGATGACCAGCACGATCCCCGCCGTGCGCAACGACGCCAGCGCTGGGGAGGCCAGTTCCAGCCGGGTGATGTCCACCGGGCCGGCCGCTCCCTGCAGGTAGGCGTGCAGCGGGTCATGCGGGGCCAGGTCGAAGTCCGGCGGCAGCGCACCGGCATCCGGCGTGCCGCCGGCCGCTGCCCGGTCCGGCTCGGCGCCCGGGCGGCGCCGTTTCGGCTGTACCGCGCCGCCAGGACCACCACTGATGGCGGCATCGCCCGGCGGCGCGCTCCCGGCCGCCGGGCCTCCCCCTGCCGCCGGGCCATCCCCGGTGGCTGTGGCACCTGCCGCGGCGTCCCCGGCGTCGATCGGCGCTCCCGCGGTCTCGGGCGCGCTGTCCGCCGGGGTGCTCTCCGCGCTCCGGCCCCTCCCCAGGCGTTGCAGCATTTCACACTCCGAGGTCGTCCCATTCCGCATCGTGCAAGGCAACCCTACGGAGCATCCGCTACGGAATCGTTACGGGCGAGGGCCGCCTTGCGCTAATTTTCACGCCATAGCGTGACGGATAGAGCCGCGGCGCGCCAGTCCCGCGGGCGGAGAGGAGGCCGGTGACCGGCATCAGCCTCGCCCTGCTCGGGCCGCCGATCGTGGAGCGGGACACCACCCTGGTCACCTTCGACACCAAGAAGGCGATCGCGGTGCTGGCGCTGCTCGCGGTCAGCGGCCGGGAGCAGAGCCGGGAGCGCCTGGCCGGCCAGTTGTGGCCGGACTCCGACGGCGCGCACGCGCGCGGCTCGCTGCGGCGGACCCTGTCGGTGACGGCCGCCGCGGTGGGCGAGGGCCTGTCCATCACCCGCAACGCGGTGGCCCTGCGGCCCGGGCTGGTCCGGGTGGATGTAACCGACTTCGCGGCGCTGATCGCGCAGCCGGACGCGCGCTCGCTGGAACGCGGGGTCCGGCTGTACCGGGACGACTTCCTGACCGGCTTCTCCCTGCGCGGCTGCCCCGATTTCGAGGACTGGCAGGCCTCGACGGCGGACCGGCTGCGCCAGGATCTGGCCGGGGCGCTGGAACGGCTGGTCGCGGCCTGCGTCCAGGCCGGGGACCTGCCGCGCGGCCTGGATCACGCCCGCCGCTGGCTCTCGCTCGACCCACTGCACGAGCCGGCCCACCAGGCACTCATCCGGCTGCTGGCGTGGACCGGGCAGCGGTCGGCGGCGCTGCGCCAGTACCGTGCCCTGGTCAGGGTACTCAGCACCGAACTTGCGGTGAGCCCGCTGCCGGAGACCACCCGGCTGTACGACGATGTCCGGGCTGGGCGGCTGCGGCCTGCCCCCGGCACGGCCGCACCGGCCACCCGGCCGCCCGGCCGCCCGGCATCAGCGGCCGCGCGGGCCGCGGCCGGGGCCGGGCCAGCGGCCAGCCCACCGCTTCCGGGCCGAAATGGGCCCCCACCGCCCGCCGGGCGGCTGGCTGCCCGGCGGGCGGCAGATGCCAGCCGGTGGCCGCTGATCGGGCGGGCCGCTGACCTGACCGCTTTGACCGGGGCCTGGCAGGCGGTGGCGGCGGGCGGCCGCGGCGGCGCAGGCAGCCCGGCGGGCGAGGCTGCGCCGAGCCCAGGTACCCCGGGCCCCGGCAGCGCAAGCCCCGGGGATGGCGGGCAGGCGGTGGCGGTGACCGGTGAGGCAGGCTGCGGCAAGTCCCGCCTGATCGAGGAGTTCCGCGCCCGGGTCGGGCCGGCGGCGGCACGGTCATCGCCAGCCGGTGCCATGACGGTGAGAGCGGGCTGCCCTTCGCACTGTCCGCGGACCTGCTCCGCGCCGCCGCGTCGGTCTGCCCGGACCTGCCCGGACGGCTGCCCGCCCATGTCACGGCGATGGTCGGCCGGCTGGTACCGGAACTCGGCTCGGCTCACCCGGGCACGCCCGAACCACCGCTGTCCGGCCCGCTCGCGCTGACCCGGATGTATTCGGCCATGACGGCCACCCTGCTGGCCGCGGCCCGCCCCACGGCCGGCAGGCCCGCGGGTGCGGTGCTGGTCGAGGATGTGCACTGGGCCGACGGGCCCTCGCTCGACCTGCTCGCCTACGTCATCCGCCGGCTGGCCGACTGGCCACTGCTGCTGGTGGTCAGCTGGCGGCCGGAGCAGGACGACCGGCTGCCCGGCCTGCGGGCCGCGCTGGCCGAGGCCGCCGGCGCGGGCCGCGGCATGACCGTCGAACCGCAGGCGTTCAGCACTGCCGAGATCGCCGAGATGCTGCAGGCAGCCGGGGCACCGCCGGCCGACCCGGCCCGGATGCTGGCCGAGACGCACGGGCTGCCGCTGCTGGTGCGCGAATACGCCGACGCGCTCGTGCTGGCCGTCGCGGACGGCGATTCGGCGGACTCCGCAGAGGAAGGCTGGACCCCGCCGGCGTCGGTCCGCGGGCTGCTGAACCGGCGCCTGCGCGCCGCCAGCGAACCAGCCCTGCAGATGCTGTCCGCCGCGGCGGTGCTGGGCAGCGGGTTCGACATCGACCTGCTCCGCGCGGTGAGCGGGCGAGGCGAGGCGGAGACCGTGGAGGCGCTCGACGAGGCACTCACCCGGTTCCTGCTGACCGAGATCCCGCCGCCGGGTGGGACCGGGACGCCGTCCTACGACTTCCCGTATGAGGCGCTGCGCCGGGTCGCCTACGAGTCCGCCACCCTCGCCCGCCGCCGGCTGCTGCACAGCCGGGCGGCGGCCGCCCTGGCCGCCCGGTACGAACGTGATCCGGCACCAGCCCGGGCCGCCGTCATCGCCGGGCACCTGCAGCGGGCCGGCCGGGACGCTGCAGCCGCGGACTGGTGGTGGCTGGCCGCCAGCCGGGCCCGCGAACTGTACGCGCACGCGGAGGCACTGGCCCATCTCCGGCAGGCGGTGGCGCTGGGGTATCCGCAGGTGGCAGGCAGCATCGCGATCGGCGACACGCTCACCGTCCTTGGCCGCTATCACGAGGCGCTGGCTGAGTATGAGACGGCGGCCGCAGCCACCGACTCCGATGGCGTCACCGCGGCCGCGATCGAGCACAAGCTGGCCGCGGTCCATCACCGGCTGGGCGACTGGGCGCTGGCCGACGCCCACCTGGGGGCGGCGCTGGAATTGCTGGCGGCCGGCGACCATGGCGGCCGGGCCCGGGTGCAGTCCGATCAGGCGGTCGTCGCCTACCGGCTGGGCGCCCACGACCGGGCCGCGGCGCTGGGCACGGCGGCGCTGGCCGCCGCCCGGCAGGCCGGTGACCCGCAGGCGATCGCCCAGTCGCAGAACGTGCTCGGGATGCTGGCCGCCCGCGACGGCGACCCGGCCGCCGCGGAGCGGCACCTGCGGGCCAGCCTGGCGCAGGCCCATGACATGGCCGACCAGGGCGCGGCGGTCGCCGCGCTGAACAATCTCGCCCGGCTGCTGGCAGACACCGGCCGGGCCGGCGAAGGGCTCGTGCTGGCCCGGGAGGCACTGGTGCTCGGCAGCGAACTGGGTGACCAGCACCGGGTGGCCGCGCTGCACACCAACCTGGCCGACCTGCTGCACCAGACCGGTCACGGCGAGGAGGCACTGGTGCACCTGAAGGATGCCGCCCGCGGGTTCGCCGCGGTCAACCCGGGAGTGCCGCCCAACCCCGAGATCTGGACACTGGTGGAATGGTGAGCGCAGGTCAGCCCGGGCCGGAGGCAACCGCCGGCGGAGCGCCCGGCCGGGGCATGCGGAGGCGGGACTGGCGGATCCTGGTGGCCGGCGTCACCGCGATCACGCTGGCCGGCGTGGCCGCCGCTGCCATCCTGATAGCCACTCACCGGCCATCCACCACGTTGCTGCGGCCGTCCGGGATTCCGGCCAGCGTATCCACCAGCCTCGCCGGCCTGATGCAGCTGTCATCGCTGCCGCACCGCCCTGCCCCCGGCTTCACGCTGACCGACCAGAACGGCCGCACCCTGTCGCTGTCGGCGCTGCGGGGCAAGGTGGTGGTGCTGGAGTTCATGGACCCCCACTGTGTGGACATCTGCCCGATCGTGTCGCAGGAGTTCGTGGACGCCTATCACGACCTGGGCCGGGCCGCGGGCCAGGTGGTGTTCGCCGCCATCAACGTGAACCAGTACCACGCCTCCGTGGCCGCGATGGCCGGCTACTCCCGCGAGCATGGGCTGACGGCCATTCCCAGCTGGCACTTCTTCACCGGGCCACTGCCCGCGCTGCAGTCCACCTGGCGCGCGTACGACATCGCCGTGCAGGCTCCCAACCCGAACGCGGACATCATCCACACCTCCGCCATCTACTTCATCGGCCCGGCCGGCCAGGAGACCTTCCTCGCCTCCCCCATGGCCGACCACACCCGGAAGGGCACCGCGTTCCTGCCGGCCAGCCAGCTCGCCGAGTGGGGGCATGGGATCGCACTGATCGCCGGCCACCTGGCCGGCTAATCCTGGCCCGGCCGGGGGCACGGGCCGCAGGCCGGCCGCCGAATTGCCAGCTGTGCATCCCGAGCCGGCTGGACCTGGGAAACTACTGCCCATGCAGACTCTGGTCGTTGATCACCCACTGGTCGCACACAAGCTCACGATGCTGCGCGCGGAGGCTACCGAGGCCCCCACCTTCCGGCGGCTCGCCGACGAACTGGTGACCCTGCTGGCTTATGAGGCCATGCGCGAGATGCGGGTCCGGCCGGTTACCGTCACCACTCCGCTCGGCCCGGCCGCGGGCGTGAAGCTGGCCGGGCCGGTCCCGCTGGTGGTCCCGGTCCTGCGGGCCGGCATCGGGATGCTGGACGGCATCTCCCGGTTGCTGCCCACCGCCGACGTCGGTTTCGTCGGGATGGTCAGGGACGAGGAGTCACTGGTCGCCTCGACCTACGCCGACCGGCTGCCGGCCGATCTGTCCGGCCGGGAGGTGTTCGTGCTCGACCCGATGCTGGCCACCGGCGGGACGCTGGAAACTGTCATCGGCATGCTGACCGACCGGGGTGTGGCAGCGGTCACCGCCATCTGCCTGCTGTCGGCGCCGGAAGGAGTTTCCCGGCTGGAATCGGCCTTCCCCAGTGATGATCCGGTCCGGATCCGGGTGGTTACCGCCGCCATGGACGAACGCCTCAACGACCGCGGATACATCCTTCCCGGGCTCGGCGACGCGGGCGACCGGCTGTTCGGGCGGATCTGACGGGCGGATGTGACCTACCCTGATCAGGTGAGTGGCGAGGCGCCTGGCAACGGGGCCGGCCCGGCTCGCGACCGCCTGCGCCAGCTGCGCGCCCGTCTCGACCTGAGCCAGGAGCAGCTGGCCCGGATCCTGGGCGTCTCGTTCGCAACCGTGAACCGCTGGGAGAGCGGCCGGACCCGGATGTCGGCCCGGGCACAGCGCGCCCTGGCCGAGTTCGAGGCGCGGGCGGCCGGCGGCGGGCCGGGATCGCTACCCATCCCGCACTCCAGTTTCGTGGGCCGTGAGGCCGAACTGGGCCAGCTGTTCTCGCTGCTGCGTGGCCGGTCCCGGCTGATCACGGTGACCGGCCCGGGCGGTGTGGGCAAGACCCGGCTGACGCTGGAAGCCATCCACCGCTTCGCCGGGCCGGACCCGGTGCTGGTGATACCGCTGCAGCCGGTCCGCCACCACCGGTCCGTGCTCCCGGCCCTGGCATCTGGCCTGCGTCTGCGCGACCAGCCCGGGATGGAACTGCTGGAGTCGGTGGAGGCGGCGCTGGCCATCAGCCGCCGGCTGCTGGTCCTGGACGGCGCGGAGCACCTGCGGGACGCGGTAGCAGCGCTGGTCAGCCACCTGCTCATCGCGGTGCCGGGCCAGCGGGTGGTGGTGACCAGCCGGGCCGTGCTGGGCGTGCCCGGCGAGCTGTGCTGGCCGGTGCCGCCGCTGGCCTGCCCGTCACCCGCGGCCCCGGTGGCGGACATCGCCGCCTCGGACGCGGTCCGGCTGTTCATGGCCCGGGCCGAGGAGCGGCTGCCCGGGTTCACCGGTCAGGACGTCGCGCCCCGGATGGTCGCCGAGCTGTGCCGCCAGCTCGACTGCCTGCCGCTGGCGATCGAGCTGCTGGCCGGCTGGGTAGGCACCTTGTCGCTGCACGAGATCGTCGAGCAGGGAACCGCGCTGCTCGGCACCGCACCGGGCAGCGGCGGCGATCCTGGTGACGGCCGGCTGGTGGATGTCGTCCGGCGCAGCTACGACCTGCTCCAGCCGGAGCAGCAGCGGCTGCTGCCCGCGCTGAGTGTGTTCGCCGGGGCGTTCACCGCTGCCGACGCCGCCGCCGTCGGCGGCAGCGACGGGCCCGCGCTGGCCCGGGCGATCCGGGGCCTGGTCAACTCCTCCTGGCTGCTGGTCGACCGGGGGGAGCCGCACCGTTTCAGCATGCTGGCCACCATGCGCGGGTTCGCCGCGGCCCGGCTGGATGAGCAGGATGCCGGGCCGGCCGTCCGCCGGGCGCACGCCAGGCACTTCGCCTCACTGGCCGATGCCAGCGAGGCGGACCTGGCCGGCCCGCAGGCTGGCGCCGCGGCCACCCGGCTGACGGCGGCCGCCGCCGACCTCGACGTGGCGCTGCAGTGGGCCGCCGACAACGACACCGACCTCGGCCTGGCGATGAGCGCGGCGCTCTGGCGCTGGTGGCTGACCAGCGGGCGGCTGGCTGCCGGGCGTGGCTGGCTGGGCCGGTTCCTGGCCCGCGCGTCCCACCGCCGGGACCAGGTCACTGGCCGGGCGTTCTGTTCCGCGGCGGTGCTGGCCACCGAGAATGGTGACTATCGCGAGGCGGTCCGGCTGGCCACCACGGCGCTGAGCATCTTCGACTCCCTTGGTCTGCGGGAACGGAGCGCCTTCGCGGCGACCGTGCTCGGGGCGGCGCAGCGGTACCTGGGCCAGCGGGATGCGGCCCGCCGCTGCTTCGAGACCGTCATGGAGCTGCGGGCCCGGCTGGACGACCGGCGCGGGATGTCGGTCGCCCTGAACAATCTGGCCCTGATGGCGCTGGATGACGGTGATCTGGCTGGTGCCCGGGCCAACCTTGAGCGGGCCCTGGTCATCAAGCGCCAGCTGGGCGACCTGCACTCGCTGGCCATCGGCCTGGCGAACCTGTCCGATGTGCTGATCAGGGCCGGGGACCTGATAGCCGCCCGGCGGGTGCTTGCCGAAGCCGCGGAACTGGCCGAGGGCCAGGACACCCCCCAGCTCACCGGCCTGCTGGAGGCCAATCGCGGCTTCCTGGCAGCGACCGAGGAGCGGTGGGCCGCCGCCACCGGCCACTACCGTGCCGCCGCGCTCGCCCACCAGGAGGGCGGCCACACCCACGACGTGGCGCTGGCACTGACCGGCCTGGGCAGGGCCGTCTACCGGCTCGGCCGCCGGGAGGAAGCGGCCCGTCACCTGCGGGCAGCGGAGGCGCTGGCCGCCGGGATCGCCAACCCGCAGCGGCTGGCCGAGGTGCGGTCCGCGCTGGCCGAGATCGGTGAGAACGGCGCCGCCGCTGACCTGCCGGATGGCCTCACCGCCCGCCAGGTGGATGTGCTGCGGCTGCTCGCCGATGGGAAGACCAACAAGCAGATCGCCGCCGAGCTGCGGCTGAGCCCGGTGACGATCGAGCGCCACCTGGCCACGGTCTACCGCAAGCTGGAGCTGGGCGGGCGGGTGGAGGCGGCCCGCTACGCGGTGGCGCACGGGCTGGCCGCCCCGGCCCGCTGATGTTATAACGGCGCAGGCCGGCCACCGGCCGGCCGCCCGGCCCACCCACCGCGACCAGGCCCGGAGCCAGGTTCAGGCGGCGGCCCGCTACATGGTTTCCAGGATTCGCCCGCCCCGCCCGCCGGCCAGGATGGGCCCGGCAAGACTGGCTGCGCTGGGATCTCCACCAGCGCACCCGGGCGGTCCGCTGGTTCCGGGTCGTGACGCTGCCGGGGCCGTCGCGACATACCGGAACCCGCACCGCCGTCCAGCCGACTGGAGCTGCTATGCAGGAGCAGATTCACGGGACGACGATGCCGGTGCTGTCAATTCAGCTGAATCCGGGCGAAGCCGTGGTGGCCGAGGCCGGCGAATTCTCCTGGATGACCGACTCGATCCAGATGTCGACCGGCATGGGCGCCGGTATGGCCGGCCGCGGGCTGATGGGGGCGCTGAAGCGGGCCGCGGGCGGGGCGACCCTGATAATGAGCACCTACACCGCGCAGGGGGGCCCGGGCAGCATCTCGTTCGCGGCCAGGGTGCCGGGCAGCATCCTGCCGGTGGACGTCGGCCCGGGGTCAGAGTTCATGATTCACCGGCACGGCTTCCTGGCCGGCACGCCCGGCATCCAGCTGACAGTGGGCTTCCAGCAGTCGTTCCGGGCCGGCATCTTCGCGGGTGAGGGCTTCGTCCTTCAGCGCGCCGGCGGCCAGGGCCGGATGTGGGCCGAGCTGTCCGGCGAGGTGATCCCCTACCAGCTGGCACCGGGCCAGTCGCTGCGGATCCATCCCGGGCACGTCGGCATGTTCCAGGCGGCCATGTCGTTCCAGGTCGTCAAGGTGCCGGGCGTGACCAACCGGTATTTCGGCGGGGACGCGCATCACTTCGCGCTGCTGTCCGGTCCTGGCACCGTCTGGCTGCAGTCCATGCCGCTGCCGGTGCTGGCCGCCTCGCTCGCCCCGTACCTGCCCGATGACCAGGACCGGCGGGAATCGGTCGACAGCGGCCTGGTCGGTGGGATCATCGGGGACATGCTCCGCTAGACGTGGGTACGGCGCCCTCCGGGGGGAGGAGGTGCCGTGCCCACCGAGGAAGGCCGCTCCCGGCGGGGGGAGCGGCCTTCCCTCGTGTCTGGCCGGTGCCGCGGCTCCCGTCGACTCCCGGCCCGGCCCGTGGCAGGCTCACTGCCATGACTGCTGAACACCTCGACCCGCACGCGCACGCCGCTGAGGACCCGGCCTGCGACGTGGCCCACGGGCTGGCCCCGCTGCCGGAGGCCGACCGGACCCTGGTCGCTGTCTTCGACTCCCCGGTCGCCCGCATGCTGCTCCACTTCGCCGGTGACTCCGGCTTCCGGCCGGTGCTGGTCGAGCCCGATCCGCAGCGGACGGGGGACGGCCCGGCCGGAGTGACCGTGACCAGCGGCTTCACCGGCCTGCTCGACGACGGCACCGATGTCGTGGTGACCGATCATCACCGGCCCGAACTCGGCCTCGTGCTCCGCGACGCACTGGCCGGCCAGGCCCGCTGGATCGGCGTCATGGGCAACCCGCGGGTACCGGCGCCGCACATCCCGGCCCTGGCCGAACTAGGCGTGGCACAGACCGACATCGCCCGCGTGCACCGGCCGATCGGGCTGAACATCGGCTCCCGGACTCCGGCCGAGATCGCGCTGGCCACCCTGGCCGGCCTGATCGCGGACCGGAATGGCCGCCCGGGCGGATTCGGATTCTGAACGGCGGTGCCCCGGCCGCCCAGCCGCGATTTGGCTGAACCATCCGGCGTGCCGCCACGTAACTGAGATCATCTGGATACGGGAGGGGGACCAGATGGCAGCATCAAGCCCATGGCCGCTCATCCACGCCGAACGCGAGGCGCTGGTAGCCGACCTGGCCACACTTACCACCGAGCAGTGGGCGACACCGTCGCTCTGTACTGGCTGGACGGTCCGCGATGTGTTCGGGCACCTGATCGCGACCGCCCGGATGACGCCGCCGGCTTTCTTCGCGGCGATGGCCCGGGCCGGGTTCCGGTTCAACACCATGTCCGCGAACCTGATCGCCGCCGAGACCACCGCCACCCCGGCCGAGGCGCTGGCCGAGTTCCGCATGCTGCTGACCGCCACCACCCACCCGCCGGGCCCGGCCGAGGCGATGCTCGGTGAGGCGGTCATCCACGGGGAGGACATCCGGCGGCCGCTGGGCATCAAGCGGGAGTACCCGGCCGAGGCCGTGATCCGGGTGGCCGACTTCAACAAGGGGTCGAACCTGCTGATCGGCAGCAAGCGGCGGATCGCCGGGCTGACCCTGACGGCGGCCGACCTGGACTGGCAGACCGGCACTGGGCCGGAGGTGACCGGCCCGGCGCTGTCGCTGGTACTGGCGATGACCGGCCGGGCCGCGGCGGTCGGTGACCTGTCCGGTGACGGGGTGGCGACGCTCAGGTCGCGCATGTAGTGGTGGCCGCGCAGGCCGGCTACTCCGGCACGCCACTGCCGCGCAAGCTCGGCATCAAGCCGGGCGACGAGGTTGCCATCCTCGGCGGCCCGGAACTGGTAGCCGCCGAGGTCGCCGGGGTGCCCGGTCTTCCCCCGGTCCGCCGGGACCTGGCCGGTGACGACCCGCTGGACGTCATCGTCGTGTTCGTGACCCGGCGGGCTGACCTGGCCGGGCAGCTAGCGGGGCTGCGGGCGCGGATGACCCCGGCCGCCGGGCTGTGGGTGGCCTTCCCGAAACGATCCTCCGGGGTCAGCACCGACATGACCGATCATGTGATCAGGGAGATCGCCCTGCCCACCGGGCTGGTCGACAACAAGGTCTGCGCGATCGACCAGACCTGGACCGGCGTGCGCCTGGTGATCAGGCGGGAACTGCGGCCGGGCGGCCGCGGTCAGTAGTCCAGCAGCGGGGCGCCCAGGAACACGCCCAGCGCCTCCCGGTACAGCTCGATCTGGAGCCCGTTGGGGTCACGGAAGTACATGCTCTCCTCGACCCCCCGGTCCGGCCCGAGGTAACTGAACCCGGCTTCGTCGAACCGCTTCCTGGCCGCGTCGTACTGCTGCGGCGAGATCGAGATCGCCAGGTGCTGCAGGCCGCCGATGGTCTCGGTGAACGGCGGGTGCTCGTGGCCGGGGAAGTCGAAGAAGCCCAGCAGGTTCCGGTTGCCGATGTCGAAGAAGAAGTGACTGGAGCCCAGGTAGTCCCGGTTCTCCACCAGCTCTACCAGCGGGAACCCGAGGAACTCCTGGTAGAACTGGATGGTTTCCTCGACGTCGCGGCAGATGAACGCCGCATGATGCACGCCCTGCACCGTGGTGGACGGCCGCGCATCGCGTGGCCGCAGGTACTTCTCCCGCAGCCGTTCCCGGCGTGCCCTGATGTCCGCGAGTTCGGTGCCCTGGGGTTGTGGCATTCCCGCCTCCGTGCCTTGTCCCGCACCCGGTGCCGCACCGGGCCTGGCCGGCTGATCCGGCCGGCCATGCCCAGACTAACCGTCCGGCCAGCCGGCCCACAGCCGGCGCCGCGGCCGCGGCAGCGGGCAGCGTCACAGGCCGGGCAGCCGGTAGCCGTGGAAGTACCACAGCGCGGCGGTGTACCAGATCACGGCGACGGTCGCGGCCAGCATCCCGCCCGCGGCTGGCAGCACCCAGCCGGGCAGCCGGCGGCTGCGGACCAGCAGGACCTTGGCCACGAAGACCCCGTACAGGAAGCAGCCGCCCAGTGAGTGGACGGCGACCCGGAGACTGGTCAGCTCAACCCCGTAGGCGATCAGGCAGTGCGTGGCGACCGGGAGTGTGACCGCGATCAGGATGACCCCGGCCAGCCGGTGCGCGCGTCCCACCCACCGGCCCGGGGCGGGCAGCCCGGGCAGCTTCCGGTACAGCCAGAGCGCCAGCAGCACCTGCCCTGCGGCCAGCGTGACCGCGATGCTGGCCAGCCAGGACTTGACCGCCAGCGCCCCGGTCCCCGCCTGCCCGAAGATGCTGGCCGCATAGTCCGGCTGGTGGACCCGGCCGGCGATGACCAGCACCCCGGTGACGACGGCGGCCAGCAGCACGGCCAGGGCCAGCCGTGCGGCCGCCGGCCTGCCGGCCGTGTCCTGGGCCGGGCGGCCCGGTCCATGCTCGGCAGCCATATCGCCCTCCCCGATGCCGGCCTCATCTACCAGCACGGATCTGGCCCAGCCACGGCTCAGGGACAGCGGCCCTGGATTGGCTAGCGGTATAGGGCCGCACGGCCCCAGCCCCACGCCGCACTACAGTTCTGCCGTGGCGGCACCGCCCAGGGACCCACGCCGCACTACAGTTCTGCCGTGGCGGCGCGGGATCTGGGTGAGGTGGTCGAGGCTGGTTGGGCGGCTGCGCTGGCGCCGGTGGCCGGCCAGATCACGGCGATGGGCGATTTCCTGCGGGCCGAACTGGCGGCCGGCCGCCGCTACCTGCCGGCCGGCGAGAACGTGCTGCGGGCGTTCACCCAGCCGTTCGCGGACGTGAAAGTGCTCATCGTCGGCCAGGACCCGTACCCGACGCCCGGGCATGCGGTCGGGCTGAGCTTCTCGGTGCCGGCCAGCGTGCGGCCATTGCCGCCCAGCCTGGTCAATATCTTCCGCGAGTACGGCGCCGATCTGGGGTACCCGCCGCCGGCCAGCGGCGATCTGGTGCCCTGGGCCGAGCGGGGGGTGCTGCTGCTCAACCGGGTCCTCACCGTCCAGCCCGGCAAGCCAGGCTCGCACCGTGGCCGTGGCTGGGAAGAGGTCACCGCGCAGGCGATCCGGGCGCTGGCCGCCCGGCCGGGCCCGCTGGTGGCGATTCTGTGGGGCCGCGACGCGGGCAGCCTGGCGCCGCTGCTCGGCGAAGTGCCCAGGATCGAGTCGGCCCATCCCAGCCCGTACTCCGCCGACCGCGGGTTCTTCGGCTCCCGCCCGTTCTCCCGGGCCAACGACCTGCTGGTACGGGAGGGCGGGGAGCCGGTCGATTGGCGGCTGCCCTAGCGCCGCCCGGGAATGTTGCGCGCTCAACTATAGTTGAGGAGGGCGAGACGCCACCGGGACCACCGGCGGCTTACCTGCCAGCGAAGGAGCGAGGCCATGCCTGCGGTCACTGTCGACGACATCCTGGTCCTGCCACGGGTCGCCGAGCCCGACCCCACCGCGGCCGCCGACCGCCAGGTCGCCTCGGTCACCACCGCGCCGGCCGGCTTCGAGGGCGAGGGCTTCCCGGTCCGTCGCGCGTTCGCTGGGGTGGACCTGGCCCGGCTGGATCCGTTCATCCACATGGACCAGATGGGTGAGGTCGATTATGCGCCCGGCGAGCCGAAGGGCACCGCCTGGCACCCGCACCGGGGCTTCGAGACGGTCACCTACATCATCGACGGCACTTTCCGGCACCAGGACTCCAACGGCGGCGGCGGGCTGATCACCAACGGCGACACGCAGTGGATGACCGCCGGTGGCGGGATCTTGCACATCGAGGAGCCACCGGAGGAACTGGTTGCCAGCGGCGGGCTGTTCCACGGCTTCCAGCTGTGGGTCAACCTGCCCCGCACCCTGAAGATGACCGGCCCCCGGTACCAGGACATCCGGGCCGGCCAGGTCGCGCTGCTGTCATCGGCCGACGGCGGGGCGCTGCTCCGGGTCATTGCGGGGGATCTGGCGGGCCACAGCGGTCCGGGCATCACCCACACCCCGATCACCCTGGTGCACGCCACCGTCGCGCCCGGCGCCCAGGTCCGGCTGCCGTGGCGGCGCGACTTCAACGCCCTCGGCTACGTGCTGGCCGGCTCGGGCACTGCCGGCCCGCAGCAGCGGCCGGTGCGGATGGGCCAGCTAGTTGTGTTCGGACCCGGCGACGCCCTCACGTTCGCGGCCAGCCAGCGTCCCGACGGCCCGGGCCAGAACCTCGATCTGCTGCTGCTGGGCGGCCAGCCCATCCGCGAGCCGGTCGCGGCCTACGGCCCGTTCGTGATGAACACCCGGGACGAGCTGATCCAGGCGTTCGAGGACTACCAGGCGGGCCGGCTCGGCACCATCCCCGCCCAGCCCCGCACCATCCCCGCCGAACCCCATCCCGGCCACGACGTCCTGTGAGCTGACCGCCGCCTCACGCACCGGCCGCGAGGCGGCGCAGGGCGGCCCGCGCGATGCCCGGGTCGGTGGTGGTCCAGAACGGCGGCAAGGATGCCCGCAGGAAGCCGCCGTAGCGCGCGGTGGCCAGGCGCGGATCCAGGATGGCGACCATCCCCCGGTCCTCCATCATGCGCAGCAGCCGCCCGGAGCCCTGCGCTAGCAGCAGTGCCGCCTGGGTCGCCGCCACCGCCATGAACCCGTTGCCGCCGCGGGCGGCGACGGCCCGCTGGCGGGCCGAGGCGAGCGGGTCGTCCGGGCGCGGGAACGGGATCCGGTCGATCACCACCAGCTGCAGTGCCCGCCCGGGCACGTCCACGCCCTGCCACAGCGACAGCGTGCCGAACAGGCAGCTGGTCTCGTCTTCGGTGAACCGGCGGACCAGTTCGGCGGTGGCGTCATCGCCCTGGCACAGCAGCTGCGGGCCGATCTCATCGCGCAGCCGCTCCGCCGCCTGTTTCGCCGCCCGCATGGATGAGAACAGGCCAAGCGTGCGCCCGCCCGCGGCCTCGATCAGCTCCCGCAACTCGGTCAGGTAGGCCTCCGGCAGGCCGTCCCGGCCCGGTGGCGGCAGCTGGCGGGCGATGTACAGGATGCCGCTGCGGGGATGGTCGAATGGCGAGCCGACATCCAGCCCGGTCCAGGCCAGCCCTTCCGGCACCGCCATCCGGCCGGCCGGGTCAAGGCCATCGGGCCCGGCGCCCGCCGGGCTGGGTACCACCGGCAGGCCCCACTGCCGGGCCAGGGGCTCAAACGACCCGCCCAGCGCCAGCGTGGCCGAGGTCAGCACCACCGGCTGGCGGCGGAACAGCCGGTCGGCCAGCAGCCCGCCGACGTCCAGCGGCGCGGCCCGCAGCGTAGGCGGCCGGCGGGACTCTGGATCGGCCGGCCGGTCCAGCCAGATCACGTCCGGCCGGCTGGCGACGTCCGGCCCGAAGCCGGCCAGAATCCGGCCGGCCGTACCACTCACCTCGTCCAGCATTGCCAGGGCAGCCCGCCCGGCCGCCAGCCGTTCGGCATCCTCGGCGGTTTCCCCGGCCGCGGACCGGACCTGAGCGGCGCATGCGTCCGCGGCGTCGCGGGCCGTGGCCAGCACCGCCGCGAGCGGTTCGGGCAGGTCGTCCATCCGCCCGGCGGGGAGCGCGGCCAGCACCTTCTCGGCCGCTTCCCCCGCTTCCCGGAGCGGGGCCGCCGCCTCCGCGGTCAGCACCCGGCCGCACCGGCGGGCCGCCGCCTCCACCGCCGGGGCGGACAGCTCGGCCGCGGCCGCCGCGGTCACCCGGTTGACCAGGTCATGCGCCTCGTCGATGATCACCACGTCGTGACCGGGAAGCACGCCGAAGTCCTCCAGCGCATCGATCGCGAGCAAGGCGTGGTTGGTGACCACGATGTCCACCTGCCCGGCCGCCTCCCGCGCCCGTTCGGCGAAACAGGACGAGCCAAACGGGCAGCGTTGCGCGCCCAGGCACTCCCGGGCGCTCACCGACACCTGCCGCCAGGCCCGGTCGTCCACCCCCGGCACGAGTTCGTCCCGGTCGCCGGTGCCGGTGCTGGCCGCCCACTCCCCGAGCCGACGGACCTGCTGGCCCACCGCCGACACCGCGGCCGGGTCGAACAGGGTCTCACCCACCTCGTCCGGCGGGCCGGTGCGCAGCCGGTGCAGGCACAGGTAGTTGCCCCGGCCTTTCAGGATCGCGAACGTCGGCGGCCGGCCCAGCAGCGGCGCTAGCGCCACCGCCAGTTTCGGCAGATCACGGTCGATCAGCTGGCGCTGCAGCGCGATGGTGGCCGTCGCCACCACCACCGACGAGCCGGTGGCCACGGCGTGCGCAACCGCCGGGACCAGGTAGGCCAGCGACTTGCCGGTGCCGGTGCCGGCCTGCACCGCTAGATGCTCGCCGCGGCTGATGGCGTCCTCCACCGCCGCCGCCATGGCCTCCTGCCCGGACCGCGGCGACCCGCCGATCCCGGCCACCGCGGCGGCCAGCAGGCCGGCCCGGGACGCTGGCTGGCCGCTGGGCGCGAGGGGCTCGGGAGGTCCGCCGGGGGGCACGCTGGAACGCTACCGCGCCGCGCCGTCAGCATGGCCCGGGCGGCGAGCCATGGCGGCCCGTATCCTGCGCTGCCCGCTCCGGCCAGAACGGTGCCGTTCACCCCGGTGGGAGGATGCGGCGACCGGCCGCGCGGCGGATCGTGGTGGCTGCAGGGGGACCGCCAGCGCCGGGCCTATCCTGCGCCGCCACGGCGCGGTCCCGGGCCTCGGTCACGTTCGGCGTGACCTGACCAGAAAGGCACAGCCGTGACCAGCAGGCAGACTACCGCCGCGGCGGGCGCGGTCCCTGCCGCCCCGATGGCCCCGGATGCTCACAGCGCCGCCGCGCTCCCTGGCAGGCCGTTCCCGCTGGGTGCCACGCCCGGCATGCGGCTAGGTATCGCGGGCACGAACTTCGCGATCGCGTCCAGCGTCGCCGGCAGCGTCACCCTGTGCCTGTTCGGCGAATCCGGCGCGGAGACCCAGATCCCGGTGCAGGACAACGACGCCGACGTGTGGCACGCGTTCGTGCCCGGCATCGGCCCCGGGCAGGCCTACGGGTACCGGGTCAGCGGGCCCTGGGACCCGGCGCGGGGCCTGCGCTGCAACCCGGCCAAGCTGCTGCTCGACCCGTACGCGAAGGCCATCAGCGGATCGGTCTCGTTCGGGCCCGAGGTGCTCGGCCAGGATGAAACGGCTCCTGGCCAGCCGAGCACCCTGGACTCGGCGGCTCATGTGCCGCGAAGCCTGGTCGCCGACCCGGAGTTCGGCTGGCAGGATCACCGGCGGCCTTGGCACCGCTACTCCGACACAGTTGTGTACGAGATTCACGTCAAGGGCTTCACCATGCGCCATCCGGGCATTCCCCCCGAACTCCGCGGGACCTATGCGGGCCTTGGCCACGAAGCCGCCATCGCGCACCTGCTGGGCCTGGGCGTCACCACCGTCGAGCTATTGCCGGTGCACCAGAATGTGCCCGAAGGATTCCTCATCCAGCGGGGCCTGACGAACTACTGGGGCTACAACACGATCGGCTACTTCGCGCCCCACAATGGCTACTCCGGGGCGGTCAGGGCAGGGCGGCCGGGCGGCCAGGTTGCCGAATTCAAGGCGATGGTGGACAGGCTCCACCAGGCCGGCCTCGAAGTGGTCCTCGACGTGGTGTTCAACCACACCGCCGAAGCCGGGCCGGACGGTCCCGCGCTGTGCTTCCGCGGTATCGACAACACCGTCTACTACCGCACCGAGCCAGGCGACCCCGGCGTCTACATCGACACCACCGGCTGCGGCAACTCGCTGAACGCCGGCGATCCGATCACGCTGCAGCTCATGATGGACTCGATGCGCTACTGGCTGACCGAGATGCACGCCGACGGGTTCCGGTTCGACCTCGCGCCGACGCTGGCGCGCCAGGAGGGCGCCTTCGATAAGGTGGCGGCCTTCCTGGACATGGTGGCGCAGGACCCGGTGGTATCCCGGGCCAAGCTGATCGCCGAGCCGTGGGACGTCGGTCAGATGGACAGCTACGACCTCGGCCGCTTTCCGCCGCTGTGGCGGGAGTGGAACGGCAAGTACCGGGATACCATGCGCGACTTCTGGCGCAGCCACCCGGTCGGGATCGGCGAGTTCGCCACCCGCTTCGCGGGCTCGTCCGACCTTTACGCCACGGCCGGGCGGCGGCCAACCGCATCGGTGAACCTCATCACCGTTCATGACGGTTTCACGCTTCGCGACCTGGTCTCCTACAACGACAAGCACAACGAGGCCAATGGCGAGGACAACCGCGACGGAACCAGCGACAACCGGTCCTGGAACTGCGGGACCGAGGGACCCACCACCGATCCTGGCGTCCTCATGCTGCGGGCCCGGCAGTCCCGGGCCATGCTCACCACCTTGATGCTGTCCTTCGGGGTGCCGCTGCTGCTCGGCGGTGATGAGATGGGCCGGACCCAGGGCGGCAACAACAACGCCTACTGCCAGGACGACGAGGTGACCTGGCTCGACTGGGCGGACACCGACACCGCCCTGCTGGATTTCACCAAGAACCTCATCAAGTTCCGGCTGGCCCACCCCGTCTTCCGCCGCCGCCGCTTCCTTTCCGGCACCGAGGCCGCCGAGCTGCGGTGGTTCACTCCCGCGGGGACGCCGATGGACGGCGGCGACTGGGCGGAACCGGGCGCCCGCGCCATCGCCATCTACCTCGACGGATCCAATGACCCCGACCGGGCCGAGGACGGCACGCCCCTGCTCGACGACGACTTCCTGGTGCTGGTCAATTCCTGGTGGGAGCCGCTCGACTTCGTCCTGCCCGCGACCCGTCCCGGCGCGCGGTGGCATGCCGAGATCGACAGCTATGACCCGGCCAGCCCCGCCGGGGCGGCCATCCGCGGCGCCGGTGAGCCGGTGACCGTGGGACCCCGGTCCGTCGCTGTCCTGAGCGCCGCGCCACCACGATGAGCATCACCGCCAGGTTGCCCGCCCGGGGGCTCCCACGGCACCGCCGGACCTGCGACGATGATCCTCATGACTGGACACGACGAGTCGGCGGCTGCCTTCCGCGCCGCCCGTGATCTGCTGCTGCGTCATCGCGGTGACTACGCCGCGGCCGCCGCGGGGTTCGCCTGGCCCCAGCTGGCCGAATTCAACTGGGCGCTGGACTGGTTCGACGTGATCGCGGCCGAGCACCCCGAACGGGATGCGCTGCACATCACCGGCGGCCCGGCTCAGCTACGGCGAACTGGCCGTCCGGTCCAGCCAGGTCGCCAACTGGCTGCGCGGGCACGGCGCCCGCCGCGGCGACCGGCTGCTGCTGATGCTCGGCAACATCGCGCCGCTGTGGGAGGTCATCCTGGCGGCGATCAAGCTGGGCGTGGTCATCATCCCCGCTTCCACCCTGCTCGGCCCCGAGGACCCTGGCCGACCGGCTGGCCCGTGGCGAGGTCAGGCATGTGGTCACCGAGACCGGGTTCACTGCCAGGTTCGACGAGGTCGCGGGCGACTGGACCCGGATCGCGGTGGATCCCGGTGCGCCCCGGCAGGCGGTGCCCACCGGGCCGGCCGGGGTGCTGAGCCCTCAAGTCGCCAAAGATATCGACGTCCCCACCTGCGTTAATGTGAGGCTCATGCTGTGAGACTCATGCCGACTGGCCCGCCGCGCTGAGTCCCAAACGGAGACACCCCCGGCAGACTTCCAGAATTTCTAAAGCATATCGAGCATGGGAGACGCCTACGCTTTCGCATAGACCGGGTGTTACGTCAGCATTTGCGCCGGCGTCAGAGCTTCAGCACGGTCACCATCAATTGACGGCTCAGCCGGGCAAGCGAATAGCTACAGACACTTGCCCGGCCTCGCCGTGGCCGTAAAATCCTCGGGCGCGGCCATCGGATCGGGCACGCGCCGGATATGGGCCTGGACGGGCCACCCGTCAGGGTAATCAGGCTGGCTGGCGAACAGAGCGTCTCTCAGGTCGCGAATCCCCAGTTCCAACTCGCTGAGGGCCTCACGGACCTTCTCTGCCGCCGGGTGCTCGCCGATCAGCCCCAGCGCCGTTTCGAGAGCCAAGCCTGCGCCGAAGAGCCGCTCCACCCAGATGTCGTGGGTGCCAGCCAGCCTGCGGCCGTGATCCGCCGAACCGTTCGCCCGGTACGGGTTGTCTACGCCCGGGACTCCGTCACCGGGAACGCTGGACGATGTAGGCATCGCTGAGACACTTCCAGTCCCCACTGGCCGTTGATGGCCATGTCGCCGGGGTCTGGAGCGACGCAGTCTCCTGCGCTCTGGCCGAGCGCAGGATTTGACCGACACTCGTTCAGCTTGAACCTACGCCCGATCAGCGCTGCTGCATAGGTCCACGGCCACCTTGCCAAGGTCAGCGCGGGCTGGCCCGAGTAAGCCAGTACCACCAGCCGCACCGTGCGGTTAGAGATACGCAGCAGTCCGGCGCCAGCGATTGCTGACGCCGCAACGTCTGACCCTGATTCGTGTAAATCCTCACAGCCACTCAGACCGCAGTGAGAGAACCGGCGCTTGCTCAGACTCGTCAACCGTCTTAAACGCGAGGCGCAGTATTGGGTCTCTATCGGCACACTCTTCGACCGCTGCCGAAATTGCGGCCCTTATATACGACGACTCACTCATGTGAAAGCTGGCGGCGGCAATGCTCACCTTGCGGGCGAGCTTGTGCGGCACGTCAATGCTGCGGCGGTACTCGGACATTAAGCGACCTTGGTGGTAACGGGGTTTGGCTCAAACGCCGGGGTAATGCCGACGGGGCAACGGGGCAGGAATCTTGGCTGGGCCCGGCCGCCGCGGGCGCGCCGACCGGTGTGCGGGGCGTCACCGAGTTCTGGGAGGAGGACTTCCCCAGCCTCGAGAGCTGATGGTGGCCAGGCGGCTGCGGCGTACCGCGCGGCGCAGCGGCCGGGGGCCGGGCGGTCGCGGCGTGCGACCGGGCAGAGGGGATCAGCTTCCGGCTTTCAGCTTGCGCCAGCCGCCCGCCCGGTTGTTGGCGATGATCTGCCGGAACATGGCGGCCAGGGCGGGCGTGTTGATGGCCTCCCCCTGCCTGACCGCCACCGTGCGGGCCGTGGAGTTGCCATGGCCGGCGGTGATGATTCCGTCCGGGTCGGGCACGATGGCACCGTCGTAGAGGAACACGTTCACGTGATCCCTGGCTGCCAGCAGCGCGCAGATGTTGCCCTGCAGCACGAAGTACGGCTGGACGCGGCGCTTGACGGTCTCGGTCACCTCGGGGTCGGCCGCGTGCACCAGGTCCCGTACCTGACGGCAGATGGCCTGCTGCCAGCCGGGCAGGGCGCCGATATAGGCGTCCACCCTCGGATCGGTCTGGTAGGTCACGGCGGATCCACTCTAGGGCCGCCGCGGTCCGGCGGGCCGAGTGTCTTCTCGAACCAGTGGTGGGCGTAGGGCTCGTTGTTGAACGGGGCGACTTCACGGTAACCCGCCGTGCGGTACATGCCGATCGCCTCGGCCAGCGAGCGGTTGGTCTCCAGCCGGAGGACGCGGACCCCGTGCGCCGCCGCATGTGCCTCCAGTTCGGTGAGCAGGCGGCGCCCGAGTCCCAGCCCGCGCCGGGTGGGGGCCACCCACATCCGCTTGAGCTCAGCCGGCGCGTCGCCGTGGAACCTGAGTGCGCCGCACCCGGCTGGCTCTCCGTGCAGGGTCGCGACCAGCAGCAGGCCGGCCGGCGGGGTCAGGTCAGCGACGCTGGCGGTGTGGCTGCGGGCCGGGTCGAAGCCGGCGCCGAAGCGGCGGGCCAGTTCGGCGAAATAAGCCCGCTCACACAGGCGGGCGTGCCGGTGCCGGGGGTCGCACACCTCCACCCGCACCGCCGAGGCCGCCAGCAGCCGCTCTACCTCGGCCATCGCGGTGACCAGCCGGGTCCGCTGGCCGCCGGTGAGCGGCCGCAGGATCGAGGTGGCCACCTCGTCGGCACGGCGGTCGAGTTCGTCCCGCTCCGCCCGGCCGCGGCCGGTCAGGTGAGCCGTCCGGACCCGGCCGTCGGTGCGGCTGGGCTGGATGTCCACCAGCCCCTCCGCGGCCAGTGACTTCAGCAGCCGGCTCAGGTAGCCCGAGTCCAGATCCAGCCGTGACCGCAGAGCCCGCACATCGCTGCCGGCCGGGCCGATCTCCCACAGCAGCCTGGCCTGCCCGAGCGGCCGGCCGCGGCCCAGGAAGGCGTCGCTGAGCGCACCCGCCCGTTGCGTCACCGTGCGATTGAAGCTCCGGATCTGCGCCACCATGCCCGCGTCCATTCTCTGACCATAGTCAGAGAATGGGGTTCTCAGCGCAACTTCGCACGCGCAATCGCTGTCTCTGCGCCTGGCCTGTACCGGTATGTGACGCCCTTTGGCGTGCTAAGAGGCCGGCCGCGGCCCCGGGCTAGGCTGCTGATGTGCTCCCCCTCGGTCACCTGCTTGCCTTCGGCCTGGTTTCCTTCGTGCTCATCGTGGTGCCCGGCCCGAATGTGCTGTTCGTGATCAGCCGTTCGCTGATGCTCGGCCGCGCGGCCGGGGTGGGGACCGCCCTCGGTGGCCAGATCGGCGTCTACGCCCAGGTCGCGGCGGTGGCCTTCGGCATAGGCACGCTGGTGGAACGATCGGTGGCGGTATTCAGCGTCATCAAGCTGGCCGGTGCGGTGTACCTGGGGTACCTGGGGGTGCAGGCGATCCGGCACCGCCGTGCACTGACCGCCGCGCTGCAGGCGCCGGCCGAGCGCAAGAGCATCGCCCGGATCATTGGTGACGGGATCGCGGTCGGGGTCACCAACCCGAAGTCGATCGTGTTCTTCGCCGCCGTGCTGCCCCAGTTCGCCGAGCCGTCGGCGGGCCACGTGCCAGCGCAGATGCTGCTGCTCGGAGCGGTGTTCATGGTCATCGCCGTGCTGTGCGACAGCAGCTATGCGCTGGCGGCCGGCACCGCCCGGTCCTGGCTCGCCCGCTCGCCGCGGCGGCTGGAACTGGTCGGCGGCACCGGCGGCCTGGTCATGATCGGCCTCGGTGCCAGCCTGGCCTTGACCGGCCGCCGGAACTGACCGGCTGGCACCGCCTCAGCCGTCACCAGCGACGGCACCCGGTTCCGGCAGGGCCGGCCGGTGCGGGTTCCTGTCACCGGCAATGGCGATATATCGTGTATGCATGGCACGACTGATCCTCATCATCCTTGGTGTGCTCGTCGCCCTCATGGTCATCTCGCTGGTGATCTCCGCACTGCACTTCCTGTTCTGGGTCGCGATCGTGGCCGTGATCGTGGTGGGTGTGCTGCGGCTCGGCGGCGCCATGCGGCGGCATTCGCACCAGTAACGCGGCCCGCGCCAGCGGGCAGGCGACGGGGTTAGCCCGCCGCCGTGTCCGCCGTCGTGACCGGCACCGGGCGGGCGAGCGTCTGGTAGACCACGCAGTACCGCTCGGTGAGCCGGAGCAGGGTCGCGATCTGCTCCTGGCTGGCCGCCCCGGTTTCCAGGTCGAAGCTGAGCCGGATGGCGGTCAACCCGACCGGCGCGTCCTTGCTCACTCCCAGCGTCCCCCGGAAGTCCAGGTCACCCTCCGCACTGACGGTCCCGCCGGTGACCGGGATCTCCAGCGAGGTCGCCACCGCCCGCAAGGTGACCCCGGCACAGGCCACCAGGGCCTGCAGCAGCATGTCGCCGGAGCAGGCCAGCGAGCCGTCGCCACCGCTGGCCGGGTGCAGGCCGGCCACCGCCAGCGCCTGCCCGGTCGCCACCGAGCAGCTGACCTCCTCCGCACCGAGCCGGCCCTGGGCCCGCAAGGTGACCACGGCCCGGTCCGGGTCCTGGCGGTACGCATCCTTCAGCGGTTGCTGCACAGCACGCAGCCCGGCACTGTCCACGGTCTCTCCTTCTCGCCGGTGACCGGGCACCTGCCCGCTCAGGCGGTGACGTCGGTGCTGGTGAACCTGGCCCAGGCTATCGAGCAGAAGATTACGATGTAGATACCGAACGACAGCAGCCCATGCAGCAGGTCACCGGTGGCGATCGGCGAGCGCAGCAACGAGTCGAACGACAGCCACCAGTGGGTGGGCAGGTACGGCCGCACGACCGAGAACTGCGGGATGTTGTCCGCGACCTCACTGACCAGCCCGATCATCAGCACGGCCGCGATCGCGCCGATGGGATGCTCGGTGAACGTCGATACCGCCAGCCCGATGGCACCCAGCGCGGCCAGGGCCGCGGCCACATACAGCGTGACGAACAGCACCCGCAGCAGCCCCTCCGCGAGCGGGACGGTGGTGCCGGACAGCAGCGTCACCGGGCCGACCGGGAACAGGGCAGCACCCGCCGCCAGCGACGCGGCTGTCACCACCGCGGTGCCGGTCAGGGCGAAGACCACCACCCCGGCATACTTAACGGCTAGCAGCCTGGTCCGTCCCGCGGGAACGGTGAGCAGGTTGCGCAGCGTGCCGCTGCCCGCCTCACCGGCCACCGAATCACCGGACACCACAGCCACGGTGAGCGGCAGCACCAGCGCGAGCATGATGGTGAGCGCGATGAGGGCCAGGAAGACCCCGTTCCCGGCCAGCTGGTTGATGAACGAAGAGGCCGGCCCACCAGCGCCCTGCGGCTTGGCCAGCCGCAGCGCGATCCCGAGCAGGACCGGCAGCGCCGCGAGCACCGCCAGCAGCGCCAGGTTCCGCAGCCGGCCGAAGATCAGCCGGAGCTCCGACCGGAGCAGCCGCAGCCAGGCGCGGGCCGGCCCGGGCAGGGCGGTGGCCGGGACGGCCAGGCCGGCCGGCAGGCGGCGGTGTCAGCCGTCAACATCGAACCCCTCCCCGGTGAGCCCGACGAACAGTTCTTCCAGGTTCGGCCGGGGCGTGTCCAGCCCGGCCACACCCACATCGGCCAGCACCAGTTCCCGGCAGATCTGCTCCGGCGACTGGTCGGCAAGCTGTGCGCTGACCTCGCCGTCCACGGACTGGATGTCGGCCAGCCCGAGGCTGGCGAGCACCTTCGCGGCGGGCTCCGGCTGTGCCGTGCGGACCACGATCCGCATGCTGCCCCGGCCGCGCAACTCATCCAGGGAACCCTGGAACACCAGCCGCCCGGTCCGCATCACCCCCACGTGGCTGCAGATCTGCTCGACCTCGGCCAGCAGGTGGGAAGACACCAGCACGGTCACACCGCCGGTGGCGATCTCCCGGATCAGGGCACGGACCTCACGAGTGCCCTGCGGGTCCAGGCCGTTGGTGGGCTCATCCAGGATGATCAGCTCACGGGGCTGGAGCAGGCTGGCGGCGATAGCCAGCCGCTGCTTCATGCCCAGCGAATAGGCCCGGTAGCGTTTCCCGGCGGCGGACAGCAGCCCGACCCGGTCCAGCGCGGCATCGATCCTGGCCCGTGCGGTCCGCGGGTCGGCGGCCCGGTCGGCAGCGTCGATCCGCGCCAGATTGCCCCGGCCGGATAGGTAGGTGTAAAAGGCCGGCCCCTCCACCAGCGAGCCAACCCGGGGCAGCACCCGGGCCGCCGCATCCGGGACCGGCTCGCCGAGCAGCGTGACGCTGCCCCGGTCGGGGTAGATGAGCCCGAGCAGCATCCGGATCGTGGTGGTCTTCCCCGATCCATTCGGGCCGAGGAAGCCATACACCGACCCGCGGGGGACGGTGAGGCCGAGCCCGTCCACGGCGACCTGGCGGCGGAAGCGCTTGGTGAGCTCGCTGGTGGTGATCGCGGCCCCGTCGGCGCCGTCCGCCGCGCCCTGCCCGGCCGTGTTCACCCGGCGTGTGCCGCCGCGCTGGACAGCACCGACGGGTTCACCGCGCCGACGAAGACATGCCCGTTGGTGATCAGCGCGTTCAGCAGGCCGGTGTGGATCAGCTGGCCGCTGCCGAAGCTGCCATGGACCGTCGTGGCCGACTTCAGCAGTGCGGCCCAGATGGCCGCGCCGTTGATGCTGCCACCCGGGCCGGAGCCGGGCCCGGCCGCCGCGGACTGGGCCGCCTGGCCCACCGCCCCGGCCACGTTGCCCCCGTTGGCCAGCCCGGTCACCGCCGAAGACGGCAGCTCCAGCACGGACAGCCAGCCCTTGCCGATCACCTTCGCCCCGGCGAGGGCGGACTGCCGCGGCTGCACGCTGGCCGGCTGGCCGGGGATCGCGGTGGGCGGCGTCGCGGTGTGCACGGTGGCGCCGCGCGGCGGCGTGAAGCGGAACGTGCTGGCCGCCGGGGTGGCAAAGGTGACCGAGCTGAACTGCTCCGACCAGGCGGCGGCCTGCGCCCCACGCGGGAACACCTGCACGCCGAGCACTACCCCGGGGTGATGGGCGGCCAGCGCGATGACCACCGAGCCGATCAGGGAGCGGCTGTCCCGGGGCGCCACCACCAGCTGGTAGGCGGCCTCGCCGGCCACGGTGGTGGTGGCGCCGGTAGTGATGCTGGTGCTCGGCCCGGCCGCGGCGAGCAGCCGCTGCACCGCCTGCTGCGGGGTGATGGGGGTGGCCGGGCCGGGACTGGGCGAGCCCGCCGGCTTGAGCTTGCTGAGCTTCCCGGCCACGGCGTGGGCGGGCAGGGTGACCCGGGTCACCGAGTCCGAGCTGCTCTGCCAGATCCAGGCGGTGCTGCCGTTGCGGATCACATCGGTCTCGCCCAGCGGCACCGGCAGCGCCAGCCGGAAGTGGGCCCGGTCGGCATAGGCCAGGTTGATGGTGTGCGAGCCGGTCAGCATGGACAGGATGGACGACGGGCTCTGCTGCCCGGGCAGCTGCGGGATGCCGAAGTCGGCCGACTCCACCAGCTGCCCGCTCATCGGCGGCGGCGACCCGGCGTGGGCCGCCAGCGCGGTGAGCAGCTGGGCGGGGGTACGGGCGGGCAGGGACGGCGACGCGGCGGCGGCAGTTGCCGCGGTCACCGCGGTCACCACCACGGCGGCGACGAGGGCAGCTGGGACCGCCCAGCGTGACCCGCGCGATGCCTTCGGCGCGCTCATCATGACTACCTCACACTCGCTCGGCCCGGGACCTGGCCACAGTGTGCCAGTTACGGGTACCGGCCCGTGGATGCGGCCGTTGCTGCCAGGCTATGCGAACCGGCCGCGCCCGTGCGTCACCCGCACGGCTGTCTTAAGGGTCACTCCCAGGGATGACGCCCGCCGGCTGGCCTGCTGCGGCCTGCCGCTTCCTACCAGCTGCCCCAGGGCAGCACCGACGTCACCGCGATCACGGCGAACAGCAGGGTCAGGTAGGCGATCGACAGGTGGAACAGGCGCATCGGCGCCGGGTTGGCGCTGGGCTGCACGGCACCCGCGCAGGCGCCCTCGGTGATCTTCGTGCCGGCGCCGGTCTGAGTGCCGGTGCCCGGCGCCGCCGGCACTGCGTCAGCGCTGATCCGGGCGACCCGGCGGTGCAGCCGGTGCGCCTCGACCAGGAACCAGCCGCCCAGCCCGGCCGCGCAGGCCGTGTACAGCCATCCCGCGTACGGGGCCAGCACCAGCGTGGTGACGACCATGACATAGGAGTAGAAGAGGATCTTGCGCGCCACCACCGTGGCCGGCGCTACCACCGGCAGCATGGGCACGCTCGCCGCCGCGTAGTCGTCCTTGAACTTCATCGCCAGCGCCCAGAAATGCGGCGGCGTCCAGAAGAAGATGATGGCGAACAGGACGATGGCCGGCAGCCCGACCGTGCCGGTCACCGCCGACCAGCCGACCAGCACCGGGAAGCAGCCCGCGGCCCCGCCGATGACGATGTTGGATGGGGTCCGCCGCTTCAGGCCGAGCGTGTAGATGAAGACATAGAACAAGATGGCCGCATCGGCCAGGGCGGCTGACAGCCAGTTCACCGTCATCCCGAGCAGCAGCGTGGCCGCCGCACCGAGCACGATGCCGAAGACGAGCGCCTCGGCGGGCCTGATGACGGCCAGTGGCGTGGGCCTGGCCAGCGGGCGGCGCGAGGTGCGCCGCATCACCGCGTCGATGTCCCGGTCGAGGTAGCAGTTGATGGTGTTCGCGCTCCCGGCCGCGAACGCCCCGCCAACCAGGGTGAGCACCACCAGCCGGGCCGAGGGCAGCCCGCGCTGCGCGAGCAGCATGGTGGGGATAGTCGTGACCAGCAGCAACTCGATGATCCGCGGCTTGGTCAGCGCGACCAGGGAGCTGGCGACAACCCGGGCGGAACGGCGCCCCGCCACGGCGGGGAGCGCATTCGTCGTCGCAGGGGTCACTCCGTGTCCTCCGGCGCGTCATTGGCGGCCGGGGCCTCTGGCGCTGCCTGCGTGGGACCGGCGGCCGCGGGTGCCGCGGGCGCCGGTGCGGCGGACGCTGCTGCTGCCGTCCCAGCACCGGCACCAGCGCCAGCGGCGGCGGGCACCAGATCCCGGTGGCCAGGTGTCACATGCGGCCTGGTGTACTGGAAGTACAGCAGCGTCGCCACGATCACGAACAGTCCCACGGGGATCGCGAAGGTCATGATGGCGCCCGCAAGGCTCCAGTCGCCAGACGGCTGCTGGGCGAGGATAAATTGGTGCACTCCAGTCCTCCTGTGAAGTAACTTGCGGTCATCGCAGACTGGGCCGGGATGGCCAGGCTGACTTGTGCCTTAGCAGCCGGTCGAGATCGGCATCGGTTGCCCCGGACTCCTCATCCTTGAGCCAGCGGAAGACGAGGGCCACCATCAGAATGCTGAACGGGACGAGCGGGATCACCCATAGGACTCCACCGCCCAGCTGCTGGTCGGAGACGACGCTGAGCAGACGGTGGCCGGGGCCGAGGTAGGCCGGGTAGGCCACGGCGGGGCTGAAGGTGCGCATCATCCCGAGCACCGTCGTGGCCGCGGCCACCGCTACCACCAGGGCCGCCGTCCGCATCGGCGCCATCGCTGGGGCCAGCGGCCGGGTACCGAGCAGTGGCAGCCACAGCAAGATGCCGATGGCCAGGTAGCTGACCACTTCCACGGCATACAGGGCGGAACTGTGCAGGGCGGCGTCGAACGGGCCCGGCAGATGCCAGATCCACCAGGTAACGCAGAACACGGCTGCGGCCAGGACCGGCCCGGCCCGCCAGCCGGCCTGGGCGGACGCCGCTCCGGCCCGCCAGCCCCCAGTACTGGTGCCCGCGCCTTCCGCGGGGTGCTGGCCACGCCTACCGAGCCCACGGCGGAGCGGCTGCCATGGTGCACCAAGCACGATCAGCGCAGGCGCCACAATCGCGAGCATCACATCCTGCAGGTTGCGTACCCAGATGAACCGGTATGACCAGTATCCCATCGGGGACGCCACGGCCAGCAGCGCCAGCAGCAGGCCGACCTGGAAGCTCACCGTCTGGGCCAGCACCTCCGGCGGCAGGGACCGGCCGTGCCGCCGGGCGCTGGTGGCGGTGTCACGCACCCCGAGCAGGTGGATGGCACCGACCACCAGATAGGCGGCCAGGGCGGCCAGGTTGGCCGACCAGTGCGAGAAGTCCATAACGGTTACTGCCTCCGGTCGGCTGAGATGACTCCCGCTGACCTGCTCTTCTGGTCAGAGCAGGTAGAACAGTACCCAGAAGACGATGCCGACGCAGGCCATGTAGTTCCAGACCAGCGTGAAGGCGCTGAGGTTGGACTGGAACCGCTGGACGGTGAACGCCTCGGTGAAGGTCGGTGGCTGCTCCACGAACGAGATCGCCGGGATGAACCGGGACCGCATCAGCAGGGTTTCCAGCCAGACCATGACCGCCAGCACGAACGCCAGGTACACCGGATAGGTGCCAACGAAAACGCTGGAGAACCCGGAGCCGCCCGGGCGGGAACGGCAGGTAGAGCAGCTGGATGATCATCAGCGCCACCGAGACCAGGCCCAGTACCAGCGCCACCAGTGCCCCGGCCTGCCAGGCCCGCTTGTTGCCCGCCTTGATCCGCTGGAGCACCAGCGTCTGCACGACGGCGCTGACGACGATGATGGCGATGATGATCGTCCCCATCGCCACTGACGGCTGGACGAAGCCCGAGCCATGCCACCGGCCGCTGGAGTTCAGCGAGCGCAGGTAGAAGTAGGCGAACACGAACGAGCCGAACAGGAACGACATCCCGCCGATGGCCAGCCGGGAGCCGGTCCAGGCGGCGTTGAGCGCGGCCTCGTGGTAGAAGCCAGCTTCCTCGGCCGCCCGGTCCAGCCCGCCCGAGGACGTCGCGGTTGACTCGGCCATGGCTATGCCTCCACTCCTGCGCCGGCGTAGGCCGCGGCGACCACGCCGACTGGCGGGTTCAGGTCGGCGACCGGCGGCGCGTCTTTGACGCCGTACTCATACGGGCCAGACAGCACCACCGGGATGTGCTCGAAGTTCTCCGGCGGTACCGGCGTGGGCACCTGCCATTCCAGCCCGCGGGCGTTCCACGGGTTGGCGGCCGCCCGCTTCCGGGCGAACAGCGTCGACCAGATGAAGTTCCACAGGAAGATGAGCATCGAGACCCCGAGCAGGTAAGCGGAGACCGACGCCCAGACGTTGAGCGGCTGCAGGTTCAGCGCGTACTCGAACACCCGCCGCGGCATCCCGGCCATGCCCAGGAAGAACATCGGCAGGAACGTCGAGTTGAAGAAGATGAACATGGTCCAGAAGTGGATCTTCCCCAGCGTCTTGTTCAGCTCGACCCCGAGCATCTTCGGCACCCAGTAGTAGATGCCGCCGAAGAACGCGAAGATCAGGCCGCCCATGATCGTGTAGTGGAAATGGCCCATCACGAAGAAGCTGCCGTGCTCGGTGGTATCGGCCGGGACATCGGACAGGTACACCCCGGTGATCCCGCCGATGAGGAAGTTGAAGTACATCCCCAGGGCGAACAGCATCGGCACCTCGAACTTGATCTTCGCTTTCCAGAGTGTGCCCAGCGCGACCAGGTAGATGAACCCGGTCGGGATCGAGATCAGCTCGGTGGTGAGCATGTACAGCGGGCGCATGTCCGGGTTGATGCCGCTGACGAACAGGTGGTGCTGCCAGACGAACCAGCTCAGCAGCGCCACCCCGAACATGCCCGCGATGCCCACTTTGTAGGCGAACAGCGGCTTGCGGCAGAAGACCGGGAGGATCTCCGCCACCACCCCGAAGCCCGGCAGGGCCAGGATGTACACCTCCGGATGCCCGAAGAACCAGAACAGATTCTGGTACAGGTAGCTGCTGCCGCCGAGCTGGTTCACATAGAACGCGGTCTGCCAGGTCCGGTCCATGATCATGATGTAGAAGCCTGCGATCAGCACCGGTACTGCGAGCACCTGCAGGAACGAGACGGTGAACATCGACCACACGAACATCGGCAGGCGGCCCCACCGCATGCCCGGCGCGCGGTAGTTGATGTAGGTCACGATGATGTTGAAGCCGGCCAGGATCATCGAGATGCCCATGATGCCAAACGCGATCGCGTAGGTGTCCATCCCCGGCGTGGCCTGGATGTTCAGCGGGGCATAGCCGGTCCAGCCGGTCGGGAAGCCACCGAGCAGGACGCCGGACAGCAAGATCACGTAGGCGGCCGGGGTGAGCCAGAATCCCAGCGCCTCGATCCGCGGGAACGCCATCCGCTTCGACCCGATCATGAGCGGGGCGAAGTACTGGCCGAACGGCCCGAGCACAACCGACGACATCATCATCATCATCATGACCGAGTGCTCGCCCACCACCATCAGGTAGGTACTCGAGCTGAAGATGTGGTTCGTGGGCGAGAGCAGCTCAGTCCTGATCGCCAGCGCGAACAGGCCGCCGGTCAGGAAGTAGACGATCATCCCGAACAGGTACTGGACACCCACTACCTTGTGGTCGAGGGTGTACCGGAAGTACTTGGCCAGGCCACCCTCCGGGGCATGCTCGATGTCCCGCAGCGGCTTGCCGATCATGAGCCTGCCCAGGTCGTTGAAGACCCCGAGCCCACCCAGCCAGCCGATCGTGCCGAAGACGTAGCCGAGCACGAGCGGCATGTCGAAGTTGTTGGCCAGCGCTTCAGCGTAGAGCGAGCCGCCGGGGGCGAAGTCCGGGCTGAGGGCATTGCCCATCCAGTGACCGAACAGGTAGCCGATCACGGCCCCGATCAGGCCGGTGTGCACGGCTGGCTTCATCCACCAGGGCCGGCTCGCCGCCCCGCCGCCGGGGCCCCCGCCGACAGGCTGGGTCCGGTCCGCACCCGGTGTGGTTTCGATGGCCATCCGGTCACCTCTCCATGGAGACGATTGACAACGAGTGCGCCGCCAGCGGCCCGGGCCGGATCATGGCTGCACCGGGTTGGCTGGCGAGTAGTAGTAACCGGGCGCCCCGGTGATGCCGACCACCTTGGTGAGCTCGCTGCCCAGCGTCGAGATCGACGTGGGGTCGTAGGTCAGCGAGTACGCGGGCAGGGCGGTCAGCACCCCGGTCCGCGCTTCCCTGCTCCGGATGCCGTTCGCCCAGGCCATGAAGTCAGCCGGAGACACCACCTTGCCGCTGTTGAACATGGCCCCGTGCCAGAGCCCGCACAGCTCGTTGCAGCGGACGGTGAAGTTCCCGAGTTCCTGGGCCTTGGCGAACGCGACGTTGTTCACGCCCGGGTTGGCATCCGCCTTCACCCCGAGCGTGTAGGCCCAGAAGCTGTGGATCACGTCCAGGGAGGTCACGTTGAACTGGACTTCCTCGCCGATGGGCAATTCCAGCTGGGTGGTCTCGATGCCGCCGAACTGCGGGAACCGGTAGGTGAAGGCCCACTGCTGGCCGATGACCTGCACCTGGAGCATCTGGTTCACATGGGGTTTCCAGATCGGTGACGGGCCCTCGCCCGCGCCCGCCCCGGCCGGCACGATGAGCTGGACCGTGCCGAAGACGAACAGGCCGAGCACGATGACCGAGGTGGTGGTGATCCAGGTCGCCTGGATCCTGGTGTTGCCGTGGATGGGCTGGGCATCGTCCTCATCACCCGGGCGGCGCCGCCAGACGGTGAGGGCGTAGGCGAAGTAGATCCAGATGAACAGCAGCACCGGGGCGACCAGCATGGTCATGACCGCGATGTCGAACGCCTGGCCCTGCGCCTGGTCCGTCATCCGCCCGGGCGGGAAGTGCGGGTAGGCGACGAACCAGATGAGCAGGTCGGCGATGATCGTCAATGGCAGCCAGATGAGGAAGATGCGCAGTCCGTGCCGCGGCTCGGACCCGGGGGCCGTGCTGGTGGTCGCTTCAGGCGTGGTCATGAGCTCACCACATTCATCTGCCCGGCCATGTAACCGATCGTCTGCATAGGTCCACCATTGCCGTCGAGGTATCCGCCGCCGCACGGGACGAAGCACTGCCACCGGAACTCGCCGGTGTGGTCAGGTGTCATGAAGCTGAACTTCTCCAGTGAGAACGGGCCGGACACGCACGGCGAGCTGCCGCACAGGCCGCCCTTGTTCCCGTTGTTGTTGGCGTTGGGCGATGCCACCGGCACGAAGACGCCGAGGCTGGGGATGGCGAAGGTGTGCCCGACGTTGCAGCCGGACCAGGCGTTGACGACCGACGTGACCTTCACCGGTCCCACCGCTTTGCCGGTGTCCTGGAACTGCTGCAGGGCGACGACGTTGCCCAGCGTGCCCTGGACCTGGCTCCAGTAGTTGTTCCGCAGCGGCGTGCAGCCGTCGTAGCCGCGGATGGTGACGTTCACCCTGGTGTTCGGCGGGACGGAGAACAGCGTGGTATGCACCCACGAGGACTGGGAGCTGGGGTTGGCACCCGGCTTCATCACGTAGTAGCTCACCCAGATGGGCTTGCTGGCCGAGTTGTTCTGCGGGTCTTCCTGAAGTACGACGTTGACCACGCCGTTTTGCGCCGCGCCCGTGTAGTCCACGGTGGGCGGACCGCCCAGGAGGAAATGCGTGACCACGAACACCGCACCGACGACCACTAGGGCGAACGCCACCAGCAGGGTCACGACACGGGCTGGCACAGACACCAGTCACCACCTCGCTTCTTCGCGGGCGCAGCGCGCACACGATTGGGGCCGGCCGTGGGTCCCCCCCCGGAACCCCGGCCGGATGCCTGTTACGGACCCGATCTTCTGGGCATCGGGTGCATTCGGCAACAGTGCAGGCAGTGGATGACCAAATTGTCATGATCCCGATGCCCGTATGGGGTACCGCCACCGTGCCTGAGCAGGGGAAGCGGAAGCTTTCCATAACATTTCGATTACGCCTCGCCAGATAACAGGTCCGCACCATCCCTGCGGCGGTGCGGCGACTGTGCAATGGTTTGCCTAAGCCCGGTTGACCAGCGCCCACCGTGAGGTGGAGGCTCGTCACAGGAGATGCCATCCCGGTGTGAGCCGCGGTGGCGGGGTAAAGGCAACATGACACAACTGCCGATCACGGCATCCGACCAGGCGGACGGCACGGCAGGGCGGCGCATTCTGGTCGTCGATGACGAGCCTCGGATCCGTGACTTCATCAGCCGCGCGCTGCTGACTGCTGGCTACGCGGTGGATGCCGCTGCTGACGGGACCGACGGGCTCCGGCAGGCCATCGGTGGTGACTATGGCCTGGTCATCCTGGATCTGGTCATGCCCGGCCTGGACGGCCGCCAGTTCCTGGCCCAGCTGCTGGCCGAACGGCGTGAGCAGGCGGTGCTGGTGCTATCCTGCCTTGCCGACGTCACCACCAAGGTCGACTGCCTGGAACTCGGCGCGCAGGATTACCTGACCAAGCCCTTCTCGCTGGCGGAGCTGCTGGCAAGGGTGCGGGTCCGGCTGCGCGGCGACGGTCACCAGGTTAATGAGGTACTGCGGGCCGGTGACCTGACCCTGGATGTGGGCCGGCTGGAAGCCAGCATCGGAGACGGCCCGGTCGCCCTGACCAGGCTGGAGTTCCTGCTGCTGCGGGAACTGATGGAACACACCGGGCAGGCGGTGGGCAAGGGCCAGCTGCTGGCGTCAGTCTGGGGGTACGACTTCGACCCCGGCTCGAACGTGGTGGACGTCTGCGTCCGCCGGCTGCGGTCCAAGCTCGGTTTCGACCTGATCAAGACGGTGCGCGGTGAAGGCTACCGGCTTGCTTCGTGAGCAGCTGAGACCGGGCTGGCGGCAGGCCGCCGCCGCGCCGGGCCGGGCGCTGGCCCTGGCGCGGCGGGTGCCGGTCGCCCTGCTGCCTCCGGTCCTGGGCGGGCTGCCGTTCCTGCGCAACGGTGACCATCCGGGCCAGTCCGCGCTGGCTGCCCAGCGGTCCGCGCTGACCACCCAGGCATCCGTGCTGGCCGCCCAGCCGCCGGCGCTGGCCAGGCCTGCTCCTGCCAGCCACCCCACCGGCCTGCGCTGGCCGTTCCGGTACGGCTGGGTGGACGCCGCCTGGGTGGCGTTCTCGGTGGCCAACCTGATCGCGATGCTGTTCTTCGCACAGTGGGAGACGGTGCCGTTCCACTTCATCTGGATCAGCTTCACGATCCTGTACGGCTTCCGGGTGTGGGCGGCCCGGCCGACCCTGTGGGTGCTCGGCATCGTCATCCTGGCCACCGGCGCCGCCGTCAGCTGGGATGTCTGGCGCCACACCCAGCCGCTGGACGAGCTCACCGAGGTGCCACTGCTGGCGGCCATGTTCTGGGCCATGGTCTGGCACGCCCGGCGCCGGCTGCTGGCCGACGAGGAACGCTCCCGGGTCAGCGCGGAGAACGCCCGGCTGCTGGCCACCCAGCGCCGGTTCCTGCAGGACGCCTCGCACCAGCTGCGCACCCCGATCACGATCGCACTGGGTCACGCGGAGCTGCTGGCCGCCGAGCTTGGCGGCGAGAACCGCCGGGCAGCACGCGACATCGACGTGGTCGTCGGCGAACTGACCCGGCTCCGTCATCTGGGCGAGCGGCTGCTGATGATCGCGGCCGCGGAGGATCCGGAGTTCCTCCGCCTGGAGCCGGTCGCGCTCGACCGGTTCACGATGGATGTGCTGCGCAAGTGGATGCCCACCGCGGCCCGCAGGTGGCGGCTCGGCCGGCTGGATCCGGTCACCGTGGAGGCCGACCGGGAGCGGCTCGGCCTGGCCGTCGACGCGCTGCTGGAGAACGCCGTCCGGCACACCGGGGAAGGTGACATCATCCAGCTGAGCGTGCTGCCCGGTGATGGCGGCAGTAGCGGCCGCATGATCATCGCCGACAGTGGCACCGGTATCCCGGCGGCCGAGCTGGCACACATCTTCGACCGGTTCCGGTCCGGCGCGGGGCCGGGCGACGGCCAGCGCACCGGTCTCGGCCTGGCCCTGGTCCGTGCCGTCGCCCGGGCGCATGGCGGCGAGGCGCTCGTCCGCAGCACGGGCGGCCAGGGCAGCGAATTCGAGCTGGTGCTCCCGGTGACCGCCGCCGTGGACAGCGGTGGTGGCGGTACGGTGCCACCAGCAGCGCGGTCGGCCCCAACCCCGCCGGTGCCCGGCACGGCCGCGCTGAAAGACTCACGGCGAGGCAGGACATCATGACCAACGGTGGCCGCCCCGGCCAGGACGCTCCGGTGAGCAACGGGCAAGCCCCGGGCCAGGACCAGGCTCAGGGCCGGGGCCTGGCAGGACCGGGCGGAACTGGCCCGGCTGGGCCAGGCGGCCCCGGCTGGCCGCAGCGGCTGCGCAGCCTCGGGCCAGGCCGGCTGACCGCGCTCGCCGCGGTCGTGCTGGGCATCGCCGCGATCGTCATCCTCAGCTTCACCGGCACCGGCGGCCCGCAGCAGACGGCAGCTGTCCAGGCGAAGAACTTCACCCTCGCCAAACTGGGCAACCCTGGCCAGCAGCTCTCGCTGAACTCACTGGCCGGCCGTGCCGGTGATCGTGAACTTCTTCGCCTCCTGGTGCGAACCCTGCCAGCGGGAGACACCCATGCTCGCCCGGTTCTTCCGGGCCAGGCACGGCCAGGTGCACATCATTGGCATCGACGTCAGCGACACCACGCGGTCGGCGCTTGCGTTCGTGCACCGGACCGGCGTGGCCTACCCGGTCGTCACCGAACCGTCCACCGATGCCACCGTGATCGCCTACGATTTGCCGGGATTGCCGGACACGTTCTTCCTGAACTCCCGTCACCAGATCGTGAAGCGGGTCTACGGCGCGGTCACCCAGGCGGAGCTGGCCGCGGGAGCCGCCCTGATCGGCCAGCAGGCGCACTAAGGCGGAATCTATGACCACCCCCGTCACCACCGGCCCGCCACACGTCCCGCTCCGGCACAGCCGGTGGCCGGTGCGCAAGACCCCGCGCTGGCTGTTCGTGGCCGGTGCGCTGGTGCTGGTGGGCTCGGTCCTGGTCGGCCTGGCCCATCACCCCAGCCAGGCGGAGCGGGCCACCGACATGAACGGGTTCCTGCACGACATGACCTACGACATCCAGTCCTGCGCCGGCGGGGTGTCGGAGTCGCTGACGGCCCTGCACGAAATCCAGGCCGGGGCCAGCCACGACGTCCCGACCGCCACCGGGATCGCCACCTACGGGGCGGCCAACTGCTCGCCCGCCAACAACGAACTGCTCGCTGACCTGACCCAGTACCAGGTCACCGAGTCACTGGCCAGCTTCCGGCTCGACCGGGTCGTGAATGGCCTGATCACCTGGGCGTTCCCGGATGCGCAGAACGTGCAGACCGATGTCGCCCAGATCCTGAACTCCCGCGGTGCGGCCCAAGCCGCCGCGACCGCCCGGCTCCAGCGCGACCTGCGGACCCTGGACCGCCAGCGGGCCTATGTTGACACGATCATGATGGCGGGTGTGCGGGCGACCGCGGCTACCGGCAAGCTCCCGCCACTGCCCGGCTGACCAGCCCCGGGCGGCGGTGCCAGCGGCAGGTGGGCCGGGGTTAGCCGACGTTGAGCCCGATGCTGTCCAGCGCGGCGGCGAACGCTTCCTCCCAGGATGGGCGGCGGACCGGAACCGGCGGCGGTGGCTTGACCCGGTCCAGCGCGGCCAGCGCGCTGCGCACCACCTGCGCCGGCCCCGGCGAGGTGACCGCCGCGTCCCCCAGCTCCAGCTCATGCTGCAGATTGTCCCGGCCATGGCCCGGCACCACGTCGAGCAGCAGCAGCGGCCGGCCCACCGTCCGCGCCTCCGCGCAGGTGTCGCCGGAGCTGGTGATCACCAGATCGGAGGCCGCCATCAGGGCCGGGATCCGCTCGGTATAGCCGAACACGGTCAGCCGTCGCCTGCTCGCCGCGACGGCCCGGAGCCGGCTCTCAAGCTTCGCGTTGCGCCCGGCCACGGCCAGCACCTGCACCCCGGCATCGGCCAGTCCGGCCGCGGCCTGCGCCAGCGGGCCCAGGCCCCAGGCGCCGGACATCAGAAGCGCGGCCCGCTCGTGCCCATCCAGCCCAAGCTCCGCCCGGGCCTGCTCCTGCGACGGCGGGTCGAGGAACCCGGGCCGGACCGGTGACGGCACCACCTGCACCCGCGCCCGCGGCTCATACCGCCGCACCGCCGCCTCCGCCGCGGCCGAGGTGACCAGATACAGGTCCACATTGGGGTGGACCCAGAGCCGATGCGGGGTGACGTCACTGCACAGCACCACGTGGGTCAGCTGCGGGTAGCGGTCGGCCAGCGCGCTGACCGCCGACGCCGCGGTCGCGAACACCGAGATCGCCAGGTCTGCTGGATGCGCGTCGAGGTAATCCCGCAGCCGGGGCACCAGCTGGCGGCGGGCGGCCGCGTCGGCCAGCAGCGCCACCCGGCTGCCGGCTCGCAGCCCGGCGAAGTGGAACGCGTCGTACAGGCCGGGCACGGCCAGCATGCCGCGGAACACCGCCTCCCCCGCCGACCCGCCGCGCTTTCCCAGCAGCGCCATGGCATCCAGCACCTCGGTGGACCAGCCGCGCCTGGCCAGCGAGGCCGCGAACGCGCGGGCATGCACGTCGTGCCCGGCGCCCAGCGAGCCGGACACCAGCAGCGCCCGCCTCACGGCCGGTCCCCCGTTTCCCGGCCCGCGTCGAGCCAGTCGAGGTAGCGGCGGACGCCGACCGCGAAGGACGTCTCCGGCGACCAGCCGAGCAGTTCCTTGGCCCGCCGGTTCGAGACCGTCACGCCCTGGTAGTCGGCGGTGCGGGCGGGCACGTGCTCGACCGGCACCGGCCCGATCAGCTCCCGTACTGTGTCCGCGATCTCCCGGACCGACACCGGGGTACCTCCCTCCAGGGCCAGCACCTGGTCGGCGGCGGCCGCCGACAGGGCCCGGACATGCGCGTCTGCCAGATCGCCCACATAGACGTAGTTGCGCTGCTGCTCACCCGTGCCGGCGATGGTGATCGGCTCGCCCGCCAGGGCCGCGCGGACGAACCGCGCGACCACGAGCACGTCCCGCATCCGCGGCCCGTAGGGGATGCCGTACCGCAAGATCGTGTAGTGCTGGCCGTACATCTCCCGGTAGCTGTGGACCAGCAGTTCCGCCGCCAGCTTGGTGGAGACGTAAACATGACCGGCCCGGGCCAGGTCCACAGTGGCGTCCTCGGTCCGCTCCCCGTCACCCGTGGTCGCCCCGTACACCCAGACGGTGCTGGCCAGCAGCACCCGCTCGCACTCCTGCTGGCGGGCGCACTCCAGCACCCGGGCGGTGCCCTCCACGTTCAGCCTGACCGCCCCCACCGGGTCCGCGGCCACCTGGTTCACGTCGGAGGCCCCGGCCAGGTGGAAGACGGCCCGGCAGCCGGCCAGCGCGGGGCCGAGCCCAGCCTCGTCGAACAGATCCAGTTCGAGGTAGCGCGCGGCAGGGTTGCGCCAGCGCGGCTCGGGATCGATCACCCGTACCTGATGGCCAGCCGACACCAGATGGTCAACCACGTGGGAGCCGATGAAGCCACCGCCCCCGATCACCGCGACCTGCATGCGCTCCTCATCCTCCGGCTGTGCCTGCCGGGGTGCCATTAACCCCGCGCCCGCTGTTGCCTGCCCGCCCGTGCTCATCCAGCCAGTTCGCCGTGGACCGCGGCTACCGCGGCCAGTACCTGATCCACCTCGTCGTCGGTCATGTCCGAATGCACGGGCAGGCAGATGTGCCTGGCCGCCACGTCTTCCGCTACCGGCAGCGGCCCATCCGCGTACTCCGCCAGCACCGGCTGCTGGTGCAGCGGCAGGTCGTAGACCTCACCGGAGAGCCGGACGCCAAACCGGCCGGCCAGTTCGGCCTTGAACCATGCCCGGTCGGTCCCCGGCGGCAGCACGGCGATGTACTTGTAGATGTTGCTGCGGCAGCCCGGCGGCTCGGCCAGCGGCTGCAGCCCATCCAGGCCGGCCAGGGCCTTGTCATAGCGGGCCGCCACGGTGCGGCGGCGGTCGATGAACTCGTTCATCCGGCGCAGGTGCACCAGCCCGGTCACCGCGTGCAGTTCGCTCATCCGCCAGGCCGAGCCCAGCCGCACGTGGTGGTTCGCCGTGAAGGCGCCCTTGCCCTGGTCGCGGTAAATCCGCGCCTCCTGCGCGACCTCCTCCGACGAGGTGAGCACCATGCCGCCCTCGCCGCTGGTGACGACCTTGGTGGGATAGAACGAGAAGGCCGCGGCCACCCCGAAGGAACCCGCGTACCGGCCATCGAGGGTCGCGCCGTGGGCGTGCGCCGCATCTTCCACCAGCGCGATCCCCCGGCGCTCGCACAGCGCGCGCAGCTCATCCATGGCGGGCGAGATCAGCCCGCCGATGTGGACCACCACCACCGCGGCGGTCTCGGGGGTGAGCGCGGCTGCCAGCGTGGCCGGGCTGAGCGCGAACGTGGCCGGGTCCACATCCGCGAAGACCGGCCTGCCACCCGCCTGCAAGATGGCGGCGGCGGTGGCGTAGAAGGTGTTGGCCGGCACCACCACGTCGCGGCCCCGCACCCCGACCACCCGCAGCGCGATATCCAGGGCCGCGGTGCCGCTGGCCACCGCCACCGCATGGGGCTGGCCGCCGCGGCCAGTCCCGCTGCTGGTGTCGTCGGGTGGGGCGCTGGTATGGGCGGCCGCGAACGCCGCCTCGAAATCCCGGGTGTGAGGCCCCAGTGTGAGCGCGCCGGTGGCGAGCACTTCGCTGATGGCGGCCGCGATCTCGGCCCGGTCGGTCGCCGGGAACACGACCCGGGCTGATGGCACTACCAACGGTTCCCCTTCGCCTAGCCCTGGCCGCGCCACCGTCGTCCACCATGGCTGCTCTTGTGGCACCCAGGTATTGCCATGATTCTCCGAATGCTAGCGGGGCACCCCGGTAACGCGCGTGTCGCCTGTCGCTGTGACATTGTGTAGTCCCGAGTGACACCGGGCTACCCCGACAGTGACGGGCCAGGTACAGAGATGATGCCCGGCCATCCCGGGCATATCTCTATATTCAGAATATTTCTGGCAATTAGTTAACAAAGGATCTATCACTATGAATCGGGTAGCCATCGCGGCCGGGGCGGTCGCCGGGCTGGGTGTGGCCGGGCTCGCGATCGCGCACGCCGGGCCCGGGATCACCGCGATCGGCCCGCTCCGGCGGCGGCTGTTCCCCCGCCTGGCCGGGCTTGGCCGGCCAGACCACGTGGCCCTCACCTTCGACGACGGCCCTGACCCCGCGACCACCCCAGCGTTCCTGGAACTGCTGGCGGCGCGGCGGCTGCATGCCACGTTCTTCCTGCTCGGGTCCATGGTGGACCGGGCACCCGGCCTGGCCGCCCAGATCGCTGGCGCCGGGCATGAGGTCGCGGTACACGGCTGGGAGCACCGGTACACGATCTTGCGCTCCGCCCGGGACGTGCACAGCGACCTGGCCCGCGCCACCGCCGTGGTGGCCGCGGCCACCGGCCAGCGGCCGGCCTACTTCCGCCCGCCCTACGGCGTGCTCAGCGCGGGTGCCCTGGACGCCGCGCGCGGGCTGGGCCTGACCCCGGTGCTGTGGAGCAGCTGGGGACGGGAGTGGACGGCCGGTGCCAGCGCGGGCACGGTGGCCGGCACCGTGCTGGCCAGCCTGGGCGGCGGCGGCACCATCGTGCTGCACGACTCCGACTGCACCTCACCCGCCGGGTCGGCGGCGGCAGCCCTGGCCGCGCTGCCCCAGGTGCTGGACGCGTGCGAGGTACGGGGGCTGCGGGTGGGCACCCTCGCCGAGCATTGGCCCGGCCCGGGGGCGGCCGGGAGTAGCGGGGAGCGCGTGGGGTAGACCGGACCCGAGGGGCGCCCTGACCGGAATCCCCAGCGCGTACTCAGCTTCCGTCCAGGAAAGTACGGCTTACTGGGGAAAAACCCTGGCTGAGGCACCCCGGCGGACAGCCCGCGGGGATGCTCTCGCGGGAGGCACGGAGCTTGCTGGCCGCCGCCAGCGGGTAACCGAGGCAGCCGACGGCGGCGCGCGCAGAGGTGACGCAGATGCGGGAAGAGCAGGGCAGCGGCAGCCAGCCGCCGGATCAGCCGGGCTGGTCAGCACCGGCCGCTGAGGGCCAGGCGCCGTTGCCGGGGACCGGTCCGGAGACCGGGCCGGTCCAGGATGCGGGCACACCGCCCGGTGCCCCCTGGGTGCCGGTGGCACCCGCCGTTCCGCCGCTGCCGGCCCATGGATTGTCGGATGGCGGTCCGGCCATCCCGGCCCAGCCCGGCTCCACCCAGCCCCTGCCCAGCCAGCCCACGCCCGGTCAGCCCGGGTATGGCCAGCCCGCACCCAGCCAGCCCACGCCCGGTCAGCCCGCACCCGGCCAGGGCTCGTGGAGCCCGCCACCTCCCGGCGGCTACCCGCCTGCCGGGGGCTACCCGCCAGCCGGCGGCTACGGCCAGCCCAGTGGTTATGGTCAGCCCGGCGGGCCGCCGCCCAGGCGCACCCACCCGCTCGTCTACCTGCTGGTGGCGCTGCTGGCGGCGGCGCTGGGGGCCAGCGCGGTACTCGGCCTGCAGGCCAGGAACCGCTCGGCGGCCGGGCAGTCGGATAACATCCCGTCCCCGAACAGCAGCACCGGTGGCAACACCAGCACGTCCAGCCTCAACCCGCAGTCGGTGGCCGCGAAGGTGGGGCCCGGGGTGGTGGACATCACCTCCCGACCTGCGCTACACCGGCCAGGTGTTCGAGGGCACCGGGATGGTGCTCTCCCCCGGCGGCCTGGTGCTGACCAACAACCACGTGGTGAACGGCGCCACCCGGCTGACCGTGACCGTGGTCAGCTCTGGCCGCCAGTACGCCGCGCAGATCGTCGGCACCGACGCCAGCCAGGACGTCGCCCTGATCCGCCTGGTCGGCGCCTCCGGGCTGAGGACCGTGCAGGTCGGCGACTCGGGCCGGGTCGTGATCGGCACCCAGGTGGTGGCGCTCGGCAACGCCGGCGGCGCGGGTGGCACACCCACGGTAACCAGCGGTTCGATCACCGCCGTCGGCCGCACGATCACGGCCAGCGACCCCGGAGCCAGCACCCGCGAGACACTGCACAACATGCTCCAGACCAATGCCCCGATCGCGGAAGGTGACTCCGGCGGCCCGCTGTCGAATGCGGCCGGCCAGGTCATCGGCATGGACACGGCCGCCAACACTCAGTCACTCGGCGGCCCGGGAACCAGCCAGGGCTTCGCCATCCCGATCAACCGGGCCCTGGCCATCGCCCACCAGATGGCGGCCGGCCAGGGCAGCGCCACCATCCGCATCGGCTGGCCCGCGTTCATGGGCGTCGCGGTGGCCAGCGCGACCGGCAACGGGGCCGGTGCCGCGAGCACCCCGCAGCAGCAGTGGCAGCAGCTGAACTCCCAGGCCACCCAGGCTGGCGGCGGCATCAACAGCAACGGCAGCTGCCTGATCAGCGACTCCGGCAACCCGGTGCCCGGGCGGATCGCCCCGGCCTCGTCCGGGACGCTGATCGCCGGGGTGTTCTGCAACGCCCCGGCTCACCAGGCCGGGCTCGGCGGCGGCGATGTCATCCAGGCGATCGATGGCCGGGCGGTGACCGCGCCTGCCTCCCTCTCCCGGGTGCTGGCCCGCTTCCACCCGGGCGAGCAGGTGTCGGTGACCTGGATGGACACCGCGGGCCAGCGGCACACCACCCCGCTGACGCTGATCGCCGGCCCTGCCGCCTGAGCGGGCCGGGTCAGCTGGACAGCCAGGCCCGCAGCTTTGCCTCGCACTCGGCGATCTGCGCCACCGGCACATGCTCGCCCACGCTGTGGGCCAGATTGGGGTCGCCCGGGCCGTAGTTGACCGCGGGCAGGCCGAGTTCGGCGAACCGGGCCACGTCGGTCCAGCCGAGCTTGGCCCGCGGGGCCGCACCCACCGCGGCCAGCAGCGCGGCCGCGGCCGGGTGGGTGAGCCCCGGCCGGGCACCGGGAGCCGCATCGGTGATCGCGACCTCGAGCCCGCCGAACACCTCCCGCAGGTAACTGGCCGCCTGCTGGACGTCGCGGTCCGGGGCGAACCGGAAGTTGACCTTGACGACGCACCGGTCCGGGATCACGTTGCCGGCCACCCCGCCGGAGATACCGACCGCGTTCAGCCCTTCGTGGTAGGTCAGTCCGTCCACCTCGGGCTCCCGGGGCTGATAGGACCGCAGCCGGTCGAGCACGGGACCAGCGTCGTGAATGGCGTTGTGTCCCATCCACGCGCGGGCGCTGTGCGCGCGGGTGCCGTGGATGGTGATCTCGGCCTGCAGCGTGCCCTGGCAGCCACCCTCGATCAGGCCGCCGGTCGGCTCCAGCAGCACGGCCAGGTCGCCCGTCAGCAGCTCCGGCGTTGCTGCGGCTGAGCCGCAGCAACCCGTTGCGCTCGGCCTCGACTTCCTCGCAGTCGTAGAAGACGTACGTGATGTCGCGGGACGGCGCGGCCAGCGTGGCAGCGAGCCGGAGCTGGACGGCGACCCCGGACTTCATGTCGCAGCTGCCGCAGCCGTAGAGCAGGCCACCCTCGGCCCGCGCGGGCAGGTTGCCGGCCACCGGCACGGTGTCGATATGCCCAGCCAGGATTACCCGCTGCGGCCGGCCGAGGCTGGTCCGCGCCACGATCACGTTGCCATCCCGGTGCAGGCTCAGGTGCGGCAGCCCGGACAGCGCGGCCTCGATCAGGTCCGCCAGCGCCGCCTCGGCCCCGCTGACGGACGGGATATCGACCAGATCCGCGGTCAGCGCCGCCGCGTCACACCAGAGATCCAGGGTCACCCCGGCAGCCTAGCGACGGGGCGGGCCTGGTGCTGGAACCCGCCCGGCACCGGCCGCAGTGGCGCCGGTCATGAGATAACTGACAGGGCAGCCTCCTCACAGAACGGGGATCCGATGTTCGGCGTAGCGTCAGAGGTCGGCCGACTGCGGCAGGTAGTCCTGCACCGGCCCGGCCTGGAACTCAAGCGGCTGACCCCGGACAATGCCGCCGACCTGCTGTTCGACGACCTGCTGTGGGTAGCCCAGGCGCAGGCCGAGCACGACACGTTCGCCGGCGAGCTCCGCTCCCGCGGCGTGGTCGTCCACTACTACGGTGACCTGCTGGCGCAGACCCTGGCCATCGACGAGGCCCGTCAGTACATCCTGGACCGGGTCTTCGACCCGCGCTGGCATGGCCCGCTGGCGGCCGGCATGCTGCGGGACGCGCTGGCCGGGCTGGACTCGGACCAGCTGGCCATGTACCTGGCGGGCGGGATCACCAAACGGGAGATCGCCGAGCTGGGCCCGGAGCCGAAGAGCATCGCCTTCCACTCGCTCGACCCGGACGGCTTCGTGCTCACGCCGCTGCCCAACCTGCTGTACCAGCGCGACACCTCGTCCTGGATCTACGGCGGGGTGACGATCAATGCCATGCGGCGGGCGGCGCGGATCCGGGAGTCGGTGACCGACGAGGCCATCTACCGCTGGCACCCGATGTTCGCCAGCGCCAGTTTCGAGATCTGGTACCACGGCGCGGACGCCGCGCCGGCCACCATCGAAGGCGGTGACATCCTGGTCCTCGGCAACGGGGCGGTACTGGTCGGGATGAGCGAGCGGACCACCCCGCAGGCGGTCGAAGTGCTCGCGCACCGGCTGTTCGCCGCCGGGGCCGCCCGTTGCCTGGTCGCCATCGACATGCCCAAGACGCGTGCCTTCATGCACCTGGACACCCTGCTGACGATGGCCGACTACGGGGTGTTCACCAAGTACGTGGGGATGGGGATGCTGCCCTCGTACACGGTCGAGCCGGGAGCCAGCGCACGGGAATTGAAGGTGACCGACCACCCGCCGCAGGACATGCACCGGGCACTGGCAGCCGCGCTCGGGGTGCCCGCCATCACCGTCCTCACCGCCGTCCAGGACGTGCATTCCGCGCAGCGGGAGCAATGGGACGACGGCTGCAACGTGCTCGCGGTCGAGCCTGGGGTGGTCATCGCCTACGAGCGGAACGTGACCACCAACAGTTACCTGCGGGACCACGGCATCGAGGTGATCACCGTCCCCGGTGGCGAGCTTGGCCGGGGCCGGGGCGGCCCCCGCTGCATGAGCTGCCCGATCGAGCGCGACGCCTGAGCATGCCCCGGCCGGTGCCGGCCGCCACGCGTTCGCCGCCCGCCGGGCTGGCGGGCATGCAGCGAACCCCCCGGGCCCCCGGGCTAGCCAAACGGATAGCTCGCAGCTGGTCCCTGCACCGGGCGCACCCGGCTACAGCGGCAGCAATTCGGGGCGCTTCGGGGGAATCCCATCGCCCGATGAGACGCCGCGCAGCCGCCGCACCGCCCACGGCGCCGCGTGCGCCCGCGCCCACCGCAGGTCCATCTGGCGGGCCGCCAGCCAGGCCCGGGCCTGCGGAGACGTGACCGCTCGGCGGCAGCCACGGTTCCCGCCAGTCCGCGGTAACCGGTACGCCGAGCACCTCGCACGCCCGCAGCGCCACCCGTCGATGCCCGTCCGGGGTCAGGTGCAGCCGGTCGGCACTCCAGGCGCGCGGGTCGGCCAGCACCTGCATCGACCACAGGTCGACCAGGTAGCACTGGTGCTGGTCGGCGATCGCGCGCAGGTGCATGTTGAACGCGGCTACCTTGCCGCGGATCAGCCGGAGCACCGGGAACCGCGGGTCGAACCCGGTGAACATGAGCACCGGGCAGCCAGCCGCCAGCAGCGTGCGGATCGTCTCGTCGTAGATGTCCGCGAGCGTGTCCGGATCGCCTCCCGCCCGCAGCAGATCATTGCCGCCCGCAGCCAGGCTGACCAGGTCGGGCGCCATGGCGATGGCCTGCGGCAGCTGCTCGTCGGCCACCTCGGCCAGCCTCTTGCCCCGCACCGCGAGATTGGCGTACCGCAGGCCCGGGCCGCCGTTCGGTCAGCATTTCGGCGAACCGGTCCGCCCAGCCCGCGGTATCCCTGCTGGTCGCTGCGCGGGTCGTCCAGCCCCTCGGTGAAGCTGTCCCCCAGCGCGACAAAGGAGCCGATGTCCACACCCACCTCGCCTGCCGCCATGTTCGCTCCATTTCCCCCGTGGTTTCGAGATGTGCCTCTTTCCCCACCGGGCTCCCGGCCAAGCCCGCTGGCAGATGATCTGCGTCAATGGATGGTAAGTCCGATTCGTCCATGCGCCGCCTGTGGCTTCGCCGCCATCCGGGCACCCGCCGTCCCGGCCGGGTGGCGCCCCGGCGACCCCCGGCCTGGGCGCAGATGGCCGGCCAGTCCGGCAGACTTGGGCGCATGCGCCTCTCCCGGCTCACCATGGCACTGCTGGCCCTGGCGGTCACCGGCTGTGCCAGTGGTGGCGTGGCGCCCGCTCCGCAGCCCGGCGGCCCCGCCCGCGACCCGATCGCCCGCCGCCTGGCCAGCACCGCACCGGCCGCCGCACCCGCCGCCTGGGACTGGCCGAACTATCACCGGGACGCGGCGCACACCGGCTACGCCCCTGGCACCCCGCCAGCCGGGCTGCTGGCCATCGCCTGGCGGCGGCGGCTCAACGGGGCCGTCTACGGCCAGCCGCTGGCCATCGCCGGGCTGATCATCGCGGCCACCGAAGGCGACTCGCTGTTCGGGCTGGACCGGGCCACTGGCCAGGTCCGCTGGCGGGTCCACGTCGGCACGCCGGTGCCACTCTCGGCGCTGCCCTGCGGGGACATCGACCCGCTCGGCATCACCAGCACCCCGGTCTACGACCCGGCCACCCGGACTCGTCTACGCGGTCGCCGAAACGACCGGCTTCCACCACGTGCTGGTCGGGGTGAACGCGCTGTCGGGACAGGTCGCATTCCGCCGCGGCATCCCCACCCCGGACGGTCGATCCCCAGTTCGACCAGCAGCGCGGTGCGCTCGCCGTGGCCGGAGGCCGGGTCTACCTCCCGTTTGGCGGCCTGGCCGGGGACTGCGGGCCGTACCGCGGCTCGGTGGTCGGTGTACCCGTGTCCGGCCACGGGCCGCTGATCTCCTATGTGGTGCCCACCGCCCGGGAGGGCGGGATCTGGACGCCGGGCGGGCGGGTCACCGGCCCCGGTGGCACGCTGTACGTCGGGATCGGCAACGGGGCGGCGACCAGCGGCGCCTACGACGGCAGCGACTCGGTGACCGCGCTGTCACTGACCCTGCGCGAGACCGGCATCTTCGCCCCGGACGTCTGGCCGCAGGACAACGCCGGCGACGTGGACCTGGGGTCGCTGTCGCCGGTGCTGCTGCCCAGCGGCCTGGTGCTCCAGGTCGGCAAGCGCGGCATCGGGTACCTGCTCGACGGCACTCACCTGGGCGGGGTCGGCGGCCAGCTGACGGAGGCCGCTATCTGCCACGCCTACGGCGGGGCGGCCGTGACACGGCACGGTCGCCTACATCCCGTGCGCGGACGGCGGCCTGGCCGCGGTGGACACGGCCGGCCAGCGGCTGCGGGTCCGCTGGCGTGGGCCGGCCACGGCGGCGGGCTCACCGGTGCTCGGCGGCGGCGCGGTCTGGGTGGCCGACCTGGACGCGGGCATCCTGTATCAGCTCAGTCCGGCCAGTGGCCAGGTCCGGCAGCAGATCAGCCTGGGCGCACCACTGCCCCACTTCGCCTCGCCGTCGCTGTCCGGCCCGCTGGTGCTGATCGGCACCATGCATGGCGTGGTCGCGGTCAGCGGAGCGTGACCCCGGTCGCTGGCACACTGGGACCGTGACCGAGCCGCTCTACCCAGAGCCACCCGCGCCCGCTTTCCTCTTCGATCTCGACGGGACCCTGATCGACAGCGTCTACCAGCACGTCATCGCCTGGCGGGCGGCCCTCGCCCGGCTGGATATCGATCTGTCGGTGTGGCGGATCCACCGCCGGATCGGTATGAGCGGCGGCCTGTTCGTGTCCGGGCTGCTGCGGGAGACCGGCCGCTCCCTGTCCGGCGACGACATCCAGCTGCTCCAGCAGGCGCATGCGGAGGAGTACCTGGCCCAGGCGGACTCGGTCCGCCCACTGCCCGGGGCGGCCGACCTGCTGGCGGCGCTGACCGAACGGCGGGTGCCGTGGGCCATCGCGACCAGCAGCTACCGCGCCACCGCCGAGCATGCGCTGGCCATGCTGGGCCTGGCCGCGGATGCGCCGATGGTCACCCGGGACCTGGTCCGGCACGCCAAGCCCGACCCGGACCTGTTCCTGGCCGCGGCGGCGATGCTGGGGGTGGAGCCACAGCACGCCTTCATGGTCGGGGACAGTGTCTGGGATCTGCTGGCCGCCCGCCGGGCGGCGGCGATCGGGATCGGGTCATGTCCGGCGGTTATGGCCGGGAGGAACTGGAGCGGGCCGGTGCCTACCGGGTCTACGCCGACCCCGCCGACCTGCTGGCCCGCGCCGACGAGGTCGGCGTGCGCGGCCTGGGCCTGCCCGGCTGACCGCCGGCTGGCCGGCCCGCACCCGCTGTGCTATGACGAGAACATGCAGGTTCCGCGGCAATCAGCAGGGACAGCCTGGCGGTGGCCGCCGGGCTGCTGGCCCCGCTGGCGCTGGCCGTCATCCTGGTCCCGTTCCGGGCCGATTTCCCCAACACCGACGCCGCGCTGGCGCTGATCCTGGTCGTAGTGGCGGTCGCCGCGGCCGGCTACCGCCCGGCCGGGTATCTGGCCGCCGTATCGGCCGCGGCCTGGTTCGACTTCTTCCTGACCCGGCCGTACCAGGAGTTCACCATCACCCGGCGGGCCGATATCGAGACGACCGTCCTGCTGCTGGGCATCGGGATCGCGGTGACCGAGATCGCGGTCTGGGGGCGTCGTCAGCACCTGGCCGCCAGCAGGCGCGCGGGCTATCTCGAGGGGATCAACGCCGCCGCCCAGGCGGTGGCGGCCGGGGATGCGCCATCGGTGCTGATCGAGCAGGTGTCCAGCCGACTGACCGTCCTGCTGTCGCTGCGCACATGCACGTTCCAGTACGGCAAGGCCGGGCTGGGCCGGCCCGCCCGCCTGCGCCCGGACGGCCAGGTCGTGGCCGGCCAGCAGAACTGTGATGTGGCCGCCAAGGGCCTGCCCACCAGCACCGACATCGAGTTGCTGGTGGAGAACGGCGGCGTGCTCCAGGGCCGGTTCCTGATGCGGGCCGCCCCCGGCGCTCATCCGACCCTGGAGCAGCGCCTGGTCGCGGTCGCGTTCGCCGATCAGGTCGGCGCGGCCGTGACCGCCGGCCAGCCCGCGGATCTGTAACCCCGGCCGCCAGTAACCGGCCGGCCCTGGGCGGGGTGACCCGCCTGCATGTGTTTTGTTAGGAACCGCCGGTCCGCCGCATGGGTCCCGCATAGACCGGGCTCACCCCGGCTTTCTGCGGATTCACTGGGGTTATCGGGTGTCAATCGGGGTGCACCGTGCCCCCGGACGCAAGGAGGGCCCCGTGCTGGATCTGCTGTACATCGGCCTGACGATCGTCGTCTTCGCGGCGCTGTGGCTGCTGGTGAGGGGGGTCGAGCGCTTTGAGCGCTGAGAGCTGGATCGGCCTGATCGGCGGCGTCCTGCTGACCGTTTACCTGTTCCTGGCCCTTGTGCTGCCTGAGAGGTTCTGATGAGTAGTGCTGCTGCGGGCTGGCTGCAGCTCGCCTTGCTGGTGGCCGCGCTGGCCGCGTGCTACATACCGCTCGGCAACTACATGGCCCACGTCTTCACCACGGACAAGCACTGGCGGGTCGAGCGCGGCATCTACAGGCTGATCGGCATCAACCCGGCAGCGGACCAGAAGTGGAGTGCGTACCTGCGCTCCATGCTGGCGTTCTCCTTCATCAGCGTGCTGTTCCTGTACGGCATGGAGCGGCTGCAGCATTACCTGCTGCTGTCGCTGGGCATGGCGAATGTGCCGCCCGCGCTGGCCTGGAACACCGCCGCCTCGTTCGTGACCAACACCAACTGGCAGAACTACTCCGGCGAGTCCACCATGGGCTACCTGACCCAGATGGGCGGCCTGGCGGTGCAGAACTTCCTGTCCGCCGCGGTCGGCATCGTGGTCGCGATCGCAATGGTCCGCGGGTTCATCCGGTCCAGGACTGACAAGCTCGGCAACTTCTGGGTAGACGTGACCAGGATCACGATCCGGTACCTGATCCCGCTGGCCATCGTCGGCGGGCTGATCCTGATGGCCTCCGGCGTGATCGACAACTTCTCCTCCTACCACACGGTGACCACCCTGTCCGGCGCGCACCAGACGATCGTCGGCGGCCCGGTCGCCTCGCAGGAGGTCATCAAGGACGCCGGGAACAACGGCGGCGGGTTCTTCAACGCCAACTCCTCGCACCCGTTCGAGAGCCCGAACCCGTTCACGAACTGGTTCGAGATCTTCCTGCTGCTGCTGACCGCGTTCGCGCTGCCGCGCACGTTCGGCAAGATGGTCAAGGACAACCGGCAGGGCTACGCGCTGCTCGCCGTCATGGTGATCATCTGGCTGGCCGCGGTCGGCGGCATCAGCTTCTTCGAGGCGCAGCACGCCGGGACAGCCCCGATGCTCGCGCACGGGGCCATGGAAGGCAAGAACGTCGCCTTCGGCACGCCCGGCTCCTCGCTGTTCGCGGCCTCGACCACGGTCACCTCGACCGGCTCGGTGAACTCGTTCCATGACTCGTTCACCCCGTTCGGCGGCGGTATCGCGCTGTTCGACATCGCGCTCGGTGAGATCGCCCCTGGCGGTGTCGGCGCCGGGTTGTACGGCATCCTGGTGCTGGCTATGGTCACGGTGTTCGTCGCCGGGCTGATGGTCGGCCGGACGCCGGAGTACATCGGCAAGAAGATCCGGCCGACCGAGATGAAGTACGCGGCACTGTACTTCCTGACAATTCCCACCGTCACCCTGGCCGCGGCGGGGCTGTCCATCGCGCTGAAAACCCCGCAGGCGTCGATACTCAACCCGGGGCCGCATGGCCTGACCGAGATCATGTACGCGTTCGCGTCCGAGGCGAACAACAACGGGTCCGCGTTCGCCGGCCTGACGACGAATACTCCCTGGTACAACACGGTCGGCGGCATCGTGATGCTGCTCGGCAGGTTCGTACCGGAGATCTTCGCGCTCGGGCTGGCCGGCTCGCTGGCCCGGCAGCAACCCGTGCCCGCGAGCACGGGCACGCTGGACACCCGGACACCTCTGTTCGTCGGCATGCTCGTCGGCGTCATCCTCATCCTGGTCGGCCTGACCTACTTCCCCGCGCTCGCGCTGGGCCCGTTCGCAGAAGGACTGCACTGATGTCTGTCACCACCTCACCAGAGGTCCCGGCCGGTGCGGGCAAGACCGTGGGCAGCGGCCAGCCGAGCCGGGTCGGCGGCGGCGGCCTGCTCGACGCCAGGACGCTCTGGAAGGCAACTCCGGATGCGTTCAAGAAGCTGGACCCACGGGTCCAGATCAAGAACCCGGTCATGTTCGTCGTCGAGGTCGGCGCCGCACTGACCACCTACACCGCGATCACCAAGCCGTCGGTCTTCAACTGGACGATCGTCGTCTGGCTGTGGCTGACCGTGGTCTTCGCCAACCTGGCCGAGGCCGTGGCCGAGGGCCGCGGCAAGGCCCAGGCCGAGACGCTCCGCCGGACCAAGCGGGAAACCGTGGCCCGCCGGCTCGTCGGATGGCAGCCAGGGCAAACGAGTGCGGATCTGCGTGAGGAAGCTGTCCCGGGCACCCAGCTCACGCTCGGTGACCACGTGGTGGTCGAGGCCGGCCAGATCATCCCCGGGGACGGCGATGTGGTCGAGGGCGTCGCCTCGGTGGATGAGTCGGCCATCACCGGCGAGTCCGCGCCCGTGATCCGGGAGTCCGGCGGCGACCGGTCCGCGGTCACCGGCGGCACCAAGGTGCTGTCCGACCGGATCGTGGTGAAGATCACCTCCAAACCGGGCGAGACCTTCATCGACCGGATGATCGCCCTGGTCGAGGGCGCGCAGCGGCAGAAGACGCCGAACGAGCTCGCGCTGAACATCCTGCTCGCCGCGCTCACGATCATCTTCATGCTCGCCGTGGTCACCCTGCAGCCGATGGCGTTCTACTCCAAAGCGCCGCAGAGCCTGGTCATCCTGGTCGCCCTGCTGGTGGCACTGATCCCGACCACGATCGGCGCGCTGCTGTCGGCGATCGGCATCGCGGGCATGGACCGGCTGGTGCAGCGCAACGTACTGGCCATGTCCGGCCGCGCGGTGGAAGCGGCCGGCGACGTGAACACGCTGCTGCTGGACAAGACCGGCACGATCACCATCGGCAACCGGCAGGCGAGTGAGTTCCTGCCGGTCGGCGGCGTCACCGACACCGAACTTGCCGACGCGGCGCAGCTGTCGTCCATGGCCGACTACACCCCAGAAGGCCGCTCGGTCGTGGTGCTCGCCAAGGAGCGGTACGGGCTGCGGGAACGCCACGAGGGTGAACTGGCTGGCGCGGAGTACGTCGAGTTCACCGCGCAGACCCGGATGAGCGGCATCGACCTCGCCGACGGCCGCCAGGTGCGCAAGGGCGCCTCCAGCTCGGTCCGCGAATGGATCAGGGAATCCGGCGGCACTCCTGCCGGGGAGCTGGGCCAGCTCGTGGACGGCATCTCCTCGGCCGGCGGCACCCCGCTGGTCGTCGCAGAAAAGGCCAACGGCACGGCCCGCGCGCTCGGCGTGATCCACCTCAAGGACATCGTCAAGGAGGGCATCTCCGAGCGGTTCGACGAGATGCGCAGGATGGGCATCCGGACCGTCATGATCACCGGTGACAATCCGCTGACCGCCAAGGCGATCGCGGACGAGTCCGGCGTGGACGACTTCCTCGCCGAGGCGACGCCGGAAGACAAGATGGCGCTGATCCGCAAGGAGCAGGAGGGCGGGAAGCTGGTCGCGATGACCGGCGACGGCACCAACGACGCCCCGGCGCTCGCGCAGGCCGATGTCGGCGTGGCCATGAACACCGGCACCTCGGCCGCCAAGGAGGCCGGGAACATGGTGGACCTGGACTCCAACCCGACCAAGCTCATCGAGATCGTGGAGATCGGCAAGCAGCTGCTGATCACCCGGGGTGCGCTGACCACGTTCTCCATTACCAACGACGTGGCCAAGTACTTCGCCATCATCCCAGCGATGTTCTCCGCCGTGTTTCCCGGCCTGGCGAAGCTGAATATCCTGCACCTGGCCACCCCGGAGTCGGCGATCACCTCGGCGATCATCTTCAACGCCCTGATCATCGTGGCGCTGATCCCGCTGGCCCTGCGCGGCGTGCGGTACCGGCCTGCCTCCGCGTCGTCGATGCTCCGCCGGAATCTGCTGGTCTACGGCGTCGGCGGGCTGATCATCCCGTTCATCGGCATCTGGGCCATCGACCTCGTCGTCCAGTTCATCCCAGGATTCGGCGGTTGATCTGACATGAATCGTCTTCCCAGCTGGCTCCGGCAGCTCCTCGCGGCGCTGCGCGGCCTGCTTATCTTCACGGTGATCTGCGGGATCATCTACCCGGTGGTCATGTTCGGCATCGCCCAGGCGGCGTTCCACAAGCAGGCCAACGGCTCGCTGATCAGCTACCACGGGCGGGTCATCGGCTCCAGCCTGCTCTGCCAGGAGTTCACCGACGCCAAGGGCAACCCGCTGCCGCAGTACTTCCAGCCCCGGCCCTCAACCGCGGTCAACCCGGCGGTGAAGACCGACTACGGCTGCGACCCGCTGTTCTCCGGCGCGTCCAACCTCGGCCCGACCAACCCGGTCCTGGTGAACCTGATCAAGACCCGGCAGAAGCAGATCGCCGCGTTCGACCACGTCAAGATCTCGCAAATCCCGCCGGACGCGGTGACCGCGTCGGCCTCAGGCCTTGACCCCTACATCTCGCCGCAGAACGCCGCCATCCAGGTGAACCGCGTGGCAGCAGCCAGGCACGTCAGCCCGGCACAGGTCAAGGCGCTGGTCCAGCAGAACACCCAGGGACGCACGCTCGGGTTCCTCGGCGAGCCGCGGGTCAACGTGCTCACCCTCAACATAGCGCTCGACCAGCAGTTCCCCATCGGGCACTGATCCGGGCATGGCGGTGGCAGCGGAGGCAGCCGGGCCCGGCCCGAGAACATCCGCTGGCCACCGCCGGCTCCGGGTGCTGGTGGTGGAGGACGAGGCCGCGATGCTGCGGGCGCTGCGGATCAACCTGCGGGCCCGGGGCTACGAGGTGACTACCGCCCGGACCGGGCGGGACGCGCTGGCCGAGGCGGGCCACCATCCGCCCGACGCGGTGATCCTGGACCTGGGCCTGCCCGACGTCGATGGCATCGAAGTGATCCGCGGGCTGCGGAACTGGTCACGCGCGCCGGTGGTGGTGATCTCCGGCCGCACCGGCTCGGGTGACAAGATCACCGCCCTGGACGCGGGCGCCGACGACTATGTCACCAAGCCGTTCGGCATGGCCGAACTACTGGCCCGGCTGCGGGCCGCCCTGCGCCGGGACGACCCCGGGCCCGCGCCGGCCAGCCTCACTATCGGCCGGTGCGAGATCGACCTGGCCGCCCGCAGTGCGCACGAGGGAACCAGGGCGATCCGGCTCAGCGATGTCCAGTGGCGGCTGCTGGAGGTCCTCGTCCGCCACCCGGGCCAGCTCATGGGCACCGACCGGATGCTGGCCGAGATCGGCGGGGCGGAGAGTCAGCGTGATCACCGCCACCTGCGCTTTCACATGGCCGGGTTGCGCCGCAAACTGGAAGCTGACCCGTCCCGGCCACAGCACCTGCTGACCGAGCCGGGCATGGGCTACCGCTACCGGCCCTAGCGCAGCGGGCCGCCCGGCAGTTATTTCCGCACCGGCAGGGAGACGATGAGCCAGGACAACCGGGGGCAGCTCCGGATCTACCTCGGCAACGCCGCGGGCGTCGGCAAGACCTACGCCATGCTCGGCGAGGGCCACCGACGGGCCGAGCGCGGCACCGACGTTGTGGTCGGCTTCGTGGAGACGCACGGACGCAAGCACACGGCCGACCTGATGGCGGGCCTGGAGGTCATCCCCCGGGCCCGCATCCCCTACCGCGGCACCGTGTTCGAGGAGATGGACCTGGCTGCGGTGATCGCCCGGCGGCCCGAGGTGGCGCTGGTCGACGAGCTGGCCCACACCAACGTCCCCGGCTCCCGGAACAGCAAGCGCTGGCAGGACGTGCAGGAACTGCTCGACGCGGGCATCGATGTCATCTCCACGGTGAACATCCAGCACCTGGAATCGCTGAACGACGTGGTCGAGAAGATCACCGGCGTGCCGCAGCGGGAGACCCTGCCCGACGCCGTGGTCCGCGCCGCCGACCAGGTCGAGCTGGTGGACATGACGCCGGAGGCGCTGCGGCGCCGGATGGCGCACGGGAACATCTACCCGCCGGAGAAGATCGACGCCGCGCTGACCAACTACTTCCGGACCGGCAACCTGACCGCCCTGCGCGAACTGGCGCTGCTGTGGCTGGCCGGTAAGGTGGACGAGGGCCTGCAGCGCTACCGGGAGGCGCACCACATCCGGGATACCTGGGAAGCCCGGGAGCGGGTGGTGGTCGCTCTCACCGGCGGGCCGGAGGGAGAGACGCTGATCCGCCGGGCGGCCCGGATCGCCGCCCGCTCCTCCGGCGGGGACCTGCTCGCCGTCCACGTCACCCGGTCGGACGGGCTGACCGGCGCCGACCCGGCGGCGCTGGCCAGCCAGCGCCGGCTCGCCGAGCGACTGGGCGGCAGTTACCACCAGGTGGTCGGCGACAACATCGCCGAGGCCCTGCTCACCTTCGCCCGGGCCGAGAACGCCACCCAGCTGGTGCTGGGGGCCAGCCGCCGGTCCTGGCTGTCGGCCATGCTGACCGGGCCCGGGATCGGTGCCCGCACCATCCGTGGCTCGGGTGACATCGACGTTCATATCGTCACCCACGCGCATATGGGCCGGGGCCGGGGCCTGCCGCGCTCCCGGGGCGGCCTGCCGCTGCGGCGGCAACTGCTCGGCTACCTGCTGGCGGCCGTGCTCCTGCCGCTGCTCACGCTGGCACTGACGGCGCTGCGCGGGCCGGTCAATCTCACCAGCGATGTGCTGATGTTCCTGGTGGCGGTGATCGTGGTGGCGCTGGTGGGCGGGTTCGCACCGGCGCTGCTGGCGGCGGTGGCCGGGTCGCTGCTGCTGAACTACTACTTCACCCCTCCTATCCACAGGTGGACCATCGCCCAGGCCAACAACGTCCTCGCGCTGGGCGTGTTCGTGATCGTGGCATTGCTGGTCAGCTCGGTGGTGGACCGCGCGGCCAGGCGGACCAGGGAGGCGGCCAGGGCCAGCGCCGAGTCCGAGCTGCTGGCGACCACCGCGGGCAGCGTGCTGCGGGGCGAGCGGGCGGTGACCGCCGTGCTGGACCGGGTACGGGAGGCATTCGGGATGGATGCGGTCACGCTGCTGGAGTGCCGCCCGGCACCCAGCGGCCGGCCGTCGCCCGGGCCGGTCGCGGGCTGGACCGTCGCCGCCTGCTCCGGCGAGCCGCCCATCACCAGCCCGGACGACGCCGATGTGGACGTGCCGGTCACCGAGACGATGACGCTGGCACTGCGCGGCCCATCACTGCCCGCCGCCGACCGCCGGGTACTCGGCGCGTTCGCGGTCTACGCCGCGGTGGCACTGGAGCAGCAGCGGCTGGCCGCCGAGGCGGAGGCGGCCCGGCCGATCGCGGCGGCCGACCGGATGCGGACCGCCCTGCTCACGGCGGTGAGCCACGACCTGCGCACGCCGCTGGCCTCGGCCAAGGCCGCGGTGACCAGCCTGCGCTCGCAGGACATCCGGTGGACAGATGAGGACCGGGACGAGCTGCTGGCGACCGCGGACGAATCCCTGGACGTGCTGGCCCGGCTGGTGAACAACCTGCTCGACATGAGCAGGCTGCAGGCCGGGGCGCTGTCAGTCTTCCCCCGCCCGGCGGGGCTGGAGGAACTCGTCGCCCGGGCGCTGGACGACCTCGGCCCGCCGGGCCGGGACGTGATCGTCAACATCCCGGACTCGCTGCCCGAGGTGCAGGTGGACCCGGCCATCCTGGAGCGGGTGATCGTGAACCTGGCCAGCAACGCGATCCGGTACTCCCCGGCCGGACAGCCACCGCTGCTGACCGCCAGCGCGCTCGCCGACCGGGTGGAACTGCGGGTCGCCGACCGCGGACCGGGGATTCCCGAGCCCGAGCGGGACAGCATGTTCGTGCCGTTCCAGCGGCTGGGCGACACCGACAACACCACCGGGGTGGGGCTCGGCCTGGCCCTGTCCCGTGGCCTGACCGAGGCCATGGGCGGCACGCTGGAACCCGAGGAAACCCCGGGTGGGGGGCTGACCATGGTGGTGTCCCTGCCCGCGGCCGCGGCACCGGATGGCGCCGGCCCGGCCGAGCCCGGGCACCGGGAGCGCGCGGAAACCGCTCCTCCGGCACCGGCCTCCGACCGGGGTGGCAAGCTGGCCCCATGACCCGGGTGCTGGTGGTCGACGACGAGCCGCAGATCCTCCGCGCGCTGCGCATCAACCTGCGGGTGCGCGGCTACGAGGTGGACACTGCCGCCACCGCCAGCCAGGCACTGGAAACGGCCAGCCGCCACCCCCCCGATCTGGTCATCCTGGACCTGGGCCTGCCGGACGTGGACGGCATGGAGGTCATCGGCGGGCTGCGGGGCTGGACCACCGTGCCGATCATCGTCCTGTCCGGCCGCACCGACAGCACCGACAAGGTGGACGCCCTGGACGCGGGCGCGGACGACTATGTCACCAAGCCGTTCGGCATGGACGAACTGCTGGCCCGGATGCGGGCCGCCACCCGGCGGGCCGAGCCGGCCGGCGACCAGTCCCGGGTCCAGCTCGGGGATCTGCTGATCGATCTGGCGGCCAAACGGGTGACCCGGCCCGACGGCACCGATATCCGGCTGACCCCGACCGAGTGGCACCTGCTGGAGGTGCTGCTCCGGCACCCGGGCAAGCTGCTCAGCCAGCAGCAGCTGCTGGCCGAGGTATGGGGCCCGGGGTACGCCGACGCGACCGGCAACCTGCGCCTGTACATGACGCAGCTGCGGCGGAAGCTGGAGCGGGATCCGGCCCGGCCGCGCTGGCTGCGTACCGAGCCCGGCATGGGCTATCGCTTCCAGCCGCAGGCCGAGGACAGCCGGGCCGGGAGCGAGACCGAGGACAGCCGGGCGGGGGAGCTAGGCCGGCCTAGCCAATCACCAGGAAGGCGATGATGGCGAGCACCGCCGCCACCGCCACGACGGCCGCGGCGAGCTTGGCGACCTGATGCTTGGGCGCGCTCATGGTCCAGGGCTGGGAATCGTCCACACTGCGGGACCCGTCCACGAACGCACGGAACTGGGCCGTGCTGCCGGAACTGTCCGACTCGTCCTGATCGCGCATACCGGCGACTCTAGCTGCTGGCGCAGGTCAGCAAGCCGCGTTTGGGCCATTCAGCCGGCCGGGGTGGCCTGGCCCAGGAAGTCCGTCCGGCTTACCAACCGCGACAGTACGATCACACTACGGGTACGGACGACGAACGGCTCCGCCCCGATCCGCTCCACCACCTGCTCGAAATGACGGACGTCGGCGGCCCTGATGTGCAGCAGCGCATCCGCCTCGCCGGTGATCGTCGCGGCGCCGGTGACCTCCGGGTACCTGCTCACGGCAGCCCGGATGTCAGCGGGCGAGGTGCGGCCCCGGCAGAACACCTCCACATACGCCTCGGTGGTCCAGCCGAGCGCGGCCGGATCCACGGTGGCGGAGAAGCCGGTGATCGCACCCGCCGCGCGCAGCCGGTCGACCCGGCGCTTGACCGCGGGTGCGGACAGCCCCACCTGCGCCCCGATCTCGGCGTAGGTGGCCCGGGCGTTGGCGACCAGCGCCGCCACGATCCGCTGGTCCAGTTCATCGACGGCCACACCGCGATCCTGCCAGCAGCCCCCGCCATGGCGCAGCCGCCCTCGCCGGAGCGCCGGTGCGGTCAGGCTGGCGATCCTGGCCGGTGGCCGGCGATCCACACCGAGCAGTGCGCTGGCTCGACGGCGCTGTCCACCACGGCCAGCAGGTCGGCCCGTAGCGAGTCCAGGTCAACCGCCTCCCGGAGCCGGCCCGCAAAGGCGGCTACCGTCTGGTCAGCGTCATAGCGGACCCGGTTGAACCGCCGGTCCACCACCTGCTGCACCCGCCGCCGCAGCGGATTGAACAGTGCCGCCGCCGCCAGCGTGGCCGCAGCCACCGCTACCGGCGTGCGGAACCGGAGCACCTGGGTGGCCACCAGCACGAGCCCCGCGTACACCCCGACCAGCAACCCGGTGACCACCGCGTAGGCCAGGGTGCGGCTGATCAGCCGGTCGATGTCATACAGCCGGTACTTCAGGATCGCAACTCCCACCGAGGCCGGAACCAGCGGGAAGAAGACCGCAAACACGGGCAGCGGGTCGTTGCTGAACTGGCTGACGGCCAGGACGGCCGCCGCCGCGACGGCCGATGCGTATATGACCCATTTGAGCTGGAGCCGCTGCTCCGGGCCGGATCGCCGGAAACGGACGATCATGGCGGCCGCGCCAGCCAGCAACACCAGCAGCGCGGCCTCCTGAGCCAGGTTGTAGGCCGCCGTCAGCGGCGCGACAACCGTCACCGGGTCCCGGAGATGGGGGAAGTTCGAAGAGAAGTTGACGTCGGAGATTCCCGAGGACACTGCCCCGGCCACGGCTGCTGCCATGGCCACCCATACCACCGGCCACCATCGCCACGACGGCGGCCGTCCGTCCGGGAACAGCAGCAGGGTCAGGAAGAACAACGGTCCCTCTATCCCCAGGATCACGACGAACATCCAGCCCACCCAGGCTGCTCCGGGCAGTGCGGCGGCGGGCACCCGCGCCGCGTAGGCTTCCATCGCCAGCACGGCACTGCCTACTGTCCCCACAGCCAGGAACAGCCAGCCGAGGCGGTTCCCGGTCCGCGCCGCGACAAGCGCGCCGACCACGGCGAACGTGACCGCGACCGGTGTGGTCGCGAGTTTGGCATTCCAGGCCTCGCCGCCGGTAAAGGCGAGCACCAGGCCCGCTGCGAGCAGCACGACGCTAAGGCCGAGAAGCGCCCAGGCCAGCCATGCTGCCCAATGGCGGGCCACGCTGGCCGTCCCGGCCGTACCCGGGCGGGCCTGCAGCTGCTGCGCCACTATGCCTCCCGTTCCGCGCGTCCTGGTCATGCGCAAGGCCAGCCTACGGAGCCGGCGATACGGGACCGTTACGGTCAGCCCGCCCGCGGTCAGGGCGGAGTTCCCGGGTCAGGCCACCTTGATAGTCACCCGGAACAGCTCGATGGAGCCACAGGACGCCTTGCCCGAGGTGGCCGGCGCGCTGGGCGCGGCAAGCTGCCCGCACCTGGGGCGGGCGGAGCTGATGACCGCACTCCCGGGCTGGGTGGCGATGAAGTAACCACCGGTCACCCCCAGCGCCAGCATCAAGTGGCCGTTCGCCGACGGCACCAGCGCGGCTGAACTGGACCTGAGCGTGCCCCACCTGGCGGTCGCCGTGCCGTGCAGGTAGATCAGCACGCCGGTGCCCTGCCGGACGCAGAAGGTCCGGCTGTTGTCGGCATTGCCCAGGGTCAGGGTCCGGCCGGGCCCGAGCACCGCGGGCGCGGAGCCGCAGGCCGCGGCGGCCGCCGGTGCGGACGCCGCCGGGCTGGTGGCCGACGGGGTGGCGGAGGCGGCACTGGCCGCCGATTCGCTGGCGGCCGGGGCCGGCCGCGGCGGGCCACACGCCACGGTTAGCGCCGACACCCCGGCGATCACCGCCGCGGTGAGAACAGAGACGCTGCGCATGTCACCTCCTGCTCGGAGAGCGGCCGGGCCCGGCGGCCCGGACCGGCCACGCAGCTAGGACGTGCCCGGGTTACAACTGGTTCCCAATTTCGTGGCAAAACGCAAGTCCGGGTCCTGCTCTGAGTCAAGACAACATAATGTGCCCCTGTCCGGCCGGTGATTGCAGCGATCACACGTGCTGGCGCCCCGAGCAACTGGTCCCGCACACCGGGCCAGGCGGTCGGCGCAGCGCCGATGACGGAGGTAACAAGCATGGGCATGTCTACATCCGCGCGCCGCTGGGCGGTGCGGGGCAGCGCGGCAGCGGTCTTCCTGCTGGCCGCGGGCACCGGCACGCAGGCGCTCGCGACCACCCAGGCCGGCCCGGCGCGGATGGCGGCAGCCGGCGGCCCGGTGACCAACCCGTACTCGCCCGCCTACCATCACCCCTACCGGCGCGGCGTCGTGCCCACTATCGGCCGCACCCGGCAGATGCGCACCTGGGCCAGCCAGCACGCCGCCGCCATCCACGCCTTGTCGGCCAACGACCTGAACTACGGCGGCGGCATCGACGGCATCGGCGTCACCACCGGCCAGGAGAAGGTGTACCTGGTCTTCTACGGCTCGCAGTGGGGCACCCAGGGCACCGACTCCAACGGGAACATCACCCTGACCGGCGACCCGTCCCATATCGCCCCCTACCTGCAGGAGTTCCTCAAGGGCCTCGGCACCGGCAAGGAGCTGTGGTCAGGCGTGATGACCCAGTACTGCCAGGGCGTGGCCACCGGCGCCCAGACCTGCCCTGCCAGCAACACCCAGCACGTCGCCTACCCCTCCGGCGGCGTGCTGGCCGGGGTGTGGGCGGACGAGAGCACCGCCTCCCCGGCCCAGGCGACCGCCTACCAGCTCGGCACCGAGGCGGTCGCCGCGGCCGGCCACTTCGGCAACACCACCGCCGCGTCCAACCGCGACGCCCAGTACGTCATCGTCTCCCCCACCGGCACCGACCCGGACCAGTACATATACCAGGGGCAGCCACAGTACTGCGCCTGGCATGACTACAACGGTGACACGTCGCTGGACGGCGGCGGGGCGGTCCCCTCCCCGTACGGCGACATCGCCTTCACCAACCTGCCCTACATCACCAACGTCGGCGCCTCCTGCGGCGCTGACTTCGTGAACCCGACGACTGGCGCGCTGGATGGGCTGTCGATCGTGGAGGGCCACGAGTACGCCGAGACCATCACCGACCAGAACCCGGTCGGCGGCTGGACCGACAGCGCCGGCAACGAAACCGGCGACAAGTGCGCCTGGCTCACGCCCGGCACCTCCGGCGGCGCGTTCAACCTCACGACCTCGGCCGGTACCTTCGCGGTGCAGACCACCTGGGCCAACGACGGCAGCAGCGGCGCGGGCGCCTGCGAGAGCCACCACCCGGTCGTCATCAACGGCGGCGACACGATCACGGTCACCAGCCCCGGCAGCCAGAGCACCAGGAAGGGCACGAAGGTCAGCCTGCAAATCCACGCCACCGACAACTCGCTCGGGCAGAAGCTGACCTACAGCGCCAGCGGGCTGCCCAAGGGCCTGTCGATCAAGTCCAGCACCGGCCTCATCTCCGGCACCCCCACCACCCTCGGCACCCGCACCGTGACGGTGAAGGTGACCGACACCACCGGCGCGTCCAAGTCGGTCACCTTCAGCTGGAAGATCCACACCTGACCTGGTAACGGACGCGGGAGTGCATCCGGGCGCTGCGCCATACTGGCCTCACCGGTGACAGGGGAGGTCAGTATGGCGCGGCTGGGCGGGATGTACGGACCGGACGCCACCTTCCTCGGCGTGCCACGGGCGAATCTGGCCGACCCGGCGTCGTGGGCGGGCACCGACATCATGATCATCGGTGCCCCGTTCGACGGCGGGACGTCGCACCGGCCGGGCGCCCGGTTCGGGCCGCAGGCGATCCGGTTCACCGACTACCTGCCACACGACGGCTCCCGGCCGCATCTGGCGCTGGGCGTGGATCCGCTGGCGGACCTGAATGTGGCCGACGCGGGCGACGTGGAGATGCGCAGCGGCGACACCGAGCATTCCCTGCGGCTGCTGGAGCAGGCGGTGCTGACCGCCTGCCAGGGTGGGGCGCTGCCAGTGATCCTGGGCGGCGACCACACCATCGCCCTCCCGGACGCGACCGGGGTGGCCCGCCACGTCGGCTGGGGCAAGGTGTCGGTCATCCACTTCGACGCGCATGCCGACACCGGTGACACCCAGTTCGGCTCGCTGTACGGGCACGGCACCCCGATGCGCCGCCTGATCGAGTCCGGCGCGGTCCGCGGTGACCGCTTCCTGCAGATCGGGCTGCGCGGGTACTGGCCCGAGCCGGAGACCCTGGCCTGGATGGCCGGCCAGCGGATGCGCAGCTACGAGATGACCGAGGTGGTGACCAGGGGCCTGGACGCGTGCCTGACCGAAGCGTTCGGCATCGCCACCAGCGACTGCGACGGGGTGTTCCTGTCGGTAGACGTGGACGTGGTTGACCCGGGCATGGCGCCGGGCACCGGCACCCCCGAGCCGGGCGGGCTGACCGGCCGCCAGCTGCTCGACGCGGTCCGGCGGATCGCGATGGAACTGCCGCTGGCCGGGGTGGACGTGGTCGAGGTCGCGCCGCCGTACGACCACGCGGAGATCACCGCGTTCCTGGCCAGCCGGGTCGTGCTGGAGGCGCTGTCCGGGATCGCCTGGCGGCGGCGCCGCCTGGCCGGGCAGCCGGTGCGCCAGCCGGCTGACCCGCTGCTGGAGGGCCGGCGGCCAGACTGACGCCGCCGCACCGGCGCCGGGCTGGGGCGCCACCCGCCGCAGCGCAGCCCGCCGCCGGGCAGGTCAAATCGCGGCGTCCCGGCCCTGCCGGTACGCCTCCCGCAGACGGCGCTTGAGCAGCTTGCCGCTGGGGTCACGGGGCATCTGCCCGATGAAGTCGATCGACCGCGGCCACTTCAGCTTCGCCAGCCGGCCGGTCAGCGAGGCCAGGATGTCGGCCGCCAGCTCCGGCCCGGCGCTCACCCCGGCGGCTGGCTCGACCACCGCCTTGACCGACTCGCCCCAGTCCTCGTCGGGGATGCCGAACACGGCCACGTCGGCCACCGCCGGATGCATGATGATCTCCGCTTCGACCTCGGCCGGGTAGATGTTAACCCCACCCGAGATGATCATGTCCGACTTCCGGTCGCACAGGAACAGGAAGCCGTCGCTATCGGTGTAGCCGATGTCACCGACGGTGAAGTAGCCGTGCAGGCGGCCGGCCGCGGTCTTGGCCGGGTCGCCCTTGTAGACGAAGTCGGGCAGGCTCATCCGCATGTAGACGGTGCCGGGCACGCCCGGCGGGCACCGGTTCCCGGCGTCGTCGGCGACCATGACCTCGCTGACCGGCCAGGGCTTGCCCACGGTGCCCGGGCGGGCCAGCCAGTCCTGCGGGGTGGCGATGGTCCCGCCGCCCTCGGTCGCGGCGTAGTACTCATACACCCGCGGCCCCCACCAGTCCAGCATGGCCTGCTTGATCCCGGCCGGGCAGGGCGCGGCGGCGTGCAGCAGCCACCGCATGGAGGACAGGTCATAGCGCCGCCTGACCTCGGGCGGCAGTGACAGCAGCCGCTTGAACTGGGTTGGCACCATGTGGGTGCTGGTCACCCGGTACCGCTCGATCAGGGCCAGGGCCTGCTCGGCATCCCAGGAATCCATGTAGACCAGGCAGTGCCCCATCTGGGCGGCGCCGCAGCCGAACACCGTGACCGCCGTGTGGTAGTGCGGCGAGGTGACCAGGTGCACGCCGGGCGGGCCGGGTGTGATGCCGAAGAACTGCGGCAGCGCCGTCAGCAGTTCGGCGCTCACGTCCGGGTCGAGCCCGGACAGCGGCCGCCGGACGCCCTTCGGCCGGCCGGTCGTGCCCGAGGTGTAGTGCATGGCGGAGCCGGCCGTCCGGTCCGCTGGCAGGCTGGCCGGCTGGCCCTCCCGGATCCGCTCGACCGGGCGGAACCCGGGCACCTGGCCATAACTGATCCGGCCCCCGGCGGGCACGCCCGCCGCCTCCGCCGCGCCCGCCCCGGTGGCGGCGAACCGCTCGTGCACGACGAACGCCGCCGCCTCACAGTCCCGCACGATGTAGGCGACCTCCGGGATGGTGAAGTGCCAGCTGATCGGGGTGACATACCAGCCGGCCTGGAGTGCCGCCAGATACGCCTCCAGCGGCACGATGCCGTTCGGCGCCAGCACTGCCACCCCGTCCCCCGGCCGCAGGCCAGCCGCCCGCAGCCCGTGGGTGAGCTGGTTGACCCGGGCCAGCAGATCACCAGCGGTGTGCGCGGTGCCGTCCGGCTCGATCGCGGCGATCCGGCCCGGCTCGGCCAGCGCCCGGCCCCAGAAGCCAAGCGACACCAAGACCCACCTCCCGGTCGTGGCCCGCGGGCCCTTCCCGCCAGGCTAACGCCGGCCATCACCGCCCGGAAGCGCCACTGGCCAGCCCGCCGGCCATCAGGCACCCGGCCCCGTAGGGTGGGGGTCAGGAGAGCCGGGAAGACTGGTCGGCAACTCGCCCACCCGCGAGCCTGCCAGGAGGCGCATTCACCGATGCCGGTCGCTGCCTCGGTCCTGCTGTTCGCCGCCGCCGCGGCGGTCAGCCTCGGTGCCAGTTACCTGCTCGTCACCCGGCTGGAACGGATCGGCCAGCGGCTCGGGCTGTCGGAGGCCCTGCTCGGCATGGTGGCGGCGCTGGCGGCCGATGCACCAGAGATCACCTCCGCGGTCACCGCGCTCGCCCGCCACCAGGGAAAGATAGGGGCGGGCGTGATCATCGGCTCCAACGTGTTCAACCTGGCCGCCCTGCTGGGCCTGGGGGCGGTGGTGGCCGGCCAGCTGGCCCTGCACCGCAAGGTGGTCCTGCTCGGCGGGGTGGTCGCGGGCTGGATCGCACTTATCTGTCTGGTCACGGTGCTGGGCCTGATCCCGGCTTCGGCAGGGCTGGCCGCTGTGCTGGCCATGCTGCTGCCGTATGTGGCTGTGCTCGGCATGGGCGGGGCCCGGCTGCGGCGGCCCCGCCGGGCCGTGCTGGCGCGGGCAGCCGCCTGGCTGGCGGTGGCCGTGACCGAGGAGGAGCAGGAACTGGAGGAGGCCATCCACCCGCGCCGCGGCCATGTCACGGACCTGCTGATGGCGGCGGCGGCACTGGTGATCGTGGTGCTAGCCAGCGTGCTGATGGAACGGGAAGGATCCGAACTGGGCAGCTATTTCGGGATCCCCGAGATCATCACCGGCGGGTTCGTGCTCGCCGCGGTGACCAGCCTGCCGAACGCGGTCGCGGCCGTGTACCTGGCAGCCCGGGGCCGCGGAGCTGCGATGCTGAGTACCACCCTCAACAGCAACGCATTGAACGTCGCGGCCGGCCTGCTGCTTCCTGCGGTGATCACCGGCCTCGGCTCGCCCTCGCCCGGAGCTAGCCTGATCGCGGCCTGGTACCTCGTGCTGACCGTGATCGCGCTCGGCTTCGCCTACCGCGACCGCGGGGTGCGCCGGGCCACTGGCTTCTTCATCATCGGCAGCTACCTGGTGTTCCTTGGCTCCCTGGTGGCCACCGCACGGAGTCATGCGCCCAGCCTGGGCCTCGCGCTGGTGCCATTGCTCATGGTGACCATCACTGCCTGTGCTGTCCTGACCCGCCGGCCCGGCCGCAGTGAGCGTGGCTGATCGGATGACCGCTGCACATGCCGGCTACCGCGATTACGGCCTGAGCCCAGCCGCGGCAACCGCTCCCAGTTCCCAGCACTGCTCCAGGTCGGCGGCGGTCGGCGGGCCGATGACCGCCACCGGCGGCCGGACCGGTCGCCAGCCCAGCCCGGCTGTGACCGACTCCACCGCCCGCACCGCGCCGGTGGTGTCGGAGTTCCCGTGCACGTAGAGGGCGTAGGGGCGGCGCTGGGTGGTGGCCAGGCAGGGATAGTAGATGCTGTCGAAGAAGTGCTTGAGCGCGCCGGACATGTAGCCGATGTTCGCAGGGGTGCCGAGCAGGTAACCGTCCGCCGCGAGCACATCGGCGGCGCCCGCCGTCAGCGCGGGCCGGACCACGACCTCGACCCCTTCGATGGCGTCCGTGGTCGCGCCGGCCAGCACCGCCTCGAACATGGCCTGCATCGCTGGCGAGGCCGTGTGCTGCACGACCAGCAAGGTGGCCATCAGCCCGGCCAGGTCCGGCCGGGCGCACCACGATCGGGCATTCCCGCAGTGTAGGGCGGCGGCCAGCGGCCAGCACAGGCCCTATGCTGGCCTCTTTCATCGATGGCCGGGAGGACCCGTGCGCGCTGCCGTTCTCGGTGTGCTGGCCGACGTGGCCGTGGTGCTCGCGTTCGTGGTGATCGGGCGCGCCAACCACCACGCCGGCGAGACCCTGGCCGGGGTGGTGAGTACTGCCTGGCCGTTCCTGGCCGGGCTGGCCGTCGGCGAACTGGCCGCCCGGTCGTGGCGCCGCCCGGCCGCACTGGTGCCGACCGGGCTGATCGTCTGGCTGGCCACGGTGGGCCTCGGCCAGCTGCTGCGGGTGATCTCCGGCCAGGGCACGGAACCGGCCTTCATTGCCGTGTCGGCCGCCTTCCTCGGCCTGTTCCTGCTGGGCTGGCGGGCGGCCGCACGGCTGTGGCCTAGCCGCTCGGCCGGACGGCGGTGACTGCCAGGGTGGTGAAGTGGGCGGTGAAACTGCCACCGACCGCATCGATGGCGGCGCCCAGGCCGGCCAGCAGTTCCGCCAGCTTGGCCGGCTCGATCTGGCTATGACCGCCGGCGGTGGGCACCTGGTCCAGCAACTGGTCGCGGGTGTAGGAGTGATCCCACTCGAACCGCCACTGCTCCGGCTCGCCGAGCCCGCCCGCCTGCTGGATCCCATCGGCCGCGGTGCCGCACATGGCCAGGTACGAGTCCAGCACGGGCCGCGCCCAGGGGTTGAATGGCAGGCCGGGCCGCACCTGGCGATAGACCCCGGCGAAATCCGCGGCCAGGCCGGCCGGGGGCTGGAGCGCGTTCCAGAACACCGCCAGCCGCCCGCCCGGGCGCAGCACCCGGGCCGCCTTGGCCGCTCCCGCGACCGGGTCCACCCAGTGCCAGGCCTGCCCGGCGACGACCGCGTCGAACTCGCGGCCCGCGCTGTCCCAGGCTTCGAACGTCGCCACCGCCACCTCCAGCCCGGACCGCCGCGCCAGGTCAGCCATCCGCGAGTCGGGATCGATCCCGAGCACCCGGCAGCCTGCCGCCTGGAACTGGCGGGCGGCGATGCCGGTCCCGCAGCCGACATCGAGGATGTCGGGCCCGGGGCTGGCGGCGACGATCGCCGTCACCAGGGGGCCGGGATAGCGAGGCCGGGTCCGGTCGTAACGCCCGGCATCGGTGCCGAATGACTCCGCTACCTGCCGGGCCTGGTGCGGCTCGGTCATCGCTGCCCCCATTTCCCGCTGGCCGCCCGGTAGCCGCCATGGGACCAGCATCGCGGCCGCGGATCCGCGCGGCGGCCGGTTTCGCGCCGGGCGAAGAAGCGGACGGCCACGGCCCGGACGGCCCTCCGGCCGCCCTCGCCACCCTCCCGGCCGTCCTTACTCACCCTCCCCTGCTGTCCTCGCTCACCCTCCCAGCTACCCTTGCCCACCCTCCCTTCTCGGTTTTAGACTGAACGTTCAGTCAGAAAACAGAGGAGAGTGTGCTGTGGCCGTCCAGCAGGAGAGCCCGGTGCGGAGGCCGGATGGCCTCCAGCGTGTCATTAGCGAGCAGGAAGCGATCTTCATTCAGCGGCAGCCGGAATCGGGCCTGCTGGCCGCCCGGGCGCGTGAGTCCCTGGCCGGCGGCGCCACCTCCAGCTGGCAGATCACCGCCCCCCAGCCGGTCTGGCTGAGTCATGGCCGCGGCTCCAAGATCTACGACGTGGACGGCAACGAGTACGTTGACCTGCATGGCGGGTACGGCGCCGCCCTGGCCGGCCACGCCCACCCGGCCATCGTCGAGGCGGTGCGCGGGCAGGTCATCCTGGGCACCCACTTCGCCCAGCCGACCCCGAACGCGGTGCTGGTGGCCGACGAACTGGCCCGCCGGTTCGGGCTGCCGCTGTGGCGGTTCGCCAACTCCGGCACCGAGGCGACCATGGATGCCGTCCACCTGATGCGCGCCATCACCGGCCGGGATCTGATCATCAAGGTGGAGGGCTGCTACCACGGCCACCATGACTCGGTGCAGGTCTCGGTCGCCCCGGGCGCCGCGGAGGCGGGCCCGCCCGGCAAGCCCGCCCAGGCCCCGTCCAGCGCCGGCATCCCGGACGCGATCATCGCGCTGACCCTGGTCGCCAGCTTCAACGACCTGGACAGCGTGGCCCGGCTGCTGGACGAGCACCCGGGCGAGGTGGCCGGGATGATCATCGAGCCGATCATGATGAACGCCGGGATCATCCATCCCGAGCCCGGCTACCTGGCGGCGCTGAAGGACCTGCTGCACGCCCACGGCGCCCTGCTGACGTTCGACGAGGTCAAGACGGGACTGACGGCCGGGCCTAACGGTGCTACCGGGCTGACCGGGGTCACCCCGGACATCACCTGCCTGGCCAAGGCCATCGGCGGCGGCGTGGCGGTCGCGGCCATCGGCGGAACCGCCGAGGTGATGGCGCACGTGGCCAACGACGACTACGAGATGGTGGGCACCTTTAACGGGAACCCGCTGGCGATGGCGGCGGCGCGGGCCATGCTGTGCGAGGTCGCCACCGACGAGGCTTACCGGCGGATCGAGCGGCTGCGGCAGCGCGCGGTGGGCGGCATCGAGCAGGCGATCGCGGACACCGGGCTGGCCGCGCACGTGGTGTCGGCTGGCGCCAAAGGCTGCGTGGTGTTCTCCGACCAGCCGGTCCGTGACTATCGAGGCTTCCTCGGCATCGACGACCGCTACAGCCACGCCCACTGGCTGTTCCAGCACAACGGCGGCGTGTTCCTGCCGCCGTGGGGCAAGATTGAGCAATGGCTGATCTCGGTCCAGCACGACGAAGCGGATATCGACCGTCTGGTCGTGAACTTCCGCCGTTTCGCGCAGGCGCTTAGCGTATAGTCTGACCATTTCCGCCGGAACTCTTGCCCCCGCTCACTGACAGGAGTAGGTGTTATTGACGGATCGTTCAGTCAAGGCCCAGCCGCATCAGCCCCGGCTGGGCAGGCCGGGCCGTCACCCTGGCCAGAAAGGGGGCGACCCGTGCCGCATCCGCGTGAAGGCTGGACCGGGGACGGCCCCCCGCGCCCGCTGATGTCCCGGCGTGGTTTCCTCACCCGCACCGCGGGCGCCGGGCTGGCCGCGCTGGCCGGCGGCTCGCTGCTGGAGGCGTGCGCGCCGGCTCTGGCAGGCAGCGGGACCGTGCCGCTCCCCCGGCCGGCCAACCCGGTCCGCTGGCCGGTGTACGCCGACAACCAGCCGGTCAAGACCGGCCTGCCCCCGGAGACCGGGGCCACCCTGCAGGTGTACAACTGGGTCGCCTACGTCAACCAGGCCGTCCTGAACAACTTCGCCAAGCGGTACAACTGCAAGGTCCAGCTGACCACGTTCAACACCATGAACGAGGCCATCGCCAAGCTCCGCGCCGGGCTCTCCTTCGACGTCCTGATGGGCGTCACCGTGGACGTGCTCGGGCAGCTGATCGAGCCGAAGCTGGTCCAGCCGCTCAACCACAGCTACCTGCCCAACATCAGCCAGGCCTGGCCGGACTTCATCAACCCCTTCTACGACCAGGGCTGGCAGTACACCGTCCCGTACACCATCTACACCACCGGCATGGCCTGGCGGAAGGACCTGGTGCACGAGAACCCGTACGCGATGCGGAACCCCTGGGCGATGCCGTGGCAGGGCAAGTACAAGGGCAAGGTAGCCATCCTCGACGACTACCGGGAGAGCATCAGCCTGGGGCTGATGAAGAACGGCATCTTCAACCTGAACACCACCGACCTGGGCCAGATCGCCCTGTCCCGGCGGTCGCTGGAGGATCTGTCCAGCCTGGTGAACGTCAAGATCGACAACAATGACTACACCGAGGTGCCGACCGGCGAGACCTGGATCCACCACGCCTGGTCCGGTGACATGGCCGCGGCCTACCAATACATGCCCAAGGGGGTGCCGGTCGAGGCCGTCGGCTACTGGTTCCCGCCGGACGGCAAGGGCCCGGTCGCCAACGACACCAACACCGTGCTGCGGTCGGCGACCAACCCAGTGCTGGCGCACCTGTTCCTGAACTACCTGGAAGATCTGCCGAACGCGCTGGAGAACATCAGTTACAACGGCTACATGCAGCCGCTCACCGGGGTCACCCCGCAGCGGCTGGTGACCGAGAAGATCCTGCCGAAGAGCCTGATATCCACCGTGGTGCTGCCGTCCGATTTCCGGCACGGGGTAGCCGAGCTGCAGCTGCCGGTGGACACGGACGCACTGTGGCAGCAGGCCTGGCTTGTGGTGAGCAACGGAATCTAGGGAGCGGCCATGGCAGCACGGGCGGTAGCGGCACCCCGCCAGCGCGGACCCCGTCAGCGCACGCCGGGCCGCGGCTTCTGGATCGCGCTGGCCATACCCGGCATGATCTGGCTGCTCGTGCTGTTCATCGTGCCCTTCTACGCGGTGCTGGCGATCGCGATGGGCCAGCTCAACCGGCTGTTCGAGTCCCCGGTCGCGGTGTGGAACCCGCTCGCCTGGAGCTCGGCCAACGTCATCAACGTGGTGCGGGATCTGGTCGGCCCCACCTCCTTCGCCGGCCCGATCGTGCTGCGGACGGTGCTCTATGTGGCGATCGCCTCGCTGCTGTGCCTGGTCATCGCCTACCCGGCCGCCTACTTCGTGGCCCGGTTCGCCGGCCGCCGGAAGGTGCTGTTCCTGTTCCTGCTGATCGCACCGTTCTGGATCAGCTACATGATGCGGATGCTGGCCTGGGTGGACCTGCTGCAGACCGATGGCTACGTGAACAAGTTCCTGTCGCTGACGCACCTGACCTCACAGCCGATCGTATGGCTCGGCGGCAAGCCGGTGACGGTGATCCTCGGGCTGGTGTACGGCTACATCCCCTACACGATCCTGGTGCTGTATGCGGGCCTGGACCGGATCGACCCCGCGCTCATCGAGGCCGGCCGCGACCTGGGCCTGAGCCGGGCCGCCACCTTCGCGCCGGGTCACTCTGCCGATGTCCCGGCAGGTGATCATGACCGCCATGCTCATCACCGTGCTGCCGATGCTGGGCGACTACTACACCAACCAGCTCATGTCCGGGGCGGCCCAGACGTCCATGATTGGCAACCTGATCGAGGGCCAGCTGGGCACGCCCGGCCTGCAGGGCCAGGGCGCCGTGCTGTCACTGCTGCTGCTGCTGGTCCTGCTGATCCCGATGATCTACTACGTGGCTGCCACCAACCGCTCGTCACGGGAGGTCATGTGACCGCCACCAGCGCCGCCGCCACCTCGGCCGGCGCCAGCACCGCCAGCCGGGCCTGGACTGGCCGGTTCCGGCTGCGCCGCAACCCGTGGGGCCACCCCTGGTTCCTGGAGGGCTTCACCTGGCTCTATCTCATCTGGTCGCTGGTGCCGATCGCGCTCGCCGTGCTGTTCTCATTCAACAACGGCAAGTCGCAGGCCACCTGGCAGGGTTTCTCCTGGCGCTGGTACTTCACCGACCCGATCAACTCCGTCCTGCACAACCCGCAACTGCACGCGGCCGTGCTGCAGACGTTCCGGCTGTCGGTCTATACCACGATCATCACCGTGCCGCTGGGGGTGGCCTTCGCGATCGGCATCAACCGGTGGCTGGGCGTGACCTCAGCCACCTTCAATTTCGTGATGATCCTTTCCTTCGTCATCCCGGAGCTGATCTTCGGTGTGGCGATGTTCTTCGCCTTCACCGCCCTGTACAGCCGGGTGCACCTGGGCACCGTGGCCGAGACGGTCGCCCTGGTCACCTGGAATGTGAGCTGGCCGGCCATCATCGTCCAGGCCCGGCTGGTCACACTCGGCCGCCAGTATGAGGAGGCGGCCGCCGACCTGGGCGCCAACCAGTTCCAGACCATCCGCCGGGTCGTGCTGCCGTTGCTGGGGCCGGCCATCTTCGCCAGTGCGGTGCTGGTGTTCTCCGGTGTCATCGACGACTTCGTGATCGTGGACCTGCTGTCATCCAATGCCAGCAACACACCGATGTCGGTGATCATCTATTCCACCCAGCATGGCGGGAACGGTGGTCCGGCGCTGAACGCACTCGGCACCATCAGCCTGGTGATGACGCTGCTGATCGCCGTTCTGGGTTACTTCGGCTACCGGTGGATGACCCGCGGCGAGCGGGGCAACACCCTGTCCGCCCTCAACAGCATCGTCGAGTAGCCCGGCCGGAGTCCGGCCGGGCTAGGCAGAATGTGCACACCCCGATGCAAACGCAGATGCACATGCATCGGCGTGTTAAGGTTGCGCTGCAAGGGTGCGGGGGCCTCGACACCCTGGTTCCTCCCGCCCATCGGAGTGAAGATGCTGGTCAACACCGCCATGCCCGCCGGGAAGCTGCCGCCAGCGCGGTGGCGCAAGAGCAGGGCCAGCAACCCCACCGGCAGCTGCGTGGAGATCGCCGAGTTGCCGGATGGCGCGATAGCCGTCCGCAACTCGCGCGACAAGCATGGCCTGGCGCTTATTTACCCGCGAGTAGCCATTGCCGCGTTCCTGGCGGCCATGAAGGACGGCGAGTTCGACGCGCTGATAGGCTGATTTAAGGGGGCACAGCCGGCCATTAACCAAAAGTCGCCAGTCGATCACGACACCGTGCCAGCACGGTGATATCGTGCTGTCTGCGTCCCGCCCGCCGGACACCGCTCACGGCTGATCCGGCTTCCCGCTCGGTGCAGTGGCGCCCGCTGTGAACGTCGATGTGGAGAGGGCACTGAGCGAGCCGAACGATCCCGGAGCCAGGATGAGTGTGGTTCAGCCGAGCGATGAATTGCCCGGTGAGCCGGTGGGGGATGAGGCACGAGGTGGCCCTACAGTCCTGCGGATCATGCTTGGCACCCAGTTGCGGCGGCTGCGCGAGGCCAGCGGCATCACCCCAGAACAAGCCGGATATGAGATCCGCGGGTCACGGTCGAAGATCAGCCGGCTCGAGCACGGCCGGGTGGGTTTCAAGGAGCGGGACGTCGAGGACCTGCTCACCCTGTACGGGGTGACCGATCCGCAGGACCGGGCGGGCATGCTGTCGCTCGCCCAGCGGGCCAACACCCCCGGCTGGTGGGCCAGGTACCACGACATCATCCCGGAGTGGCTGGAGCCCTACCTGGGGCTGGAGATGGCCGCGTCGCTGATCCGGAATTTCGAGCTTCAGTTCGTGCACGGCCTGCTGCAGACCGAGGACTACGCCCGCGCGGTCACCTCTCTTGGCTTCGGCCCGCATGCGGCCGACCAGGTCGAGCGCCGGGTGGGACTGCGCATGCAGCGGCAGGACGTGCTGACAGACTCCGACCCGCCCCGGGCCTGGTTCGTCATCGACGAGGCGGCGCTGCGGCGGCCGATCGGCGGCCGGCAGGTGATGCGGGCCCAGATGAAGCACCTGCTGGACATGGCCAGCCTGCCGCAGATCACCCTGCAGGTGGTGCCATTCCGGCACGGTGGGCACGCCGGGGCCGGCGGCGCCTTCACCATCTTGCGCTTCGCCGCGCCCGACCTGCCTGATGTGGTGTATCTCGAGCAGCTCACCAGCGCGCTGTACCTGGATGACCGCAAAGATGTCGACCACTACATGGAGGTCATGAACCGGCTCAGCGCCGAGGCCCATACGCCGGCGGCAACCACCCGATTCCTGAAAGAAATCATCCGGGATCTCTAGCACCGCCAGCCGGCAATGGCTTGGCCGCCGCGGATAACCGCACCGCAATTCAATCCCGAGTGGCCGAATTCGCGGCTGGGTCAGCTGGCCGGCAGTGTCTCCTCGTCCTCCGCGACCGGCACGTCCCGGGCCGGGCCACCCAGCACCCGCAGCGCGTCCGCCGCCATGAACACATGGACCGGGGTGCCCTGGCTGAGCGCGATCTGGCTGCCGTCGTTCTGCACCAGCGCCTGCAGCTGCGCGCCTGGCGCAAGCCGCACCATCACCTGGGTGGAGCTGCCGAGGAATATCAGCCGCTCGATCATGCCGGGCACCCGGTTCGGCCCGAGCTGGCCGTACGGCTCGATCCGGACCCGCTCCGGCCGGATCACCGCGTGCGCCGGGCCCAGCCCGTCCACCTCACCGTTGTCCACCGCCAGCGCCGAGTCCCCCATCAGGACCTGGCACGACCGGCCCGGCCCGCGCTCGACGACCTCGACCTCCATCAGGTTCGACACGCCGAGGAAGTCGGCCACATAGGTGTCGGCGGGCTCCTCGTAGATCTGCCGGGGCCGCCCGAGCTGGACGATCTTGCCAGCGTGCATGACCGCCAGCCGGTCGGACATGGTGAGCGCCTCTTCCTGGTCGTGGGTGACATAGATGAAGGTCACCCCGACCCGTTCCTGCAGCGCCTTCAGCTCCACCTTCAGTGACCGGCGCAGCTTGGCGTCAAGCGCGCCGAGCGGCTCGTCCAGCAGCAGCACCGAGGGGTTGAGGACCAGCGCCCGGGCCAGCGCCACCCGCTGCTGCTGGCCGCCGGACAGCATGCCGGGCCGCCGCTTGGCGAACCCGGTCAGCTGCACGAGTTCCAGCGCCTCACCCACCCGGCGGCTGACCTCCGGCTTGCCCAGATGACGGCTCCGCAGCCCGAAGGCGACGTTGTCGAACACCGACAGGAACGGGAACAGCGCGTAGCTCTGGAACACCGTGTTCACGTTGCGGCGGTGCGGCGCGATGCCGGTCACGTCCACCCCGTCCAGCAGCACGGTGCCCGAGGTGGGCTGCTCGAAGCCGGCGACCAGCCGCAGCGTGGTCGTCTTGCCGCAGCCCGACGGGCCCAGCAGCGAGAAGAACTCGCCACTGTCCACGGTCAGGTCGATCCCGTCCACCGCCACATCTGTGAAGCGCTTGGTGAGCGCGACCAGCTCGACCCTTCCTCCGGCCATCGCTACCTCCCTGCCCGGTGACCTCGGTGATCCGCAGGCGCCCAGCCGAACCCCAGCTCCTTGGCGACGAAGCGCATGCTGAGCTCGAAGGCCCGGTGCGGGCTAACCACAGTGTCGCCCAGCGCGATCTGCACCGCGAGCCCATCCAGCAGAGCCGACAGCGAGATCGCGAAATCGGCCGGATCCACCGGCCCGAACTCGCCCGCCTCCTGGCCGGCCAGCACAAGCGAGGAGATCGTCTCCCGCCAGCGCTCGTCGAACTTCTGCCGGACCCCGGCCACCTCCGCATGCCGCACCGCCTGTGCCCACAGGTCCAGCCACAGCCCCCAGGAACTTGCCGGGTCGGCATCGGCCTCGGGCAGGCAGCTCATGGCGACCAGTTCTTCCAGCTGGCCAGCCGCGGTCGGGATCGCGGCCATCCGGCTGATCCCGGCCGCGTACCAGTTGTCCTCGGAGTACCGGATGGCCTCGGTCAGCAGCTGGTCCTTGGTCTTGAAGTAGTAGATGACCAGCGCCGGGCTGGTACCGGCCCGCTCGGCCACGTCAGCGATCCGCGTCTCCGGGTACCCGCGCTCGGCCATGACCTCCAGCGCGGCCTGGAGCATCTGCTCCCGGCGCTGATCGGCGGTGCCGGGACTATCCGCCTGCTGCCTCATGCGGCCATCCTTGCCGACAAGAACGCGGCGGGCAGCTAGCTCTTCGGATCTGGCGCCCGGATCTGGCACCCCGCCCTTGTCCCCACGCTATCAGGTTTCTAGACTGAACATTCAGTCAACATTATGGACGGCCCCGGGAGGTCGGGTTTTCATGGCTGAGTCATTCGACTGCATCGTCGTCGGTGGCGGGCACAACGGACTGGTCGCGGCGGCGTACCTGGCCCGCTCGGGCGCCCGCACACTGGTGCTGGAAGCCAGGGACCACCCAGGGGGAGCGGCTACCACCGAGGCGCCGTGGCCCGAAGCGCCGGAGTTCCGGGTGACCCGGCTCTCCTATGTGATGAGCCTGATGCCGCCCACCATCATCAATGACCTGGATCTGGCCCGGCACGGCTACAAGATCTTCCCGATGGGCCCGTACTACCAGGCCTTCCCGGAGGGCGGCTCGATCAAGCTGTACGCCGACGACGCCCGGCGGAACCACGAGGAGGTGTCCAAGTGGTCGAAGAAGGACGCCGACGCCATGCCCCGCTGGGACGCCTGGCTGGCCGGCCTGGCCGATGTGCTCGGCCCGCTGCTGCTCACCGTGCCGCCGAAGATCGGCTCCCGCAAGCCGGCTGACCTGACCGAAACCCTCCGGCTGGCCTGGCGGCACCGCGGCCTGTCAGTGCGCACGATCGCCGACGTGACCCGGCTGATGACCATGAGCATCGCCGACCTGCTCGACGACTGGTTCGAGTCCCCGCAGGTGAAGGGGGCGCTGGCGGTCAATGGCGTGATTGGCACCTGGGCCGGACCGTACGAGCCGGGCACCGCTTATGTGATGGCCCACCACTCCATCGGCGACGTCGGCGACGGTCACCTCGGCAACTGGGGCTTCCAGGAGGGCGGGATGGGTGGCGTGTCCAGCGCCATCGCCAGCGCCGCCCGGGAACTCGGGGTGGAGATCCGCACCGATGCCAAGGTAGCCAGGATCCTGATCAGCGGCGGCCGGGCGGCCGGGGTGGTGCTGGCATCCGGGCAGGAGATCCGCGCCCGCCGGGTGGTCAGCACCTTGCACCCGCGCACCGCGTTCCTCGATCAGGTCGGCCGCGAGCACCTGCCCGACGATTTCGTGACCGACATCGAGCACTGGAAGACGCGCAGCGGGGTCGTCAAGATCAACCTGGCCCTGGCCGAACTGCCGGACTTCACCGCCGATCCCGGCACCGAACTGGCTGAGCACCACACCGGCTCGGTGGAGATGGCCCCCACCATGGAGTACATCGAGCGGGCGTTCCAGGAGGCGAGGGAGGGCCGGCGGCCACCCGGCCGTTCAGCGACGGGGTCATCCCGACCGCCTTCGACACCACGCTGACCCCAGCGGGTTACCACATCATGTCGCTGTTCACCCAGTGGGTGCCCGCCGACTGGAACGAGCAGCCGCACGAGGCCGAACTCCAGGCCTATGCCGACCGGATGATCGACTGCTACAACGAGCTGGCGCCGAACTTCAAGAGTTCCATCCTGCACACCGACATCGTCGGGCCTTACCAGATGGAGCAGGAGTACGGGCTCATCGGCGGCAACATCTTCCACGGCGAACTGTCGCTGGAACAGCTCTTCCACATGCGCCCCGCGCCTGGATACGCCGACTACCGGACCCCGGTGCCTGGCCTTTATTACGGCAGTTCGGCCACGCACGCGGGCGGCGGTGTCTGCGGCATCCCCGGCATGCAGGCTGCCAAGGCCGCGATCGCCGACCAGAAGGCCAGCCGGCGCCGACGGCGGGCTGATGACCGGTGAGGTAGCCGCCGGGGCCGAGCCGATCCCGGGCAGCTGCCGGCCAGCCCTGCTGGCCATGCTGGAGGCCCGCAGCCTGGCGCTGGTCGGCGCCAGCGAGCGGCCCGGGAGCCTGGGCGCGCGGATGATCGCCGAGGTCAGCCGGAGCCCGGCCCGGCCCCGGATCCACCTGGTCAACCCGCGCTACCAGCGGCTGGCCGGGCAGCCCTGCCATCCGTCCCTGGCCGACCTGCCCGAACCGGTGGACCTGGTGCTGCTCGGCGTGCCGGATGCGGCGCTGGCCGGCCTGCTGGAACTGGCCGCCCGCCGGGGCGACCGGTCAGCGGTGATCTTCGGCGGCGCCTACGAGATCTCACCGGCCACCCGCGGGCTGCGGCCCCGGCTGGCCGCCACTGCCCAGGCGGCTGGCATGGCCCTGTGCGGGGCCGGCTGCATGGGGTTCGTGAACGTGGCCTACGGGCTGCGCGCCGTCGGCTATATCGAGCCGGACCCACTGCCGTCCGGCCCGATCGCCCTCATCACCCACTCCGGCTCGGTGTTCTCGGCGCTGCTGCGCACCCGCCGCGGGCTCGGATTCACCCTCGCCGTGTCGTCGGGCCAGGAACTGGTCACCCCGGCCGCCGCTTATGCCCGCTATGCGCTCAGCCTGCCGCAGACCAAAGTGCTGGGCCTGGTGCTGGAAGCCATCCGCGACCCGGGCCAGTTGCGGGAGGTGCTGACGGCAGCCGCCGTTGCGGATATACCGGTCGTGCTGCTGACCGCCGGCACCTCGGCCGCCGGGCAGGCGATGGTGACCGCGCATTCCGGGGGGCTGGCCGGCCAGGACGGTGGCTGGGAGGCGCTGGCCCGCTCTTATGGCGTCCACCGGGTGGCTGACCTGGCGGAGATGACCGACACGCTGGAGCTGTTCGCGATCGGGCGGCGGGCGGCCCGGCCTGCCGGGCCGGGCGGCACCGGGATCGCGACCGTGCACGACTCCGGGCTGGAACGGGCACACATCGCCGACCTCGCCGAGCAGGCGGGAGTGCCGTTCGCGGCCATCAGCGGCACCACCCGGCGGCGGCTGGCGCAGGTGCTGGCGGCCGGCCTGGACGCGGCCAATCCGCTGGACATGTGGGCCGGCAGCCACGACGCGGAGGAGCAGCTGACCGAGTCGCTGGCCATCCTGGCGGACGACCCGGCGGTGGCGGCGGTCGCGCTGGCGGTCGACCTGGTGATCGAGCCGGACGGCGACCGCAGCTACCCGCAGGCGGTCATGGCCGCCGCCCGCCGCACCAGCAAACCGCTGGCCGTGCTGGCCAGCATCGCCGCCGCGATCGACCAGGATGCGGCGGCGGAACTGCGCCGGGCCGGGATTCCGGTGCTGGAGGAGGCCCGCACTGGCCTGCTGGCCCTGCGCCACCTGATCGACCACGCGGCCCAGCACGGAGCGCGGGAGCTGCCCGGCCCGCCGCAGCCTGCCGATGCCGCGCAGCCCGCCGATGCCGCGCAGCCCGCCGATGCCGCGCAGCCCGCCGATGCCATGCACCCCGCCGGTGCCGCGCGGCGCGACCGATGGCTGCGTGAGCTGGCCGCCGGGGAACTGGCCGGCGCTACCCTGTTCGGCCTGCTGCGCGATTACGGGATCCCGGTGGCCCAGGCCACCCAGGCCAGTACCGCGGCGGAGACGCTGGCCGCCGCCGCCGCCATCGGCTATCCGGTGGTGCTGAAGACCGGCGAGCCCGGCATCGCCCACAAGTCCGACGCCGGCGGGGTGGTGCTCGGCATCGACGGCCCCGGCCGGCTGGCTGCCGCCTACACCGACCTGGCCGGGCGGCTCGGACCCCGCGTGCTCGTGTGCGAAACCGCCACGGCCGGGACCGAACTCGCGCTCGGCATCACCAGCGATCCCAGCCTGGGCCCGCTGCTGGTGGCGGGCGCGGGCGGCCTGCTGGCCGAGTTCTTCGCCGACCGCGTGGTGGCGCTGCCACCGGTGGACGCGGCATTGGCGTTGCGCCTGATCGGGCAGTTGCGGGTGGCCAGGCTGCTGGCCGGGGTGCGCGGGCAGCCACCCGCTGACCTGGCCGCGGTGGCAGCGGCGCTGGCCAGCCTTTCGGACCTCGCTATCGACCTCGGCGGCCAGCTGGCCGCACTCGACATCAACCCGCTGATCTGCGGCCCGTCCGGGGTGATCGCCGTGGATGCGCTGGCGGTCCCGGCTACCGGCCGGTGATCCCGGCTGTCAGCGGTGGGTGACCGCCAGCAGCGCGGCATAGGAACGGACCAGGGCGGCCCGCTCGGCCGCCAGCAGCGGGCTGTCCATCTGGCAGCCCTCCGCCACCCACTGGTCCGAGATGTCCATCGCCTGGGCCCGCTGCTCGGCGGCGGGCCACAGCACCACCTCATCCACGCCGAAGACGTAGGCGTAGAGCCGGGACAGTGCGTCCACCAGCGGCTGCGGATCACCGTCGCCGCCGCGCTGGTGGGCACGGTGCACCGCCCACCACTCCACCTCTAGCTGCGCGGCGTGGGCCGGGTCGGCGGGCTCGCCATGCGCCAGCCGCAGCAGTGCGTAGAAGCGGCGCATGCACCGCCGCGCGCCCGCCGGGTCGTTCTCGGGCTCGGGCGGAGCCCAGAGCATGTTCGCCCGCAGCACCAGCCAGGCCCCGTGTATGGTGCGCAGCCAGTCCATGCCGAAGGCGTGCCGCACGACCAGCACCGACAGGACCAGGAAACGGGCCCACTGCCGGCGGTAGTAGGCCACCCAGACCGCCGCTTCCAGGCGGCCCACATGGGCCGGGTTGAAGGTCCGCAGCCGGCTAGGCCTGGCACTGGCCGGTTGTGTCACGGCGAGCCGCGCCCCAGTGCCCGCCGCGGTCTCGCCGGTCATCGCGTCTCCCCCGGTCACCACGCCTCCCCGCCCCGCCTGGCCTGTGCCCGGCCTGCCATCGCGTCCGGCCATGTCAGAGCCTAGGGCATGGCCTCGGGCCTACCCGCCGTTTCCCGGGAGCGGCTGCCTTGTCTGCCGTGCTCGCCGGGCAGCACCGCATGTAACTGCCGGAGCGATGAGGAGCTTGCCAGCCCGGTGGGTAGCCGGCTTGAGGTCCGGCCTCGTGCCCAAGTGCGGATAGCTAGGGTGGCCGGAACCGTGGTTCCCGGACTGGTGCCGGGGCGGTTCCGGCCGCCGTAGCTGGCGACTTCCTGCTGAGTCTCCGTCAGTGGCTGAGCGAGTAGTGCACCGAACCGTTCGCGGCCTTGGTGACTGTAACGATGTAGGCAGCGCGCGGAGGATGGAGCGTTGAGGATACCGGGGCAAGAGCCTGGGCTTTCCAGGACAGCGAACCCGCACCGCAGTCCTGAAGACCACCATTCCCGTCGAAGGCGGCCAGGTCGATGGATTCCTTCCCGGAAGCTCCGGTGGATGTGACCGTCCCGTTCCAGCGCAACAGATCGGTGAGGTCGTTCAGCACGAGGCTGAACTTCCCGTTCTTGATCGGAATCTGGAAGCCCTGGAAGCTGTACTCGAAGGTGATCACATCACCGGTGACCGGGCAGCGCCCGACCTGGTTGATGAAGATTGGGTCGAACATGGGTCCGCTGGCGGTGTGATCCACGGTGAACAGCAGCTTTTGGCCCTGGGAGTTCGTGCCCGCGTAGTAGGTGCTACCGCTGGCGAAGGCAGCCGACCCCGGCGCGAGCACCAGCAGGCATGCGCCGAGCACAGATACAACGAGGAATCTCCGCATGGCAATCCTCCTTTCCCCGGGAGCTAGCCGGGGACTCGGTCACAATGGCTGATCGACTTTGGCACAGACCGGCGGCCGGCGCCAGATTCCGGGCACGACACGGGCCCTGCCCGGTTCCCCGGTCCTGGCAGGCGTATAGGCGCGGCGGAGACCGCACTACACCAGTTGCCAGATACCCCGCCCGCCCGGCCCGGCTCACACCTTCCAGAGCACAGTGCCGCGGCCCGCCCACCAAGGCGCCCCACGCCTGTTCGCGGGGACCATGCCGGACGGCCCGGGAGCGGCTAATCCCCGGCCAGGAGCCGGGTGACCAGCATGTGTGTCAGAACAACACGTAGAGCTTGCGGATCGGCTCGTGGATCTGCCAGCTGCCCTGCCAGCCGCGCGGGAAGACGGCGGTGTCACCGGGGCCGATGTCCTGCGGCTCGCCGCCGTCCGGGGTGACCGTCATCCGGCCCGCCAGGATGTGCACCGCCTCGTGGGTCTCCAGCGACCAGTACGACGGCCCGGGCGTGCACTCCCAGATGCCGACCTCCTGCTCGCCGTCGGCCCACAGGGTCTTCCCGGTGGTGTGCATCGGCTCGCCGGTGGCCTCGGCCAGCGGGCCCCAGTCTTCCAGGTCGGTGGCGGTCGCGGCGGCGGCCAGGAACGGGGTGGCGGCGGCGGTGTCGGTCATCGGTGCTGCCCTGTCCTTTCGGGTGGGTGGGTTTCGGTCCCTGCTCGGCCAGCGGCCGAACCGGGAAGGGTCAGGAGATGGTCAGCCGCCCTGGTGGCTGCTGGGGCGCCCGTTCGGGGAACGGGAGCGCGATCGGGTCGGCGGCGAGCCGGCTCCGGCCCGCCTCGTCGAACCGGTCCAGGCCGATCGGGGCCGGGTCCACCACCTCGGAGGTGCCGGTGAGCGCCACGTCGGCGGCCACCCGGGCGACCGCCGGGCCCCACATCATGCCCGCGCCGCCGGGGCTGGCCACGGTCACCCCGGCCAGTGGGCCGTCCGGCCGCAGCGCCGGGCCGATGATCGGCAGGTGGTCGGGGGTGTAGTCGATGGTGGCCGCCCACATCCGGCGCAGCCCGAGCCGGGCCGTGACCGGCACCAGGTCGGCCAGCCGCCGCCGCATGAGGGCCAGATAGTCCTCATCCACCGGCCCGGCCTCGCCCGGCGGCTCATCCGGGTTGCTCATGCCAAACAGCAGCCCGCCCTCCTCCGGCCGCCAGTACAGGCCTGCCGCCAGGTCGAAGACCATCGGCACCCGGGAAGGGCGCAGGTCCGGGTGGGGCTCGGTGACCGCGATCTGGTGGCGGACTCCGCCCGTCGGGATCGGGATCCCCGCCCGCTCGCCCACCTCGGCCAGTTTGGGGCCTCCGGTAAGCACGACCAGTCCGGTGGCGATCCGGCCCGCGCTCGTCTGCACGCCGCTGACCGCGTTGCCAGCCGTTACCAGCCCGGTGAAGGTGACCTGTTCGGCGACCTGGACGCCGCTGATGGCCAGCGCGACCGTGTAGGCGGTGACGTTCCGCGGCGGGCTGATGAAGCCGTCATCGGGGCAGAAGGTGCCGCCCAGTGTCCGGCCCGGTGCCAGGGTGGGATTGAGCTCATCCAGTTCGGCCGGCTCCAGCCAGCGGACCGGCACGCCGAGCCCGGTCTGCATGGCCAGCCGCTGCCGGGCCGCGGCGACGTCGGCAGCGGTGAAGCAGGGCAGCAGGTAGCCCTGGCTGGCGAAGCCGGAGTCGGTACCGAGTTCGGCCCGCTGGCCCAGGTAGAACTGGCGCGACCACTGAGCCAGCCGGACCGCGATCGGGGTACCGCCCTGCATGCGCACCACGCCCGCCGCCCGGCTGCTCGCGCCCTGGCCGAGCAGCCCCTTTTCCAGCAGCACGACCTTGTCAAGCCCGGCCTGGCGGAGGAAGTACGCGCACCAGGCGCCGATGGTCCCGCCGCCGACGACAACCGCGTCAGCGGTGTCGGGAATGTCCATTGGCACGGCTCCGATGCTCACATAAACTGAACATTCAGTCAAGACGACCGGTGCTTACCGCTGGGCCGGTGGGCAGGGCGATGGGTGGGAGGAACGGGGACGCTATGTACGGGCTGACCGAGGACGACCTGGCGATCCAGCGGCGGGCGCGCCAGTTCGCCGATGAGCTCATCCCGCATGAGGAAGCGGCCGAACTGGCCGGTGGCGAACTGGCCCCGGAACTGACGGCTGCCCACGCCGCCCGGGCCCGTGAACTCGGGCTGTGCGCCACCAACATGCCCGCCGAACTCGGCGGTGGTGGCCGCACCACCCTCCAGCAGGTGCTCGTCCAGGAGCAGGTGGGCCGGGTAACGAACGCGCTGGCGTGGGCCGCGGCCACCCCCCCGTCCTGGCTGCCCGCCGTCGCCACCCCCGATCAACTGGAGCGTTACGTCCGGCCGGCGATCCGGGGCGAGGCGGAGGAGTGTTACGCGATCACCGAGGAGAACGCCGGCTCAGACGTGGCGGCCATCGAGGCGACCGCCCGCCGGGACGGCGACAGCTACCTGCTGAACGGCGTCAAGTGGCATGTGACCTCGTTCAACACCGCCACGTTCGCGTTCTTCCAGGCCAAACTCGACGGCGGGCCACATCACGGTGAGCACGCCATGTTCTTCGTGGACCTGCCCAGCCCAGGGGTGACCGTGGTCCGCACCCCCACCTACTCCCATACGATCAGCCACCACCACCCGATCGTCGCTTTCACCGATGTCCGCGTGCCAGCCGCCAACCTGGTCGGGGCCGAGGGGGACGGCATGGCCTTCGCCTACGAGTGGTTCCGGTTCGAGCGGCTGATGGTGGCCGCCCGCTGCCTGGGCGCCGCCGAGCGGCTGACCGCGGAGATGACCGCGTTCGCCGCCGCGCGCCAGGTCGGCGGTCACCCGGTCAGCGAGTTCGGCCTGGTCGCGGGGATGCTCGCGGACAGCCTGACCGAATTGTTCGCAGCCCGTTCACTGGCCTACGAAACGGCACGTGCCATCGACCGCGGCGGCGACGTCAAGGTCGCGCATGCGCAATGCTCGATGGCCAAGCTGTACTGCTCGGAGATGGCCGGCCGGGTGGCCGACCGGGCGGTGCAGGTTTTCGGCGGCCGCGGCTACATGCGCGAGAACGTGGCCGAGCGCTTCTACCGCGAACTGCGGGTGGAACGGATCTGGGAAGGCACCAGCGAGGTCCAGCGCGCCATCATCGCCGGGCAGATGGTCAAGCGCGGCCCCGGCGCGCTGGCCTGATCGCCCCGCCGGTCAGCCGGGCAGGCTGGCCTCGATGGCGGCGACCAGGCCCGGATCCTCGGGCGTGACCTGCGGCCGGAACCGGGCCAGGACGGTGCCGTCCGGGCCGACCAGGAATTTCTCGAAGTTCCACCGGATGTCGCCGGCCTCGCCGCTGCCATCGGGCGTCTGGGTCAGCTCGGCATAGATGGGGTGCCGGCCGGGCCCGTTCACTTCGATCTTCTCAAACATCGGGAAGGTGACCCCGTAGCTGGTGGCGCAGAACGTGCCGATCTCCTCGGCGGTGCCCGGCTCCTGCCCACCGAACTGGTTGCACGGGAAGCCGGCCACCGCGAACCCGCGGCCTGCATACTGCTCGTGCAGCCGCTCCAGCCCGGCATACTGCGGGGTCAGCCCGCACCTGGACGCGACGTTGACCACCAGCACGGTGCGGCCGGCCAGGTCGCCCAGCGAGCCGGGCTGGCCGGCCAGGGTGTTCACGGGAAAGTCGTACACGGTCACAGCGCATCCTCCGGGGGGGCTCAGACCATAGCTGACCCATCCAACACCGGACTCAGCCGCGGCATGCCCGCCGCGGCTGATCTGCCGCCGGATCAGCCCGGCTGGCGGTGTTGCCCGGTGCCGGCCCGCCCGGGAGCGCGGCCCAGCGCCGGGTTACAGCACGGCCCAGCGCTGGGTTACGGCGCGGCCGGTGCCCGCTGCACGCCGGCCGGCGTCCACTCCGGCTGGCCGTTATTCCAGACCGGCTGGCCCTGGTAGCCGCGGGCGACCATGGTGACGAACTGGTAGACCGCGTCCTCTTCCGGCGACAGCGGGCCGGGCACCGCATGCGGCGAGGTCATCCCGCGCTGCACAGACTCGCAGGCATGCCAGTCCTGCCGGTTGGTGAGGTCCCAGAAGTCGATCGCGTAGCTGGGGTCGAAGTCCGGCTGGGCCAGCGACTCCGGCGCGAACGCCCAGGTGCACTCGATCCGGGTACGGCCGGCGGCCAGTGGTATCAGCCGGTGTGTCATCACGTAGTCGGGGTGCAAGCTGAGCAGCAGATTCGGGAAGACGTTCACATAGATGACCGTCCGCCGCCCCTCCTCGTCCAGGTGGCGCAGATGCTCGCCGTGGCTGGCCCCGTCCAGTGACATGGTCGCCATGCCGTCGCGCAAATCCATCCAGCCGCCGACCCACGTCCCGGGTGCGGCGTAGTTCTCACCGCTGCGGGGCGGGCTCACCTTGCACAGTTCCGGGTGGATCGCCGAGCAATGGTAGCACTCGTGGTAGTTCTCGGTGAGGATCTTCCAGTTCGCGGTGGTCTCGTAGTCGTGCTGGCCGGCCACGATCAGCCGGGCGAGTTCGTACGGCGCGACGATCGGCTCGAGCGCGGCCAGTCCGGCCGCCAGCGGTGGCGCGGAGCCCGAGCCGTCCACGAAGACCAGGCCGTGCCACTCCGCCACCGGCAGCTCGGTCAGCCCCCACTGCCCGGCCACGAACCCGGGCTGGCGCTTGAAGCTGGCCGCGGCCCGCAGCCCGCCGTCCAGCCCGTAGGTCCACGAGTGATACGGGCAGATGATGACTTTGGCCTGGGCGGACGTGCCGCACGGCAGCAGTTCGTGGCCGCGGTGGCGGCAGGTGTTCGCGAACGCGTGCAGCCCGCCGTCCTCATCCCGGGCGAGCAGCACGCCGCCCTCGCCCACGGCCTCCGCCCGCTGGCTGCCCGGCTCGGGCAGCTGGTCGGACCGGCCCAGGCACATCCAGCCACCGCCGAAGAAGTGACGCTGCTCCCATTCGAAGACGGTGGGATCCACGTAAGCGGCACGGGGCAGCATCCGGCTCTGCCCGAACGGCGCGAGCGATGCGGCTACCCCGGCCGGGTCCAGCGGGGCGGGCGGGACGGGCGAAGATGACTGACTGACCATACAGTCAAGGCTATGCGGAGCGGGGTGCGGTGTCCAGACCGGGCCGGCTGGGAGCCCGGCCGTCTGGGCGGACCTGGGTCCGGGCGGACCGCCCGTCAGCCCGTCCGGGCAGACCAGGGATCCGGCGGACCGGCGGGTCCGCGCCGGGTGGCCGTCCGGGCCGCGGTCAGTAGCCTGGTGACATGCCGACACCGCTCAGGATCGCTGCCGAGGTCACCGTGGCCGCCGAACCCGAGCGGGTGTGGCAGGCCGCCGCCGACTGGCCGCGCCAGCGCGACTGGATCTGGGCCACCCGGGTCCACGGCAGGCCCGGCGCCGGCGCGGAGGTGACCGGGTGGACCGGAATCGGGCCGGTCGCCTTCACTGACCCGATGGTGATCACCGAATGGGACCCGCCTCGCCGGTGCCGGCTGTTCTCCCCCGTCTGACCGCGACCGCACCACCGCCACCCCGCTGGAAGGACCGCCCGTGCCCTACACAAACCCCGGCGCTGACCTGATGCCGATCGTCGATGCCGCGCCGACCCCGATGACCTACCTGGCTCCGGGTGGCCGTTTCCTGGCCTTGCTGCATCATGAGTCGCATCCACCGATTGCCATGCTGGCCCGGCCCTACCGGGCACTGGCCGGGCTGCGGATCGATCCAGGGCTGGCTGGCCGGCGGCGGCTGCGGCGGTCCACCGGCATGTCGGTGATCGAAGTCGCGGGTGGGGCCGAGCGGCCGCTGGCGCTGCCGGATGGAGCCCAGCCGGGGCCGCCGGTCTGGGGCCCGGACGGGCGGCACTTCGCCTTCACCGTGGATCGCCCGGATGGCATCGGCGTCTGGGTGGCCGACGCCGAGAACGGCACGGCCAGCCCGGTGCCGGGACTGACCGTCCGGGACGTGCTGGGCGGCGACACCTCGGCCAGCTCGACCGTCCGCTGGTCGCGGGATGGCCAGTCGCTGCTGGTGCTCGCGGCCCCGGACGGCGCCGCCCGGCCGCCGGAGCCGCCGATCGAGCCGCAGATCGACGAGACCGCGGGCAAGCGGTCCCAGCTGGCCACCTTCACCGATCTGCTGCGGACACCCGCGGACGAGGACGCGTTCGAGACCCTGGCGACCACGCAGCCCTGCCGGGTCAACCCCGATACCGGCCAGCGCACCGTGCTCGGGCCACCCGGGCTGTACCAGAGCACCGAGGATTCGCCCGGTGGCACCTACCTGCTGGTGCACCGGCTGCGGCGGCCGTTCTCGTTCCGCGTCCCATGGGGGCTGTTCGCCCGCCGGGCCGAGGTCTGGCAAGCCGATGGGACCCCCGTCGCCGTCATCGCCGACCTGCCGGTCAGCGATGAGGTGCCACGGCAGGGCGTGCCGACCGGTCCGCGCCTGGTCTGCTGGGAGGAGCGGGCACCGGCGAGCGTGGTCTGGCTGGAGGCGCTGGACGGCGGCGACCCGGTCGCCCCGGCCGAGCACCGCGACCGGCTGTACCGGCTCGCCGCGCCGTTCACCGGCGAACCGGTGCCCGTGACCGACCTGCAGCACCGCTGCCTTGGCTGGTATGACCTGGACGAGCCGGGCCAGCTGCTGCTGGCCGAGCACGACCGTGACCGGCGCTGGCTGACCACCTGGCTGCTGGACCTGGCGGCACCGGCCGGCCGCCGGGTGATCTTCGACCTGTCCGTGGACGACGCCTATGGTGACCCCGGGATGCCGCTGACGATCCTGCGCCCAGATGGCCGCCGGACCCTGCTGGGCGATGGTTCTGTCCTCTACCTGCGCGGCGAAGGCGCGTCGCCGGACGGCGACCACCCGTTCCTCGACCGCTTCGATCTGGCCACCCGCACCGCGACCCGGCTGCACCAGAGCCCGCCAGGCTGCACCGAGCACGTGCTCGGCTTCACCGGCCCCGGCTGGGACGAAGCGGTGATCTGGCACGAAAGCCCCACCGAGCCGCCGAACCTGCACGCTGCCCGGCTCGATGGTTCCACCGGCGGTTCACCGCCCCGGCCGCTGACCGCCTGGCCGGACCCGCACCCGGAGCTGACCAGCATCCCCCGGCGGCTGGTGGTGCACGACCGGGGCGACGGGGTAGCCCTATCGGGGATGCTTTACCTGCCACCAGGCCACGATCCGGCCCGCGACGGACGGCTGCCACTGCTGCTGTGGGCCTACCCCTTTGACTTCGGCAGCGCCGACACCGCCGGCCAGATCCGGGGCAGCACCGCCGAGTTCACCCGGCTGACCGCGCTCGGGCCGGCCGCTTTCGTGCTCCGTGGCTATGCGGTGCTGGCGGATGCCACCATGCCGGTGATCGGCGACCCGGAGACGATGAACGACACCTACCTGGAGCAGATCACCGCGGCCGCGGGCGCGCACATCCGGGCACTGGACGAGGCGGGCATCATCGACCCCGGGCGGGTGGCGGTGGGCGGGCACAGTTATGGCGCGTTCATGACCGCCAATCTGCTGGCCCACACCAGCATGTTCGCGGCCGGCATCGCCCGCAGCGGCGCCTACAACCGCAGCCTGACCCCGTTCGGGTTCCAGACCGAGCGGCGCAGCTTCTGGGAAGCCCCCGCCGTCTACGACAGGGTTTCGCCGTTCCGGTACGCCGATCAGATCACCGCGCCGTTGCTGCTGATCCACGGCGAGCAGGACAGCAACCCGGGCACCTATCCCATCCAGTCGCAGCGGCTGTTCGACGCGATCCGGGGCACCGGCGGCACCGCCCGGCTGGTGCTGCTGCCCTATGAGAGCCATGGCTACCTGGCCCGTGAATCGGTGCTGCAACTGCTCGCGGAGCAGTTCAGCTGGCTGGAACGCTGGCTGGATTGAACCTCGCCATCGCCCTCACCGTCTTCCCGCTCATCTTCCTCGGTGAACTGCCGGACAAGACGATGTTCGCCTCGCTGGTCCTCGCCGCGCGCGGGCGGCCGGCCGCCACCTGGCTGGGTGCGGCGGCGGCGTTCACCATCCACGTCGTGCTGGCCACGACCATCGGCGTGGTGGCATTCCGGCTGCTGCCGCCGCGGGTCCTGGACGCGGCCACCGCCGTGGTCTTCCTGGCCGGGGCGCTCATCGCCGCCCGCGGCGCGCGGAGGACACCAGAGCCACCCAGCAGCCCGGACCACCGGACGCGCGGACAGCCCAGACAACGGGGACAGCCTGGACGGCCTGGACGGCCCCGGCAGCGGGCGGCCGCCGGGGCAGCGGCCGGGCGGGCGGGCCAGCTGGGCCCGGATGGCCACGGCCGGGACGCAGACCGGCCGCCGGGCGGCACCGTCAGGACGGCCGCCGGGCAAGCCGGCTGGCGGCCGGTCGCCACCGCCTTCGCCATCATTTTCGTGGCCGAGTGGGGCGATCTGACCCAGATCCTGACCGCCAGCCTGACCGCCCAGTACCACTCGCCGCTCTCGGTGGGGGTGGGCGCGCTGCTGGCGCTGTGGTCGGCGTCGGCGATCGCAGTCACCGGCGGCCGGCACCTCGGCCGCCTGGTCAGCGACCGGCACCTGCAGATCGTGACCACGGTCCTGCTCGGGGGCCTGGCCGTCTATGCCACCTGGTCCGCACTGCGGTAACCGCGGGCAGCAGCGCATCCGGCCGGGCCCGCCTGAGAGGCCAGGGCCTCTAAGCTGAGTCGCCATGGACGGCCGCCAGCCCAACCGGCGTGGGGAATCGCTCACGCCCCGCCAGAAGCGGCGCTTCCTGGTGGTGTGCGTGGCGCTGGCCGTCCTGCTCGGTGGCGCCGCAGCGTGGGCGGCCACCAGGTCCGGCAGCTACGGCCGGTCCGGGCATGGCTGCGTGAACGTGGTGATCCCCAGCAGCACCGGCGGCGGCATCGTGCATGACTGCGGCGCCGCGGCCCGCACCCTCTGCCGCGCCGCCTTCACCGAGCACACCCGCCTGGCCGCCTACGCCCGCCCCCAGTGCCGCCTGGCCGGCCTGGGCCCCGCCAGCCCGTAGCAGCGGCCCCCGCTGGCGCCCCTAGGCCATCGATTAACAGGCAGCACCCCAAGATCGTAGCCGCCCCCGGCTGGCGCCCACCGGCCACCGATCACCGGGCAGCAACCCCCAATCGTGGGGGTCCGGGGGGTCGCCCCCCGGAACACATCGCGGGCCCACGCGAAAAGAGACGGCCCCCGGCAGGGGGCCGTCTCCTGGGCAGCATGAGCCGCTTCGTGGAGGTGGCGGGAATCGAACCCGCGTCCTTCAGTGCATCACCAGGGCTTCTCCGGGCGCAGCCTGCGTCGCTTTTCTCAGCCCCGGCGGTCGTGCAGGCCAGCCGCCGACGGGCTCAGTCGCTGTGAGATGTCCCGCTTAGCCCCGCGACCGGGCTGAGCGGTGGATCCTCCTCACTGATGCCAGACACCGGGCCGGAGGAACTCCCGGGCTGACAGCCCCTAGCTCGCGTCAGGCCGCGAGGGCGAGGGCAGTGCGCTTAACATTGGCACTTATGTGGTTGCGGTCACAGTTTTAACGAGGTTATGTCCGCGGTCCTCGGCCCGCTTCCCCTGCTTCAACCACCAAAGTCGAAGCCTGTCACCCCCTATTGAGTTGTCAACCGGGCAGCGGTACCCGCCGCCCGTGCACGTCTTCGACGTTACCGTGTCAACACCAGACGGCCAACCCGGGATTCCCTGGCCGCCCGGGATCCAGCCGCGAATGCCCGGTCCGGCGCCGGCGATGAGGCCCGGTTCTCACCCCGCCGCACCGAGTACCTGGGCTGCCAGCGGGGCCGCCGACGCACTCGCGGACCGGCTCAGTTCCAGCACCGCGATGGCCACGTCCCCCCGGTAGCCGACGAACCAGGTGGCCCAGACCGGGTGCTTACCCGGGCGGTACATTACCGTCCCCACCTGGCCATACACCGGCTGCCCGGCCAGGTCCGCCTGCCGGGCGGCACCCTGGTGGACCGTGGCCCGCATCAGGGTGCGCAAGGTGGCCAGGTTGGTGGCACTGATGGCGCCAGCCGTCCTGCTCGCCGCGGGCGGGTCCCCTGGCGTGATGATCATCGACGGCTTGTGCTGGCTGCCGCTGTCCACTTGCGCCGCGACCAGGGCCATGGCCAGCGGGCTGACCAGCACACTGCCTTCACCGATGGTGCCGGCCGCGACCGCCGCCACGCTGCCAGGTGATCGCATGGCCCCGGAGAAGCTGGGCAGTGGCAGCTGCCACCTGGCTCCGAGCCCGAACCTGGCCGCCGCGCCAGTCAGGTCCCGGCCGGTCAGGCCGAGCGACAGGCCACTGAACGCGGTGCCGCAGGCATGCGCGAAATCCGCCGAGAACGGCGGCTGGCTGCCGAAACTCTGCTCCCGCGGGACATTGGTGAACAGTTCGCCACCGACATCGTTCACCTGATGGCAGGGCACCTGGCGGCTCACCTGCATGCCAGCGGCCAGCAGCGCCTCGGTCGAGACAATCGTGAAGGCCGGCCCGGGCGGGTACCGGCCAGCCAGCGGGTTGACCCCGCCGAGGCCGGGCTGGGTGTGCCCGGCGACGGTGAGAATGTGGCCGGTGGACGCCTGGATGGCGATCACCGCGGCCGAGGCCGGCAGCGCGGCCAGCGCGCCGTCCGCCGCGATCTGCAGCCCGGCGTCGATGGTGGTCCGGACCGGCCGGGAGGACTGTCCCGGCCAGCTCTGCAGCACCGACACCTTCCGGCCGGTCGCGGTCTCGGTGACCACCTGGATGGTGGGTGTGCCGGCCAGGTCGTGGTTGCGGGCTTTCTGCAGCCCGGTCAGGCCGATCGTGGCGCCAGGCCGGTACGCGACGCCCTGGTCGCGCAGCTCAGCGGAGGCTTCCGTGCCCACCGAACCGACCACGGCCGGGGCGATGCTGGCGAACAGCCTTGCCCGGGTGGGCCTGATGATCAGGCCCGGTACCCGGGCCAGCCGGCGCGCCATCCAGTGGTACTGGCCGGGCCGCAGCACCACCAGTTCCTGGAACGACGACCGGGGCGCGGCCAGGATCCAGCCCAGCAGCTGGCTGGCGTCCAGTTTGGTGACCCGGGCGAGCGCGGCCGCTGTCGCCGCCGGATGCGCGAGCCGGTCCGGCCGTACCCCGGCCACGTACACGGTCGAGGGCTGCTGCAACGGGGTGCCGTTGGCGTCTACCAGCAGCGCCCGCTTGGGTGTGCTGGAGACGACCGCCAGCCGCAGTCCCGGCCCCAGACCGGGGTTGATCACCCGTGGCGACCACACCACCCGCCAGCCCGCTGGCGTCTGGCGCAGGTCGAGCCGGCCGTGATAGTTCCACGGCGCGCCATCCTGGCCGAGGTCCACCGAGGCCTGGAAGACGGCCCGGGCCTGGTTCCCGTGCTGGCTGATCCGCCCCATCGACAGGTAGAACGCGGCCGCGTCCAGCTGCAGGTAGGCGTCCTGCAGGGTGTGCGCCACTACGGCCGGGTTGCCGGTGGTCAGCTGGGCGGCCGCCTGGTACTGGTTGTCCTGCCAGGCCAGCAGGAACGCCTCCACGGTTGGCTCGGCGGAGGGAGTGGACCACAGCCCGCCCGCGAAGACGGCCACGATCAGGCCGACCGCGATCACCGCCGCTATCACCTTGGCTAGCGACGGTGGGGCGCGAAACACAGTCAAGCTGATCCCCCGTACGCTCCGCCGGCCACCCCCGGGGAGGCCGTCTGTCACCGGCGCGCTCCCGTTGGCGCCGTTCTCCGGTGCGTGCTTGACGGCGACGAAGGGAGCGGTGACTGGCCGGGCCGCGTGCACACCCCGCCTACGGTAGGAGGCCATCGCCTGCCCCTCCGCTACCTTCGCCGCCGCAAGGCACGTTCAACCTCCCTGGCAGCGTCCCGCTGCGCCAGATCCTGGCGCTTGTCGTATGTCCGTTTGCCACGGGCTACCGCCAGCTCGACCTTGGCCTTCCCGTGCGAGAAGTACAGCGAGAGCGGGATCAGGGTGAGGCCGCGCTCGGCGGTCTTGCTGGCGAGCCTGTCGATCTCCTTCCGGTGCAGCAGCAGCTTGCGAGGCCGCCTCGGTTCGTGATTGGTCCAGGTGCCATGTGTGTACTCGGGAATGTGTACCCCGAGCAGCCACACCTCACCATCGGTGATCTGGCCGAACCCGTCGCTCAAGGAGGCACGGCCAGCACGCAGGGACTTCACCTCGGTGCCGGTGAGGACGAGGCCGGCCTCAACGACATCCTCGATGTGATAATCGTGCCTCGCCCGGCGGTTGCGGGCAACAACCCTGCGCCCTTGCTCAGCGGCCACGGCCCTGGCAGTCGCCGGCCTCACGCGCGCAGGTAGCGGCGCAGGGTGACGAACGAGGTGACACCGCACAGCACCACGCCCATCACCATCGCGAGCAGGATGACCTCGATCAGGTCGGTCACGGTGAGCTCGATGTTGTAGGGGAAGTACTGCTGCAGGGTGTCCAGCCCGAGCTGCTTCACCGCGATCAGCAGCGCCGACGCTACGAGCCAGCCGAACAGGCCGGCGATCACGCCTTCGACCAGGAAGGGCAGCTGCACGTAGAAGTTCGAGGCGCCGACCAGCCGCATGATGGCCGTCTCCCGGCGGCGGTTGAAGGCCGAGAGCCGGATGGTGTTCGCCACCAGCAGCACCGCGGCGATGATCAGCACGATAGCGATGATCACCACCGCGTTCCTGGCGCCGTCGAGCAGCTTGTAGAACTTGGCCAGGATGGATGAGTCGTTGACGATCTGGTCCACCCCCGGGCGCCCCTGCACCGTGCCCGCCACGATGTTGTAGTCCGCCTCGGCGTTGCGCAGCTTCACCTGGAACGAGTCGGGGATCTCGGATCTGGTCACCAGGTTCGTGAACGAGGGATCACGCGAGAAGTCCTGCCGGAAGTGCAGGTACGCCTGCGCCTGCGACTCGTAGTAGACCTTCTGGACCTGGGGCAGCGCCCGCAGGTCAGTGGCGATCTGGTTCTTCTCCGCCTGGGTGGCTGGCCCGTTCTGATGGCACTGCGGGCTCACGCTGGTGGTGGTGCACAGGTAGATGGACAGCTGGACCTTGCCCTGCCAGTACGTCCGCGTGTTGTCCACCTGCTTGACGAACAGCAGGCCGGTACCGAGCAGTGCCAGGCTGATCGCGACCACCACGACCAGTGCGATCGTCATGGTCAGGTTGCGCCGGAGGCCGGTCCAGACCTCCTGCAGAACGAACTGTGCACGCATGCTCGCGATACCTCGCCAATCGATGGCCTATCGGCCGGCCAGGCTGGCCTGGCCGGCCTGGTCAGTACGCCTGGCCGTATACCCCGCGTGACTGGTCGCGGACGACCTTGCCGTACTCAAGCTCGATGACCCGCTTGCGCATGGAGTCCACGATCGCCGCGTCATGCGTCGCCATCACGACCGTGGTGCCGGTCCGGTTGATCCGGTCCAGCACCTTCATGATCCCGATCGACGTGGCCGGGTCGATGTTCCCGGTCGGCTCGTCAGCGAGCAGGATCATCGGCCGGTTCACGAACGCCCGGGCCACCGCCACCCGCTGCTGCTCCCCGCCGGACAGTTCGTCGGGCATCCGGTCATGCTTGCCCTCCAGCCCCACCAGGTCGATCACTTCCGGCACGACCTTGCGGATGAACCGGCGGGGCTTGCCGATGACCTGCAGGGCGAAGGCCACGTTGTGATAGACGTTCTTGTTCGGCAGCAGCCGGAAGTCCTGGAACACGCATCCGATCCGCCGGCGCAGGTAGGGCACTTTCCAGTTGGTGAGCCTGGCCAGGTCCTTGCCGGCCACGTAGATCCGGCCGTCGGTGGGCCGCTCCTCACGCAAGATCAGCCGCAGGAAGGTCGACTTCCCGGAACCGGACGGGCCGACCAGGAAGACGAACTCGCCCTTCTCGACATCGAGACTGACGTTCTCCAGCGCAGGCCTGCTCTGGTTTGCGTACGTCTTCGTGACGTTATCGAAATGGATCACTGGCCCATCACACGCGCTCGACGAATAGGACCGGTGCGGCCACGGGGACGGGGCGGCCGCTGCTGTGCCTAGCCGGCTCGGGTCATCGCGCTCTGCCCGGCTTGGCCAGACGACAGTCTAGGGGGGAAACTGATGTCAGACGTGCAACACTGGGGAAGTGCCCCGGAACGCACCAGGCCAGGGGGAACACCGATGAGCTGCGAACACCTGATCTGCGCCCAGTGCGGGTCGCCGGTGGTGGAAGCCCGCTGCACGGCCTGCCAGGCCGCCCGGACCCAGGTTCACCGCCGCTCTCCCGGCTTCAGCCTGCCACTGGTTGCCGCCGTGCTGCTGGCGCTGCTGCTGTTCACCCTCTGGATCCAGCTAGCGCACTAGCCGTCCCCGCCGGCCTCCTGCTTGCGGAGCCAGCGGATCTCCGCGTCGATGAAGTCGTCGATCTCCCCGTCCAGCACCGCGCCGGTGTTGCCGGTCTCCAGCCCCGTCCGCACGTCCTTGACGTTCTGGTAGGGGTGCAGCACGTAGTTCCGGATCTGGGTGCCCCAGCTGCTGGTGGTCTCCCCGCGCAGGTTGGCCAGCTTGGCCTCCTGCTCCTCGCGCTTGCGCACCAGCAGCTTGGCCTTGAGCACCGCCATCGCGGTCGCCTTGTTCTGCATCTGGCTGCGCTCGTTCTGGCAGGAGACCACGATCCCGGACGGCAGGTGGGTGAGCCGGACCGCCGAGTCGGTGGTGTTCACCCCCTGGCCACCCGGCCCGCTCGACCGGTAGACGTCCACCCGGATCTCGTCCTCACCGATGTCGATGTCGTCCGCCTGTTCGACCACCGGGATCACGTCCACCCCGGCGAATGAGGTCTGCCGCCGTCCCTGGTTGTCGTACTTGGAGATACGCACCATCCGGTGGGTACCGTGCTCCCCCCGCAGCGTCCCGTAGGCGTACGGGGCCTTGATCACGAACGTGGTGGACCTGATGCCGGCCTCTTCGGCGTAGGAGGTGTAGTAGACCTCGGCCGGGTAGCCGTGCCGTTCGGCCCAGCGCAGGTACATGCGCTGCAGGTTCTGCGCGAAGTCGGCCGCGTCCGCCCCGCCGGCCTGGGAGTTGATGGAGATCAGCGCCTCCCGGGCGTCGTACTCGCCGGACAGCAGGGTCCTGACTTCCAGCTGCTGGATCTCCTTCCGCAGCGCGGCCAGCTCCCGCAGCGCCTCTTCCCTGGTCGGCTCGTCGTGCTCGCTCTCGGCCAGCTCGAACATGACCTTGGTGTCCTCAAGCCGGCGCTGCAGGTTGTCCAGCCGGGCCAGCTCGCCTTCCAGGTAGGACAGCCGGCGGGTGACCGCCTGGGCACGCTCCTGGTCATCCCACAGCCCAGGGTCACCGGCCTGCTCCCGGAGCCGGTCCGCCTCCCCCCGCATGGCCTCCGGATCAAGGACAGCAGCCACCGACGCCAGAGTCGATGACAGTTCCGAGATTTCGGCCGCCGGGTCGGTACTCGCCATGGCGAAAGCCTACGCGAGCGCCCGGCCGCCCGGGGCGGCCGCCGCGGCGGCCGCCCCGCTGGTGACCAGTGACCGGATGGCCCGCACCGCGACCGACAAGGTCGCGACCGTGAACCGGTCGCTCTCCCAGATCTCGGAGAAGATGTCCGCCGCCCGCCGCACGGTCGCCTCGTTCTGGCTCACCCACTCGGCCAGCCGCCGTTCCGGCGTGCCCGGCCCGGTGGACATCAGCACATCGGCGGCCAGCGCGGCATGCGCCCCGAACAAATCGTCCCGCAGCGCGCCGCGGGCCATGGTGTTCCAGCGGTCGTCGCGGGGCAGCGCCACGATCTGGTCCCGCAGGCGGCTCATCTGCAGCCGGTCGGCCAGGTCGAAGTAGACCTCGGCGGTCTCGGTGACGTCCCGGCCGGTGCTGGTGGCGATCTCCACGATGTCGAAGGAGGAGTAGGCGGGCACCATCGCCGCGACCTCCTCGGCCAGCCTGGTGGGCACGCCCCGGGCGATGCAGGTCTCCAGCCGTTCGGTGTAGCTGGCCAGGTCCCGGCCGGTCAGCAGCTTTGGCAGGCCCGCCTCGACCGCGGCCACCCCGGCCGCGAAGAAGTCCACCATCTCCCCGATGCCAAACGGCTGCCGCCGGCTCTGCAGCAGCCAGCGGGTCGCCCGCTCGGTCAGCTTGCGCCCCTCCAGCAGCAGCGAGATCTGGGTGGGCACGTCCACGCTGCCGGTCAGCGCCTCCACTTCCCGCCAGAAGCCGGCCATGTCGAAGACTTCCCTGGTCACCAGCCAGGCCCGGCTGATGTCAGGCACCGAAGCCCCGGTCTCCTCGTTCATGCGGAACAGGAACGTCGTCCCCGACTCGTTCACCATGTCGTTGACGACGACCGTGGTGATGATCTCCCGCCGCAGCGGGTGATGATCCATCTGGCTGGCGTAGGTGCTCCGCAGCGGCGCCGGGAAGTAGTCCGACAGCACCGAGCGCAGGAACTCGTCGTCGGGCAGACCCGATTCCAGCACATCCTGCACGGCCGAGATCTTGGCCTGTGCGAGCAGCACCGCGAACTCCGGGCCGGTCAGGCCCAGGCCCGCCGACCGCCGTTCGGCGATCTCCTTCTCTCCCGGCAGCGAATCCATGTGCCGCCTGACCCGCCGGTCCCGCCCCAGCCTGCGCAGGTAGCGAGCGTGCACGTGGAGCATCTGCGACGCCTGCGCGCGGGCCGCGGCCAGCGCCCGGTTCTGGTCCGCGTTCTGCCGCAGCACCAGGGCGGCCACCTCGTCGGTCATCGTATGCAGCAACTCGGTCCGGGCCTGCGGGGTCAGTTCGCCCTCGGCCAGGCTGTCGGCCAGCAGGATCTTGATGTTCACCTCGTGGTCGGAGGTGTCCACACCGGCCGAGTTGTCGACGAAGTCGGTGTTGACCAGCCCGCCGGCCATCGCGTACTCGATCCGGGCGGCCTGGGTGAGGCCGAGGTTGCCGCCCTCGGCGACCACCTTGGCCCGCAGCCGGGTGGCGTCGATCCGGACCGCGTCGTTGGCCCGGTCCCCGGCATCGGCGTGGGTCTCCGAGCTCGCCTTCACGTAGGTGCCGATCCCGCCGTTCCACAGCAGGTCCACCGGGGCCGCCAGGATCGCCGAGATGAGCTGGTCCGGCACCAGCGAGATGACCGCGTCATCCAGGCCCAGCACCTGCCGTGCCTGCGGCGAGACCGGCACCGACTTCGCCGTCCGGGGCCACATCCCGCCGCCGGCCGAGATCAGCGCGGGAGCGTAGTCCGCCCAGGAGGACCTGGGCAGCTCGAAGATCCGCTGCCGCTCGGCGAAGCTGGCCGCCGGATCGGGCGTGGGGTCGAGGAAGATGTGCCGGTGGTCGAACGCGGCCACCAGCTTGATGTGCTCCGACAGCAGCATGCCGTTGCCGAACACGTCCCCGGACATGTCGCCGATGCCGGCCACGGTGAAGTCGTCCGCGCTGGTGTCCAGCCCCCGGGCGGCGAAGTGGAACTTGACCGACTCCCAGGCACCGCGGGCGGTGATGCCCATCTTCTTGTGGTCATAACCCGCCGACCCGCCGGAGGCGAACGCGTCACCCAGCCAGTAGCCGTACTGCTGGGCGATCTCGTTGGCGGTGTCGGAGAAGGTGGCGGTGCCCTTGTCCGCCGCGACCACCAGGTACGGGTCGTCCCGGTCGTGCCGGACCACCCCCGCCGGCGGCAGCACCCGGCCGGACCGCAGGTTGTCGGTCACGTCCAGCATCGCCCGGATGAAGGTCTGGTAGCAGCCGCGCACCTCGGCCTGGTACGCCTCGCGGTCGGCCGGGTCGGGCAGCTGCTTGCAGACGAACCCGCCCTTGGCCCCGGACGGGACGATGACCGAGTTCTTGACCTCCTGTGCCTTGGCCAGCCCGAGGATCTCGGTCCGGAAATCCTCCCGCCGGTCCGACCAGCGCAGGCCACCCCGGGCCACCGGGGCGAACCGCAGGTGGACCGCCTCCAGCCGGGGCGAATAGACGAACAGCTCGAACCGCGGCCGGGGCGCGGGCAGTTCCGGTATCCGGTCGGCGTCGAGCTTGACCACCAGATAGGGCGGCCCGTCCGGCGCCGCCAGCCCCGGCCTCGGGCCATGCTGGAAGAAGGAAGTCCGCAAGGTGGCCAGGATCAGGCCGAGATAACTGCGCAGGATCCGGTCGTGGTCGAGAATGGCGACCTCGTCGAGCTGGCCGCGGATCTCCTCGGTGATGGCCTCGCTTCGCTCGGCTTCGCCCTGGTCGCGGGCCGGGTCGAACCTGGACTCGAACAGCCGGACCAGCAGCCGGGTGATGAGCACGTTCAGCGCCAGCACCCGCTCGATGTAGCGCTGGCTGAAGGCGATGCCCGCCTGCCGCAGATACTTCGCGTAGGCGCGCAGCACCACCACCTGCTGCCAGGTCAGGTGGGCGTCCAGCACCAGCGCGCTGAATCCGTCGTCCTCGATGTCGCCCCGCCACAGCGCCAGCAGCGCGTCCTCGAACATGGCCTTGACCGGCCCCGGATGCGCGGTCGCTGCGGTCGTCTGGCTCGCTTCGGCGCTGCGCCGCAGCCCGAAGTCATAGATCCAGAACGGCGTTGCCGCCCCCGGGCCGGCGAACTCGTACGGGTGCTCATCCACCACCTCCACGCCCATGTGCTGAAGGCGGGGCAGCACGTCGGTGAGCGTGATCGGGGTCCCGGTGCGGTAGATGGTGAGCCGCCAGACCCCCTGCCTGGACAGGTCGGTGACCGGGCGCCCGCCGGTGTAACTCTCGGCCTCCCACAGGTCGAACGCGGTGTTCTGGCCGTCGGCCAGCAACTGCTGTATCCGCAGGAAGTCGGTGAGCGCGTTGGCCGCGGGCACGTCGGTCTTATAGGTCTCCGGGATCGCGACGGCGCACAGCCCGAGCAGTACCCGGGCCGAGCCCTCGCCGAGCTTGCGGGTGGCCTCGGCGGCCAGGTCGTCGTCCCAGCTGCGGACGGCCGCCGCGACCGCCGCCTCCAGTGCGGCCGGGTCCACTTCCGGCAGTGAGGTGCCTTTCCTCGCCCGCACCACCACGTGCAGCCGGGCCAGCGGCGAATCCCCGACCGTGGCGCTGTACTCGACCGACACCCCGTTCAGCGCCTGCCGCAGGATCTCCTGGGCGCGCAGCCGCACCGGCGTGGTGTAGCGGTCCCGTGGCAGGTAGACCATGCAGGACATGAACCGGCCGTAAACGTCACGGCGCAGGAACAGCCGGGTCTGCCGGTGCGTGCGCAGCCGCAGCACGCCCAGCGCGATCGGGGTCAGTTCCGCCACCGAGATCTGGAACAGTTCCTCCCGCGGGTAGCCCTCCAGGATCTCGGTCAGGTCCTGGCCATCATGGCTGTCCGCGGTCACCCCGGCCTGTTCCAGCACGCCGGTTAGCTTGCGCCGCAGCACCGGGATCCGGGTGATGCTCTCATGGTAGGCGGCGTGCGTATATAGCCCGATGAACCGGTACTCGCCGTTCACCTGGCCGGCCTGGTCGACCCGCTTGATGGCGATGTAGTCGAGGTAGACGGGCCGGTGCACGGTGGAGCGGGAGTTGGCCTTGGTCAGGATGAGCCGCTGCGGATCCTTCGCCCGCGCCCGGACCTCCGGTGGCAGGGCCGCGAACGACGACGACCCGCGCTTGTCATGCCGCAGCAGGCCCAGCCCGGTGCCGGGCACCGCGATCAGTGCCATCCCGTCCGGGCCCTCGGTCAGGTCGTATTCGCGGTAACCGAGGAAGGTGAAGTGGTTGTCGGCCAGCCAGCGCAGCAGCGCCTGCGTCTCGGTGGGCGCGGCTGGGCCCTCGGCGGCCAGCCGGTCGGCCAGCAGCAGCGCCGTTCCCTGCATCTTCGGGTAGTCCTCGACCGCCACCCGGACGTCGGCCAGCACCCGCTGCAGGTCCTTTTCGAGCTGGTCCAGGTCCACACCGGTGGTATCGACTTCGATGTGCATCCACGACTCGGCGATCTCGTCGTGCCCGCGGCGGCCATCTACCGGCGGGCCGACCACCTCCCACAGTTCCCCGCTGACGTCGCGCCGCACCAGCAGCTGCGGGTGGATGATGTGATAGCTGTCCAGGTTGTGCCGGCTCAGTTCCAGCGTGATCGAGTCGACCAGGAAGGGCATGTCGTCGGTGACGATGTCGACTACGCCCCGCGTCTGGTCCAGCGAGGTGCTCTGGCCAGCCATCCGGACCTGAACCAGTGCCCGGCCCTGCGGGCGCCGCGCGGCGAGCCGGGCGTGCTCGGTGGCGATCCCGCCGACCGCGGCCGCCTGGTACGGGAGCAGATCCTCAGCCGCCACCAGCCGGTAGTAGTCGGTGAGATAGCTGCCCAGGTCACCGACGCCGAGGGCGCCTGCCCCGGCCGCGGCGGCGGCCTGGGCCGCCTCCGCCAGCAGGACCGCGACCGCCTTGCTGGTCTGCGTCGCAGCCCGCCGTTCTGCTGATGCCACGCGCTGCTCCGCTGATGTCACGCGTTTCCTCGATCGCCGTCGATCGCCCTGCCTGGCCCGATTCTGACTCTACGCGGGCGGCGCTGGAGGGGTGAAGAGCGCCAGCACCTCCGGGTTGGCGATGGCGTCCGGGTCGGCCGCCTCCGCCACCGGGGTGCCGAGCAGGATCCGCCGTACCGGCACTTCCAGCTTCTTGCCGGACAGGGTGCGTGGCACCGCGGGTACCTGATGAATCTCGTCCGGCACGTGCCGGGGTGACAGTTCGGCCCGCAGGGCTGACTTCAGCCGCCCGATCAGGGCATCGTCGAGCTGGCAGCCCTCGGCGAGCACCACGTACAGGATGAGACGGCCCTCCGCGCCCAGCTGGCCGGTGTCCACCACCAGGCTGTCGGCGATCTCCGGCATCCGCTCCACCACCCGGTAGAACTCGCTGGTGCCCATCCGGACCCCGCCCCGGTTCAAGGTGGCGTCGGACCGGCCGAAGATCACGCAGCCGCCATCGGGCAGCATCGTGATCCAGTCGCCGTGCCGCCACACGCCCGGGTAGGTGCCGAAGTAGCTGGCCCGGTAGCGCTCACCGCCCGGGTCGTTCCAGAACCCGGTTGGCATCGACGGCATCGGCGCGGCGATGACCAGTTCGCCGACCTGCCCAGTGACCGGGCGGCCCGTGCTGTCATAGGCCTCCACCTTGGCGCCCAGGCAGGGGCCGGAGATGACACCTGCCCGCACCGGCAGCAGCGGGGACGGGCCGACGAACCCGGTGCACAGATCGGTGCCGCCGGAGAACGAGCCCAGTTGCAGCCCCGTGCCCACCTGCTGGTACACCCACCGGAAGCCCTCGGGCGGCAGCGGCGAGCCGGTCGAGCCGATGCCGCGCAGCGCGGTCAGATCCAGGTCGTGACCGGGCGCCAGCCCGGCCTTGGCACAGGCCATCAGGTAGGGCGCGCTGGTGCCGAGATAGGTGATCTTGGTATCGGCCGCCAGCCGCCACAGCGCATCGATGCCGGGATACGCCGGGCTGCCGTCGTAGGCCACGACCGTGGCACCCGCCAGCAGCCCGCCGGCCAGGTAGTTCCACATCATCCAGCCGGTGGTGGTGTACCAGCAGAACACGTCGCCGGGGCCGAGGTCCTGGTGCAGGCAGAGCGCCTTCAGATGCTCCAGCACGATGCCACCGTGGCTGTGCACGATCGGCTTGGGCAGCCCGGTGGTGCCGGAGGAATACAGCACCCACAGCGGATGGCCGAACGGGACCTCGGCGAACTCCGGGCCTGTTCCGCCATCGCCGGGCAGTGCGCCGAATGGCACCGCCGCCACGCCCGCGGGCAGGGTGGGGCCGGGGGCGCCGGTGTCCCCGACCGTGATCACGGTGGCCAGGCCGGGCAGGGCGGCGGCGATCTCGGCCACGGCCGCCCGGCGGTCGAACTCCTTGCCGCCGTACCGGTAATGACCGGCCGCGAGCAGCGCTTTCGGCGCAATCTGCGCGAACCGGTCGATCACGCTGTGCGCCCCGAAGTCCGGTGAGCACGACGACCAGATCGCCCCCAGGCTGGCGGTGGCGAGCAGGCCGATGAGCGCGGCCGGGACGGTGGGCAGGAAGGCCGCCACCCGGTCGCCCCTGGTTACCCCCAGCGCCGCCAGCCCGGCCCGCACCCGGGCCACCTCGGCGGCCAGCTCACCGTAGCTGAGTGTGAACTGCTGGCCGGCCTCGTCCCGGGCGATCACGGCGGTCCGGTCCGGCTCGGTGAGCGCGGGCCGCAAGGCGTTGCGCGCGTAGTTGAGGGTGCTGCCGCCGAACCAGGTCACCTCCGGCATCGTGCCGGCCAGCACCGGCCCATCCCCGCGGCTGCCCAGCACCCCGAAGTAGTCCCATAGCGAGCCCCAGAACGCGGCCGGCTCGGCCACCGACCACCCCCACAGGGCGCGGTAGTCCTGGGCCGCGCCGGCCGGGGTGACGGCGGCGGGACCGGCCACCGTCAGGCCACGACTGGCCAGCCAGCGCCGGTAGTCGCTGATCCGAGCCCGCCCGATGAACTCGGGGGTGGGTTCCCACAGCACCTCGCCGTAGTCGCCGCTGGGAAGTCCCGCTGCCGCCTGATCGCCCATCGTCATGGCCCTAGCATCGAGCCCGGTCCCGGATCCCCGCAACGCAGGGCCCGCGGACCGGCGCCCGCGCCCCATTCCACCCGTGCCCCTGCTTCCAGCCGTGCCCCCCTTCCGCCCGTGGCTTTTCATTAGTTGGGTGGCACAAATCGGGTGAAATTGCGGCCCAGAATGACTGAAACCCATAAAAGTGGCCGGAGACCGGCGGGGGGATGGCTGGGCCGCCGCGGGGGCGGGGGCGGGGCGGGGCCGGCGGTGGCGGGGGCGGGGGCGGCGGGGGTGCGGGTTAGTGGGCGGCCGCCAGGTAGCGGCGGACGGCGATGACCGACCAGATGGCTTCCACCACGCCAAACGGCCAGGCGCCGGACGCGAAGCCGTACCCCGCCGAGGCCAGGCAGCCAACCGCGAAGGCCAGGATGAACCCGCGGTGCCGCTGTTCGAGCACGTACATGGCCATCATGAAGCTGACCGCCAGCACGCCATAGATAGTGATCGCGGTCTGTGCCGTCATGTCACCGGTCCTCCTGCCAGGAATACGGCCACGCCGAGAGCCGCCGAGCCGGCGATGGCGGTCACCACTCCCCGCCGCAGCCCGATCAGCCAGCCGGCCGCCACCGCCAGCACCCCCACCTGCCACAGATGGGCCAGCGAGAGGCCAAGCGGCACCGCCGCCCCGGCGATGGCCCCGATCGCGGCCGGCCCGGCTCCGGTCAGGAATGCCTGCACGTTCGCGTTCGCACGCAGCCGCCCGAAGTAACGCGCGCCGCCCAGCACGAAGGCGAACGACGGGGTGAACGCGACCGCCGACGCGAGCAGCCCGCCAGCCAGCCCGGCCGCGGCGTATCCCACCACGGCCACGGTCTGCACCACCGGCCCGGGCGTGACCTGCCCGAGCGCGACCGCGGTCAGGAACTGGGCGGAACTCATCCAGTGATAGGTGTGCACCGCATCCCGCTGCATCAGCGGGATGATCACGAACCCGCCGCCGTAGGACAGCGCGCCGACCTTGAACGCCACCCAGGCGACCGCGGCCAGCCCAGCCGCGGTCGCGGTGCCGCCAGCGGCCATCGACACCAGCCCGGCCGGCGGCGACCGGCCCGGGCCGCCTGGGCGGTCCGGGTGGCCCACCCGGGCGCCAGCCCGCACCGCGACCTCGATCAGGCCAGCTGCCGCCAGCACCAGCACCAGCCACGGCCCGAGCAGGGCGGATGCGGCTGCCCCGGCCGCCAGGTAGCCAATCCAGCGCAGGTGAGCGGCCCGGATCACGGCCCGTGCCCGGGCCGCGGCGGGGAATCCGGCAGACCCGGCGGCAGGCTCTGCCGCTGCCGGCGGCACCTCCAGGCTGGCCGGCACCGTCCCGGCGCGCCGCCAGCTGGCCGGGGTCAGCCCGATGGCCGCCGCCAGCGCGACGGCGGGCACGGCCGCGCCCGCGCCCAGCGCGACGGCGGACACCCAGCCCGGCGGTTGGGCGACCAGGAACAGCGATGCCAGCGCGAGGATCACGATCAGGCCGGGCACGATGAAGCACAGGCCGCCTACCAGTGCTCCCGCCGCGCCCCGCAGCCGCCACGCACAATAGATCGCGAGCTGGGTCGATGCCGGGCCGGGCAGCAGGTTGACGGCCGCCACCCCATCCTCGAACTCGCCCGCCGCCAGCCACCCCCGGTCCTGCACGCACAGCCGCCGTAGCAGCGCGATGTGCGCGGGCGGGCCGCCGAAACCGATGCACCCGATGCGGCCCCATTGACGGGCGATGACAGCCAGCGGCACCCGTGCCGGGTCCTCAGCCACGGCGTCAACCTACCGGGCGGGCGAGCGGCCAGTCAGTCCGCGGCCAGCGGCCCATCAGCCCGCGCACACCGGCCCGTTCACGGCCGCGGGCGGCGGCCAGCTCACCGCCGCCGTCAGCCCGCGGTCGCCGCGCTGGTCAGCCCGTCGATGGCCCGCACCACGCGGGCCGGGTCGGCGAGGTCGGCCAGCACCACGTCGGCGCCCGCGTCGCGCAATTCGGCAGCGGAGGAACGGCCGCTGGCCACCCCCACGCTGCGGGCACCGCCGTTCCGGGCCGCGGCCACGTCCCGGACGGAGTCGGCCAGATACACCGTCGCCCGCTCGGTGAAGTCCACGGCGTACTTCGCGGCCGCCCGGCCGCGCGCGGCCAGCAGCAGCGCACCCTTGGGATAAACCTCGGAGCCGTAGCCGCCGACCTCGGTATCGAAGTACTGCTCCAGCCCGAAGGCGCGCAGTTTCTCGATCGCATTCGGCCGGATGGCACCGGTGAGCACGGTTTGCACCACCCCCGGCATGGCGGCCACCTCGGCGACCGCCTCCCGGGCACCGGGCAGCAGCCAGCCCTCCTGGGTGAGCAACTCCCGCCGGGCGCGGAAAGCGGTGGCGAGTTCGGCCGTGAAGGCGCCCAGCAGTTCCTCGCCCGCCGGGGTGGCGGTGGCGCGGGGGGCCGGCTCGTTCAGCGCGAGGGCGTCGAAGAAGATCTCCGATTCAGTCCGCCCGGCCGTCTGCGGCAGGGCGACCAGCGGCCGGCCAGTCACCGTCCGGAACGCGTCCGCGTACGCCGCGCGGGTCACCCGTCCGACGTCCAGCAATGTCAGGTCGATGTTCCACAGCACCAGACGGTGAATGCGAACCTCCGGGGTTCATGAGGACGCCAGCCTATGCCAGCGGCCAGGCCGGCGATGGCCGTCCGCCGTGCCCGGACATGCCCATCGGCGGCCGGCCCGCTTCGGCCCTGGCCGGCCGGGCCGGGGCGCTACCGTAGAACGGCTCCGGTCCAGGTCAGGGAGGCAGCCGATGCCTAGCCGCAGGCAGGGCCGCATATTCAGCCGCCGCCCGGTCGTGCTTGCCGCCGTGCTGGCGGCCATCACGGTGGCCGGCTGCTCGGGGGCCGGACAGGCAACCGCCGGCCAGCCCGAAACTTCCGCCACCGGCCAGGGCGGGACATCCACTGGGCCGACGTTCGCGGGCCTGGGCCAGCGGGCGGTGCGCACGCTCGAACAGGGGTACTACACCGGCGCCGGCACCTGGAACACCTGCCTGCCCAGGATCTGCGGGACCGGCAACCTGGACTGGGGCGACGACTCGCTCACCTACTCGCTGTACTTCCACTGGCGGCTGACTCATGACCGGGGCGTGGTCCCGATCACGAACGCGCTGGCCGGCACCGCCTACCGCTACACCCCGGGCACCTCCTCCTGGAGCGACGTGCCGATGTGGGACACGATCGCCGATGTGCGCGAGTACCAGGTCACCGGCAACCCGGCCGCGCTGGCCAAGGCCGAGGCCGCGTTCGGCTTCGTGGCCATCGAGCACGAGTCCGATTTTGCCTTCGGCGCCTGCCCGAGCGTCTTCTTCCAGCAGCCCGGCGGCGGCAACCGGCTCAAGACCCTGGAAACCGGCTCCAACTACATCAAGGCCGCGCTGCTGCTGTACCAGGTCACCCACCGCCAGCGGTACCTGCAACTGGCCATCGCGGAGTACAGCGCGGTCCGGGCCTACTTCCTGTCCCCGCACGTCCCGCTGTACACGGTGTATGTGTTCGATAGTGGGCGGGCCTGCCGCCAGGTGCCGGGCCGCTACTTCGGCTCGGTGAACGGCAACCTGATCTGGGCCGGCTTCTGGCTGGCCAGGGCCACCGGCCAGGGGTCCTATCTGCGGCAGGCGCTGGCGACCGCGCACGCGGTCCAGCGGCGCCTGGCCGACGCGGCCGGCGTGTACGCCGACCTGCAGGCCGAGAACGACATCAGCGAGCCACTGGTGGAGGCCATGTACGACCTGGCCACGCTCGGCCACCAGGGGTTCGCGCGGCAATGGCTGCTGACCGCGGCGAGTGCCGCGGCCGCCGAGGTCACCCCGGCCGGCGCCTACGGCCGCTTCTTCGACGGCCCACCACCGCGGGCGCCGGTGACCGTCTGGCAGGTCAACGGCGGCCTCACGGTGGAGCAGGCGGCCGCGGCACTCGACCCGCGCGGGCGGCCGGCCCAGCCGGGGTTCTGGGCGCACGCCACCTTCGTCCGGCACGATCTGGCGCTGCACCACGGCCGGGTCTCGTTCACCTTCACCGGGCGCGCGGTCGCGATCATCGGCACGATCGGGGAGATCTGCTGTGAACCCGGCCACGCCCGGGTCTTCATCGACGGCCGCCAGACCTTCGACCAGACCGGCATCTGGCAGAACAAGTCCAGTTCCGGCCACACCTTCCCGGACTCGGTGCTGTTCGCCTGGCGCTGGCCGCGGCCGGGCACGCACACGATCTCCATCCGGCCCGGCTTGATCAACCCCAAGGAAGGCGGCCCCTACTTCCACATGACCGGCTACGACGTGGTGCCGTGACGGCGGCATCGCGGGGCGCAGCCAGCGGGCAGCCGGTCAGCCCATGTGCGGGTAGCGATGGTCGGTGGGGGGCACGAACAGTTCCTTGATGGTGCGGGCGTTGACCCAGCGGGTCAGGTTGAAGATCGAGCCCGCCTTGTCGTTGGTGCCGCTGGCCCTCGCCCCGCCGAAGGGCTGCTGCCCGACCACTGCCCCGGTCGGCTTGTCGTTGATGTAGAAGTTGCCGGCCGAGAACCGCAGCGCGTCGGTAGCGGCGGCGATCGCGGCCCGGTCCTGGGCGATGATCGAGCCGGTGAGCGCATACCGCGCCACGTCGGCGGCCTGGGCGACCGTCTGCGTATACCGGGCGTCGTCGTAGACGTGCACGGCCAGGATGGGGCCGAAGTACTCGGTGGTGAAGACCTCATCCGCCGGGTCGGTGCAGTCCAGCACGGTGGGCGCGACGAAATAGCCTTCGCTGTCGTCCAGGCTGCCGCCGGTCAGTACCCGCACGTCCGGCCGGCTGCGGGCCCGGGCCAGCGCGCCGGCGTGCTTGGCGAAGGCCCGGCCGTCGATCACCGCGCCCATGAACAGCGACAGATCAGCGGCCACGTCACCCATGGTCAGCGACTCCACCTGGGCCAGGAAGTCGTCCCGGAATCCCTGCCACAGCGAGCGGGGCAGGTACGCGCGGGAGGCGGCGGAACATTTCTGCCCCTGGTACTCGAACGCGCCCCGGATCAGGGCGGTGGCCAGCACCTCCGGGTCGGCCGACGGGTGGGCGATGACGAAATCCTTGCCCCCGGTCTCGCCGACCAGCCGCGGGTAGCCCCGGTAGGAGGAGATGCTCTCGCCGACCGAGCGCCACAGGTGCTGGAAGGTGCCGGTGGAACCGGTGAAGTGGATGCCGGCCAGGTCCGGGTGCGGCAGCGCGACCCGGGACACCGCCTGCCCGTCGCCGGTGATCATGTTGATCACCCCGGGCGGCAGCCCGGCCGCGGCCAGCAACTCCATCGTGTAGTGCGCGGACAGCTGCTGGGTCGGTGACGGCTTCCACAGCACCACGTTGCCGAGCAGGGCGGGCGCGGTCGGCAGGTTGGCCGCGATCGAGGTGAAGTTGAACGGGGTGATGGCCAGCACGAAGCCTTCCAGCGGCCGGTACTCCAGCCGGTTCCACATGCCCGGGCCAGACTCGGGCTGCTCGGCCAGCAACCGGCGGGCGTAGTGCACGTTGAAGCGCCAGAAGTCGATCAGCTCGCAGGCGGCGTCGATCTCGGCCTGGTACACCGACTTGGACTGGCCCAGCATCGTGGCCGCATTGATGGTGGCCCGCCACGGGCCGGCCAGCAGGTCGGCCGCCTTGAGCAGGATCGCCGCCCGGTCGTCGAAGGACAGCGCCCGCCAGCCGGGAGCGGCGGCCGCGGCGGCGTCGATCGCCGCGGCCACGTCCGCGTCGGTGGCGTTGCGCAAGCTGCCGAGCACCTGCCGGTGGTTGTGCGGGGCGACCACATCGACCGGCTCACCCTCGCCTGCCCGCCGCTCGCCGCCGATGATCATGGTCAGCTCGGCCCGGTCGCCGGCCAGTTCCTTGATCTTGTGCTCCAGCCCAGCCCGGTCAGCACTGCCCGGCGGGTACTGCCGGATCGGCTCGTTCACCGGCGAAGGGACATTGGTGACGGCGTCCATGACTGCTCCTGCCCTCTCCGGCATCGTTGACGGCAGCACCCATCGTCGCACGTTGGCCAGCGGCTGGGCAGGGTGGCCGGGGCGCCGGAAAGGCGGCCCGGCGGTTCGTCACCCGGTGAGGTAGGCAAACTCCTGGGAGGCATACCAGAGCAGTTCGTGGCCCTCCGCGCCGTCCACCACGAACTGGGCGTCATCGTCCCCCTGGTCGGCGGCTGGCAGCGCGGCCACCGCCTCGGCGATGTCGGTCACCGCCAGCACCTCGTCCACATGGCCGGACACCACCTGGTTCACCGTCACCGGGGCGCTGACCTCGACGGCCGTCGGGTCGTCGAAACCGCCGTTATGGCCGACCAGGCCCTCGGGGACATCGGCGGCCAGCACCACCCGCCGCCGGGGCGCGGCCGGGTCGGCCGCCAGCAGCCGCAGCGATGCCCGGCCAGCGTGCGTCATCGCCACGTACTCGAGTTCTTCCAGGTCACCGCTGGCGTACCACTCGCGCAAGGCCGGCGTCACCGCGAACCCGTGCACCGGCGCCGGGCCGATCTCACCGGCCCGCAGCAGGCGTGCCAGCGTCGACAGCGTCGCCGGCAGGTACACGCGCATGGGGACCCCTCCGGCCCGCCGGGATTCGCCGCGCCGAGCGGGCTGGGCGGAGCCGCCTTCTGATGATCACGAGTGTGCCATCCACACCTGTCTTCGGCAGCCAAACGGCGGTGCCGGTAACTGCCCTGGGTCAGCCGGTCCGGCCAGGGCCGCGACCACGGCCGCCACCGCGTCGGTGAGCGGCACGTGCTCCCAGATCCGGACCACCTGCCAGCCCGCCTCGGCCAGGGCCGCGTCGGCGGTGCGGTCCCGCTCCACGTTCCGGCGAAGCTTGGGTGCCCAATACCACTCGTTCACCGCCGGATCGCGCCCGTGCTCGGGGCACACGTGCCAGAAGCAGCCGTCCACGAAGACAGCCACCCGGCGGGCGGTGAAAGCGATATCCGGGCGGACCCTGGCACCGCCGTTGAGCTGAAGCCGGTAGTCCTTGCGGAACCGGTATCCGCGCCGGTGCAGCGCGCTGCGCAGGGCGATCTCGGGTTTGGTGTCGGTCCGCCGGATGGCGCGCATGTTGGCGGCGCGGCCGGGGGTGGCCGGGGCCGGGTAGTCGCCCACGAAGGCTCAGGCTAGCGCGGCCGACCGGGGTCGCTCAGGCCAGTGGCAGGCCGAACACTTCCGCCAGTTCGGCCACCGTGGCGGCCGGCTCGCTATGCAGCACGGCGCGCATTCCCAGCGCCTGCGCGGCCTGCACGTTGGCCGACATGTCGTCGATGAACACGCACTCGCCGGGTGCCAGCCCGATCAGGCTGGTCGCGTGCCGGAAAATCCGCTCCTCCGGCTTGCGCATGCCGACCTCGGCGGAGATGACGATCGCGTCGAACAGTTCGGGGAGTATCTCGCGCGGGTACCCGTCGCTGCCCCACGAGTTGGACAGCAGGCAGGTGCGCAGGCCCGCCGCGCGCAACGCGCGGACCGCCGAGTACATGGGCTGGCACGGCACGGTGGCGGCGAACATCCGGCCGAGCAGGCCGTCGGCCACCACCGTCCCGCCGTCCCGGCGGACCAGCCGGGCGGCCAGTTCGCGCTCGAACTCGGCGCTGGTGCACTCGCCACGTTCCAGCGCATGCACGGGATTGCCATGGCCGGCCTCGTCATAGGCGGCGCGTACCCACGGGCGCAGCGCGGCTTGGTAGGTGTCGTGGCCGATGTGTTCCGCGTCCAGCCAGACCCGGACGCTGTCCATGACCGGCCCGGTCATCACTCCGCCCCAGTCGATGATCACGCCCTGGTAGCTGCCCACGGCGGCGGGGTCACGAGCGTCCGGCACAGCGCCGAGCATAAGCGGTCAAACTGGCCGCACGTAGAGGCCCGGCAAGAGGGCGCCGGATCAGGGAGTGGGTCATCCGCGCCCGGGAGTCCTATTGCCGGGGCCTCGTAGTCCGGCAGGTGAGCGCTCCGTTGCCGGCTGACGCACGTGCGCTCGCCTAGGTAGCTTGACGGCGGCCCAAGGGAAACGCGAACGAAGGAGCACCGCATGGCCAGCAACGCGGCCGCGGGCAACCGCATCGTGGGGCACCCTGCGCACAGCGGCCTGCAGCAAAAAACGGCCCGCGCATGCCGGGTAGGCAGAGCGCGGCTGCGAGATCATGCGGTCACGCTGAGTAATCAAATCGCGATTCGATCCTCCCTCCTGTGCTGGGGGAGTTTTCGCGAAGGGCGGGATCGTGCTGGGGATGGTCACTCAGCGTCCTGATCCGTGACCCTCCTATCCGTCCTCTCCTATGCGCCTGAGTGCGGGCCGATCATCGGCGCTCGTGTAACGAGGCACGCGCGTCGTGGATGAGTCCCGTGGCCGATTTGCCTCTGATCTTGGACACCCGCTGGCGTGGAAGGATCACCGTCCTGCACAGCAAGGCACGTCTGGCCCTGGCTTGCTTTCACCGGCTGAGGTCCAGGCCAGTGGTTAAAGTTCTTCAATGACTGAGGTTACAGGCCGTGACAGCCTGGTTATACGGCGACCATTAGGTGCACAGGCCTGCGCTGGCCCGGCGGGTCGGCACTGACCGCCAGATGCGCTGGGCGACGCTATGCCCAAGCAGGCGACGGGCACGGGTATCCCTGTGGGGTTGGCAGAGCATCAGGGTCATGCCGGGCCCGCCGTCCCGCTCACCCTCGAGCGCCGGGCCGCGCTACGCTGACGGCGGCGGCAGCTGCCCGCGGGAGCGCTTCTGGTGCCATGAGTCAGCCATCATGACCCCGGCCACCATCCAGGCCACAAAGCTGAAGAACGCGGGCATGATGAACGCGACGAACAACCGCTCATTACCGATCAGGACAGCGTGCACCACCCCGGCTGATGCATAGATCCCAGCTAGGCACAAGATGACTGCCACACTCGCCGTCAACCGGGCCTTCGCCCGGGCGGGCTTGCGCACTGGCTGAGTCCTGGCCAGCCCGGCCGGGAGGTCGGCAGTGAGCGCGGCCAGGTCCGCATAGGTCCGCGCGGCGAACGCCTGCCCCGCCCGCGCATCCAGTTCGTCCTTGGTCAGCATGCCCTGCACGAACGCGGCCTTGAGCACATCGATCACATGCTCGCGGTCAGCGTGTGAGGCCCGCAGATCACCGCGGCCTGCGGCTGCTGGCCTCGGGTCTGGCGGTTCTGCCATCACCGGCTCCTGTGCTAGCTGGGCAGCAGGCGGGGAAGACGCCGTCGCGCGGCTTCGGCGGTGCGCTGGTGACCGTGACCGGCCGGCGGAAGCTGCCTGCCCGGATCGGCTGATACCGGGCGCTGGGAGACCTGGCCACCCATGCCAGGAGCGGGCCCCCGCGGCAGCTGCCCGCGCGAGCGCTTGGCGTGCCAGTTGGCCAGCAGCTGCGCCCCGGCAACCATCCAGGCCATGAAAAAGAGGACCACCACCAGGATGGACACTTTCCCCACTTCCTCATTCCCGGTGAGGAAGGCGGCCGCCACCATGGCTGGCGGCGGAACGATCAGCGCTGCGCCCGCGACTACCTTGCCCAGCGGCGCCCGGGTCCGGACCCGGGCGGCCTTACCCGCCGCCGGGGCTGCAATCAACCCAGCGGGAAGGTCGGCAGTCAGCGGGGCCAGCTCCCCATGGGTCCGCGAGGCGAACGTCTGGCCCACCCGCGCATCCAGCTCGTGCTTGGCCAGCATGCCCTGCACGAACGCGGCCTTGAGCACATCGATCACATGCTCCCGATCGGCATGCGACGCCCGCAGATAGCCACTGGCCGCCGCGTCTGCTGCACCCTGGTCACCAGGCCCTGCCGTCACCGGTACCACCCCCACCTGCAGAATGCCAAGAGCATAGCCCGGCAGCGGGGTCAACCGCTGGTGGGGAGGTTACGTGAGTGACGCTCAGTGCTACCTGGGCGGCCGGGCTGTCGATGGGTCTGTAACACGCATCATTAGAGATCTTTCGTCATTGGTTTGCCACATCGGGCTCACCTCGTCCGGGTCACAGCACGGATGAGTCTGGTACCCGTTCGCGGGCAGCACCGGGTCCATGGGCGTCCGGCACACTGAGCACAGCGCAAGGTCAGGTTTAGGTTCAAGCTTCCTCCCCACCCCTCCCTCTCGGCGCCTCTCAGTGCGAACCACGGTTTGACCTGCGGCGTTGCCGCCGTTGGTTGCCGCCGTTCGGTTGTCTATGGTTGCCGCCGCCCGGCCCTCCGGTTGCCGCCGTCCGGACGTGTGGACACGGCCGGAGCAGTCGCATCCGGTGCCAGGTTGGAGCAATGCTTGAAACCTGTGGATCGGCCGGGGAGGGGTGTACCTTCCCGGTGATCGAGTAGAGGTCTCAAGCAAGATCGGCGCTGGAACGCCGGTCGGGAAGGTACAACCCGATGCTCACCGTAGTCCCTGACGGCTGCCCTGGCCATGAGGGCAGGAATGACCGCTCACCGTCGCTGATCGATGAGATTGTCCGCGAGGGCGCGCGGCGGATGCTGGCCGAGGCTCTGGCCGCTGAGGTGGATGCCTACATCGCCCAGTTCGCTGCCGAGCGTGGCGGAGATGGCCGCCGCCTGGTGGTCCGCAATGGCTGCCACCAGAGCAGGGAGGTGCTGACTAGCGCGGGCGCGATCGAGGTGAGGGCGCCGCGGGTCAACGACAAGCGCACCGACCCGGCCACCGGTGAGCGGATGCGGTTCGCCTCGGCTATCTTGCCGCCGTGGGCGCGGAAGACCCCGAAGATCACCGAGGTGCTGCCGCTGCTGTATCTGCATGGGCTGTCCAGCGGGGATTTCGTGCCTGCGCTCGGCCAGTTCCTCGGCTCATCAGCTGGGCTGTCGGCGGCGGTGATCACCCGGCTGACCGAGGCCTGGCAGGCTGAGCAGCGCGCTTTCGCCGGGCGCGACCTGTCCGGCGTGGACTACGTCTACCTGTGGGCCGACGGGATCCACGTGAACATCCGGCTGGAAGAGCACAAGCTGTGCCTGCTGGTGATGATCGGCGTGCGCGCCGACGGGCGCAAGGAGCTCATCGCCCTTGCCGACGGGTACCGGGAGTCCGCCGAGTCCTGGGCGGACCTGCTGCGCGACTGCGCCCGCCGCGGCATGCGCGCCCCGGTGCTCGCGGTAGGCGACGGCGCACTGGGGTTCTGGAGCGCCCTGCGTGAGGTGTTCCCGCAGGCCAGGGAGGGTCGCTGTTGGTTCCACAAGACCGCCAACGTTCTGGCCGCGCTGCCCAGATCCGCTCACCCGGCCGCCAAGAAGGCTCTCGCGGAGATCTGGGGCGCCGAGGACAAGCAGCACGCCCTGGACGCCGTCACCGCATTCAAGGCCGCCTACGGGGCGAAATTCCCCAAGGCTGTCGCGAAGATCACCGACGACCTTGACCAGCTGCTGGCGTTCTACGACTACCCCGCGGAGCACTGGGTGCATCTGCGGACCACGCCGATCGAGTCAACCTTCGCGACGGTAAGGCACAGAAGCAAGATCACCAAAGGGCCCGGCTCCCGGGCGGCGGGCCTGGCGATGGCGTTCAAGCTCATCGAAGCCGCCCAAGACCGGTGGCGCGCCGTCAACGCACCCCACCTGGTCGCCCTGGTTCGCGCCGGAGCGACCTTCATCAACGGGAAGCTCGTCGAACGGCCGGGTGAAAACCCCCAGCCCGAAGCCGCCTAAAAGATCTTGATCCACAGGTCTTGACTATTGCTCCCAGGTTGCCAGGGTGTATCTCAGCGGCTTACCGGGGCCGGTGCGGCCCTCCACGTCTAGCCACTTGTGGCGTTCAAGGTGACGGATCGCGTAAACGGACCTGGCGACGGCTGTGGCTCGTCTTGCGGCCAATGTCCGCCTGCCTCGGGGTGAACTTGGCAGGCAGCCGGGCGGTCCCGTAGTCGGCGCGGTCGAGCAGATACCGGAACACGGACTTGTCCGACGCGGGCAGATTCGACGTCCCGATGGCGTCGGCAAGCTGATGCCAGCGGTCCTTGGCGGCCATCGTGGTTACCCGCTACCGGCCCGGCTAGCGGTATGCCTTGGAGTCGATCAGCGCCCGGCACTGGTCGGCGAACGGCCACCATGAAGCGAGCAGGGGCCCAGGTGGCTCGCGCCCGTTCAGGTCCGCTCCGGGAATGACGATTGGCGGCAGGTCGAAGTCGCTGGCGTCGATGCGGAGCTGGTCGTTCAGTTCGGCGATCTGCGCCCGCATCTCGGAGAGTTTCTGCTCAGCCTCGGCGCGGATGCGGGCGAGCTGATCACCGTCAATGTCGCGGTTGATGATCTCCATCGCTTCGCCGAGCCACTCGCTGCGGGCCCGTGCGACCCGGCGGCCGAGTTCGTAGTCGTAGAACAGGGCGATGGCATGACGGGCGATCTGCCGGAGCAGGTCCGGCCGCAGCGAGGCGAGCGCGTCTATCTCGGTCTGCTGCACTCCCATCGCCGACTGCCACCTGTCGCCGCGTTTCTCGGTGTCCTTCAGCGGCGTTGATGGCAAGCCATACTCGCGGACCTGACCGGGGGTGAGCGCGACCCGGTGAAGCTCGAACTCGAAGCCGCCGAGCAGTTCACGGAACGCCTGGAGCTTCCGCCCGACCGACAGTGGCATCTGCCACCCGGCGGGGTCGCAGTCGGCGAAGTACAGCACCACGAGCGGGCGGCCATCGCCCGCTGCGGTCCGGGCGATCCGGTAGACCAGCGTGTCACTCATCTCGCCGGTCGGCAGGTACAGGTCCGCGTCGTGGGCGCGGGCGATGGGCACGAGCACATCGGCGAGGCTCGACTTCTCGCCGACCATGACCACGCGGTGCGTCTGCACGCCCCGGAAGTCCTCGACACTGAGGCCGGGCATGATGTCGTCGGCGTCCGGGAGTTCCACGTCGATCCCGACCGTCAGGTACGCCCACGGTTCGGGCTGGCTGAACTCGCGGACTTCGGGTTCCGCGTTGCGCTGGTCAACGATCTGGTCGAACGGGATGTAACCGAGCCACCGCGCCGCCTTGGCCGCATCACCCTGGAGCCACAGCCAGTCGGCGTCGGTGTTCCGGTAATTCGTGCCGTCCGGCTTGGGCCTGCCGAGCACCATATAGTGCAGGCCCCGCAGGTGAATCTTCCGGTCGCCGAGCCCAAGGTCCCGGGCGGTAATGGCAAGCCATTCACCGTCGCGGTGCCGGGCCGGGGTGTCCACCCGGAACGGGTCGTTCTGCGTGGCGAGGACTGTCAGGTCCTTCAGCGAGCACCCTTGCTCAGCGATCACCTTGTCGAGTGCCGCTCGCAGCGGGCCGTAGTCCGGTGCCTTGGAGGCACCTGGCGGTAGGCTGGTACTGATGTTGCCGCTGCTATGGCCGTCCTGAGCGCCGCTCTCTGCCGGGGGGCGGCGTTCTGCTGTGTCAGGTGGCCGTATGATCACCGCCCGACAGGATGATGCAGGCGAGTTCGGCCTTCGTCTCAGCGCTCAGCGGCGGCCAGCCGTCCACGATCTTCCGGACGGCGGCCTCAGCGTTGGCCTCGGCCAGGGCCACGCGGGCCGCCTCGATCGCTTCGTGCGGCGCGTTCGTCTTGGCAAGGCCGCCGACTGCGCCGCGTGCTCGGGCGACACGGCGGGGGACGTTACGGGGGATTGGTTCACCGGGCACCTGGGCGCTCCCACGGATCGCATCACGTGAGCCGACCAGAGCGCCCCAGCGGGCGAGTCCTCGGCGGCGAATCCCCAGATAGAGAGCGCCGGATGGGCCTGGCGAGTCCAGCGAACAGAGCGCCAGAGCCAGCCTTTAGCGTATCGCCTAACTAGCGTCCACTGGGGTGATCTGCACCGTGTCCGGGTTGAATGTGCGTGTGCCTTGCCCGGCCGGGTGCAGGGTGACCGTGGCCAGCGCGGCGATGACGCGGCGCTGGCGTGGCAGGTCGAGTGAGTCCCACACGGCGCGGGCGTTGTCCGCGGCGGCGAACGGGGCGAGCACGGACTCCGAAGT
>CAWIMG010000016.1:0-365364 GCA_963837105.1 uncultured Actinomycetes bacterium | reverse complement strand
TATCCCGGTGGTGCCTCGTCGCGCAGGTATGCCAGCAGGAGCGCGAGGCTGCGGATGAACTCATCGGCTTGCTCCTCGTCCAGGCGGTGCAGAAACCGGATGACTGGCTCGGCGAACCGGCCGCGCATTTCAGCCACCGCGGGCTGGGCGGCCTCGGCCAGCGAGACGATGATCCGGCGGCGGTCACGCTCGTCGTGGTTACGTTGCACGAGCCCGGCCCTGGCCAGCTCTCCGACCACCAGGCTGGCGTGTGCCACGGTCATCTCTGTGCGCTGCGCGAGCTCGGAAACGCTGAGCGGCCCGCTGATGGCAACGGTGATCAGCACGCCGACGTGACGCTGCCCGAGCCCTCCGGCGCGGTGCAGTGTCTCCGGCAGCTCGGTGCCGCGGCGGCGGTAGGCGATCACGAGCTGAAGCAGTAGCGGCGCGAGCCGGGCCACGTAGGGTCCAACATTCTTCAAGGAAATTTGACTTTCTAGTAGACTTAACTAAAGTGTAGCCCGTGAGCCCTGCCCGCGCCAGAAAGGCAGATGCATATGAAGACGCTTCATGGCCGGATAGCCCTGGTCACCGGCAGCTCGCGGGGAATCGGCCAGGCGATCGCCACCGAATTCGCCCGGCGGGGCGCGGCCGTGGCTGTGCACGGGCGGGACGAAGCCGCCGTGAATAGCGCCGTGGCAGCCATCCGTGCCGACGGCGGACAGGTCATTGGCGTGACCGGCGACGTCACGAGTTCCGATGCCATCGAGCCGATGTGGCGCCAGGCCGAGGAGGGCCTCGGCCCCGCCGACATCCTGGTCGTGAACGCGGGCGGGAGCTTCACGCCCCCGGCCCCGCTTGAGGACATCCCGGAACAGGGCTGGCGGGCGACGATCGATGGCAACCTGCTGGCCACATTCCTGACGCTGAAGAGCTTCCTGCCCGGCATGAAGGCGCGCCACCGCGGCTCGATCATCACGGTGGCGTCCACGGCCGGGCGCGTTCCCGACGCCCGGGCGCCGATCCCCTACGGCGCGGCCAAGGCTGCCATCATCATGCTGACCCAGGACGTCGCCGCTCAGGTTGGCCCGTACGGGATCCGGGCCAACTGCATCGCGCCGGAGACGATCCTGACCGACCGGAACCAGCACCAGATCCCGCCTGCTCAGCAGGCCGCCATGGCGGAGCGGCACCCACTCAAACGCCTCGGCACCCCGCTGGATGTCGCCACCGCCGCCGCGTTTCTCGCCTCCGACGAGGCGGCCTGGATCACCGGTCACGTCCTGGATGTCGCGGGCGGCGCGGTGATGGCATGACCGGCCACCGGGGCTGCGTACTCACCTGCCGTGATTGGGAGCCATCACAATGACCTCAGCACCTGGACAAGCGGTCACACCAAGCCGCCAGCTGGCCGCGCTGCGCGGCAATTGCATGGGCGCCGCGGTCCTGCTGATCATCGAGTTCGCCCTTGGCATCGGCGTGAACCTGTACGTGTCGGTGCCGGCCCACAAGGCGTTCTTCTCCACGGTCTTCGGATCCGCGGTTCTCACCGCGCACGCCGCCGTGGCGCTGGTGCTGCTGGGTGCCGCCATCGCGGCACTGGTCCGGGCCATTCGCAGCCGACGGCTGATCGCATTCACCTCCGTTGGCCTGGCCGCGATCCTCGCCGCCGGAATCGCCGGAGCATCATTTGCAGGCAACGCGAGCAACGGCGCCTCACTCGGCATGGCATTGGCCACCGCAGTCGCCATGTTCTGCTATCTCGCTGCGGTCTTCAGCCTCCGCTGAGTGCGTGGTGGTCACAACGGCAGAAAAGTGACGTGGGCCCATCAGGCTGTTCCTATCGTTGCAGGATGACCACTTCCAAGCGCACGGTGATCCGTCCGCACTTGCTGCTCGATGTGGTGACGGGGGAGCTGCTGCGGGACCGCGCTGTTGTCATCGATGGTCACCGCATCGCTGGCGTTGTCGCCGCTGGGGATGTGCCAGCCGAAGGTCCTGCTTTCGTGGATTTGCCGGGCCAGACGGTGCTGCCTGGCATGATCGACTGTCACACTCACCTGGTCGGCGAACCCGACAGTGGCCGCGGGTACGGGGAGGTGCTGGCGCGGACCGGTGCGCAGGAGGCGCTGTCGGGTGTGCGCAATGCGCGGGACACGCTGCTGGCTGGCTTCACCACGGTGCGTGATGTGGGCACGTTCCGTGCCTTTGTTGATGTCGCGTTGCGCGATGCCATCGACCAAGGCTGGGTTGCTGGCCCGCGCATGCGGGTCGCGGGAGCGTACGTGACCTGTTCGGGCGGGGGAGGTGACATAACCGGGCTGGCCCCCGACGTCGATGCGGTGGTGCCGTATGAGTTCCGGGTTGGGGTGGCCGATTCAGTCGATGACATACGCCGGGCGGTGCGCCGGGTGCTGCACGGCGGCGCGGACTTCGTGAAACTGATCGCCACTGGCGCGGTCATGGCACCGGGAGGCGTGCCCGGCGCCCCCGAGCTCACCGAGGAGCAGATCCGGGCCGCCGTCGCGGAAGCGTCACTTTCCGGCGCGGATGTCGCCGCCCACGCGCACGGCGCCGAGGGCATCAAGCGCGCCGTGCGCGGCGGCGTACGCTCCATCGAGCACGGCTCGCTCATGGACGATGAGTCGATCCAGATGATGGCCGCTGCCGGGACGTTCCTGGTCGCCGACGTCTACAACGGTGACTACATCGCTGAGACCGGCCGCGAGCAGGGCTGGCGTGCCGACGTGCTGGCCAAGAATGACCAGACGGCGCTGGCGCAGCGAGAAGGATTCACCAAGTGCCTGGCAGCCGGCGTGCGCATCGCATTCGGTACCGACAGCGGCATCTACCCGCACGGTCTCAACGCCCGCCAGTTCGCCTACCAAGTCCGCTGCGGCCAGAGCCCGCTGGGCGCGATCCAGTCCGCCACTATCCATGCAGCCGAACTGATCCGCTGGGACGACCGGGCCGGGCGTATCGCGCCCGGATACCTTGCCGACATCATCGCCGTGAACGGCAATCCACTGCAGGACATACGCCTGCTGGAGAACGCCGTCTTCGTCATGAAAGACGGGGCCATCCAGCATCGCGGCCATGACGCAACGACAGCCCAGGCTTAACACCTCAGCGGGCTGGGCTGGCAGCAGGCGGTTCGTCAGTGGCAGCGGTGGGCTTTCCGGTGCCGGGGGCGGATGACTAGTACCGCCGAGCCGACCGCTGGCGCCGGGTGAAACGCCCGGCGTGGCAGTACCCGTCCGGTGCTCAGCTGCCAGTCGCGCAGCCATCGCTGGGCACCAGGCGCCTGTCCTGATACGTACCTGCGGACAACCGCGTGCTGCAGCACGAGGTCGGCGGAGATCAGCTGGGATCCGGGCGCCAGCAGCGACCGCAGTATCAGGCTGCTATGCCGGTAGGGCGGACTGGCGACGACCCGGTACGGGCGGCGCGGCAGCCGCAGGTCGGTGATATCGGCACAGATCACCGTGACGGCGCCGCCGAAACGCTCACGCAGCCTGCGCACGCGAGCCGGATGCAGCTCCACCGCCAGGACGCGCGCGCCGGCGGCGGCCAGATGGACGGTCAGTGCCCCGTCACCGGCCCCGATATCCATCACCAGATCGCCCGGCCGCACACCAGCGTCAGCGACGATCGCCGCCGCCCATTCGTCAGCGAGCCGATGCCATCCCCACGCACGCCGGGACCGCGTTGCCGCGGACAGGGCGCACCATCACGAACACAGGCATGCGGTGACTGTACAAAGACCCCGCCCACGGCAGCAATCGGTTTACCAGCCCTCTGGCGGCAGCGCCCCGTTATGGCTGCGGCGAGAGGCGGCGGGGTTGGCTACAGGTGGGTCCACCAGGCGTCGATGATCACGTCGTGGGCGATGCCGGTGTCGATGGTGTGATGCAGGCCGAGGCTGACGATACGGTCATCGTGCGGGTGGAACGGCCGGTTGGGGTCTTCGCCGAGCACGGGGCCGAAGGCGTCGATGAGCGGCTTCCAGAGGCTGGCCCAGTTGCGGCCCGGCCCGGTCGTCAGCGCGATTGTCAGCCCTACCGGGCCCGGATCGATGGCGGCTGCCTGCGCTGCAAGCCGGTCGTGGAGCTGTTGTTTCCACTGTCTGCGCTCATAGGTCCCCATCATCCGGGCCGAGAACTGCCCGGTGGCCCCGGCCGTGTCCGGCTGGGCGGGCCCCACGGCGAGTGACGAAGGCCCGTGGATCTTGCGCCCGAAGACGGCTGCCACCCGCTGCGGGCCCAGCCGCTGAGCGACCGGGAACAGGTAGTTGTCCAGGTCATGGCCGCCATCAGTCAGACAGACGCCATCGCTGAACCCGACGATCAGCTCGGCCGCGACCCGGCCGCTCACCCTCGCCAGCACCGGCCCGGCTATCGCGTCCACGTGCGCCAGGAAGCGGGCCAGCTTCACCTGGCTGGGATGCCCCGCGCGGTCCCAGCTGGCCAGCTGGGGCTTGACGCTCTGCCGCATAGCGCCTGCGGGGAGGCGGTACACCATGGCCATGGCAATCATCGTCGTGCGCGCCGCATCCGGTGGCAACCAGCCGATACCAGCAGCGAGTTGCGCACTCGCAGCGGCAGACGAGTGCACTCCTCCAGCCAAGCGCCACGTATGAACATGCAAGCGGACAATTCCTGGCCAATTCACGCCGGCGGCAAGAGGCTGCCGCGGGTCGCAGCGCAGTCAGGCCTTCCGGTCAATCTGCGGGCCGGCGGGCCTGGTTCGCCTCGCGGGCGACCGCCCAGGCGTCTGCCACCGGACCTACGTGCCCGAGCTTGTCGGGGTTGCTCACCGAGCGGATCGTCTGAATCTGCCCGTCGCGTATGTCGAGCGCCAACGTGTTGAGGACCTTGCCGTCCCGGTCGCGGAAGATCGCGCCCGGCTGGCCGTTCACCTGGTGGGACTGCACCGTCACGTCGATCCGGACCAGCCAGGGGAAGACCGAGGCAAGCACCCGGGCCACCTTCTCAGCGCCGATGATGCTCCTGGCCAGCGCTGGGGCCTTGCCGCCGCTGTCCGCGACGATCTGAACGTCAGCGGCGAGCAGTTCGCGCAGGGCGCCGACGTCGCCTTCGGTGAGCGCTTCGAAGAACCGTGCCGCCAGTTTGTCCCGCTCCCGGCGGTCCGCCTCGAACCGGGGCGCCCCGCGTCCATGTGGCGCCGCGCCCGGGCCGCGGGCTGGCGGCAGGCCGCCTCCGATCTTCCCACCGCCAGCGCGACCTCGGGAAAGCCGAACCCGAACACCTCCCGCAGCACGAATACCGCCCGCTCGAGCGGGCTGAGCCGCTCGAGCAGCAACAGGGCCGCCATTGACACCGAGTCGGCCAGCTCTGCCGACCGCTCGGAGTCCTGGTAGGGGTCGGTCAGCAGCGGCTCAGGGAACCACTGCCCGACGTATTCCTCCCGCCGTGCGCGGGCCGACCGCAGGAAATCGATCGAGATCCGGGTGACAGCGGCGGACAGGAAGGCCTTGGCCGAGGCGGGTTGTGCCGGGGACGACTCGTAGCGCAGCCAGGTGTCCTGGACCGCGTCCTCGGCTTCGCTCACACTGCCGAGGATGCGGTACGCGATCGAGAACAGCAGCGGCCGGAGCTGCTCGAACTCCTCAGCCCGGCTCCACCCTCGCGGATGCCGTTGAAGGCGCCAAAGCTCTGCGCGACGATATGGGATACGCCAGCTGCCTCGGCGGCGGCCAGCAAGTGATCCGTCCCCTCCGAGCGCAGCCGGATAGTGGCGGCGAAGAAGCGGTCGGGGTGCTTCAAATCGGGCTTTCCGGCGTGCGCTGCGGAAAGCGCGGTCATCTGGTGGACGATCGCGTCCGGTCTGGCCTCAGCCACCGCCTCACGCCAGCTCTTCCTTGAAGCCCTGGCGCCAAGAGGGGTAGCGCAGTTTCCAGCCAAGCTCCCGCTTCGCCTTGGCGTTGGAGAAGCCGCGCCCCTCGGTCACCTGACACCGCCATCCCGGCGAGCAGCCCGTCCATCACGTGGGACCCGCATCGGCCGCTTGGCCCCTGCGCACGCGGCCAGATAAGGCAGCCACTCGCTGGCCGGGGCTGGCTCGTCATCGGCGATATTGAACACGCCGGTCGCCTTTTGCTCCACGGCCAGGACGGTAGCGCTCGCCGCACCGTCTGCACCCAGCTGTGCCAGCACGCCCCAGCTTGTCCGGCCCCGTCGCCGAGCGGTCACCTGGTCGCCGTGGGCCACCAGGTGCGGCACCAGCCGCCGCCCGATGGCTCCGGTCCCGCCTGCCACGAACACGCGCATGACCGTCACCTTCCCGTCGAGTGCCTGCATTCACTACCCGAGACGAGACAGCCCAGCCGTCTGTGACATGTGGACCGGCTGGGCGAATGAGCCGTGATCGGCTGTCATCAGTCCTGACCCCGGCATCGTTGCCCGGGGAAGACAGAACGCGCCCCGATCGGGTTTGCCAACCGTGCGCACGGGACGGGGCCGGGCGTCAGGGGTTGAGGTAGGCCAGCACGGCGAGCACGCGCCCCCCACGCGCACGAGTCCGCGTCGGCCAGCCGGCGGTGCACGCCGCGCCAGCTCGCGCAGCTCGTCAGCGCCCGCGCGGATGTCTCCCGCGCCTCGGCCACCAGCGCGAGCGCGGCCTCCGGGCTGGTCGGGATGAGGCGTTCCCGGCCCGCAGGTTCATGCCCAGCGCAACAGCCGGGCCTGCGCCCCGTCATGCAGGTTCCGCTCCAGCCTTCGCAGGTCGGCGGCCGCGGTGTCCACGGCCGCGGCGCGGCTCTCGGTCAGCCGCTGCACGCGCTTGATCAGCTCGCCATCCGACGCCCAGCCCAGCAGCTGGTGCACTTGCGGGATGGTCCGCGGCGCCAGCCACAGTCCGAAGCCGATGAAGATCAGGCCCTGCACGCGCGCTGCCGAGGCCATCGTCTGGCTGGATACAGCGATGGCTCCGTAGAGCTCGTACTGATCCGGCGTCTCTGGCAGTCCCGCCGGTGCCCAGTCACCCGATGTCGGCCACTGCGGACGGTGCGGCTCCGAACCAGTTGGTCAGGGTGTCGCGCAATCCGGTGCCGGTGCCATCCCCCACCCAGGCGACGTACCCATCAGGGCGGATCACCACGGCGGCCGGGGCGCTGACTGAGCCCAGGACCGGAAGCTCCCACGGACCGACATATTCAGCATCGATCAGCTGGACCCGGTCAGTCCAAGGTGCGATGTCAAGGACGCGTGGCTGACCGAGGTTGAGCAGCACCGGCTTGGCGCCGTGCAGGAGTTGATAGACGCGGAGCGGGCCATCGGCGGTCGCGATGTCCAGATCGGGCATGCGCCGTCCGAGCAGGGGATGTCCCGGTCCGAGGTCGTAGTGGATGTCGAGACCCGACATCATGGCGGCGATACTCTGACGCGGCTCGTCCATGCCGAGTAGCTCGGCCATGATGGTGCGCAGGGCCTGGTGACGGTCGCCGGGGCTGGTCAGTGCGACCTGGGCCATGGTGTTCTGCAGCACCCGGGCGCCGACCGGATGACGTTCGCCGTGGTAGGTGTCCAGCAGGCTCTGGGGCGATGTCTTCTTGACCACCTGGGCCAGCTTCCACCCCAGGTTCACGGCATCCTGGACACCGGTGTTGAGACCTTGACCACCAAGCGGGGGATGCACGTGTGCTGCATCGCCCGCCAGAAGGATGCGCCCCTTGCGATACGACGCCGCCTGCCGGGTGTTGTCAGTAAAACGGGAAGTCCAGCTCAGGCTGTGCACGCCGTAGTCTGTCCCATCGGCGGCGATGAGTGCCTCGCTGACGTCCTGCAAGGTGGGCTCGCTGGTGTGCTCGACCTGGCGCTCGGTCAGGACGACCCGAACCCGATCTCCGCCCTCGGCCGGGCCGATCCCCCCGCCCGGCCGCAGGCCGAACTCCGGCTTCTCGGTCATCTCGACCTCGGCCATGAGCCAGCTCGTCGATGGATCCCATCCGGCGAACTCGATATCGGCCGCCTTTCGGATCACACTGCGGCCCCCGTCGCACCCGACCAGATAGCCCGCCCGGATCGACGTGCCGTCGGACAGCGCGACGTTGACGCCGGTGTCGTTCTGGGCTACACCGCTGGATCAGGACCGCTGGCGCGCCGCGGGACGGCGACCCTTGTGCTGGCGGACTGCGCCAGTCGGCTCGCAAGCCGCCACGTTCGCGGCCACTCAGTCGAGACAGAACTCGTTGCCCTCGATGTCCTGCATCACCAGGCACGACTCGTTGACGTCATCGGCGGGCAGTAGCCGCACGCGTACCGCGCCGAGCGGGACCAGTCGCGCGCATTCGGCCTCCAGGGCGGCCAGGCGCTCCTCACCCACGAGCCCGGTGCCGGCCCGCACGTCAAGATGCAGCCGGTTCTTGACAACCTTGCCTTCGGGAACGCGCTGGAAGAACAGCCGCGGGCCTGCACCTGAGGGATCAATGCATGCGAACGCTGAACCCTGATGCTCAGGCGGCAGCGAGCGATCGAAATCGCCCCAGGTGGCAAACCCCTCCGGTGGCGGCGGTATGACGTACCCCAGCACCTCGCACCAGAAACGAGCGACGCGCTCAGGTTCTGCGCAGTCGAAGGTGACCTGGATCTGCTTGACCGCCGCCATCGGTCCACCATAAAGGCAGGGTCATTCGCCGTCTCCACGGGCCCGCCCCCTGGCCAGGGTGCGGCGCATGCGGGCGACGGCGCCGTCGGCTCAGTGCCTGGCCGGGGCGATGTTGTGGTTGAGGTGGAAGACGTTGACCGGGTCGTAGGCATTCTTGACCGCGGCCAGGCGCGCCCGCTTGGCATCGCAGTAGGCGCGGCGGACACCGGGGGCGCCCTCATCGCTGAGCGCGTTGACGTAGGCGCCCACGGCGAACGGCTCGAGCTTGGCGGCCTCCCGCCGTGCGGCTCCCATCCGCAGGCCGTCCTCGCCGGGATCGCTCCATTTCGCGGCGGCGACGAACTCGAAGCACGTGTGGCGATGGCTGAACGCCGTCGCGTCATCATCGACGTCGGCGATCGCGCCGCCATAAGCCTGGAGACTGACATCCGGCAGCGCGGCGTCCGCGGGGTCGCGGTCCACCAGCGCCGCGATCGCGCCCTCGGACAGGTCCGGGAGGTAGTGGCCTTTCCAGTAGCGCCGGCAGGAATGGCCCTCGCTGTCGTCGTCCCGGGTTTGCAGTTCCAGGTAGGAGAACTCGCGTACGTCCTCGCCGTCCGGCACGCCGATGGAGCGCAGCGCCGGCAGCATCGCGCGGCCTGCCTCCGGGTCGCCGGCCCACACGTATCCGAGCGTGATGCTGCCGCCGGAGATGTCGGCGGTCATCGTGGCCGGGCGGGCGGCTTCCTCGGCCAGGTCACGCCAGCCACGCAGCGCCGCGGCGGCGCGATCGAGCGGGAAGGCCAGCTCCGCGACCAGGGTCCGCGTGCCAACGGGATGCAGCCGGAGCTCGAACTCGACCACGACGCCGAAATTGCCGCCGCCGCCGCGCAGGCCCCAGAACAGGTCGGGGTGCTTACCGGCGGAAGCGCGCACGACGTCGCCGTCCGCGGTGACGACGGTGCAGGACACGACGTTGTCGCAGGTGAGTCCGTGCTGGCGGGCCAGCCAGCCCATACCGCCGCCCAGTGTCAGCCCGCCGACGCCAGTGTGCGAGACGTTGCCGGCCGTGGTGGCCAGGCCGCACGACTGCGTCGCCCGGTCCAGCGCGCCGAGCAGTGCGCCGCCCTGGACCCGCGCGCGGCAGGTGACCGGATCGACCGTGACGCGGCCCATCGCGGTGAGGTCGATCATGAGCCCGCCGTCCGGGACAGCCAGGCCAGCGATGTTGTGGCCGCCACTGCGGACACCGATCTCCAGGTCGTGCTCACGGGCGGCGCGCACCGCGGTGACAACGTCGCCGGCCGAGGCACACCGGACGATCAGCTTCGGGCGATGGTCGATCATCGAATTCCAGACCGACCGGGCGGCATCGTATCCGCGGGTGCCAGGCGTGAGGACCTGGCCGTCGAAGTGTGAACGCTGAGTGGTGCTGGGGACCCGTGCGCTGGTAGTCATGACTTGCAGGCTTCCAGAATTCGGTCCTGATGATAGGTCCAGTTCTGTGTCGGAATCGAGGACCAATTTGTCGCCGGTCTCGGAGCTGGCGATCGGCCTGGACCGCAGCAGCGGTGGGGCCCTGCACCGCCAGATCGAGGTGTCGATCCGCGAGCGGATCCGCTCCGGAGCCCTGCCGGCCGGCGTTGCGCTCCCGCCGACCCGCGCCCTGGCAGCTGAGCTGGGTGTTGCGCGGGGCGTTGTCGTCGAGGCGTATGCGCAGCTCGTCGCCGAGGGATACCTGACCAGCCGCAGCGGCGGCTACACCCAGGTGGCGCCTGCGCCAGCCCCGCACCGCGAGCCTCCGCACTGCCAGCCGCCGAAGCCAGGCCTGAGCGGTCGGCCCGGCCGCCTGGACCCCGCCCGGTGATCGACTTCGGCTACGGCCGCTGCAACCTCGCCGCCTTCCCGCGGGCCGCCTGGCTGCGCTCAGTGCGCCGGGTTCTCACCGGGGCCGCCGACGAGCGGCTGGGCTACCTCGACGGCCGGGGAGCGGTCGAACTCCGGTCGGCGCTCGCCGCCTACCTCAACCGGGTGCGGGGGACCAGCGCCGATCCAGAGATGACCGTCATCACCAACGGCTACGCGCAGGCGGTGGCGCTGCTGATGGGAGTGCTCGCTGCCCGCGGCGCCAGAACCGTGGCTGTCGAGGACCCGTCGGCCTCGGACGATGCCCGCCCCATCGCGCAGGCGCTGGGCCTGAGCGTGGTCGGCGTGCCGGTGGGCGACGACGGTGTGCGCGTGGAGGCCGTGGCCGGACTCGACGCCGACGTCCTCATCCTCACCCCATCGCACCAATGGCCGACCGGGGGAGTGCTCTCCCCCCAGGCCCGGGCCGCGGTGCTCACCTGGGCGCAGCGGACCGGGGCGCTGGTGCTGGAGGACGACTACGACGCCGAATACCGCTACGATCGCGCCCCGATCGGCGCTATGCAGGGCCTGGGTCCAGGCCACGTCGCCTACGCGGGGACCGCCAGCAAGACGCTGGCGCCCGGGTTCCGGCTCGGCTGGCTCATCCTGCCGCCGGAACTCGTCGAGCCCTTCGCCGAGGCCAAGCTGCTGGCTGACCGCGGCTCCCCCATCATCGAGCAGCTGACCTTCGCCGACTTCCTCTCCCGCGGCGAGTTCGACCGCCATCTGCGGCGCATGCGCCCCGGTTACCGCTCCCGCCGCGATGCACTCCTGAGCGCGCTGGCCCGGCACCTGCCCGAGCTGGAACCGGCCGGGATCGCCGCTGGCCTGCATCTGGTCGCGTGGCTGCCGCCGGATCTCGACGAGGCGGTGCTGATCGCGGCGGCGGCCAGGGAAGGAGTGGCCGTCGCCGGTGTGTCGCCGTACCGGCTGTCGCCGGCGCCGCGGGGCGGCCTCATCTTCGGGTACTCGGATCTCAATGAGCGGGCGATCGCGGACGGTGTCGCACGGCTGGCCCGAGCCGCGGCACACCTGCGTGCGGGCACGACCTGGCGTGCGGGCACGACCCGGCGTGCATGAAGCCAGGGTCAGCCAGCGGTTACTCCTCGCCGATGTCGGCCAGGTTCTGCCGCAGTTCGGTGATCAGCGGGTCGTCGGCGGGCAAGATGCGCTCCAGCCGGTTGACCGTGTCGCGCAGCAGCACCCGGGCATCGCCGTAGCGCCCCAGCTGGCGGTACACCTGGGCCAGTCCGGCACGGCTCCGCAGCGTGTCCGGGTGACGGGGGCCGAGCACCCGCTCGAACCCTGCCCAGGCCTGCTCGCTGGCCAGCTCCGCAGCCACCGTCTTGCCCGTCTCCTGGTAGGCGGCGCCGAGGCTGTTCCGCGCGGTCAGTGTGTCCAGATGATCGGAGCCAAGGACGCGCTCCCGGTCGGCCACCACCCGCTTGTAGGCCGCGACTGCCTCTTTTGCCCGGCCACTGGCCAGGTAGGAGTCGGCCAGGCCGTGACGCGTCGTCATCGTCTGCGGGTGCCGGGCTCCCTGGGTGCGCTCCCGGTCGGCCAGCGTGCGCCGGTAGACGGCGATGGCGTCGGGATACCGGCCCGCGGCCAGGTAGGCGTCGGCGAGCTCGTCTCGCGCGCCGAGCGTGTCGGCATGCGCGGGCCCGCAGACCCGCTCGAATTGGGCGGCCGCGCGCTCGAGGGTGGCGATCCCAGCCGGGAACTGGAGCGCCGCCGCCTGGGCGTGGCCGAGGCGGCGCCGTGCCTCGATCACGTCACGCTGGTCCGGCCCGAACTGGTGGGTCAGGCAGTCGAGTACCCACTGGAACCATGCAATGGCATCGCCCGCGCGCCCGGCGGCAAGGTAGGCATCGGCCAGCCGCTGGGCGGCCAGCGCCGTGTCCGGGTGGTCGCCGCCGAGCAGGCGGCCACTGGTCGTGGCCAGGTCGCGCCAGTGGTCCACCGCGGGTCCGGTCAGGCCGGCGTGATCCAGGCTGTCTCCCGCCCGCACCAGCAGGGGGTGGCAGCCGCCGTGCCAGAGCAGGTTCCCGGTGATCCGCCGGAGGGCCGCCACGCACGATCGCAGGCCGGTCGCGGGCCAGCCGGGCGGCTCGGGTTCCGGCCAGGCCTGGAGCAGCGCGTCCGCGACCGAACTCGCCGCCCTGTCGGGCATTCCTTCGGGCATCGCCGCCCGCAGTGCCGCCTGCAGCACGGCGCTGATCCGGACTGTCGGCGGTGCCGTCGCCGGCTCGACGGTCAGCAGGCCGACCTGTATCAGCGCCGACAGTGCCGTGTGGACGCGCTCGCCGCTGACGGGGACGTCGCCGCCCGCGAGGAAACCGCCTGCCGCCGGTGTGGCGAAGACGTTGTGCGGGATGCCGTGCCCGTCCAGCAGCGCAGCCAGGGCGAGCAGCAACTGGGCCGGCCCACCCGGTGCCAGCTGATCCGCCTGCGCGAACGAGAACGTCCACGTCACCGCGGCCGCCGAGGGCCGGGTGCCGGACGACTCCGCCAGCTGCTCCCGCCTGCGCACGAAATGGGCCCGGTAATCGCGGCACGACAGCGGGGAATTGGCGATCACCGCGCTGGCCTGGGCCAGCGCGAGCGGCTCCAGGTCCAGCTCCTGGGCCAGTTCGATCACACCCTGCCGCTTGTCCGGGTCGGCCGACAGGCGTCCGCTCAGATAGCTGATGGCCTCACGCAAGCTGAAGGGCCCGACCGGCACCACCTGGACACCGCTGGGGATGGCCGCGGCGTCGGCGCCGGTCACCAGTACCCGGCCGGCCGGGCCCGGCCACAGACCGTCCAGGTCCGCCGCGTCGGCCAGGTCATCCAGTACCACCAGCCAGGAACGGCTGGTCTCACCCAGCCAGCTGAGGAACTGGGCGGCGACCGACTCACAGCTGCTCGCCTGATCCCGGCCGGTCGCGGCGGCCGTCGCCGCGGCGTAGCCGGACAGCACCGAGGCGCGGCTGGTGGCGTCGATCCAGACCAGCAGGTCTACCCCGCCCGACTGCCAGAGCGACTCGGCGAAAGCCGCGGCGAGCTGGGTCTTGCCCGACGATCTCAGCCAGTCCCGCGCACCGGGAGTGGCCGCCGGGTCGGGGAAGGCAGCCGGTACCGATGCCCGGTCGGGGACGAGCGCGACCGCCGCTCCGGCCGGCAGCGCGGCCGCCAGCGCCGGAGCCGTCTCCAGCCTGGCAATGAAGCCGTCCGCCAGCGCCGGCACCGTCCCGGACCGGACGGGCCAGGACAGCCGGCCGGGAGCCACCCCCGCCGGGCCCGCAGGCGGTACGGCGCTCCTCATGGCGCGCTGCCCGCAACCGGTGTGCGGGCGGGACTGCCGGGACCGCGGGCCCGGCAGGCTGAGCAGGTCAGGTCAGGATGCACCGTCGCGCATCCGTAGCATGCCGGGCTCCAGGGTGACCGGCACCCGGAGCCGGTTCCGGCTCACTGGCTGCACCGGCATCGGCTGGCCAAACTGAAGATGCATTGTCGTTTTCCCGCTCTCCTGGCCGGGTCCGTCGTCATCGGCGAAACCAGCTAACGGCCAGGCTGCACCATCGTTGCCCTAGCCTGCCAATGAACAGTACAGGTAGGCAATCCCCTGCCAGTGCCTTGCCTATTTCCGGGCCGGCTGCATTGGGTTACCGGCGGCCGGCTCAGAGCGAGTCCGGGTCAAAAACGAGCACGGGAGTAGTCCTGGTCAGTGTTTCGTTACGGAAGAACGCCGGGGCGGTGATGCGCATAAAAACGAAGCCGATCACTCCGGCCAATGCTGCCAGCAGCGCGATGACGAAGATGCCGCCGATCTGCCAGTGCAGGACCGGGACCGTCCACGTGGTGTAGCTGTTGGTCGCGACCCAGTCGCTGTGCAGGCTGTACAGGCCGGCCAGATACATGATCAGGCCGCCGGCCCAGGCAGGATGCCGCGCATCCACAGGTTCCATCTGCTGCTGGTCAGCGTCGCCCGGTAGTACCAGACACAGGAGAACGCGGTCAGCCCGTAGTAGAACGCGATGTACAGGCCGATGGCGGAGACCGCGTCAGCGATCGGGTTGCCGCCGGAGATGTAGTTCAGCGGGATGTACAGGGCGATCGAGACCACGCCCATCACAATCGTGGACACCGTCGGGGTCAGGTACCTGGGGTGGATCTTGGCGAACGACTCGGGCACCGCCCCGTAGGCGGCCATCGACAGCGTCGTGCGCGCGGTCGGCAAGATCGTGGTTTGGGTCGAGGCGGCGGCCGAACTGAGCACCATCAGGAACAGCAGCCGGGACAGGAAGGTGCCGAGCGCGGAGGTGCCGAAGATCGCGCCTCCGGTGACCGACAGCACGTCGGACTGGTGCGCCGGATTCGTCAGCCCGATGCCCTTGTCCCCGATGCCGGCGAAGGCCTGCACGGAGATGATCACGGTTACGTAGGTGACGAGCAGCAGGACCGTCGAGATGATGCCCGCCCGGCCCGGCGTCCGGGACTTGTCCGCGGTCTCCTCATTCACCGACAAGGCCGTGTCCCAGCCCCAGTAGATGAACAGCATCAGGATGATCCCGGACACAAAGGCTGAGACGGTCAGGCCCGACGGCGACAGCCAGCTCAAGCTCGGGTGCAGCGACCCGGGCGGGTGGTTGCCGGTGGCGACCCGGACCAGCGCTGTGACCGACATGAGCAGCAGCATGACGATCTCGATGGACAGCAGCACCCGCTGGAAGTTGGCGGAGACCTCGATGCCCCGGTAGCAGATGTACGCCATCGCAGCGATCCACAAGATGCCGACAAGCAGCACCCAGCCGCTGGAGGGGTTGGCACCGATCGAGCTGTTCGGTCCCTGGATGAAGAAGAACAGGTACTGCCCGGCCACCTGGGCCAGGCTGGCCATGACCAGGATGTCGGCAGCCACGATGGCCCAGCCGCCGGCCCAGCCGGTTTTCGGCCCGAACGCCCGGGCCGCCCAGATGAACGTGGTCCCGCAGTCGGGATCGGCCTTGTTCAGCTCGCTGTAGCCGATCGAGCACAGCAGCATCGGCACGAACGCCAGCACGGCGACCAGCGGGGACTTCAGCCCGACGGCGGCCACCACGAAGAACAGCGTCGCGGCGAGGCTATAGGCCGGAGCGGTCGAGGCCACGCCCATGACCACGCTGGACACCAGGCCAAGTGCCCCCGTCTTGAGACCCTTGTCCCTGGGCTCCTCCGCTCGCCGCAGGCCAGGACTGAAGATGGCCATGGCTCGCCTTTCCTGCACGTCACCCAGCCGGGTTGCGATGCCGCCTGATCGTGCCCGGGACGCTGGCGCGGGCCCGCCGCCCACGGCTTTTCAGGCTACTGCGGGCCGCTATAAGAAGGATGGGTAATCGCCAGGCTGGACCAGGACAGGCCATTTCTGGTGGCGGCCGGGATGAAATCGGGGCGGATCTTCCTGGTTCATCATCGCCTGCCGGCGATCCCACAGTAACCGTCTGCCCCTCAGCTAGCTGCTGCCTCACCGTGCTCGCTGGTCACACACGGCGTGATGAGGATCTCGCGTTAAGCCTGCTTAAATGCGTAACTCCTGGGGCACAATACGGCCCGATTGCAGGAAGCGGTTCTAGGCAGCTGACAATGGGGGAGTGGTTAGTGTTGGCACCTCTCGGCCGTCTTACGCGGGCGGGCCGGTACTCGGCGGCCGCCCTTACCACCGCGTTCACGCTCGCGGCCGGCCTGCCAGGCGTGTCCGGCTCGGCGGGCCAGCCGCCCGGCACCGTATCCCGCACGGGAATGGTGGTCTCCGCGTCCGGCCCGAAGATCCCGGCGGCCAAGCCGGTCTTCACCCCGACGCCGGTCCACCCGGAAAAGATCACCCATCCCCGCGCCGACTACATGGGGGCAGTCAACCGGGCTCATGCGCGATGGGGGCACGACCCGTCCATACCGGCCAGGTCGTGGACGGTGCCCCAGCTTCCAGGCATAGACATCAGCGCCTACCAGGGGAACATCAACTGGGCGTCGGTGGCGCCTGCCATCGACTTCGTCTACGCAAAGGCCACCGAGAGCACCTACTACACCAACCCGGACTTCTACAACCAGTACGTGGGCCCGTATAACCGGGGCGTGATCCGGGGCGCCTACCACTTCGCCATTCCGGACAACTCATCCGGGCAGGCCCAGGCCGACTTCTTCATCAAACATGGCGGCGGCTGGTCCAGCGACGGCCGCACCCTGCCCGGCGCGCTCGACATCGAGTACAACCCCTATGGCAGGGAGTGCTACGGGCTCACCCATGCGCAGATGGTTGCCTGGGTCTGGAATTTCGTCCGCGAGTACGCCTACAAGGAACATGCCTACCCGGTGATCTACAGCACCACCGACTGGTGGTCCACGTGCACAGGTAACTACGGCGGGTTCGGCAACTACGACCCGCTCTGGATAGCCCGTTACGCGACCGCTCCCGGCACACTGCCCAATGGCTGGGGGTTCGACACCTTCTGGCAGTACGCATCCGGCGGCAGGCTGCCCGGTGACCAGGATGTCTTCAACGGCGCCTACTCAAGGCTCAAGACGCTGGCCATCGACGGCTGACGTTTCCGGCTGGCCGGTTACCGGCTCCCGGCTCCCGGCTGCCTGCTGCGCGCCGTATCCCGGGTCAGCGATGCAGGCTGGAGCACTTGAAGGTGGTAGCCAGCTGGCCGGTTCCCCACCAGTTGGTGAAGGTGACCGTGATTGTCCCGTCCGGCTGGCGCTGGCAGCGGCGCAGCCATCTGTCGGCGGTCAGGTGCCAGTCCGTGGCACGTCCGGTGAAGTGGCGGACCGGGTACCGGAAGTCCGTGGCCCAGCCGACGACCAGGATCGCGACCAGCGCGGCTACCGCGGCGATGGCCCTGGGCCGCGGCCACCACCGGCGTGCGTAGGCGTCGGCCGCCACGATCAGCGCCGCGTCGAGCAGCAGGATGGGGACCGTGGCATAGCGGGCGCCGTGTTCCACCGCGATGGTGACCCGCTGGCCCGGCCCGCCCCAGGCGAGCGCCGAGGTGACCGCGCTGAACAGCAGGCCGATCGCCACCGCGGTAATGACGAACACCCGGCACCGCCGGTCCTGCGTGATAACCGCGGCACACAGGACAATGGCGATGAGGCCGCCGGCGAGCACGGTGGCGCCGGTCAGCCCGGCGAGATGCCGCAGGTGCCAGGACAGGTGCCAGCCAAGTGCCGGCAGCAGGACCTCGTGCGCGTAGAAGTACACCGCGTTCAGCGGATCACGGGGCCGCAACCGGGACACGTGGCTGGTGAGGATGGCCACGACCTGCAGCAGGCAGCCAGCCGCCCAGCCGGCCGTCGCGGTGTGCTCGCGCAGGCGCCGCGGCACTACCAGGGCACGGCCCACGAATAGCGGCGCGAACAGGAGGGCAAGCGGACTCGAGGCCGCCGCGGCGAGCGCCACCACCGCCGTGACCCCCGCACCGGCCCGGGAGCGCGGCCGCCACAGCGCGGCCCAGAACAGGGCGGCGAGCAGATACCAGATGGAATTGACGCCGTTGTCGGCGATCTCCAGTTGCGCCACCGGCAGCAGCACCACGGACAGGCCGAGCAGAACGCGGAGCCAGCGCGAGCTGACCTGGCCGGCACTGGCGTGGTAGGCGAACAGCCCGCACGCCGATGCGATGAGGGCGCCGCTCATCGCGAAGACGGCCGCGGCATCCCTGATTGGCACCAGTGCGGCAAGCTGGCCGATCAGCCGCGGGACCAGTTGCAGGTACCCGCCATAGGGCTGCAGCAGGTGCCAGGGATGCGCGAGCGCCTGCGGCAGGTAGATGGCCGGATCCTCGGCCCAGACACTGTCCCAGGCGGGCCTGCCACCGACACGGGCCAGCATCGCCGCCGCCCCGGCCGCGACCACGACTACCTGGCCGAGCAGGAACGCCCAGCGCACGAGGCCAGCGCGGGCCGCTGGCTCCGCCGGTGACGGGAACAGGTCCATGAGTGCCGCCCGGAGGCGGCCTTCCGCCGGCGGCGCGTGTGCCCCGGACCCGGCCGGCCTGGACGCGCGGAGTTCAGGCGCGGACACGGCTGGAACCTACCACCAGTCGGCGCCGCGTCGAGCCGTTCGGCCGTTCCGGTCAGCCGCGGTTGGCGAAGGCATTGGCGGGTAGCTGGCCACCCGTGCGGCGGCCCAGATCGTCACCGGGATCCGCGTGCCAGCCATGCCCGGCCGGCCGGATCACAAGGCGTCGAGCCAGCGGTTGAGGCGCCGGGCCGCGCCGGACAGGAGGCCGGGATCAGCGAAGGTGCTGGCCAGCAGCGCACTGCCTTCATAGGCGGCGAGCAGATCGAGGGCGAGGTCGTGTGCGTCCCGGCGGCCCAGTGAGCGGAACTGCGTTTCGGCCCAATCGATCAGCAGGCGCATCAGTCCCGCTACCGCGAAGTCGGCCGGCCTGACCCGCTTGCCGATCTCGGAGCAAAGGCCGCCCAGCGGGCATCCGTACTGGGCCACCATCTCGCTCTGGGAGGTGAACTCCCGCACGAAGGCCTTCAGCCGGCTCCTGGGCGACTGGTGCTGCGCGTCGATGGCCGCCAGCGTCGTCCTGATCTGCTGTGCGTGGGCTTCGATGACTGCCGCGATGACGTCGTCTTTGGTCTTGAAGTAGTAGTAGACGTTCCCGGCGGGGACATCTGCGGCCTTGGCGATGTCGGCGAGCGTGGTCCGCTCGATGCCGTGCTGGTGCAGCAGCTGGGTGGCGGCGGCTACCAGCCGCTCGCGTTTGGCGGGCCGCGGCCCGGCGGCGGTCGCCTGGCCAGAGGATGAGTCAGCCATCTCACTCATCAGGATACAGGTGCCGCTGTGCCGGATGGCGTCCCGTCTTGGGGTGCGCGGCCGGCCGGCGCCGGGGCTGGCTCCGCGCTGACCATGACCAGCGGGGCTGCCTGCCTGGTGTTGCCGATCCGGAGCGCGAGCACGGCCGCCCCCGCCATCAAGATGCTGCCGACGAGCAGGGCCTGGTGGTAGCCGGCATCCGCGGCCAGCGCATGCGGTACGCCAGCCGCGGCCAGGTGGCTGCTACGAGTGATCGCAACGGCGGAGAGGATGGCGAGGCCAAGCGCGCTGCCGATCTGCTGGGACGAGTTCAGCAGCCCCGCCGCCAGGCCCGCCTTGTCCGACGGCACGCCGGCGTTGGCGGCGGCGGTGACCGAGACGAATACCGATCCCGCCCCGAGCGACATGACGAGGAACCCGGGAAGCAGGTCGCTCAGATACGAGCCGTGCAGGGGCACCCTGGACACGTAGTAGATCCCGGCCCCGGCGATCAGGCAGCCGGCCACTACCACCGGGCGGGTGCCAATGCGCGTGACCAGCTGCGAGGCGAGGCCGCCGGCCACGGCGAATCCTGCGGTGATCGGGAGATAGGCGACGCCGGCCTGAAGGGGAGAGTAGTGAAGGGTCTCCTGCATGTAGAGCGTGGCGTAGAAGAACATGGAGAAGAACCCGCTAAAGGCGATCAGCTGGGTCAGGTCGGCCGCCACCAGCCCTTTCACACCGAGAATGGCGACGGGCACCAATGGGTGAAGGCGCTGGGCCTCGTTGACCGCGAAGGCGGCCAGCAGGATGGCCGATCCCAGCAAGGTCAGGACGGTCTCGGGTGACCCCCAGCCGGCCACCGGCGCCCGCACCAGGCTGTATACCAGCAGCAGCATGCCCCCGGTCACCAGCACCGCCCCCTGCCAGTCAAAGGCCGTCCGGCCGGCCGCGCGTGGCCGGTCCCGCGCGAGCAGGGCAAGCGCCCCGGCAGTCACCAGGACACAGACCGGCGGGTTGACGAAGAAGACCCATCGCCAGCCCAGCTCCTGTGAGATCACTCCGCCGAGGAAGACGCCGGCCGCCGCGGCCATCCCGCTGATGGCTCCCCAGACCCCGAGCGCGGTGTTGCGGTCCCTGCCCTCGCGGAAGCTGGTCGTGAGCTCCGATAGTGCCGCCGGGGCCATGAGGGCGGCACCGATACCTTGCACCAGCCGGGCGGCAACGAGCAGCCCCGCGCTGCTGGCCAGCCCGGCGGTCAGCGACGACACAGCGAAGACGGCCAGGCCGGTGAGCAGCACGCGGCGGCGCCCGATCAGGTCGCCGAGGCGGCCTCCGAGCAGGAGGAAGCCGCCGTAGGTGAGGATGTAGCCGCTGGCCACCCACTGCAGGTTCTGCTGCGAGAAGCCCAGGCTGTGCTGGATGGATGGCAGGGCGACGTTGACGATCGCGGTGTCGGCGATGTCGAGGAACTGCACGGCGCACAGCAGCACCAGGGTGAACGCGCCGATCCTCGACCGGAGAGCCAGCCGGGAGCCCGCGCCTGGCAGGGCCTGTGCCTGGGCTGATGTCATGATTGCCAGCACCCCTCTGAAATGAGTTAGTTAACTCACTCAGTATGGCCCCACGTTGGCCGGTGCTGTCAAGTCAGTCCACTCACTTACTAGGGCTGCCTGCGTGCCGCGGCCGGCGCGCACGGCAGGTCCGGCAGCCGGTATCAGCGGCCGGAAGCCCTTGTCCCTGAGGCGGCCCCTAAGATGACCTGCATGTCGGAGTCTTCGCCTGCCACCTTCCCGGTCACCACCGCCCTGGCACTGGAGGGCATGACCATCGAGCGGGATCTGGGACTCACCTTTGGCCTGGTCGTGCGCAGCATGGGTTTCGCGAAGTCGTTCGGGGCGGGGTTCACTGCGATGCGGCAGGGCGAGGTCCCGCAGTACACCTCGCTGCTCGAGGACAGCCGCCGCCACGCCATCGACCGCATGATCGACAACGCCCGCCTGCTGGGCGCGAACGCGGTCATCGCGATGCGGTTCGATTCCTCGGAGATCGGCCAGCAGCTCACCGAGATCGTGGCCTATGGCACCGCGGTCGTCATCCGGCCCACGGAGTAGCTGTGCCCGGTTCCGCCCCCGGCGGTCCCCGGCGGCTGGCTGCTGACGACGACCGAGAACGGCTGGTGGCCGTGCTGCGGGAGCACTATGCGGTCGGCGAGTTCGGCCTCGATGAGCTGGATCGCCGGGTAGGGATGGTACTGGGCGCCCGGTATCTGGACGAGGCGGCGGCCGCGGTGGCGGACCTTCCGCGGCTCGCCGGGCTGGGCGCCGAGGGGCAGCGTCCCGGCAGGCAGCGGCGCGGTCATGGCCAGGCGGCCGAGCCAGCCGCCGGCTGGCTGCCGACGGACGAGCGGTTCCGTGATCCCACCACGCGGGTGGTGATGCGGGTGTGGATAGACCCGGCGGATCAGAGCCGGCACTACGTCCCGGAGCCGGACGCCTGACCGGCGAGCCAGCGGCCGGCCCAGGTCAGCGCCAGGCTGACGTCCCGCCGGGCCCGTCACGGTCCAGGTACGGCATGGCCCACCCCCGTTGTCCCGCGGCCAGTATCGCGCCATCGCGGCCCGGGCATGGGCCACATCCATGCCCAACGGCTGACGGCCACCGGCTCACTGTCCCGCGCGGCTCCCCTGATTGGCCCGCCGCCCGGGGCCGAGTTCCTCCTGGTATGCGCGGCGCACCGCAGCCGCCGATGGCGCGAGGTCTGTCACACAGCACCAGTACCCGGCCGGCTGGCGGGCTCAATCCCGATCCGCGCCGCGCCCGGATGTGGGCGGGCCAGCGGCGGGGTCAGGCCAGGCTTGCGCGGAGCGTGAGGCACTGGCGCGCGGCGCGCCGGGCGAGCAGCAGCCGGGCGAGGCTCGCCACCGCCGCGGCAGCGGCCGGCAGCAGGGAGAGCTTTCCTGGCATGGCGGCCAGCACGGCGGCGAGCAGCACCAGACCGAGCCCGTCGGCACAAACCGCGCTGTAGCCGGCGACCGCAGCGGCGGTCGGCGCCCGGCGCGGCCTGGACGGCAGCCAGCGGGTGAGCCCGGCCGGTGACGGCGATACCGACAACCGCGCCCCAGGCGGTGACCCCGGCGGCGACGGCGACGAGATAGATGCCCACGCCGAAGCCGGGGAAGGTGCCTGCCTGATGCCAGCCGAGGGCGGGGCCGATGCTGAGGTGGCTGGTGGTGGCGGTGGCGATCCACAGCAGGCCGACCAGTGGGCCGGTCACCAGCAGGCTGGCCGCGACGCGGCGGGCCTGGCCGGCCGCGATCTCGGCCCGGAAGCCGTCCGCGACCTGGGCGGGCTCGCCGAATTCTGCGATCGCCGCCAGGGCGGCCTGGGCCGGTGGCAGCCCGGCGGACCGGTGCGCGTCGGCGGCGTCCATGAGCCCGGAGCGCAGTTCGGCCACGATGCCGGCCCGGGCCCGGGCCGGGCCCGGCAGCCGGGCCTTGAGTTCGGCGAGGTAGCTGTCGACCGCCAGGCCGCCCGGGCCAGGCTGGCCGTCCGCGGTCATGGCGAGCTCACCGCCAGCGGCGCGGGTTCCAGCAAGGTGGTGACGGCAGCGGAGAAGTCCCGCCAGGTGCTGCGCTCGGTGTCCAGCGCCCGGTGGCCGGCCGGGGTCAGCTGGTAGCTGCGGCGGCGGCGGCCGCCAGCGGTTGACCAGTTCGCCTCTACCAGGCCCGCCCGTTCCAGCCGGTGCAGGGCCGGGTAGACGGTGCCCGTTGGCAGGTCAACCTGGCCGCCGCTGCGCACCCGCAGCGCTTCCATGATCGCGTAACCGTGGCGTGGCCCCGGCTCGAGCACCGCGAGCAGGATGCCGTCCAGGTGGCCCTTGAGTGTCTCCGCCCTCATAAGTAGCCATGCTACTCTCTCACTTATAGATAGTGTTGCTACAGGTAGTAGCTCTACCCCTAAGGCGATGGCCATACTCGATGAGAACAGGAGACTGACGATGAGCATCTCGACCCAATCCCTGCCAGACGCCCGCCGCGGCAGGACCCTGCGCTGGCAGCCGGCTGGGTACTGGCTGGTCACCGGGGCGCTGGCGGCAGCCGCCCTGCTGGTTCCCCGCCGCCCGCTGCTCGAGGAATGGGGCTACGCGGGTGCCTTCTTCGTCTACACCGGGGCCATCGTGTCCCACCTGGCCACCGGATATGACATCGCTGAGGTGGGCGTGCTCGCCATCCTCACCGTGCTGACTGTGCTGTCGTGGGCACTGCGGCCCGCCAGCCGGCGGACGCCGCCCGCCGCTGGGCCGTCGCGGGCACGGTGACCGGCGATGGCCCGCACGCTGTGGCTCATCGTCCGCAATCTGATGTTCACCATCGTGGTGCCGGGACTGGGGGGAGTCTGGCTGCCCTGGCGGATTCTCACCCGCAACGGCAGCACGGCCACCCCGGCCGCGTGGGAGGCGGTCCCCGTCATCGTGGCCGGGACCGCGCTGTACGTGTGGTGCGTGTGGAACTTCGCGGCGGTGGGCCGGGGCACGCCCGGCCCGTGGGACGCACCTACCCGGGTGGTCGCCGCCGGCCCCTACCGCTGGGTGCGTAACCCGATCTACCTCGCCGCGCTGCTCATCGTCGCGGGCGAGGCGTGGCTGTTCCTGTCCCTGCCGCTGCTGGCATACGTGGGCGCCATGGCGCTCTTCTTCCACCTGTTCGTACTCGGCTATGAGGAGCCGACGCTGAGCCGCCGCTTCGGTGCCAGCTACGCCGAGTACCGGCGCACGGTCCCGCGCTGGATCCCCCACCGGCCCCGCCCAGCTGAGCTACCGCCCAGGAACTAATGAAGCTGGTGATCGTATAGTGACTGCCATGTCAGCTGGCTTGCCGGTTCCGGGCGCGCCGGTCACCACGATCCCCGAGGTGATCGCGCGGATGGAGGCGATCGGGAACGCGCTGCCCGCCACCGACGGGCTGGCCTGTTTCAACCGCGTGTACCTGGACGTGACCGAGCAGGTGGGCAGCGAGGTGGGCCAGGGCTTTTTCGCCGATCCAGCGTTCACCACCCACCTCGACGTGGCGTTCGCCGGCCTGTACTTCGCCGCGGCCGACACTGCGGCCGACCCGGCGGCGGTGCCGATGGCCTGGCGGCCGCTGGTCGAGCAGCGTGCCAGTCCGGGGATCGAGCCGATCCAGTTCGCGCTGGCGGGCATCAACGCCCACATCAACCACGACCTGCCGATCGCGGTGGTCAGGACCTGCCAGGCCCTGGGCACCTCTCCCCAGGCCGGCCCGCACTTCGCCGACTACCAGAAGGTGGACCAGTTGCTGGATGCGGCGGAGCAGGGCATCCGGCAGTCGATCGAATCCGCTCCCGAACTGGCGGCCGACCGGCACCTGGCCGCGGTCGCCAACCTGGTCGGGAACTGGACCATCGCCAGCGCCCGGGACCTGGCCTGGACCAACTGCCTGCTGCTGTGGGCGGTGCGCGATGACCCGGTCGCGAGCGGGCTGGTGCAGGACAACCTGGCCGCCTCGACTGCGCTGGCCAGCCGCCTGCTGCTGGTCGCGGTCTGAGACCGGCCGCTGGCACTGCCCGGCCTGCGTCCCAGCTTCCGGGGCCAGCCCACGTCGGCAAGCGATCACCGGGGTAGATATGTGATGTGATCTCCGGGCTGGCGATGCTGCGCGGTTACCGGCGTGTGTGGCTGCGCGGCGACCTGATCGCCGGGGTGACCGTGGCGGCGTACCTGGTCCCGCAGGTGATGGCCTACGCGACCATCGCGGGCCTGAACCCGGTCGTCGGCCTGTGGGCGGCGCTGCCCGCGCTGGTCGTCTACGCCATGCTGGGCTCGTCGCCGTCGCTGTCCATGGGGCCAGAGGCGACCACCGCGCTGATGACCGCGGTCGCGATCGGGCCGCTGGCGGCGGGCGACTCCGCCCGGTACGCCGGGCTCGCGGTCACGCTCGCGCTGCTGGTCGGCCTGCTTTCGGTGGCCGCGTGGCTGCTGCGGCTGGGGTTCGTGGCGGATCTGCTGTCCCGCCCGGTGCTGGTCGGCTACCTGGCCGGGGTGGCGCTGATCATGATTGCCGATCAGCTGCACCGGGTCACCGGGGTGCCGGTCACCGGGCAGGCGTTCCTCACCCAGCTGGGCTCCTTCGCCCGGGGCGCCGGCCAGGCCCAGCTGGCGACCGTTGCCCTGGCCGCGGCGGTGCTGGCCTTCCTGCTGCTGATGTGGTGGCGCTGGCCGCACGCGCCGGGCCCGCTGCTGGCCGTGCTTGGCGCCACCGCTGTGACGGCGGTATTCGGCCTGGCCGGCCATGGCATCGCGGTCGTCGGGCCGATCCCGGCCGGCCTGCCGGCCCCCGGCCTCCCCGACATCAGCCCGCAGACGCTGCGGGAACTGCTGCTGCCCGCCTTCACCGTGCTGATCGTGGGGTTCAGCGATGACGTGCTGACCGCCCGCTCGTTCGCCCGGCGCGGCGAGACGGTCCGGGCCAACACCGAACTGCTGGCGCTCGGCGTCGCCAACGTCGGCAGCAGTCTGGTCCGCGGCTTCCCGGTCTCCTCCAGCGCGACCAGGACCGCCATCGCGGTGACTAGCGGCAGCCGGACCCAGGTCTATTCGCTCGCCGCGGCCGCAACGGTAGCCGGGGTCCTGCTGGCCGCCCGGCCGCTGCTGGCCAGGTTCCCCGATGCCGCGCTCGGCGCGATCGTGATCTACGCGGCCATCCGGCTGATCGACGTGGCGGCCTTCCGCCGCCTGTTCGCCTTCCGCCGCGCCGAACTCGCCATCGCGGTCGCCACCTGTGCCGGGGTGCTGGCGTTCAACATCCTGTACGGCGTCCTGGTCGCGATCGGCCTGTCAGTCGCGGATCTGCTGGTGCGGGTCGCCCGCCCGCACGACGCGGTGCTGGGCCTGGTGCCGGGCCTCGCGGGCATGCACGCCGTGGACGACTATCCCAGCGCACAGACCATCCCCGGGCTGGTGGTCTACCGGTACGACGCGCCGCTGTTCTTCGCTAACGCCGAGGACTTCCGCCGCCGGGCGCTGGCCGCCGCCAGCCAGCCGCCGGGTGAGCTGCGCTGGTTCGTGCTCAACGTCGAGGCCAACGTCGAGGTCGACTTCACCGCGCTGGAGGCGATGGACGCCGTCCGCGAGGAGATCACCCACAGCGGTGCCGTGTTCGCCCTGGCCCGGGTCAAACATGAGCTGCTGGCCAGGCTGCGGGCCTTCGGCCTGGCCAGCAAGATCGGTGAGGATCTGCTCTTCCCGACCCTGCCCACCGCCGTGGATGCCTATCATGCGTGGGCCCGGCAGCAGGATCAGCCGCCTGGTCAGTAGGAACCCCGCACGAGCAGGGCGCCGGTGAGGATGACCAGTGCCAGCACCGCGGCGATGATCAGTGCCCGCCGCAGCATCCGCAGCGCCCGGTACCGGCGCGGTGGCCGCCGCGGCTGGTAGTAAGGGGCTCCCCGGTACGCGGGCGGGAGAAGGGACATGGCAGGGCTCCTTCGCGGGCTCCCGGCGGTGCTGGCCCGGCCGGATTCCCGCCTCAGCCCGATCGTAGGCCGCCCGTGGCGGCGGGGTCGACTGCTGTCGCCCGGTTTTGCCTCCCGGCTGAACCAGGTCTTCCCGGCTGCCGTTCCGGACAGTGAACTGCCAGTATGGATGCGGGCAGACAGGCCGAGGAGGTCCGGTGACCGCGTCGCAGCTAGAGGTGCGGGCGGCGCGCGCGGTCCGGCCGCCGCGCGCGGTCCGGTCGCCGGGGTGGCGGCGGCTCTGCCTCTCCTCGTTCGCGCTGGCCGCGATCACGGCCGGCATCGTCTGGGCCGCCGTCGCCGATCTGGTCAGGCAGGGCCGCCTGGAAACGGTGCTCGCCGCGGGCCGGGCTGAGCTGGCCGCTCCGCTGCTGGTGGCCCTGGTGGTGGCGACCGGGATGTGTGAACGTTTCTGGCCGGCCGAGCGCCGGCCGGTGCTGGCCCGCGGCCACGTCCAGGATGCCTGCTTCCTGGCGGTGCACGCCGTGCTGGTCATCCCGCTGATGACGCTGCTCAGTGTCGGGGCGGCGGCACTGGCGGGCCGTTATGCGCACTGGATCGAGATCCGGCCGGCCGCGCACTGGCCCGGCTGGCTGCTTGTCCCGGTCACCATCGTGGCCATGGATGGCGCCAACTGGCTGGCCCACTATGCCGATCACCGGCTCGAGCCGCTGTGGCGCTTTCACGCCCTGCACCACAGCCAGGAGGAGCTGAGTGTGCTCACGTCCTTCCGGGCGCACCCGCTTATGCACACCACCGGGTTCGTGCTGGCGGCCATCCCGGTGATGGCCCTGATGCCGGACCGCCCGATCGCGCCGGTGCTCATCACGATCTACGTATGCATCGGCACGCTGCAGCACGCCAATCTCCGCTGGACATTCGGCCCAGCCGGCCGGCTGCTGGTCAGCCCGGCCTACCACCGGCTGCACCATGCGCCGGACACCCAGCACACCAATCTCGGCGTGGTGCTCACGATCTGGGATGTCCTGGCTGGCCGCGCCAGGTTCCCTGGCCGTGGCGAGGCGGCCGGCCCGACCGGCCTGGCTGGCCGGCCGGTCCCGGTCGAGCAGGACGGCGCGGCCGGGCCGGTGCTGCTGCTGGTGGCCGAGCAGCTCGCCGAGCCCTTCCAGGCCCGCGGCCGATGACGCCGATGCCAGCGGAGGCAGCGGACGGGGTGGCCTTCCCGCTTGCGGACGGGCGGCGGAGCACGTCCGCGCTGGGCCGGGCCGTGGTCGCCGACGCGCTGCGGCCGGTCGAGCCGGCCGGTGCTGCCGGCGCTGAGCAGGAGACCAACTGGCGCTCGGGGTACCTGATCCATTTCCGCCGTCTGGTGGAGGCGGGGCTGGCCTCGAAAGCGGCCGCGCTGGCCATCGCCCAGGCGGGCCTGGACTCGCTGCATGACCGGATGCGGGTGCAATGGCCTGCCGCCGCGGAGACCGGGCTGGCCGCCCTGCAGTCGGCTCCCGCGCCGGACCGCTTCGCCACGCTCAGCGTGCCGGGCCGCGGGCAGCCGGAAACCGGGCTGTCGCTGCCGCACCGGGGCGAACTGCTGGCTGGCGCCGCGCTCGCCCGGCAGCTGGACAGCTGGGTGAGTGCCGGGATCATCGAGCCGTCCTGCGCGGACGCCGTGCGGGAGGTCGCCGCGCATCCGGAATGGCTGCCGCTGCCGGGCCGGACGGTGATCGCGCTCGGGGCAGGTGCCGAGATCGGCCCGCTGGCGCCGCTGCTGGCCTGGGGTGCCCGGGTGGCAGCCGTTGACCTGCCCAGCCCCGGGATGTGGGAGCGGGTGCTGAACATGGCCCGGGGCAGCGCCGGCACCTTGCTGGTGCCGGTGCGGGGGGAATCAGCGACGCCGCCCCCCCAGGCCGGCGATCCGGCGAATGCGCACCGGGCGGGCCTGGACCTGGCCCGGGCCGTCCCGGCTGCGGCTGGCTGGCTGGCCAGCCTGGCCGGCCCGCTCGTCCTTGGCAACTATGTCTACGCCGACGGCGCCGCGAACGTGATGGTGTGCGCGGCGGCCGACGCGCTCACCGTGCGGCTGCAGGCGGCCCGCCCCGATCTGGCGCTGGCGTTCCTGGCCACACCCACCGACGTGTTCGCTGTCCCGGCCGACGCGGTCGCCCAGTCGGTCCGGGCCTATGGCACCCGGCCGCTGCTGGCCAAGCTCGCCACCCCACCGCTGCGCATGGCATCCGGCGGGCGGCTGCTCCGCCGGGCCTACCCGCCCGGGGCCGACCCCGGCATCAACGACAGCCTGGTCGCCCAGCAGGGCCCCAACTACGCCCTGGCCAAACGGCTGCAGCGCTGGCGGGCCACCGTGGCGCGCCAGGCCGGGACAACCGTCTCGCTCAACGTGGCCCCGCCGACCCGCACCCGGTCGGTGCTGAAGAACCGCGCGCTGGCGGCCGCCTATGCCGGTGCGCACCGGTTCGGGGCCGAAGTGTTCGAGCCCGCCACCACCCGGGTGCTGATGGCCGCCCTGCTCGTGCACGACCTGCACAACGCCGGGCCGCCGCACCCGCACCCATGGCAGGACGAGGCTGACGCCGCCGCGCACGGCGGGCTGTGGCGGATCGCCTACACGCCCCGCAGCGCGCTGGTGCTGGCCGCGCTGCTCGGCTACCTCGCCGCCCGGCCGTGACGCCCGTTAGCGGACCCGGTCCGCTCAGTAGGCATGCCGGTCGGACAGGGCGATCAGTGACCTGGCGCTGACCGGCCGCGGGCCGGCCTGCCCGGCCGGCTGGGCCGCCCGGGCCGCCATGGCGAGGAAGACGGCCGCGGTGGTGACAGCGTCGCCGAGCGCGTGGTGGGGCGCATAGACCGGCAGTGATAGCTGCCGGGCCAGCAGCTCCAGCGATGGCTCCCGGCCGTCCCGGCTGGCTGCCGCATAGCCCAGCGCCCGCGCGAGTGCGGCCGTGTCGATCACCCGGCCGGCGAACCTGGCCCCGGCCTGCCGCAGCAGCGGGGTGAGGAACGCGCGCTCGATCCAGGCGGCGTGCGCCACCACGATCTGTCCCGCCAGCCGGTGCGCTACCTGCTGGGCGACCTCGCCAGCGGCCGGCGCGTGTGCCAGGTCCGCGGGGCGCAGGTAGTGCACGCGCATGGCGGCGACGGAGACCGGGCTGGCCGGGCGGATCAGGCTGTAGTAGTGCTCGCGGTAGATGACCCGGCCGTCCCGGATCGGCACCGAGCCGACCGACACGACGCTGTCGGTGCCCAGATCCAGGCCGGTGGTCTCGACGTCGATGGCGCAGTATTCCGCCTGCCGCCAGTCCGCACGCAGATGCCGGCCGCCCGCCGCCACGCGCCATCTCATGCTTTCCTCATCCGCGTCTTCCAGTCGCCGTCGAGTTCGGCCTGGACGGCGGAGATAGCACGGAAGGAGTCACGCAGATGGCGGCGGGTGAGCGGATCCAGATCCCGGGGTGCGATCCACGCGGATGGCGGCCGGCCCTCCCGGATGGCGGCGACTTCCTGCCGGAGCAGCAGTTCGTAGATATCCCGGAACGCACCGGCCAGTGCCTCCGCTTCGCCGGCCGTGAGCAGGTGCGCGTCCACCGCGTGGCTGAGCCGTTCCGGCGTACTGCCGCGCACCTCTCCGGTGGCGATGGCCAGCCACCGGGCCAGCGCGGAGACCGGGCGCAGCCCGCCCCGCTTGAGGTCGAGATCCCCGCGGTGCTCACCGGAGTGCTCGACCACGAAGTCGCGGACGAAACCGGTCGGGGGCCTGGCGGCCAGCGTGAAGTGAAGCAGTCCGTCCAGGAAGTCGGTGCTGCGGGTGGTCTGCCGGATGGTGTCGGTGACGGCCCGGCCGATGGCGACCTCGGTGATGGGCCGGCAGTCCGCGGCGATGGACGACAGCAGCAGCGCGCCTTCCCGGGTGGGGTCGGTGATCCACCGCCGGGCCGCCGCCGCCCAGCCCGAACGGGACCGGCTGAACAGCGGGTTGTCGGCGTTGGCCCCGTCCGGGCACCGGCGCAGGCCGCACTGTTCCAGCTCGGCCAGCACCCGGGTGGCTCCCTTCCGGATGTCCTCGCCCGGATCGGCGCCGTCCGGGTCGGCCCAGACGATGCCGGTGTCCACATCGGACCCGGGCAGGGGCTCATGCCGTGCCATCGATCCCAGCACCAGCCACGAGCACGGCGGCGACGACCCGCCGGGCTCGCCGGACAGCAGCAGCAGGCGGCTCAGGATGGCATCGATGAGCGCGGCGTGCAGGGCGCCGATGTGCTCGGCAGGCACTCCGGTGTCGTGGAGTTCGACGATCGTGGCCGGCAGCAGCCGGCTGGCCTGGCCCAGTTCACTGACGTCGGCGGCGCTGTCGATGGCGGTCCGGATCAGCAGCGGGTCGCGCACTTCGACCGAGGCCAGATCCATCGCCCGCAGCACGCCGATGGGCTCGCCGCTGCCGTCGGTGACAACGAGGTGATGAACGCCGGCCTTGACCATCTGGACGAAGGCCGCGGCCAGCGTCGCGTCACTGGGCACGGTGCTCACCGGCCCGCTCATGATGGCGCTGACCGGGGCGTCCGCGCTGACCTCGCCGGTGGCCACCTTGCTGCGGAAGTCGCGGTCGGTAACGATGCCGGGGCCCTGCGGGGTGCGGATGAGCGCACACGACTGGTCGCTCCGGGTCAGCGCCGCCGCCGCTGCCCGGACCGGCATGGTGGCCTCGCACCAGACGATCTGCCGCATGTGCCGGGTGACCGGGGCCTGCGGGCCAGCCAGCAGCCCGAAGCCGGTCAGCCTTTCCCGCGCGATTCTGGTTCCGTAGTGGCTGAAGTGGAGAGCGGATCGATCTGCGATGACCGTCCGCGGGTCCGGCAGCCGGTAACACAGCGTGTCCTCGGCCGCGCGGGCGGACAAGGGCGGCCCGAGCCCGGTGAGCAGCGAGATGTGCCCGAAGGTGTCGCCCGGCCCGAGCAGGTCGACCGCCCGGCCCCGGTCGAGCATCTCCACCGCCCCGGTGCGGATCACATACAGGTGGTCCAGCGGCGCCGAGCCGGCGGGCACGATCACCGTGCCCGCCGCGAAGTACTCGACCTCGACCCGATGCGCCAGCCGTTCGAGGTCGTCGCCGCTGAGTGCGTCGAACGGGGGCTGGGAGCCGAGGAAGTCGGCGAATTCCTGCACCTCACGCTCCGCTCTGCCGCCGGGCCAGGCGGCGCCGGGCCCTGGTCACGGTGAACTCCTGGGCCTGAGCATAGGGGCGGCGCCGCTGCTGGCAGGATCATGGCATGAGCGGACACGCGGGCCACGGCCAGCCAGGAGCACAGGCACGGTGACGAGCGGGGACCCGGTGGGTGTGGTCGGCGGCGGGATCCTGGGCCTGGCCGTGGCCCGGCAGCTGGCCCGGTCCGGGACCGGGGTGGTGGTGTTCGAGAAGGAGACGGCGATCGCCCAGCACCAGACCGGGCGCAATTCCGGGGTGGTGCACGCCGGGATCTACTACCAGCCCGGCTCGGCCAAGGCCACCATGTGCCGGCGGGGGGTGGCCCTGCTGCGTGCCTACTGCCTGGACCGGGGCCTGCCCTGGGACGCCCGCGGCAAGCTGGTCGTGGCCCGCGATGACACCGAGACGGCCCGGCTGGCCGAACTGGAGCGGCGGGCGCTCGCCAATGGTGTCCCGGGGGTGCGGTGGCTCGCGCCGGCCGCCATCGCCGAACTGGAGCCCGGGGTCACCGGCCAGGCCGCGCTGCTGTCCCCGACCACGGCCATCGTCGACTACCCCGCCATCGCCCGCAGCCTCGCCCGGGACGTGACGGCGGCCGGCGGGCAGGTGCTGACCGGTACCCCGGTGATGGCGGTGCGCCAGCCCGGTGGCGCCCGGGTGGAAGCGGTGACGGCCGGCCGGACGCACCGGCTGTCCCGGCTGGTCATCTGTGCCGGCCTGCAGGCGGATCTGCTGGCCAGGGCGGCTGGGGACGAGGCCGCACCGGAGATCGTTCCGTTCCGGGGCGAGTACCTGCGGCTGCGGCCGCACGCCCGGGGCCGGGTGCGGCACCTGATCTACCCGGTGCCCGATCCCGCCTACCCGTTCCTCGGCGTGCATGTGACCCCACGGGTCAACGGCGAGGTTGACCTCGGTCCCAACGCGGTGGTCGCACTGGCCAGGGAGGGGTACCGGCGCCGGGACGTGAGCCGTGAGCAGATGGCCAGGCTGGCCCGCTCGGCCGCGTTCCGCCGGCTGGCCCGCCGCAACTGGCGGGCCGGCCTGCACGAGCTGCGCGGCTCGGTCTCCCGGCGGGTCTTTCTGGCCGAGGTCCGCACCTACCTGCCCTGGCTGGAACCCGGCGACGTGATGGCCGCGCCGGCCGGGGTGCGCGCCCAGGCGGTGGATCCGGATGGCTCGCTCGTCGATGACTTCCGGATCCACCGGATCGGCGCGGTCACGGCGGTCCGTAACGCGCCGTCACCCGCGGCGACCGCCTCGCTGGCGATCGCCGAGCACATCGTCGCCGGGCTGGCGCTCACCCCCGGGGCCGGCGGGTAGGTGCCCGGGCCGGCGCTACAGCTTGGTCTGGACCGCGACCTGCACCAGCTCTGGCACCTTCGGCTCGCCCACCCGGGCGGCGATCCGCACCCCCAGCCAGGCCAGCAGCAGGCCGTAGATCACGGCACATGGCACCAGCACCAGGTCCCTGCCCAGCGCCGGCGTTGAGCCGGTCAGCACGATGGCCACGACCAACGGGGCAACCGCCACCCCGACAGCGAGCAAGGTGCCAAAAACGCAGCCGAGCCCGTAGGCCGTGTACCCCTGGGCGGCCTGGGGCAGCGGGTTCCCGGCCCGCCTGGCCATCGGGTAGGGCAGGACCACCGAGAAGATGTTGCTCATGGCCAGCGCCGCGCCGAGCCCGGCCAGGGCCAGCGCCATGCTCAGGAATCCGTACTCCGGCCGCCGGTCCGCGATCGCGAGGCCGAACCCGATCGCGATCAGCAGCGGTACCGCGATCACCGCGAGCGCGAGATTCTGGCCGGTGAAGTAGCTGCGGAGCTCGCGGCGGCCGGCCAGAGCCGTGGCCTCGAAGATGAATGCCGGCCCGGTCAGCCCGACCGCATTGGCGTGGAAGACCCCGACGAACGCGGCCCCGAGGACCGCGCCGAACAGCAGCACGTTGGGGTTGTGCCCCTGGCCGGTGAAGGCGGCGACCGACGCGGCAGCCATGATCACCGCGGTCATGCCCCAGTAGACGAGCGACGTGGGCTCGCGGCGCTGGTAGATCCAGTACCGGGCGGCCACGGCGCCGCGCAGGCCGGAGCGGGCGAACGGCAGCGCCGAGCTGTGGACCCGGGAAGACTGGGTGGAGGTGTCGGCGGTGACCAGCGCCCGGCTGAGCGACCGTATCCACAGCCAGCCGAGGGCGGCGATGACGGCGGCCAGCAATGCCAGGCGCAGAACGGCGGTGCCCGGGTTCCCGTCGGATGCGTCCTGGATCGCGTGCGCGGCCAGTCCCGGCGGGAGCCAGCGGATCCAGGCGTCGAAGCCGGCGAAGCTCCGCGTGGTCAGCGTGCCCTGGGCGGCAGCCCGGGGCACCAGCTGGGTGAAGATCTCGTACAGCGCGACGACGGGGACGATCAGGAACGCCGCGAAGTCCCGGCCGCGGCGCGAGCGCAGCAGCCTGGCCATGCTGGTGGTGACGAACCGGGCCAGCGTGATGCAGAACAGCACCTGCAGCAGCACCGCCACCACCGCCACCAGTTCGCCCAGTGCCCCGCTGGCCAGCCCTACCATCACCCCGAGCAGGCCGAGCACATTGGCCAGCGGCCAGGCGCCGGTGGCCGAGGCGGCCAGCAGCCCGGTGGCAAGCGGGCGGGTGCGCAGAGGGTAGGGCGCCAGTGTGGCGGGATCGAGCGTGCCGTCCAGGCCGAAGGCGAAGATCGGCGCGATGAGCCAGCCGAACGCGAACAGGGTGAAGATGACCGTGGTCAGGTTCACCGATATGGCCTGGCCGCGGAAGCTGGCCAGGGCCGCGAAGGTGCCGGCCGCCAGCAGGCAGGCGAACACCGTGCTGACCACGAAGGAGATCTTGGCCGCGGTGGACGCGCGCAGCCCGTTACGCAGCAGGCGCAGCTTCAGCTGGACGAGGATCCGAGCCACGACAGTCCCTCCTCGCCCGCTGCCCGGGGGCCGACCAGGTCGATGAATGCCCGCTGCAGTGTCTTGCCGCCCCGCACCTGGCTCACGGTGCCGGTGGCGACGATCCGGCCCTGGTTGATGATGGAGACGTGGTCGCAGACCTGCTCGACCAGTTCCATCACATGGCTGGAGAACAGCACGGTCGAGCCGGACTGGACGAACCTGGTCAGCAGCCGGCGGATCACGTCCGCGGACACCGGGTCGACGCCTTCCAGCGGCTCGTCCAGGAACAGCACCGACGGGTTGTGGATCAGGGCGCAGCCCAGCGTGGCCTTCTTGCGCATGCCGGTGGAGTAGTCGGCGACCAGCCGTTGCGCGTCCGCCGTCAGGTCCAGTACATCCAGCAGCTGGGCGGCCCGGGAACGCGCCTGCTCGGTGGACAGGCCCCGCAGCCGCCCCGCGTATTCCAGCACCTCCGCCCCGCTCAGCCGCTCGAACAGGCGGGCCTGGTCCGGCACCACCCCGATGATGGCCTTGGCAGCCACCGGGTCGGCCCAGACGTCCAGGCCGTTGACCATGATCCGGCCGGTGTCCGGCCGCAGCAGGCCGGTCATCATCGACAGCGAGGTGGTCTTCCCCGCCCCGTTCGGCCCGACCAGGCCGGCGAAGGACCCGGCCGCGATCTGCAGGTCAATCCCGGCGACCGCCTCCTTCTCGCCAAAGCTCTTGCGCAGCCCGCTGACCGCGATGGCCAGGTCGCTCATGTCTGCCTCCAGCTGCTGGTTACGGGCGGACGGTGTCGGAGAGCCTGCCGGTCCCGCCAAGCTTGTAGGCGATGATCAGCGGCCGCTGGCCCGGGCCGGCCACGCCCGTGCCGGCGATCACGTAGTCGCCGTCGATGGTGACCGGCGCGTTGCTGCCCGCCGACAGTGGCGTCTTCAGCAGTATCGCGCCGGTGGCTGCTTGCTTCCGCCGCCCCGGCGGGGTGCTCCTGTGTCCGCCGCCCCGGCGGCGTTGCTTCCCTAAATTGATATCATTATGCTAAGTATGTGGTATCAGCCGCGTCAAGTGGAGGTGGTCCCGATGGCGATGCAGACGCCAGCCGGTCCTGACGCCGGTGCCCGGCCGATGGCCGAGACGACCGCGTGGTTCGCGCCGGGGGTGCGGTTCCTGGCGGCCGGAATAGTGATCTTGCTGGCCGGGCTGGTGGTGCTGATCCTGGGCTTCCGCAGCAGTGGCGGCGCTCAGACGGCGCTGGTGATCACAGCGATCGTGCTGTTCGTCGCGGGCGGGCTGTTGATGCAGGGGCTGACCTCGGTGGTGGCGGGGGAGGCCCGGGTGGTGCAGCTGTTCGGCCGCTACCGGGGGACCATCCGGGCTCCGGGGCTGCAGTGGGTGAACCCGGTTGCCCGCCGCGCCGGTGTCCACCCGGCTGCGCAACCACGAGAGCGCGATGGCGAAGGTCAATGACGCGGACGGGAATCCCATCGAGATCGCGGCCGTGGTGGTCTGGCAGGTCACCGACACCGCCAAGGCGCTGTACTCGGTGGACGACTTCCCGAAGTTCGTCGCCTTCCAGGCCGAGACCGCCGTCCGGCACACCGCCTCCAGCTACCCCTACACCAGCCAGGATGAGGGGCAGCTGTCGCTGCGTGACAATGCCGAGGAGATCACCCAGCGGCTGTCCGAGGAGATCGCTAACCGGGTCACCCCGGCCGGGGTGACCGTGGTCGAATCGCGGCTGACCCGCCTGTCGTACGCGGCCGAGATCGCCCAGGCCATGCTGCGCCAGCAGCAGGCCAGCGCAGTGGTCGGCGCCCGGCAGAAGATCGTCGAGGGTGCGGTCGGCATGGTCCGGCTCGCCCTGCAGCGGCTCGACGAGGAAGGCGTGGTCGAACTGGACGAGGAACGCAAGGCCGCCATGGTGTCGAACCTGCTCGTCGTCCTCTGCTCGGAGCAGGCCACCCAGCAGGTGGTCAACACCGGCTCCCTCTACCAGTAACGGGCGCGGGCGGGTCAGCCGGTGAGTGAGCGCAAGGGCATCCTGCTGCGGCTGGATCCGGCGGTGCACGACGCGCTGACCCGGTGGGCGGCCGATGAGCTGCGCTCCACCAACGCGCAGATCGAATTCCTGCTCCGCCGGGCACTGGCGGAGGCGGGGCGGATGCCCGCCCGGGCGGGGCGGATGCGCCGCCCCGGCCGGCCGCCACAGGGCACCGGCCCGCAGCCATGACCAGCCAGCGGCCCGCGCGACAATGGGGGCCATGACCGATCTTTACCCATCCGCCGTCATCGAGTCGCTGGCCGGGGACCAGCGGCTGCGGGTCTTCACCCGCGGGGGCAGGATCACCACCCTGCCCGGCAAGCAGTCGCGGCGGCGGCTGCTGCTGGACGAGATCGCCCAGGCCTTCGAGCCGGGCGTGCGGTACCCGGAAGACCGGGTGAACCGGTTCCTGGCCGCCGTCTACGACGATCACGCGGCGCTCCGGCGGTGCCTGGTGGATGAGGGATTCCTGGCCCGGGCGGACGGTGAGTACTGGCGCAGCGGCGGGAGCGTGCCACCCGCCGGGCCAGCCTGAGCCTGCCGCGGCGGTCAGCCGATGCGCAGCGGGAGTGCCCGCGGCCCGCGGATCTGACCCGCTGACCATCTCACCGCCGCCGGGTCGGCGAGGGTGAACGAGGGGATGCGGGCCAGCCAGGTCTCCAGCGCGACCCGCAGTTCCATTCGCGCCAGGTGTGAGCCGACACAGCGGTGGATGCCCAGGCCGAAGGCGGCGTGCCGGTTGACCTCGCGGTCGATGATGACCTCACCCGCCCGGTCGAACTGGGCCGGGTCCCGGTTGGCCGCCGGGAACGACAGCAGGATCCAGTCGTCGGCCTTCATGTCGGCGCCGCGCCAGTGCATGTCCTGCCTGACCAGCCGCGCCATGGTGACCGGCGCGTAGGCGCGGAGGAACTCCTCCAGCGCGACCCGCAGCAGGCCGGGCTCGGCGACCAGCCGTTCCCGGTCGGCCGGGGTGGTGGCCAGATGCCACAGCGACGCGCCGATCGCGCTCCAGCTGGTGTCGATGCCGGCGATCAGCAGCAGCGCCATCGTGCCGGTGACATGGTCCGGGCCGAGCTTGCGGCCGTGGAGTTCGGCGTCGATCAGGTAGCTCGTGAGGTCGTCCCGCGGATGGTCCAGGTGATCCCTGACCTGGTCGAGCAGGTACTCGAACAGCCGGGACACCGCGGTGATGCGCTCCTCCGGCGGCAGGTTGATGCCCTCCATCAGGTCCTCGACGAACTCGCGGAACTGCGGGCCGTCCTCCGGCGGGAAGCCGAGCATGTCGGCGATGACCCGCATCGGGATGTGCTGTGCATACTCCTGGGCGGCGTCCACCACGTCCCGGCCGGTCAGCGCATCGATGAGCGAATGGCAGAACGCGCGGGTGGCCGGCTCCAGCCGGGCCACCGCTGACCGGGTGAAGGCGGGGAGCAGCAGCTTGCGCGCATCATGGTGGAACGGCGGATCGGAGGAGATCGGCGGCGAGCCGCCCACCGGCGCCAGTTCGGGTGGCGGCCGGAAGTGGCTCACGATGATCGCCCGGGAGGAGAACCGCTCGGTGTCGTAGGCGATCGCCGCCACATCCTGGTACCGGGTGGGCAGCCACCCGCCGCCGAACCGCTGGGTATGCGCGATCGGGCAGCGCTGCCGCAGGTCGTCCTGGATCGGGTAGGGGTCGGCGGACCACTCCGGCTCCAGGTGCGAGAAGTCAGTCGCCCAGTCGGTCACCCGCCCGGTGATGATCTCACTGCGGGTGCCCTGCGGCCGGTCGTCGCCAGGCTCCCGCGGACCGGTCCGGAAGCGGTCGTCGGCGGCCACGTCACGCCTCCCCGCGGACCTCGATCGCGCGCTCGGGGCAGTTGGCGGCGGCCAGCCGCGCCTGCCGGGCCGCGGCCGCCGGCACCACGCCGTCACCGAGAACCTGCCCGTAGCCCTCGTCGTCCTCGCCGAACAGGCTGGGGGCAAGGTCATAGCAGCGGCCGTGCCCCTGGCAGCGCTCGTGGTCGATCTGCACCTTCACTGCGCGGTTCCCGTCTGTGCGGGCCGGCCCGGGTGAGCGGGCGCCGGGCGGCCGGGCGGCCGGGCGGCGCGCAGCCACCCTCATCGAGCATATGGCCCGGCGCCACGCCCGCCCGGCCCGGCTCGGCTAGGCTGCGTCGGCAGGCTGGCCGGGAGGAGGGCGGATGAGGCTGCTTGTCACCGGCGGCGCCGGCGACATCGGGAGCGTGGTGGCGGCCCGGCTGATCGCCGGCGGCCACCAGGTGACGGTGCTGGACGACCTGTCCACCGGCCACGCCGATGCGGTGCCGGCCGGGGCCCGGCTCGTGCGCGGGGATGTGCGCGAAGCGGGGCCGGTGCTGGCGGACGGCATCGACGCGGTGCTGCATTTCGCGGCCCGCTCGCTGGTTGCCGAGTCGGTCGCCCAGCCGGCCCGCTACTGGCAGGACAACCTGGGCGGGACACTGGCGCTGCTGGCGGCCATGCGCGCCCACGGCACTGGCTCGCTTGTCTTCTCCTCGACCGCGGCGGTGTACGGGGAGCCGGAGTCGGTGCCCATTGACGAGGCCGCGCCGGCCCGGCCCACCAATCCTTACGGCGCGTCCAAGCTGGCCGTGGACACCGCGCTGGCCGAGCATGCCCGGATGCACGGGATCGGCGCGGTCAGCTTGCGGTACTTCAATGTCGCGGGCGCGCACCCTGGTCCCGCGGGCGACTGGCTGGGGGAGCGGCATGCGGTGGAGACTCATCTCATCCCGAACATCCTGGCGGTGGCACGGCGCGGGACCGGGCAGGTCAGCATCTTCGGAGACGACTACCCGACGCCGGACGGCACCTGTGTCCGGGACTACATCCACGTCACCGACCTGGCCACCGCGCACCTGCTGGCGCTGGCCGCCTACGCACCGGGGGAGCACAAGGTCTACAACCTGGGCAGCGGGTCGGGCTTTTCGAACCTGGAGGTGCTGGCCGCCTGCCGGGAGGTGACCGGGCGGGAGATCGGCTGCGCGATGGCGCCGCGGCGGCCCGGCGACCCGGCCGTGCTGGTGGCCTCGTCCCGGCGCATCACCGCCGAACTGGGCTGGCGGCCGGAGCGGGGCCTGCTGGAGATGGCCGCCGACGCATGGGCGTTCGCGACCGCCGGGGCCGGCGTCTGATGCGTCGGCCAGGTACCTGATGACCGGGCAGCCGGTGACCGAGCCGCCGGTCACTGAGCCCGGCCCGGGTGCGGCCCGGCTGTTCGCGGACGCCTTCGGGCGGCCGCCTGAAGGCGTCTGGTATGCCCCCGGCCGGGTGAATCTGATCGGCGAGCACACCGACTACAACGAGGGATTCGCGCTGCCATTCGCGATCGGCGCGGGCGTTTGCGTGGCGGCCGCCGCCCGTGGCGACGGCCTGCTCGCGCTGGTATCGCGCCAGCAGGGCGGGGACGTGCTCACGGTGCCGGTCACCGCCCTCGCGCCGGGCCGTCCTGCCGGATGGACGGCATACCCGGCCGGACTGGCCTGGGCGCTGCGCGCAGCTGGTCACCGGATCGAAGGCGCCAGCCTGGCCATCGACGCCGACCTGCCGGCCGGGGCCGGCCTGTCCTCGTCAGCGGCCCTGGCGTGCGCGGCCGGCCTGGCGCTGGCCGGGCTCTACCGGCTGGATGTGCCACGGCCGGACCTGGCGGTGCTGGGCCGCCGGGCGGAGAACGACTTCGTCGGGGTACCCACCGGGCCGATGGACCAGCTGGCTGTCCTGCTCGGCCAGGCCGGTCATGTGCTGCTGCTCGACTGCCGGGCCGGGACCGGCACCGCGGTGCCCTTCGACCCGCCTGCGGCGGGGCTGGTGCTGCTGGTCATCGACACCCGGGTGCAGCACGAACTGACCGATGGCGGTTATGCCGACCGCAAGCTGGCCTGCCAGCAGGCGGCCCGCGCGCTCGGGGTGCGGTCGCTGCGAGACATCACCGGCACCGGCCCGCTGGCGGGGCTGGCCGATCCGGTGCTGCGGCGGCGTGCCCGGCATGTCGTCACCGAGAACCAGCGCGTCCTGGACACCACCGGGCTGCTCCGGGCCGGCCGCCCGGGCGAGGTGGGCCGCCTGCTGACCGCCTCCCACGTGTCGCTGCGGGACGACTTCGAGGTGTCCTGGCCGGAGGCCGACGCCACGGTGGCGGCCGCGCTCGGGGCGGGCGCTCTCGGGGCCCGGATGACCGGCGGCGGGTTCGGCGGCTCGGTGATCGCACTGGCGCCGGCCGGTGCGGCCGATGGCGTGGCAGCCGCAGTGACCGGCGTCTTTGCCGGGCGGGGCTGGCAGGCTCCGGCCGTCAGGCCGGCCCGGCCTGCCCCGGCTGCCCGCCGGATGAGCTGACCGGCGCGGCTACCGGCTGGCGCTGCCCATCAGCTGGGCCTCTTACAGATCGTCTTCAATGTCACCCGGTGCGTCCGGGCGGAAATAGGTCCGCTTTTCCTTTTCCATCGCCTCGACATCCGCGGCCGCGGCCCGCTCGATCTCGTCGAGCCTGGGGTTGTCCGGGCCAGGCGGCGGGAAGACCGAACGGGCGACCCACCCCGGCTCCTCCGGGTTCCGGGTGGCGGCGAACCTCGCCGCGAACCAGGAAAAGATGCCCATCGCCGGCTCCTCGCTATTCCCGGTCCTGGCCTTCCCGGCCAGCCGCCCGTTCATGCGCGCCGCTGCCGGACTGGCTGTCCGGGCTGTCACCGGCCGCGCGCGGCGGCTGCGAGCACGTCCGCCTCGGCCCGCAGCCGCTGCGCACGGCCGGGCTGGCCGGCCCGTTCGTAGCCGCGGGCGGCCTGCTGGCGTTGGCTGATCTCGGCCTGGATGACCTGTTCGACCTGGGCGGCAGTCAGGTGGCGGCGGGGGGCTTCCCCGGCGCCCAGGCCAGCCCGCGCCCCGGCCAGATGCTCGCTGCTGGGCCCGGCCGCCGGCGCCGCTGGGCTCACCGCCTGCGCATTGCCGATCGCGCTCAGGGCCGAGCGCAGCGCCGCCACGGCGATGCTGTCCCGGCGCCGCAGCGCCTGCCCGAGCGCCGCGCGCAGCCGGTGCTGAACGGCGGTGCCGGGGTCATCTCGCTGGCCGGGACTGTCCACATGGGTAACCTACGGCCGGTCGCCGACGGGCCGGGTGCGGGAGACGGGGGAGTAAGTCCGGGCCGCGCCGGCTCACGGACCTGTGCCCGCATCCCGGGCGGGCCTGTCGGTGAGAGTGGCGGGGGCCCGCATCCGCCAGGCGTCGCTCACCAGTTCCGCCAGCCGTGGCAGGTCCACCTCCGCCAGCCGCAGCATCACCAGCGGCCAGCCGTCGTATCCGGGCGCGGTGAAGAACAGCCCCGGCTCACCCAGCAGCAGCGCCTGTTTCTCAGCCTCGTCCCCGACGAACAGCACCGCGATGTCGCTGCGGATGACCCGGCGCTGGCCCGGCCTGCGCTCGGGATAGGACCAGACGAACCCCTTGCCGCCCACCCGGAAGTCGAAGCCGTCACTGTCGATCTCTTCCACCCCGGGCAGCGCCAGCGCCAGGCGGCGCACGTCGTCGGCGTCGGCCATCGAGGTTCCCTCCAGGGGTCACGGCACCCGGACCCAGGCTAGGCCCGGCCACCGACGGCGCGGCGGGAGGCTTGGGCGGCGGGCCTTCCATCGGCACACTGGTAGCTGTGTACGACTTCGACTTGCTGGTGATCGGATCCGGCCCGGGCGGGCAGAAGGCGGCCATCGCCGCCGCCAAGCTCGAGCGCCGGGTGGCGATCGTGGAACGCCGCGACATGATCGGCGGGGTCTGCCTGAACACCGGGACGATCCCATCCAAGACCCTGCGTGAGGCCGTGCTCTACCTCACCGGCATCGACCAGCGGGCGATGTACGGGCAGAGCTACCGGCTCAAGGACGAGATCACCATCGCCGACCTGGCCGCCCGGACCAGCCATGTGGTCGGCCGGGAAATGGACGTGGTGCGCAGCCAGTTGACCCGCAACCGGGTCGCGATCCTGACCGGGACGGCGTCCTTCGCCGACCCGCATGACGTGGCGGTGGACGACGGCGGCGGCCGGCTGCGCCGGGTGACCGCGGAAAAGATAGTGATCGCCACCGGCACCCGGCCGGCCCGGCCGGACAGCGTCGAGTTCGACGAGCGCACCGTCATCGACTCCGACGGGATCGTGAACCTGGACAAGGTTCCCCGGTCCATGGTGGTGGCCGGCGCAGGGGTGATCGGGATCGAGTACGCGTCCATGTTCGCGGCGCTCGGCACCAAGGTCACCGTGGTCGAGCAGCGCGACCGGATGCTGGAGTTCTGCGACATCGAGGTCGTCGAGGCGCTCAAGTACCATCTGCGCGACCTCCTGGTCACCTTCCGGTTCGGCGAGACCGTGGAGTCGGTGCAGGCGCGGCCGGACGGCGCCATCGCGATGCTGCGCAGCGGCAAGAAGATCCCGGCGGAGACGGTCATGTACTCGGCCGGGCGGCAGGGCATGAGCGACACCCTCAACCTCGCCGCGGCCGGCCTGGCCGCCGATGATCGGGGCCGGATCGCGGTGGACGAGGTCTACCGGACCGCCGTGCCGCACATCTACGCGGTGGGAGACGTCATCGGCTTCCCGGCGCTGGCTGCCACGTCCATGGAGCAGGGCCGGGTGGCGGCCCACCACGCCTGCGGCGAGCCATTGCACGTGCTGGGCGGACTGCAGCCGATCGGCATTTACAGCATCCCCGAGATCAGCTTCATCGGCCGGACCGAGGAGCAGCTCACCCAGGCCAGCGTGCCGTTCGAGGTGGGTGTCGCCCGGTACCGGGAACTGGCCCGCGGCCAGATCATCGGCGACTCCTACGGCGTGCTGAAGCTGCTGGTATCGACCGACGATCACAGCCTGCTGGGTGTCCACGTGTTCGGCACCGGCGCCACCGAGCTCATTCATATCGGGCAGGCGGTGATGGGCTGCCAGGGCACCGTGGACTACCTGGTCGACGCGGTGTTCAACTACCCGACCCTGGCTGAGGCCTACAAGGTCGCGGCCCTCGACGCGATGAACAAGATGCGGCAGATCGCCCGGTTCTCCTAAAGGCCGGCGCCCGCGGATCACCGGCCCGCCGTACCCCTTGACCGGGAAGTTATATGACGCACAATCCTCGCCATGACCGACGAGGCCAGCGTCAGGGATGAGCAGGCGGCGGAGCCCGGCCCGGCCGGCGGCAGCACGCCACAGCGCGAGATCTTCATCCCTGGCGGGTACGGCACCGCGTTCACCGCCCGGGCGGGCCAGCTGGTGGAGATCGTCGACATGGAGGGCCAGCAGGTCGCCGACCTCGTCGCCTTCGCCGGGCAGAACCGGACCGAGTGGCTGTCCACCACCCACACCCGGTCCGCGCTGCTGCGGCTGACCGTCCGGCCCGGGGACAAGCTGGAGAGCAACTGGCGCCGCCCCATGTTCGAGATCATCCGGGATGACGTCGGCCGCAACGACATCATCACCGGGATGTGTGACGACCGGCGCTACCGGCTCGACTACGGGGTGGAAGGCCATCGCAGCTGCCGGACCAACTTCGCCGAGGCGCTGGCGCCATGGGGGATCGCGGAGTGGCAGATCCCCGACCCGGTCAACTTCTTCCAGAACGCGCCCATCCATCCGGACCGCAGCTTCGGCAACGAGGTCCCCACCGGCCGGCCCGGCGACACGCTGGTGCTGCGGACGCTGATGGACGCGATCGTCTCGGTGTCCGCCTGCCCGCAGGACCTGAACCCATGCAACGGCTTCCACCCGAGCCCGCTCATCGTCCGCATCGCCGGCCTGCCCCAGGACCAGCCCGGGGACGCCCCATCGGGGCAGGGCGGGGACGGACAGCGGGACCAGCGGTGAAACGGATCCGGCTGGCCGGGCAGCTGGCCGAGCCCATCAGCCACTACACCGACGCGGTGCAGGCGGCCGGTTTCCTCTACATCTCCGGGATGCTGCCGGTGGACGCGGCTGGGGAACTCGTCGGCGACGGGGTGTGATCAGGCAGACGGAGCAGGTGCTGGGCAACGTCGCGGCCGTGCTGGACGCCACTGGCGCCAGCTTCGCCGACGTGGCCCGGGTCGGGGTGTACCTGCGGCACATGGCCGACCGGCAAGCGGTCAACACTGTGCGCCGCCGCTACTTCGGCGATGCCCGGCCGGCCAGCACGCTGGTCGAGGTCAGCGCGCTCGCCCATCCCGGCGCGCTGGTGGAGATCGAGGCGGTCGCCCTGCTGCCCGGCAGCGGCGGCCAGGCACCCTGAAGCACTGCCCGCGGGCAGGACATCTCATCCGGAGGTCGTTATGAGAACCGCCGTGATCGCAGTGGGAACCGCGCTCGCCCTGGCCGCCCTGGCCGGCTGCGCGTCATCGAGCAGCAGCGGCGCTTCGTCGTCGGCGCTAGTGGTAGGCGAGTTCAACCCGTTCAGCGGGCCGGATGCCGCCTTCGGCCCGGAAATGGTCGGCGGCTGCGCCCCGGCTGTCCGGCCGATCAACGCCGGTGGCGGGGTTCTCGGCCACCAGCTCACCTGCGTGCAGGCGGACACCCGCGGCGACCCGGCCGACGCGGTGCCCGCCGCGCAGAAAATGATGGCCACCGAGAGCACGCTGATCGGGGTGCTCGGGCCTAGTTCCGACGAGGCGCTGGCGACCGTGCCATTGCTCAACACCGGCCACGTGCCGATGTTCGCCGACACCGGACAGGCGGCGTTCGACCACTCCGGTTACCCGTACTTCTGGCGGATCACCCCGGCCGACGACGTCAAGGGCTACGCCATGGCGCTGTGGGCGCACAAGGCCGGCTACACCCGGGCCGCCGCTGTGTTCGGCAACGACGCGGGTGCCCAGTCGGACGTGCCCACGCTGGTGAACGCGTTCACCCGGCTCGGCGGGACGATCGTCTACAACAAGCCGTTCGCGCTCGACCAGAGCTCGTACCGGAGCGAGATCGAGAACATCCTGGCCACCCATCCCCAGGTGATCTTCACCGAGGTTGACCCGCAGACCGCCGCTACCTTCCTGTCCGAGCTGCAGCAGTTGCACGGGCTGCTGCCGGTGATCGGCACCGAGGTGACCCTGCAGGCGCCCTGGCTCAAGGCGGTCAACGGCGCGATCGGCGCGTCGGCGATGGCAAAGTACTTCGAGGGCATGCAGCCCTACGCGCCGCCCAGCGGCGCGGCCTGGCGGACGTTCAACTCCTCGCTGCTGGCGTCGGCATCCCAGGTGCCCAAGCCCAGCCAGTGGAGTACCGACCCCTACTCGATGACCTACTACGACGGTGTCAACGTGATGGCGCTGGCGATGATCGCGGCGAAGAGCACCGACCCGAAGGTGTTCAACTCCTGGATTGTGAAGGTCACCGCGCCGGGGACGGGCAAGACGGTGGTCACCTCGTTCGCGGCCGGCAAGAAGGCGCTGGCCCAGGGCAAGCAGATCCAGTACGTCGGCGCGGGCGGCCCGATCGTGTTCAACCGCTGGCACAACTCAACCGGCGCGTTCGAAGCGGCCAGGTACCTGAACGGCAATCCCGTGCTGGTCGGCTCGGTGTCGGCAGCGCAGATCGCGGCCATCAGCCGGTGACCGCGTCCACCCTGCTGGCCGCCGTCGGGTTCGGCATCGTCACCGCGTCGATCCTGGCGGTGGCCGGCGTCGGGTTCACCCTGCAGTTCGGGGTCACCAACATCCTCAACCTGGCCTACGGCGACATCATGACGGCGGCCGCGTTCGTCGCCTACCTGGTCACCAACGCCGGCCTGAGTGCGTGGCTGGCGCTGGTGGTCGGCGCGGCTTTCGGCTCGGTCTTCTCGGTGCTGCTCAACCGGTGCATCTACACGCCGTTCGTGCGGCACGGGACCCGGCTGTTCGGCATGATCATCGTGACCATCGCGGTCAGCCTGATCCTGCAGAACGCCCTGCTCGCCATCTTCGGCGCCAACTTCTTCAGCCTCCAGCTGCCCCGGCCGTCCTCGGTCCATATCGCCGGGATGATCTTCACCACCGTCCAGCTCGCGATCATCGGCATCGCCGTTGCCGCCATGCTGCTGATCCACCTGCTGCTGCGGTACACCAAGCTCGGCAAGGCGATGCGGGCCACCGCCACCGACCCGGAACTGGCCCGCAACTGCGGCATCGCTACCGACCGGGTGATCGACCTGACCTGGGCGCTGTCCGGTGCGCTGTGCGGGCTGGCGGGGGTGATCCTGGTGATGAACGTGACCGCGTTCACCGACACCACCGGGTCACAGTTCCTCATCCCGATCGTGGCGGTGGCGGTGCTGGGCGGGATCGGGCAGCCGTACGGGGCCATGCTCGGCGCGCTGGTCATCGGCATCACCACCGAGGTGGCGGCCACCGTGTTCAGCCCCGAGTACAAGGACGTGGTGGCGTTCGCGATCCTGGTCGTCGTGCTGCTGGCGCGGCCGCAGGGCATCCTGTCCGAGATCGCCACCCGCAAGGAGGTCGCGGCGTGAGCGTCGCCTGGCAGTTCTACCTGTCCACGGTGCTGATCTACCTCGGCGTGGACGTGATCGCCTGCTGGGGCCTGAACCTCCAGTTCGGCGTGGCCGGGCTGGTCAACTTCGCCTTCATCATCTTCCAGGCGGCCGGCGCGTACACCGCGGCGGTGCTCACCCTCGGGCCCGCCATCCCCCCGTCGAAGGGCGGCTTCCAGACCTATGTGGGCGGTGCGCACTGGCCGTTCCCGCTGCCGATCCTGGCCGCCGGGCTGGTGGGCGGCCTGCTGGCGGCGGTGGTGGGCATCATCGCGATCCGGCGGCTGCGCAGCGACTACGAGGCGATGGTCATGCTGGTGGTGTCGCTGATCGCGACCAGCGTGGCGATCAACCAGGTCAAGCTGGTGAACGGGCCGAACGGGCTCGACCTGGTGCCCAAGCCGCTCGCGTCGCTGGTCAACCTGACGCCGATCGGCTATCAGTGGCTGTTCGTCGGCCTTACCGCCGTCGTCTGCCTGTGCGTGTACTGGCTGGTGCACGTGGTCACCAGTTCTCCGCTCGGCCGCACCCTGCGGGCCGTCCGCGACAACGAGCCGGCCGCGGCGGCGCTCGGCAAGAACGTCACCGGCCTGCGGATGCTGGCGTTCGTGCTGGGCGGGGTGATCGCCGGGATCAGCGGCGCCATCCTGGTCGAATTCATCTCCGCCTGGTCACCGGGCTCCTGGCTGTACCCGGAGACGTTCGTCTACTTCACCGCGATCATCGTCGGCGGCTCCGGCAACAACTTCGGGGTCATGGTGGGCGCTCTGCTGGTGCCGGTCGCCTTCCTGGAGGCCACCCGGTTCCTGCCGCAGTTCGGCCCGCCGGGGCTGATCGATGCCCTGCAGTGGGTGACCGTGGGAGTACTGGCACTGGTGTTCCTGTGGTTCTGGCCGCGGTGCGTGATCCCGGAACGGCGCCGGCGGTTCCCGACCGCCACTGCCGATGACCGGCGGCGGCTGGCCCTGCTGCCGCCCAGGACCGGCCGGTGACCGGCCCGGCCCCGGCCGCCTTCCTGGCCGTGGATGACCTGCATCGCGAGTTCGGCGGGGTGCACGCCGTCAACGGCGCCTCGTTCGAGATCCCGGCCGGCCAGATCACGGGCCTCATCGGGCCGAACGGTGCGGGCAAGTCGACCGTGCTGAACCTCATCGCCGGGGCGCTGCGGCCCAGCGCCGGCCGGGTCAGCTTCCGTGGCCAGGACATCACCGGGCAGCCGTCATACCGGGTGGCCAGGCACGGCATCATCCGTACCTTCCAGATCTCCAGCGAGTTCGCCCGGCTCACCGTGCTGGAGAACCTGCTGGTAGCGGCCCCGCATCCGCGCGGGGAGGCGCTGTGGCAGGCGGCCCTGGGCAAGTGGTACTGGCGGCCCTGGCAGCGGGAGATGGTGGCGCGGGCCCGCGAGCTGATGGCCCGGTTCGACATGGCCGGCAAGGAGAACGAGTACGCCGGCAGCCTCAGCGGCGGCCAGAAACGGCTGCTGGAACTGATGCGCGGGCTGATGGCGGGCCCGGCGCTGCTGCTGCTGGACGAGCCGATGGCCGGGGTGAACCCGGCGCTGGCCAGGCGGATCGAGCAGCACCTGCTCGACGCCTGCGCCGGTGGCCTGTCCATGCTGATGATCGAGCACGAACTGGCGGTGGTGGAACGGCTGTGCGACCCGGTCATCGTGATGGCGCAGGGCCGGGTGATCTCGCAGGGCACGATGGCGCAGGTCCGGGCCGACCAGGAGGTGCTGGATGCCTACCTCATCGGCTAGCCCGGCTGGCGGCGGGCCTGCTCCGGCCGGGCGCCGGCCCGGCCGGAGGCCGTCCTGCGGCTGCGGGACGTCTCGGCGGGCTACGGGCCTGCCGTCATCGTGTCCGGGGTGAGCATCAGCGCCGGGCCCGGCGAGGTGGTGTCGGTCATCGGGCCCAACGGCGCGGGCAAGTCCACCCTGCTCAAGGCCATCACCGGCCGGCTCCCGGTGATGACCGGGACCGTCACATTCGGCGACCGGGACATCACGAACATGCGCGGGCATCTGCTCGCCCGGCTCGGGCTGGGATTCGTCCCGCAGACCAGGGACGTGTTCGACACCCTGACCGTGGCCGAGAGCCTGGAGATGGGTGGTTACCTGCTCGGCAAGCAGCAGCTGGCCGAGCGGACGGAAGCGGTGCTGGCCGCCTTCCCGGCGCTGGCCCAGCTGCGGACCCGGCACGCGAGCAAGCTCAGCGGGGGCGAGCGCAAGATGCTGGCGGTGGCCCGGGTGCTCATGCTGGAGCCGGCCGTGCTGGTACTGGACGAGCCCACCTCCAACCTGTCGCCCGACCTGTCCCGGGCAGTGCTGCGCGACCAGGTGCGGCGGCTGGCCGACGCGGGCACGGCGGTGCTGCTGGTCGAGCAGAAGGCGTTCGAGGCGCTGGGGGTGTCCGACTGGGCGTACATCCTGGTCGCCGGCCGGATCGAGATTGCCGGGCCAGCCGCCGAGATCGTCCGGCGGCCAGACATCCGGGAGGTCTTTCTCGGCCGCTCCGCCCAGGATCCGGCGCCGTCATGACCAGCAGGCCGCCGCCCCACCCCCGCCGCCGGGCGGCCATCAGCTACGCCAGCAAGAGCGATCTGGTGACCGATGCCCTCCGGGAGCTGATCACCGACCGCCAGCTCTCGCCCGGCACGCCGCTGCGGCAGCGGGACCTCGCCGAGCAGTTCGAGGTCAGCTACACCCCGGTCCGGGAGGCGCTGCGGCGGCTGGAGGCGGAGGGCCTAGTGGCCAGGGACGTGCACCGGGGCGCCACCGTGGCCCGGACCGAGTCCGACGAACTGGCGGAAAACTACCGGATCCTGGCCGCGCTGGAAGCGCTGGCCGGGACGCTCGCCGTGCCGAAGATCAGCGATGACGACATCGCCGGGATCGAGGACCTGTACCAGCAGGTCGCCGCCTGCGATCCAGCCGACGAGGGGCTGTCCGAGCTGAACCGGCGGTTCCACTTCCGCATCTACGAATGCGCCCGGTCACCGATGCTGCTCCTGCTCCTGCGGCTGCTCTGGCGGTCGTTCCCGGCCGGGCCGCAGGCCGGGCGGCCGCATGCCGAATCGGTGCGGCAGCACGCGCAGCTCATTGCGGCACTCAAGCGCCGGGACGAGGACCAGGTGGCCGCCGTCATCCGCGAGCATGTCCTCGGCAGCATCCGCTACCTGCCACCCCCGGACGTTCCTGCCTGACCAGACGCGCCAGCCGCGCGGACTGGCTGCCGCTGGCCTGGCCGCCGCTGGCCGGTGGATCTGCCCGGGGTGACCCCGGCGCGCCGCCGGCCGCCGGCCGGCCAGACGTGCGATTCTGGGTGCCTGTGAGCGGAAGTGCTCAGATCCATCCGCCGGGCCAGGTGCCAGCCGGAGCGGCCACCACCCGGCGGCTCCCGCCGCTGGTCATCCTCATGGTGGGCGCGCTTGTCATGGTCGGGCTCGCCGTGGCTTGGCTGGGCCAGCGGGCCGACGCCGCGGCGGTAGCCGCGCCCGGGGTGACCTGGGCCGTGCACCCGGGCTCGAACACGGTGACGGTCGCCCTGGTGCCCGGCGGCGGCCCGGCCAGCCGCCAGATCCTGGCCCACAGCCGGCTCGCCGTCTCCGGCGGCCGGATCGTCTTCCTGAGGCGGCGCTCAGCCGACGGCGCGGTGGCCCGGGTGGCGGTGCCGGCCGGGCAGCGCACCCAGCTGGTGGTGCAGGTGAGCGGCCCGCTGCCGGTCAGCAGGACGCTGACGGTGACCCTCCCGCCGCCGCTGCGGGTAACCGCATCCCGGCATGGCCACGGCGGGGTGGTGGTCACCCTGTCCAGCGCCCTGCGCCCGGCGCCGCACCGGCTGTGCGGCGCGAACGTGGTCAGCTTCCCGGCCCCGCACCGGGTGGCGGTGGCCCGCAGCCCGCAACCATGCCGGGCGAGGCTGACCGTCACCGCCCGGGACGGCGAGCGGGCCGTGGTCCGGGTGGCTGTGCCTGCCCTGCCCTCGGTCCCGCTCTACAGCTTTGCCAGCCCGGCCGGCCAGGCCATCTATATCACCGTGGACGACGGGTGGACCCCCAGCCCTCAGGTGCTGGCCATCATGCGCAGCTCCCACCTGCCGGTGACGGCGTTCCTCATCGCCCAGGCCGCCGACCAGAATCTGCCCTACTGGCGGGCGTTTGCCGCAGCAGGCGGGACGATCGGGGACCATACCGTGTCCCATCCTGACCTCACCCGGCTCTCGCTGCGCCAGGCCACCAGCCAGTGGGGCCAGGCCCGGCAGGACCTCGGGCGCTGGCTGGGCCGGGCTCCGGTGATGGGACGTCCCCCGTACGGGGCGTTCGACCCCACCGTCCAGGCGGCCGCCTACCGGGGCGGGCTGAAGGCACTGGTGGGCTGGAGCGCCACTGTGGACAGCGACGGGATACAGACCTGGGACGGGCGGCCGCTGACGGCCGGCGAGATCGTGCTGCTGCACTGGGTGCCCGGCCTCGGGCACCAGCTGGTCCGGCTGCTGGCGGTCATCCGGGCCAGGCACCTGCACCCGATGCCGCTCACCCCGGCCAGTTTCGCGGGGATCGCCTCGCAGCGGCGCTCGCTCAACGGCGACTGAACCAGCGAATCATCCCGGTTACCCGGCCAATCACCCCGGCCGGAGGATGACCACCGGTCCCCGTATGGGCACAGTGAAACGTCAGTGCGTCACGCTGAGGACGGTCTGCCATGGCTGACACTGCCGAGCCGCCGGTCAGTGAGCCGGGCAGGGGAGACAACGCCGGTGACCGGCTGACGGCCGGTCCGGCCGGGGAGGGGCCCGGATGACGAACGTCGATCTGGCACGGATCCAGTTCGCGTTTACCTCGATCAACCATTTCCTGTTCGTCCCGGTGACGATCGGGCTGGCGTTCCTGACCGCGCTGCTGCAAACGGCGTGGCACCGTACCAACAAAGACGAGTACCTGCGGCTGACCAGGTTCTTCGGCACGCTGCTGGTGATCAACGTGGCGATCGGCGTGGTGACCGGGCTGGTCCAGGAATTCCAGTTCGGGATGAACTGGGGCGCGTACTCCCGGCTGGTCGGGAACATCTTCGGCGCCCCGCTGGCGATGGAGGGCCTGGCCGCGTTCTTCCTGGAGTCCACCTTCCTGGGGCTGTGGCTGTTCGGCTGGGACAAACTGCCCCGCCGGGTGCACCTGGCGACGATCTGGGCGGTGTCGCTGGGCACCGCCTTGTCGGCGGCCTTCATCATGGCGGCGAACTCGTGGATGCAGCACCCGGTCGGCTACCAGATGGTGAACGGCAAACCGGTGCTGAACGACATCTGGGCGGTGTTCACCAACCCGGTGTTCGTGTGGGGCTACGCGAAGGTGCTGTTCGCCTCGCTGACCACCGGCACGGTAATCATGCTGGCGGTCTCCGCGTGGCAGTTGCGGCGTGGCGGTGACAAGGAGGTGTTCACCCGGTCAGCCCGGCTGGCGATCATCCTCCTGATCCCGGCGATCTTGTTCACCATGCTGGTGGGCGACGAGCTAGGGGTGATCGAGGCCCGCTACCAGCCGATGAAGATCGCCGCGGCCGAGGCGCAGTGGACCACCTGCCAGCCGTGCTCGTTCTCGCTGTTCCAGATCGGCGGCGGCAACAACGATCAGACCCCGACCGAGATCATCGCGGTCCCGCACCTGCTGTCGCTGCTGGCCACCAATACCTGGAACGGCAAGGTGGTGGGCCTGGACCCGCTGCAGTCCCAGTACAGCCAGCAGTTCGGGCCCGGGTACTACGTGCCGAACGTGTTCATCCAGTACTGGGCGATGCGGGTGATGGCCTACCTCGGGCGTGGTGGTCCTGCTCATCGCGGCGTGGGGGCTATGGCTGATCCAGCGCAAGAAACTCGCCACATCCCGGCTGTTCCTGTGGGTGGCGGTATGGTCGGCGGTGCTGCCGTTCCTGATGAACACCGCGGGCTGGCTGCTGACCGAAAGCGGCCGGCAGCCGTGGATCGTGCAAGGGATCATGCTGACCAAGAACGGGATCTCACCGACGGTGTCGGTCACCTGGATCTGGATCAGCCTGGTGGCCTTCGTCCTGCTGTACGGGACACTCGGCACGGTCGACCTGATGCTGATGCTGAGGTACTCCCGCAAGCAGCTGCCACCGGCGCGCGAGCCAGCCGCTGCCGACGAGCCGGTCCCGGCCGTCCTGTACTAGAAGGGAGGGACCACGATGAATCACCTGATCCCGTTCTGGTTCATCCTCATCGCGATCTTGTGGACCGGCTTCTTCATCCTGGAGGGGTTCGACTTCGGCGTCGGCATGCTGCATGACCTTGCCGGCACCGACGACGCCAGCCGCCGGGCCGCCATCAACACGATCGGCCCGCTGTGGGACGGCAACGAGGTCTGGCTGATCGTGGCCGGGGCGGCCATGTTCGCCGCGTTTCCCGGCTGGTACGCCACCATGTTCTCCGCCTACTATCTCGCGCTGGTGCTGCTGCTGGCCTCGCTCATCGTGCGCGGCGTGGCGTTCGAGTACCGCGGCAAGCGCGACGCGGCCCGCTGGCGGCGCACCTGGGATGTGCTGCTGACGGCGGGCAGCGTGCTGGCCCCGCTGCTGACTGGCGTGGCCCTGGCCGGGCTGCTGCACGGGCTGCCCATCAACACCGCGCAGAATTACACCGGCACGTTCTGGGACCTGCTGCAGCCCTACCCGGTGTTCACCGGGCTCACCCTGGTCCTGGTCTGCGCGCTGCACGGCGCCACGTTCCTGTCCCTGAAGACCACCGACGACATGCACGAGCGCTCCCGGCAGCTGGCCCGCCGGATAGCGCCGTTCACCGCCGCCGCGGTGGTGGGCTTTGTCATCTGGACCCACCTGACCTACAGCAGCAGGTTCTTCCTCAACCCGGTCGAACTGCTGGCCATCCTCGCCGTCCTGGCCGCCGTATGGCTGGTCTACGAGCACCGCGACGGGTTCGCCTTCGCCGCGACCACCGTCACCATCGCCTCGTGCATCGTGGCCATCTTCACCGGCCTCTACCCGAACGTGATGGTCTCCAGCACCAAAGCGGCCTACAACCTCACCGCCGCCAACACCGCCTCGGCCCCGTACCCGCTCAAGATCATGACCATCGTCGTCATCATCCTGCTGCCGGTCGTCCTCATCTACCAGGCCTGGACCTACTACGTCTTCCGCCGGCGCATCAGCAAGAGCGAGTTCTCGTCCCCGGCCCAGGCTGAGGGTGAACTGAGCAGCTGATCAGCGGGCCGCCCGCGCACCGGGCCAGCCGGCCGTTCGCGCACTGATCAGGGTCGCGAGCCCGGCCGGTCCGGCGGCGCATCACCCATGCGGGGTGAGGCCTGGCCGGGCCAGGCCGTTGCTGCGGCCGCGCAGGCCGCCGCTACCCGGGGCCCCGTTCAGTCGTCCTGCAGGCGGCGGACTTCCATGATCTGCACGCCGAACGTCTCCAGCCTGGCCAGCAGCCCGTGCAACGCCGCCTGATCCGGCAGCGGGCCGTGCAGGACGGTTTCCACCGGCTGCACGGATGCGCTCAGCCGCGCGTAGTCCAGCAGCGCTTCCGGTGGGAGGACTCCGGCTACCCGGATTTCATAGTGGAGGGACGCCACCGGTGGGCCCCCAGTCTCTGAGAAGGCCATAGTGGTTCCACCGTGCGGCGTGACGGCCGACCGCGCCCCACTCCGGGTGGGTGATTCGGCGTCCCGGTGCCGGATGTGCCGTATCACCCTGGTGAGATCGGCAGTGGGTGATGACAAATCACCCGTGCCAATGAAAAACCTGCTGGTGGAGGCCGACGAGTTAGCCCATGCCTGGTCTACTCACGGTCAGGCGCGGCAGGGGGCTAGCCCGTATACCGGTCCCAGGAAGGGCGGTACCGTTCGTGGTGGAGACGGCGGAGGTGTCCCCGGCCAGTTTCCCCCAGCCAGCCGCGTGGGCTGATGATCCGTTGCTGGTGTCGAAGATCACGGTGCCCGGCACGCCCGGCTGGCTGGTCCCGCGGCCCCGTCTCGACCGGCTCATCGCCCGTGGTGCCCGCGCCCCGGTGACGACCATCACCGGCCCCCCGGGCGCGGGCAAGACGATGGCGCTGGCGCTGTGGGCGGCTGGCCACCCGGCCACCGGCCGCATTGCCTGGGTCACCATCGACGATTTCGACAACCGGCCGCGGGTCTTCTGGTCCTATGTCCTGGCGGCGCTCGGGCGGGCCGGGGTCCCGGTGCCCAGGACCATGTCCGCGACCGCCCGCCGCTACTCGGTCGACCACGAATTCCTGCTCCGGCTGGCGGTGCTGATGGCCGAGCAGGATCCGCCCGTGACCCTGATCCTGGACGATCTCCATCTGCTGACCAACGACAAGGTGCTGAACGGGCTGGCCTACGTGCTGCGGCACGCCGGCCCGGGCCTGCGCCTGCTGGTGTCGTCGAGGATGGATCCGCTGCTGCCGCTGCACCGGTACCGGCTGACCGGCGAGCTGACCGAGATCCGGGCCAGCGATCTGGCCTTCACCCTGCCCGAGGCCCGGTTGCTCATTGCCCAGCACCGGGTTGAGCTGACCGCGGACTCGCTGGAGCGGCTGACCCAGCGGGCGGAGGGCTGGGCGGCGCTCATGCGGCTGGCCGCGATCTCGATGGACGGGCATGACGACCCCGACCAGTTCGTCAAGGAACTGGTGACTGAGGACAGCGCCGTCACCGGGTACCTGGTGGACGAGGTGCTGGCTGCTCAGCCGGAGCAGACCAGGGATTTCCTGCTGCGGACCTCCATCCTGGACCGGATCAGTGAGGGTGTCGCGGACGACGTCGCCGGCGACGGGCAGGCCGCCGGTGTCCTGCCCGAACTGGTCCGGACCAACACCCTGGTCCAGCGGGATGACAGCGGCTGGTACCGCTACAACTCGCTGTTCGCGGCGGTACTCCGGCTGAAACTGCGCCGGGAGGCCCCCGACCTGGTGCAGGACCTGCATCTGCGGGCGGCCGGCTGGTACCGCCGGCACGGCCTGATCGTCGATGCGGTTCAGCACGCGGCGCAGGCGGGCGACTGGCTGGCGGCCGCCCAGACCGTCATCGACGGGCTGGCCGTGGCACAGCTGATTGAGCCACGCGGAAACGAGGCGCTGGCCCAGGGTTTCCGGCAGCTGCCGCGGGACCTGCGGTGGACCGAACCACAGCCGCTGCTGGTCGCGGCGGCGCTGGACATTGCCAGCAGCCCGGACGGTCAGGGCGAGCCGTTCCTGGCCGCCGCGGACCGGCTGCTCGGCCAGCGGCCAGCGGCGGCGGAGACACCGTCCCGGCTCACTGCCGCGCTGATTCGGCTCACCGTGGCCATCCGGACCGGAGATTTCAGCGCGGCGGCCGAGGCCGCCACCCAGACCGGTGAACTGGTCAAGGTGGTCGGCGGTGACCAGCCCGACCGGCGCCAGGCCATCGAGGCCCAGGTGATGGCCGGACGCGGGGCCGTTGCCCTGTGGGCGGGCCGGTTCGACGAGGCCGCGGTCCTGCTGCAGGCGGGTGCGGCCACCGGGCGGGGGCCGGGGAGTGACGGCGGGCGGGCCGCCTGCCTCGGCCACCTCGCCCTGATCGAGGCACTGCAGGGGCGGCTGGGTCACGCCGCGGAACTGGCGGCCCAGGCGCTGGGCCGGCCAGATGAGGCTGCCAGCCGTCCGGCCGGGCCTATCAGCCCGGCCGCGGAGCTGGCGCTCGCCTCCGTTTACCTGGAACGCAACGAACTGTCCCGCGCCCGCCGCTGGGAGAAGCGGGCGGGCGAAGCGCTGCGGGGCCGGCCCAACCGGCTGATGGACGCCGTGGGCTGCCTGGTGGCGGCCCGCCGGAGCCTGGCTGAGGGCCGGGCCCGGGCGGCCCGGGACTGCGTGGAGCAGGCCCGGCGGCACTGGCAGCCGCCCGCCTGGCTAGCTCACCAGCTGATGCTGATGGACGCCTGGGCCAGCACCGCTGCCGGTGATCTCCCGGCGGCGCTGGCCGCGGCCCGGCGGGCCGACCCGGTGTCCGCGTTGGATGCGGCGGCCACACTGGCGCGGGCCCTGGTCGCGGCCGGGAACCGGCAGGCCGCGGCCCGCGCGCTGGCCGACGCGCCGGCTGGGGACGCGCCCGACGCCGCCCGGCTGGCTGCCCGGCTCGCGGACGCCCAGCTCGGCTATCTGACGGGAGACCGGGCACGGGGGCGCCGGTCTCTTGAACATGCCCTGCGGCTGGCGATGCCGGAGCAGGTCCGGCTGCCGTTCGTGCTGGAGCGGAGCTGGCTGCGGCCGGTGCTGCGGCGTGACCCGGAGCTGGCTGCTCCCTACCGGCGGCTGCTGGAGCCGGACCTGGTGGGTTCCGGCCTGATCGACGCCGGGCTGGCGGCCAGGCCCGGGACTCCCGTGATCGTCGAGCCGCTGAGCGAACGTGAGCGGGAAGTGCTCGCCCATGTGTCGGCGATGGAGAGCACCGCGGAGATCGCCAGCGCGATGTACATCTCGGTCAACACCGTCAAGACCCACCTCAAGAGCATCTACCGCAAGCTCGCGGTGGGTCACCGCGGGGAAGCGGTCCGCCGGGCCAAGCAGATGGGCGTGCTCTTAGGGCAGCCGGGCGTGCTCTGAGCGAGGGGCCGGCTGCGACGACCAGGCGGCAGTCAGGCGGGCTCCGGACGGCTGCTCGCGGTGGCCCGTGCGACGGCGCCGAGCACGCCGGGTGCGGTGTCCCTGAGGCGGACCGCATCCAGCGTCGGTAGCAGGGCCACCAGCACGCCGGCGATCTCATCCGCGGTGACCCCGTGATCGAGCGCTGCCGCCACCTGCTCGTCGCAGGACGTCCCGCACTGGCCGCTGGCTATCCGGGCGGCCAGCCGGACCAGCGCGTGGGTCCGGGCGTCAAGACCGGAGTCGTCGATATTCCCGGCGGGTGTACCCGGGCCTGCTGGCTGGCCCGCCGCTGGCCCGCCAGCCAGCCAGTCCGCGACCACCGCGGCCCGGCGGGCGCTGGGTCACCGCAGGCCGCCGGGCACGACAGGCGGGTGGAGCACGTCGGCACCGAGTTCATTGAGGCTGACGAGGTGCAGGGCGAACTCCTCAAGGCGGTCCAGCAGCCCGTAGAGCTCAGAGTCGTCGCGGACCGAAGCCAGTACGCAGGTCCAGCCGCGGCTGGACTCGATGGTCGCGTCATCGCAGGACGGCGGCCAGCAATCGTGCGCAGTCGCCCCGGAGGATGATGCGGTAGCGGCGGCGGGGGACCGTGAGGGTCATGATCAGGCTTCCTCCCTTGGCGGGTTCCTGCCTCCGGTGCCGTTGCCTGACTCCCCCAGACGGCCGAGGTTATTCCTTTGTACACAATCAGGGGGTGAGATGTTCTCATCTGTTCGTCCGGTTCACCCGGGTGAGCCTGGCGCCCGGCCGCGGCTGCGCCGCGCGGTCAGATCCCCAGTTCCCGGCCCTGCTCGACCGCCTCGGTCCGGCTGGACACGCCAAGCTTGCGGTAGATGGCCTGGGTGTGGGTCTTGACCGTGTTCGCCGAGACGAATAGTTCCTGCCCGATCTCGCGCAGCGACAGTGTGCCACCGAGCAGGTGCAGGACCGCGATCTCGCGCTCGGTGAGCGGGGTGGCTGGTGGCAGTTCCCGCCGCGGGCCTGTCAGCCGGTGCTCAAGCGCCGCCACCCGGGCCCGCTGTGCGTCCGCGCCGTCCGGCAGCGCGCCGAGCATCCGCCGCGCCCGGCCGGTCAGGCTGGCGGCCCCGGCCCGGTCCCCGGTCTCCAGCAGCACGTGGGCCAGCCAGATGGCCGCCTCCAGGGTGGGCCACGGGCTTGCCCCCGGTATCCGCTCGCGGTAGCTCAGGGCCTGTGCCAGCTCGCCGCGGGCCTCATCCAGGGATCCTTCGGCGGCCAGCACCGCCCCGGCGGCCACATGGGCAAGCGAAGCCGATGGCGTCATCCGGATCTGGTCGGCCTGCGCGGAGCGGTAGGCCGTCTGCATGAGCCGCCGGGCCGCGGGCAGGCTGCCCTGCCCGACCGCGATCAGCGACAGCGTGGACAGCGCCACGATCTGGGTCAGCACGTGCGCCGCCTCCGCCCGCGCCGCCGCTTCCAGCGCGGTTTGCGCCGCTGCCAGCTCACCGGACAGATACTGGCTGAATCCGAGCGCCGCCTCGGCCATGGCATACCACGGCGAAGCCGGATCACGCGCCAGCCCGGCCGCGGCCGCGGACGACTCCCGCATCGCCCGCAGGCCGTCGAACCCGTACACGCCCTGCAGCAGCGCGGCGGAAAAGGTCAGCGACGGCATCCCGTCCGGCAGCGGCCCGGTGTCTGGGCCGGCCGCGATGACCGGGAGCCAGCGCTGCGCGGTCTGGCGCTCGCTCGACAACGCCGCCGACCAGGCCGCGCAATGCGCGGCCAGCGGCCGGCTGGCGATCTGGTCATCGCCGAGCAGCCGGAGCCACCGTTGCACCGTCGCGCCCCGGCCGGAGCTGACATAGCCGAACCAGTGGCTGGCGATGAAACCGGTGGCCAGGCCGGGGTCACCGGCGGCGATCGCGTGGCTGACCGCCTCGCCCGCCGGACCGTGCTCACCATGCCAGGCACTGGCCCGCAGATGCAGGGCGGGCACGACATCTGGTTCGGTCCGGGCCAGGTAGCCGCGCAGCACCTGGGCAAGCAGATGGTGGTAGCGGAACCAATGCCGGGTCTCGTCCAGCGGGACGATGAACAGGTTCTCCCGTTCCAGCCGCTCGATGATGCCCGCCGCGCCGGCCGAGCCGGTGACGGCGTCGCACAAGGGGGCGCAGAACCGGCCGAGGATCGAGGTGCGCATCAGGAACCGCTGCACCTCGGCGGGCTGGCGGCCGAGCACCTCCTCGGCCAGGAAGTCGAAGATGAACCGGTTGTCACCAGTGAACTCCCGGACAAAGGCGTGCGGGGACGAGTGGCCACGGAGCGAGAGCGCCGCCAGATACACTCCGGCTGGCCAGCCTTCGGTCCGTTCCACCAGGTCGGCCAGGTCAGGCTCGCTCAAAGAAACACCGGACACGGCGTGCACCAGTGTGGCGGCTTCACCAGTCGCGAATCGCAGCTCACGGGCCCGGATTTCGGCCATCTGCCCGGCCGCCCGCAGACGTGCCAGCGGCAGTGCCGGGTCGGCCCGGGTGATGAGGACAATCTGCACCGTGGGCGGCAGATGGGAGAGCAGGAACGCGATCTGGTCATGGCAGCTGCGTTCCTTGATCACGTGATAGTCGTCAAGCACCAGCAGCACCGGCCCGGGCAGCGCGGCCAGCTCGTTGGCGAGCATGGGGAGCACCAGCCCGGTGAAGTCGGGGGCCTGCACCCTCAGCTCGGCCAGGATGGCTTCGCCGCCGAACTGCGGGCAGGCACGCTGCAAGGCGGTCACCACATACCACCACAGCCGGGCGGGATCATTGTCGTCGCGGTCGAGCGAGACCCAGGCGAACGGCCGGCGGCCGCCCAGGCTGGCCCGCCACTGTGCGACCAGGATGGTCTTGCCGAACCCGGCCGGGGCGTCGACGAGGATCAGCCCGGCGGTCGTCGCGGCCAGCTGGGCGACCAGCCCGGATCGTTCCATCCACTCCGGGCGGGCCTGCGGGGCGTCCAGCTTCGTCTCGATCGGCACATCGAGGCCGACCGGAGAGCGGGCCGGCTCCCGGCCGTCACCCGGGCCGCGCCTGGATGGCGATACGGTAGCGGGATGCGGGCCAGCGGGCACTCTGACGAGCCTAATAAATGCGCCCGGTCCTGGCTAGAAATGATCAACTATTCTGGCCGGTTTGCTGCCCGTGCCGCACCAAGCCGGAACTGGACAGTTCTGGCAGCCAGAACTGGCTGGCATGCCCGCATGACCGGCGGCGGGTCACCCGTACCGGGCGAGGTACTTCCCGCTAGTGGCGGGCCAGCATGAGAGACCGAGGAGGTGGCAATCACTGTGACAATCGGCGGCAGTATCGCGCTCATCGTCATCGGCGCGATTCTCAAATGGGGCGTTACCTGGCAATCGACAGAACGTTTGACCTGCAGGCCATCGGCCTGATCCTGATGATCGCCGGGGTGATCGGGCTGGGCATTTCGATCGCGTTTACTGATCTCCCGGCGCCGTGATCGGGCGGGGGCGCAGGTTTACGAGGAGCGCCGGTACACCGAGCCCCCTGCCTGACCGCGCCTGCCTGACCATGCTCGCAGCGGGGAGCCCGGTCGCCGCAGATCACCCGCGATGGGTGGGGCATGGCCCGGTTTCGGGTTGGTGGACTGGGCAGACCGATCACCTGCCAACGGAGGAAGGAGACAGATGGCGGACCTGATCGCTATCGGCTATCCGGACGAGGCAACCGCCGAGGAAGCCGCCGAGGAGGCGCGGCGACTGGCGCGCGACCTGATCATCGAGCCCGACGCCATCGCGGTGATCGAGCGGGACTCCGAGGGCAAATATCACGTGCACACCAGCCACCACCCGGTGGGGGCCGGTGCGACCTGGGGCATGTTCTGGGGGCTGCTGTTCGGCCTGCTGTTCTTCATCCCGGTGTTCGGCCTGGCGGTGGGGGCCGGGGTGGGTGCTCTCATGGGCAAGATCACCAAATCGGGCATCGACCGCGAGTTCCAGGATCAGGTGCGCGGCATGCTGCAGCCCGGCACCTCCGCCCTGTTCCTGATGGTGGAGAAGGTAACGCCGGACAAGGCTATCGAGGCGATGAGCAAGTACGGCGGCACGGTGCTGAAGACCTCGCTGTCCAAGGAGGGCGAGGCCGAACTCCAGGAGGCCCTGCACGGCGGCGGCAGCCCGGCGTAACGCGCGCGGCGGGCCGATGGCCACCGCCCCCGCGACCGGCCCAACCGGGCGGCGGGCCACGACAGCGCGGCCAGGATTCCGGCGGGCCTCCCGCGATGGCGGTGGTGGCCCGCCGGGATCGTCCGACGTCCATGGCCGGTTAGGCCTGCTGCTGGTGCTGATCGCGTCCTACCTGCTGTCCGCGTTCAACGTCAGCAAGGTCGCCGAGGACATCGAGATCCTGCTCTTCCGGCCGCGCTGCTGCTTGCGGTTCGCACCTCGCCGCTGAGCTACCGGTGGCGGATGGTGGTGGTCGCGGTCACGGTGGCCGGGACATTCGCGGCTGGCGCGGGGCAGGCCATCGGTACCAATACCGGGATCGGCCTGGCCGAGCTCTGGCGCACGCTGATGCTGCCGGTGACCGCGGTCTTCATCGTCCGGCGGGTGCTGGCCCGGCCGGTCGTGACCATCCAGAGCATCTACGGCGCCGTCAGCGCCCACCTGATCATCGGGCTGATGTTCGCCGCGCTCTATTCGACGATCGACCACCTGACCGGACACCCTTCTTCGTCAACGGTGAGCTGGCGAACACGCAGACGTTCCAGTACTTCAGCTTCACCACGCTGACCACCCTCGGCTACGGGGACTTCACCGCGGCGAACAGCGGCGGCAGGGCGGTCGCCGTGATGGAGGCACTGGTGGGGCGTGTATTCCTGGCCACGCTGGTCGCGCGGCTGGTAGCAGCCTTCCGGGCACCCGCTGAGGGTCATCGCCTGGCCGGGGATGTGCCGCCACTGCGGCTGGCCCGCCGCCGGGGCCGGCCGGGAAGGCGGCCATAACCTCCCAGGCCGGGCTGGGCCCACGGCGCCGGCCGGGGCCTAGCGGCCGCCGGCCGGGGCCGGGCCGCGGTCAGCCGGGGTCCGGCAGCCGGCCAGGATCCGGCGGTCAGTCGGGGTCCGGCGGCCGGCCGCCGCCGCGCCGCTAACCATCCATCGCGGGTGATGCCCGCACCGCGGCCTGGCCGGCCAGACTACGGGGGAGGGCGGTAGCTGCCGCTCCGCAATCAGCCGCCCGGCCGTAGGCCGGCCCGGGCGGCCACGACCGGGATGGACTGAGCGCCAATGTCTGGCTGGTTCTGGGGTGTCGGGCTGGGGATCTTGTACCTGGTCCTCCTGTTCACGGTGGCCATCATGTCGTTCCGCAAGGGCCACTGGGTGCTCGGCCTGATCGGCTTCATCTTCCCCATCTTGTGGTTCGTGGGCGCGATCATGCCCAGCCGCCGCCAGCGCGCCTGACCCGGCGGTGGTCAGGACAGCAGGTAGTAGCCGCTCTTGACCACGAGCCAGCAGCCGAGAAACACGCAGATCGCGATGATCATCTGGTCCCGGTGCGTGTCCAGCCAGGTGCGCAGCCCGCGCAGCCGGATCTCCGCCGCGGCGGGTGCGATGAGCGTGTAGCCCTGCATGATCAGGAAGCTGGACGTGGCCAGGAGGCAGAAGAGCACCAGCGTCAGGTAGGTGGCCACGCTGGACAGCTGGGCGGCGGTAACGGTCGCCGCGCCAGCCGCCACCAGTGTCCACGGCTGCAGGAAGGCGGCCAGGCCGGCCGCCGCCCAGGGCGAGAGCCCGTCCAGCCGGGCCAGCCAGGACGGGGGCTGGTGCGGCTGGCCGGTCCGGCGCCACTGCCGGATCCCGATCAGGATCAGCACGATGCCCGCGGTCAGCTTGACGGCGAGCACGGCCGTGGACGGGGTGGTATTACTGGCCGGCGGCTTCCCGCCGGTCACCACCTCGACGGCGACGATCACCACGGCCAGGCAGGCCAGCCAGCCGAGGATGAAGGCGGCCCCCTTCCAGGTCCCCTTCCTGGCGCTGAGCAGCAGGATGAAGGCGATGAGCGGGAACGGCTCCAGGGTGATACCGAGCCCGATGAGCAGGAGGTCAGCTGTCATTGGCCTGGCTCCGGTGGCGGTGGCCGCGAGGAAGGCTCGCGGGCGGACGCGGGGCCGGGTTCACACGCCGCGCTCGGCGGTGATGCGCCCGGCCGCCACGGCGTCGGCCAGGGCCTGATGGTCACGCTCGTTCTGGTCGGCGTAGGCGGCGGCGAAATTGGCGATGGCTTTGTCGAAGACATCCGAGTTGCCCAGGTAGGAGGCGATGGCGATGCGGTCCCCGGAGCGGGCGTGGGCACGGGCCAGTGTCCAGCCGCACAATTCGCCGTACAGGCGCATCCCGGCCGGGATCATGGCCTCGATGTCGAGTGAGAACTTCCAGTCCCTTAGCTGGCGGACATAGAAGTCGCGGGCCTGGCCATCGAGCCCGGCCTGGGTCCGCTGCCAGCCAAGGAAGATGTCGCTCGCGGCTTGCATCAGGCGCTGGCCGGCCACCACTCGCTGGCCCTGGTTCGGGTACTTGCTGGCACCGACGAACCGGCTCAGCACCGATTCCTGCGCCTCTTTCACCTGGAGGAACAGCGGGTCGGCGTCGTCGCGGCCGAGCAGCAGGAGTATCCAGCAGCGGGTACCGACACTGCCCACCCCGACCACCTTGTGGGCCATGTCGCAGAACTCGAACTGCTCGAACAAATATCGGCGGTCGGTCTCCAGCGTGCGCCGGTAGCTGCTGAGCAGGGCGGTGAGCTGCGACTCCAGGGACGCCCGGTCAGATTCGCCCGGAATCAGCTCGTCGACCGGCACCAGCAGCGGTGGGTCGGACAGAATGCGCGGCCGGCCGTCCACCACCCGGGTCAGCCTGGCCAGCGCCCGCATGCTGTCGCTGGTCCGGGCCTTGGCCATGCTCTTATCGACCGCCCTGATCTGACGGGCGTGAATCTGGGGGTCGAGCTGGGCCCGGATCTGTTCCACGTCGGCGCGGGCGTACCAGACCTGCAGATTGGTCATCCCGGCGAAGGCCCGCATCGCCAGCCGGTAGCGGGTCACCGCCGCGGTGACGATGTCACGGCGCTGCTTGGGACCGAACTCGTTGCCGCGCGCGGCCACCTCCAGGCTGGCAGCCAGCCGCTTCACATCCCACTCCCACGGGCCGGGCATGGTCTCGTCGAAGTCGTTCACATCGAAGACCATGTTCCGCTCGGCGGAACCGAAGACCCCGAAGTTGGACAGGTGCGCGTCCCCGCAGGCCTGCACGGGCAGACCGGTCACCGGCGTGGTGGCCAGGTCGCTGGCCATCGGCAGCGCCGCACCCCGGTAGTAGGTGAAGGGGGACACCAGCATCCGGCCCCACCGGAGCGGTACCAGTTCGGGTACCCGTGACTTTCCCTGCTCCGCCAGCAGAGCCAGCGGGTCGGGCCGGTCCGGTGGCGGGTCGAACACCGCATGGCTGACCCGGGGTGCCACCGCCCGGGCCGCCTTGCCCCGGGCGGCCCGCTCGGCGGGGGTCATGCGGCCGGGTGCGGCATCGAGCTGGTACCGCAGCGGGCGGGACGGAGAGGCGGTGACAGCCTGCGCGCTCATCGTGGGGTCTCCTAGGCGCTCGTCGTCTCCTCGGCCCGGAGCGCGTGCCTGAGCAGGAATGCCCCGATGATCTCGAAGATCCCCATGATGATGAACCAGATGCCGACCAGGACGGCGAGCACGGTGACCGACGATTCCGGGGCCACCGCCACCACAATGCCGGCGATGAGGCTGACCACGCCGAACGTGATCCACCATGCCCGGCCTTCCCGGACACCGCCGGAGATCCCCCCGATCAGCGCGGTCAGGCCCTGCACGATCCAGGTGATCCCGATCACCAGGCCGATCAGCGCCCGGCTGAGGTGGAGATGGCGGATCAGCACCACGCCGATCACGATGAACAGCAGGCCGGTGATGCCCAGCCAGATCCGGTGCCGCTCCCGCGGGTCGAACACCCGGATCAGGTGGAAGATGCCGGAGAGGATCATCAGGATCCCGAGCAGGACCGCGATCACGTTCAGCGAGCCGGTCGGGTGGAAGCTCACGATGAGCCCAAGGATCACGGTCAGTGCGCCCAGGAACAACGTCGCCTGCCAGGATCCGGCCAGCATGGCCGGGGGCGCTGGCTCGCCACCGTAGTCGTCGGCCACTATGGACGCTCCTTTATCTGCTTGCCTGCCTTGTAACTGGTGCCCTGCGCGCCTCATTTATGATGCCCTGTCCAGCCCGTGTCGTCACCCGCGTTGGGTGATAGCGATCTTCCAGCACCGCTGCCAGCGGGCCGGGCGGCCAGCGGCACCAGTCAGGTCACCTGCCCGGGGTGATGCGGCCCAGCGGTCCGGCCTAGGATGCTGGCTGATGTCAACAGGCAAGCCAAGTCAGCTGAAAGAGGCAGGGCAATGGCAATAGGGCCAGTGCAGCTGATCGTGCTCGGGTTCAGTCATCCCGACTTCCACGGTGAGATCATCGCTGAGCTGGAACGGCTCCGCGAGAGCGACATGGTGCGCGTCATCGACTCGCTCGTCGTCTATAAGGACGCCACCGGCGAACTCGAGGTGGAGCACCTCAGCAATCTCAGCAAGGACGAGGCCATCGAGCTGGGCAGCAAGATCGGCGCGCTGATCGGCCTCGGCATCGAAGGCGAAGAAGGGAATGGAGGCCGGCGCGGAGGCTGGCGCCGAGGAGGTCGCCGCCGCCGGTGGCGTGCACGTGTTCACCGAGGAAGAGAGCTGGGATGTGCTCGAGGACATCCCGAACGACTCTGCGGCCGCGCTCATCCTGCTCGAGCACCACTGGGCGGTACCGCTCCGGGATGCGATATTCCGGGCGGGCGGCTTCCGGATCAGCGATGGCTTCATCAGCCCGCTCGACCTGGTGGCCATCGGGCTGGTCTCCGCCGCGGAGGCGCAGGAACTGCACGAGATGGAAACGAGCGCCGCGGCCAAGTGAGCCGTAGCATGTTAGCCGACACCGAAACAGGAGGCAGGAGATGTTCGGAGGCCGCAGGGTAGCGCGCCGGACCTCGCGCCGGGTCGCGCGCCGCCGGTAGCGCCGGAGGCGGCGGCTTGCTCCGCCGCGCCGGGTGATGAACCAGGCCCGGGCAATCGGCCGGTCCCTGGCGTGGCCGGGCACGCCCATCCGTGGCTGACCCCGCCCACCGGCCGCGCGGGCAGGTATCGCGCAGCTGCCGGCCTGGGCCGCCCGGCATGGGGGAAGCCGCTGGCAGATCCGCCTACCATCTTGGTTTCCGCTGCGTGGTGCGGGTACCCCGGTAGCCGGAGGTGCGGTCATGCAGCAGGTCGGCTGGGTCGAGCGGCAGGTCCGCCGTGTCGACCGGTTCCAGCAGCGGCACACCGTGCTCGCGTTCCCGTGGGCGGTGATGCAGAAGTTCGGCAACGACCAGGCGGGCAGCAAGGCCGCACTGATCGCTTATTACGGCCTGTTTGCGCTCTTCCCGCTGCTGCTGCTGCTGGCCACCGTGCTCGGCTTCGTGCTGTCCGGCAACCCGGCGCTGCGGGACCAGCTGATCGACTCCGCGCTCGGGCATTTCCCGGTCATCGGCGACCAGATCCGCTCCCAGGTGCATCCGCTGGAAGGCAACACCACCGCGCTGATCATCGGCATCGTCGGCACGGTGTACGGCAGCCTGGGAATCGGGTTCGCGATGCAGAACGCGATGAACACCATCTGGAACATCCCCTTCGTGCGCTGGCCGAACATCTGGCTGCGGTACGCCCGCACGCTGGGCATCATCGGCCTGTTCGGGGTGGCGGTGGTCGGCTCGACCGCGCTGACCGCGTTCGCCACCGCGGTCGCGACCGGGGTGACTGCCACCACGCTCGCCATCACCGGCGCCGTGCTGCTGAATCTCGGCCTCTTCCTGCTCGCCTTCATGCTGCTCACCGCGGAGCCACTGCGGCCGCGGGATGTCGCGGTCGGCGTCATCTGCGCTACCGCGTTCTGGCAGACCCTCCAGCTCATCGGCACTTGGTACGTCGCCCGGGGGCTGCAGAAGGCCGGCCCGACCTACGGCATCTTCGCGGTCGTGATCACCCTGCTGTCGTGGCTCTACCTCGGTGCCCAGCTCACCCTGTGGGCCGCCGAGATCAATGTCGTCCTCCGCTACCGGCTGTGGCCCCGCTCGGTCACCCAGCCGCCGCTGACCCGGGCGGACCGGCTGATGCTGGAGCGGCTCGTCCGGATGGAAGTGCGCCGCCCAGAGCAGCGGGTCACCGTCTCCTTCACGGCGCAGGCCGACGAGGATCCGCTGGACAGCGTGCCCGAGCGGCAAGCTCCCTCCTGACGGGTGAGGCCCGGCGGCCCGGCCGGCAGCATCCTGTGATGATGCGGAGACGACGGATTCTGGTTCTGGTGGCCGCGGTCCTCGCCGCCGGTTTCCTGGTAGCTGGTTGCGGGAGCGGCGCGGGCAGCGCGATCAGCAGCCGGACCGCTGGCGCCAGCTTGCCCGCTCTGCCCACCCGCAGCCACGACGCCCCGGTGGCCAGCGACGCCACGACGCCGGCCCCGACTCCTACGCCGACGCCGCCGCCCACGCCGACCGCGACCACGCCCGCTACGGTGACCCCGACCACGGCCGCCCCGGCCACCAGCCAGGCCGCGTCGCCGAGCGCGTCACCGGCCGCGAGCAGCAGTTCATCGCTGCTCTGGCTGTGGATCCTGCTGGGCGCGATCGCGTTGATCGCCCTGATGGCGATCATCATCCGCTCCTCCGGGCGCCGGTCCGCGAAGGCCACCGGCTGGCGGTCCAGCGTCATCGAAACCTATGCGAAGGGGTCGGCCCTGCTGGACGCGATGAGCGTGGCCGAGGGGCCGGGCGCGCTGTACGCGGCGGACAGCGCTGCCCGCTGGACGGACATCCAGCGCCGCGCCGACGATCTCGCCCAGTCGCTGTACCGGCTGCGGGAGTCCGCCCCCAACGAGGACGCCCGCATGCAGGTAGCCGACGTGCTGGGCACCCTGCAGGCGGTCCGCTCGGCGATGACCGCCGAACGGGCGCCGGAAGGCGCTCCACCGGGACAGGCGGACGTCGTGCGCAGCCGCCTGTTCGCCTTCGATTCCGCGCTGCGGCGGCTCCGGCCGGAGGATCCGCGCCAGCCGTACTGACGCGGGCAGCCCGCCCCCGGCGCGGCAACCGGGCTCAGCCCAGCAGCTTGGCCTTGGCCGCGGTGAATTCCTCGTCGGTCAGCGCGCCCTGCTCGTGCAGTGCGGTGAGCTGGTTGAGCTGGTCCAGCATCGACGGGCCAGCCGCTGGTGGCGCGGCCGGCGGCGTGCTGGGGCGGGGCCTGCTGGTAGCCCGGCCTGCTGCGCTTCCAGGTCGGCTATCCGCTGGTTCTGGTCGGCCTCCGCGTCGGCCCGCTCCTGGGCGTTCCGCTCCATGTGCCTGCCCGCGACATAGGCGGTACCGCCGACCGCGGCTGCCCGCAGCAGTGGGCGACGTCGTCTGAACATGCTTGCCTCCTAAGGGTGAAAGGCGTGGAAACGGCCCGGCCTACTGCTGCCCCTCCGGCAGCGACAGCCCGAGGGCGACCATCAGTTCTGGGGCGGCGGCGACGATCTTCGGTCCGCCGACCTGTGGCGCGATCGCCTGCAGCACGCCCAGCAGGTCACCCGGCGTGCATCCGGCATCCAGCGCGTTGGCCACCTGCCAAAGATACGACGATGGCGGGGCGTCGAGCGCGATCAGGGCAGCGATCTTGACGAGGGAGAAGGTGCGGGGGTCCAGGCCGCTCCGCTCCTGCCAGTTGGCACGGGCCTCCAGCCCTTCCAGCAGCAGCTCAGGATCCCCCAAGGCCAGCCCGGCGAACGTGGACCTGGTTTCCTCGTTGATCTCGGCCTTGGAAGGCACGTTCATGACCACAGTCCTCTCGGTCGGCCGGGTGGGATGGGCGGCACATTTCCGCTCAGTTCCACAGTTACCCCGGCCGGCCGGCCACGGCGTCACCCCTGGCGGATGGTTACCCGTCCGCGGCCGCCAGGCCAGGTTCGGGCACCGCCGCCGGGCCAGGTTCGGGCACCGCCGCCGGGCCAGGTTCGGGCACCGCCGCCGGGCCAGGTTCGGGCACCGCCGCCGGGCGCTCGGCCTCGCGGGCGAGGAACCGGAGCCTGGCCGCCCGCGCGTCCCAGGCGTACACAACGGCGGTGCCCGCGATCAGGTCGTGCAGGGCACGGTGCTCACGCTGCACCAGGATGCCCAGGAAGCCCAGCCCGAACAGCAGGAAGCTGAGCGGGAAGGCCAGCGAGCGCACCACCCCTTGGCGCGGCTGGATGAGCTGGCCGTCCGCCTGCACAACCTTGATCCCGAGAACCGCCATCCCGAACGTCCGGCCGCTCACCGCCCAGGCGTAGCCGAAGTAGAAGAACTCCCACAGGACATACACGATGACGACGACGGTGTTCTGCCGGTTCCAGGAGACCTCGTGGCCGCTTACGATTTTCGCGACGTAGGAGATGGCCGCGAGCGCCAGCGAGAACAGGCCTGAACTCACCGCCAGGTCGATGGCATAGGCCACGAATCGGGACACTGAGCCCGCGTAGTCCCCTTGTGCCGTCACCGCCTGGGCGGTCTGGCTGCGCGCGCTCACAGCTCCGCCTGCCCGTTCGGAGTCGTGACCGGGTTGTCCAGGTGGCTGTCTGGGCTGTCCACGAAGGTCTCCGCGCTGTCCGGCTGGGTGTCTGGGCTGTCCGCCACCACGGTCGAGCCCTCCTGGTGAGGGGGCTGGGCGTCCGGGTGAGCGCTGGCGTCGTCAGGGTGGGGCTTCGGCCCGAGCGGGGTCGGCACCTTGCGCCGCATCGCCCGCTGCACCCAGCGGTCGATGAACTGGTCCAGCCCGACCGATGCGCTGCGCCCCGCGTCCAGGGCCTCGGTGGCCATGCCCTCGGACGAGCGGGCGATGATCGAGCCCAGGTCGGTCTGCTCCACCAGCGTGTCCATGTCGATCTTGCTGAGCAGCTGGTTGAGGTCGACCTGCTCGAGCAGGGCGTTCACGTCTACCTGGGCCAGCAGGGCGTTCAGGTCCACCTGGGCGAGCAGGGCGTTCAGGTTGACCCGCCGCATCACTTCGTTCACATCCACGGCGTTCAGCACCAGATCGACCACCCGCTCGGCAACATGCTGGGCCATCGACTCCAGCGGATCGCCTACTCGCTTGCCGGCCGCGCGCAGCCGCTCAATTGGATCCACGGCCCCAAGTATGGCCTGGACACGGACCGGTGAATCATCCGGTACGGGTGAGGCAGGGTGTTCTGCCGGTGGCTCAGGCCGGCCGTCACCGGCGGACGGCGAGCCCATAGATGCCGTTCGCCACCATGATCGCGCCGGCCACGGCCATGACGACGCAGAGGATCGCCCGGGCATGCGTCCGCAGCCAGTTGTTGAAGGCCCTCAGATACCGCGTGGTCAGCTCCGGCGCGGCCAGGTACAGCAGGATCGGCAGCCACACCAGCAGCACGTTGATGACCACGACGATCAGCAGCGCCAGCGCGGTCAGGTCCACGCTGGCCTGGGCGGTCGCGATCACCTGCAGGGCGGCGAGGAAGGTGATGCCGGGGGCGAAGATCAGGATGCCGACCAGGAAGGCGCTGACCGGCGCCGGGTTGGCCACCAGCCGGTCCACGATCCCCTGTTTGGCCCCGTCCGGATCCGGCGGCCGGGCCGGGCGCCGCGCGACCACGATGGCCGCCACCACCAGCAGGATGCCCAGGCCCAGCCGCAGCCCGTAGCGGGGGGTGTAGTCGGCCGGGCGGGACAGGTTGGCGCTGCGCAGCACGACCAGCAGGACGATCCCCATGACCAGGCTCATGACCACCGCGCCGGTCAGGTAGGTGATGGCGGTCAGCCGGGGCCGTGCCGAGCCCAGGTACACCGCGGCGACCAGCAGCGCGGTGGGGGACAGCGAGGCGAGCAGGGCCAGGCCGGCCGCCTGGATCAGCACGCCGTTCCGCCTACTGGGGCAGGCGGAACGGCGCCGGCCCCATCCCGGCCGCGGTCACCGTCACTGCTGACCAGCGATCTCGGCCCGGGCGGGCGGCCTGCCGATCAGCTCGATCAGCCCGAGCACCACCAGCAGCAGGACGACGATGCCAATGACGACACCGACGGTGGGCTGGCCCCAGAACACGAAGATCAGCGCCGCCAGGCCGACCGCGCAGATCCGCAGTGCCATCTTGTGCGCGTAGGTCCAGCGGCCGAACGGGCCGGTGGACAGCCCGTGCTGCTCACCGGACGACCGGATCCAGCCCAGCCCATGGCTGAAGCCCGCCCGGGTCCGCACCGCGGTCACCGACGGCCCGGTCAGGAAGGCGCCGGCGGCGACGATCAGGCCGACCACCAGCAGCAAGCGCAGGGCCTCCTTGATGAACCTGACCAGCGTGTCGAATGCGGCGGCGGCGGCGTTGCTGGACAGCACGCTGCTGGGCACGCTGTTCAGGTAGGCACCGCGGGCGAGGGCCAGGGCAGCCCCGAGGACCAGCATGGACGCGGCGAACCCGAGCCCGGCGCCGATCAGCGCGCGCCGGTGGTTGCGGTTCACGTAGACGCCAATCGCGATCAGCAGCAGCGACAGGATCGGCAGCACGATCTTGAGATCGTTGATCAGCCGGTAGAGGCTCTGCGCCTGGACCAGGCTCTTCGCCGAGAACAGCGCAATCGTCGGGTGGATCGGCGGGAGGCTGTTGATCAGCGTGAACCCGCGCTTGGCCAGATCCTGTTTGACGATCGCGATGAACGGGGCGAGATCCAGGACGACCCGGTCGTTGCTGACACTGATCGCGCCAGTCTGCCCGGACAGGGCCTTCACCAGGGTCTGATGAGCGACGGTATTGATTTGTATCCAGGCGTTGGCGAACTTCGGGCCAGTGATGATCTTGTGCACCGTGTTGTGAACGAACCCGGCCACCGCGCTGGACAGCGGCCCGGAAAATGTCTTCAGCAGCGTGCCCACCCGGGGCAGGCCCTTGCTGGTGAGCAGGGTGGCCGCCTGGTTGGTCAGGCCCGCCACGTTCAGGTGAGTGGTGATCTGGGTCGTGATCGTGTCGGTGATCGAGTTCTGGATCGCCGGGTTATGGATCAGCGGCTCGATATTGGCGATGTAGCGGTTGGTGTCGGAGATCTGGTTGGCAGTCCAGACACCCACCACCGACACCGGGGCGAGGAGGCAGCCAATGACGATGAGCACGGTGGCGAGCGGGGCCCGCCAGCCGATCCGCCGCCGGCGGGGCTGCTGGCTCCTGCGCAGCTCGTCCACCTCGGCCCGGAGCTGCTCCAGTTCCGCGTGCTCGTCCGGGCCGGGATCGGGGCCGGGTTCGGCGTGCTCGTCCTCGCCGGGATCGGGGCCGGGTTCGGCGTGCTCGTCCGGGCCGGGATCGGGGTCGCGCGCCACCTGCCCGGGCTCACCATCGCTGTCAGACAAGGCTCGCTCCTCCCGCATCCAGCAACGCCTGCGCAGCGCGGGGTGCCGCGAAGGTCCTATTTTCCAGCATCTCGCTCACGGTCCTACCGTCGTCCCTGGCTCACCTCACCCCGCCAGGGTGAATCGCCGCCGGAACGGCGGTTCGATGGTCATCATCGCGGCACCGTTCACTCCGCCCGGGCGAGGCGCGCGGCGCCGGTTAGGCGCAGGCTAGCAGCCAGGGTCAGGGCGGCATGGGATGCGGAGCCGGTGTGGCGCCCGGCAGACGGGAGTCGACGGAGTCCATGGCATGAGCGCTGGCGGGAGCCGGGAACACCGGCAGGCTGCCCGGGCTGGTACCCGTGCCAGGGCCGGCCAGCCTGCGCCTGACCGGAACGCCGGCCAGGCGGGCCCAGCGCCGCGCGGCCGGGGCCGGGCCGGCTGGCAGCGGGCCGTCGATCCGCGGCTGCTGCGGCAGGCCCGGGCCGCGCGCGGATACCTGGCGGTCACGATCGGGCTGGGGCTGGCCGGCGTCCTGCTGATCCTTGCCCAGGCGGGCCTGCTTGCTCATGCCCTGGCCACCGCGGCCCGTGGGACCGGGACGGCCGCGCTGGCGGGCACCCTGCTGGCCCTGCTGGCGGTGGTGCTCGGGCGGGCGGTGGTGACGGGCGGCGGCGAGGCGACCGCGCTGCGGGCAGCGGCGGCCGTGAAGTCGCAGCTGCGCCGGGCGCTGGCCGGCCACGTGCTGCGGCTCGGCCCCGGCTGGCTGGCGGGCCAGCCGCCGGGGGAACTGGCCGCCCTGGCCACCCGGGGCCTGGACGGGCTGGATCCCTATTTCGCCAGGTACCTGCCGCAACTCGTGCTGGCGGTGCTCGTGCCCGTCGCGGTGCTGGCCCGGGTGCTGGCCGCGGACTGGATCTCGGCAGTGATCATCGCGGTGACGCTGCCGCTCATCCCGGTGTTCGGGGTGCTGGTGGGCTGGCACACCAAGGCCAGTACCCGCCGCCAGTGGCGGCTGCTGGCCACCTTGGCCGGCCACTTCCTCGACGTGGTGGAGGGCCTGCCCACCCTGAAGGTGTTCGGCCGGGCCAGGCCCCAGGAGAAGGTGATCGCCGAGGTCACCGGCCGCTACCGGACCGTGACCATGGCCACGCTGCGGGTCGCCTTCCTGTCCGCGCTGGTGCTGGAGCTGGCGGCGGCGGTGGCCACCGCCCTGGTCGCGGTCGAGGTTGGCCTCCGGCTGCTCTATGGCCACCTGGATTACCAGACCGCGCTGCTGGTCCTGCTCCTCACCCCGGAGGCGTACCTGCCGCTGCGGTCGGTCGCCAGCCAGTTCCACGCCAGCATGGAAGGGGCGGCCGCGGCCGGCCGTGTGCTGGACATCCTGGACACCGGGCCAGCCTGCGCCGGCCCGCGAGCCGGGCGAGCCTGCGCAACCGATCCGGGTGGACGCGCGGGCCGCGGAGATCCGGCTGGACGACGTGACAGTGGCCTTTCCCGGCCTGCCCAGCCGGCCCTGGCCGGGGTCCAGCTGGTCATCCGGCCGGGGGAGCGGGTGGTGCTGACCGGGCCGAGCGGGGCGGGCAAGAGCACGCTGTTCGCGCTGCTGCTCGGGTTCGCCCAGCCGACCGCCGGCACGGTCCGGGTGGGCAGGGCCACCCCGGCCGGAACCGACCTCGGCCTATGGCGGGGGCAGATCGGGTGGGTCCCGCAGCGGCCCTACCTGTTCGCGGGCACGGCCGCCGAGAACATCGCGCTGGGCCGGCCGGACGCCAGCCCCGCGGAGATCCAGCGTGCGGCGCAACTGGCCGGGGCGGCGGAGTTCATCGAGGCCTGGCCGGCTGGGTATGGCACCGCGCTGGGCGAGCATGCGCTGCGGCTGTCGTCGGGGGAGCGGCAGCGGATCGCGCTGGCCCGCGCCTTCCTGCGGGACGCGCCGCTGCTGCTGCTGGACGAGCCGACCGCCCACCTCGACCCGGTGGGTGCGCACCGGCTCGGCCAGGTTATCGACGCTCTGCCTGCGGATCGCACCATCATCGTGATCACCCATGGGCCGTGGCTGGGCGCCCGCACCAGCCGCGAGATCCGGCTCGACGGCGGCCGGCTGGTGCCGGCGGCAGGCCCGGTCCCGCCGGATGGCCAGGCCGGGCGGAGCGTCTCCGGCCAGTGGCACGGCCCACCCGGCCCGGATCCAACGGCGGTCACCTGGTGAGCACGCCGTCCCGGCGCCCGCTGCTGCGCCTGCTGTGGCTGGCCCGGCCGCTGCGTACTCAGTTGGTGTTCTCGGTGCTGGCTGGCGCGGCGGCCACCGGCTGCGGGGTGGCGCTGCTGGCGGTGTCGGGATTCCTGCTGGCCCGCGCCTCGCTGCATCCGTCCATCGTGGCGATATCGGTGGCGGTGGTCGCGGTCCGCGGGCTCAGCGTCGGGCGCGGGGTGTTCCGGTATGCCGAACGGCTGTCGTCCCACGATGTCGCCTTCCGGGTACTCGCCGACATCCGGGTCGCGATCTACCGGCGGCTGGAGCGGCTGGCCCCAGCCGGGCTGGCGGCCTTCCGCTCCGGCGACCTGCTGGCCCGGCTGGTCAGCGATGTGGACGCGACCCAGGATCTGTTCATCCGCGGGGTTGGCCCGCTGACCGCTGCCGCATTGGTGGGCGGCGGGGTGGTGGCCGCCTGCCTGCTGATCCTCGCGCCCGCGGCGGCGGCGCTCGCCGCCGGGCTGCTGGTCGCGGGAGCCGCCGTGCCGGCCCTGACCGTCGCGCTGTCCCGCCGGGAGGCACGGCTGACCGCGCCGGCCCGGGGTGAGCTGAGCGCGGCGCTGACCGACCTGCTGTCCGGGGCGGCCGACCTGCAGGCGTTTGGCGCGGAGGGCCGTGCGCTGGACATGGTGGCCGCCGCGGACGACCGGCTGACCACGCTGGCCCGGCGGTCCGCGGCGGCGGCGAGCATCGGCAGCGGGCTGACGACCGCGGTGTCCGGCCTCACCTTGTGGGGCGTCCTGATCCTGGGGGTTGCGGCGGTGTCGGCTGGCACGCTGACCCGGGTGCCGCTGGCGGTGCTGACCCTCACCGCGCTGGCCGCGTTCGAGGCGGTGACCTCGCTGCCCGCGGCCGCGCTGGCGCTGTCCGCGGTGCGGGCGTCGGCCAGCCGGATCGGTGACGTGCTGGACGCCGCCGACCCAGTGTCCGAGCCCGCGGAGCCCCGGCCGCTGCCGTCCGGCCCGGTCCCGGTACGGCTGCGCGGCGTGCAGGTCAGGTATGAGCCAGACGGGCCACTCGCGCTCGACGGGCTGGATCTGGACCTCAGTCCCGGACGCCGGGTCGGGCTGGTCGGCCCGAGCGGTGCGGGCAAGTCCACCGTGGCGGCCGTGCTGCTGCGCTTCCGGGATCCGTGCGGTGGCACCGTCACCCTGGGTGACGCCCCGCTCGGCAGCTATGACAGCGACCAGGTGCGGACGGTCATCGGCGGATGCCTGTCCGACGCGCACATCTTCGACGCCACCATCGGCGAGAACCTCCGGCTGGCCCGGCCGGGAGCGACGCTGGAGGAACTGGCCGCCGCTGCGGGCCGGGCCCGGCTGCTGCCCTGGATCCGGTCCCTGCCCAAAGGCTGGGACACCCGGGTCGGTCCGCGGGGGGTAGCGATGTCCGGTGGTGAGCGGCAGCGGCTGGCGCTGGCCCGGGCGCTGCTCGCCGCCCCGGTGGTGCTGATCCTGGACGAGCCCACCGCTCATCTCGACCCGGAGGCACGGGCCGCACTGGCCGCCGATCTGCTGACGGTCACGCGCGGCCAGGCCACGCTGCTCATCACCCACGACCTGGCCGGGCTCGATCAGCTCGACGAGATCATCGTGCTGGACGGCGGCAAGGTGGTGCAGCGCGGTACCCATCAGCAGTTGATGCGCAGCCAGGGCCGCTACCGGCAGCTGCAGGCGCCCGGCAGCTGAATGTCTCCCGTAGCTCTCCGGTAGCTGACCGTCTCCGCCAGTCGGCCCGCCCGGGTAGCTGACCGCCTCCGGCTGGCTGACCCCAGCCGTCCCATCAGTCTCACTAGTGATCATGCTCAGCAAATGCTGAGTAAAGCGGCAGAGCTTCATCAGAGATTCAACAGTTACCAGCAAGTAACTTTTGAGCTTTCGTTCAGTTCCGTCACCGATTCTCGAACCAGACGCAAGCGGAGGAACGCCCGCCCACGAGGGCAGATCGGCGGGCGCCAGCCAGCTGTGCCGGCCGCTGCCCGCCAGCGCGCTGCCCCTGGATCCGCAGGTGACCGCCGGGGGCCGGCGGACGACGACATCGAGGCGATCAGGCAATGAGGCAGGATTCCGGAGAGGTGGGGCTGCCCGCGGGCCCGACGGACAGGCTGGGCTGGAGCAGGCAGCTGCCGCTGCCGCCGTCGGGGCGGGCGCCAGGGCTGGCCCGGCAGGCGGCCCGCGACGCGCTGGCGGCCTGGCGGCTGGAGGAACTTACCGAGACCGCTGTCCTGCTGGTGTCCGAACTGGTCACCAACGCCATCCAGCATGCCAGCGACAGCGGGTCCGCGATCGTGCTGCGGCTGGAGACGGCGGGCGACTGGCTGCGGATCGAAGTCCATGACCCGGATCCGGCCGAGCCGGCCCCGCGCCCGCTGGCCGGGCTGGAGGAATCCGGGTTCGGGCTGATCCTGGTGGACACCATGGCGGACAAGTGGGGCGTCCGGCAAACGGTCAACGGCAAGGCGGTCTGGGCCGAGCTCGCCACGCAGCCAGCGCTTGGCTGAACCACCCACAGCGGGGGATGCTGGTGCTGGCCGCGCCCGGCCAGCATGGAGCCTGTCGGCCCCTGTCGTGGGCCCCTCCTGTGTTCCGGCGGCGGCTGACCGGACTACCGTCGGCGCGCGCCCACCGGGCCACGATCAGCAGGGGATGGGGACCATGTCATTGCATGAGCGTGACACCGTCCGTGACCACGAGGGTGACTGCGTGTTCATCGGCCGCGACCTGACCAGGCCGGTCCCGAAGTACAAGTTCCCGCGCGGCGGGACGCTGCCGCGGGAAGCCTTCCAGGTGGTGTCGGACGAGCTGATGCTCGACGGCAACGCCCGGCAGAACCTGGCCACGTTCTGCCAGACCTGGGAGGAGCCCGAGGTACTCGCCCTGATGGCACTGTCGGTCAACAAGAACATGATCGACAGAGACGAGTACCCGCAGACCGCCGAGCTAGAGCGGCGGTGCGTGCACATGATGGCCGACCTGTGGAATGCGCCCGCGGCGGCCAACACCGTCGGCGCCTCGGCCATCGGCTCTTCGGAGGCCTGCATGCTGGCAGGGATGGCGGCCAAGTGGCGGTGGCGGGCCAAGCGCCAGGCAGCGGGCAAGAGCACCGACAACCCGAACATGGTGTGCGGCCCGGTGCAGGTGGTGTGGCACAAATTCGCCCGCTACTGGGACATCGAAATCCGTGAGGTCCCGATGTCACCCGGCAACTACGGCATGGACCCGGCCTCGATGCTGGAGCGGGTGGACGAGAACACGATCATGGTGGTGCCCACCCTCGGTGTCACCTACACCGGCGCCTACGAACCGGTGGCGGACCTGGCCAGTGCCCTGGACAAGCTCCAGGCCGACACCGGCCTGGACATCGACATCCACGTGGACGGGGCCAGTGGCGGCTTCCTCGCGCCCTTCTGCGCGCCTGAGGTGGCCTTCGACTTCCGGCTGCCCCGGGTCAAGTCGATCAGCGCCTCGGGGCACAAGTTCGGGCTGGCCCCGCTCGGTGTCGGCTGGGTCGTCTTCCGTGATGCCGCCGAACTGCCCGACGACCTGATCTTTCATGTGAACTACCTCGGCGGCGACATGCCGGTGTTCCAGATCAACTTCTCCCGGCCCGCCGGGCAGATCGTCGCCAGCTACTACAACTTCCTCCGGCTCGGCTTCGACGGCTACCGCCGCGTCCATCAGGCCTCCTATGAGATCGGCCAGTACCTGGCCGCTGAGATCGTCAAGCTGGGCCCGTTCGAGTTGCTGTGCGACAGCAACCCCGCCACCGGCATACCGACCGTCACCTGGCGGATTCGCGAGGGCGAAAGTCCCGGCTACACGCTGTTCGACCTGGCCGACCGGCTGCGCACTCGTGGCTGGCAGGTGCCCGCTTACACCCTCACCGGAGCCGCGTCCGACGTCGCTGTGCAGCGCATACTGGTCCGGCTGGGGGTGAGTCGCGACATGGCCGCACTGCTGCTGGATGACTTCCGCGACGCGGTCGCGCACTTCGGCCGGCACCCGATCACCGTGTCCATGACCAAGCAGGAGTCGGGCGGCTTCAGCCACTTGTGACCCCGGGCCGCCGGTGATCATCTGTCCGCCGTGCCGTGCCCGGTAGGGTGGCGCTCATCGCGCTGACGGAACGGTGGCCAGGTGAACCAGCCAAGTGACGCCGCGGAGGTGGCCGGCCAGCCCAGTGGGCCGATCCCACGGGACGGTGACCCGGCGGAGGCGGTGCTGGCCGACAACGCGCGTATCGTCCGCTGGGCAGGCCCGGCCTTCCTGGCGTTCTCGCTGATCCTGCTGCCCTGGATCGTCTACCTGGGCTTCACGCTCCCCTCGCACCAGGTGGTCGCCGATTTCCACGTCGCCTGGGTCGGCTTCGACATCCTGCTGATGCTGGTGCTTGCCTGCACCGGCTACTTCGCGCTGCGGCGGTCCCGGTACCTGGGCCCGGCCGCGGCCGCGGTGGCGGCGATGCTGGTGGTGGACGCCTGGTTCGATGTGGTGACCTCGCCGCCGGGCCAGCGGATGCTGGCCATCGTGCTGGCCGTCGGGGTCGAGCTGCCGCTGGCCGCCTTGTGCGTGTGGCTGAGCTACCACAGTGAGCAGCTCGCCGAGCAGCGGATCGTCCTGCTGCTGGGCCGCGGCCGCCGGGGGTACCCGAGCCACCCGCGCCGGCGCACCCGCCGTTAGGACGCTCCGGCGGCCGGGTCCTTCCGGCCGGGCGGCAGCCGGGCGGTGAGCATGGCCAGGGCCAGCCCGGTGACCATCGGCAGCCACCAGTTCCACGGCCCCCGCCAGGAGACCTGCGAGCCGAACGTGAGCAGGCCGGCAACGACCGAGGTGGTGATCAGGCTCAGCCAGTTCGCCGCGGCCGGGATCAGCAGCAGCGCCAGCGGGGGCCACAGGTAGTAGGCGACCATCACCGGCTCGAACACCGAGCGGAGGGCCAGCCCCAGGGCGGCCCACCAGAGCAGTTCGGTCAGCAGTTGCGGGCTCCACGGGCCGGCCTGCCGGGCCGCTCGCCACCGGCGCCCGACCACCAGCGCGCAGCCGCAGGCAACGGCGATGGTGACCACCCGGGCCGGCCCGGCGGCGACCCCGCCGCCAGGCAGCGCCGGGGCCAGGAAGGTCCACGCGGTGGGGTGATCGACGGTCACCCAGTTGGGCTGGCTGGTGACCGCGGTGAAGGTGGCGGACCAGTTGGCCGCGGCCGCCGCCGCCAGCAGCGCGGCCGCCGGTGCCGCCGCCCGGGCCAGATAGCCGGGCAGCCGCCGTGGCTCGATGAGGACGGCGAGGAACGGCAGGGCGAGCAGGACCAGCGGCTGGATCGCCACCGCCGCCCCCAGCAGCCAGGCTGATCGCGCCGTCCGCGACCGCGACAGCGCCAGGATGCTGTACAGGAGCAGTCCCACCGCCACCGCATCCTCGGGATGCCCCCACTGCACCGAGACGTTCCACAGGGCCATGGCCTGCGCGGCGGTGAGCATCATCCGCCGCCAGCGGCTCAGGCCGAGGTGCTCGGCGATCGCGTCGGCGGCGAACAGCACCACCGCCGACAGGACGATCTGGTACGGCCCGGCGATCAGCCACGCGGTGGGCTGGGGGTAGTGCGGGCCGGGCACCCGCAGCGACACCCCGGCCGCGTCGATGACCGCTGCCACCGGGGCCAGGATCACCGCCGCGCCGGGCAGCGTGATCAAGCCGGTGGGCTGGGTGTACAGGCCGGCGAGATGCAGATGCGCGAGCCGGCTCGCGGCGATCAGCGTGCCCCACAGGTCGTGCGGCAGCGACCAGGCCGTCCGCCCGATCATGGCCGGCCCCCACCAGATGGTGCCGCCCATCCCGATGATCAGCAGGGCCACCGTGGCCAGCAGCGGGAACAGCCGCCGGGCGAGCCACGGCCCGGCGGCGGGCACCGGGCCGGGGGCGTCACCACCGGCATCGGTGCTGGTGGCCGCCGGGCCGGGCGGGCTGGCCGCCAGCGCCGGGCTGCCTCCCGGGTCCGGATTCCCGCTTGCCACTTGACCACCTCAGGCCCGCCTGCCAGATGACGAGAGCATAGCTCTGCGGGCGTTCGGCGCTTCCCCGGGTGGCCCGGGGTGCCCGGGACCCGGTGCGCGATACTGGCGGCCATGCCAGAACTGATCGGTGAGCCAACGCGGGTGGCGGCCGCGGGCGAGCCGCCGAAACTGATCGACGAGTACGTGGGCCTGGCCAGCACCGGTGAGGGCGGGCTGAGTGTTGCCCACATGCGCAGCCCGTCCGGGTGGTCCGAGCCTGGCCAGCGCCCGGAGTTTGACGAGTTCACCATCGTGCTCCGGGGCACGCTGGTGGTGGAATCCGCGGCCAGGCTGACCGTGGCGGCGGGCCAGGCCGTCCACACCAGCCCGGGGGAGTGGGTCCGCTACAGCACCCCGGGCCCGGCCGGTGCGGAATACATCTCGGTCTGCCGCAGGCCTTCGCCCCGGATGCGGTCCACCGCGACGGCTGACCGGCCGGCCACCGGGCCCGGGCGGTGATCAGGCCGGCGTGACGGAGCCGTAGACCTCGAATCGCTGCACCGAGGTCGGCGCGGGCCGGTGCCGCTCCGGGTCCTTGGCCCGGGCTGGTCCATCCGGAGCCGCCCGGGCGGCCGGGCCTGGCAGTGTGGATGAGGCTGGCGGTGCGGCCGGGCCTGGCAGCGCGGATGGGCACGAGTTCATGGCGCCGCGGGAATGGGCGTCCTGGCTGGCGCTGCTGCAGCTGCACCGGATGGTGCTGGCCGAACTCGACGCCGAACTGCGCCGCCACCACGGTCTGGCCGTCACCGAGTTCGACGTGCTGATCACGCTGTTCAACGCGCCCGGCCAGCGGTTGCAGATGTCGGCGCTGGCCCGTCAGGTCATGCTCAGCCCAGCGGGCACCACGCATCTGGTCACCCGGCTGGAACGAGACGGCCTGGTCCGCCGGGCCGTGGATCCATCCGACCGGCGCAAGTGGTTCACGGTTCTCACCGGGGACGGGGACACGGTGCTGCGGGCGGCCCGTCGCACGCATAACGAGGTACTGAGGCGCACCTTCCTGGCGGTGACCACGGTGGCTGATCGGCACATGCTGGAGCGGCTCTGGCAGCGGCTGTCGCGGGCACAGCCGGGAGCGGTGTAGTCGCCCGCCGGTTGCGGGTTAGCCTTGCCTGAGCAGTGGCCCGTCCCGTTGCGGGCCGATGACAGCTCTGGCGGGAATGCGCAGGGAGGCCGATGTGCCGGTAGCGGGCAAAGCGCGGTACGCCCTGGCCGCGATCCACATCGTCAATGGCGCGCTGGCCGTGGCCGGGAAGCTGCCGCCGGCAGGCCTTTTCCGCGGTTTCGGGATCTCATATCCCGGTCCGCTTGTGCTCAACAACTGCCCGCGCTTCCGGTCGGCATTTCAGCGGCCCGACAACGACGCTCTGATGGACCTGACGGCGGCCGATATCGACCGCCGCCCCCCGCACCCGTGGCAGCCGTTGCGCGGCGCAGGCGCCGCATTCTCGCGCTGGCCTGGGTCTGAGCGCTCGTGACCGCGGGCTGGGATGCGGCCTATACCGCGCACACGCCCGCACCATGGGACATCGGGCACCCGCAGCCGGCGTTCGCCCGGCTGGCCGCCGGTGCGCTGCTGACCGGGCCACTGCTCGACGCGGGCTGCGGGACCGGTGAGCACACGCTGCTGGCCGCCGCGGCGGGCGCCGACGCCGTGGGCGTGGACGTCTCCGCGCGGGCGATCGAGCAGGCCCGGCGCAAGGCCGCCGAACGAGGCCTGGCCGCGCGGTTCGAGGTCGCGGACGCGCTCGATCTGGGTGCGCTCCGGCTGGTCTTTGCCACCGTCATCGACAGCGGGCTGTTCCACGTCTTCGACGACCTCGACCGCGCCCGTTACGTGGCCAGCCTGGGCAGCGTGCTGGCACCTGGCGGGACTGTCTACCTCATGTGCTTCAGCGACCGCCAGCCGGGCGATTTCGGCCCGCGGCGGGTCCGGGCGGACGAACTGCGTGCCGCGTTCGCCGGCGGCTGGACGATTGCCAGCATCGTCCCGGAAACCTTCGAGCTCAACCCGGGAATCGGCAGCATGACCGCGCAGGCCTGGCTGGCCACGATCCACCGCGGCTGAACGGAATTCCGGCGCGCGCACTGTGGATAACCTTGGCATCCAGCCCGGATAAGCTCATTCGGTTGCGCCGCATTGACAAACACCCCGCCTGGCGCGGACCATTAGTGTTATGTCAAAGAGCGTGTCGGTTATTATCACCGATGACCTTGATGGTTCTGAGAACGCCCAGACCGTCTCCTTTGGATTGGACGGCGTGGCCTACGAAATCGACCTTGCCAAGAAGAACCGGGCTAAGCTCGAACACGCGCTCGCTCCGTTCATCCAGGCCGCCCGGCGGGTACCGCGGGGCGGGCGGCGCCGGGGCAGCCGGTCCGGTGGCGCGCCGGCGGACCGCAGCGCGGTGCGCGACTGGGCCCGCTCGGCTGGCCTGCAGGTCTCCGAGCGCGGCCGGATCAGCGCCGACGTGATCCGCCGCTACGAAGCGGCCCACTAGCCACCTCTGACGGAGCCAGCACGAGGCTCGGCAGGTCACTGCCTCGCCACGTCAGTCTTCCAGTTCGACCTTGCCCTGCAGGTATGCCTCCCGGTCGATCTCGCCCCGCGCGTACCGCATCCTCAGGGTGTCCTTGGCTTCCCGCACCGCGGTTGACTCGGCGGGCGGAAGCTGCGGCGTCGGCGGCTCAGGATTGCGGCCGATGGCCAGGACCCGCACGGCCACGACGCCAACGAGAACCACCACGCCGAGCCCGAGGATGATCCACAGGTACATCCAGGCCCCCATGCCCGCACCGCCGCCCATCATTCCGCCCACGGCACCTCATCGCCTTCACGGCATCATGTTCTGGTCACCAGCGTGGTGGTTCCGGCCACCAGCATGGTGAGTGACGTGACCCGCGGTGCAGGGCCGTATGGCCGGAACTTGCATGACCAAGGACTCTCGGCCGACGGTGCCCGCCTCAGGCGGGCCAGACGACCGGGAAGAGCGGGTGGTCCATCGCCGCCCCGGCCGGCAGTTCCGCCGCCAGGCCGTCGAATGGCGGGGACGTCCGCCATGGCCGCGGGGCATGTCGGGCATCGGCCGACAGGTAGCGCAGCGACAGGATTCGCCGCCGGGTGTCATAAGGGAAGCCGGGGGCGCCGTGCACGGTCAGGAAGTCGAAGAAGATGGCGTCACCAGGCGCCAGGTCGAAGCGGCGGATGTCGAACGCCGCCCGGTCGGCTTCGATGTCTGGCAGTTCGGCCAGGGTTCCCTCGGGGAACCAGCGTGCCTCGCCGCGCAGGAATGTGCGTGGCAAGAGCCAGGGGCCGCGGTGCGAAGCGGCCACCAGTTCCAGGCACCCGTCCGCGGGCACCGGGTCCACCGGGATCCAGGCGCTCACGCCACGGCCGTTGACGTTGTAGTACGGCTGGTCCTGGTGCCAGGGAGTGCGCTGGCGGGTCCGGCCCTCCTTCACCAGCACGTGGTCGTGGTAGAAGCGGACCTGCGGCGTGGCCAGCAGCGCGGCGGCCACCGCCGGCACCCGCGAGTACCGGGCCAGCCGCTCGATCTCGGGAATCTCCCGCCAGCGGCAGAAGTCCTCGGTGAACGTGCCGGGGTCGCCCGCCCCGCTGGCCACCTGGGCGAGTGGGCCGGGGCTGGCCAGCACGGCGGCGATCCCGCGGGTCGCTGCCGCCACCTCATCCGGATCCAGGACCGAGCGGACGCAGACGACGCCGTCCCGGGCGAAGTCAGCCGCCAGTTCATCATCCACCGGCGCGGCCATGAACTGCACTTTAGCGGGTGGTGCCGCACCAGCCGGTGCGGCGCTGCTCTCACCGGCCCGGTGCCTGGCTGCTCTCACCGGCCCGGCGTGCGGCTTGCCCTCGCCGGCCTCGCCGCAGCTTGAGAACATGAGGTGTGACCGAACTCAAGCCTGAGGTCGATCCGGCTGAGGTGGGGCTGGACGCGGACCGGCTGCGGCGGATCGACCACCACTTCGCCCGCTACGTCGACGACGGCCGGCTGCCCGGCTGGCTGGTCGCCGTCAGCCGGGCATGGCCGGCTGGCTCACGTGTCCTGGCGCGGGTCGCGGGATCTGGAGGCGGGGCTGCCCGTCGAGCCGGACACCCTGTGGCGGATCTACTCGATGACCAAGCCGGTCACCTCGGTCGCGGCGATGATGCTCTACGAGGAGGGCTGCTTCGAGCTCACCGACCCGGTCAGCACATTCATCCCGTCCTTCGCCGGGGTGCGGGTCTACGCGGGTGGGTCCGATCTGCGGCCGCTCACCGTCCCGGCGGCCGAGCCGGTGCGGATATGGCATCTGCTCACCCACACCGCCGGCCTGACCTACGGGTTCCTCCGGGTGCATCCGGTGGATGCCAGTTACCGGGCGGCGGGATTCGAGCTGGACACGCCCGTGGGCGTGGACCTGGCCCAGGCCTGTGACGTCTGGGCAGGCATCCCGCTGCTGTACCAGCCCGGGACCGAATGGAACTACTCGGTGGCGACCGACGTGCTGGGCCGGGTGGTCGAGGTCGTCTCAGGGCAGAGCCTGGCAGAGTTCTTCTGCACCCGGATCCTCGGCCCGCTGGGCATGACCGATACCCAGTTCTGGGTCGCCGGCAGCGACGCCGCCCGGCTTGCCGCCCTCTACACGCCCGGCCCGGACGGCACCCCCGCCCGGCTGGACGCGCTCGGTGGCACCGCCCTGCGGCAGCCCGCCATGTTCAGCGGCGGCGGGGGCCTGGTCTCCACCGCCGCCGACTATCATCGGTTCCTGCAGATGCTGCTGCACCGCCCGGACAGCCCGGCCGGGGAGCTGGACGGCACCCGGCTGCTGAGCCCGGCCACCGTCGCCTACATGGGCCGCAACCACCTGCCGGGCGGCCTGGACCTGGCCACGTTCGGCCGGCCGCTGTACCCCGACTTCCCGTTCTGGGGGGTTGGCTTCGGCCTGGGCTTCGCCGTGGTCATCGACCCGGTGCCGGCCAAGGTGGTCTGCTCCGAGGGCGAGCTGTCCTGGGGCGGCGCCGCCAGCACCACCTTCTGGATCGACCCGCGACAGGAACTGACCGTGGCGTTCTACACCCAGCTCCTGCCGTCGAGCTCGCACCGGATCCGGCCGCAGCTGCGCCAGCTCGTATATCAGGCGCTGACCAGCTGAGGCCGCACGCTGTCCTGCCCGCGGCCGCCGGTGCCGGGCCGCGCTGCTGCTGTTTCCCACCGCCGGTGTGGCGGCGGCGCCGGTCAACAGCTGGGCGGCCCAGGGGCCACCCTGCCCGGATGGCTGCGGGAACGCCGCCGGACCGAGAACCGCCGGGACCGCCGGGCGTTCGCCGCCGGCGCCGCGCCGGGCGGTGTGGTCGCCGTGACCGCGGTGGCGATCGCGGCGGTGGCACTGCTGTTCGCGCCGAGCCGCCAGCCGGTGCAGCCACCCAGCCTGGTGGGGCCCGCCCAGGGGACGCGGTCAGCACCAGCCCACCCGTCCCCGTCGCCATCGACGAGTTCACCAACGTCGTCACCGAGCCCCACGACCAGTACGCCTAGCCCGAGCGGTTCCCCCTCCCCGACCCCGGCCGTCACCTCGCCCACGCCGACTCCGAGCGTCAGCGCCACGCCTTAGCGGTCCGGCGCTGGGTGCCGCACCGGACGCTGCACGGCGCCGCCGCACCGGGATGCTGCACGGCGCCGCCGCACGGGGACGCCGCACTGGGGCCGGGGCGGTCAGCCGCGCCGGGGGTTAGCCGCGCCGGTCGGCGAGCCAGACCGAGACATGCTCCGGTTCCAGCGCCTCCTGGACCGTGGCCAGCAGGCCGGCCTGGACCGTCTCCAGGTTGACCGACCCGGTGAGCCTGGCCGCGAACGTGGCCAGCGTCTGATCGGCGTTGTAGCGGGCCCGGTTGAACCGGCGGTCCACCACCCGCTGCAGCCAGCGCCGGAGTGGGCTGAACAGCCCGGCAACCACCAACGTGGCACCCGCCACCGCCACCGGTGAGGACACCGGCAGTACCTGGGTGGCCAGCAGGACCAGAGCCGCGTAGATCCCCGCCAGCAGGCCGGTCAGGATCGCATAGGTGAGGGTACGGGAGATGATCCGGCCGATGTCATAGAGCCGGTACCGGGCAATCCCGACCGCGATCCCGATCGGCAGCGCGGCCGCCCCGAGGTCGGCCGCGGACTGGACGACCTGCGCGGTCCCGTAAGAGTGGTCCGGGGCGAAGATGGTGACGGCGGTCGCGATCAGGCAGCAGGCCGCGCCGGCCAGGACCAGTCTCAGCTGCGGCCGGCGCAGTCCCGATGACTGGCCGAAATTCACTGCCTGCCGCCCTGCGAACGCCAGCCAGCACCCGAGCAGCAGCCAGCCAGCGGCGGTGCCGGCCGCCGCCAGCACCGCCGCCGTCCCGGTCAGCGGGGGACTGGCCACCGGGACACCGGTCGGATAGACCCGTACCGGTGTCACGCCGATGGCGACCGCCTGACGGCCGGACTGGTAGGCCATGAACACGATGCCGGCGGCGCAATAGCAGCCCAGCAGCCACCACCAGCGGCGGGACGGGAGCCTAGCGTCCGGGAACAGCGCCACGATCAGGCCCGCGCAGATGGCCACCACGAACGCGGCTTCCTGCAGCAGCAGCGCCGTCTGGCCCAGCGGCAGCCGCCCGGCATGGTTCCGGTAGTCGAGCACGGCATACAGCCGGCCCCCACCACCGCGACAGCGGCCGCCCAGCCGAGCAGCAGCCAGCCGATCGGGTTGGCCGGCTGCCGCCACGCCACCAGCAGCCCCGCGCCGCAGGCCACGAGTGCGGCCACGGTGCCACCACTGCCGTAGGCGGCCTGGGCGTAGTCCCGGGTGAGGTAGAGCATGACCGCACAGCCGGCGAACAGCGCCAGCGTGCCCGCCGCCAGCAGGAGGGCCAGCGCCGGCCTGGCCCGGAACCAGCCGGCTTCCGCCCGGCCCGTCATCGCTGCCCCGCCGGTACCAGGCGCTTCGGCTCAGACCTTCACCCAGTTCGGCGCGTGGTCCCACCATTTGATCAGCGCGTGGCCGCTGGCGGCCTGCATGTCGACCAGGATCAGGTCCTTGGTGAAGGTATTGCTGATGTCGGGTGAGCCCTTGTAGACGTACTCCGCCACCCGCCCCTCCGAGGTGCTGCCGATGGAATAGGGCGTCTCGCAGGTGCTGAAGGAGGCGAACGCGGCTAGCCCATGGGTGTGGTAGCAAACACCAGAATCCCGGCTGACGTGGGCAAAGTCCGACAGGAATGTCGCGTAGGCCGCATTCATGGCTGACTTGGTGCCGAACAGGTAGTACTGGACGTAGCCGGCCGGGATGCCGGGCGCCCCCGAGCAGTGGTACTCGGCGGTAGCGCCGAAGTGCGGCCGGTGGACCGGTGCACAACTGCCGCCGGCCGAGACGTCTGCGGGTATCAGTGCGGCCAGAGTCCGGTCACCGGGGCTGGGCTGGAACGTGCTGGCGGACGGCGTCGGCCGGGGGCTGTGGCTGGGGGTGGGCGGGGCGGCCGAGGTGAACGGCGGCAGGTGGGCCGGGCTGGCCACGATGAGGTAGAGGACCACCAGGGCGAAAATGCCGCCCACGACCAGCAGCCCGCGCCGGGCCGGGCGTGCCGCCGGCGCCGGCCCGCCAGGTGCCGGGTAGCCCGCGCCGCCAGGGGCGGGGCCGGGGCCGCCAGGCCCGGTGGTGACCGTCTCCGGGTAGCCGACCCGCTCCGTCGGCGGGTGGGCCGGCGATGTGCCCGGTGGCATGGTCAGTGCCTCGCCCGGCGGGCCGGCGGGCGGATAGGCGGCCGGGGCGGGGGAGACGGCGCCACCAGCCGGGCCGGGGAGCCCGGGCCGGGACGCCGGACCAGTGGCCGGGGCAGCCGGACCAGCCGGACCAGTGGCCGGCTGCAGGCCATCGGACACCTGGTAACCGAGCACCCGGGCGAACTCGCTGACCACCCAGATGGCGGCGGCCGGGTCAAGCGATCGCGATTCGGCTAGGTTGGCGGCGGTCAGCCGGACGGCGGTGTCGGCACCGACCCCGCCGGCCCGCTGCTGGAGCATGGCGGCCACGTCGGCCCGGACGGCCATGCTGACCAGGCTGGCCTCACGCGGCCAGTCCGGCAGCCGGTCCTCGCAGATGCCGTCCATGATGGCGGCATTCGACAGCACTCTGGCGCCATAGTCCGCCACTGCCGACCGGAGCACACCGCGCGCTTCGCCACTCGGGTCAATCGCCTGTCCCGTGCCCTCGGTCATGACTGACCCTCCCCCGCCGGCCCCTGGTGCGCGGCATCCTAGCAAGCCGTCCCTGGAGGTGCTCAGGACGGCCACCGGGCGTCCGGTCACCCGGGCGGCCCCCGCCCGCCGTGGCCCGTCAGCGGGTGCCGCCGACCCTGATCACGGCCGGTTTCTGCCCGTCTGGACCCGTGCCATCTGTGCGGGAGCAGCCGCCGGGCCGGGCCGCTGGGAGATAGTGTTGGCTGCCTGCGAGCAGGCGGGCCGCGAGCCGCCTGGGGGAGCGGGACGCATGACTGACACGATGACGATCATGCCTGGTGGCGGCATCTCGCGGCGCCCGCTCCACTTCTTCATCCTGGCTGACTGCTCGGGCTCGATGAAGACGGACGGGCGGATGCAGGCGCTCAACTTCGCCATCGCCAGCATGCTGCCCCATCTGGCCGCCTGGGAGCGCGACCAGGAGCAGGCGCAGGTACTGGTGCGGGCGATCGCCTTCGCCGACCGCGCCGAGTGGCACATCGCGCAGCCCATGCCGGTGGTGGCGGCGCGCTGGAAGCCGCTGCATCACGTGGAGAAGGGCCTGACCCGGATGGGGGCGGCCCTGCAGCTGGTGACCGAAGCACTCCAGCCCGGCCAGCTGGAAACCCGGGCGCTGCGGCCGGCCATCCTGCTGATCACCGACGGCCGGCCCACCGACCCGGCCGAGTTCGAGGCGGGGCTCCGGGTCCTGTTCGCCGCGCCAGCCGGCCGGGCCGCGATCCGGCTGGCCGTCGCCATCGGCCGCGGGGCCAGCTCGGAGTACCTGGCCCGGTTCATCGATGACCCGGCGGTCCCGGTGCTGGTCGCCGACAACGTCGAGCAGATCACGACGCAACTGGTGACCGCGTCGCTGGCGGTCTCCCGGCTGTCGGCGGTGGGTGGCGATCGCGGCGCCATCGCCAGCCGGCTCATCCAGCCCGCGACGGTGGGCGAGCCGCAACCGGACGAGGACACGATTGTCTAGGGCAAGCCATGGCCGCCGAGCGCCCCGGTTACCGCGACGCTCCGGGCTGGCGTGTGTTCACCGCCGTGGTCCGGGGCGCCGCGCATGAGATGGCTGGCCGCCCGCTGCAGGATGCCGCCGGGTTCCTGGCCGGCCCGCCCGCAGCTGACCGGTGGCTGGCCCTGGCGGTGGCCGACGGGCACGGCGGCCACCCGCATTTCCGCAGCGCCCGCGGCTCAGAACTGGCCATCGAGGCGGCCATGGAGCTGGCGGCTGAATTCGGGCCGCTGTTCGCCGTCGCCCCGGCGGCAGCGGCGGTGTACCACACAACCCGGGAGCACCTGGTGCCCACCCTGATCGGCCGCTGGCAGGAGGGGGTGGCCGATGATCTGGCGGATAACCCGCTGACCGGAGACGAGCAGCGGATGCTGGCGGTCGACGATCCCATCATCGCCTACGGCAGCACCTTGCTGCTGGGGGTGCTGGCCGCACCCTGGCTGGTGCTCTGCCAGATCGGGGACGGGGACATGGTCCTGGTCAGCGCGGACGGCGCGGCCAGCGTCCCGGTCCCGCACGACCCGCGGCTGGACGGGCACAGCACGACCAGCCTGTGCCAGTTCGACGCCGCCGACGCCTTCCGGATCGCGGTGGTGAACCTGCCCGACAGCCCGGCCGCCGCGCTGCTGCTGGCAACCGACGGATTCGGCAATGCGCAGACGGCTGACCCGTGGTACCAGCTGGTGGGTGGTGACCTTGCCCGGCTGGCGGCCGAGCAAGGCCTCGACTGGATCGGCGCGCAACTGCCGGTGTGGGCGGCCGCGTGCGCATCGGCCGAAGGCAGCGGGGACGACACCGCCGTGGCCCTGCTGCTGCCGGACCCGCCCATCGGGCAGATCGGCTGGCCGGTGCCGCCGGGCGGCGGCCTGGCCGATGAGGACACCGAGACCTGGCCGGCCCTGGGTCGCCGGGGGAAGAACTGGCCCGGCCCGGTGGATCCGGGCCCGCCGGCGGAGCCCGGGGCGCCGGCCCGGTGACAGCGCCAGCCACCATGTTCCCCGAGGCGGGGGATGTCGTGCAGATGGTCCGGGCCGGGACGCAGATCCGGCTGGAAGCGCGGGTGGCCGAGGGTGGCCAGGGGGTGGTCTACCGCGGGCGGCTGGACACCGGCAGCCAGGTCGCGGTCAAGTGGTACCGGCCGGGGGGTTTCGCTGACCGGCAGCGGCAGGTCATCGGCGCGCTGGCCGCGCACGCCCGCGCCCACCCCGCCTTCGCCTGGCCGATCGACCTGGTGGAATGTCACCGGGTGCCCGGCTTCGGCTACGTCATGCAGTGGGTGCCGGACCGGTTCGGCTCGCTCATCGAACTGCTGCGCGCACCGCAGCAGCCGTCCTTCCGGGTGCTCGCCGCGATCGGCCGCGAACTGGCCGACGCGTTCGCCGCCCTGCACGCGGCCGGCCTGTGCTACCGGGACATCAACTTCGGCAACCTGCTCGTCAACCCCGGCCAGTGCGAGGTCGCCATCGTGGACAACGACAACGTGGGCACCGAGGGCGGGGAGGTGTTCATCCGCGGCACGATGCGCTTCATGGCGCCGGAGATCATCCGCGACGAGACGCTGCCGTCCACCGTGAGCGATCTGCATTCGCTGGCGGTGTTCCTGTTCTTCCTGCTGGTTCACGGCCACCCGCTGGAAGGGCAGCGGGTACGGGCCTCCTACACATGGCAGAGCGACGGCCATAGATCGGAGACCGCTCTGGCGGTCCGGCACTTCGGCACCGACCCGCTGTTCGTCTTCGACCCTGATGACGCCAGCAATGCGCCCGAACCCGGCGATCCGATGCTGACCTGGTGGCCGATCTACCCCCGGTTCATCCACGAACTGTTCATCCGGGCCTTCGGCCCGGGGCTGCGCGACGCCTCGCTGTCCGGCCGGATCACCGAGGGAGAGTGGCGCCGGGCCCTGGTCCGGCTGGGCGACTGCGTGTCCGCCTGCTCGTGCGCGGCGGCCGTCTTCTCCGATCCCGGCGACCCGGAGCTGCGCTGCTGGAACTGCGCGGCGGTGCCGCCTGCGCCGCCGCGGCTGTCGCTGCCCGGGCATGTCCTCGCGCTGTCCGAGGGCGCCGTGCTGACCAGTGATCACCTGACCAGGGACCGGGATTACCGGACGGTGCGGGGGCTGGTGGAACGCCATCCGCGGCGGCCCGGCGAGGTGGTGCTGCGGAACCTGAGTGAGACGAAATGGACCGTCGCCCCGGCCGGTGAGGATGTGAAGACGGTGAAGCCGCAGCAGCGGCTCTGGGTTCGGCCGATGACGATCGACTTCGGTACCGCCCGCGGATCCATCCAGGTCCCCGGCGGCCCAGGGGGGAGCGGGGGATGAGCGAGCTGGCGGTCAGCCACGGTGACCAGCGGGTGGTGCTCCGGCCCGGGCAGGTCGCCTACGTCGGCCGGCGGGACAGCAGCGCGGTGGTGGTCACCGACGAGCGGGTGTCCCGCGAGCACATCCGGCTCAGCTGGGGTGCCCGGGGCTGGCTGCTGGAGAATGTCGGCCGCAGCGGCACCTACGTGGCGGGTGAGCAGGTGAGCAGAATCTACCTGGCCCACCCGGTCGAGGCCCGGCTGGCCGTGCCGGACGGCCCGCTGGTGCGGTTCGAGCCGGTCACCGCCGCCCAGCCGGCCTACTCCGGGCAGCCATCCCCGGTGCCGCCGCCCGCGGCCGGCCCGCCGGGTACGCAGGGCCCGCCGGGGCCCCCGGGTACTGCCCCGCCCGCGGACGCGCATGCCGGGCAGATGGTCAGTGCCCTGCGTATCCTGCTGCCGATCAGGGCCTGGCTGCGGGACCCCGCGCTGCGCCAGTGGCAGCGGCTGCTGGTGGCCGTCTACGCGCTGACCCCGCTGATCCTGCTGATCGTGCTGCAGCACAACGCGGATCTGGTGACCCTCGGCTGGGTGTACTGCCTGTACGTGGCGCCGCTGTGGGCGATCGTCTTCTGGTACCTGATCCGCCCCGGCCCGCTCACCAGGCTGCACCTGGTCATCGCGGCGGTGATCATCGCGGCCGAGTTCCTGCTCATCCCGGCGCTGACCCTGCCCTGGGAGCGGGCGCTGGCCCCGCCCGGCACCAGCCACAACCTGCTCCGCTGGATCGTGGGGGTGGGGCTGCCGGAAGAGTTCACCAAGGCGCTGCCGGTGATGGTGCTGGCCATCGTGCTGCTGAAGGTGCGCCACACCAAGCTGGACGTGCGGATGTGGATGTTCCTGGCCTGCCTGTCCGGCCTGTTCTTCGGCGCCTACGAGGCCTCGCAGGTGTACGTGCCGCTGGCCGTCATCCAGATCGCCCGCGGATCCGCGTACGGCATCCCGCTGTTCGCGGAGCGGGTGTTCGTGGACGGCCTCCAGCACGCGCTGTGGGCCGGCACGGCCGGCTTCTTCATCGGCCTCGGCACGAACTATGGACGGCAGCGGATCATCCTGTGGACGTTGGGCATCGCCGTCCCGACGGTCCTGCACGGCCTCAACGACGGGGTGCTGAGCTGGTCGTCCGGGCAGGCCGAGTTTGCGTGGATCGCCATCCAGGCCTTCTCGCTGTTCCTGTTCCTCGGCTACAGCGCCTCGGCCGCCCGGATCGAGCGGCAGGTCCGGCACACCCCGATCTTCCGCGGTGACTCGATCATCCTGGATCCGTCCCAGCAGTGGCAGACGCCGCCCGGCCGGTGAGTGCGGCTCACCGGCGCTGCTAGCCGCCGACCAGGTCGATGATGTCGAGATGAGGCGGTGGCGGATCTGCTCGCGCAGTTCCTGCTCGGTGCCCCGGCTGAGCCGGGTGCTGCCGCTGCCCCAGCCGTCATCCTCATGGCTGCTCCCGGTGCTCAGCCGCCGGAGCGCAGCTGCCCGGGCCGGGTCAGCCGGGCCCGGACGGTGCCCCGGCAGGTAGTGATGGTGGCCTCGCCGGTGGCCAGCAGGTCATCGGCCGCCTGCTCGGCCCAGCCGCTCACCCAGTCCTCGACCCGGGTGAGCGGGTCGTCCGGCCGCGCGGGCAGTGCCTCCAGCCGGGAGTCGGCCAGCAGGGCATCGATCAGCCCGGCCGGGCCCGCCACATACGTCCAGGCCAGGTCGATCTCGGTGGCCACGCACCAGGCCCGGTCGGCCGGCCACGCACAGATTCGCGGTCTGGTCGTCGCCGGACAGCGGCGCAACCGCGGTGACCGCCGCCACCGGCCCGGTGTAGAGCAGGTAGTCACGGGCCGGGAGCCGCACCCGCGGGCTCCTGCCAGACCGGCGCGGGAACCGGGTTCGCGCAGCGGCACGCCGCCGACTGTGCTGAGGGCCGCACTCTCCCAGCCCCAGCCATCCCACACGCAAAACCAGCACTGCTCCGGCGTCGCCGTCCAGTCCCGCAGGATCGCGGCCAGCGCCTCCGCGTCCGGCAGGTACATGCTGCCGATCCGTGGTCCCTGGCCCGACCAGGGCGCCTCCCCGGCTGGCCGGTCCGGTGGCAGCGCGATGGAGTGGAACTGCGTTTCGTCGCTCAGCGGCCGCCCGCTCCAGGCGGCCACCTCCGCCCAGCGCACCAGCCGGCCGCCCCACTGGCTGGGCTCCTCCGCCGGGTGCAGCAGCCGGGCGTAGCCGGGGAAGCTGCCGGGCACCATCGATGACACCTGGTAGGCGTGGAACGGCGCCAGCGACGCCCCGATCCAGCCGGCCTCGCCGACCGCCCGGCTCCACGCTGGCTGGCCCGGCCTGCTCACCTCATGATCATCGCAGCCGCCCGGGCCGGCCTGCCAGCCAGTTAAGAGGCCCCGGCAATAGGGCTGCCGAGCCGTTAGGCCCGCGACATACCATGCCTAACGACTGCGCGGCTGAATCCGGCTGCCTGGCGGGAGGCTGCCTGGTGATCTCCGAGGAGGCCCTGGTCGCGTTGCTGTACCGGGCCGACTGGACCAAGCTCAGCCTGTCGGCCCGGCTGCACCGGGCGCTGACCGGCAGGTCAAGGCCGGACTGGGTGCCCGGCCTGCCGCTGGTTGATGTGCCGTGGGCCGACCCCGCCAGCGGTCCCGCGCTACTGCTGATCGCGCCCGGGGGCCGCTACCGGGTCGAGACCACCGGTGCGGTGGGCGAGCGGATGATCCAGGGCAGTGACGGGGAGCGGGCCTGGCTGCTGACCGAGCCGGAGGCCGTGGACCCGGACCTGGCTGAGGCTGGCCGGGAGCAGCCCGGGGAGGGTCCCACGGTCAGCTTCCGGAGGTACGGCCGGCCGGCACCGCCGGCCTGGACGCTGACCTGCCCGGCCTGGCTGCTCAACGAGTTCAGGCTGACGCCGGGCGAACGAGCCACCGTGGCGGGCCGGGAGGCGCAGCTGGCGGTGGCCACGCTGCCACCTGGGCACGGCCGGTCACGGGTGGGGCCGGTGATCTTCCCTGACCGGATCGAGGTTGCCGTCAACGCCTCGCTCGGCATCCTGCTCCACTGCCAGCAAATGGCGGGCGGGGAGCCGGTCAGGCTGGACGAGATGCGGGATGTGCGGCTGGACCCGCCGGAGGCCGCGGATCCGGCGCAGTTCGCGCCCCCGCCGGGGGCGACCATGAACGAGAACGGGCCGATCCCGTCCGGCCAGGGCTGGCGGATCGTCAGGAGCGCCACCGGGCTGGCCGGCTCCGGTCTGGGGTTCGCGATCAGGCACACGCCGCACCGGCCACCGTCATCCCCGGCAGGCGGCGCGGAGATGCCCCGGGACTACCGGCCGGCCAGCGGTGGCCAGCCGGAGCCGCTTGCGAGCGGGCTGCTGGGCCTGCTGTCCCGTGCTGCTCACCAGCTGCCCGGGCTGACCGCCGAACTCCACCGGTGGGACGACCCCCGGCTGACCGTCGAGAAGCTGCGGTTGGCGCCGGATGCCACGGGCCTGGCCGCGCTCAGCCTGCCGGGGGCCGGCGAGGTGGCTGACGCGGTCAGCGGGCACCTGCCCGTCAGCTACCGGGCCGCCCGGATCCTCCTCGCGCCCGGCGGCCGGTACCGGATCGAGTACGGCCCGGGCTGGCCCCGCCGCACGCCCCGCGCCCTTGCTTGCGACGGCCAGCACCGGTGGCGGCTCTACCGCGACCACCTGTACGCCGGGGCGGCGGCACCGATGCCCGGCGACATCGCCGACCTGCTGGACCCCTCCTGGCTGCTGGGCTGGCAGCTGTCCGGCGGCGCCACCGCGGCCGCCGCGGGTCGCCCGGGTTTCCGCATCGATGTGTCCGGGCCCGGGCCGGTGTCCGGCCGCCCGGCGCTCATCCTGGCCCCACCCGCGCAAGTGGTCGCCGACGCGGAGCTGGGCATACTGCTGCGGCTGACCTCCTACACCGGCAGCGGGCCCGCCATCGTGACCGAGCTGCGCGGCATCAGCCTGGCGGAACCCGGCGACGGCGTGTTCCGCATCGACGCCCCGCCTGGCATGCAGGTCAGAGAGGACACCGGCGGCGGCCTGCTCGACGCGGTGGACGCGCCGGAGCCGGTCCGGGTGGCGATGCGCGCCGTGACCGACCTCCGCCGGGCCGCCGGGGCCGGGGTATCCGCGGTCACCAGCTTGGTCGGCGCCCTCCGTGACCAGCGCCGGCGGTGAGCCGGTCAGGAACGCACCGGCTGGTGACCCAGGTGATCTGCGAGGCCTGCGGCGAGCCACTGCAGGCACGGCACACCACCCCCGTGACCAGTCAGGCGGCTCGCGCACCCCCGGCTGGCTGAGCAGCGCCGTCGTGCGGTCAGCCGGTCTCCTCGGGCGGGGCGCCGATGGACAGCACATGCCAGATGGTGCCGGTCAGCCACAGGAAGGTGGTCGCCACCACTACCACCTCGGCCGCCTTCCGGCTGTCGGCGATCAGCCCGGCCAGGCCGGCCACCAGCGCGATCACCCCGAGCACGGTGGTGATCCGGCGGAAGATCCGGCCCTGCCGCGGCTGCGGCCTGGTATGCAGGTCATACGCCGCCGCCACGGCGCAGATGGTAGCCAGCACCAGTTCCACCACGCTGGCCCCCCAGGCGGTGGACAGCAGCACCATCCGGGTTCCGTACGCGAACACGACATAGGCGAAGATCATCGTCAGCACGGCCACCGACGACACCAGAATCCCGCCAGGTCAGTCCCATGGCCCGCACCTCCCGCTACACCGGAGCGGCCACCACTGACTAGTGTGCGCCCAACCGGTTGCCGGTGGGGACGCCGCCGGCCAGCCGTGCTCAGCGGAAGTCGCGGCTGGCGGTGGCCGGCACCGCCCGGATCCGCTGCAGCCGGGCGGCCAGCAGGCTGACCGCCCCATCCAGGCACTCCACCCGACCGCGCACGATGAGCGCATTGGCCTCGATGGCCAGCCGCCGGTGGCGTTCCCACACCGGGGGTGGGCAGACCACGTTGGCAAGCCCGGTCTCGTCCTCCAGGGTCAAGAACACGACCCCGCCCGCGGTCCCGGGCTGCTGCCGGTGCGTGACCAGCCCGGCGATGGTGATGACCGCTCCCGGCCGGGCGGACACCAGTGCCGCCACCGGCGCCACCCCCCGCTCGGCCAGCGGCGCCCGCAGGTGCGCGATCGGGTGGGTACCGAACGTGCCCGTCGCCCAGATGTCGGCGAACGTCTCCTCAGCCGCGGTCATCGCCCGCAGGGCCGGCGCGGCCAGGCCGGGCGTCGTCCCTGGCAGCTGGCCTGCCCGGATGGTGGCGGCCGCACCTGCCGACCACAGCGCTGCCCGCCGGCTCACCCCGAAGCAGCCGAACGCGCCCGCCAGCGCGAGCCCCTCCAGCGCGGGCGCGGGCAGCCGGGTGCGGCGTGCGAACTCCTCCAGCCCGCGGTAGGGCTGGCCGGTCACGATCAGGGCCGCCTGGCTGGCCCCGAGGTTGCGCACGCTGGCCAGGCCGGTCCGGATCGCGGGCTGGCCCGGCACCGGCCGGCCGCCGCTGGGAACGTACCGGGCCGGCCGGGGCTCCGGGGGTGGCGGGAGCGATCCGTTGGGCATGCTGTCCTGGCCAGCCGGCCGTTCCAGGGTGGCGAGCACGCCGCTGGCGTTGACATCCACCCCGCGCACCGGCACGCCGTGCCGGCGGGCGTCGGCGATCAGGCTGGCCGGCGAGTAGAAACCCATCGGCTGGGCGCGCAGCAGGGCGGCCGTGAACGCCGCCGGGTAGTAGCACTTCAGCCAGGCGCTCGCATACACCAGGTAGGCGAAGCTGATCGCGTGTGACTCCGGGAAGCCGTAACTGGAGAAGGCCAGCACCTTGGCGTAGATGTCCTCCGCCACCGCGCCCGGGATGCCGCGGGCGGCCATCCCGGCCAGCATCCGCCCGCGCAGTTCGGTGATCCGCTCCGGGCCGCGTTTGGCACTCATCGCCTGGCGCAGCTGGTCGGCCTCGGCGGCGCTGAACCCGGCGCAGTCGATCGCCAGCTGCATCATCTGCTCCTGGAACAGCGGCACCCCCAGCGTCTTGCCGAGCGCCCGGCGCATCGACGGATGCGGGTAGTCCGCGGTCTCCTCGCCGCCGCGGCGGCGAAGGTACGGATGCACCGAGCCACCCTGGATCGGCCCCGGCCGGATCAGCGCGACCTCGATCACCAGGTCGTAGAACTCGCGTGGGCGCAGCCGGGGCAGGGTCGCCATCTGGGCCCGGGACTCGACCTGGAACACCCCCACCGTGTCGGCGGCGCAGAGCATGTCGTAGACACCGGGGTCCTCCTGCGGCAGCGTGTGCAGGCTCCAGCGAACCCCGTGGTGCGCCTCGATCAGCTCGAAGCAGTCCCGCACCGCGGTCAGCATGCCCAGCCCCAGCAGGTCGAACTTCACCAGGCCGGCGTAGGCGCAGTCGTCCTTGTCCCACTGCAGCACCGACCGGCCCGGCATCCGCGCCCACTCCACCGGGCAGACCTCGCCGACCGGCCGGTCGCAGATCACCATCCCGCCGGAGTGGATGCCCAGATGCCGGGGCAGCCGCTGCATCCGTTCCGCGAGCGCGACCACCGGCCCGGGTACGCCGGCCTCGGGGGGGACCGGCTGGCCCGGGCCGTAGCCGCGCGGGCCGGCCTGCCGGGACCAGGCGTTCAGCTGGCCGGGGGAGTAGCCGAGAGCCCGGCCCGCGTCGCGCAGCGCCATCCGTGGCCGGTACGAGATCACGTTCGCGACCTGGGCGGCCTTGTCCCGCCCGTACCGGCGGTAGACGTACTGGATCGCCTCCTCCCGCCGGCGGTGCTCGATGTCCAGGTCGATGTCGGGCGGGCCATCCCGGCCCGAGGACAGGAAGCGCTCGAACAGCAGGCCGTGCCGGACCGAATCGACGCTGGTGATCCCGAGCGCGTAGCAGACCGCCGAGTTCGCGGCCGAGCCACGGCCCTGGCACAAGATGCCCGCCTCGTCGCAGAACCGGACGATATCGTGCACGATCAGGAAGTAGCCGGGGAAGCCCAGCTGCTCGATCACGTCCAGCTCGCGGGCGATCTGGGCGTAGGCGCCCGCGACGCGTTCGGCGTGCGGCGGCCCGTACCGCGCGGGCGCCTTCTCGGCGACCAGGTGGCGCAGCCAGCTCGCCTCGGTGTAGCCGTCCGGGACACCGAAATCGGGCAGGTTCGGCGCGATCACGCCGAAGCCGAACGTGCACCGCCCGGCCAGCTCGGCGGTGCTGGCCAGCACCCCCGGATAGTGGCGCAGCCGGTGCGCCATCTCCGTGCCCGAGCGCAGGTAGGCGGCCCCGGATGCGGGCAGCCAGCCGTCCATCTCGGCCAGGCTGCGGCGGGCCCGGACCGCGGCCAGCGCCTGGGCCAGCCGGGCGTCACCCGGGGTGGCGTAGTGCACGTTGCCGGTCGCGACCACCGGCGTGCCGGTGGCCCGGGCCAGCCCGTACAGCGCGTCGTTGCGCTCATCGTCGCCGGGCAGGCCGTGACCGGACAGCTCGACCATGACATTGCCGCGGCCGAACAGATCGGCCAGCCGGGTCAGTTCCGCCCGTGCGGCGCCCGGGCCGGCCGTGGCCAGCGCCGCTGGCACCGTACCCTTGCGGCAGCCGGTGAGGATGACCCAGTGCCCGTCGTGGGCGGCGGCGAGCGCGTCCCGGTCGTAGACCGGCCGCCCCTTCTCGCCACCGGCCATCTGCGCAGTGCTGATCGCCGCGCACAGCCGCCGGTAGCCGTCGGGATCGCGGGCCAGCACCAGCAGGTGCTCACCGGCCGGGTCGGGTATCCCGCCCTGGCCCGCGGGCAGGCCCAGCGTGAGCTCGGCCCCGAACACCGTGCCGAGCACCTGGCCGGTATCGGCCGCCAGCCGGGCAGCGGCCTGCGCGAACTGCGGTACCCCGTACATGCCGTCGTGGTCGGTGATGGCCAGTGCGGCCAGGCCCCGGCGGGCCGCCTCGGCGACCAGATCCGCCGGGGAGGAGGCGCCGTCGAGGAAGCTGTAGGACGAGTGGCAGTGCAGTTCGGCCCAGGCCAGCCCGGGGCGGCCGGCTGGCAGCCGGGTCACCGGGGCCAGGCCTGGCTGGCTGGCCGGCCACCGGTCCGGGCCGGCTGCCGGGGCCGCCCGGCCGGGCCAGTCAGTCATATCTGGCTTCGATCAGCCAGTGACCGTCGGTCACGGCCACCAGCCAGCCGCTGCCGTCGCCGGTGACCAGTTGCAGCCGGGCCCGGCGGCGGGCGGTGGCCGGATCCCACCAGCGCTCGTCGGCCGGCCACGGCCCGGCCCAGCCGGTCACGGCCAGGGCCGGCCCGTCACCGGCCACCAGCCGGGCCGGTGGCGCGGACACCAGGGCCCGGCCGGTCACCGTTACCACCTGCCCGCTGTCATCGGTGAGCTGGGCCCGCTGCGGCTCCGGGTAGACCGTCGCCGGCCCGGGAGCCGGGATCTGGCCCGGCCACGGCTGGTCCGCGGGCCGCTCCGGCGGGCCGTGGTCGCCGAACGGCACCAGCGTCACCCGGTCACCCGGGGCGCGGCCGCCCGCCAGCACCGGGCAGGTCACCGCATCGTGCCCGAGCAGTGCCTGCACCCGCACCGCCGCCCGGGCCAGCCGGTCGCTGACCACCGGATCGCCCCACAGCCCAGGCTGGCGGCCGGTGGCGCGGACAAGCTGGTCCGGCGCGAGCCGCAGCAGCGTGATGCCACCGGGCTGGCTGCCCGCTTCGCCGGCCGGGTGGCCCGCCCGGCCAGCCGTACCGCCGATCCCGTCGTCGGCCGCACCGCCCGCCCCGTTACCCGCCGGGTGCTGGCTGGCCTGCCAGCCTGCCAGCTGCCAGCGGACCCGCTCGGCCACAGCCAGCGCGGACAGCAGGCCGTCATGCCGCCAGCAGCGGCTGATCTCCCGCCCGCCCGTGCCCACCGCCGTGATCCGGACCCGGACGCAGATCAGGCTCCGGGCGGCCAGCCCCGCGTGCAGCCGTTCGGCCAGCCCCTTGGCGGCGAAGACCACCGGCTCAGCCTGGTCCGCGGGTGGGTCGAACTCGGCGCAGACCGACAGGTCCGCGGCCGGTGCCCGGGGGGCGACCGGGCGCGGGGCCAGCCCACCCGCCAGCCGGTGTGCGGCCGCGCCCACCGTCCCGAACCGGTTGGCCGCTTCGGCCGCGGGCAGCGCGGCGAACTCACCGAGGGTCCCGATCCCCAGCCGGGGCAGCAACTCCGCCAGTTCCGCCCGGTCCGCGGCCGCGCCGGCCGCGGCTGGCCAGGGATCGGCCAGCACCGCCACCGGGAACCTGGCCAGGAACTCACCGGCCCGGCCAGCGGGCACGGCCAGCAGTTCGCCGGGTGGCGCGGCCTGGGCCGCGAGCCGCGCGGCGAACAGCCCATCGGCCACCCCCGCCTGGCAGGCGAAACCGAGCCGGCCAACGGCTTCGATGATCTTGCTGGCGAGCGCGTGCTCACCGCCGAAATAGCGGGCCGGGCCGCGGGCGCCAAACGCGCACACCCCCGGCCGCAGCACCTCCACCCGGGGACAGAAGTCCGCCACCGCCGCCGCGACCGGCTCGAACGCGCGCGTGCTGGGCCCACCCTCCGGGGCCACCGGAACTGCGCCGCCCGGCTGGTCCGCTGTGGCCCAGTCCGGGCACCAGACAACCAGTGCCCGGTGCGATTGCTCGCCCACCAGTCAACTATATCGAATATGATTTCGATAGTGTCAAGACGGCCGGGGTGCCCTCGGCCGGACGGCGTCGATCACGAAGGCCAGCACCTCCGCCTCGTAGGCCAGCCGGTCATACCGGCCGGCCGGGCCGGTATGGGCCGCGGTGCCGAGTTCGGCGCGGAACAGCAGCCTGCTGTCCTCGGTGTCGGTCGCGCGCAGCCGGGCGGCCCACTTGGCTGGCTCGTGGATCAGCACCCGGGGGTCGTGCAGGCTTCCGGTCACCAGCAGGTCCGGCCGTGGCCCGGCCGGGACGTTGTCGTACGGGCTATAGGACGCCAGGTAGCGGCGGACCTCCGGGTCGCGCGGGTCGCCCCACTCGTCCCACTCGGTCACGGTGAGCGGGATGGCGGGGTCGAGCATGGTGGTCACGCAGTTGACGAACGGGACTTCCGCCACCACCGCCCGCCAGCGCCGCGGCGCCATCGAGAACACCGCACCCTGCAGCAGCCCGCCCGCCGACAGGCCCCGTGAGACGATCCGGTCCGGCGCCGCCCAGCCCTGGCTGGCCAGCATGTCCGCGGCCGCGATGAAGTCGGTGAAGGTGGTCCGCTTGCGGGTCAGCCGCCCGGCCTGCCACCAGCCCCGCCCGCCCTCGCCGCCGCCGCGCACGTGTGCCACCGCGTACACGAAACCCCGGTCGAGCAGGCTCGGGACGCCGACGCCGAACGCGGGCCATTCGCATGCCTCGTACGCGCCGTAGCCGTAGAGCAGGCAGGGGGCGGTGCCATCCGGCCGCAGGCCGGCCAGGCAGGCGAGGGTGACCGGGACCGGGGTGCCGTCGCCGGCCCGGGCGGTGACCCGCCGGGTCAGGTACCGGCCCGGGTCGTAGCCCGGCACCCGCTGCCGTTTGCGCAGCTGCCACTGCCCGCTGGCCAGGTCCACGTCATGCCAGGCAGGCGGATCGATCAGCGACTCGGTGCGCACTGTGACCGCCGGGATGTGGTACTCCTCGTTCACGGCCAGGGCCAGCGACATGTGCGGCCCGGCCGCCTCGATCAGCCGCTGCTCCCCGGACCGGCGGTCGATCACCCGCAACTGGGTCGCCGCGTCCCGCCGCTGCTCCACCACCAGGTAGTCCCCGAACACGTCGCAGCGGACCAGCCGGGTAGCCGGGTCCCCGGCGACCACCTCGGTCCAGCGCTCCCGCCCTGGCACGGCCGTGGCCGGCATCGCGACCAGCCGGAACTCGGGCGCGCCGTCGTTGGTGACGAGAAAGAACTCCCCGCCCCCCGGGCCCGCCGCGTGCTCGGCCTGGTACTCGACCCCCTTCTTCCTTGGCAGCAGGACGACTGGCGCCGCGCCCGGGCTGGCGGCTGGCACGGCCAGCGTCTCGCTGGTGTCCCGGGATGCGGTTTCGATCAGCACCCACGCCCCGCTGCGGGACCCCCGGACCATGACCTCGAACCGCTCGTCATCCTCGCGGTAGACCAGCACGTCGGTGTCAGGGCTGGTGCCCACCCGGTGCCGCCACACTTCGTGCGGCCGGTACTGCGGGTCGGTGACGGTGTACCAGAGCTCGTCCGAGCCGGCCGACCAGGCCAGCCCGTAGTACGTCCGGCCGATGCGCTCGGGCAGATCGGCGCCGGTGCCCAGGTCGCGTATCCGGAGCTGGTAGACCTCGTCGCCGGTGAAGTCGGCCGAGTAGGCGAGCAGCCGACCGTCCGGGCTGATCTCGCGGACCCCGAGCGCGAGGTAGCCACCTGCACCGGCGTGACCGGCCAGCAGCTCGTTCTCGTCCAGCAGCACCTGCGCAGGCTGCCCGGCAGGCCCGGCCCGGCAGAACTGCTCGTACTGCTGGCCCGGCTGGATCCGGGTGAAATACCAGTAAGCGCCGCGCCGCCAGCGGACGGACTCGTCCGCGGGTGGCAGCCGGGCGGTGAGCTCAGCGGCAAGCTCGTCCCGCAGCCCGGCCAGCGGTGCCATCTGCTGGTCGTAGTAGCGGCGCTCAGCGGCGAGGTAGCTGCGCATGGCGGGCAGATCCCGGTGGCGCATCCAGGCGAACGGGTCGGCCATCATGCGCCGCCGCGGGTGGCCAGCAGTTCGCGCAGTGCCGCGGCGGGCAGCTGGTGGGACGTGTGGCCGTCGCGGCCGGTGACTGTCACCGACTGCAGCAGCGAGTTGAGAACCGCCTCCTCGGTGGCCTCCACCACCGCCGCGAAGTAGTCGTCCAGCCCGGCGCCGGTGACCGGAATCCCGGCCGGCCTGCTGCCGCGTGCCGCGCGCAGCCCGGTGGCCAGGGCCAGGAAGATTTCCCCGCTGGCATGGTGCCCGGTGCTGCCGGTGCGGGCCAGGCCGAGCCCGGCCCGGCGGGCCAGCCGGGTACAGCCGGCCGCGTCCAGCGGCCCGTCGGTGAGCACGACGACGATGCACGATCCGGCCGGCCCGGGCCGGGGCGCCAGGCCCGCCGGGTCGGGCAGCAACTGGCCGGCCTGCCGCCCGGCTACCGTGAGCCGGCCGCGGTCCCCGAAGTTGGTCAGCACGACGACCCCGACCGTGTGCTCGCCTGGCACGATCCGGGAGGCGGTGCCGATGCCGCCCTTGTAACCCAGGCAGCTCATCCCGGTGCCTGCCCCGACCGCGCCTTCGGTGGCCGCGCGGCCACCCACCGATTCCCGGGCGGCCCGCAGTGCCCGGTGGACGTCGGCCCGCTCGGCCTGCATCCGGCGGGTGTCGTTCAGGAAGCTGTCGTCGCATTCGGCGACCACGGGGATGATCACGTCCTGGGTGCCGATGGCGGGCTGCTCGGAGATCAGCAGTTCACAGGCGGCATCGTAGACCCGGCCGACCTGCATGGTCGAGGTGAGGAAGACCGGGGTCTCGGCCAGCCCCCACTCACGGATGGCAAGCAGCCCGGTGCACTCGCCCGCCCCGTTGAGCACCGCGCCGCCCGCCGGGACCGGTGCGGCGAACAGGTCGCCGCCGGGGTCGATCACGGTGACCCCGGTCCGGGCGATGCCGCGCCCGGCGGGCGGGTCCGGCTCGTCCCGCCAGATGGTGGCGTGGCCCAGCCCGGCGCCGGGGACGTCGAGCACCGAGCCGGTCGGGCCCGGCGGGAGCAGGCCGATGGTGATGCCCAGATCGGTGGTGCGCGGCATTCCGCGATGTTAGCCCGCGGATGTGCGGCCACCCGGGGCCGGGCAGGAGCCTGGCCGTCCGGGGCGGGGCAGGAGCCGGGCCGGCCGGGCCAGGTGGGAGTATGGCCGTCCGGCACCCCCGGGCCTGCCAGCGTCTCATCTGTATCACTTTGCGCTATAGTGCTAGCCGATATAGCGTGGTGCGGAGTAACCGCCGAGGAGGAGGCTGACGTGACTGACCGGCTGGACCGCTGGGCCGACCCGCCGCTGCTGGTACTGGCCAGCCTCTCCGGTGGGCCAAAGCATGGCTACGGCATCATGCAGGATGTGGCGGACAGCATGGGCGTGCAGCTCACCGCGGGCACCTTGTATGCGGTGATCTCGCGGCTGGAGTCCCGCGGCCTCATCGAGCCGCTGGCGGCGCAGGACCGCCGCCGGCCATACCAGCTGACCGCGGCCGGGGCGCACGCGCTTGCGGTCGAGTCCGAGCGCATGCATCAGGTCGTCTTCGTCGCGCGGGAACGGCTACGCGCCCGGTTCAGCGGGGTGGGCGCATGAGCGGCGGCCGGTCACCGGGCATGCGCCGGCTCGCCGGGGCGGCGCTGGCGCTTTACCCGCCGTCCTGGCGGGCCCGCTACGGCGATGAGGTCCAGGCCCTGCTCGATGAGTCCGGTGCCGACCTGCGTACCGCCGCAAGCCTGGCCGGGCGGGCGCTGCCCGCCTGGATCTGGCCCGTCCGGCAGGTGCACGACCAGCCCGCCCGGATGCGCGCCAGCCTGTCCACGGTCCTGCTGGCCTGGACCGTCATGACCGGTCTCGCACTGATCTTCGTCCAGCTCACCGAGGCGCAGGGGCTGAACCCGCCGGGACACCCGGTCATCACCTGGTGCTACTGGGCCGTCAACGTGGCCGTGCTGGTCTCGGTGCTGACCGTCGCGGCCGGCGGCCTGCCGCTGTGGCTGCTGATGATGCGCAAGGCCATCCGCGAGCACCGGCAAGGGGTGGTCGCCTGCCTGCTCGCTCCGGTAGTGGTGCCGGTCTGCTATCTCGCCGCTGTGGCCCTGACTACCCGGCTGGCCGGTCATGCCAATGGCGTCGGCCCTGGCTGGTTCCTGGCCCTGGCCGCGCTCGGCTTCGCTGCTGGCGTTGTGTTCGCCGCCGGGCCCGGCCTGGCCCTGCGCCAGCTCAAGCCACGCGGGCCCGCCGTGGCCCTGGCGGCCCGGGCGGCGGCCGTCGCCACGGCTGCGATGATCCTGGCCGGTGCGGCCAGCATCATCGCAGCGGCCGGGCTGTATCTGTGGGCGCGCGACTACGCCGGCTACCGCGAGACCGCGCCGCTCGCGATCTACCTGCCGCTGGTCTTGGTGCCGATCGTGGTGGCCGCTGTCAGCGCCGGGCGCGGGCTGCGGGCGGCCCGGCAGACCGTCAGCTGACCCGCACCGGAGGGGGTGCCCGGTGAGCCTGCCGGTGCCGGTGGTGTGGAGCGAGGACTGCCTGCGGCACGAGCCGGCCGGCGAGGTCTGGCTGGGCGTCAGGGATCCCGGCACCGAGGTACCGGCCCGGGCGGTGGTGCTGCGCGATGCGCTGGCCGCGGCCGGTGCCCCGGTGGTGCCCGCACAGCCGCACGGCGATGAAATCCTGCGCGCGGTGCATGACCCGGGCCTGCTCAGTCACCTGGCCGGGATCTGGCAGCAGTGGGAGCAGGCCGGGCTGCCCGCCGAGTACGGCCGTGACCGGGTCGTCCCGTATGTGTTCCCGACCCCGGGCATGCTGGCGGGGCTGCCGCTGCGCACACCCCCCGCCGTGCATGGCCGGGCCGGGCAGTACTGCTACGACACCATGACGCTGATCGGCCCTGGTAGCTGGGAAGCCATCCGGGGAGCCGCCGATGCCGCACTGACCGCCGCTGACCTGGTCAGCTCGGGCGCCAGGCTGGCCTATGCGCTGTGCCGGCCGCCCGGCCACCACGCCACCCCGGCCGCCTATGGCGGCTCCTGCTACCTGAACAACGCCGCCATCGCCGCCCAGGCGCTGCGTACCGCCGGGGCCGGGCGGGTCGCCATCGTCGACATCGACGCGCACCACGGCAATGGCACCCAGATGATCTTCTATCAGCGGCCCGACGTCTGGTATGGCTCGCTGCACATCGACCCCGGCGCGGGCTGGTTCCCGCACTACGCCGGCTATGCCGGCGAGCACGGTGCGGGCGCGGGGGAGGGTTCCAACCTCAACCTGCCGCTGCCACCGGGGGCCGGGGACGACGACTGGCTCGCCGCGCTGGCGGTGCTCTGCCGGGCGGCCCGCGCGGCCGGGCCGGACGCGATCGTGGTGTCGCTCGGGCTGGATGCCGCGGCCGCCGACCCCGAGAGCCCGCTGCGGGTCAGTGAGGCCGGCTGACCGGGCGGCCGGCCAGGCCGTGGCCAGCCTCGGCCCGGCCGTGCTGATCCAGGAAGGCGGCTATGACCTGGCCTCCCTCGGTCCGCTGGCGGTAGCTGCCCTGACCGGCTCCGCCGAAGCCGCCGCCCCCTGACGGGTCCCCACCGGCGGTCGCTTCCCGGCTCGAGCCGCTCCGGCTGCTCTCTCACATCCAGACGTGGACGATGTGGGCTGTGGTCACGACCCACATCGTCCAAGTCCTGACGGGTACGGGGGCTCCTCCCGGCCGGGCCGGGCGGATATGGTGCGTTTGCCACACAGCAACCGGGCCGGTCCGGATTCACCCGGACCGGCCAGCCGAGAAGAGGAGTCATGGCACGGGCGAAGTCCAGGAAGGCCAGACGTCCGGCTGCCTCGTCGGCCAAGGCTCCGCGCACAGCCGCGCCGAAGGGGGCAGCGGGGCTCGAGAGGGGGCAGCGGGGACTCAGGGAGCGGGGACCCAGGGAGCGGGGACTCAGGGAGCGGGGACTCAGGGAGCAGCCAGGGCGACGGGAGCAGCCGGAGCAGCCGGAGCAGCCGGAGCAAGGCCGGCCGCCGCCCCCCGGTGCCGGCCGCGAGCACGCCGGTGCCGTCGCCCGTGAGCCCGGCCTCGGCGCCGTCCGCCAGCCAGCCTGACGACGTACCCAAGTGGGCGGCGAAAGCACTGGCCGAGATGCTGGCCGTGACCTGCTGGGTGGACCCGGGCGAGCAGGGCGGACCGGTCACCGCCACGGTCAGTTTCTCCGGCCGCCGGCTGGACGTCACCGGCAAGCCGCGGCCGGGCGACACGTTCACACAGGAAGAAACGATCGAGGGCATTCTCCCGGGCAGCGGGCCGGTGGCGGTCACCGCCGAAGTCCGCGACATCAACCCCGGTGACTGGCGGGTCTCTGCCCGGCCGGTGGCGCGGCCGGGGCAGAGCCTGCTCCGGCCCTACCCGGTGCCGGGTGGGCAGGGTCCCGGGGATTCTGCGGGTGCCGCCACCGCGGCGGGTGGCGATCGCGGCCGAGCCGGGCGGCACGGTCCATACCACCCATCTGCTGCGCACCAAGGTGCCCGGGATCAGCCGGTACGTGTACCCGACGCTGGTGCCGCTGAGTGTGCTGGCCGGGCTCGGCCTGGAGGCGGCACTGCTGATCACCGGCCACTACCCGGCGCTCCGCATGATGCTGTTCTCGCTGGCCGCGGTCGCGGCCGGAGTGGCCGGCGGGAAAGCCTGGTACATCGCGGTGCACCGGGGCCGCAAGCGGGACGGCTGGTGCATCCAGGGTTTCGTGGCTGGGGCCGCCGCGGTCGTGGTGGTGGCGGCGGTGGTCGGGGTGGGTATTCCGGCCGGGGTCGCGCTGGCCGTGGCCGGGCCCGCGCTGCTGGTTGGCATGGGGATTGGCCGGCCCGCGTGTTTCTGGGCGGGCTGCTGCACCGGCCGGCCGGTCACGTCGTGCTGGGGAATCTGGTCGTCGGACCGGCGGATGGGCTGCCGCCGGGCACCCGCGCAACTGGCCGAGGCGCTGAGCGCGGAAGTCATCGGGCTCGGCCTGCTCGCGTACGTGCTGATCGCCGGGCTGCCGCAGTCCGGTCCGGTGGCCGCCGCCGGGCTGGCGGCCTACACCCTGGTCAGGCAGTTCATCCTGGGCATGCGGGGCGAGCCGCGAGTGTGGCGGCACGGCCGGGTGGTGACCGCCGTGATCGCGGCGATCGCGCTGATCGTGAGTGTCGCGCTGCTCGTGCGCTGACAAGGCCACGTCCGGCCCGTTCCCCGTGAGCTGGATGGCTCTCCGGGTCATTCAGCCTGACATGGCCCGATGCCCGGCGTAGGCCCGCTGCCCGGTGACCTCAGGCTCAGCCGCGGCGGCGGCCGAGCCGTCCGGGCCGGGCAGCCACAGCCACTGGCTGTGGGGCCGGGCAGCCGCGCCGCGGCCATCGGCCACGACCCGGACCCGGCGGGCCCGCAGCCGCCCGTGCCCGTCGCCGATCCCCGTCCACTCCTGGTCGGTCACGGCCAGCCGGTCCTGTGCGCCCTCCCACTCGCCCGCCACCAGCAGCACTCCGCCGCTGCGCCGCAGCGCAGCCGCGAGTCGGCGGCGGACCTGCGCGGACGGATGGCCCGGCGGGCGCAGCAGCACTACCTCACACCCATCCAGCAACGACGCAACGACCTGCGGCCAGCCCGGCCCGGGATCGGCGACGATCAGCATCCGGCTGGGTTCCAGGCCCAGGCCGGCCGCCGCGGTCACGCCCAGTTCCGGCACCCCGGCCACCGCGCACCATGCCCCGGCGGACGAGGCTCCCGCGGCCAGCGCGAGGCAGAGCAGCCCCCACCGCCCGGCCGACACCACCGTCCCCCGGCGCAGCCCGTCCGGCAGCAGTCCGGCCAGGGCTGGCAGCACCGGAAACGCCGGAGACTCAGCAGGTTGCGGCAGGGCCGGGGCCGCCGGTGGCCCGGCCGGCTGGGGCCGGGCCGGGAAAGCTGGCCGGGCCGGGAGCCTGGCCAGGTCATGCGCGGGCACCGGGGCGAGTCGCGGGCTGACCTCCCGGTCCGCTGGCAGCTCTGTGACCTGGGCGACCACGGATCCCATGCGGCTACTATCGAACAGGTATTCGATGATGTCAATCGCCGGGCGGCCAGGCCGAGGTTGGCGTAGGTTCGGCTGCGTGGCTGGGATGAGTCAGGACCAGATGATTCCGCCTGGGGCCCGGCCAGCCCGGGCCAGGGACACGGCGGTGCTGCGCCGGATGACGCTGACTGCCGGGCTGCTGGTGCTGGTCCAGGCGGGACTCGGCATTGTGGTCAATCTGTACGTGACCGTGCCCGCCCACCACCCGGGCGCCCGGCCCCCGGAATACTTCAGCGGCTCTTTCCGCAGCGTGATCTGGTCCATCGGGCAGGGGCCGGTTGCGCTGGCCGTGCATGCCGCGTTCGGGCTGGCGCTGGTGCTGATGGTGGTGGCGGTGGCGGTCCGCGCCGTGGCGGCGCGGACCGGCTGGGTGACGTTCACCTCGGTGCTGGGGGCGCTGCTGGTCATCGGGGCTGGCTTCAACGGGGCCAGCTTCCTCGACTTCGAGGAGAACTTCAGCTCCCTGCTGATGGAGTTGCTGGCCCTGGCCGCACTCGGCGGCTACCTGGTCGGGGGCTTCCTGCTGGCCGGGCGGGGCGGGGAATCACCACCGCCGTGACCACCCGGGCGAAGCCCGCGGCCAGATCACCGGGCGGCGCGCAGAGGGCGCCGCCCGGCTGGCGAACATGCGCCCACACCGGGCACGGGCCCACATCCGCGCGCCCGCCGGATCCGTGGGCCGGGCCTTACTGGGCCTGGCTCAGCCCTGGGCCTTCATCAGGCCGACGCGGTTACCCGCCGGGTCGGTGAAGAATGCGATGGTGGGCCCGTTCGGCACGTCCATCGGCGGGGTGACGGTCGCGCCGCCATGCGCGCCGACGCTGTCCAGGGCCGCCTGGACATCCGGGACGGCGATGTAGAAGACGGTGTACGGCTGGCCATCCGGGCTGGGCCCGACCCCGCCGCCGATGCCGCCCTCCGGGGCAGCCACCATCCCGTAGTTCATCTCGTTGCTGGCGTCGATCTCCCAGCCGAACGTGTCGCCATAGAAGCGCTGCAGCGACGACGCGTCCGGCCCGCTCACTTCGAACCACGCAACCGGGTTTGGCATGGTCATTCATCCTCTCCGACGTGCTGGGACCAGGAGTACCCGGGTCACAGTACTCCGGCCCGGTGACAGTTCCGGGAACGCGGTTGCGCGGCGGGTGTGCGTCAGATTAGTGGCGGTTCTGGATCGTGGCTGGCTGCGAGCTTAGTCTGAGAGTGCTAATACTCTCAGATTAGGAGATGCCGTGCCTGACGGTGCTGATGAGCTGGCGGGACTCGAGCGCCGGCGTGCGGAGCTTTACGCGGAGCTGGGGCGGGTCGGGGACTTCCGGCGGGGGTCGCTGAACGAGGTCCGCAGGAAGTGCGGGAAGCCGAACTGCGCGTGCGCGGCCCCGGGGCATCCCGGTCACGGGCCGCAGTGGAACCTGACGCGGAAGGCGGACGGGCGGACGCGGACGGTTCACCTGAAGCCGGGGCCGGAGCTGGACAAGACGCGGCGGGAGGTGGCGGAGTACGAGCGGTTCAGGGACCTGGTCGGGCAGGTCACCGAGGTGAACGAGGCGATCTGCGCGGCGCGCCCGCCGGTGCCGGGCGACGCCGGCGGCGATCCCCTTCCCGGGACGGGAGGGGAAAAGGGGGGCTCCGGGAGGCGCTCGCCGCGGCGAAGGCCGCCGAGCTAGGACGGCTCGCCGGCGAGGCGGCCAGGATCCTGGGCTGCGGCGATGCCGGCCTGGAGGCGGCGGAGCAGGTGATCCGGGCCGGGCTGCTGAAGCTGGGCGGCAGCATGCTGGAGCAGTTGCTGGCCGCCGACACCGGCTACCGCGGGCCTCGGGTTCCCTGCGGTCAGGGGCACGAGGCCGTGTTCGCCGGCTACCGGGACAAGTCCTTCGACACCACCCTCGGCCTGGTCACCCTCAGCCGGGCCTGGTACCACTGCGCGAAGTGCGAGCGTGGCCTGGCCCCGCGCGACGACGAGCTCGGCGTCGCGCGCACGTCCATGTCGCCCGGTCTGGCCGCGATGAACGACATCGCCGCCGTGGCCGGGCCCTTCGCCGGGGCCGCGCACCTGCTGGTGGAACTGGCCGGCATCCGGCTCACCGCCAAGCGGGTCGAGCGGGCCGCCGAGGCCAGCGGAGCCGGTGTTGCGGCCTGCGGCCGGGAGCAGGCGGCGCTGATCGCCTCCCGCAAGCTGGTCCCGATGCCGCCCTCGCCACTGCCGGACAAGCTCTACGCCGTCATCGACGGCACCGGCGTCCCCATGACCAGCAGGGAAACAGCCGGCCGGGAGGGGAAAGGCGAGGACGGGCGGGCTCGCACCCGCGAGGTCAAGCTCGCAGTCTTCTTCACCCAGGACAAACTGGACAAGAACGGCTACCCCGTCCGGGACCGGGCCTCCACCAGCGTCATCGCCACCTTCGAGCCCGCCACCACCTTCGGGAGCCTCGTGAAGGCCGAGGGCATCCGCCGGGGCGCCGGCCACGTCCGCCAGCTCACCATCATCGGCGACGGTGCCGCCTGGATCTGGGGCATCGCCACGGACAAGTTCCCGGAGGCGACTCAGGTCGTTGACCTCTACCACGCCCGCGAGCACCTTTACTCCCTGACCCGGTCCCTGGAGTTCATGCTGCTGGACCGCAGGGACGAGTGGCTCGCCGCCCGCATCGAAGACCTCGATTACGGCGACATCGACGGCATCGAGGCCGCCGTCCGCACCTACCCCCTGGAGGGCGTCAAGAAGGACGAGGTCGAGAAAGAACTGGGCTACTTCCTCAACAACGCCCCCCGCATGCGTTACCACTGGTTCCGCTCACGCGGCCTGTTCGTCGGCTCCGGCGTCGTGGAAGCCAGCTGCAAGTCGGTCATCGGGCAAAGGCTCAAGCAGGCAGGCATGCACTGGACCGTCCGCGGAGCCGACGCCATCATCGCCCTGCGCTGCCAGGAGGCCAGCAGCCAGTGGGAAGCCATCTGCAACACCCCGCACACTCAGACGCGCACCGCCTGACCAGGGAGTCAGCCAAGCTACCGGCCGGTCACCACAAAATTGACGCACACCCTTGCGCGGCCGGGTGCACGTCAGCTTTGTGAAGATGATCTTGGCTGTGGCTGTGGCCACTGGGTCTGAGTCGCGGGGTCTGTCAGATGGCTGGCTGCAGCCGGGCCAGTTCGGTGGTGCCCGCTGTCCATAGCTCGTCCCAGCGGCCGCTGGCGTGCTGGGTGCGCAGGGCGATGATGCTGGCGGCTCCGGCGGTGGTCCAGTGCATGCCAGATTGTTTGGCGCGCTGGACGACGATCGCTTTGCAGCCTGCTTCGATGTGGCCCGAGCCGGTGAACATGCCCAGGTCGCGGAAGTGCTGGTAGCGCATCCGGTGGGCGTTGTGCTCGAAGTAGCCCACCTTGGTGTCCAGTTCGGCTGCTTTGACACCGGTGAGCGGGTACTGGCGGGCGGCGCTGATGATCGCCGTGATGTTCCCGGCATCCAGTTCGCCGCTGCGCTCTTCCAGCCAGCCGGCGGGGTCGGGGGTGATGAACGCCAGGTGGGCGGCGAGGTCGTGGAGGTGCTCGCGGGCGTGGTAGATGTCGGTGATGTGGGTGGCGTGCGGGTAGAGCTTCCCGGCCATCGTCCAGATCCACGCGGCGCCGTCGCCGATCGCGACGACCTGCCGGAAATGCTCCCCGCCGCGGCGCAGGTATTCGGCCTCCACCAGGTGCGCGAGGGCGTCCTTGCCGTCGAAGGTGGCCACATAGCTGGAGGAGCCCGGGTCGGTCACCGGCTTGCCGTCCTCGTCCATCCTGGAGACGGTGAACAGGCGGGCCAGCTTGATCTCGCGGGTGCGGGCCTGCCCGTCTTCGCCTTTGCCCTGGCGGGTTTCGGTCTCACTGCGGCGGACCGGGACACCCGTGCCGTCGACCTCGATATACAGCATGTCCGGGACCGGGCCGGGTGGGGGCAGCGGGCGGATGGTGCGGGCGCGCAGCGCGGCGGCCTCCGCCGATCCGGCCGTCCGGGCGGCCGCGCCGGATGCCTCGGCGGAGCGCTCGGCAGTCTTGGCGCTGACAGCCACCCCGGCCAGGTCCTTGATCAGCGCGGCGGCCTTGCCGAAGGGGACCTCCGCGCCGGCCCGGGCGATCATCTCCGAAAGGCCCGGCGACAGCGATGTCCCAGTCACCCCCAGCTGCTCATCCCGCGGCGCGAACCCGTGCTTGCATTCAGCGCAGTGATACCAGGCCCGCATCACCCGCACCGGCCCCAGCACCGTGGTGATGGCCTTGGGCCGGCGGCCGGCGAAGACCGCCTGGTGGCCGCTGGCGCACTTGACGTGCGGGCCGGCATACCCGTCATCACCACCGGCCAGGACTGCTTCCAGCAGCCGCGCGCCGGCTGCGGCCAGCGCGGCCCGCATCGCCTCCTCCAGCACACCCAGCGCCGCGCCCTGCCCGAGCATCCCGGCGGCCAGCCCCGCCAGGGCAGCCACTTCGGTGGCGGCGATCTCGGCCAGGCCAGCTAGGAGCCCCCCCTTTCCCCCTCCGGCGGAGGGGGCGCCGCCTGCCCGGCCACCGGCCGGGCCGCGCAGATCGCCTCACTGACCTGACTCACCTCCTCCACCAGGGCAGCGAACCGCTGGTGCTCGGCGACCTCCCGCCGGGCCTTCTCCAGCTCCGGGCCCGGCTTCAGGTGCACATTCACCGTCTTGCCGCCGATGCGACGGGTCAGGTTCCACTGCGGCCCATGCCCGCGGTGCCCTGGCTGGGCGCACGCGCAGTTCGGCTTGCCGCACCTGCGCCACACCGCGTTCAGCGCCCCCCGCCGGAAATCCCCAACCTGGGAGATCAAGCCGAACAACTCGGCGCGGCGGCGTTCCAGCCACGCCAGATCCCGCCCAGCAAGCTGCTCAGGCATGCCCGCCTCCAAACTGAGTGACGACATCACTCAGGGTAGCGGCGTGACCTGCGCAAGCCAAGCACCCTCACGATTCAGACGTGCACCCTGCGCGGCCTCTTAGCATGGGTACGGGCGGTGACCCTCAAGGGAGGCGGCACACGGTGACCACACCCGTCAGTGCAGGGCGGACTGTGATCGTCACGGTTGATGACGACCCCGGCGTGTCCCGGGCGGTGGCGCGCGACCTGCGCCGCCGCTACGGCGAGGAGTACCGCATCGTGCGGGCGGAGTCGCCCGAGGCGGCCCTGGACGCTCTCGGTGAGATCAAGCTGCGGGGCGACCTGGTGGCGGTGATCCTGGCCGACTACCGGATGCCCGGCATGAACGGGATCGAGTTCCTGGAACGGGCGATGGACATCTGGCCCGGAGCGCGGCGGGTTCTGCTGACCGCCTATGCCGACACCGACGCCGCCATCGACGCGATCAACGTGGTCGACCTCGACCACTACCTGCTCAAGCCCTGGGACCCGCCGGAGGAGAAGCTGTACCCGGTGGTGGACGCCCTGCTGGAGGCCTGGCGGCAGGCCGACTACCGGCCCGTGCCGGAAACCAAGATCGTCGGCCATCGCTGGTCGGCGCGGTCCGGGGCGGTCCGCGAGTTTCTCGCCCGCAATCAGGTGCCCTACCGCTGGTACGCCGCCAACGAGCCGGAGGGCCACCGGCTGCTGGCCGCGGCCGGCCAGGACGGCCTGCGGCTGCCGGTGGTGATCACCCCGGACGGCGAGGCACTGGTCGAGCCGGCCGACGCCGAGCTGGCCAGCCGGGTGGGGCTGGCCACCACCCCATCCGGCGACTTCTACGACCTGGTGGTGATCGGCGGCGGGCCGGCTGGCCTCGGCGCCGCGGTGTACGGCGCGTCCGAGGGCCTGCGGACGGTGCTGGTGGAGCGCACCGCAACCGGCGGGCAGGCGGGCCAGAGTTCCCGGATCGAGAACTACCTGGGATTCCCGGACGGGGTGTCCGGTGCGCAGCTGACCGAGCGGGCCCGGCGGCAGGCGACCAGGTTCGGCGCCGAGGTGCTCACCACCCGGGAGGCGACCGGCCTGGAGGTCAACGGCTCGGCCCGCACCATCCGGTTCGCCGACGGGTCGGGCATCGGCGCGCACACCGTCATCCTGGCCACCGGCGTCTCCTACCGGCAGCTGGACGCTCCCGGCCTGGCCGAGCTGACCGGCCGCGGCGTGTCCTACGGGTCGTCGCTGACCGAGGCGGCCAGCTGTTCCGGCAGTGACGTCTACATCGTCGGCGGGGCGAACTCGGCCGGCCAGGCGGCGGTCTACCTCTGCCGGCACGCCAGGTCGGTGACGCTCTGCGTGCGCGGCCCGTCTCTGGCCAGGTCCATGTCCCACTACCTGGTCCAGCAGGTCGAGGGCTATCCCAACATCGGTGTCCGCACCTGCACCGAGGTGGTCGCGGCGGAGGGGCACAAACAGCTGGAGCGGCTGACGCTGCGGGATACCTCGACCGGGGCCACCGAAACGGTGGACGCGGGCTGGCTGTTCGTGTTCATTGGCGCCGCGCCGCGGACGGACTGGCTGGACGGCGTGGTCACCCGGGACAGCCGTGGCTTCATCATGGCCGGGCCGGACCTGTTCGTCTCCGGCGAGCCGGGGGAGCGTCCCCGCGGCTGGCCGCTGGACCGTCATCCCTACCACCTGGAGACCAGCGTGCCCGGCGTGTTCGTGGCTGGCGACGTCCGGGCCGAATCGGCCAAGCGGGTGGCGTCCGCGGTCGGTGAAGGCGCCATGGCAGTCATGCTGGTGCACCGGTACCTGGAGAAGCTATGACCGAGCAGCCCGCGCCGCTGGTGTGCAGCCCTGACGACCTGCGCCGCCTGTTCCTGTTCGAGAAGCTGACCGGCGAGCAGCTCGGCTGGCTGTGCGCCGAGGGCCGGGTCGAGCTGATCCCGCCCGGCCCGGTGTACACCGAAGGTGATCCCGCCACCTGTTTCTACGTGCTGCTGGCGGGCACGCTGGTGCTCTCCCGCCGGGTCGGGGCCGACGATGTGGAGACGAACCGGACCTCCATGCCCGGTGTCTACGGCGGCGCCTTCACCGCCTACCTGCGGGACCGGGTGCCGCAGGTCTACATCACGTCCATGCGGGTCACCGAGCCGTCCCGGTTCTTCGTGCTGGAGGCGGGCAAGTTCGCGCAGATGATGGAGGACTGGTTCCCGCTGTCGATCCACCTGCTGGAGGGCGCTTTCCTCGGGGTCCAGAACGCGCAGCGGATCGTCAGCCAGCGAGAACGGCTGCTGGCCCTGGGCTCGCTGTCGGCCGGCCTCACCCACGAGCTGAACAACCCGGCAGCGGCGGCCGTCCGTGCCACCTCGGCCCTGCGGGAACGGGTGGCCGGCATGCGCCACAAGCTGGCCCTGATCGCCGGGGGCGGGCCGTTCCAGCCGGCCACCATGGCCACCCTCATCGGGCTCCAGGAACGGGCCGTGGAGCAGGTGGCCAAGGCAAGCCCGCTGAGCCCGATGGAGGCGGCCGACGCCGAGGACGCGGTCGCGGACTGGCTGGAGGCGCATGGCATCGGTGGCGGCTGGCAGCTCGCACCCACCTTCGTCCAGGCCGGCCTGGAGGCCGGCTGGCTGGACCAGGTGGCCGCCGCGCTGGCTGAGCCGGTGCTGGAGAGCGGGATCCGCTGGCTGAACTACACGGTCGAGACCGAACTGCTGATGAACGAGATCGAGGACTCGGCCACCCGGATCTCCTCCCTGGTCGGGGCGGCCAAACAGTACTCCCAGCTGGACCGGGCGCCCTATCGGCAGGTGGACGTGCACGAACTGCTGGACAGCACGCTGGTGATGATGAGCCGCAAGATCGGCTCCGGCATCACCGTGGTCAAGGACTACGACCCTGCCCTGCCGCCGGTGCCCGCCTACGCGGCCGAACTGAATCAGGTGTGGACCAACCTCATCGACAACGCCGTGTCCGCCATGGACGGCACCGGCACGCTCACCATCCGCACCGCGCGCGAGGATGACGATCTGCTGGTTGAGATCCGCGACACCGGGCCCGGCATCCCGGACGACATCAGGGAGCGGATCTACGAGCCGTTCTTCACCACCAAGCCGGTCGGTGAGGGCACCGGCCTGGGGCTCGACATCTCCTGGCGGATCGTGGTCAACAAGCATCACGGGGACCTGCGGGCACAGTCGGTCCCCGGCGACACCCGGTTCCAGGTCCGGCTGCCGCTCACCCCCCATGACAACGCCTCTGAGGAGCCCAGATGACGGCCATGCCCAGCGTCGACCCGTCCGCGCCGCCCAGCGGGACCGGCTGCGCGGAATGCGAGGCCAGCGGTGGCTGGTGGTTTCACCTGCGCCGGTGCGCGCAGTGCGGGCACATCGGCTGCTGCGACAGTTCCCCGTCACAGCACGCCAAGGCGCACGCGTCGGCCGCCAGTCATCCGGTGATCCGCAGCTTCGAGCCGGGCGAGGCCTGGTACTGGAGCTATCAGAGCGGGGAGTTCTACGAGTCCGGCCCCGACCTGGCCGACCCGCAGCACCACCCGCTCGGCCAGCCCGTGCCCGGCCCGGCGGGCCGGGTGCCCCGCGACTGGCAGGTGCACCTGCACTAAGGAAGCCCCGGGCCGCTACGCCGGCCGGCTCACAGCCAGCGCCCGCTGCGCCCCCGGTACCAGGCCCGGACCCCGAGCATGGCTGCGCCGTACCCGGCCAGCACCGCCGCCAGCAGCGGATAGAAACCGGCCATCGGTGCGCGCAGGCCGAGCATGGGCGCCAGCGGGGACAGCGGCAGGCACAGCCCGGCCAGGCTGACCGCCACCGCGGCCAGCAGCACCGGCCGGGCGGGCAGGCGGCCCGGCGCCGGGCCGGTACGGCTTCGCAGCAGCACAACGGCGAGTGCCTGGCTGACCAGGTTCTCGGTGAACCAGCCGGCCCGGAACACGGCCGGATCGTGGCCGGTCCCGAGCCGCCACAGGACTGCGAAGGTGACCAGGTCGGCCAGCATGTTGACCAGCCCGAAGCACAGCACGAACCGGGAGAGGTCGGGCAGGTCGAAGGTGCGCGGGCCGGCGCCAGCCGGGACGTCGGCGCGATCGTAGGCCAGGGTCAGCTGGGCGCCGTCGAAGCACAGGTTCTGGACCAGGACCTGGATCGGCAGCATCGGCAGGAACGGCAGCAGCACGGCGGCGGCCAGCATGGACGCGACGTTCCCCGCATTCGAGGAGATCACGATCTTCAGGTACGTGATGACATTGCCGAATGCCCGGCGCCCGGCCAGCACGCCGTCCGCCACCGCGGCCAGATCCGGCTGGGTCAGGATGACCTCGGCGGCCGCCCGGGCCGCGTCGGTGGCGGATTCGGCTGAGATGCCGGCATCCGCCACTGTCAGGGCGGGCACGTCATTGACCCCGTCGCCGAGATAGCCGACGGTGTGCCCGGCCGCGCGCATGGCGGCCACGATGCGGGCCTTCTGCCCGGGCAGGATGCGGGCGAACACCGTGCTGGCCGCGGCCACGCGGGAGAGTTCACCGTCGGTGAGCGGCTCTATGTCCGGGCCGGTGACGATCGTGCCCGGGTCCAGCCCGGCCTGCCGGCAGATGTGCGCGGCGGCCAGCGGATGGTCACCAGTGATGATCTTTACCTGGACGCCCAGCTCCGCCAGCCGGGCGACGGCCGCCGCGGCCGAAGGACGGGGACGGTCACAGAACACGGCGAAGCCGGTGAAGGTCGCCCGGGCAGCGTCGGCCGCCTGGGCCGGCCTGCCCGGGCTGGCCGCTCCGCCGAGGCCACCGCCAGCACCTGTGCGCCGGCGGCCGCATACCCCTCCGCCAGCCTGGTCAGCCGGTCACGTTCGGCCGGGCCCAGCGGCAGCACGCCATCGCGGGTCAGCACACTGTCGCAGCGGTCCAGCACCTCCGGCACCGCCCCCTTGCTGATCACCAGCTGCCAGCCGGGCCGGTCCTGCTGGCGGAGCATGACGCTCATCAGGCGCCGGGCCGGGTCGAACGGGATTACGCCGATCCCGGCCAGGCCGTCATCCAGCACCAGCCCGGCCGGCGCCGCGTGCGCGAGCAGGGCCTCGTCCAGCGGCCCGCAGGTCGGCCCGCCAGGTGCCTCCAGCGCCCAGTAGCTGGTGCGGCAGGCATCGCGGAGCACATCCTGGCTCGGCTGCCCGGCCGCGTCGACGCAGCGGTCCAGGGCAGGAGCCCCCTCGGTGAGGGTGCCGGTCTTGTCCATGCACAAGATGTCCATCGCGCCCAGGTTGTGCAGCGCGGCCAGCCGGGTGACGATCACGCCCAGCCTGGCCAGGGCACGGGCGCCGCGGGCCAGCACGGTGGTGACCACCACTGTCAGCATTTCCGGGGTGAGGCCGATCGCGACCGCCACCGCGAAGACGCCCGCGCTAGGCAGTGCCCACCCGGCGGCCGTGGCAGTGATCAGCCCCAGGCCGGCCGCGGCCAGCATGCACCAGATGAGCCACACCGACACCGCGCGGACGCCGTGGTCGAAGCTGGTGCCGGGCCGGTCCCCGGCCCTGCCCACCGTGGCGGTGCCCAGCTAGCTGCGCGGCCCGGTGGCCAGCAGCACACCGGTCCCGGTCCCGCTGGCCACGCCGCTGCCCGCCAGGCAGAGCCACGGGCAGTCGGGCAGCGCCGACCTGGCCGCCCAGCCGCCGCCGGTGTCCTTGGCCGCCGGCGCCGCCTCTCCGGTCAGCACCGCCTGGTCCATGGCCAGGCCGTCGGCCCGCAGCAGCCGCAGATCCGCGGGCACCAGGCCATCGGCGGACAACTGGACGATGTCACCGGGCACGAGCTGGTCGGCCGGCACCTCCCGGAGTACCGGATCGGCGCCGGGCCTGGCCCGGCGGCTGACCGTGGCGGTGGTGGCGGCCAAGGCCCGCAGCGCCGTGGCCGCCCGGGCGGACCGGGCTTCCTGCCGCAGCCGCAGCACGCAGCTGGCCACGGCCAGCGTGCCGATCAGGCACACGCTGGCGAGGTTGCCGATGATCGCGGACACCGCCGCCAGCCCGAGCAGCAGGGCGACGAACGGATCCCGGGCCGCCCAGGCGGCCCGGGCCGGCCAGCGCGAGGACCTGGTGGCCGGCTCCGCGGCCTGCTGCCGCAACAGCCGGTCCTGCGCCTCGTCCTCGGTCAGCCCGCGCGGGGAGGCCCCCAGCCGCCGCAGGAGGGTAAGTGGTGGCAGCCCGGCCAGAGATGCTAGCTCGGCCGGCCCGGCCCGGCGGCGGGTGGTCCGGAGCGCTGGGTCCGGGGCGGTGGGCTGGCGCCGGCCGGGCGAAGGCGGCCGGCGCCGGTGACCGGTGCAGCTGGCCAGGTACCGGCAGCCGGCCCAGCCCCGGCGGCTGGCCGGGTCCCTGCGGCTGGCGGGGTTGCGTCGGCTGGCCAGTGCCCGGCCGACCGCAGGCTCGCGCTGGCCGGGCCCGGCAGGCCCGCTGGCTCAGGCGCCCGCGGCACGCGCGGATCCCCGGCCGGGCTGTCCGTCACGCAAGCCGTGCACCATCTGCCGCACCAGCTGAGTCAGCTGCGGGTCCGCCACCAGGTACACCTGGTGGCGGCCCTCCCGCCGGGAGCGCACCAGCCCGGCTAGCTTCAGTTTGGCCAGATGCTGGCTGACGGCCTGGATGGTGCCACCGGTCAGTTCGGCCAGCGTGCCCACGTCCGTCTCCCGGTGCGCAAGTACCCAGACGATGTTCAGCCGCATGGTGGAGGCCAGCAGGCCGAACGTCGCCGCGGCCTGCTGGAGCACCTCAGGCGGCAGCTCCTGCCCACCATGAGTGTCCACCATGTGACGGTGCGCTACTCCATTCCTGGTCATCTGCCACCTTCGGCGATCATGTGCCGCTCCCGCGGCGGGGCCCGTGTCCTGCCGGTCTTCGGCCTGGACACGGCCTAGTCATCCGCCCGGGGGAGTCTGACGGGTCCCCCCGGGGTATTGCCAACACCAGACGCGCCGGTCGGCGGGTCTAGCAGCTAACTTGCAGAATTGCGCAACTATACTGCCACAAGCAGTGACAACGGGCTGGGGGAGGCCGGAAAATGAGCGATTCGCCGCCCGCGGGCGGAGCCGGGGAACCGGTCCCGCCGGGGCAGCATGGCGCGGGCGGAACAGGGGACTCCGCCCCGCCAGGCCAGCCCGGCGCGGGCGGCGCAGGGGATCCGGCCCCGGCAGGCCAGCAGGATGCGGGCACAGCGGCGGATTCCACGGCACTGGGCGAGCCCGGTGCGGGCGCAGCGGCGGGTCCGGCCCTGCCAGCCCCGAGCGGTGCGGGACGGGGCCCGGCACGGCCTGCCCCGTGGCAGGGGACGAGCGGTCTGGGCCTGCCCCAGCGGCGCCGCCCGTTCGGGCCCTCCCAGCCGTCGCATCTCTTCCGCCGGATCTTCGGCTGGGCGGTTGTGATCCTGGTCCTGGTGGTTGCGGCGGGTGCGCTGAGCGGCTACCTGAAGTACCGCAGCGTGTGGAACAGCATCCATCGGATTACCGTCACCGGCCTGGGCAAGCGGCCGCCCCAGTACAACGGCGCGCTGAACATCCTGCTCTTCGGTTCGGACAGCCGGGCCGGGCTGAGCCGGCGCCAGCAACTCGCCTGGCACGTGGGGCTCAGCCAGGGTGAGACCAACACCGACACGATCATGGTGGTGCACATTTCCCCCGGCCGGCACCAGGTCACCGTGCTGAGCATTCCCCGGGACACGATGGTCCCCTACTACGCCTGCCCGGCTGGGCAAGGCTGGCCAGGACAGCAGGTCAGTCCCGGTTCCTACGAGCGGATCAACGCGGTGATGGCGGCGGGCGGCCCATCGTGCCTGTGGAAGACCGTCGAGCAGCAGACCGGAATCCACCTCGATCACTTCATCGAACTGAGCTTCAGCGGCTTTGTGCACGTCATCAACGACATCGGCGGCGTCAACGTCTGCGTGCCGTTCACGGTGAACAATCCGGTCTCCGGACTGCAACTGACCGCCGGAATGCATCACATCAACGGGGTCACCGCGCTGTCCTTCTGGCGCACCAGGGAAGACATCGGGATGGGCTCGGACCTGCAGCGCATCCAGCGCGATCAGTTCCTGATGTCGCAGGTGGTCAAGGGCGTGCTGCACAGCGGGATGCTGTCCAACCCGGTCCGGCTAGTGACGGTGATCAGTGACGCGGCCCGGGCGATGACCACCGACAGCGGGCTCGGCCAGTCCGCCATGGTCCAGCTCGCGGTCAGTTTGCACAGTGTGGCCAGCAAGGATGTGCAGTTCGTGACCGCGCCCAACGTGGCGTACCCGGCGGACCCGGGCGCGGAGGTGGAATTCGCCCAGCCGCAGGCCAGCCGGGTCTTCGCGGCCATCGCACACGATCTGGTCCAGCCCCTGGTGGTCCGCGCCGCGGCACCGGCCAGGAGTACGGCACCACCTGCGGTCCGGCCGCGGCGCGTGCACGTCACCGTGCTGAACGGCGCTGGCGTCGCCGGGCGGGCGGGCCAGGTGGCTGCCGCCCTGTCCCGCCGTGGCTTCCGGATCATCAGCACCGGCGACGCAGCCAGCTTCGGCTATGCCAACTCGGTCATCCAGTACCGCTCGGCGGCGCAGTTGCCGGAGGTGAAGCTGCTCAGCAGCCAGCTCGCGGGGGCGCGGATCGAACGGATGCACGGCCTGCCGCGGGGCAGCCTGAACCTGATCGTCGGCGCCAACTTCACCGCGCTGACCCCGTGGTCACCGCCCCATCACCCATCATCGGGGAGCCCGGTGACCCGGCTGGCCCGTGACTACGGCGGCATCAGCGCCAGTGCCTCCTGCCACAGCGACTCGCCCGCCTTCGCCGGCCCGCTGAGCCCCTGAAACCAGCCCCGCCCGCTGGCCAGGTGGCGGTCAGCGGCTGGCCTGCTCCGGCTCATCCCAGGTGGTGAGCCGGAACCTGAGCTGGCAGATGACCACGTTCTGCGTGCCCCGGCGGATCGCCCGTTCCAGCACGCCCCCGCGCTGGTTGTGCAGGATCCACTGCCATCGCCGGGCGGGCTGCACCTCCGGGATCAGCACCACCACCCGGCGGTGCGGATACTTGTGCTCGAGCTTGCGCAGGTAATCCACCACTGGCGGGGCCAGTGCCCGGTGCTGGGTGTGCAGGGTGGTCAGCCGGACGTCGGGGTGCCACTGGTTCCACTCGGCCCGGAACTTCCGGTCCGCCTCGGTATCCTCCGGGTCGGCGTAGCAGACGGTGACCGCGGTCACCTCGTCGCCGAGGGATAGCGCGGCCGACATCGCTTCCTCGGTCAGCCGGGATATCCCGCCCACCGGCACCACCACCATGGAGCGTTCCGGATGCGGCGGGCCGGGCACCTGGTCCGGCTGGAGCAGATCCCCGATCCGGTGGTAGGTCCGGTGGATGCTGCTGAACATCAGCACCAGCAGCGGAATGGTGACCACCACCAGCCAGCCGCCGAGCAGGAACTTGCTGCCCAGCTCGATGATGGCGGCTGCGGCCGAGGCGACCGCACCGGTGCCGTTGATCACCGCCCGCCAGCGCCACCCGGCTTGCTGGTTCTGATGCCAGTGCCGGACCATGCCGACCTGGGCCAGGGTGAAGCCGATGAACACACCGATCGCGAACACCGGCACCAGCGCCTGAGTGTCACCCCGGGCGCCGGCCAGCAGCACCGCGGCCAGCACCGCCAGCACGCCAACGCCATACCGGTGCACCTGCCGGTCGGCCCGCAGCGAGAACAGGTGCGGCAGGAAGTTATCCCTGGCCAGCAGGCCCAGCAGCACCGGCAGGCCGCCGAACGAGGTGTTCGCGGCCAGCGTCAGCAGCACCCAGCGTGATCATCTGCACGGCGTAGAACAGCAGGTTGTGGCCGATGGCCGCGTTCGTCAGCTCGGCCAGCACGGTGGTGCCCGGGACCGGGCCGATGTGGAATTTGCGGATCAGCACGGACAGCCCGAGCAGCATCACCCCGAGCACCACGCCGAGCATGACCTCGGTGTGCTGGGCCCGGTGCGCCCGTGGCGCACGGAACGCGGGCACCGCGTTGGCGATCGCCTCCACGCCGGTCAGCGCGGAGCAGCCGGACGCGAAGGCCCGCATCAGCAGCAGGATGCCGACGTCTCGGTGGCCGTGTAGGGCAGGTGGGTGGGCGGCACCGCGGGATGGGTGCGCAGCAGCCCGGCCACGATGACCATGCCGATCGCGGCGATGAACGCGATCGTGGGCACCATGAATACCCGGGCCGAATCGGCCACCCCGCGCAGGTTGGCGCCGGTGATCAGGGCGAGCGCGGCCAGGCAGAGCCAGACCCGCGCGCCATACAGGCCCGGGAAGGCGGCGGTCAGCGCCTCGATCCCGGCTGACACCCCGACCGCGGCGTTGAGCACGTAGTCGATGATCAGGGAGGCGGCGGCGACCAGGCTCGGCTGGCGGCCCAGATGGGTGCGGGCCACGGCGTAGGCACCGCCGCCGTTCGGGAACGCGGCGATCACCTGCCGGTAGGAGATCACCAGGATGGCGAGCAGGATGGTGATCGCCACGGTCACCGGCACTGTGTAGGCCAGCCCGGCCGTGCCCGCGGCAACGAGGACGACGGTGATCGCTTCGGGGCCGTACGCCACTGAGGACAGGGCGTCCAGCGACAGCGCGGCCAGTCCTTCGAGCGCGGTCAGCCGGGACTTGTCCCCGGCGGCCGGGTCGGGGCCGGCCGGGCTCCCGGCGGAACGGGCCGCCCCACGCCGCCGGCGTGGCGCCTGTCCTGCCGCGCGTCATGTGGCCCCGCCCGTCCGCCCCATCACGGCTCACATTACGGCTAACGAAGGTGGCCGTGCCCAGCCAGCCGGGCGACTCCGGGAGGAGCCAGCCGGGATCAGTGTGCCGTCCGCGCCAGCCGGTCCCGCAGGTGGCTGAGCGCGGCGCGGCCGTCCGGGGTGGCGAACCACCGGGCGTGGCCGAGCAGGTAGCCGTCGTAGGCGAGATCGGCGAGGGCAGGCGCGCTGACCACGTCAGCGAAGTACTCGGCCTCGGACAGCGCGTACTCGACGTGGGCGACCGGCAGCACCTCCGGCAGCGCGGCCGCTTCCGCGGCCGTCAGCCGCCGGGCGGACTGGTAGCCGTCCAGCAGCGCGTCGATGGCGGCCAGGTCGGCGCTGGCCCGGCCGGAGTCAGCGAGATCGAGCCAGCCGAACGCGCTGCGCTCCAGCGCGACCGCCAGGTCGTGCACCGCGAAGGTGCGGTTGGCCAGGCCGAAGTCGAGCACCATGGCCACCCGGGCGTCACCGCCGGTGCCGTCCCAGGTGAGGTTGGACGGATGCCAGTCGCCATGCCCCCACTGCGGCGGCAGGGTGGCCAGTGCTGGCGCGGCGCGGCCGATGGCGGGCAGCACATCGGCGGCCAGCTCTGCCCGCCAGTCCCGGCCCGCCAGGTAGCGGGCCAGCCCCGGGCGGTGACCCGCGATCGCCGCCACCGCCGCCAGCGGTTCGGCCGCGGTGATCACCGCGGCCGAGTTCATCAGCACCGCGGGCGGCCGGGCAGGCCGGGCGAAGCCGGCCGCTGCCAGGTGCAGCCGGGCCAGCATGGCCCCCGCGGCCCGGGCGTGCCCGGGGTGGCGGAACGGGGTCCAGGACATCGCGTCCCGGTAGAGGTCCGCCCCGGCTGCCACCTCATGCACCTCGTAGACGTAGTCGCCCAGCCGGACGCAGGTCCGGCCATCCGCGGCCCGCAGGACCGCCGGCGTGGGGATTCCGTGCCCGCTCAGGTATCCGGCGAACGCGTGCTCAGCGGCCAGCTGGGCCGCCGACCGCACCCGCCAGTGGTGCCGCTTGACAAAGACCTCGTGCGCAGCGGCCGTGCTGCCGCCGGGCCGGACCAGCGCCGCCGCCGACATGGGCCGCGGGCTGCGCCAGCCGACCACGGTCGCCGCCGTGCCGCCGCCTGGCCCCGGGGAGGGGGTGGAGCGGGCCAGCCCGGGGAAGCGGGCCAGTACCGAGCTGGCCTCGCCGTCGGTGAGCGGGGGCCAGTCCGGCTCGACCAGCTCCTTGCCCATGCCGTGGACGAGCCCGGCCGGCTGCCCGGTCATGTGGGGCCGGCGCGGCCGGTCACGCCCGCCGTCTGTGCCGTGGCCACCTCATCCGGCCGGTTCCGCCGGACGAGTGCGGTCAGCCAGCCCATCAGCAGGGTCGCCACCGCGGCCACCGCGAACGAGCAGATCGATGCCGACATCCAGCTCGCCGGGGTGAATCCGATCGCCCGGGCGATGGCCGACCAGATCGACACCCACCACGACACATAGCCGGGATTGATGAGCTGGTAGGTGACGAAACCCGCAGCCCAGGCAAGCAGCATCAGCCAGCGGGTGGGCGCGCGGCTGGACAGATCCCAGCGGCCACGGGCAAGTACGAAGAAGTCGATGATGAGCACCGCCGACATCGGCACGAACACCGAGCCGAGCAGGATCAGGAAATTCTCGTAGTCGGCGATGGTCAGGAACAGCGCGCCCGCGGTGGTGAACGCGGAGATGGCGAGCGCCAGCACCCGCCGGTCCCATAGCGGCCGCAGGTTCTGGGCCGAGACGGCGGTCGAATAGACGTTGGCGAACGACTGGTCCAGTTCGCGCAACGCCAGGATGCCGAAGCAGATCGCGCCCAGCGGCAGCGCGATGAACGCGCCGTAGATGTCGGCCGGGTTGCGGGCCACGGTCACCAGGGCGAGCAGTCCGAGCAGGTAGCACCAGATCTGGGTGAAGCTGTAGCCGGCCATGGCCCCGGTGAACGCCGCCGGCTGGGTCCGCGAGTGGCGGGTGTAGTCGGCGGCCAGCGGTGCGAACGAGATGGCCGCCGCTACCACCGTGTCAGTCGCCACCCAGAAGCCCGACCAGGCGCCGTGGCTGAAACTGGGCAGCGGGTGGCGCAGCAACTGCACGGTCAGATAGCCGAGCACGACCACCACCGCGGTGGTGACGTAGCGGCGCAGGATGCGGATGGCGCCCAGCGGGCGGATGGTGAGCAGGGCGGTCGCCACCCCGGCGATGAGGATGTAGCCCCATCTCGGCAGCGCGGGCGCCACCGTGTGGGCGGCGGTGGCGATCGTCACCAGCTCGAAGATCCCCCAGCCGAGGCACTGCAGGATGTTCAGCGCGGTCGGCAGGTACGACAGCCGGGTCCCGAACAGGCCGCGCAGCAGCACCATGGCGGGTGCGCCGGTGCGGGCACCGATCACCCCGGACAGCGCGACCGGGAGGGTGCCGAGCACGGTCCCGAGCACGATCGCGACCAGCGCCGCGGTCAGCGACAGCTCCGGGGTGCCGGTGCCGCCAGGCTGCAGCACGAAGATCGCGCCGGTGAAGCCCAGCAGGCTGACCCCGAGGTTGCCCCACAGCCCGAGCTGGTCCAGCAGGCTGAGCGCCTGGGGCACCGGCTCAGCCAGCGTCCGCGCGACCTCGGAATGCTGGTCGCCGGGAATGGTGACGAACGCCGGTGCGGACGATGTGGATGTGACGGCCACGGCTGCCTCCCTACGCCGGCATTACCCGGTCAGGTTCGAACGGTCGGTGGCGCGGTCCGGACGGCCCAGCCACCCTCTCAGCCCGGTTGGCCCGAGCTCCCGTGTGGTATTTGCTTGTGATGTTAGCGTCTGCGGGCGGGCGGTCATAGCCGGGCGAGGCCCGGAGGGGGGCAGGGTGGCCAGGTACATCGCACTCATCCGCGGGATCAACGTCGGTGGCCGGCAGAAGCTGGCCATGGCTGACCTGCGGGCCGTGCTGGCCGGGCTGGGCTGTACCGGTGCGCGCACGCTGCTGCAGAGCGGCAACGCGGTGTTCGACGCCGAGGGCCGCCCGGCCGGGCGGCTGGAGCGGGACATCGCTGCCGGGATCGAGCAGACGGCGGGGCTGACGGTCCGCTGCCTGGTGCGCGAGCAGGCGGAACTGGACGCGGTCGTCGCTGCCAACCCGTTCGGGCATGTCACCGATGGCGCCCGGCTGTACGCCATGTTCCTGTCGGCTCAGCCCGATCCGCGGCTGCTGGCCGAGCATGACCCGGCCGGGCTGGATCCCGGGCGGATCTCGCTCGGCGACCGGGTCATCTACCAGTGGTGCCCGGCCGGGTACGCGCAGGCACCGCCGCTGGCGGTGTACACCGAGAAGCGGCTCCAGGTAGCGGTCACGGCCCGGAACTGGAACACGGTCACCAAGCTGGCCTCGCTGGCCAGCACCCTGGCGGGGGACTACTCCTCGTAGTACTCCTCGACGGTTTCCTGAGGTGGCCCCGCGCCGGGCGGGGTCCCGCCGGCGGCTGGGGGCGCCCCCGTGCCGCCAGGCCCGGGCTCATCGTCGACCACCGTGCCGCTGATCGCGGGCGGGCGGCCGCCCGGCTGCCCGGGCTGCCTGACGATCACCCGCCGCCGCAGCCAGCTGTAGCTGCGCCTGGAAATGACCATGCCGAGGATTCCGGTCAGCATGATGACCCAGCCGGCGATCTGCAGGTTGATCCACGACGGGTGGGCGGTGACGGCGAAGGCGAAGATCGCGCCGATGGCCACCAGCGTCAGCCCGGTCGCCGTTTTCATGTCCCTCTTCCTACCCTCACGGCAGACCTCACCCCTTCCGGCCCGGCGGTGACCCGCTGGCCAGTTGCCCCGCCCCAGGTCATCGGCCCGCGCGCGGACGGTTCAGGCGGGCGTGTGCCCGGCGGTTGCGCCGGTAGAAGCCGACGAATTCGCCGAACAATTCATCGTAAAGGCCAGGGGCAGTCTCGCCGGGCCGGTACGTCCGTGACACCCGCACCCGGTCCGGTACCTGGTCGAAAGTGAGCTCGCCCAGCGCCACCGCCGCCAGCAGGCCCGCCCCACGGGCGTTGGCGTTCACCGGGTCCGCCACCTGCTCGATGCCGCGGCCGAGCACGTCGGCGAAGATCTGGCACCACACGTCCGAGCGGGCGCCGCCGCCGATGAACCGGATCGGCTCCAGCCGGTGGCGGGTGAACCGCTCCACCGCCGTGAGCAGCCAGCGCGCGTTCAGCGCCACCCCTTCGAACACGGCCCGGACCAGGTCGTCCCGGCTGGCCTGCAGCGACAGGTTGAGGAAGCCGCCGCGCACGAACGGGTCCTCCACCGGGGTCCGCTCGCCGTACAGCCACGGCGTGAAGATCACCCCGTTGCTGCCGGGGGGTGCCTGGCCGGCCATCCGGTCGAACTCGGCGTAGGCCCCCGGCGGCGGGGCGCCGTCGAAGAGCACCCGGTCCCGCAGGAAGGTCAGCGCGGCGCCGGCGGTCTCCTGCTCGTCGGCCACGAAGTAGCGCCCCGGCACGGGGGAGGGCAGCGAGGCTATGTTGTGCCGCAGGTCGGTCTTCTTGAACGGGACGTGGCAGGTCAGCCAGGAGGAGGTGCCCACGTACAGGTGCGGCTGGAAATCGCGGGTCGCACCGGCCCCGATCGCCGCCGAATGCAGGTCCGGGGTGCCGACCACGACCGGGATGCCGGCCGGGAGGCCAAGCGCCGCCGCCGGCCCGGCCGCCAGCGGGCCGAGAATGGCGGTGGCCGGCAGCAGGTCGGGCAGTTGCGCCCGGTCCAGCCCGGCCAGCCGGAGCAGCCCCGGGTGGTAGCCGATGGTGTCCAGCCGCCGGTTGTCGGTCACCCAGTGCAGGGCGATCGAGTCGTACGAGGCCGCCGCCCGGCCGGTGAGCTGGGCATTCAGCCAGTCCTTGGGCTCCAGGAACTTCGCCGCGGCCCGGTAGGTGCCCGGTTCGTGGTGCTTGAGCCACAAGATGTGCGCGAGCGAATCCTTGCCGCTGCGGGCGGGAATGCCGGCCGTGGTGCGCAGCCAGCGGACCAGTTTGCCTACCCCGTAGCCCTGGACGTTGACCGGCCCGCGGGTGATCTGCCGGGTGTACGGCGCGCCCCGGGAATCCATCCAGATGATCGCGTCCCGCAGCGGCTGGCCGTCCGCGCCGACGGCGACCGTGCCCGACCACTGGGCGGTGCAGGCGACCGCCGCCACCTCGCCCGGCGGCACGGCCGCCCGGGCCATCAGCCGGGATGAGACGCTGGTGATCTGCTCCCACCAGCGCCGGGGGTCCTGCTCGGCCCCGCCCCCGGGCAGCAGGTTCACCTGGCAGGTGTCCTGCTCGGCGTCGGCCACCTCGCCGTGGACGGACACCAGCGCTACCTTCAGCGCCGAGGTGCCCAGGTCGATGGCGAGGATGTGGCGGGTCACCGCTACACCTCGTAGGTCAGGTCGAGGTAGGCGGCGAGCAGATCACGGACGGTGCCCTCGGGCAGGGTGGCGGCCATCCCGTAGACCGGGGCCATGCCAGTGCTGACCCCCGGGTTGGCCCGCACCTGGGCGACCGCGTCCGCCAGGTCGGCCAGGAACCGGTCGGCCACCCCGGGCAGGGTGTGCCGGAGCGTGACCGCGAGGTGGACGGCGGGCGGCCGCTGCAGTCCGTTCAGGCTCCAGCCCCGGTGGCTCATGTTCTCCATCACCTGGTACACGTCCAGGCCGCCATCGGTGCCGAACGCGATCACCCACAGCGGGTCGCCGAGCACCCGCAGGCCGTCGATGGCCGCGATCCCGTCCCGGATCGCGGCGCCGGTGCCCAGGATCCGGCGGGCCGCCTCGGTGTAGCCGCTCTCGCCGATCGACACCATGGCCGCCCAGCAGGTGGCGGACAGCGCTCCGGGGCGGCTGCCGGCGAAGGTGGGGGAGGAGTACAGGCCCCCCGGCCAGTCGGTCACCGTGTAGTACTGGTGCCGGCGCAGATCCTTGCCGCGGTACAGCACCACCGACGAGCCCTTGGCCGCATAGCCGTACTTGTGCGTGTCGGCCGACATGGAGGTCACGCCGGGCAGGCTGAAATCGAACGGCGGTACCGGGTAGCCGAGTTTGCGTGCCCAGGGCAGGATGAACCCGCCCAGGCAGGCGTCCACGTGGCAGCCCACGCCGCGGCTGGCGGCCAGTTCCGCGATCTGCGGGATCGGGTCGATCACGCCGTGCGGGAAGCCGGGGGCCGACCCGACGATCACCGCCGTGCGGTCGGTGACCGCCGCCGCCAGCGCGGCCAGGTCGGCCCGGAATCCGGCGTCGACCGGCACCCGCACCAGCGGCATGTCGAAGTAGCGGGCGGCCTTGTCGAACGCGGCGTGCGCGGTGACCGGGGCGACGATCTCCGGCTCGGCGATGCCCCGGCGCTCCCGGGCGTAGTCCCGGTAGGTCTTCATGGCCAGCAGGATGCTCTCGGTCCCGCCGGACGACACCGTGCCGGCTATCTCCGTGCCATCGCCGCCACCGCCGAGCATGGCCGCGGTCATGGCCACGATCTCCGCCTCGAACTTGGTCGCGCTCGGCCACAGGTCGGGATGCAGCGGGTTGCTCTGCGACTGGGCGGCGTAGACGCGGCTGAGGAAGTCGATGTGCCCGGGGTCCCCGTGGTAGACGGCGCCGGAGGCGAAGCCGTCCCGCCACCGGGCTTCCTCGGCCGCCGCCATCTGCTCGATCAGGCCGGCCACCTCGGCCCGGCCCAGTCCGTCGGCGGGCAGCCGCCGGAACGAGGGGAACTCGCCCCGGTACGGCTTGAGCTGCCGCTCCAGGTCGGCGAACGGGTCGCCGCCGCCGGTCACCGGGTCGCCGCCGGTCACCGGGACGCCCCTTCCGGGGCGGTATCCGGCCGGCCCGCCCCGCGGGCGGGCAGCAGGAAGGCGAGGCCCAGCCCGGCCAGGCCCGCCACCGTCAGCACGCCGAGTGACAGGTATGGATTCCCGATCACGGCCTGGACGATCAGCACCAGCACCACCCCACCGAGATTGCCGGCCAGCAGCAGGAAACCGGCCGCGCTGCCCGCCCGTTCCGGCCCGGCATGAAGTTCGGACCAGTCCAGCACCACCGGCAGCCCGGCGAGCAGGAAGAAGCCCGCCACGAACAGCACCACGCCGCCGACCACCGGGCTGTGCGCGACCGCGATCACCGCGAAGGCCAGCGCCGTCACCACCACCGCGACCTGCAATATCGTGCGCCGCTGTTCCCGGCGGGCGGCCAGCCCGGGCAGGACCGCGGCGCCGGCGATCCCGCCCACGGTCATCAGCGCGATGAGGTAGCCGCTGGCGCTGCCGTGCCCGAAGTGGGTGAGGATCGCGTCCAGCCAGGTCGCCACCACGTTGAACACCCCGATGCCGATGAACAGCAGGCTGCCCAGCACCCACATGAACCGGTCCCGGCGCAGCCAGCGCAGCGAGACCGCGACCGACGGGTCACCGGTGAACGCCGCCGAGGTGCCGATGGTGGCCAGTACCCAGATGGCCGCGACGATGGCCACGGCCGCCTGCACCCACAGCAGCAATGCCAGCCCGCCCGCGTCCAGCAGCGGCCCGCTGGACAGCGCGGCGGCAAGGATGCCCAGGAACAGGGCGACGCTGCCGACCGAGATCGCCGCCGTCCGCTCGGCCACCGGGAAGTACCGGGCCGCCACCTTGGTGATCGCGTTCAGCACGAACGGCTGCCCGGCCGAGATCACCACCTGCCCAGCCAGTGCCCAGCCGAACGAGGTAGGCCCGGCCAGCCGCACCAGTCCACCGGCGCCGGTGAGCACCGCGCCGAGCCCCAGCGCCCGCCCGAACCGGTCGTCCAGCCACCGCCCGGCCGGCAGGGCCAGGATCACGTACATGATCGGGAAGATCACGGCCAGGTCGCCGACCGTGCCCTCGGACACGCCCATCAGCCGGTGCGCCTGGGTGGTGATCGGCGCGTAGGCCAGCCACAGCAACTGGGTGCTGGCGGTCAGCAGGCAGTACCCGGCCAGGATCACCCACCGATTCGCCCGCACCGAGGCGACGCCGCTCATCGCCATCCCAGCTCCCTCCGCCGGGCTCATCCTTCATGATCCGGAAGTCTTTTACGCACATACGACGGAAAGTCTTCCGGATCATGGTCAGCCAGCGGAAGGACCGACGTGAGAGTTCAGCCAGGTGCTGAGCGGGCGGGAGGCGCGGAGGAAGCCGGTGACCCGGTCGGCGGCGGCCGCCGTGCCGAGCCAGGCTTCGGCCGGCCACTGCTGCCAGGCGACCAGCCCCTTGTACCGGAGCAGCCCGATCCGGGGGTGGTCGGCCGGGTAGCCGCGCGGGGCATTCTTCAGCGGATCCTGCCCGTGCACCTCGATGCCGTGCCCCTCCACCTCCGCGATCACCTTGGCCAGGTCCGCGCCGGTGCGGTCGTCCGCGACCGCCTGCCGGTACCGTTCCAGCTGGTCGGGGGCCAGGTGGTACATGCCGTCCCCGGCCGCCAGCCCAGCCGCGGAGAACTGCACGTAGCCGCTGCCGATGAGCGCCCCGATGTGGGTCTTGTAGGGGGTCTTGTCCTTGCTGAACCGGACGTCGCGGTAGGGCCGGAAGATCTTCGCCGCCCCGAACTCCGGGCTCAGTTCGGCCACCAGCTCGGTCATCGGGCCCAGCACGCAGCTGTCATAAGTCTGCTTGTGCTCGGTCCAGTAGATCTTGCTGTTGTCGGCCACGAGGCCCTCGTAGAACTCCAGTGCCTCGTCCGGCCAGCCGTTGAATGCCATCGTCCCGGTACCCCCTACAGCGGAGACTGATAATTACTGATCCAGTGGACCTTCATCCAGGTGATCGCGGCCAGCCAGATGCCGGTCACCTCGAGCACACCGACCAGCACCAGCAGCCCGCCGCCGATCCGGGTGATCGCCACCGAATGCCGCCGGGCGAAACCGAACACGGTCACGCCACGCTGGAAGGCCAGCGCCATGATCAGGAACGGGATGCCCAGGCCCAGGCCGTAGATGAAGGCGAGCAGCGCACCCCGCAGCGCCGTGCCCGAGACGTAGGCCATGGTCAGCACCGCGCCGAGGGTCGGGCCGATGCACGGTGTCCAGCTCAGCGCGAACAGCACGCCCAGCAATGGGGCGCCGGCCAGGCCGGCCTGCGGCCGCACCGACGGCCGGACGATCCGGCCGGTGACCGGGAAGCGGTCGAACACCCCGGCGAACAGCAGCCCGAGCAGGATGGTGATGCCGCCGAGGATCTGGGTCAGCACGGCGGTGTGGCTGCGCAGCACCGCTCCCAGGCTGCCGAACAGCAGGCCGTCGGTGGCGAACACAGCCGAGAAGCCGAGCACGAACAGCGCCGTCCCGGCCAGCGTCCGCCCCCTGGCCCGCCGGGCCGCGTCGGCCGAGGCTTGCGCCTGCTCGGCGTCGGTGCCGGACATGCCGGTGACATAGGACAGGTAGCCGGGGACCAGCGGCAGCGTGCACGGCGAGAGGAAGGTGATCGCGCCGGCGGCCGCCGCCACCGGCACGGCCAGCAGCAACGGGCCGGACTCGACCAGATGTGTGACACCGGCCGTCATCGCCCTGCCTCCTTATCCCACGGGCAAGCTACCACCCGGATCCACGCTCCCGGCCCGGCCGTCCGGGGCCGCGGCGGCCAGCCAGGCGGCGATGTCGTCGAACGACTGCCGGGTCCAGGTGCTGGGGCGGCTCGTATTCGGCCGGGGCCGATGAGCCGCTGCCGGGGAAGAACAGGTGATTGTCGGCCTCGTACACGCGGATGGTCACGTCCGGCCGTCCGGCCAGCCCGGCCCGCCAGCGGGCGAGGTCGTCGGCCACAGTGGCCTGGTAGTCCCGGCCGCCCTGGAGCACCAGCACCGGCTTGCCCAGCGCCGCGGCCGCCGCGGGCGGGTCGTACCCGCGCAGGTCCAGCCAGGAGGCGGCGGGCACCGCGAACGGCAGGTCGGCCGCGGGCGTGGCGGGCGAGAGGTCCGGGCTGTCGACGAGTTCCGCCTGCCGGGTCACCGCCGCCAGTACCTGCTCCGGCGCGGCCACCGGCGAGGGGTCCAGCGCCGCCAGGTAGCGGAACTGGCGGACCATCGCCCAGTGCAGCGGTTCCGCGCCACCGGCCAGGATGATCAGCCCGGCCACCGGCGGCCCGGCCGCCACGACCCGCGGGGCGGCGCTGCCGCCCAGGCTGTGACCGGCCAGGAAGATCCGGTCCGCGGCCACGGGCGGCTGCTGGCGCAGCAGGTGCAGGGCGGCCACCGCGGCCGGCACGTACTCGTCGGTCAGCGTGAAGCCGGGGTTCTTGCTCACCTCGCCGCCATGGGCATGGGTCACCTTGTCGAACCGGAGCGCCACTACCCCGCGGCTGGCCAGCCCCCAGGCGAGGTCCTTGAAGGGCTTGTTGCGCCCGATCGTCTCGTCCCGGTCGACCGGCCCGGACCCGCCGAGCAGCACCACGCCCGGCAGCGGGCCGCCCTGGCGGGGCAGGCTCAGCATGCCGGGCAGCGCCAGCGGGCCGGTGCCGACCGTCACCTCCTGCTCGCTGAAGCTGGCCGGGTCGGCGTAGGGCGGCGGCTGCCACGCCGCGGGCGCTTCCTGCTGCTGGTCCGCTGGCACCAGCTGGATGCCGCCGAGCCAGCCGTCCTCGGTGACGGTCACCACCACCGTCGTCTCGCCGTGGGCGAACATGACCGGGATCGTCACCACCGCGCCGCCGGGCACCGGCTGGCTGTCCGGGGTGCCGACCTGCTGCACCGGTCCGCGCTGGCTGATCTCCGCGGTCCAGGCGGCCTGGAGCGCTTCCGGCGGCACCATCGCGCGCAACGGCGGTGCGAACAGCTCAGCGATCTCCGCGAACCGCGCGGCCTGGGCCAGGTCCAGCACCGCCAGGCCGGTCTGGGCGGGTGTCCGCTGTGTCATCGGGTCCTCCTGCGCTGGTGTCGGTGACGGCCGGCCCGGGCCGGCCTGTTCGCCGGGCAGCAGGACGCTGCCCAGGATGCGCCGCTTGCGGCCGGGGCCGGGCACGTAGGCCAGCCGGGGCTGGAGTACCCGGGTGAGGTCCCGCAGCAGGCTGGCGTACTCGGCGTCATCCAGCCAGAGCGCGGCCAGGCGATAGCTCACCCCGTCCCGCAGCAGGTCGATGTCACCGCGGGCCAGGTAGCGGTCGAAGTCACCGAGCAGCGCGGCGACGAAGGCCATGAAGGCATGCCGGTGCTCGCCGGCGGTCATGGACTCGACCTCGTCCAGCCCGACGGTGGCGGCCTGCAGCCGCAGCACGTAGGTCCGTTCCAGCGCACCCCGCACCCGCCGCTGGGCGACCACGGCCAGCACGCCCGCGTCAACCAGCCTGGCCACGTGCCGGTACAGGCTGGCGGGCGGGATGTCGGCCAGCTCGGCGGCCAGGTCGCTGGTGGTCAGTGCCCGGTCGCCGAGAAAGGCCTGCACGATCCGCAGCCGGACCGGGTGCAGCAGCAGGTCAGCGGTGGTCACGCCGCCACCATAGGCCATTGTTCTCAGTATTGCGAACATTAGTGATTGTGAGATTGGTGGCCGGGCTGTCCGGGCCGGATGGCTATCATTCGGTTGCGCGGGCAGCGTGGGGGTGAGGCTGGGATGGACATCAGTGGCCTGGTCGCCATCGATGTCCACACGCACGTGCACCGGAGCGTGACCGTGCCGCCCGGCACACGGCCGGCGCGTCGCTGGCCGCGATGGCCGCGTACTTCAAGACCGAACTGGCCACGTACTCCGTCGATGACCTGGCCGGCTACTACCGGGCCAGGAACATGGCCGCGGTCACGTTCACCATCGACGTGGCCGGCCAGAGCGACGACCCGGCCCGTCCGACCAACGAGGAGATCGCCGAGCGCGCCCGCGCCCATCCGGATGTGATCATCCCGTTCGCCAGCGTCAACCCGGCGCGCGGCGCGGAGGGTGTGCGTACCGCCCAGCGGCTCATCGCCGAGCACGGCGTGCGCGGCTTCAAGTTCCACCCCAGTGTGCAGGCCTTCCGGCCGGACGACCGGGCCGCCTACCCGCTGTACGAGGTGATCGAGGCGGCCCGGCTGCCCGCGCTGTTCCACACCGGGCAGACCGGGGTGGGCGCGGGCCAGCGGGCTGGCGGCGGCATCCGGCTGGGCTACTCCAACCCGATCTACCTGGACGAGGTCGCGGTGGACTTCCCGGACATGCCGATCATCCTGGCTCACCCGTCGTTTCCGTGGCAGGAGGAGGCGCTGGCGGTCGCCGTGCACAAGCCGCAGGTCTACATCGACCTGTCCGGCTGGTCGCCGAAGTACTTCCCGCCGCTGCTCATCCAGTACGCGAACACCCTGCTGCGGCACAAGATGCTGTTCGGCACCGACTTCCCGCTGCTCACCCCCGACCGCTGGCGGGCCGACCTGGACACGACCGCCATCCGCGATGAGGTCAAGCCCGGCCTGTACAAGCACAACGCCGCCCGCCTGCTCGGCCTCGGCGAAGCCGCGGGCCGGTAGCCGCCCGGCGCCAGCCAGAAAGCTGTTACCCCCGGTCACCCGGTACCAGTGGGTAGTCCTGCTGGGTGCGGGCGTAGTGGACGAAGTCGGCCAGCGAGTCCGGGTCGGCCATCGCGTTCAGGTTGGCGACCTGCTCAACCGGCAGCCCGAGCAGCAGCTTGCGGACCGGCACCTCCATCTTCTTGCCGGTCAGGGTGGCCGGGATGGCCCGTACCTGGATGATCTTGTCTGGCACGTGCCGTGGCGTGTACTCGCGGCGCAGCCGGCCGGTGATCTTCGCCCGGAGGCTGTCGTCGAGCACCCGGTCACCGGCCAGGGTGACGAACAGCGGCATGAAGAACCCCCCGCCCGGCAGATCCAGGTTCACGATGAGCGCGTCCTGCACTTCCGGCACCGATGCCAGGGCCGCGTAGATCTCCGCGGTGCCGATCCGCACGCCATGCCGGTTGAGGGTGGCGTCCGACCGCCCGAGCACAAAGCACCCGCCGCGGGCGTTGAGCCGGAAGAAGTCGCCCTGCCGCCAAACCCCGGGGAAGTCGGCGAAGTACGCCTCGCGGTAGGCCGAGCCGTCGGTGTCGCCCCAGAACCCGACCGGCATCGACGGCATCGGCTCGGTGATCACCAGTTCGCCGACCTCGCCGATGACCGGCTCGGCGCGCTCGTTGTAGGCCTGTGCGGCCACCCCGAGGTGCCGCGCCTGGATCTCACCGGCATAGACCGGCAGCGTGGGTACCCCGCCGACGAACCCGGCGCAGACGTCGGTGCCACCGCTGCCGGTGGCCAGCCACAGGTCCGGTTTCACGTTGCGGTAGAACCAGGCGCCGCAGGCGGCCGACACCGGCGACCCGGCCAGCATGACCGCCCGCAGCTCCGGCAGCTGGTACTTCCTGCCGGGCACGACGCCGGCCCTGATCATCGCATCCACGTAGGCGGGGCTGGCCCCGAAGAAGCTCACCCGGGCCTGCGCCGCCACCTGCCAGAGCACGTCCGGCCCGGGGTAGAGCGGGCTGCCGTCGAACAGCACCGGGCACACGCCCAGCAGCAGCGAGCTGACCAGGAAGTTCCACATCATCCAGCCGGCCGTGGTGTAGAAGAACATCCGGTCGCCGGCCCGCAGGTCCATGTGGAAGCTCTGCAGCTTGAGCTGCTCGACCAGGATCCCGCCGTGACTGTGCATGATCGGCTTGGGCAGGCCGGTGGTGCCGGACGAGAACAGGATCCACAACGGATACTCGAACGGGACCTGCTCGAAGGCGAACTCACCGGCCGGGACGGCGCGGTGGTCGAGCAGCGCGTCCCAGCCGAGCGCGCCGGGCAGGAACGGGCCTGACCCGGCCGGGCTCAGCTGCGGCACGCACACGACCTGCGTGAGGCTGGGCAGCCCGGCCGTGATCTCGGCCATCTCGCCGGTCCGGTCATGCTCCGTGCCGCCGTAGCGGTAGCCGTCCACGCAGAACAGCACCTTCGGGGACAGCTGCGCGAACCGGTCGATCACGCCACGCCAGCCGAAGTCGGGGGAGCAGGCCGCCCAGATGGCGCCGATGCTGGTGGTGGCAAGCATCGCGATCACGGTCGCCGGGATGTTCGGCATCACCGAGACCACCCGGTCGCCGGGCTTTACCCCGAGCGCGCGCAGCCGGGTGGCGAGGATGCGGACCTGCCCGGCCAGCTCTTCCCACGGCAGCCCGGTCAGCGGGGCCGCCTCGCCGCGGTAGCACAGGGCATCGATGCCGGGGCGCTCACGGCGCAGCACATTCTCGGCGTAGTTCAGCCGGGCGCCGGGGAACCACTGCGCGCCCGGCATGGCCCGCCGGCCCAGCGTGCCGGTGGGCGGGGCGGAGGCCTGCACCCCGAAGTAATCCCAGACCGCCTGCCAGAACCCTGCCAGGTCGGTGACCGACCAGCGCCAGAGCGCGTCATAGCCGGCAAAGTGCAGGCCGCGCCTGGCCGCCAGCCACTCGGTGAACGCCGTCAGGTTGGCCCCGGCCACCCGGGCGGGGTCCGGGGTCCAGAGCAGGTCGCCTTCGCGCACCTCGGCTGGCGGCACCCGGTCAGCCCCAGACGTCGTGCGCGACCGAGACGATCAGGTCGAGCTTGGCGCGCTGCTGGTCCTGGGTGAGCACGTTGCCCTCGACGGTGGAGGAGAACCCGCACTGGCCGGACATGGCGAGCTGGTCCAGCGGCACGTACCTGGCGGCGGCGTCGATCCGCCGCTTCAGGTCATCGGGATTCTCCAGCTCACCGGTCTTGGTGGTGACCAGGCCAAGGACGATCATCTTGCCGGGCGGGACGAACCGCAGCGGCTCGAACCCGCCGGAGCGGTCATCGTCGAACTCCAGGAAGAACCCGTCCACCGCGAGGCTGGAGAACAGGGCTTCGGCCACGAAGTCGTAGCCGCCGGAGGCTGCCCATGAGGAGCGGAAGTTCCCCCGGCACAGGTGAGTGGTCACGGTCAGCCCGGCGGGCCTGGCCAGGGCGGCGTTGACCTGGCTGATGTAGCGCAGGTGCAGGTGCTCGGCATCCTCGCCGCGGGCGGCGATCTCGGCCCGCTGGGCCGGGTCGTTGAGATAGGCGAGCGACGTGTCGTCGAACTGCAGGTAGGTGCACCCCTGACCGGCGATCCGTGCCACCTCGTCGGCGTAGGCGGCCGCCAGGTCGGTCCAGAACTCCTCGATGTCGGGGTAGACCGCCGGATCGATCGCGGCCGGACCGCCGCGGTAGTGGACCATGTTCGGCGACGGGATGGTCAGCTTGGCGGTCTGCCCCGGGCTCACCACCGACTGCAGGAACGCGAAATCATCGCCGAAGATCGTGCCGCTGAGCTTGATCTTCCCGTCAATGTAAATGGCGGCCGGGGTGAACTCGATGTCACCGCCCGGGTTGTGGAACTTCACGGCCAGGTTCCCTGGCGTCTTGGACACCCCGCCCAGCCGGTAGATGAAGTCCATGTGCCAGGAGGCCCGGCGGAATTCGCCATCGGTCGCGGTCTTCAGGCCAGCGCTGGCCTGCATTGCCACCACCGCCTTGATCGCGTCGTCCTCGATCGCGCGCAGTTGCGCGGCACCGATCCGGCCGGCCGCGAAGTCATCCCGGGCGGCCAGCAGGCCGGCCGGGCGCAGCAGGCTGCCCACGTGATCAGCACGGAACGGGGGTGTGGTACGGGGGCTCATGATGTTCTCCTCTGGCTGGCTGCTGATCCGATTCTGCTCGTCACCGGCGGCTGCAGCGGAGCCGGGGCGGGGCCGGCGGCCCGGGGCTGATCGTCTGGCCCGGCTGGACGGGGAGCCGCCAGGGCGACCAGGATCTGGCTGACGGCCGGCGCCGGGCCGTCCGGTGCCGGGAAGGGGAAGCAGATGCGGACCATCAGCGGATACCTCGACAACTCCGGCCGCGATGACGCCCTGTCCGGTGGCATCCGCATGATCAATGTGGACACGCCGGCCGGCCGGTACCGGGTCTGGGTGAAGCGGACCGGCAACAACCCGGACCTGCGGGTGCTGCTGCTGCATGGCGGGCCCGGGGCCACCCATGAGTACCTGCTGGCGTGCGACAGTTACCTGCCAGCCGCCGGGGTGGAGTACTACTACTACGACCAGCTGGGCTCGGGCCTCAGCGACCGGCCCGACGAGCCGTCGCTGTGGGACACCGGCCGGTTCGTGAACGAGGTGGAGCAGGTCCGCCGCGCGCTGGGGCTGGACTCCGGCAATTTCGTCCTGTACGGCCATTCCTGGGGTGGGATCCTCGCCATCGAGTACGCGCTGGTCCACCAGCAGCACCTGCGTGCCCTGGTGATCTCCAACATGATGTCCAGTGTGCCGGCCTACAACGCCTATGCCGAGCAGGTGCTGATGCCGGAGATGGACCAGGCGGCGCTGGCCGAGATCAAGTCGCTGGAGGCCAGTGGCCAGATCGAGGACCCCCGGTACATGGCGCTGCTGACCGAGCAGCACTACATCCACCACGTGCTGCGGATGCCCGCCGGCGACTGGCCCGACCCGGTGCAGCGTGCCTTCGCCAACATAAACCCGGCCATCTACGTGTCCATGCAGGGCCCGAGCGAGCTGGGGATCAGTGCCGACGCCAAGCTCGCCCACTGGGACCGCTCCGGCGATCTGGCCCGCATCACCGTGCCAGCCCTGGTCATCGGCGCCCGGCACGACACGATGGACCCGGCGCACATGGAGATGATGGCCAGCCGCCTGCCCGGCGGCCGGTACCTGCACTGCCCGGAGGGCAGTCACCTGGCCATGTACGACGACCAGGAGGTCTATTTCGCGGGCCTGACCGAGTTCCTGCACACCTGCTGAGGGGGCTGGCCTGCCGGGTGCGGCGAGCGTCAGCCCAGCCCGGTGCCGGTGCCCTGGCCGATCCGCCGCAGCCGGGCCAGGTCGCCGGCCCCGAGCCGGTCGCGCAGCCCGGTTACCGCGCAGTTCTCCCGCACCTGCCGTGCGCTGGTGGCGCCGAACAGCACGCTGGTCACCCCGGGATTGGTCAGCGGGAACAGCAGCGCCAGCGCGGCCGGGGTGGTGCCCAGCTGGGCCGCCAGCCCGGCCAGTTCGTCCGCTGCCCGCAGGGCCGGCGCCAGCTGCGGGTCGGCCAGCGACCCGGCCTGGCGCCCGGTGGCCGTCCCCGGCCGGTACTTGCCCGACAAGACCCCGCCCGCCAGGCAGAACGAGGCGATGACCCCGGCCCCGGCGGCCGTGAGCGCCTCGGTCATGACCGGATCCTCCGCCCAGTCCCGGCGCACCAGGCTGTAGGGCAGCTGGACCGCGCACGGCGGCGCGGCGCCCAGTCCGGCGGCGGCCCGCACGGCCTCGGCGCACTGCCGGGCGGGCCAGTTCACCAGCGCCCAGGCGCGCGCCTTGCCGGCGGTGACCAGCCCGGCGGTCGCGGCCACCAGGTCGGCGACCGCCAGCCCGGCCGGCGGCGGGAGCGCGTAGATCAGATCGACATAGTCGAACTTCATCCGCCGCAGGGACGCATCCAGTTCCGCGGCCGCGTTCTGGTCCGGCCAGAACTCCCACCACAGCTTGTTGGCCACCACGGTGTCGTCCCGCCGCAGCCCGGCGGCCCGGAACAGCTCGCCGAACAGCACCTCGGAGTAGCCGGTCGGGATCGGTGCCTGGCCCGTCTCGTCGTTGTAGCGGGCGTCGTCGAAGAAGGTGATGCCCTCGTCGCGGGCGGCCCGCAAGATGGCGGCACCGTCGGCGGCCGGCAGCCGCTCGAACGTGCGCCAGGAGCCGAGCGACAGGGCGGACACGTCCAAGCCGGACGAGCCGAGCGGGCGGGGGCTCAGCGAACTGGCGGGCATGACGCTCCTCCTGGCTGGTCGTGCCGCGTCCGGTCAGCCGCGCGAACGCGCCTGCGCCAGCCCGCGGGCTACCAGCACCCGGGCCAGATGCTCCCGGTAAGGCCGGTCGGCGTTGATGTCCTCCACCGGGCTGGTGCCCTCGGCCGCGTGCGCCGCGGCCTGCACCGGGGCTGCCCCGCCGGCCAGCGCCTGCTCCACCGCGGTGGCCCGCAGCGGGGTCGGGCCCATGTTCACCAGCGCCACATTGCCGCCCTGCACCGCGACGCCGACGATGGCCCAGTCGATGGCCCGCTTGGTGAACTTCTGGAACGACCAGCCAGCGCCAGCCGCCTTGCGGAAGCGGATCTCGGTGAGCAGTTCCCCCGGCCGCAGCGCGGTCTCGAACAGGCTCTGGAAGAACTCCCCGGCCGGGATCTCCCGGCTGCCGTCAGCGCCGCGGGCGACCAGCACGGCATCGGCCGCCAGCACCACCGCCGGCAGGTCGGCGGCGGGGTCGGCGTGTACCAGTGAGCCGCCGATGGTGCCGCGGTGCCGGACCTGGGGATCCCCGACCGCACCCGCCGCGTGCGCGAGCAGGGGCAGCTCACCTGCCAGCAGGCTGGATGTGGCCAGCTCGTGGTGGGTGGTGAGGGCGCCGACCGTGATCTGGTCCCCGTCGTCACGGATGAACGAGAGCTCACCCAGCCGGCCGATGTCCACCAGCGTGGCCGGCACGGCCAGCCGCAGCTTCATCAGCGGGAGCAGCGAATGGCCGCCCGCCAGGAACTTGGCCTCGTCGCCGCCGGCCGCCGCCAGCGCCAGCGCCTCGTCCACCGAACCGGCCCGCTGGTAGGTGAAGGGTGCGGGGATCACTGGCCTGCCTGCCCTTCGCTGCCGCCGGCCGCGGCCAGCACGGCCCGGACGATGTTGTGATAGCCGGTACACCGGCACAGGTTGCCTTCCAGGCCGGTGCGGACCTGCTGCTCGGTCGGATGGGGATGCTCGGCCAGCAGCGACACCGCCGCCATCACCATGCCCGGCGTGCAGAACCCGCACTGCAGCCCGTGCTCGGCATGGAATGCCTGCTGGACCGGGTGCATCTGGCCGTCGCTGGCCAGGCCTTCCAGGGTGGTGACCTGGTGGCCGTCGGCCTGGGCGGCGAGCACCGTGCATGACTTGACCGACCGCCCGTCCAGCAGCACGGTGCACGCGCCGCACGAGGAGGTGTCGCAGCCGACGTTCGTCGCGGTCAAGCCGGCCACGTCGCGCAGGACGTGCACGAGCAGGGTCCGGTCCGCCACGTCGGCCTCGACCGGGCTGCCGTTGACGGTCATGGTCACCTTCACTGGCTGTTTCTCGCTTCGCTGATTGCGGCCCAGACCCGAGCTGGCGTGGTCGGCATGTCGATATGGCGGACGCCGAGATGGCTGACGGCGTCCACGACGGCACTCTGCAGGGCCGCGGTTGCGCCGATGGTCCCGGCTTCGCCGATCCCCTTGGCACCCAGCGGGTTGATGGTGGCCGGCGTCTCACTTTCCAGCAGCTCGAAGCTCGGCAGTTCGGTGGCGGTGATGGCGGCGTAGTCGGCCAGGGTGCCGGTGAGCGGGTTGCCGTCCGCGTCGTACACCATCTCCTCCAGCAGCGCCTGCGCCACGCCCTGGGCGATGCCGCCGTGCCGCTGGCCCTCGGTGAGCACCGGGTTGAGCACCGTGCCGGCGTCGTCCACGGTCACATGCCGGACCAGGGTGACCTTGCCGGTCTCGGTGTCCACCTCGACCACCGCCACATGCGAGCCGAACGGGAAGGTCGGTGTCCCCTCCTGGTAGTGGACGAACGCCGACAGCCCCTCGGCGCCCGCGTGCCGGGCCACATCGGCCCAGCTGCGGCTGGCGCCGGGATCACCGCGCACCTGCCACAGCCCGCTGCCGGTGTCCAGTTCCAAGTCGGCCTCGCTGGCCTCCATCAGGTCGGCCGCGAGCTTGCGCGCCTGCTCCCTGACCGCCAGATCCGCGCGGTGCACGGCCACCCCGCCGAGCTGCAGCGACCGGGACGCGTAGGTGCCGGTGCCGAGCGGGATCTCGTCGGTGTCGCCGTGCTTCACGGTCACCTTGGCCATCGGGATGCCCAGGTCGTTCTCGACGATCATGGCCCAGGCGGTGTGGTGGCCCTGTCCGTGCGCGGAACTGCCGGTGTAGACGGTGGCGGTGCCGTCGTCGTTGACCACCACCCGGGCCGTCTCGCCGCCCTCCGCGTCGGCCGCGGTGATCTCCACGTAGCTGGAGACGCCGATGCCGAGCTGGATCACGTCCCCCCGCTCCCGGCGGCGGGCCTGCTCGGCCCGCAGGCCGGGGTAACCCGCGCCGGCCAGCACCTTATCCAGCGCGCCGAGATAGTCGCCGGTGTCGTAGAGCGCGCCGCACGGGGTCTGGTAGGGGAACCGGTCCGCCGGCACCAGGTTCTTCCGCCGCACCTGCACCGGGTCCATCCCGATCTCGGCCGCGAACAGGTCCATGGCGCGCTCGATCGCGGCGGTCGCCTCCGGCCGGCCAGCCCCGCGGTAGGCGGAGATCGGCGTGGTGTTGGTCACCGCCACCCGGTACCCGGCCGTGACGCTGGCCAGGTCGTAGGGGCCGGCGGCCATCAGGTTGGTCATCGTGGGCAGGAATCCGCCCATCCGCGGGTAGGCCCCGGTGTCCTGCACCACGTCCAGCCGGTAGGCAAGCACCCGGCCGTCCCGGTTCCCGCCGATCGTGATTGTGTGCCGCTGCCCGCGCCCGTGGGTCATCCCGGTCAGGTTCTCGCTGCGGCTCTCCACCCAGCGCACCGCCCGGCCGGTGTGCCGGGCGGCCCAGGCGACGGTGATGGCACTGCGGTCCAGGCCCACCTTGGCGCCGAAGCCGCCGCCCACGTCCGGTGCGACGACCCGGATGCTGCCGGGATCCATCCCGAACGCGCCGGCCAGGATGAACCGGCTGATCTGCGCGTTCTGGGTACTTACCCACACCGTCAGCTTGCCGTCGGCCCAGCTGGCGGCGGTGGCCCGGCCCTCCAGCGGCACCGGCGCCACCCGCTGGTTCACGATCTCCCGCTCGACCACGACCTCGCAGCCGTCGAACGCGGCACCGGGCGCGGCGTGGTCCACCGGGATGTTCGACCCGGCGTCGGGGAACAGCAGCGTCCCGCCCGCCAGCGACTCGGCGATGCCCACCACCGCCGGCAGCGGCTCGTAGTCCACGACGACCAGTTCGGCCGCGTCCTCGCCCTGGTAGCTCTCCTCGGTGAGGACGATGGCCACCGGCTCACCCACGAACCGGACCCGGTCCACCGCCAGCAGCGGTTCCTGCCACACCCCGCCCAGCGGCCGCGGGGCGGCCTCACTGCCCGGCGGCGGCCCGCCTTCTGGTGGCGGTGGCGGTGGCGGGATGTCGTTGATGTCGGCGAAAGTCAGCACCGCGACCACGCCCGGTGCGGCCAGTGCCTCGGTCGCGTCCACGCCCTTGATCAGAGCATGCGCGAACGGGCTGCGGACAAAGGTGGCGCAGGCCGCCCCGGCCAGCTCCGGCGTCCGGACATCGCCCACATAGATGCCGCCATCGGTCAGCAGCCGCGGGTCCTCTGTCCGCACCACCCGGGTGCCCAGGATGCTCACAATCGCCTCCATCGCTTCGGTTGCCCGGGGCCCTGACCCGGTATGCGGGCGGCCGGGGCATGGCCCGGCCGCGGGTGCGCCTCAGCATGCGGTACCGGCCCCGGCCACCGCTACGGCACATGCCACGAGGTCATCTTCGCGCCATTGTGCCCTGGCCATGACGCCTGGGACGAGGTTTCGGTCTTCCCTGTCATGAGATGGCGGCCAGCAGCGGTGCCAGGGCAGGCACGCTGCCCTCGGCCACTGTGATCACCACCCCGTCCACCAGCGCCGGGCCTGGCGGAGCAGGTCAGCGGCCAGCCGCAGGCCGGTGGCCCGGGCCGCCGGGCCCGCCTGCTCCATCGCCCGCAGGGTAGCGGCGGGCACCGTCACCTCGGGCACTTCGTGGGCCAGGTAGCCGGCATCGGCGAAACTGCGCAGCGGCGCGACCGGCAGCAGCACCGGCGGCCGCGCTCCCGGCAGCGCTGCGAGCAGCTCGGCGAGCGCGGCCAGCTCATACAGCGGGCGGGTGATCAGGAAGTGCGCACCCGCCGCCAGCTCGGCGCTGACCCGCTCGGCCTCGGCCGCGGCGTTCTGGGCGCCGGGATAGATCCGGGTCCCGATGCAGAAGGAGGTGGGGGTGGTCAGCGGCAGCCCGTCCAGATCCCGGCCCGCGTTCAGCCCGGCCAGCAGGGTGACCAGGCCGAGCGAGTCGACCTCCCAGATGCCGTCCACCGCCGGGTAGTCGCCGAGCACGGGCGGGCTGCCGGTCTCGCAGATGACGCTGCGGATGCCCAGCGTGTGCGCCCCCAGCAGGTCGGCCTGCAAGGTCATGATCGCCTTGTCCCAGGTGGCCAGGGTGACGATGGTCTCCACCGCGGCCTGCTGCTGCAGCTGGACGGCTGGGCCGAGCGAGTCACGGTGGGTACGCGGGGTTTCCGGTGTGGTCACCGCGAACAGCTCGATCCCGTGCCCGCGCAGGGCCGGCACCATCTCGGCCGCCGGGCCGGCCGCGCCGTCCCCGGCGGTGACCTCGGCCGCGACCACGAACTCCCGGGCGGCCAGCCGGGCCGCCAGGATGCCGGTGGCCGGCCCTGACTGGCCCGCTGGGCCCCCGGTTGGGCCGGTCCCGCCGCGCCCGGCTGCTGGCTGCCGCTGGCCGCCCTGGCTGGCCCGCGGGAGGCAGGCCAGCCACCGCGGCCGCGCCCGCCTCGATGTGGGCCGGGGTGGTGCCGCAGCAGCCACCCACCATGGCCGCCCCCGCATCCGCGAAGCGGCGCAGATAGCGGGCGAAGTAGGCGGCGTCGATGCTGAACTCGAACCGCTGGTGGCCGGCCATGCGCGGCTGGCCCGCGTTCGGCTGGGCGCTGACCGGCAGCTCGCTGCTGGCGACCAGGCTTTCCACCACGGCCAGCATCCGCTGGGGCCCGATGGTGCAGTTGGTGCCGATCATGGCAACCGGCAGGCCGCCCAGCACCGAGGCCACCTCGTGCGCGGTTTCCCCGGCCAGTGTGTGCCCGTCATCGGCGAACGTGGCCTGCGCGATGATGGGCAGGTCACTCATCTGGCTGGCGACCGTCACCGCCTCGGCGAGCTCATCCAGATAGCCGAACGTCTCCAGGATCAGCAGGTCGACACCGGCCGCGGCCAGTGCCCGGATCTGCTCGGCGAGCACGTCCGTGCGCTCGGCCGCGCCGACCTGCCGCCGCAGCCGGGCGGTCACGGCGGGCGAGACCGAGCCGGCCACGAGCACCTGGCGGCCACTCCGCTCGGCCATCTCCCGGGCGATCCCGGCCGCGGCGCGGTTGATCTCCTCGACCTGGTCCGGGTAGCCGTGGCCGGCCAGCCACAGCCGGTTGGCCCCGAACGTGTTCGTCTGGATGATGTCGGCACCGGCCACCAGGTAGCTCTCGTGGATGGCCGCGACCAGCTTGGGGTCGGACAGGCTGATCTCGGGCAGGGCCCGGTCGAGCGCGCACCCGGCGGCGTGCAGCATGGTGCCCATGGCACCGTCGCACACCAGCAGCCGCTGGCCCAGCAGATCGGTGATGGCGGTCACTAGTGTTATGACGCGTGTCTCTCTTTAGTTTTCTTTGCAGGTGCGGGACAATGGCGTATGCCGAATCGCGTGCGTGTTCTGACGGTGCCTGATGGCGACCGGGCAAGGCTGGAGCGGCGGGCCCGGGACCGGGGAGCACCGGCCCGGGTGGTGGAGCGGGCCAGGATCGTGCTGCTGGCTGCCGAGGGGCTGACGGGCCCGCAGATCGCGGGGCGGGTGGGGTGCACCGAGCCGACGGTCATCAAGTGGCGCCGCCAGTACGCCGAGGCGGGGCTGGCCGGGCTGGAGGATGCGCCGCGGCCGGGCGGGCCGAAGACGGTGCTGACCGGTGAGGTGATCAGCGAGATCCTGTCGGCGACGGTCACCCCGCCGCCGGATGCGCTGCGGGCAGCCGGGGTGACGCATTGGTCGAGCCGGCGGCTGGCGGACTGGCTGCGCCGGTCCCGCAAGGCCGATGTGAGCCATGACAGCATTTCCCGGCTGTGGCGCAAGTTCAGCCTGCAGCCGCACCGGTCCGGGGGGTTCAAGTTCTCCACCGACCCGCAGCTGGAAGCCAAGATCACCGACGTTGTCGGCCTCTACCTGCATCCCCCCGAGAACGCGGTCGTGGTGTGCGTGGATGAAAAATCGCAATGCCAGGCGCTGGAGCGCACCCAGCCGATCCTGCCGATGCGCCAGGGCATCCCCGAGCGCCAGACCCACGACTACGCCCGGCACGGGGTGACCTGCCTGTTCGCCGCCCTGAACACCGCCACCGGCGAAGTGACCGACGCCTGCTACCCCCGCCACCGGCACCAGGAATTCCTGCGCTTCCTCAAGCAGGTCGCCGCCGCCTACCCCGCCACCGGCCTGCACGTGGTCTGCGACAACTACGCCACCCACAAGCACGCCGGCGTCCGCAAGTGGCTGGCCCGCCCAGAAAACAAGCGGATCACCCTGCACTTCACACCGACCGGCTGCTCGTGGATCAACCTCGTGGAGTGCTTCTTCTCGATCATCACCCGCCAGGCCATCCGCCGCGGCTCCTTCACCTCCGTCAAGGAACTCACAGCCACCATCGGCGCCTTCATCGACTCATGGAACGACCACCCCCGGCCCTTCACCTGGACCAAGGACGCCGACGAGATCCTCCGCAAGATCAATCGCGCGAAGACTAAAACAAGCGTTCTTACAGACCACTAGGGCACCATCCTTAGCAGGGGCACCGAGAGGATGCCTTTTGTAGGGACTCGGCGAGGGCCGGGGTGACGGCCTGAGTCGGTAGCCGGAAAACGGCCACCATGACACTGCCGCCCCCGGCTCTTCCGGGGCTGCGAACCGGCAACAGGAGGACGCGCCGTAGAGCGCCAGTTAGTGACCGCCCGGTAGCCAGCCTCCTCGCCGGGCCGTCGCTGCCACCACGAGGAGACAAAGTGTCGCTTGCGCTGCCTGAAGCGCTGTTCTTCGCCGGGATCGACTGGGCCTCCGAGATCCACGCCGTGTGCGTGCTGGATCCGGCCGGCACGCAGATCGCCGCATTCCCGGTTGCGCACACCGCGGATGGGCTGGCGCGGCTGATCGCCGTCCTGGCCAGGCTGGGTGACCCGGCCGGCATCCCCATCGCGATCGAGCGGCCGAACGGGCGGCTGGCCGGTGTGCTGCTGGAGGCCGGGCACCCGGTAGTTCCGGTGAGCCCGAACGCGATCAGGACCTGGCGAGACGGCGAGGTCCTGTCGGGCGCCAAATCAGACGCCGGCGCGCGGCCGTGATCGCCGAGTACCTGCGGCTCCGCCAGCACAAGCTGCGGGTCGCAGCACCCTACTGCGATGAGACCACGGCGCTGCGCACCGTGACCCGCACCCGCGGCGACCTCGTCGGCACGCAGGTGGCCACGGCCAACCAGCTGACCGCGCTGCTGGAGGCGCACTGGCCCGGCGCCAGCGTCATCTTCGCCGACATCGACTCGCCGATCGCGCTGGCGTTCCTCACCCGCTACCCCACCCCGGCCGCGGCCGCCAGCCTCGGCGAAAAGCGCATGACCGCGTTCTGCGTCAAGCACGGCTACTCCGGCCGGCGCACCGCCGCCGAACTGCTGGCCCGGCTCCGTGGCGCTCCCCCGGGAACCCTGGACCAGGCGCCCACCGAGGCGCTGCGCGACGCAGTCCTGGCCCTGGTCACTGTCTTGCAGGCACTCAACGCGGCGCTGAAAACCATCGGCCGGTCGGTGACCGGCCACCTCGGGGAGCGTCCGGACGGCGAGATCTTCACGTCGCTGCCAAGGTCGGGTCAGATCAACGCCGCCCAGATGCTCGCCGAGACGGCCCGCTGCCCCACTGCGGGTTGCCGCTGCGCGGGCCCGGCGCGGCGGCGGGCGGCCTCGACTCGCTATACCAGGAGGTCCGCCGGATCCGGGAAATCGCCGAATCTCGCCAGCCCGCGGAATCACGCCAGCCCACGCTGCCGGGAGATGGCAGTGGCGACCCGCTCAGGATCGCCGAACTCAGCCGCGAGGTGGCCGGACTCCGCGCGACCGTGGCCCGGCTGCGCGGCTCCTTGTGATCGCCGGCCGCACCCGGCCACGGCAGCAGCCGCTGCTGGACATCGGGGTGGGCACCGGGACTGGGTATAGCGGGGCCGACCGCCGCGGCCCCGCCATCGCAGCGGGCAGCCAGCAGCCGGTGGCTCCTGGCTGCCCGCCCGCCCCCCGGCGCGGCTGGCCCCGGCGGCCGGAGCCACAGCCTCGGCCGTGCCGGTGCAGGCTGAGCATCAGCCGTTCCCGGTCCGGCCTGGCCCATGCCCGCCACCCGGTTGGCCTGGCCGCGAGCATGGCCGATTCACTGGGTTATTAGCCCAGCACGCTCCGCAGCAGTTCCATCACCGTTCTCCACCGGCAACGAAACTAAGCAGATGATAGGAAGGTAGGCGTCCGGCGCGCGGTGCCGCATCCTCAGAATTATGTACGTCGCTATGTATTCGGTATGCCCGAGCAGCGAACGCCACCGACGTATTGTTGGCCCCGGGGGAGTAGGGCGCAGGGGAATGAGGTAGCAGAGATTCCGGCCAATCTGCCCGCTGAACCGAATAGCTTCGTCGGCCGCGCGCGGGAACTCGCCGAACTGCGCGACCTGATAGGTGCGGCGCGAGCGGTCACCCTGTGCGGGCCCGGCGGGATTGGCAAGACCCGGCTGGCGCTGCGGGTGATGGCCACGGTGGCGGCCGATTTCCCGGACGGCACGTTCCTGGTCGGGCTCGCTGATCTGCGGCAGCCCGACCTGGTGGTGTCCCGGGTGGCGGCCAGGATCGGAGTCGGTGAGGAACCCGGCCGGCCGTTGCTGGACACCCTGGCCGACGCACTGCGCCCACGCCGGCTGCTGCTGCTGCTGGACAACTGCGAGCACCTGATCGACGCCTGCGCCCAGCTGTGCCAGCAGTTGCTGGCCAGTTCGCCGGGCCTGCGGGTGCTGGCGACCAGCCGCGAGCCGTTGCGTGTGGCCGCGGAGACCGTCTACCAGGTGCCGCCGCTGCCGGTCGGCCCGGCCGACGGTCCGGCCGGCGATGCCTGGCGCTATGAGGCGATCGCCCTGTTCGCCGACCGGGCCGCGGCGGCCCAGCCCGGTTTCGCCGTCGGGCCTGGCAACGCGGCCGCGGTCGCGGCGCTATGCCGGGGGCTGGATGGCATGCCGCTGGCGATCGAACTGGCGGCGGTCTGGGTCCGGACGCTGTCCCTGGAACAGATCACCGAGCGGCTGGCGGACCGGTTCAGCCTGCTCACCAGCGGGGACCGGACCGCCCCGGCCCGGCACCGGACGCTGCGCGCCACCATCGACTGGAGCCACGATCTGCTCACCCCGGCCGAGCAGGTGCTGCTGCGGCGGCTGTCGGTGTTCGCCGGCTGGTCGCTGGAAATGGCCGAGGAGATCTGCGCCGGACCGGACATGCGCGCCAGCGGCGTGCTCGACCTGCTGGCCGCGCTGGTGGACAAGTCGCTGGTGGTGCGGGAGCCGGAGGTGCTCGGCCAGGCCCGTTACCGGCTGCTCGATACCATCCGCGAATACGCGGCGGAGCGGCTGGCTATGGCCGGTGAGACTGCCGCCTGCCAGCGCCGGCTGCGCGACTACACGGTCGGGGTGGCCGAGCACAACCTGGCGATCGGCATGGCGCGGGTCGCCGGGCCATGGTCGGCGCGGGTCGATGTGTTCCGCCGTTACGACGTGGAAACCGGCAACATCGCACAGGTGCTGAGCCACTGCCGGGCAGACGGCGACGCGGAGATCGGGATGCGGATCTGCACGGCCATCCGCCCCTGCTGGCTGGTCCGGGGCACCTTCACCGAAGGCGCGGAATGGCTCGGCGCGTTCCTGGCGATGGACACGGCCATGGTGCCCGCGCAGGTGCGCGGCGCCGCGCTGGTCGGCCGGGCACAACTGGTCCTGCCCAACGACCCGCTCATGTCCCAGTCGCTGGCCGAAGCCGGGCTGGCGCAGTGCCGCGCGGCCGGGGACGAGTTCTGGACGGCGGCGGCGCTGAACCTGCTCAGTGAGATCGCGCTGCACACCGGGCGGATCGGTGACGCGGCCGCCTATGCCGACGAGGCCATGTCGGTGGCGGTGGCGGCCGGCGACGGCTGGGACGAGGGATATGCGCTCGGCATCCGGTCCGCGATCGCCGCCGGGCACGGGAAACTGCGGGAGGCGCAGCAACTGGCGCAGGCCTCCATCAGCGTCATGCGCCGGATCGACCAGCAGTGGGGAACCGCCCGGGCGCTGCTGGGCCTGGGTGATCTGGCCCGGCTGCGGGGCGATCCCGGCGACGCCCACCGCCGGTACCTGGCCGCGCTGACCATCTTGCGCGAGGTGGACGCCCGCCCGGAGATCGCCCGCTGCCTGGCGGGTCTCGGCCGGGTGGCGATGGATCTGGGCTCGGCCGGGCTGGCCAGGCAGCACCTCGCCGAGAGCCTGCGCCTCAGTCAGGCCATCGGATCCCGGATCGCGGTAGCGCGGGGGGTGGAAGCGTTTGCCGCGCTGGCGGTGCTGGAGAACCGGCCGGAGCAGGCGGTACGGCTGACCGGTGCGGCGACCGCGCTGCGCGAGACGGCCGGCCTGCCCGCCTTGCCCGGCGCCCGGGCAGAACGGTACCTGGCCGCCGGCCGCCGGCTGGGTGAGCCCACGTTCACCTGGCTGTGGGCCGAGGGCCTGGCCATGACCGGGGACGAGGCGGTCACGCTGGCACTGTCCGGGCCTGGCGACGACGGCGGTGGCACCGTCAGCCTGGCCGCGGTGAGCACGGACGAGCCAGCGCCGGCCGTGCGGGGCGCGCTGACCGCCCGCGAGCGCCAGGTGGTGGCGCTGCTGGCGGGCGGCCTCAGCAACAAGGCCATCGCCGAGGAATTGTTCATCAGCCCGGCCACGGTGGCCCGGCATGTGGCGAACATCCTGGCCAAGCTGGGCTTCACCTCCCGCACTCAGATAGCTGCCTGGGCCGTGGCCGCACCGGGCGGCCCGGCCACGCCGCCGGCCCAGGCCGCTGCTGGCGGCCATTCCTGACCCGGCCCGCACCCGGGTGCGGCACCGGCCGCGTCGGCCGGCGGGTTTCCCCCTGGTTGGCTGCCACCCCGGTCGCGCAGCCGCTGGAAGGCAGCCCGGGCCGGGGTGCTGCCGGGGCTGGCGCCCGCGTTTGGCGTCACGTTCTGGGTGGTGCCGGTGCTGACCGGGGCCGCGCTGGTGCCCGCGCTGCTGCCGCCCGGGCGGCCCGCTCCGGCGCCAGCGCCGCAACCAGCCGGGCCAGCGCGGTCGTGAACGCGTGGTCGGCCGGGCGGGCATAGCCGATCACCAGTGCCGGCGGGTGCGGGTCACCGCCCGCGTGGTAACCGGCCAGGCCGTCCACGGCGAGCCCGTGCGCGGCGGCCCGGCTGGCCGCCTCCTTCTCGTCCCAGCCGGGCGGCAGCAGCAGCAGGGCCTGCAGGCCGGCGGCGATGCCGGCCACGGTGACCAGCGGCGCGTGCCGGGCCAGAGCGGCGGCCAGCCGGTCCCGGCGGCGGCGGTAGATCAGCCGGGCATGCCGGATCTGGCGGTCGTAGCCACCGCTGGTGAGCAGTTCGGCCAGGGTGAGCTGGTCCAGCGTGCTGGGCTCGGCGCCGGCCGCCGCCTTGGCCTCGAGCACCTCGTCCAGCAGTGGCCCGGGCACGGCCAGCCAGCCCAGCCGGAGGCCCGGCGCCAGGCTCTTGCTCGCCGTGCCGGCATAGATCACCTGATCCGGCGCGAGTGCCTGCAGGGCACCCACCGGCTGGCGGTCGTAGCGGAACTCCCCGTCGTAGTCATCCTCGATGATCAGCCCGCCGTGGGCAGCGGCCCAGGCGGTGACGGCCCGGCGCCGCTGCGGCGCCAGGGTCACCCCGAGCGGGAACTGGTGTGCCGGGGTGAGCAGGACCGCATCCGCGCCGCCCGCGGCGAGGCGGCCGGCCTGGGCGCCGTCGGCGTCCACCGGCAGGGCCCGCCAGCGCAGGCCCTGCGCCGCCGCGGTCTGCCGGTGCAGCAGGTGCCCGTGGCTCTCGACCGCCAGCGTGCTGGCGCCACGGGCCCGCAGCATGGCGCAGATGAGCGCCAGCCCATGCCCGAACCCGGTGCACACCACCAGCCGGTCCGGGCTGACGCTGACCCCGCGGGTGCGGGCCAGGTAGCCGGCCAGCGCGGTGCGCAGCACCGGCAGCCCACGCGGGTCCGGGTAGCCGAGCACACCGCTGGCCGAGGACAGCAGGGCCGCCCGGGCGGCGGCCAGCCAGGCCCGCTGCGGGAACGCCGACAGGTCGGGTACCCCCGGCCGCAGGTCATAGCGGGGCGGCCGGGACGGCTGGGCAGGCTGAGCCGGTGCCCGCTGGGCCGGGACGGCATGACTGGCCACCCAGGTCCCGGCCCCGGTGCGGGCGGTCAGCCAGCCCTCGGCCACCAGCTGGCGGTAGGCGTCGGCGACGCTGTTGCGCGCGATGCCAAGGTCGGTGGCCAGTGCCCGGGAGGGTGGCAGCCGGGTGCCGGGCCGGAGCTGCCCGTCCCGGACCGCCGCCCGCAGCGCTGCCTCCAGCCCGGCCCTGACCCGGGTGGCGGGCAGGTCCAGGTGCAGGTCCAGACCAGGATTGGCCCATGTTCTTGCCATATTCTTGGACCTTATCCCGGGCCGTTCTCGCGGCATAGCGTGGTTGTATGACAGCAACCGACCCCGCCGCCCGGCCCCAGATCCCGGTCCGGCTGGACTTCGACACCCACGCGGCCGGCTTCGCGCGGGCCATGGCCCACCTCGACCGGGCCGCCACCAAGGAACTCGACCGGGTCGACTTCGACCCGCGGCTGCGCGAACTGGTCCGGATCCGCGCGTCGCAGCTCAACGGCTGTGCCTACTGCATCGACATGCACAGCAAGGACGCCCGGGCGATCGGCGAGACTGAGCAGCGCATCTACGCGCTGCCGGCCTGGCGGGAGACGCCGTTCTTCACCGCCCGCGAGCGGGCCGCGCTGGCGTTTGCCGAGACGATCACCCGGCTCGCCGACACGCACGTGCCCGATGAGGCCTATCAGCAGGTGGCCGCGGTGTTCAGCGCGGACGAGGTGAGCGCGCTGGTCAGCTTGATCGTGACCATCAACGCCTGGAACACGATCGGGGTGGCCACCCGGGCCTGGGAGCCAGGCTCCTACCAGCCATAAGCCCAGGCAGTGGCGCAGGCCTTAGCCGCGATCCTCGAGCACGTCGAGATCATGGAAAACCGGTGCCCCATCGGAGGCGGCCAGCCACTTCTGGGCGGAGGCCTGGGTCTCGGGCAGCGCGGAATTTTCCATCGCCGACTCGTAGGAGTCGAAGAAGACGATCACGAAGTAGTGGCCGGGCCGATTGCGGTCGGCCGCCAGCACCTCCCGCCGGACGGTGCGCTTGCCCTCGGTGGCCTGCCGCCACTCTTCGTCGGCGCGCTGGATGGCGCCCAGGTCGGACGTGGAGAACTCGATCATCTGCACGAAACTCATCTGAGGACCCCCTCCGGTCTGCCCACGCGGCCGCGTGGGCCACATACCGGTTACGTTGCCCGGCGCCCGGCCGTATCAGCGGCATCGCGCCGCTGCCGCAGGAACCGCCGCTGGGCGGCGTTGCCGGTGCGGGCGAGCGCCGCGTCGTAGGCGGCCGCGGCTTCCGCCGGGCGGCCAAGCCGGCGCAGCAGGTCGGCCCGGGTCGCGTGGTACAGGTAATAGTCCGTCAGGCCAAGCTGGTCGGCGAGGTCCAGGGCGCGGGCCGGGCCATGCACCTCGGCGACCGCGACGCAGCGGTTCAGCGCCACCACCGGGGTGGGGGCCACCGCGGCGAGCTGGTCATAGAGCGCGAGGATCTGGCCCCAGTCGGTGCCGGCCGCGGTCGCCGCGTCGCTGTGCACGGCGGCGATCGCCGCCTGGATCTGGTAGGGCCCGGGCTGGTTGCGGCGCAGGCAGGCGCGGACCAGCCGCTGGCCCTCGGCGATCAGGGCCCGGTCCCACCGGGCGCGGTCCTGGTCGGCGAGCAGGACCAGCTCGCCATCCGGCCCGGTCCGGGCCGGGCGCCGGGCCTCGGTCAGCAGCAGCAGCGCCAGCAGGCCGGCCACCTCCGGCTCGTCCGGCATCAGCGCGGCCAGCAGCCGGGCCAGCCGGATGGCCTCGCCGCACAGCTCGGACCGGATCAGGTCGTCGCCGGCTGAGGCCGCGTATCCCTCGTTGAACACCAGGTAGACCACGGCCAGCACGAACGGCAGTCGGCTGGGCAGTTCGGCGTCCCGCGGCACCCGGTAGGGGATGCCGGCCGCCCGGATCTTGCGTTTGGCCCGGACCAGCCGCTGGGCGATGGTGGCTTCGGGCACCAGGAACGCCCGGGCGATCTCCGGTGTCAGCAGCCCGGCGATCAGCCGCAGGGTGAGCGCGAGCTGGGCTTCGGCGGACAGCGCCGGGTGGCAGCAGGTGAAGATCAGCCGCAGCTGGTCATCGGTCACCGGTCCCACCTCCGGTGGCTCGTCGGGGACGGCCAGCAGGGCTGCCTGGGTCTCCCGGCCGGGCCGGGATGACTCCCGGCGCAGCCGGTCCAGGGTCTTGTGACGGGCCGTGGTGACAATCCAGCCGCCGGGATTGGCCGGTATCCCGGCCACCGGCCAGCGTTCGGCGGCCACCGCAAAGGCCTCCTGGACCGCGTCTTCGGCGAGGTCGATATCGCCGAAGACGCGGATCAGGGTGGCCACCGCGATCCCCGAGCTTTCCCGGTAGGTGCGCTCGATGACGGCGGCGTCCGCACCGGGCATGTCAGCCCTCGCCGATGTCCTGGAACGGCCGGACCTCGACCGGGCCACCGCAGGCGGCCGATCCCTTGGCCGCCCAGGCCAGCGCCGCATCCAGGTCCGGCGCGCTGATGACCCAGAATCCGCCCAGCTGCTCCTTGGTCTCCGCGAACGGCCCGTCGGTGGTGACCACCTCGCCATCCTGCGCACGGACCACGGTGGCCGTGGACGGCGGGTGCAGGCCGCCGGCGAACACCCACGCCCCAGCCGACTGGAGCTCGGCGTTGAACGTGTCCACCCGCTTGTAGGTCTGCTGCATCTCCTCCTCCGGGGGGACGGGCTCGCCCTCGACCAGGTGCACGGCCAGCAGGTACTGCTTCATGTCGGTCTCCTCCTCGCCCGGGGCCGGCTCGTCCTCCGACCCTCTCACCTCGTTCACGAACGGGCATGCCCGGAATCGACAGCCCGTGCCGGACCCCAGCGGCCCCCAGCCGGATCCACTCCGGCCCTACCGCGTACCCCACGCCGGGGCTCAGGCGGGTGGGGTTAGGCGGTGAGGATTACTTCCAGGGTTCGGGGGCCGTGCACGCCATTCACCCGGTCCAGCTCGATGTCGCTGGTGGCGGACGGGCCGCTGATCCAGGTGAGCGGCCGGGTGGGGTCGAGCCTGGCCAGTGCCTCGCCGACCAGGCCGACCACCTGGCCGGCCCGGAGCAGGCACAGGTGGTAGTCGGGGACGAGGGACAGCGCACGGCGGCCCTGGCCCGCGGATCCGTCCAGCACGATGGTGCCGGTCTCGGCGATCGCCACCGCGGCGCCGGTGATCACGCCGTCGGTGGCGTCCAGCGCGGCGGGGGAGAGGCCGTCGCCGTCGATGAACTTGATCTCAGCGGGCAGCCCGGTGAGATCGAGCCCGGGGAGATCCAGCCCAGGTGGCACCACCAGCCGGTGCGCGCCCCGGTCTGCCAGCGCGGCCGCCACGGTGGCCATGAGCTGGTCCGGCGCTGTCCGGCGGACGGTGCAGCCGTAGTCGTGCAGCCGGTCCTCCAGCAGGTCCAGCAGCTGCCCGGGATCGAGCCCGCTGGACGTCCGGTAACCGCGCGGGATGTCGCCGTCCGGCGCGTGTGGCAACTCGCCATCGGGCCCGGGTGGGCGGTCGCCCAATGCGGTGCGGATCCGGGCCAGCACCTCATCGCGGCTGCTCACCGCCGGCCTCCGCGCCCGGGCCGGCCACTACCTGCGGCCCGGCCCCCACGTTCGGACTGCCACCACTCGCGGAAGGTCTGGGCCGGCGGTGTGGGCGCATCCCGTGCCGCGGTCCAGCCGGACAGCGGCGGCGGCAGGCGGCGGATCCGGCCACCCCGGCCGAGCACCCGGCCGAGCCGGCTGGCCCGCTGCGCGGCCGCCCACCGGGACGGGCTGGCCATCACCCAGGCCGCCGCCGCCATGGTGATCGCCTCCGGGTGGGCGCGGCCCGCCTCGGCGACCTCCCGGGCACGCAGGTGGACCAGCACCGACGGGATGTCGATCCGCACCGGGCAGGCGTCGTAGCAGGCCCCGCACAGCGACGAGGCATACGGCAGGGACGCGTTGTCCGCCACCCCGGTCAGCTGTGGTGACAGCACCGCGCCGATCGGGCCGGGGTAGGCCGAGCCGTAGGCGTGGCCGCCGGTGCGCTCATAGACCGGGCACACGTTGAGGCAGGCCGAGCAGCGGATGCAGTGCAGCACCTGGCGGCCGACCGGGTCGGCCAGCGTGGCCGTCCGGCCATTGTCGAGCAGCACCAGGTGGAACGCCTGCGGCCCGTCGCCGGGCGTCACCCCGGTCCACATCGAGGTGTACGGGTTCATCCGCTCGCCGGTCGAGGACCGGGGCAGCAGTTGCAGGAACACCTCCAGATCGCGCCAGGACGGGATCACCTTCTCGATCCCCATGACGGTGATCAGCGTCTCCGGCAGGGTCAGGCACATCCGGCCGTTCCCCTCCGATTCGACCACGCACAGCGTGCCGGTCTCGGCGATGGCGAAGTTGGCCCCGCTGACCCCCACCCGGGCGGACAGGAACGCGCGCCGCAGGTACTGCCGGGCGGCCTCGGTCAGCGCGGCTGGGCTGTCGGTCAGGCCCGGGTCCACACCCGCCATCTCACGCAGGAAGATGTCGCGGATCTCCGCCCGGTTCCGGTGGATCGCGGGCACCAGGATGTGCGACGGCCGGTCCCGGCCCAGCTGCACGATCAGCTCGGCGAGGTCGGTCTCGTAGGCGTGGATGCCGGCCTGGGCGAGCGCGTCGTTCAGCCCGATCTCGTCGGTGACGATCGACTTGACCTTCACTACCTCGCTCGCCCCGGTGGCCGTGACCAGGCCGGTCACGATCCGGTTGGCCGCGTTGGCGTCGGCCGCCCAGTGCACCGTGCCGCCCCGGGCGGTCACCCGGCGCTCCAGTTCGGTCAGGTAACGGTCCAGGTGGCGCATGGTGTGCGCCTTGATCGCCTGGCCGGCTGATGCGCAGCTCCGCCCAGTCGGGCAGTTCGGCCACCACCGCGGCCCGCTTGGCGCGGATGGTGGTGGTGGCCCGGGCCAGGTTCCGGCGCAGCTGGGAGTCGGCCAGCGCGCGGCGGGCGGCCACCGGGAACGGTTCGTCCCCGCGCAGGTGACCGACCCCCCGGGGGGCGGTAGGTATCGGGGCGGTGGGTATCGGGGCGGCCATGGTCAGTCCCGGGTGCTGGCGAGAATCTCGGCGAGATGGACGGTGCGGGTGCCGGCCCGCAGCCGGGACAGCCCGCCGCCGATGTGCATCAGGCAGGAACTGTCGGCGGCGGTGCACACCTCCGCCCCGGTGGCCAGCACCGACCGCATCTTGTCGGCCAGCATGGCGGTGGACACGTCGGCGTTCTTGACCGCGAACGTGCCGCCGAAGCCGCAGCACACGTCCGCGTCCGGCAGTTCGGCCAGGTCAAGCCCGGCCACGTTGCGCAGCAGCCGCAGCGGCCGGTCGCCCACCCGCAGCAGCCGCAGCGAGTGGCAGGTCGGGTGGTAGGTGACCCGGTGCGGGTAGTAGGCGCCGACGTCGTCCAGCCCCAGCACATCGGTCAGGAACTCCGACAGTTCCCAGGTGCGGGCGGCCACCTGATCAGCCCGCCGGGCCAGCGCCTCGTCCCCGGCCTGGCGGGCCACCATCGCGTGCTGGTGCCGGACCGAGCCGGTGCAGGAGGCGGACGGCACCACGATCGCGTCGCACCCGGCGAAAACCTCGGTGTAGTGCCGGACCAGCGGCAGCGCGTCCCGCAGGTAGCCGGTGTTGATGTGCATCTGCCCGCAGCAGGTCTGCGCCTGCGGGAACTCCACCTGCTGACCGAGCCGCTCCAGCAGCCGCACGGTCGCCTTCCCCACATCGGGGAACAGCGTGTCGGCCAGGCAGGTGATGAACAGGGCGATGCGCATGGCCACCGAGCCCTCCTGTGCCGCCAGTGTGCCGGCCGCCTCCGAACGTATCAATGGCAGCCTGGCCTGGCGGCGGCGGGCCACGCCGGGCTGGCCGGCCGCGGCGGATGCCGCCGCGGCGTGAACCGGTGGGCCGGGGCGGTCCGTGTCACTGGGGTGTGCCGGATCCCGCTGCCCGCCAGCGGCCCGGCTGTCCACCCGGACCCCGCTCCCGCGAAGTGAGAGAACATGGGTGTTGCCGCCTTGCTCGCCTGGCTGGTGACCGCGTTCGGCGGGCTGTACCTGCTGGCCGTCTGGCTGATCGAGAACGACGCCAGCCAGCGTGGCTCCGCGCGCAGCCGGCTGCCCGGCCCGGTTATCTTCGGGCACGTGCTGCTGGCCCTGACCGGCCTGGTGCTGTGGGTGATCTACCTGCTGACCGACTCCGGCACTACGGGCTGGGCCGCGCTGGTGGTACTGGCCTGCATCGTCTCGCTGGGCCTGACCATGTTCACCCGGTGGATTCCGGTGCACCAGGCGTTCGCGGCGGCGGAGACCGGCCCGGGCAGCAGGCCGGAGTTCGACTTCCCGGCCGAGCGCAACTTCCCGCTCCCGGTCGTCGTCGGCCACGGCCTAGCCGCCTCGATTACGGTCACGCTGGTGCTGCTGACCGTGCTCGGCGTGGGCGGCAGCTGAGAGGCCGCTGGCCGCTGGCCGCAGCGGGCGGCGGCGGGGGATAATCGACGCGATCTTGCACCGAGGACACCAGGCCGGCCGCCGGGCCGGGGATGGCGGGGCGATGAACGACAATGACCGGGCGATGATGGACGTGGCGGTGCGCGCGGCGCGGGACAGCCTGGCCGCGGGCGGCGTGCCGGTGGGCGCCGCGCTGGCCCGGGATGGCCAGCTGCTGGCCGCCGGGCACAACGAACGGGTCCAGCTCGGCGACCCGATCGCGCACGGCGAGATGTCCTGCCTGCGCAACGCCGGCCGGCAGCCCTCTTACCAGGACATGACGCTGTACACCACGCTGTCCCCGTGCCAGATGTGCTCCGGCGCCATCCTGCTCTTCCAGATCCCCAAGGTGGTGGTCGGCGAGGCGACCACATTCGCTGGCGACCTGGGCTTCCTGGCCGGCCACGGGGTCGAGGTGGAACTGCTGGACGACCCGCGGTGCACCGCGCTCATGCACGAGTTCCAGCAGCGCTATCCGGACATCTGGAGCGAGGACATCGGGGGCAGAAAGTAGCCAAACGGCTGCCGCACCCGGCCCGCCCAGCTCCGGCCGGCCCGCTGCGGCGTCAGCCGCCGAAGTCCACCGCGGTGGTGTTGCCGCCACTGATGACCACCGCGACCGTCCCGCCCGGCTCCGGCCGGTACCGGCCGGAGGCCAGCGCCGCCAGCGCCGCCGCCCCGCCCGGCTCGGCCACCAGCCGCAGCCGGTCCCAGAGCAGCCGCTGGGCCTGGCCGATGGCGTCGTCGCTGACCAGCACCGCCTGCCCGGCGGATTCGCTGATGACGGCGTGGGTCAGCATGCCCAGCTGCCGGGGCGCGAGAGAGTCGGCGGCCACCCCGCCGGCCGGCGCGGGCACCGGCAGGCCCGCCCGCAGCGCCGCGGTCAGGGTCGGTGCTTCCTCCGGCTCGGCTCCCACGATCGCGGCCTGCCCCGCGTACCAGGCCGCGATACCGGCCAGCAGGCCGCCGCCGCCCACGCTGGCCAGCACCGTGGTCACCGCCGGTGCCTGGGCGGACAGTTCCGCCGCCAGCGTCCCCGCGCCGAGGATGGTTTCCGGCTGGTCGAAGGCATGCACCGGCAGCGCGCCGGTGCCGGCGATCCACTCCTCGCTGGCGGCCAGGGCGTCGGCGTAGCTGCTGCCGGTGACGACCAGGTCCGCGCCGTAGGCACGGATCCGGCTGATCTTGGCGGCCGACGACACCTCCGGCACGTAGATCCGGGCCGGCACGCCGAGGGCGCGCGCGGCATAGGCGACGGCGGCGCCATGGTTGCCGCCGGAAGCGGCCACCACCCCGGCCGGGCCGATGTCCCGCAGCAGCAGGTTGGCGAACGCGCCCCGGGCCTTGAACGAGCCGGAGTGCTGGAGTTGCTCGAGTTTGAGCACCAGCGGGCAGGGGGGCAGCCCCAGTTCGGCCGCATCCAGCTCGATCACCGGGGTCCGCCGCAGGTACGGCTGGAGCAGCGACTCGATGGACTGGATCGCCTGGCGGTTGACGATCGTGCCGATATCGGCGGCCGGGGTCCGCGGTGGCGGCGGGGTGGTCATGGCTCAGCCAAGCAGTGCCCGGCCGCCGGCGGCAAGGCGGGCCGGGTGAATGTCGGGGACCGGGGCGGTAGCGTGCACATCATGCCTGCCGCGCCGGATCAGCTGCCCGCGCCGGACAAGCTGCCCGCGCCGGACAAGCTGCCCGCGCCGGACAAGCTGCCCGCCCCGGGCCTGCCTCGCACGCCCGTGCTGGCGCCCTCCCCGCGGCTGTGGCAGATGCGGTGTGCCGAGGTGCTGGCGGCTGCGGCCGGCCTGGCCGTGCTGGCCAGCGCCGGGGCTGGGCTGGCGGCCGGCCCGGCCGCCGCGGGCGTGGCCGCCGCGCTGGTGGCAGCCGCCGCCGTCCCGGTGCTGTGGTTCGTGCGCAACCGTTTCCGCTCCTGGGCCTACCAGGAGCGGGACGAGGACCTGATCGTGGAGCGGGGGGTGATGGTCCGGCGGCTGTCGGTGGTCCCGTACGGGCGGATGCAGTTCGTCGACGTGACGGCTGGGCCGGTGGACCGGGTGTTCCGGCTGGCTACCGTCCGGCTGCACACCGCGGCGGCGGCCAGTGACGCGCGGATCCCGGGACTGGAACGGGATGAAGCGGCCCGGCTGCGGGACCGGCTGGCCGCCCTCGGCGAGGCCAAGGCAGCCGGGCTGTGACCGGCCCGCCGGGACTGCCCGCCGGGCCCGGGCCGGCTCCGCCTTATGCCGGCTGGCACCGGCTGCACCCGTTCTCGCCGCTGGTCCGGTCCGGCCGCGGCATCATCGCGCTGCTGGCCGTGCTCGGTATCTCCCGCACCGTGGCCGGCAGCGACCGGTCGCCCTGGGTGGACATCGGCATCGCCAGCGCTGTCGCGCTGGCGGCGGTGATCAGCTGGCTGGTCACCCGCTGGCGGCTGGATGGCGAGACGCTGCGGATCGAGTCCGGGCTGATCCGCCGGGATTCACGGCAGCTGCCGATCGCCCGGATCCAGGCGGTGGACGTGGTCCGGCCGTTCCTCGCCCGCGCGCTCGGGCTGGCGGAGCTGCGGGTGCGGCTGGCCGGCTCCAGCCACGCGGACGGCCGCCTGGCCTACCTCACCGAGCAGGCCGCACTGGACCTGCGGGCGCGGCTGCTCGCGGCCCACCACGGAATGGACCCGGCCACCCCCGAGCCCCCCGAGCAGATCGCGGCCGTGGTGCCCACCGGGCGGCTGTCCGCCTCGGTGCTGCTGTCGGCCTCCGGCGGCGCGCTGGTCGCGGTGCTGGCAGGAGTGGTGGTGGCGGTGGTGCTGGCACTGGCCTCGCCGGCCGGCCTGGCCGCCCTCGGGATAGCGGTGGTGTGGTGGCTGCTGATCGGCGTCTCCATGCTCTGGCGCCGGGTGTCCACCCAGTACGGCTTCACCGTCGCGCAGTCGCCGGACGGCATCCGGATCCGGCGCGGCCTGCTGGGCACGGTGGCCGAGACCATCCCGCTGCCGCGGGTGCAGGCGGTGCGGATGATCGAGCCGCTGCTGTGGCGGCCGCTGGGCTGGTGCCGGCTGGAGGTGGACGTGGCCGGCTCGCCGGGCCGGGACATGGCCGACGGCACCGCCCGGGCGCGCAAGACCCTGCTCCCGGTCGGCGAGCTGGGCCAGGCCCGTTACCTGGTGGCGCTGGCGCTGCCGGTCGCGGCCGGCCCGGGGCCGGGCCTGGTCCGCCCGCCGCGGCAGGCCCGCTGGAAGGCGCCGCTCAGCTACCACTTCCTGGCGGCCGGCCACGACCGCAGCATCGCGGTGGCGGTGACCGGGCGGCTGCGCAAGGTCACCACCTGGGTGCCGCTGGCCAAGGCCCAGAGCGTGCGCTACGTGCAAGGGCCGGTCCAGCGCTCGCTGGGGCTGGCCTCGGTGCACCTGGACGCGGCGGGCCACCATGTCCGGGCCGAGTTCCGGGAGCGGCCGCAGCCGCAGGCCCGGCAGCTCGCCGACGAGCTGGCAGCCCTTGGCCGGGCGGCCCGGCGGGCCGGCCGCGCTCAGGCGGCCAGTGTGGTGTCCCCGGTGAACGCCGCCCAGAGCGAGGCATAGCCGCCCCCCGCGGCCAGCAGCTCGTCATGGCTGCCGGTCTCGGTGATCTGGCCGCCGGCGACCACCACGATCCGGTCAGCGCGGGCGGCGGTGGTCAGCCGGTGCGCCACGACCAGGGTGGTGCGCCGGGCCGCCAGCTGCTGGGACGCCCTGGTCACCGCGGCCTCGGTGGCCAGATCCAGGGCGGCGGTCGCCTCGTCCAGCAGCAGGATGTCCGGATCGACCAGGTAGGCGCGGGCTAGCGCGATCAGCTGGCGCTGCCCGGCGGACAGGTTCCGCCCGCGCTCGGCCACCTCGTGGCCGAACCCGCCGGGCAGCCGGGCGATCATGTCGATGGCCCCTACCGCCCGGGCCGCCGCCTCCACCTCGGCATCGGTGGCGTCCGGCCGGCCGTAGGCGATCGCGTCCCGGACCGTGCCGGCGAACAGGTGGGCCTCCTGCGGCACTACGCCCAACCGGTGGCGGTAGGCGGCCAGGTCGTAGTCGCGGATGTCGGTGCCGTCCACCAGCACGCTGCCCGAGGTGACGTCGTAGAACCGGGCCACCAGCTTGACCAGGGTGGACTTGCCCGCCCCGGTCTCGCCGACCAGCGCGACCGTCTCGCCCGGCGCCACCTGGAGGTTAACTCCCGCCAGCGCTTCCGGGCCGCCCCGCTGGTAGCTGAAATGAACATCCCGCAGCTCGATCCGGGCCCGGCCGCGGCCAGCGGCCCGCGGCCGTGTGGCCTGCGGGGTGGAGGTGGGAGTGCGGAGCAGTTCGGAGATCCGGTGCACGCCGACCACCGCCTGCTGGTAGCCGTCGAACACCTGGGACAGCTGCTGGACCGGGGAGAACAGCATGTCGATGTAGAGCAGGTAGGCGATCAGGGCGCCCGCGGTCAGTGCCCCGCTCCGCATCTGGCCCGCCGCCACCAGCAGCACCAGTGCCGAGGCGAGGGTGGACAGCGACTGGATGAACGGGAAGTACAGCGAGATGTAGCGCTGAGCACGCAGCCGGGAGCGGCGGTAGGCGTCGCTGCGGCCGGCGAAGCGCTCGGCGTTGCGCTCCTCCCGCCGGTAAGCCTGGGACACCCGCAGGCCCGCGACGTTCTCCTGGAGATCGGCGTTGACCTCGCTGACCTTCGACCGGGCGTCGGCGTAGGCGCGGGACGAGCCGCGCTGGAACGCGACGCTGGCGGCGGCCGCGAACGGGATGACGGCCAGCACGGTCAGCCCCAGCCGGAGGTTGATGACCAGCAGCGCGATCATTACCCCGGCGAAGGTGAGCAGCGAGTTGACGAAGGTGATCAGCCCGGTCTGCAGGAACGAGGACAGGGCTTCCACGTCGGTGGTCATCCGGGTCATGATCCGGCCGCCCAGTTCCCGCTCGTAGAAGTCCAGGCCCAGCCGCTGCAGGTGGGCGAAGATCTTGATCCGCAGGGTGTACAGCAGCCGCTCGCCGTTCCGGCCCACCACCACCGTCTGCGCGATGTTGACCAGCCAGTCGGCCAGCGCGATCAGCAGCGCCAGGCCGGACACGGCGAAGATGACCCGCGGCATCTGGGCCTGCACCCCGTGGTCGATCCCGCCCCCGACCAGGGCCGGCATGGCCACCCCGGCCAGCGCGTCGAGGCCATCCAGGATCAGCCCGACCGCGAACGCTATGGCGAACGGCCGGATCAGCCGGCGCAGCGTGAAGTGCGGCTCCGGCGCCCGGGCCTGGGCCTCGTCCACCTCCGGCTGGTCGGTGGCCGGTGGCAGGGCGGCCACCTTGGCCAGCAGTTCGGGGGAGGGTGGCATCCCGGCCAGGGCGCTGGTCACGTTGCCAGCGCCGGCCGCCCGGCCGCGGCCCCGGCCACCGGCCCGCACGACCCCGGCGGCCAGCGGCGTGCCCGTGGCCAGCGGCGTGCCTGCAGCCTGCCCGTCCAGGGTGCCGCCAGCCGGCGAGCCGCCGGCGGGCACGCCGGCCGTGGCCGGGACGGGCGGCCACAGCGCCGGGGTGACCCCGGCCACCGGCTCCCCGGCGGCCCCGGTCAGGCTGGCGTAGTAGTCCAATTCGCCCGCGTCGACCCCTTCCGCGTCCTCGCCCGGCCCGGCCAGCAGCAGCCGGTAGAGCGGGCAGCGGGCCAGCAGTTCGTCGTGGCTGCCCTGGTCGACCAGGCGGCCGGAGTCCAGCACCGCGATCCGGCCGGCCAGTTGCAGGGTGGACCGCCGGTGCGCGATCAGCAGCGTGGTCCGGCCCCGCATCACCTGCCGCAGAGTGTCGTGGATCTCCTTCTCCACCTGCGGATCCACGGCCGAGGTGGCGTCGTCCAGGATGAGGATGGCCGGGTCGGTGAGCAGCGCCCGGGCCAGCGCCACCCGCTGCCGCTGCCCGCCGGACAGGGTCAGCCCCTTCTCCCCGACCACGGTGTCGTAGCCGTCGGGCAGCCCGGCGGTGAACCGGTCGGCCTCGGCCGCCCGGGCCGCCGCCACGATCTGCTCGTCGCTGGCGTCCGGGCGGCCGAACGCGATGTTGGCGCGGATCGTGTCGGAGAACAGGAAGCTGTCCTCCAGCACCAGCCCGATCGCCGCCCGCAGCGAGTCCTGGGTGAGATCCCGCACGTCGTGCCCGCCCACCCGGATCGCGCCCGCGCTGACGTCGTAGAACCGGGGCAGCAGCAGCGAGATCGTCGACTTCCCGGACCCGGCGGTGCCGACCAGCGCCAGCGTCTCGCCCGGCCGTACCCGCAGTGACAGGCCACGCAGCACCGGCTGGGAGGGGACGTAGCCGAACTCGACGCCGTCCAGTTCCACCTCAGGCACACCGGGCGGCAGCGAGATGGCGCCCGGCCGGTCGGTGACGACCGGCCGGGCATCGATCACCTCGAACACCCGGATCACGCTGGCCCGGGCCTCCTGGCCGATGGTGACCAGCAGGGCCAGCGACCGGACCGGGCCGACCATGCCGATCAGGTAGGACGAGAAGGCCAGGAACGTGCCCAGGCTGATGGTGCCCTGCAGGGCCAGCCAGCCGCCCAGCGCCAGCACCCCCACCTGGCCCAGCGCCGGGATCGCCTGCAGCGCCGGGTTGTAGCGGGCGAGCAGCCGGACCGCCCGTACCCGGGCGGCGTAGAGCAGGCCGCTGGCCTCCTCGATCCGGCCGATCTCTTGCTCCTCCTGGCCGAAGCCCTTGACCACCCGGACCCCGGTCACCGCCTCGTCCACCACCGCGGCCACCCCGGCCGCCTGCTGCTGGGCGTCCCAGCTGGCCGGGAAGAGCTTGCGCCGGGAGGCGAGCGCGACGAACCACAGCGCCGGCCCGACCGCCAGCGCGATCAGGGTCAGCGTGGGGGAGAGGAAGGCCATCGCCACCAGCGAGCCGGCGAACAGCACCAGGCTGCCCAGCAGCAGCGGCACCATGGACAGCAGCGCCTGGACCATGGTCAGGTCGGAGATCGAGCGGCTGACGATCTGGCCGGTATGCAGTTCGTCCTGGCGGGTGCCGTCCAGCCGGGACAGCGCGCCGAACAGTTCGGTCCGCAGGTCGTGCTGGACGTCCAGGGACAGCTGCCCGCCCCGGTAGCGCCGCAGGTACATGCCGCCGAAGTTGGCCAGGGCCGCGGCCAGCAGGGCGACCGCGAGCGGCCAGATCACCGGCTGCAGCGGGGAGACCAGGCCGTCCACGATCTGCCGCTGGATCAGCGGGATAGCGATCTGGACGCCGCTGACGACCAGCGTGCCGGCCAGCGCAAGCAGCACGTGGCCCGGATAACGCCAGCAAGCCTGAAACAGCCGTCGCAGCCAGCTAGAGCGTGCGTCAGTAACCGTGATCCCACCTTCCCGAAGGACTGTAGCTCCGGCTGCCGACAGCTCATTCCCGGGCGGACCCGGTCATTGCGGTGCGGGCCCGCTCATTCCCGGGCGGACCCGGCCACGCCCGGCTCGACCAGCCCGTGCGCATAGCCGTAGACGACCGCCTGCACCCGGTCTCGCAGCCCGAGCTTGTCCAGCACATGGGTGACGTGCGTCTTCACCGTGCTCGGCGAGACGACCAGGTCGTCGGCGATCTCGCTGTTGGACCGGCCGCGCACGATCTGGCCGAGCACTTCCCGCTCGCGGGGGGTGAGCCGGGCCAGTTCGGGCGGCTCGGCCGCCGGGGCCGGGCGCCGGGCCGCGAACTCGGCCAGCAGGCGGCGGGTCACCCCGGGCGAGAGCAGTGCCCCGCCGTCGGCGGCGGCCCGGACCCCCAGCAGCAGTTCTTCCGGCGGTGCGTGCTTGAGCAGGAACCCGCAGGCACCCGCGCGCAGCGCCTGGTACACGTACTCGTCAAGATCGTAAGTGGTCAGAATGATCACCTTGACGGCGGCCATGGACGGCTCCGTGGCGGCGGCCGCGACGATCTGGCGGGTGGCCGCCAGCCCGTCCAGCACCGGCATCCGGATGTCCATCAGCACCACATCCGGCGCAAGTTCCCGGGTGAGGCGGACCGCCTCCCGGCCGTCGCCCGCCTGCCCGGCGACGGCCAGATCCGGCTGGCTGTCCAGCAGGGTTGCCAGCCCGGCCCGGACCAGTGCCTGGTCGTCGGCGATCAGCAGCCGGATCATGGCCGCTCCGGGAGGGGGATGGTGGCCGTCACCGCGTAACCGCCACCGGGCCTGGCGCCCGCCACCAGTTCCCCGCCGTACAGTTCGGCCCGTTCCCGCATGCCCTGCACGCCCCGCCCGCCGGTGCCGGGGCGGGCTGGCTGCGCCGCGGCGCCGTTGCGAATCTCGATGCCGAGCGCGGACGGCTGGTACCGCAGCAGCACCTGGGTCGCCGCGCCGGGCGCGTGCCTGGCCACGTTGGCCAGCGCCTCCGCCACGATCCGGTACCCGGACAGCTCGACCCCGGGGGACAGGGGACGGGCCGGCCCCTCGACGGTGAGCTGGGTGGGCACGCCAGCCGACTCGGCGCTGGCCAGCAGGGCCGGCAGTTCGGCCAGGGTGGGGGCGGGCGGCCGGGCCGGGTCGTCGGCCGGCTCCCGCCGGAGCACGCCGAGCAGGTGATTGAGTTCGGTCAGGGCCTCCCGGGCCAGCCGTTCCACGGTGGCCAGCACCGGCCGGTCCGTGCCGCCGGTGCTGGCGATCCGGGCAGCGCCCGCCTGGACGGCGATGGCCGACAGCTGATGAGCGACCACATCGTGCAGTTCGCGGGCGATCCGGGTGCGCTCGGCCTGGTGTGCCGCCTCCACCGCGGCCGCCGTCTCGGCCCGCCGGGCGCTGGCCGCGTCGCCGAGCACCAGCGCGGCGGCCAGCAGCGCGAACGGGGCGGCCGCGAACCTGTCCCCGTTGCTGATCAGGACGGTCACCACCGCCGCGGCCAGGGCCAGCCAGCCCAGCCAGCGGGCATAGCGGCGGGAGGCGCCCGCGTAGGCGCCCAGCCCGTAGGCGCCGACCAGCACCGCCGCGAACGCCGAGGTCAGGTCCCGGTGCAGCACCGCCCGGATGACGAGGACGGCGAGTGCCAGCCCGAGCACCGGTACCGGGAACCGGCGCCGCCAGCAGAACGGGACCGACATCGCCAGTGTCAGCACCAGCGCGCCCAGCACGGCCGCGGCCGAGCCGGCGTGACCCGGCGGCTCCCACCACCAGGGCACGTCCGGCAGTCCCCAGATGAGCAGGCCGGTGGCGATGGCCAGGTCGGTGCGGGCGGGGGTGGCCAGCCGTTTCCACTGCGGCATGCCGCCGACTCTAGTTCCATCGCGGACGGTCATCCGCTGACGTCCGACCGGCCGAACACCACCAGCGCCGCCAGCACGCAGGCGGCCAGCAGGCCGGCCAGCCCGGCCAGCCCGGCCAGGTGACCGGGCTGGCCGGTGGCGCTGATGAACCGGGACCAGAAGTTGCTGGGCAGCGTGGTGATCGACGCCTGGCCGGCCGGGAACCCCATCCAGGCCTGCACCCAGGTGGCCGGCGTCCACCGGGCCACTCCGGGCAGGGTGGCCAGCACCAGCAGGCAGATCACCGCGCCGGCCGCGGCGGCGGTGGTGCCGATGGTGCCCCGGGTGAGCACGGCGGCCAGCAGGCCGATGGCGGCGAACACCGCGAGCACCAGCAGCGCCCGGCCGGCCTGGGCGGCGGCCAGGCCGAGCGCGTGGGCCGCGCTCTGGTGCGCGGCCGGGAGGTGGTTGAGCCGGATCAGCGCCGGGCCGGCGATCGCCAGCGCCGCCCAGCAGACGGCGATCAGCGCCGCGCCGGCCAGCCAGAGGCTGACGAGCTTGGCCGCCAGCACCTGCCACCGCCGGCCGCGCTGGATGAGCACGTTCTTCAGGGTGCGGCCGGACCATTCGCCGCCAATGTGGGCCCCGGCCAGCAGGGCCAGGGCCAGCGCGCCGGGCAGCGACGCCATCAGGCCAGCCGCCTCGGCGCCCGCCGCCAGCGGGCTGAGCTGGGCGGCCACCTGCGCGGGCTGCGCGGTGAACTGCCGGAGGCGGGCCCGCTCGGCGGCCATGGCCTGGGCGCAGCGGGACCCGGTCAGCCGCAGCTCGGCGCAGGTGGGCAGGTGACCGGCCGGAGTGTGAGCGGCCAGCGCTGCGTTGTGCGCGCCGCCGACGGCCAGCAGCACGCAGAACAGCGCCGCCGCGCCCGCCACCCCCCAGCTCAGTGGCCGGGCCAGTTTCCGCAGTTCAGCGCCGAGCAGCCGCATGAGTCTCACCAGTCAGGGACAGGAACGCCTCTTCCAGCGCGGGGCGTTCGAGCAGGATCTGCCGGGCCCAGATGCCCGCCTGGCCGAGCGCCTGGTTCACCGCCCGGCCATCGGCGGCCTGGGTCAGCACGCCGTCCGTGCCGTCGGCCCGGGCCGCCCACCGGGCCAGTACCGCGACCGCGGCTGCCTGCTCGGCCGGTGCCACCACCACCCTGACCCGGGGCGCCGCCCGGGCCGGGCTCTGGCTGACCAGGCGGCCGGACTGGATGACCGCGATCTGGTCGCAGACCTGCTCCACCTCGGCCAGCAGATGGCTGGACAGGAACACGGTGGTGCCGCCGTCGGCCAGTGACCGGAGCAAGCCGCGGAACTCGGCGATCCCGGCCGGGTCCAGGCCGTTGGCCGGCTCGTCGAGCAGCAGCAGCGACGGCTGGCGCATCAGGGCCACCGCCAGCCCGAGCCGCTGCCGCATGCCCTGCGAGTACCCCTTGACCTTGCGGTCCGCCACGTCGGCCAGCCCGGTCCGGGCCAGTGACTGGCCGATGCCGGCCCCGGCCGGGCCGGAGCGGGCCAGCACCGCCAGGTTGGCCCGGCCGGTCAGCCACGGATAGAACGCCGGTTCCTCGATCATCGCGCCCACCCGCGCCAGCCCGGCCGGGTCCGGCACCGGGCGCCCGTTCAGCCGGGCCTGGCCCGAGCTGGGGGTGACCAGCCCGAGCAGGATGCGCAGGGTGGTGGTCTTGCCCGCCCCGTTGGGCCCGAGAAACCCGAACACCGTGCCCGCCTCGACGCTCAGATCCAGCCCGGCCAGGGCCGTCACCTGGCGGTAGCGCTTGGTGAGCGACTGGCACTCGATGACCGCTGTCATGTCAGCCCACGCTAGGCAGCGGCCGGGCCGCTGTCGTCAGCGCCGGGATGGAACCGTGGCTCGTCTTTTCGGCGAGATGGCGCCCGCTCACGTCTCGGTCTGGCTGAGCCCGGCTCCGGCCGGGCCGGCCGGAGCCCGGCTCAGCGGCCGGGGGACGGCTCCGGTGCCCCGTAACCAGCGGCGAAGCTGAACACGACCAGGCCGAACAGCACGAACGTGAGCACATGGACGCTGGTGCACCACAGGCAGATGGCGTTCAGCGTGATCAGCTCGGTGTAGATCAGGTAGAGCACGAACAGCATGCCGGCCAGCAGCGAGCCCAGCCGGATCAGCCGCACTGGCGGCCAGGTCCAGCGCCATGCCCAGGGCGACATGATGGCGAACAGGAAGACATAGAAGGCCAGTCCCAGCACCGCGACCGGGAAGATGCCGAACACCACCGATTCCGGGCTGGTGGTCACGGCCGCGCAGTTGACCAGCCCCTTGTCCGAGCAGGCCAGGATCGCGCTTGAGGTGTAGTGGGCCACGGTGAGGTAGCTGGAGACGCCCAGCCCTGCCGCCGCCAGCGCCCAGGTGGTCCACTGCAGCCAGGCCGGCACCGGCCGCACTTGCGGCCCGGCTGGGACGCTGGCCGTGGCCCGGCCCGTCCGCGGCGCCTGGCCGCTGCGCTGCCCGTTCCCAGCCCGCGCCGGGCTGCCGGGCTGGGCCGGGTTGCCCGCCCGTGCCGCCGGGGCCTGGCCCGGGACAGCCGGCTCGGGCCGCCCGCCCCGGGTGCCCTTGTCGCGTGACTGGGTGCCGGACCGGCCGGCCGGTCCGGCGGTGCGGGCCTTGGATCCGGCCATCACAGGCCCCCGGCCGCCGTGGTCACCGCCTGCGAATTGCACACCGAGGCGGGCATATTGGCCGAGGTCTTGCAGATGGCCGCGGTGATGTAATTGGCCGCGCCGTCCACGCTCTTGGCGATGGGGGAGGAGGGATCCTTCAGCGCCGCCGCGATCTGGCTCCACGATTTGCCCGCCAGCACCTGCGGGTTGTAGATGACCGTGAACATGTACTTGTTGCCCACGTCGATGAACGGGTAGCTGTTCGGGTTGTACTTGGCCCAGAGCGCCTGCTGCTGCGCGGTCGTCGCCTGCAGTGGTGAGTGGTCGATCTTCTCGTTCTCGACCGGCACGAAGGACAGGTACGGGCTGCTGTAGCTGGACTTGTAGAAGGTCAGGGTCGCGGTGTGCGGGTAGGCCTCGGTCCCGCCGCCGGGCACCGTGGTCGCCGAGTGGATCCCGTGCAGCGGCGACAGCCTGCCGAACCGGCTGAGCGCGATCGCCATCGACCACCGCATGGCCGCGCAGTAGGGGCAGAACTCAGCCCCGATGTACAGCATCTCCGGTTTGCCGTTGCTGGTCAGTGGGGTGCCGTTGAGCAGTTTGGCCGGCGTGGACGTCACGCTCGGGATGGACCCCTTGCCGACCGTGTCCAGGGTCGAGGCGGGCACGCTGGTGACTTCGTTCGCCACGCTGGCAGGCAGGGCGGTGCCGGTGGGTGAGCCAGCCGACGGCGTGGCGGTAGAGGAGTGGATGGAGCGGGCGATGATCAGTGCCACCACCACGGCCAGCACCGCTATCACGCTGCCGCCGGTGATGAGCAGCCGTCGCCGGGACTCGGCCCGCCGTGCCGCTTCCCGCTGTGCGGCGATCTTCTCGCGAGCGGTCCGCTCCTTGATCCTGCTGGCCTTGCCCATCGTCCGTCCTCAGTCAGCGGTGATCCTCGTGGTCATCTTGCCGGTGTCCATCGTAGGGGCCAGCGGCAAGCCGGGCGGCCCATCGTGCCAGCACGCAGCGCCGCTCCGCTGACCATCCAGCCTGCCCGGGCAACCTGAAGACATGCTGAAGACGGCCTGAGACACCGGGCAGGGCCGCCTAGTGGCCGTAGACCGGGATCATCACGGCCCGGGCGATGGTGTGGAACCGCAGGTTGAACCCGGCCACCGCGGGTGACACGTCGGAGTCGATGCCCAGCGTGCCGGTGTCCAGCGCGTGCACAGCGAACACGTACCGGTGCGGGGGGTCGCCCGCGGGCGGGGCGGCGCCGCCGAAGTCCTTGGAACCGTAGTCGTTGCGCACGCAGAACGCGCCGGCCTGCAACCCGGACAGATCCCCGCTGACCGCCCCGGTGGCCAGTTCGGTCACCGACGCCGGGACGTCGATCAGCAGCATGTGCCAGAAACCCGAGCCGGTCGGTGCGTCCGGGTCGTAGCAGGTGACCGCGAACCCCTGGGTGTCCGCCGGGAAGCCGTGCCAGCGCAGGTGCGGCGAGATGTTCTGCCCGGTCATCCCGAAGCCGCTGTAGACCTGTGCGTCACCCATCATCTCGCCGTCCGCGACGTCGTTGCTCTGCAGCGAGAAAGCGGGGACCGGCGGCAGGTAGTCGTAGGGGAGTGGGGCACGTTCGGTCATCGTCATCTCCCAAGTCGTAGGCGGCCAGCGCGCCCCCTACGCTATCCAGCACCGCCTCACTGATGGTCGGCAACCCCACAAGAATTTCCCTGCCTAACGGATAGCCCGCGGTACCGCACGCCCAGCGGAGCGAGGCCGCCGGTGGCCGGCCAGATCCTGGCCTGGATCCGCCGCCTGTCCTTGGCCCCGGTGCGGGCCGGCCGGCGGTCGCGCCCGGCGCACGGCACCCGCTTACTATGAACCGTGCCTCCAGACGTGATGGCCGCGCCGCCGGAACAGGTGGACGCCGGGCTGCTGACGCTGCGGCGGCTGCGGCCGGGCGACGCCGCTGCGATCGCCGCCGCCGTCGCCGCCAGCATGGAGCATCTGCGGCCCTGGATGCCGTGGGCGACGCCAGACTCCACCGACCCGCGGATCCAGCGGATCCGGGTGGCCGAATCGGATGAGCTGTGGGCGCAGGGCACCGACTTCATCTACTCCATCATCGACACCGACGGCATGCTGGCCGGCGAGATCGGGCTGCACCGGCGGCTGGAGGACGGCGGGATGGAGATCGGTTACTGGATCGCCGAGCCGCGGACCCGGCGGGGGCTGGCCACTGCCGCGGCGGCGGCGATAACGGACGTCGCGCTCCGGCTGCCCGGCGTGACCCAGGTCGAGATCCACTGTGACGAAGCCAACGTGGCCAGTTCCGCGATCCCGCGCAAGCTGGGGTACCGGCTGGACCGGGTCGCCCCATACCCGCCGGAAGCGCCGGGCGAGAGCGGCCGCCGGCAGATCTGGGTCCGCGATCCGGCTGGCCCGGAGGCCTCACCGTGACCAGCACCCGCAGCCGTGCCCGCTGGCCCTGGCGGGCCGCCGGGGTGACGCTGGCCGTGGCGCTGCTGGCCGGCTGTGGTGCCGCCAGCGCCGGGAACGGCAGCGCCGGCCAGCCGGGGACCACGGGCGCCGGCCAGCCCAGCGCGGCGATGGGCAACCCGGGAGTGGACCCGGGCAGCTCGCTGGGCGGCGTGCCCGCGCCCGGTATCACGCTGCGCAACCAGTTCGGCCAGCTCATGTCGCTGCACCAGTTCCGCGGCAAGGTGGTGATCCTCGCTTTCGCCGACTCGCGGTGCACCACGATCTGCCCGCTGACCACCATGAGCATGGTGGAGGCCAGGCAGCTGCTTGGCGCGGCCGGCCGCCAGGTCCAGCTGCTCGGGGTGGATGCCAACCCGCACGCCACCTCGGTCGCGGACGTGATGGCTTATTCGCGGGCACACGGCATGGTCAACCAGTGGGACTTCCTGACCGGGCCGCTGGCCCAGTTGCAGGCGGTGTGGCGGGCGTACCACATCGCGGTGCAGATCCAGGCTGGGCAGATCGACCACACCCCGGCGCTGCTCGTCATCGATCCGCAGGGCCGGGAGCGGGAGATCTACCTGACCCAGATGAGCTACGCCAGCATCGGCCAGGCGGCCCAGATCCTGGCCGACGAGGCCGCCCGGCTGCTGCCCGGCCGGCCGCACGTGGCCAGCCAGGGCTCGCTGGCGAGCATTCCGGGCCTCGGGCCGGCCGCAGCGGTGAGCCTGCCCGCCGTGCCGTCCGGCTCGGTGCGGCTGGCGCCGGGGCAGCCGCACCTGGTCATGTTCTTCGCCACCTGGCTGGCGGAGACCTCGGATCTGCGCGCCAGCCTGCTGGCGCTGAACGGCTACGCGCACGCGGCCCGGCACGGCCGGCTGCCGGAACTGATCGCGGTGGACGAGGCCGCCACCGAGCCGTCGGACGCGGCGGTGGCCAGCTACCTGGCCGGGCTGGGCACCCCGCTGGCCTACCCGGTCGGGCTGGATGCCACCGGCCGGCTCGCGGATGGGTTCGGCGTGCAGGACCAGCCGTGGTTCGCGCTGGTCTCGGCGAAGGGCGCGATCACCTGGCACCACGATGGCTGGCTCCCGGTGACCGCCCTGGAGGCGGCCGCTCGCCGCGGCTGAGCACCGGGCTTCCCCGCGGCCGGCCACAAGCTGACCGCCGCGGCTGGGCCTGCTAGCAGAGGGTGGGTGCCCTCAGCAGGCCGAGCCGGCACACCCGGCTTGACTTGACCACCAGTTCCCTGGCCGGGGGGCGGCCGGCGTGGGAAATCTTCGGGGCGCTGGGAAAGCCGAAGGCGATCAGCACCGCACAGGCCATGGCGCTCAGCGCGGCCGGCAGCAGCAGGATCAGCCGCACCCGCTTCGCCGGACGGCCGGTGATCCGCCCGAACCACATACGCAGGGGGAGGAACAGGTCGGCGATGGGCCGTACCCGGACGTTTTCGAACCAGGGCATCGCCTCGCCGATGGTCAGCCGGCTGAAGATGCTGAACAGCGACTTGAGGCGAGGGTCGGAACCGGCGAGCCTGCCCTCGATCTCATCCAACGTCCGCTGCTGCCGAACTGGCAGGCCCATCTCGTCCTCCCATAACCCCTGTCGCGCCATCCCTGTCCGGCCAGGTTACCGGCGGGAACGACAGGCCGTGTCCGGATGCCCGACTACCCCGGGTTATTTCGGTATAGCCATCGGGTGAGCCACGGGCTGGCGGCGGGCCTGGGCCGCCAGCTGCCGGGCCGCGCCGGCCAGGTCGCGCTGGGAGGCGTGCTCGTCGTCGAGGTACTCTCCGGCCCACAGCAGCCGCATGAGCATCCGCACGGTGGGGATGTCCCGGGCGGCACTGGCCAGACTGAACGCCTGGGCCAGGACCGGGCGCAGCTCGCCGTCGCCGTCCACCGGCGGCAGGTCCGGCCGCTGGCCGCTGAGCACCGCCGCGAATCCCTGGTACCAGGTGTGGGCCTGCTGGAAGGCGTGGCGAACCTGGCCGGCCGCGTCCGCCACCGCGGGTGCCATCGGCCGTGCCTCCGGCTGGGCGGCCACGGTGGCCAGCGAGTCCGCGCTCAGCCATAGCCGGGAGGCGCCGCTGAGCAGATGGGTGGCCGTCTCCAGCCCGATATGCTTGGCGCCCCGTTCGGACAGGAACTGACGGTAGGCGTCCTCCAGCCGGTGATAGGCGGCGAGCGCCTGGCCGGCCTGCTGCTGCACGCCGCTCGCCAGGCCGGGGGAGATTAGCCGGTCCACCGCCGCCAGCAGGTAAGCCGAGCCCGCCCGGTAGGCGTCGCAGAGCGCCTGCGTGAAGGCGGCCGCCGCACCGCGCGGCCACAGCAGCAGGCCCACGCCGACGCTGACGGCGCAGCCGAGGGCGACGTCCTCCAGCCGGAGCAGGCCGACCCGCCAGCCGGCCGGGACCAGGATGTTGAACAAGATGATCACCATGATGGTGAACCCGGCCTGGCCGGCCGCGAACGAGATGACCGTCGGCGCCACGCCCGCGAACAGCACAGCCAGCGGCAGCAGGAACCACAAGACGGTGATGTGGCCGCCCAGGCCCAGCATGATCGCGGTGCCGATGAGGAAGCCGGCCGCGGTGCCGGCCACCGCCCGGACCGCGGTCACCCCGGTGCCCAGGGCGTTCGAGCGGAGCACGGACAGGGTGCCCAGTACCACCCAGAAGCCGTGCCCGACGCCGGTCAGCCGGGCCACGGCCACCGCGGCGGCTAGGCCCGCGGCCCCGCGCAGGCTGTTGCGCAGCCATACCGAGCGCAGGCTCAGGTGGGGCCTGGCCCGGTTCCAGGCCAGGCGCACGACCCCGGCCAGCCCGGCCGGCCCGGCTGGGGCTGGCTGGCCCGGCCGGGCCGGGGCGGTGAACCCGGCCGAGCGCAGCGCGAGCATGCCCAGTTCCTCGGCCGCCAGGCCGAGCGCCCGGGCCCGGAACGCGGGCCGCAGGAACGCCAGCCGCTCTGCCGCCGGGCGGCTCCCGCCGTCGCCGGTCACCTCGTGCACCAGCTGGCCCACTGCCCAGGTGTAGGCGGCCCGCCGGTCCCGGTCCAGCTCGGTGAGCGCGTCGCCAAGTTCGCCGGCCGCGGCCTGCGGCGGCTGGCCGCTGGTGTCGCCGATCACCACGCTCACCCCGCGCAGCGCCCGGGCGGTGGCCCCGTTCAGCTCCCGCAGCGCCGGCGACGCCAGCGCTACGCCCTGCTCGGCGGGTGTGACCACGGCCAGCACGTCGGCCCACTCCACCCGGCTCACCATCCGGGCGAGCGCCACCTGAGCCGGGGTGACCCCGGTCGGGGGATACGGCACGCTGGCGAATGAGCGCTGCAGGTCGGCCAGTGCCCGCCCGGCGGCAGCCCAGGCTGGCGGGTCGCGATGGCCGTCGGCGTGCGCCTGCACCAGTTCGGCCAGCTGCCCGGTGGCGCTGGCCAGGTCCGCCCGGCGGCGGTCGAGCCAGGGCCGTGGCCAGACCAGCAGCAGGGCGGGCAGCCCGAGCGCCACGGCCAGGCCCCAGCCAGCCAGCCGGGCCGGAATCTGGCCCGGCGGCACCGGCACGCTGACCGCCAGCACGAAGGCCAGCAGCAGGTAGCTGCTGCCGAGCGCGGCAGTGGGACTGACCACCCCGGCGAACAAGATCACCAGCGCCGCCACCGCCATCCCGGCCACGGCGAGCACGGCCTGGCCCGAGAGCAGGCTGCCGGCGACGATCAGCAGCGTCCCGGCCGCGATCAGCCCGCCGTACCCGCGCAGCATCACGGCCGTGGTCCCGGGGATGCTGACGAACAGCAGCAGGGCGAAGGAGCCGAACGAGGCGAACAGCGCCACCTGCGGCTGGCCGATGACCACCTGGCCGAGCGCGAAGGCGGCCGGCATCACCACGGCGGCCCGGGCGGCCCGTTTGAGCGCGGCCAGGCCGGGATCATGCGCACGGGTGAAGGCGAGCAGCCGGGCCAGCATGGTGTGAGTCTGCCCAATCTCAGACCGGGATCGCGGCCCCGGAAACCAGGTGCGCGCCGGGGGCGGCGAGGAACAGGTAGGCCTGTGCGATGTCGGGAATCTTCGGCCAGGACGCGTAGTCGGCGCCGCGTATCGCGCTCCGGTTGGCCGGGGTGTCGATGATGCTGGGGACGACACAGTTCACCGTGATGCCCGTGCCGCTGACCTCCTCGGCCGCCATCGCCGCCAGGTGCAGGACACCCAGCTTGCTGACCGAGTAGGCGAATCCCGACCCGCTGGTCACCGTCGCCGCCCGGCTCGCGGTGTGGACCAGGCGGCCCTGGCCGGTGGTGCTCATCCGGCGCAGCGCGTGCTTGGTGACCAGCGCGGCACTGACCAGGTTCAGCTGCAGCTGGCCGGCCAGCACCGCCGGGTCCAGTTCGGGCAGCGGCGTGTGCGGCGCGAATCCGCCGACGGTGTTCACCACTGCCCAGGGCACCGGCAGGCTGTCGAACAGCGCGCCGAGCGAGGCGTCATCGAGCACGTCCGCGTCCCGGTAGCTGACGCCGGGCTGTGGCTGCCGGGGCGCGGCCCGGTCGACGCCGGTGACCTGGGCGCCTTCGGCCGTGAACGCCTCGGCCAGGCCCGCGCCCAGTGCCCCGGACGCGCCGAACACCATGACCCCCCGGCCAGCGAAACGGGTGCCCGCCATGCTGTCGTCCTTCCAGTCGGCCGGTGCCATCCTCGCATGGCCCGGGCCGGCGGGCAGTCAGACGAAGACCCGGCGGGTCACGGCCAGTGCCGCGATCGCGCTTGGCTTGCCGGGTGGCTCGTGCCCTCGTGCCGCCGGGAAAAGACGGGCGGACCGGGGTGTCCCGGCCCGCCCGCGGTCAGGAACCCTGGATCAGGGCTTGTGGCCGTTCGTGTGGGTGCCGAGCTGGAGTGCGAAGTTCGCCAGCGGCAGGCCGCTGTAGTCCTGGGTCGGCAGCCAGAAGTAGCCCGGCCCGCCCCACTGGCTGATCGGCTGGGGGCTACCGCCGCCAACTGGCTGTGCGCCGCTGGTGGCGACCAGCGCCGCGCTCAGCTCGCTCCGCACGTACTCGTCCAGGTAGGCGTTCCCGCCCTGGTCACTGAACACGAAGACGAACCGGTACCAGCCGTCCTTGGTGATCACCGGGGTGCCCGCGCAGGAGCCGGCGGAGTTGTGGCCGAAGTTGATGACGTACCCCAGTGGGCCGCTGACGCCGGTCGGTTCGGCGCAGGCGGTGATGATCTCGTCAATGCCGTAGGTGCCATTGCTCAGGTTCAGTTCGACGTCATCGTCCACCAGTGAGCCAGCCGGGCCGCCGGTGGTCGGCGAGAGGTACAGGTCGTCGGTGACGGTGAAGCCGCCAGTGGGGAAGACGTTCTCGGCTCCCTCGGCTTTCCCGGTGCCGAACAGCGCCTACGGGCCGCTGCACGTCTCACCGGGGTTGAAGGTCGGGGTGGTGCCGGGGCAGCCGCCGCCCAGGTTGCCGTCGCCGGTGCCGGACACCAGCGCCCTCCAGCCCCCGGTCAGTGCCTTGGTAAAGGGGGCGTAATTTCCGATGCCGCCGTTGGAAAATCCCGAGAGCGCCCGGTCGATGGTGCCGTAGTTCCCGGCGTTACCGTCGCAAGGAAGATTACCGCTGCCGGCCGGGCAGAAATACTTCGTGTCCTTGTTGAACTCCTGCGTCAGGCTGGTCACCTTGTAGTGCGTGGCGGTTGCCGCGGCCGCTGCCACGTTGGCCCGCGGCCGCACATGATGCGCTTGCCGGTGAGTGGTCATGCTGGCCAAGGCGCCATTGCTCAGGATGAGCAGTACCGCTGCCGTCATCGCTATCGCGCCAGCCGATCCGGCTAGCCAGCCCTTTCGGTAAAGCCAGGCGTGGGCTTATGCCCCCTCCTCAACTGCGACGGAATATGTCAGGTCGCCTGGGGAAAGGACGCGCGATGACCCCGAATGGTGCGCAATTATTTGCGCACGGCGAATTAACCACCATTACGGTCGGGTTTGAGGACTGTCCGTAAGCCGGCCAGCCTCGCCTGCCTGCTCGCGCTCGTGTTCTTCCGCTGGCGCGGCTAGCGCAGCCGCTACCCAGGAAGCTGCCGCGGGCGTATCTCCCTGATCACGTCGCCGACCGAGCGGACCATGCCGTGCCGGCGCCGGATCAGGTCGGCGATCACGCCGGTCCAGCCGGTCTGGTGGGCGGCGCCGAGCCCGGCAGCGTTGTCGCCGTGGAAGTACTCGCTGAAGACCAGATTGTCCTTCCAGGCGGGGTCGGTCTGCAGCCGCTCGACCCCGCCGAAGCAGGGCCGCCGGCCGTCCGGGCCGGTGGTGAAGATCGAGATGAGCCGGTCGGACAGGTTCTGCTGGATGGCGTCGAGCGGCAGCCGCTGGCCGGATCCGGCCGGGTACTCGATCGTCAGGTCGTCTTCGAAGAACCGGTGGTAGCGGTCCAGCGACGTGCAGATCAGGTAGTTGAGCGGGAACCAGAGCGGCCCGCGCCAGTTGGAGTTCCCGCCGAACATGTTCGTGGTGGACTCGGCCGGCTCGTAGTCGATGGTGGCGCGCAGGCCCTCGACGTCCAGCTCGTACGGGTGGTCACGGTGGTAGGCCGACAGCGCGCGCAGCCCGTACGGGGACAGGAACTCGCTCTCGTCGAACAGCTTGCTGAACAGCTTCTCCAGCTGGTCCACGCCGACCACGGACAGCAGCAGCCGCTGCCCGCCGGGCTTGCCACGCATCAGGCCGGACTGCGCCAGCTTCTCCCGGTCGTACAGGCCGTGCCGGTCGATGTAGTCGGCGAACTGCTTGCTGACGGTCAGCGCCCGGTCGAGCATGTGCTCGTCCACCACCGCGGCCGCCAGCATCGGGATGATCCCGACCATCGACCGGACCTTGACCGGGACGGCCTGGCCGTCCGGGGTGAGCAGCCGGTCGTAGAACAGCCCATCGGAGTCATCCCACAGCGCCTGGCCGTCGATGGCGTCGGTGATAGCGGCGAAATGCTCCAGGAACTTCAGGATCAGGTCGGTGCCCGGGCGCTGGCCGCTCCAGTAGAGCACGATCGCGATCGATCCCATGGCCATCGCGTAGAAGGCCATCCAGCCGGTCGCGTCCGACTGCTCCAGCGTGCCGCCCACCGGCAGGTGGGAGCGGTCGATCGGGCCGATGTTGTCCAGCCCCAGGAAGCCGCCCTCGAACACGTTGTTGCCGCCGGTGTCCTCCATGTTCACCCACCAGGTGAAGTTGACCAGCAGCTTGTCGAAGACGCGGGACAGGAAGCCGAAGTCGTGGCCGCCGTCGATGGCGAAGACCTCCAGCGCGGCCCAGGCCTGCACCGGCGGGTTCACGTCGGAGAAGTCCCACTCATACGCCGGCAGCGCGCCGTTGGGGTGCTGGAACCATTCCCGGCAGAGCAGGATCAGCTGGTACTTGGCGAACGCCGGGTCGACATGGGCCAGCGCCACGCAGTGGAAAGCCAGGTCCCAGGCGGCGAACCAGGGGTACTCCCACTTGTCCGGCATGGACATGATGTCGAAGGCGTTGAAGTTCCGCCAGCGGACGTTGCGCCCGGACTGGCGGCTGGCCGGCGGGACCGGCTGCCCCGGGTCACCGTCCAGCCAGCGGGCCACGTCGTAGTAGTAGAACTGCTTGCTCCACAGCAGCCCGCCGAAAGCCTGCCGCATGACCATGGCCTCATCGGCGCTGGCCGTCCGGGGGGTGAGTTCGGCGTAGAACTCATCCGCCTCCCGCTTGCGGTCGGCCATGACCCGCTCGAAGTTCCGGCCGAACGCGGCGCCGGTCTTGGCGCCGGGGCGGCGCGGGCGCAGCCGCAGCCGCAGTTCGACGGTGCCGCCCGCCGGGACCTCCAGCTGGTACCAGATAGCGCACTTGGTGCCCCGCAGTTCCGGGTTGACGCTCGGCGCACCGTGGATCACATGGTCGTTGATGCCGTCCTTGGGGTAGCCGGTCACCGGCTCGGCGCCGTAAATCCGCGCCATGTTGGTCTCGTTCTCGCAGAACAGCAGCGTCGGCGTGGTGCCGCCGGGGGCGGTGTCGGCCAGCAGTTCCAGGGTGCCGAGGAAGGGATGCTCCACCGTCACCGCGGTCGGGCCGTCGGCCACCAGCACCGGCTTGGGCGCGCCGACATCCCACGACCAGGTGTTGCGGAACCAGGCGGTCGGCAACACATGCAGGGTGTCGGCCTCCGGGCCGGCGTTGGTGACGGTGATCGCCATCAGCAGGTCGGCCGGGTCGGCCTTGGCGTAGTGCACCTCGGTGATCCAGTAGCGGTCGCCGTCGAACGCGCCAGTGTCGAGCAGTTCGTACTCGGGGTCGTACTTGCCCCGGCGGCCGTTCTCCGCACGCAGGTCGTCGTAGGGGAACGGTCCCTGCGGGTAGTGGTAGCGCCACCGGTTCCAGGCGTGGCTGGGCAGCGCGTCCAGGTACCACCAGTACTCCTTGACGTCCTCGCCGTGATTCCCCTCCGCGCCGGTCAGCCCGAAGGCACGCTCCTTCAGGATCGGATCGCGGCCGTTCCACAGCGCCAGCGAAAGGCACAGCCGCTGCTCGATGTCGCAGAACCCGGCCAGCCCGTCCTCGCCCCACCGGTAGGCCTGCGAGCGGGCGTGGTCATGCGGCAGGTAGTTCCAGGCCTCACCGTCGGCGCTGTAGTCCTCGCGGACGGTTCCCCACTGGCGCTCGCTGACGTAGGGGCCCCACAGGTACCAGTCGCTGGCCTGCCGCAGTCCGTCCTCCAGCCGCCCGAACCCGGCTACCCGCTCGCTTTCCGCGCTCATCGGTGCTCCTGTTCCCTTTGCTCGCCGCCTCAGCGAGAGCGGATGTGATGGTAGATATCGAGGTAGTCCTGCCCCGGACGGGCCCAGGAGTAATCGGTGCGCAGGCAGACCGACGCGAGCCGGCGGAATTCGCCCGGCCGGGCCGACCACAGCCGCAGCGCCCGGCCCAGCGCGGACTCGATGGCCTGATTGTCGGTGTGGTGGAAGACGAAGCCGTTCCGTTCCTGGCGCGGGCGGCCGGAATGTTCGAGGTCGAAGACGGTGTCGATCATCCCCCCGGTCGCGCGCACCACCGGCACGGTCCCGTACCGCATCGCGATCAGCGGGGCCAGCCCGCACGGCTCGAACATGCTGGGCACGACCAGGATGTCGGCGCCCGCGAACACCAGATGGGCCAGTTCCTCGCGGTAGCCGATTTCGAGATGGCAGTCGGGCTTGTCGTTGAGGTGGCTCTTTAGGTGCCCGAAATGGCTGCCGATGCCGCCGTCGTGGGGAGTGTCGCCCAGCAGCACGAACTGGCCGCCCTGGGCCAGGGTGTAGAAGAGTGCGTGGTGGACCAGGTGCATGCCCTTCTGCTCGTCCAGCCGGCCGACGTAGGCGACCACCGGGCTGCGCCGGTGGCGCAGCCAGAACCGGTCCCGCAGCGCATCCCGGACCTGGTGCTTGCGCCAGATGTCGGCGGCGCTATAGCGGGCCGGCAGCAGTGGGTCGGTCTCGGGACTCCAGATGTCGTAGTCGACGCCGTTGAGCACACCGCGGAACTTGACCTGGTGCTCTTTAAGAGTGCGCCCGAGCCCGCACGCGCCGTCCCCGAACAGGGCCTCGTCGGCGTGGCTGGGTGACACAGTGGTGACGAAATCCGAGTAGACCACCCCGCCCTTCATCGGGTTCAGGCCCCGGTAATGGAAGTCGTCGCCGAGCCGGTCGGCGTCCAGGAAGTAACCTGCCCGGCCGAGCCGGGTGGCCCGGAGCAGGTGCTCGCCACCGGTGCCCTGGTGCCGGAAATTGTGAATGGTGTAGCAGACCCGCTGATCCGGCATGTCGCGGCGGTACTGCTCGTCAAGCAGGACCGGGACCAGCCCGGTCTGCCAGTCGTGGCAGTGGATGATGTCCGGCCGCTTGCCGGCCACGCACATGAACTCGACGGCCGCCTTGGAAAAGAACGCGAACCGCTCGGGGTCGTCACCATACCCGTACAGCCGGTCGCGGCCGAAGAAGTTAGCTGCCGCGTGCGGCTCGATGAAGAAGCATTTCCGCCCGTTCGCGTGGCCGAACCAGATGGTGCAGCGGACCGCGCCGTCAAACCACGGCACCCACAGATCGCGGTAGCTGGGCTGCAGGTCCCAGATGTCGGAGTAGCGCAGGCCGGCGTACTTCGGCAGGATGATCTCGACCGCGTTTCCCCTGAGTTCCAGTTCCCGGCTGAGGCCGGCCACCGCATCGCCGAGCCCGCCCGCTTTCGCCGCCGGGGCGCACTCAGGCGTCACCATTACGACGAACACAACTCACCCCACCCGAGCCGCCTCATGCCACGTCTCGCCACGCCGGTATCTCATACAATGCCGCCGATGGGTGAGTGGCATCACCCGCCGTGGATGAAACTGAAGTGGCTTTTCGGGCAACGGCGGATTTATTTCATTCGCCGGTCATCTAATAGTCGGACGCCGGTAATTTGGCGGTCATCAGCAGTGTCATGGGCGACCGGGGGCTGAACCCGGACGGGACGATCGCGCGCGAGGGCGCGCTGGACCGGGTGCCGGCCACGTTCGGCCCGGTCGTCGGCGCCGCCCGCGCCCTCATCGCGGGCCGGTTCGGCGCCCGGCTGCACAGTGCCTATCTGTACGGCAGCATCCCGCGTGGCACGGCGACGCCCGGCAGGTCCGATCTCGACCTGCTGCTCGCCCTGCGCAGCGATCCGACCTGGGCCCCTGGCTCGCCGCCGAGTACACCGCCGTGCATGGCGAGCGGGCCCCGCGTCCCTGACCGGGCACTGCCCAGCCGCGGGCACCCCCGCGTCGCGGTCGGCGGCCGCGTCCAGCTTGCCCACCAGCGCATCGCCGAACAGGATCGGCAGGGCGACGTATCCCCACCGGCGTTTGGCCGCTGGCTTGTACATCTCCAGCTGATAGTCGAAACCGAAAATCTCCGCGATCCGCTTGCGGTTGTGAATGAGCCGGTCGAAGGGCGACAGCAGCGCGGCCACCCGGTGAACGGCTGGGCCAGCGCAGCAGGATCGACCCGCCAGCCGCCGCGGACGCCCTCGATCACGGCCGGCTGCTGCCCAGCAACTGCGCCCGCACCGCGATCCGGCGCGCATCGGCCCGCGACAGCTGGTGAACCGTCACCACTCAGGCTAGATCAGGGTCAGCCGGCCCGGCGGCCGGCAGCCGTGCCGACAACCACGTTGCTGAACTGTGCCTCGGTCGGCTTGGTCGATGACAGGCTCGCGTTGACCAGGCCCACCGTGCCATAGGTGAACGGGCTCTGCGTGTCGGTCCAGTCGGCGACCTGCTGGCCGTTTACCCAGAACGTCAGCCGCACCGCCCGCGGGCCCTCGGTGGTGCAGACCGCGCGCAGGTGGTTGGTGGCAGCCGCTTTCAGATTGAGATAGATGATGGGGCTGTCGTGCTTGGCGCTGTACGGGCCCAGCCACTTCTCCAGATACACAGCCTGGTCGCCCATCAGGAAGAGGTATGCCCCCCAGGAGCCCTGCCGGCAGGCAATGCCATACAGATCGTCCTGGCCAGGGTTCTTGATGGTGTGCCCGGTTGCCTCGATGCTGAGGTTCTGCGGTGCGGACGCGGACATCAATTGCCGCGCCTTCCCGGGCACCGCGATCGCGGCATCATTGAGAGGCGGCACGGAAATGCCGTAGCCGCCATGTCCGTAGCCGCCTGAACCGCCGGTCACCACCCGCCAGCCATTCACCGTGCTGGAAAAGTCATCGCGGAGGAGAACCGACGCTGACGGTGCGCCAGCCGGCGTGGCCGGGTGCGGCCGGGTCAGCAGCACGGCGGCCACCGCCACGATCAGCGCGGCACCGGCGGCTGCTCCGGCGAGGATCGCCGCCCGCCGGGGGAAGTGCCGCGGTGGCCGGTCCGGCTCCTTGTCCAGCTCCTGCTCCGGCCCCTTCTCCGGCCCCTGGTCCGTGGGGGCGCTGGTTTGCTCTGGCGGTGACCCGGCCCGCGCCAGGGTCTCGTCCAGCACCGCCAGCAGCCGGCCGGCATCAGCGTCGAAGCGGCTCGGGCTGAGCTCAAGCGCGTTCCGGCGCACCAGCTTGGCCAGGCTCGGGGGCAGTTCGCCTGCCGTGGGCATCTCCGCACCGCCCACCAGGATCGGAATGACCAGCGTGTCACGCTTCAGCGCCGCCTCGATCTCCATCCGGACGTAGTCGCCGGGGTTGTCGATGCGCCGGCCGCCGTCCTTGTCCGTGACCGAGGTCCAGCGGTCACCGATCAGCGCCAGCAGGACGTCGCAGGACCCGACCGCGGTGGTCATCGCCTCCACGAAGTCATCGCCCAGATGGATGGAGTCAATGTCCTTGAAGATCTGGCCCTTACCGAAATGCTGGGTGAGCCGGTCGAACAGCCAGCCCGCCGGGTAGGCGGTATCTTCCCGCCGGTAGTTGATGAAGATCCGGCACGGAACCACCCGGCTGCTGGTACTCATGCTCTGGCATCCCCTCCGCATCCCGCCAACTCCACCATCGGCTGCCGCTGGTGCGGGCAACAGGGGCTTTGGTCCCGGTGCGCAGTGCCGGGCGGACGTCCGCCCCTGCTCAGGCGCGGATAGGCGCCTGGTGGACTTCGCGGCTACGGATGTTGACTTGGTGGTTGGGTACCTCCAGACTGACGCGATGGGCGGGCCGCGGCACCGTCGCGCTCCGCACCGGTTCCATCCCCGCAGTACCGGTTGCCTGGTTACCACCCGCGCCCCCGCATCCGCAGCTGTGCCTGCCGGCGAACGGCAGCGGCTGGTTTCACGGCTCTCCAGTGAATGAGGAGGCGTGCAATGACGCGACGGGTGTGGTCATGGTCATCGGCCCGGCAGGTGTTCCGCTGGCCGGCCTGGGCAGTGGCGGTGGCAGCGGCATTTCTGCTCGGCGCGGTCGTGGGGCCGATCGCGGTGAGTGCCCAGCCAGGGGCGGCTGGTCATGCCGCGAATCCGGCCTGGGGCGGCGGGTCCCATCTGGATCACGTGTTCGTGATCATGATGGAGAACACCTCCTACAGCGACCTGCTGTCGCCCAGCAACACGAACACAACCTTCATCCAGCATCTGGTCGCGACGAACGGGCTGGCGGACAACTATTTCGGTGTCACCCACGTGAGCCTGCCCAACTACATTGCCGCCACCAGCGGGCAGACCTGGGGCTCCAACAGCGACGACGTCGCCCAGGCGCCGCTGTTCAACCACCAGAACCTGGTCAACCAGCTGCAGGCCGAGGGCGTGAGCTGGAAGGCATACATGGAGAATCTGCCCTACCCCGGGGACACCGTGAACTCGACTCCGGACGGGCTGTACGTGCGCAAGCACGACCCATTCCTGATGTACCCGGACGTCTACAACAACCCGGCCCGGGCCGACAACGTGGTCCCGCTCACCCAGCTGAGCACCGACCTGGCCAGCGGGCACGTGCCGCAGTTCGTCTGGATCACCCCGAACATCTGCAACGACATGCACGGCGGGGCAGCCACCTGCCCGTACCCCAACACCCCCAATGACGCCAACCAGCAGGCGCTGTACGCCGATGGCGACAGTTTCCTGCGCACCTGGGTGGGGGCCATCACCCGCAGCCGCGCCTGGACCCGCCACTCGGCCATCTTCATCACCTGGGATGAGGGCGGTTTCGAGACTTCGTCCCCGTACGGGCCGACCGACATCTCACCCGGCCCCGACTCCCCGATCCTGCCCGCCACGCCCGTCGATCCCAGCAGCGGCAGCGGCGGCGACCTCGTCGGCGGCACCACCTACGGTGGCGGCCATGTCCCGATGATCGTGGTCGCCAACGGCGTCGGGCACCGGGTGGACCACGTCTTCGCCGACCACTACTCCCTGCTGCAGACGATCGAGCAGAACTTCGGTCTGCCGCTGCTGGGGAACGCCGGCGACACTGTGCAGGTCGGCTCGCTCGACCCGCTGCTTCATTAGGCCGGTCAGCGGCGCAGCCCGGGACCGCTCGGTCCCGGGCTGCGCCGCGGTAACGTTCCCGGAACGGTCCGGGCGTAGCGTCTGCTTGCGTGGGGGAAGCGCAACCGGCGGTGAGCAGGCGCCAGTGACGGCGGAGGTCACCGCGCGGCGCTCGCCGCTGGCCTCGGCGGTGGTGGCGGTGCTGGGTGCGCTGGGGCTGGTGCTGCTGGCCGCCTGGGCGCCGCTCACGTACCTGACTGGCGACCTGCAGGTGTCCCGCGACGGTGCGGCGCTGGCGTTCGCCGTGGTGTGCGGCCTGCTGGGGGCGCTGGTCGCCCTGCGCCAGCCCGGCAACCCGGAGGGCTGGCTGCTGCTGGCTACGGCGGTGCTCGCCATCGCGATCCTCGACACCGGCCTGTACGCGGTGCTCGACTACCGTCTGCACCACGGCCAGTTGCCGCTGGGCGAACTCGCGGTGTTCGTCCGTGGCGCCATCGGTGTGCCGCTGCTATTCCTGTTCGCGCTGGTCATCCTGCTGTTCCCGGACGGGCGGCTGACCCGGCGGTGGACCTGGGTGCTGTGGTCGTACCTGCTGCTGGTACTGCTGGCCACCGTGGGCTTTGCCGCCGGCGAGGCCGGCTCGCTCGCCGCGGGGCCCATCCAGGTGGACGTGAACGGGTCATACACGGGCGCGGGCAGCCCGGCCGGTCTGCTGGGAACACGGCGGCCGCGAGTTCCGCCTTTGTCCTGATACCGCTGTTCTGGCCGGTGTTCGCGGCCCGCCAGGTTCTCAGCTGGCGGCGTGCCTCCGGTGAGCGCCGGCAGCAGCTGAAATGGCTGATGGGCCGGGCGGTCATCGCGCTGGCCGGCCTGGTGCTCATCGTTCTCGGCCCGCCCAAGGACGAGCTAGTGGGCCGGGTCGGTCAGGGATGTGGCCTTCGTCTGCCTGGCCGCGCTGCCGGTCAGCATCGGCATCGGGATCCTGAAATACCACCTGTACGACATCGACCGGATCATTTCCCGCACCCTGGCCTATGCGCTCCTCACCGGCCTGCTGGTCGGTGTCTACACCGGGGTGGTGCTGCTGGCCACCCGGGTGCTGCCGCTGTCCTCGCCGGTCGCGGCGGCCCTGTTCAGCCCGCTGCGCCGGTGGGTACAGCGGGCGGTGGACCGCCGGTTCAACCGGGCACGGTATGACGCGGACGCGACCGTGGCGGCATTCGCGGCCCGCCTGCAGGACGCCGTCGACCTGGACGCGGTGCGGGACGACCTGGCCGGTGTCGTGCGCACCGCCCTGGAACCGGCCCAGGTGTCGGTCTGGATCAACGAGCGCGGCTGAGCACGGCATCGGCCGGCTTGTCGGTGGCCAGTGCTTGGCTGTGCCTGGTATGGGTGGCGATGAGAGCCGAGAGGTGAGGGAGTGCCGTGTCTGACCTGAAAGCGGAGCTGCACCGCAAGCTCCAGGACAGCCGGGCCGGGCTGCTGTCCAGGCTCGACGGCCTGAGCGAATACGACCGCCGCCGGCCGATGACGCCGACCGGCACCAACCTGCTCGGCCTGGTGAAGCATCTGGCCGGGCTGGAGTATGGATACCTGGGTGAGTCGTTCGGCCACCCGGCCCCGGAGACCCTGCCCTGGGTCGAGGACGGCTCGATCTGGCAGGGCGGCGACATGTGGGCCAAGCCCGGCGAGTCCAGCGACTACATCATCGGTCTCTACCAGCGCGCCTGTGCCCATGCCGACCGCGTCATTGCCGCCCTCGACCTGCAGGCACCGGGCACGGTGGCGCACTGGCCGCAGGACCGGCGGGAGACAACCCTGGGCGTGCTGCTCATCCGGATGGTCGCCGAGACAGCCCAGCACGCCGGGCACGCAGACATTGTCCGGGAACTCATCGACGGCAAGGGCGGACCGGATCAGGACACCATCGACGAGGCCACCTGGCGGGACTACCTCGCCCAGGTCAAGGCCGCGGCCGACGCGTTCGCCACCGGCCCTGGGACACAACCAGGGCCGTAAGCCCGCGGCTGGCGGCTGGGGATGCCGGCGCTAGCGGGTGGTGCTCAGCACCGCGGAGAGCGCGTCGAGGGCAGGCGGGCCGGAGCGGTCACGGCGGTCACGCGGCGGCGGCCAGGCGGCTCAGCACGTCGGCGCGCAGCCCGGCGGGGTCGATGTCGGACTCGGTGAGCAGGCTGAGCGCGCGGTTGTGACCCTGGTCGATGATCCCGATCAGGAGATGCCCGCTGGTGATCTCCCGGTGCTGCAGGCGCTGGGCGGCCCGCACGGTCAGTTCCAGCGCCTTTTTCGCCTCGGCGGTGAGGGGCATCAGGCCGGGCCTGCGGGTCCGGGCGGGTGCGGTGCGGTCGAGGGCGCCCGGTCCGAACGTTGCTTCAGCGGCCCGCCGGACCTGGTCCAGGTCGATGCCGATCGATGCGAGCGCATCGGCGTCTAGCGGGTCCGGCTCTGCCAGGGGGCCGCGGGGGAGCCGGCTGCGCAGCGTGCCGGGTTCCAGCCCGGCCGCGCTCAGCGCCGCGGCAGCCGGGCCCGGTTCGGCCAGCAAGCCCAGCAGCAGGTGCTCACACCCGATCCGGCCCTGCCCGGCACCGGCTGCCTCGTGCTGCGCGCGCCTTACCGCCCGCCTGGCATCCTGGTGGAATCTCTCGAACACCCGCGTCTCCTCTCCGGGTCGCCAGCCTTAGCCGGGCGGAGCCGGCCTGCGTGCTTCTTGTGCACGGCTTGCTTGCTCACGCCCAGGAAAAGGGCGATCTCCGCCCACGACCAGCCGTGCGCCCGGGCGTTGCCGACCTGCAGCATCTCCAGCCGTTCCGCCAGTTCCCGCAGCGCGCGAGCGGCCCGCAGGCCCTCGGCCGGGTCCCCGCCGCTGGCCGCCTCGGCCAGCTGAACCTCGTTCCCCATACCGTCAACATATATTGACGGCAGTCGGCTTGTCAATATTTGTTGACAAGCCTCAGGCCACCAGCCGGCGCTGATAGAGCCACTGGTAGAAGGGCAGATGATAGGCAAGGTAGGTGCCCAGCATCGGGTGCTGGTCAGCGTCCGGACCGCGGCGGCCGGGCACCGGCGCCAGTCCTGAGCTGGCCGCCACCCCGGTGAACCAGTGGCTGAAGCCGTCCTGCCATTCGGGCCGGACAGACGGTTGCCAGCTGAGGGCATGTGGCCGGAAATCGATACCGACGTGCGTGCAGTACGCCCTGACCGCGTCAGCGGGCCGCCTCATCAGGTCGCCGGCGTCCACGACCAGCGGGTCCCGCCCGGTCAGGCTGCTGACCTTCGTGTACACCTCATACTGCGACTCGAACCCGATCTCGTGTATCCGGGGATTCCGCCGGACGGCCAGGTAGGAGCGGATGGTCTCCCGCGGGTGCCGGATCAGGAAGGTGTGCTGTGCGTCCTCGGCCAGGAACTGCTGGTCGGCCAGGGCTTCGGAGTGGCGCCGGTCGGTGGTTTCCTTGATGAAGACCTGCCGGGTGGTGCCAGCGAGCGAAGCCCGGCGAGAACCTCCGGCACAGTGGCCAGCGGCCCGCCGCCGATGCCGGCATTGCCGAAGACCGAGGCGTGCGAAAAAGGCTCGTGGGCGCCGGTGAAGTCACCCCGTTCGATCATCATGCGGTAGAACGCCGTCGAACGGCTGCGCGGCACACTCCAGAGCATCAGCATCAGCATGAGCACGGCACGCCGAGTCTACCGGCGCGTCTCATCCCCGGCCCGTGGTCCCGGACGTCGGCAATGGGCCACTCAGCTGCCCGGCATGACACTGGTCACCACTGGCGGGTGAAGCCCTCTTGGAACCCCGCGCAGCATTAACCGCCGGGCACCGCGGACGGCCCCATCTTTAGCGTCATCACTTCGGGCTTGTGCGGTGGTCAGACCCGGCTGGCGCCCAACGGGGTGATGTCGTCGAGGAAGGTCAGCGCGGCCGCGGCGGTTGCGCGGCGCCAGGCGAGCAGCGTGGCATCGAACCCCTGGCCCAGGGCCCGCTCGGTGGCGATCGCCGAGGCGATCGGCTGCAGGATCGCCTTCTGCCGCCGGAGCAGCCCGGTGGCGTCGATCCCGGCGCGATCGAGCAGCGCGAGCTTGATCAGCAGGTGCGAGCGCACGTCCCGGACGTGGTCCACCGGCGTATCCAGCCAGGCCGCGAGAGCCGGGCGCCCCGCCGGGGTGACCGAGTAGATGGTCCGCAGCGGCCCTCGCCCAGGCTCAACGGCCTGCGGCGTGATCAGCCCGGCCTCCTCGAGCCGGCCGATCGCCCGGTAGATGACGGGCTTGGGGATGTGCCAAATCCGGCCCAGTTCCCCGTCCGGCGCGGTGAGCTGGGAGATGGCGAACCCATGCGTGGGGTGTTCGCTGATCAGCGCGAGCACCGTCCATTCCGCCAGTGACATCGATGGGCCCGCGTTCATGCCCTTGAGCGTACTGGCCAGCCACGGCGCGCCCGCCGGTATGGGCACTGTCCCGCCAGCAGATATCAGCGCTGTCCCGCCAGCTACGACCTGACACTGGTGCCCGCCCTTCCTTCTTTGTAGTCTCACTGTAACTAGTGACTCTGGAGGCATGTGATGTCCGCTGAGCCGGTCGTTGCCCTGCCCGAGTCCCGGCCGGCCGCGTCTCGGGGGCACGGCCGGCTGATGCGGCCGGTGGTGGACGTACTGGCCGATGGCACCGCCTGCTACGCGCCGGTTGGCGAGATGGTGATCGACAGCGGACTAGTGGTCTGTCACCTCTGTGGCCGGTCACTGCGGTCGGTCAGCGCGCACGTGCGCGTGCACGGCTGGACCCCGGACGCTTACCGCCAGGCGTTTGGCCTGGAAAGGGGGCAGCCGCTGGAAGGACCTGACACGCGCAAGCGCCGGGCCGCCGCATTCACCTCCCGCCTTGTCTTCGAGCCAGCGGTGCGGGACGGCAGTGCGGCCGGGCGGGAACGGGCCCGCGCTGGCCAGCTGGCCCGCGCAGCCGCTAGGGGGCGTCAGTTTCCGCAGCAACGGCGCGACAAGGCGCTGCGGGCGCTCGCCGCCATCCCGCCCGAGGCCGTCGCCACCGCGAACAAGGATCGTGCCCGCCGCCACCTGGCCCGCGTGGCCGTGCTCGTGGCCCACGGCCACGGCTACCCCGATATCGGGACGTTCGTGCTGGACCAGGTCCCGGGCGGCGCCAGCCTGGCGGCCATCAGCCGCCGGGTCGGCCTGGACAAGGACTGGCTGTCGCGTCATCTGCCCGGCATCGACCCCGCGGCGGCGGCCGCGGCACGCCAGCGGCGGCCGGGACGCTGGGATGCCCGGTGGCGGCCGGCGTTGCGCCGACTTGGCTTCCCCGACGTGACCAGCTACCTGTGCCAGCGGCACATCGTGCAGCACTGGACCGTCAATGCCATTGCCATCGAGACCGGCCTGAGCCATCACGCCGTGGCGTCCGCGCTACGCCGGCATGGGTTCGCCCGGACCGCTCACGCCACCAAACGGCACGCGGCCCGTGAGCGCGCCGGCCGGGTCGCCGCGGGGCTGGGCTTTGACACCATCGCCAGCTACATCAGTGACCGCCGGGCCGCGGGCTGGACCTGGCGGGCCATGTCCGCCGAGTCCGGGCAGGCGCAGTCCTGGCTGCGGCGCCACCAGCGGGACCTGGGCCAGGGCCCGGGGCCGCCTCGATGGTGCCGCGGCCATTCATCTTGATCACCAACCGGAGCGAGTCATGAGGCTGAGCGCGCGCAACCAGATCCCGGCCAGGGTCACCCGCATCACCGCGGGGGAGGCGATTGCCAACGTCGAACTCGACGCCAATGGGGTGCGCCTGGTCGCATCGGTCACCGTGGAAGCTGTCCGCGACCTCGGCCTCACCGAAGGCAGCCAGGTCACCGCGGTGATCAAGGCGTCCGAGGTGATCCTCGCCACTGGCGACTGACGCCCCCGGCCACCGGGCAGGCGGCCTCAGCCCAGCACTGGTCAGCAGCCTGAGACAGTAGTCTCAGTGCGACTACCCCGTCTGACGGCGCCAGGCGTGTGCGGCGAAGGAGGCCCGATGGCCAGGTTCCTCGTCACCTACTACCCAGGCGGCATGCGGCAGGATCCCGAGTCGATAGCCCAGGCCCGCCGTGCCTTCGCTGAGTGGGCCGTCAGGACCGGGGCGGCACTGGCAGAAGCCGGGGCCCCGATCCGGTCCACCACCACCCTCTCCGGTGACGGGATCCACAACCGGGCTCCGGCCGGGCAGTTCATGGGCTGGTCGGTGATCGAGGCCGAAGACGGCCGCACGGCCGTCCGCCTGCTGCGGGATCACCCATTTCTCAGCCGCGGCGGCATTGTGCAACTCAGCGAGCCCATGTGAGGTCTGGCGGGCCCTCACCCGGCACCTGGACCGGCGGGGCCGCGGTCCCGCCGCAGCGGGCGGCCGTGTGCCCCTGGGCCGCTGTCACAGATGCGCCTTTATGACCCTCTAAGCTGGCGTGAATGCGCCCGTTGTTGGAGCTTACAGCCGTATCTGCGTTACAGTCGCAGGATGCCAACGTTCCGGATCAAGGAGGCGGCCAGCCTCCTGGGGGTGAGCACTGACACCCTGCGCCGCTGGGCGGATGGGGGCCGGATTGAGACGGTCACTGATGCCTCCGGCCGGCTCGCGGTGGATGGCGCAGAGCTCGCCAGGCTTGCACAGGATGTAGCGGCCTCAGCTGACATGCGTGAGGACTCGATGGTCGTCGCCCACTCGGTGCGGAACAGGTTCAGCGGCCTGGTGAGCCGCGTGGTCCGCGACACCGTGATGGCCCAGGTGGAGATCCAGGCGGGGCCGCACCGGTTCGTGTCGCTGCTCAGCCGTGAGGCGGCCGACGAACTCGGCCTGGAGCCGGGAATGCTCGCGGTCGCCGCCGTAAAGGCCACCAACGTCTCGATTGAGATCCCTGAGGCCCGCTCATCCCGTCCTGCGAAGAATCAATCTGGGAGTTAATGCATGCGCCGTTTCGCTGTCATGCTGGCCGCGCTGGTTGCTGTCGCAGCTGCTGGCTGCTCCAGTAGCTCAAGCACGTCAGGCACGAGCACTTCGTCCTCGACGGGAACGATCACCGTTTTCGCCGCGGCGTCGCTGATGGGAACCTTTACCCAGCTCGGCAAGCAGTTCGAGGCCGCCCATAAGGGCGACACAGTGAAATTCAGCTTCGGGCCAAGTGACGGCCTGGCCGCCGAGATCACCAGCGGCGCGCCGGCTGATGTGTTCGCGTCAGCTTCGACAAAGACCATGGACACGGTGGTCACGGCGGGCGACGCGGCCAGCCCGACGAATTTCGCCAAGAACGCCATGGAAGTCGCGGTGCCCCCGAACAACCCGGCGAACGTGACGTCGGTGACTGACCTGGCGAAGAGTTCGGTCAAGGTGGCGCTATGCGAGCCGACGGTGCCGTGCGGGGTCGTGGCGGCGGAGGTGTTCAAGAACGCCGGGATCACCGTCAAGCCGGTCACGCTGCAGGCGGACGTGAAGTCGGTGCTGACCCAGGTCGAGCTCGGCAATGTCGATGCGGGCATGGTGTATGTGACCGACGTGATGGCGGCCGGCAGCAAGGTCAAGGGCGTGACGATCCCGGCCAGCGACAATGCCTCGACGCTCTACCCGATCGCTACCATCAGCAGCAGCAAGCACAAGTCCGAAGCCCAGGCCTTTGTGAGCTACGTATTGTCACCCGCGGGCCAGCAGGTCCTCACGGCTGCTGGGTTCCAGAAGCCCTGACCTAGTTCCGGAGTCGCCATGGTGGCCCGCACCGCGCCGTCACGCCTGACAGCCCGGGAACGAGCCAGGCGGACCGCGTGGGGTGGTGCCTCGCGATCAGTGCCGGCGCCCTTGCTGGTGCCGGCACTGATCGCGGTCGCTTTCCTGGTGCTGCCCCTGGCCGGGCTGCTGATTCGCGCCCCCTGGGGTCACCTGGGCGCAGCCCTCAGCGGATCCGATGCCACCCAGGCGCTGATTCTCTCCCTCTGGACCTCGACCATAACGACGGGAGTGTCCCTGGTCATCGGCGTGCCGCTGGCGTGGGTACTGGCCCGCAGCAGCTTCCCCGGCCAGCGGCTGCTGCGGGCGCTGGTCACCTTGCCGCTGGTGCTCCCGCCGGTGGTTGGCGGCGTGGCACTGCTGCTCGCCTTCAGCCGGGTCGGCCTGGTCGGTCGCTACCTGGACGACTGGTTCGGGCTGACGATCCCGTTCACCCCACTGGCCGTCATCATGGCCCAGACCTTCGTGGCGATGCCGTTCCTGGTCATCACCGTCGAGGGAGCGCTGCGATCGGCGGATCAGGGCTTCGAGGAAGCCGCGGCCACGCTGGGCGCCAGACGGATGACGGTGTTCCGGCGGGTTACCGTGCCCCTCATCGCCCCCTCCCTGGGGGCGGGCGCGGTCCTGTGCTGGGCGCGGGCACTAGGCGAATTCGGGGCGACGATTACCTTCGCCGGCAGCTTCCCCGGCCAGACCGAGACCATGCCCATCGCCGTCTACTACGCGCTGGAGAACGACCCCAATGCGGCGATCGCGCTCAGCCTGGTGCTGCTGCTGGTTTCGCTTACCGTGCTGGTCTCGCTCCGCGACCGGTGGCTGCGGGGTGGCGCAGTCTCATGATGGACGGGGGCAGCGGCGGCCTTGTCGTCGATGCCGAGGTCAGGCGCGGCAGCTTTACCCTCGCCGTCAGCCTCGCCGCGGCGGCCGGCCAGGTCCTCGGCGTGCTGGGGCCAAACGGTGCCGGTAAGTCCACCCTGCTCGGCGCGGTAGCCGGGCTGACCCCCATCTCCGCCGGCTGCATCAGGCTCGAAGGCCAGGTGATGGACGACGCGGAAACAGGAACCTTTGTCGAGGCATCCCGGCGCCCGGTGGGCTTTGTTTTCCAGAACTACCGGCTGTTCCCGCATCTGACCGTGGCTGAGAATGTGGCCTTCTCACCGCGTGCCCGTGGCCAGGGCAAGCGGGCCGCCAGGACAGCCGCCAGCCACTGGCTCGACCGGCTCGGGCTGACCGACCTGGCCAGCCGCAAGCCCGACCAGCTGTCGGGGGGGCAGGCGCAGCGGGTGGCGCTGGCGCGGGCGCTGGCCGGGCAGCCAGCGCTGCTGCTGCTGGACGAGCCCCTGTCAGCCCTGGACGCTGGGACCCGCCTGGACGTGCAGGCAGAGCTCAAACGGCATCTGGCCGACTTCACCGGGCCGTGCCTGCTGGTCACTCACAACCCGATCGAAGCACTCGTGCTGGCTGACCGGCTGATCGTCCTCGAAGCCGGCCGCATTGTGCAGGAAGGCACCCCGGCGCAGGTCGCCCGCCGCCCCGCCACGCACTACGTCGCGAAGCTCGTCGGGCTCAATCTGTACGCCGGCCAGGCCGAGGGCTCCGGAGTGAAGCTCACCGGAGGCGGGGGCTTCGTCATCCCCGACCAGGGCCAGCACGGTGACGTCCTGGTCGCCGTACGCCCTTCCGCGATACTCGTCAGCAACGAGCACCTCCAGACCAGCAGCGCCCGCAACACCTGGCCCGCGACGATCACCGGGCTCACGTTGCTTGCCGACCGGGTCCGGCTTGACCTCGAAGGACAGCCAGCCGCGCTGGTGGACATCACGCCCGCGGCGGTAGCAGAGCTTTCGCTGAGTCCTGGCCGCCAGGTGTGGCTCACGGTCAAAGCCACCGAACTTGAGGTCTACCCCCGCACCGGCAACCAGCTGCCCTGAGTCTTGCGGCCGGTAACGTTTCCGGAACGGTAAGGGCCTATCGTCGCACCCGTGAGCGAGGCTGAACGGTGGCCGGGCAGCCGGGGGTAACGCCGCAGGGCGCCGGGCGTTTGCGCCCGGGTTCGCCCGCGGTCGTGCTGGCGCTGGGTTGCCTGGTGCTGGTCCTGGCGTTCGCCGCTGTGCCGCTGGCCCGGCTGGCGCATCAGACCCTGAACGCCAACACCGGCTCGTCGCCGGTGTGGGCCACGGCCCCGTTCGCCATGGTGGGCCTGGTGCTGGCCTGGCGCAAGCCAGGTAACCCGCTCGGCTGGATCATCCTCAGCGCGACGGTCTTCTCCATGCTCAGCGAGGACGCCAGTTATTACACGGTAGCTGACTACCGGCTGCATCATGGCGGGCTGCCGCTGGGCTGGTTGGCGCTGCTGGCCCAGCCCGGCTGGGCGCCGACGATCGTGCTGGCGGGCCTGACCTTCCTGCTCTTCCCCGATGGCCGGCCGCCATCCGCGCGGTGGCGGTGGGTGCTGTGGGCGTATGCCGGTATCGGCCTGCTGTGGATCGCCGGGACCGTGGTCATTACGGTGGGCGCGATCATCGGCCACCGCACGCAGGTGGATTCCGGCGGGAACCTGCTGCTGCTGAGCGGTACCAACCCGGCCTCCGGCTGGTGGAACGTGCTGCAGATCGTCTTCTTCCCACTGCTCGCACTGTGCTGGCTGGCGTCGCTGGCGGGCCAGGTGGCCAGCTGGCGGCGCTCGTCGGGGGAGCGCCGCGAGCAGCTGAAGTGGCTGATGACCGGGTCGGCCGGGGTCCTCGTGGGCATCGGGATTTCTCTCACGATCTCCGGCTGGTCACCCATCCTCAACGTCATCGCCCTGGCCGGGTGGTTCGCATTTCCGGTATGCATCGGGGTGGCGGTGCTGAAGTACCGGCTGTTCGATATCGACCGGATCATCAGCCGGACGCTGGCCTATGCGATCATCACCGGCCTGCTGATCGGGGTATACGCGGGGGTGGTGCTGCTGGCCACCCGGGTGCTGCCCTTCTCCGGCCCGGTGGCGGTGGCGGTGGCGACCCTGGCCGCGGCGGCGCTGTTCAACCCGCTGCGCCGCCGCGTGCAGAAGCTGGTGGACCGGCGGTTCAACCGGGCCCGCTACGACGCCGACCAGATCATCGCCGCGTTCGCGGCCCGGCTGCAAGACGCCGTCAACCTGGACGCGGTGCGGGCCGACCTGGCCAGTTCCGTCCGGCAAGCGCTGGAACCCGCCCACATCTCGATGTGGGTCAAGACAGGTGAACGGCTCTGACGCGGTATCACCGGCCAGCCAATGTGGTGGGTCGGGTGGCACGGATGTGGGTGTGAGGTGCCGAACCATCAGCCTGCCGGCCAGGGGATGTCCCGTGGCTGCCGGGCTGCGAAACTGGCCAGGTCCTAGCAGACATGGGGAGGCAACCCGGTGAACGCACCCAACCTCGGCTCCGCTCCGAAAGGCCTGCGCGAGTGGTGGCTATCTCCCCCGCGAACCGGCATGCAGCGCCTGATCTCGCCGTGGGAGTACCGGCACCTGAACGCCGCCGCGAACATGCGCTTCGCCGGGGGCGGCTTCCAGCTCGGCATCGGCCTCGTCCTGCTCTCACTCGGCCGTCAGGCGGAAACGGACGAAGAGCGGCGCAAAATGTACCGGCTGTCAGCGTGGTTCCTGCTGCCCGCGGTGGCGAACTTCTTGGGCGGCTACTGGTACAGCACTATGGCTCGCTCCGCACCTCCCCGAACCTGAGCTCGCGCTACTAGCCCCGGCCGCCTGATCGCCGCCCGGTCGGCCGCACGCGGCAAGATCGCCGAGGCCAGCCAAAGGGGAGACCGCCTATGGTGCGCTGACCTTGGGCGACCGGGCAACGCCGTAACGTTCCCGGAACGCCGCGCGCGTAGCGTTGCCTGTCATGGTGGGGGTACCGGCGGCAGGCGGGCCGGAACCGGTCGCGGCCCGCTTCCGGCTGGCGTCTCCGGTGACAGCGACGGTCCTGGCCGTCCTGGTGGTGCTGCTGCTGGCCGCCGGACTGATACTGAGCGCCCTGGTCGGTCAGCTCTCGGTCCTGGGCTCGGGGCCGATTGTCCCCATCGCGGTGGTCTACGCGGCGGTGGGCTTCGTCGTGGCCCGCCGCCAGCCGGGCAATCCGATCGGCTGGATCCTGATCACCTTCATCATGATGTTCCTGCTGAGCGGCGTTGACGGCGGCTATGCCGCCCTGTACTACCGGTTCGGCCACCACGACCTCCCGCTGGCCCCGGTTGCTGTGCTGCTCACGCCGTTGTGGGCACCCGCGCTGCTGCTGTTCCCGGTGGTGATCTTGCTGTTCCCGGACGGCCGGCTGACGGCGCGGCGCTGGCGGTGGGTACTGCGGGCCTATGCGGTCGCCGGAGTGCTGGCGTCGGCGGCCGTCTTTGCCCCGGCGGTCACCGCCGTGGCCCGTCATGACGTCCGCATCGACGCCGCTGGCAACCTGGTCAGCACCTCGCAGCCGCACGGCGGCGCCCTCGCCGCGGCGGGGGCACTGGTCCTGGGCTTGATCCTGGTGATCGTGCTGTCGTTCGTGGCCCACCAGGTGCTGAGCTGGCGGCGCGCCACGGGCCAGCGGCGCCAGCAGCTGAAGTGGCTGGCCACCGGCGCTGCGGTTACTCTGGCGGTGCTCGTCGTGTCGTTGGGGACCAGCTCGGCCAGCATCGTGGGAGAGATTCTCGGGATCGGGCTGGCCGCGCTGCCGGTGGGCATCGGCGTAGGGATTTTGAAGTACCGGCTGTATGAGATCGACCGGATCATCAGCCGGACCCTGGCCTACGCGATCGTGACCGGCCTGCTGGTCGGGGTATACGCCGGGCTGGTGCTGCTGGCCACCCAGGTGCTGAGATTTCACAGTTCGGTAGCGGTGGCCGTGTCCACGCTGGCCGCCGCGGCGCTGTTTAACCCGCTGCGACGCCGGGTGCAGCGGGCGGTGGACCGCCGGTTCAACCGGGCACGGTATGACGCCGACCAAACCGTGACGGCGTTCGCCGCCCGGCTGAAAGACGCGGTCGACCTGGACTCGGTTCGCGACGACCTGGCCGCCGTCGTGGAGAAGGCTCTCGAACCGGCCCACCTGTCGGTGTGGATCCGGGCTGCCGAACGGCAGTGACGCACCACTGGCGCACGCGCTGACGGGCACGTAGAGCAAATCCTCACTAGGCGCCGAACGGAAGGGTGCCCGCGTCGGGCATCGGGCGGCACAGGCAGGCACTCACGGCAAGCATCCCGAACGGCAACGAGGGCCTGCCTCTTTGCCGTCATCGCCAGTCTTGCGTGATATCTCCGACGTGGAGGCGGTGGCGGCTGATGAGTTCCGCGGCTCGGTCGCCATGGAAGGTGATGCCGTACTTTGCCTGGACGGCCTGGGCCTGTGCTGGCGAGGTACCTGCTGCCATCTCGCGGTAGTACGGCTCGAAGGACACACGCGGCCAGTTCCGTCTGCGACTATTCTAGAAATCATTTGCTAGATTTCTGTTTCAGACGTAGCGTCGGTCGTAGACACAGCGAGGCCCGGCCGCCGCTGACCGCCAGGGTGCTCGAGGGGTCAGCAAAGGAACCGAGGCACCTCATGCACGCACCAGCTGACAACATCATTCCCCCACCATCTGCATCTCCGACCGGTCTTCGCCAGTTCCTGCGGACGGCTCCCGGCAGCGCACTTCTTCCTGCGGTTATCTGCGCTGCGCTCTGGATCGCGATCTCTTACGCGACCGGCGGGTTGACCCTGTTCTCCCTCGGTGGCGGCATCCTGATCGGCGTGATCGTCTTCATCATCGGCTATGGTCTCCGGCTGATCTTCGACCGCCGGAGACCATAGCCAATGCTGGGCCAGCCGCCTCAGCTCCCGTGAAATCAACGTCGGCTCCGGATGGAGTGCGCTCGCTCAGGAGCAGGATGGCCAGCCTGCCCGCGAGCCTCTGCACGCCGCGCGCCTGCTCCCCAGGCAAGCCAGGTGCTGGTTGATACGCAAGCGCTGGACTCCAGAAGACTGAGACGCGGCTACAGATGGCCTGCCCGCGATGCCCTGTCGGGTACGTGGCGGGCACGACTGGACCGGTGAAGCGTCAGTTATCGGGTGCCCTCTTCAGGGTGTCAGCGAGACTGGCTCCGTGGTGGCAGACGCCCGGAGACGGAGGGATGCAGTGGCTGAAAGTGAGTTGTTTGAGCGGGGACTGCAACGGCGGCGGGAGGTCCTTGGCAGCGACTACGTCGATGCGAATCTGCGTGATAGCGACGAGTTCATGATGGCCTTTCAGCGGGCAGTCACGGAGGTGGCCTGGGGCTGGGCCTGGAGCCGTCCCGGTCTCGACGCGAAGACGAGAAGCATGATCAGCCTCGCCATGCTGACGGCGCTCGGGCGCTTCGATGAGCTCGGGATTTACGTCAAGGGTGCGCTGCGCAGCGGAGTGACGGCCGAAGAGATTCAAGAGGTCTTGATTCAGGCCATCGCTTACTGTGGCACACCCGCGGGACGCCAGGCATTCCTGGCCGCGCATCGAACGCTCTCCGCAGAAGGCGCACTCGGCTAACCGATGCGCTCCCCGTGATGCGATGAAGACATCCGATGCGTTTAGCTGTCAAGCTGCGACGGTGCTTGCCGGTGGGGCGAGGTTGGGGAAGGCGGTGTTCTCGTCGTAGTGCTGGCCGGTGGCCAGGCACTGGTGCAGGCAGCCCAGCAGCCGCCCGAATAGGTTTCTTTGGGCGGCGGCGTGCCGGTCGCCGGCGGCCTTGCGTCGGTCGTAGTGGGCGCGAGCGCCGGGTGAGGCGGTGAGGGCGGCGAAGGCCCAGATGTAGCCGGTGGCGGCGAGGCGCTGGTTTTGGCGCGGCGGTGCAGGACTGCGAGGGTCTTGCCGCTGGCGCGGGTGACCGGCGCGGCGCCGGCGTAGGCCTTGAGCCCTTTGGCATCGTGGAAGCGGGACCGGTCGTCGCCGATCTCGGCGAGCACCCGGGCGCCGGTGAGTGCGCCGAGCCCTGGGAAGCTGGTGATGATGCCGGCGTCCGGGTGCTGGTTAAAAGACGCGGTGACCGCGTGCTCGAGGTCGTCGGCGCTGGCGCAGGCGGCGTCGAGGTGGCGCAGCAAGGCCAGGGCCTGGCGGCCCATCGCTTCTTCGACCAGGGGGGGCTGGCGCATCTGGGTTGCGCGGAACACCTCGCGGAGCCGGGTGGCCTCGGCGTCGGTGCCGCGGCGGCGCCCGGCCTTGGCCAGCAGGGCTTTGAGCTGGGTGAGGGACAGCCGGGCGGCTGCGGCTGGGGGTAAGCGCGGCGGCCAAGAGGACGCGGGCCTCGGGCCGGGCGATCCCGCCGCGGGTGTCAGCGAACGCGGCGAGGAAGCCGGGGAAGTACTCGCGCAGGTGCGAGCGGAGCTTGTTGTGTGCGGTGGTGCGGTCCCAGACGGCGTCTTGCTGGGCGCGGGCCAGCACGGCGATGGCCTGGGCGAGCTCGGTGTCGGCGGGCAGCGGCCGGTGCGCGGCCCGGTCGGTGCGGAGAATGTTCGCCAGCACGACGGCGTCGCCGTGGTCGGATTTCTTGCGCGCCACCGAGTGGCGGTCCCGGTAGCGGGCCACGGCCAGCGGATTGACCGGGTAGACCGGGCGGCCGGTAGCACGCAGGCAGGCGGTCAGCAGCCCGCGCGGGGTCTCGATCGCCACCGGCACCGGGTCGCCGGCGCTGTCGCCGTGGGCGGCGAGCAGGTCCAGCAGCGTGGCCAGCCCGGCCGCGTCGTCGCTGATCCGGCGGCGGGCCAGCAGCTCCCCGCCGGCGCCCGCTAGCGCGATGTCGTGATGGTCCTCGGCCCAGTCGATCCCGCAGAACACATCCATGAACTCATCCCCCGTGGTCGTCTTGGTGTGAGCGGCCGTGAAGCCGCAGGGCACGCACGCTCCCTAATGGAAGGGCTCACAGGCCCGCCATCCGATCAGCCGTTCGTGTCCCCAGCAGCCCGCAGGCCCCGGTCCTGGCTAGAGCTGCGCGGCTCCGGCCGTGGTGAGGGGTCATCCTGCGGGTGGCTCAGGCCACGACCACCTTGCTGGCCCAGGTGCTGGTCTCCCAGCATCCTGGCCAGCGTGTCGCGTCCAGACGGTGATGACCCCGGCGGGCACCGGGCCCTGATCTTCTTCACAAGGATCGGGGTCCCAGGTCAACGGTGCGGGTCACCGGTGCCCGCCGGCGCCACCATGGCGGCTGTATCCCGCCGGTCTCTAGCAAGGGCCTCCGGCCCGGCAGCGGGAAGGCGTGAATCCGGCCGCCACGGCAGGCTCTGGGAACCGCCGGTCTTCATCAAGCAATCCACTGCTGGAGCGGGGCAGGCATGATCCCAGCTGAGCAGCCCCCGCGATCTGGACAAAGACCTTGACGGCCGCGTGGAGCCAGGCAGTCGGCTGCTCATGTGCCGGTTAGGCAGTCGGCTGCTCATGTGCCGGTTAGGAGCGGGGCCTCGCTCCTGGCGGATGCTGGAAGTTGCAAGCGTCCGTCTCCACCAGCAAGGGAGGCCCCAATGGAGACAGCGTATGACGGCCAGCAGATCGTGGGCATGGACCTGCACCGGCGCCGGTCGGTGCTGGTCCGGATGACCGAGGATGGCCGGCGGCTGGGCACGGCCAGGATCGCTAACAGCCCGGCGGAGCTGCGCGCCGAGATCGCCCGGGCGGGGAAGTCCCCGAGGGTTGTCCTGGAGGCAACGTATGGGTGGTACTGGGCGGCGGACACCCTGGCCGCGGCGGGAGCCGAGGTGCACCTGGCGCACCCGCTGGGCGTGAAGGCGTTCACCTGCCGCAGGGTCAAAAACGACCGCCGCGATGCGGCGGACCTGGCTGATCTGCTGCGGATGGGCCGCCTGCCGGAGGCGTGGATCGCCCCGGCCGAGGTGCGGGAACTGCGGGAGCTGACGCGCTACCGGCATCGGCTGGTGGGCTTGCGGACCAGCTGCCGTAACCAGGTGCATGGCGTGCTGGGCAAGCTCGGCGTCCCGGTGACCTGCACCGGCATCTTCGGGGTGGCCGGGTCGGCGTGGCTGGATCAGCTGGGCCTGCCCCAGCCCTATGCCGGGAAGGTGACCTCGCTGCGGCAGCTGGCCGGCGAGCTGACTGCCGAGATCACCATGCTGTCCGAGGTGATCGCAGACCTGCTGGCCGGTCACCGCGGCTACCAGGTGATCCAGCAGCTGCCCGGCATCGGCCCGGTGCTCGCCGCGGTCATCGTTGCGGAGATCGGCGACGTGACCCGGTTCAGGAACGCCGCCCAGCTGTGCTCGTGGGCCGGGCTGACCCCACGCCACCGCGAGTCCGGCACCAAGGTCACCCGCGGGCATGTCACCAAACAGGGCTCCCGGCTGCCGCGCTGGGCGCTGATCGAGGCCATCCAGCACGTCCCCGCAGACAGCCTGCCCGGTGCGGTCAAGCAGGCCATCATCGCCCGCCGCGGGAACCAAGCCAAGAACATCGCCAAGGTCGCCGCCGCCCGCCGCCTGCTCACCCTGGTCTTCTACGGCATGCGCGACGGGCAGATCCGCTGCCTGTCCAGCCCCCGCCAGGACCCGCCGCCCATGACCCCGCAGGCGCGGGCGGCATGAACAGCCCTTGCCAGGCCAGCGGCCAGGCGCGAGGCCGCCGGTCACTCTGCACCGCCGCTCTGCCGGCGCGCGCGTCCCTGTGATTGACCCCGCCTGACCGCCCCCTCCCTGACGCGGACCCGCCCCATGCCCCCGGCCAGTAGCCGGGACAGGCGAAGGGATGAGCGCAGCCAGCGGCACTGCCCCGCACCGGGAACACCGGCAATGGGACGGACCTGAACAACCGGATACCACCGCACGCCCCCGGCTCCCGTTCCCCCGGCTGCCACATCATCGGGCTCCGCGGCTGGTCACCTCAAGGACGCCTCCGGCGCCCGCTACGCGGGCCAATGCCGCGTCGTTAAGCCCGGCTGCCTGGGCAGTCGTGCGGAGCCTTGCGGTGGAGGACGGCTGGTAGCTCTACCGAGAGCGCACCATTTCGTCCTCTTTCCTGGTTTCCTGGCTTGCCAATCCCGGCACTGGACCTGGAGTTCAGCCATACTCGAGTCATCAGGCCCGGCTGCTGCTGCCGGACCTGACCGGCCTGTCCTTCTGCGACGCCCTAGCAGGGCCCGGTATGCATCGGGCAGCCCTATCCCCGCTGATGAACGGATGCCGCCATGAGCACCGGCCCTGACGATGATGTGAAAGAGGAGAACACCGCCAGCCCACGGCTAGCGTTCCTGCTGGCCGCGGCGATGTTTGTCCTGGTTGTCGACACCTCGCTGATGAACGTGTCGATCTCCGCCGTGATCAAGGATCTGCATACGACGGCGAGTGGCGTCCAGTCGGCAATCGCCCTCGAAGCGCTGGTCTCTGCGGCCTTCATCCTGATCAACTCCAAGATGGGCGACCTCATGGGGCGCAAGCGCGCCTACGTGATCGGCCTGCTCGCCTATGCCGTAGGTGCCTTGGCCATGACCGTTGCGCAGAGCCTGACTGCCATTATCATCTTCTGGGCGATCATCGGCGGACTCGGCGCGTCCCTGCTACTACCGGCCATGCAGTCCCTCATCCACGGCAACTTCAAGGGCTCAGCTCAGAAGCGAGCTTACGCGCTCGTCGGCGCATCTGCTGCGATCGCCGCCGCCGTCGGACCGCTCCTCGGCGGGTTCCTCACGACCTACCTGTCATGGCGTGTCGGCTTCGGGCTCGAGGTGGTCGTCATCCTCGTCGTGTTGTCCCAGATCCGCCTCGTCAAGGACGTGCCCTACACGGGGCCGCGCCAGATCGACTTTGTGGGCGCGGCGCTCTCAGTGGTTGGCATGGGCGGCGTCGTCCTCGGCATCCTCGTCTGGCAGGAGGGCGGTGGCTATGTCGGCCTGCTCCTGGGTATCGGCGCGGTGACCCTGGTCGCGCTCGCCTTCTGGCTCGTCCGCCGTAAGCGGCGCGGCAAGCCCACCCTGTTGGATCCTGACCTGTTCAAGCACCTGAACTTCCGCATCGGCATCTCCCAGCAGACGCTCCAGCAGATCACCCTGGGCGGCGCCATGATCGTCCTGCCGCTCTTCCTGCAGATGACCCTTGAGTACAACGCCATGCAGGCCGGCCTGTCCCTCGCTCCCCTTTCCCTGTCCATGTTCGGCATGGCCATGCTTGCCGGGCGCAAGGCCGGCAAGCGGCGCCCGGCTCAAATCGTCATGGCGGGATTCGGCCTCAGCACCGTCGGCATGGCCGCGATCATTCCCCTGGTGCCGAGAGTGGACTCGGGATGGTATCTGGTGATCCCGCTGGCGATCACCGGCGCGGGTCTGGGCCTGCTGGTGTCCCAACTCAACAACTTCACCCTCGCACCCATCGCCGAGGAACGTGTCAGTGAAGCGGCCGGGGTGAACTCCGCCGCAGGCTCCTTCGGGCTGTCCTTCGGACTCGCCATGGCCGGCGGCATCATGTTGTGGGCCTTGGCGTTGAGCTTCACCCACTTGACCGAGACCAGCACCGTGATCCCCCCGGCCCAGCAACAACAGATCTCCGCCGAGCTCGAGCACGATGCCGAGGTCATGAGCAATACACAGCTTCAGCAGCAGATCTCTGGCGAGCCCCCGGCCGTCGAGGCTGAGATCCTCGCCATCAACACCCAGGCCCGGAACCGCTCCCTCCAGGTAGCGCTACTCGTTCCCGCCATCGCCTCCCTCATCGGTCTGGGCAACTCGTTCCGCATGCTTCGCCTCCCAGACATCACTCCCGCAGCAGACACCGAAGGTGCCAGCCTCGGATAAGCCGCGTACCACGCGTGCCAGCCGAGGTGAAACCTAAGCTGACCGCGCCGACATGCCGGCTCTTGGACGAGGCCCAGTAGATGGAGTCTTCACCCTGCCCGCGGCGCTTACCCTTGGCATGCGTCATGGTCCAGGCCTACTTCATTGGCTCCCCGTTTCGACTCCCACCGCTTCAGCCAAGATCGCAATGTGGGTGTGACCTGGCGCGCCTGGCAGGACTCGAACCTGCGGCCGGCTGCTTAGAAGGCACACCCGAGCCGTCGCCAGAGGAGGCTAGATGTGCCCTGACGTGCCGTTTAGCTGCGCTTATGGAGGCTGACTGTGGCCTGGTGTAGCCCAATATCTGGCATTGATGGCTCCCCAGTTGGCTCCCCGGCGAGCTTGCCGGCGTCGGCTCCTTTGATAGCGCGAACCCCACTGTCCGGGGTTCCGCAGCTGATGTAGCGCGATAGTCGGCGAATCCGGGGGCTGACGTACGGGAACGCGCGCCGGCCTGGATCGGGGGCGTGTATCTAGGCGCTGGTGTTCGCGCTGGTCAGGGCGTTCCGGTGGTGAGCTGGTAGATCCTGGGTGGGGGCTCGATCTTGAGCTGGGCGAGGATGTCGCGCTGGCTCTTGGACAGTTCGGTGCGCTGGCGGAATGTCCCGGCGGGCCCGGTGAAGGTGCCCAGGGCGATCCGGTTGAGGTCGCGGCGGATGACCGGCCAGGTAGCGCCGGTGGTGGTCTCGGTGATGCGGATGAGCAGCAGGGCGAGCCAGCACAAAATGACGTGGGCGCGGATGCGCTGCTCCTTGCGGTGGTAGACCGGCCGCAGGTCGATGACCTGTTTCATGTCCCGCCAGCCGCGCTCGACTTGCAGGAGCTGCTTGTATCCGAGGGCGATGTCCTCGGCGGGCAGGTGCGGGTCGCTGGTGCGCAGGAGGTACTTGCCGTCGAGGTTCTCCTCGGTCTTGATCGCCTTGGCGTCGATCCGGAGCAGCCCGCCCGGGGTGGTCCGCAGGTAGCGGTTCAGGCCGGGCTTGGTGGAGATGGCGCCGCGCAGCTCCGCGCGTTTCGTGGCGCTGAGTTTGTCGGTATCGCTGATGAGTTCTTCGAGCTGGGCGAGTATCCGGGCGCGGACCCCGGCGTCGCGATCGGCGCCTTCGGGGTTGTGGCAGATCACGAACCGCTCGTGCTCGCTGATCCGCACTTCCTTGACCCGCAGGTTCGCCGCGACCTCCTGGTAGCGGCCCTGCCGCGCCAAGGCGGCCTGCGCCTCGGCGGATCCGGAGCGCAGCCGCTCGCCGATGATGTAGTGGTGGTCGCCCTTGCGCAGGTAGCGGCGGTTCTCCTTGGACGCGAAGCCCCGGCCGGCGACCCAGACGATCTTGGCCAGGGTCCAGTCCCGCATGTCGTCCTTGACCTGGCGGATCAGCGCCGAGTCGGCGGTGCCTCCCGGCCAGCACCACACCCTCACCGGGATGCCGTCGCGGGTGACGGCCATGCCGATCACGATCTGCGGCAGGTCGTCGCGGTGGTCCTTGGACTTGCCGAACGCCCGGAAGGCGGCCGGCTTCCCGCCATCCCCGGCGGCCGCAGCCAGGTCGTCATCCACGCTGCCGGGAACAGGAACACCGTGCTTGTCCCGCCAGGCCGGCTCGTCCTCGCCATCGGTCTCGAAATACGTCGAGGTGGTGTCGAAGAACAGCAGGCCGACCCCGGGGTTCAGCAGGTTCGCGACCTGGCCGAACACCTCCTTCTCCAGCTCGTCCTTCACGTCCAGCAGCCAGTCCATCGCCCGGTAGCATGCATCGTCGCTGGTCTCGGCCAGCCCGGCGATCCAGGCGTCCTCGCTGATCCACCGGGCGGCCGCGAGCTTGGATGACGGGGCCAGCGCCCGGTTCGCCACCAGCGCGAACAGCACCCGCTCGGCCGCGGGGTCCAGGCGGCGGCCCTTCAGCAGCGTTCGCATCACGGCGCTGATCCCGAGCCGGGCCCACAGCGCGTCCAGCACCCAGGTCCCGCCCAGCGGCCGCGACTCGGTGAACTCCAGGTCATCGGCGGCCGCCGCGGCCAGCGCCTTCCCCGGCTCCAGGAACCTGGAAACGGAGGCGACCAGGCGCTGCAGCGCATCCCGGTGCGCGCCGTCCTCGCGGCCGAAGTTGTAGACCACCTGGACCCTCGACCGCTTCGCGGCCGGGTCCCACACGTTGTGGGCCAGCTGGAGGTAGCGGACCTCGGTCCCGTCCTTGTTCCGCCGCAGCGTAGACCGCAAGTACATGGACTAGACCTTACCGCCTGGCACCCACTCTCATCAGGAGAATCACTGCCAAGCGTGTATCTATGTGTTCTGGCGATTCAGGCCACCCCGCAGGCCCCTCACCTGCGCATTCACCTCCGGGTATGGCCCAGAACCCCGATTAGCTGCGGAACGCCGGACTGTGAATGCTTGCGTCTCAATATGGTGAGCAGCCGGGCTTCAGCCCGCACCGAGAGGCGTGGCGCCCGGCGCCGGTTTACGCGGATATGGCACCCACCGCAAGGGCCTGCCTGCGGGCCGCGGACCGAGCGGGACTGCTCGCTGCTCAACCGCCCGCGCGGTGCGCAGGCAGGTAAGCACTCCGCCTGGGAGCGTGTACGCCGACGCGAAGACTCGTGAGCGGCAACACCGACATGGAGTTGCCGAGATTTGAAGTAAGGCGCTACAAACTTGCCTCACTGCCTGACGGGCTCATGCCGGGAGCGTGGCCAGCCCGCGCGGCGACCGGGCGCGCCGAACGATGCCGATTATTTGCATGCTTGCTGATGGCATGACTGCCCGGCTCATCGGCTCATATCCGCCAGTTCGGGGCGGTCTCAGCTCAAGCCGGTGTGAGCTAGCCGACGGCGGGGCAGCAGGCAGGCTTGTGGCTGCATCCGGCGTCAGCCCGGATAGGCCAGGATGGCAACTGGGCCACCCGGCCGGCGGAGGAACAGCTGTCAGGGGCGGCGTCATTGCCGGCGCCCGGCCGCTGGCCAAGCCACTGCAGATAGGACCTGGAGTGATCCGGCCTGGGTTCCACGTCGCCGGGCAGGGCCTGGGCGAACACATGCGCGGCAGCGGCCTGGAGTTGGCTGCGGAGCAGGCCGGCGGGGCCGGTCGCCTCGAATGCCAGGGACCACCAGTCCTGGCCGCTGGTGCGGATCTCGGTGAGTTCCACCTCGCACCCGGGCTCGTGGCCCCACGGCTGGGCACGCGCCACGATCTGCCCGTCGGCGAGTGAGAACCGGCTGATGCGCCGCCTCTTGCGCACCAGCCTCCAGCCGGCCGCCTGACCGCTGCCGGGGCTGACCGGGCGCAGCGCAACGGGCCACTTTTGCCAGACCTCCAGGCGCCCGCGGGCGCGGCCGGCTACCTCGAGGATGCCCGGGCTGCCGCGGTACACCTTCACCTCAACAGGCCCGCCGCCGCGGACCTTCACCGACACCCAGGCAACGTGCATCCAGCAGGTAGGTGTCCTGGCGTGATTCTGTTCTGGCCGGGAACGGGGCGAACCATCCGGCCACCGCAGCCGTCAGCTGGCCGGGGAAGATCCAGCGCACTTCCAGGCTGCGAACTGGTTGCCCCGCCGCGGCCTGGCCCGGCGGAACCCAGCTGTGCCCGGCCGCCGCGGCGAACAGGCCGGCGAGGGTGTCATGGATGGGTGTTTCGGCAGTTACGGAGCCTCCTCCCTCCGGGGTTCCTGCGCAACGTGGTGCCGCTGGCCTGGCTGGGCAGCCCGAGGTGGCGCTCGTGTGCGGCAAGCCGCCCGGCTATCGCGCACGGACCGCGGAGCTTCTGCAGGCGGGAAGACACCTGGGGAGTCGTCCAGATACGGGCTGCCGCCGGACTCACAGCAAATCAGCCCGGCCGCCCCGGCATGCCCGCCTGCTATCTGGCCGCCGGCTGGCGCCGCAGAACAAACCGTCCAGCCCTGCCCGGGCTGGGCAGCGGTTGTCATGTCGGCCTCCTTGCCGATGGCCGCTCCGCTGGCAGGTTGACGCGGCCAGCTGAGGGAGCGATCAGTAACCGCTGGGTTCCTCCAGCGCGGCCTCGATGTCATACCCCAGCGCGATCGCCACCTCGGGGGCGGCGGATACGACCCGGCCGAGCCCAGCCACCGGGGCGATCACCAGCAGTACGCCGGCGATCTCGTCCTCACTCGCGCCCGCCGCCAGCGCCCGCCCGGTGCTCCACTCCAGGCACACCACTGATGATCCGATGGCCACCGAAGCCCCCACTCGCAGCACCTCGGCGGTCTTGGGATCCAGGGCCGACGGCCCGGCTGGGTCAAGCCCGAGCCCGGCCTGGTCTTCGACGAAGCCTTCGTCGATCATCGCCAGCCTGCGCAAGGTCTCCTGGAATTTCACCGTCCGACCCATATAAGTCATCCACCGTGAAGGCACCATTGCACCTCATGCTGGGGGCCGGTTCCATCCCCCTGATGGGGTGAAGACCGGCCCTTACCCCTCCAGGAGCCCGAGCTCGCGGGACCGGGCGACGGCCTGGCTGCGTGAGGAGGCGCCCAGCTTGCGGTAGATAGCGTTCGCCTGCGACTTGACGGTGTGGCGGGACAGGAACATCTCCTGGGCGATCTGGGGGAACGACAGGTGGGTAGACAGCAGCGGCAGCAGGCGCAGCTCGGCTGCGGTCAGCGCCGACGCTCCGGGGACGCTGGAACCGCGTTCCCTGGCCAGCTGGGCCCGCAGCGCCGTGGCCTGCCCGGTCAGGGTGCCGAGGCCCGGACGGCGCCTGAGCAGCCCATCGACCTCCCGCATGAGCGTTCTGGCGCCTGCGAGGTCGGCGAGCGCAAGATGGACACGGGCCAGCTCGATCCGGGCCTGGACGGCGAAGTGGGGGAGCGCGTAGGTCAGCAAATGCCGTAGTCGCTGAGCACGGGCGAGCTCCTGATGTACTGCGGGGAGGTCTGCCCGGTGCAGGGCCGTCCGGGCTCGCACCGCGCTGACCAGGGGCGTCGCGTAGCTTTCCTCGATCCCGGCCCGGCGCAAAACGGTGCCTGCCCTTTCGGCGAGGACCTCGGCCCGGTCCCACTGGCTGCGTGCCATCGCCACCAGCGACAGCTCGCACAGCCCGACCGCGACATGCTCGAGCGAGCCAATTTGCCCCCCGACATTGACCGCATCCTCCAGGGACACCTCGCCACCATCGAGGTCACCGCAAAGCACGCGCGCGATCCCCTGCTGGAGCGCGGGTGTCGGTGTCACGAAGCTCTCCGCCGCGAACCTGCGCACGGCCTCGTCCGCATCGGCGCGCATCCGCTCGGCCCCATGTCGGCACAGCAGCGCCCGCATCAGCGCGGCCCACGCCTCGGCCGAAGGATCATCGGGCCGGGCTGGGCCCCCGTACTGCCAGCGATCGACCGCATCGGCCCACCGCTCGGTCTCCACCGGCCTGCCCATCGGCGCGGAAAACAACGAGGCCAGCACCGCGGCCATCGGGTGTCCCCCGATCCCGCCCCGGTCCTCCAGCCACCCGAACCACCGCTGAATGGTCGTGACCCGGCCCCGCCGGTAGGCCGGCACCACGAGCTGCCCCAGCAGGCGGCCGCCCCATCGACATCCCCGGCCGCCATCGAGTACTCCAGCGCTTCCTCAGGCATGCCGTTGTCCAGGCACCAGCCGACCGCACGGCGCCGCAGAACCGGCATCAGGCCAGGCTCCAGGCGCCCCAGCTCCGCCAGCAGCATGTCGCGGAGCAGGTGATGGTAGCGGTACCACTGCCCCCGCCGGTCCAGCGGCACCAGCAGCAAGTTCGACCCGGCCAGATCCGCCAGGACCCCAGCCGACCCGGCCACCTCCAGCACCGCCTCACACAGCGGCCCGCACATCCGCTCCAGCACCGCGGTCCGGGTCAGGAACGCCCGCTGCCGGGGGGAGACCCGTGACAGGAACTCCGCCTTCATGTACTCGCTCACCAGCCGGTCATCCCCGCCGAAGGAGACCGTGCCCGCAAACGGGCCACCCTCCCGCAGATACAGGGCCGCCAGGTACAGTCCGGCCGGCCATCCCTCGGTCCGCTGGTGCAGCTCGGCCATCTCATCCTCGCCGAGCGCGACGCCGGCCTCACGCAGCAGCGACGACGCCTCCTCACAGGTCAGCGACAAATCGCGCGGGCCGATCTCCAGGATCTTGCCCTCGGCGCGCAGCCGCGTTATCCGCAGCGGCGGCCCGGCCCGGCCCGCCAGCGCCAGCCGCGAGCCATCCGGCACATGATCGGCCAGCACCGAAAGCGCGGCCCGGCATTCGGAATTGCGCAGCACGTGCACGTCGTCTAGGACCAGCACGATGGGCGAGATCATAGACGAGAAGGCGGATGCGAGCCGGGGGACGACCGAGCCGGGCACCGAACTGCCCGGGGAGGTCAGCGCGTCGAACACCCGCTCACCGATCGGCTCGACCGCATCGAGCGCCTCCGCGACGTAGCTGAGCAGGACCTTCGGGTCGTTGTCTGCTTCGTCGACCGACACCCACGCGAAGGCCTGGCCGTTGCGCTCGGCCCACTGCGACAACAGCGTCGTCTTGCCGTAGCCGGCCGGCGCGGCCACCGACACGATCGGACACCGGTCGCCACGCGCCAGACGTTCGATCAGCCGCGAACGGCGCACGGTCCCGGGCCGGATCAGCGGACCGCGGAGCTTCGACACAACCAGGTCGAGTGCCGGCAGGCCCGCCTGGCGCGGGCGGCCGATCCGCTCACGAACGTCGCTATCGCCCATACCCGACGGTGCTCCCCCCTGATCTGCTGCCACCAAGCCCGGGCCTGGCCACTCCAGCGGGCGCCGCCGCTGGCTCGCTGGCGGCCGTGGCCGCTTCCAGGGATGGGTAGATGGGAACCAGACGGTCCAGGCCGGTGAGGCCGAGCACGCCTGAGACGTGCTCGGCGCTCACCACCAGCCGCAGCTCGGTGCCGCTGATGACAGCGCGCCGGAAGGCGCGCACCACGGCATCGGCGCCAGCGTGATCACACCAGGTCGTCGCGGTCATGTCCGCGATCAGCGCCGTTGCGCCGCCGTTGATGACCGACAGCAGCTCCTCACGGATCTGCCCGGCGTTGGAGGCGTCCATACGCACCGGAAGGGCCACCACCGCCTGCTGGCCGGCCAATTGCACCGGGTCGATGTCCTCACACATGGCAGCGTCCCAGGCAGGCCTGGCAAGCCGCGGGTGAGCTAGTTACCGCGGTCGCGCGGCGGGCGGCTTCTGGCTGGCGCATCGCTGAAAGACCCTGATCCGATCCGGCCATGACTGGCCATGCCGCCAGGGTCCGGAGCGGCGCGGTCCTGCATCTCGCGATGGCCCGATGCAGGAAAAGCCTGCAGACAGTCGTCTGCCCCGATCGTACGTCGCCGCCACGTAAACGGGAAGTAAAGCTAACGTCGGTACGCTGGTGAATACCGCAGCTGATGTCTCCCGGCTGACCACATCCTTCATCGTTTCTGCCCCGCCAGCCGTGCCGAGATTCGGCGCGAGATCAGCCCGCCCCGCCGATGCTGGGCAATGGATCCCCGAAGTTCGGGTGCTTACTGGGCCGGTGGCCGTATCGCTGGCAAGCCGCCGGGCGGACCCATTGGACGTTTGCCCGTTGCTCCGGCTGCCTACTGGCCGTGCCGGGGTTGTGGCCGGGCACGTCATGGGTTGTTCCCGGCGGCGGGCGGCAGGTTCATGGTGGCGCGGAGGTGGATGAGGGGGGTGTCTGGAATCTGGATCAGTCCACGGGCCGGGCGGTCGAGGTCGACGATGGTGTAGAGCAGCAGCGTGACCATCGCCGCTGTCAGCAGCAGGGGGACCAGGCCGCGGCCCAGCACGCCGACGTGTAGCCCGAGAAGCGCCAGTGCCATGGCGGCGATGATGAGCTCGGCCAGCAGTACTTCCGGCGGGACCCGGTTACTGAGCCCGGCCACGCGCACGGTCTGTTCGTTGATCATCTCGTTGAGGCTCTGCTCGTAGAGCCACGGTGCGGTCGCGACGGGTTGTTCCTGCACTGCTTGCGCGGCGAGTTTCCACAGCGGGCGTTGCAGCGCGGATGCTTCGGCGACCGTCCGGTCGGCGGCAGCGCTGCCGGGCACGACATGAGTCAGCTGGATTTCGGCGTCGGTGTAACGCACGATCAGCGGCAAAGACCGGCTGCGGATCGGTTCGGGCAGGGTCTGCGCGCGCAGGTACGTCGTCCCGATGGCGGTGGTGTCGTCGACCACGGCCTGCCTGCGGGCTTGGTAACGGCTGACGGCCAGGGACAGGCCGAAGGCCAGGATCAGGGCCATGAAGCCGATCAGCGCGGCCTGCAGAACGCCGAAGGACCCGGTGACGCTTTCCCGGCTGTCCCGCAGCGAGCGGCCTACCAGCAGGCCGCCAACGGCTGCCCCTATGATCAGCGCCAGCAGGACCAGCGTCACCACAACGGTGGGAAGCGCGAACAACTGCGGACAAGATGACCTCCCCGCACGTGACGCGCTGAATCGTACCCTGGCGGAGACGGCCGGCCGTCGGCGCGCGGGGACGGCATCTCCAGCATCGCGGCAGGCCGGACGGGGCGGTGCCGCTGGTGCTCATCTGCAGTACCCCGCGCGCCCGGCGCGGCCATGATCGGGAACAACCCCGCATACCCCGATCTGAGCGGCGGATGCGACAAGATACTCCCCATGGATGACCAGGGGGGCAACGCACCCGAACAGGCGAGCGGCGGGCAGATGCCCGGCCACAAAGGCGAGCCACGATGGGCGATGGCCGTCGCCGTGCTGGCCGCTGAACTGCTCCACCTCACCCTGCCCAGCGATATCAGCGCGGTCGGGCGGTGGGTCTACCCGGTCATCACGGTCGGGCTGCTGCTGGTCCTGGTGATCGGCGATCCGGGCCGGATCGACAACCCCGCTGTCTGGCTCCGCGTCGTCACCAGCTTGCTGATCGTGTCCATCGCCATCGCCAATGCTTTCAACGCCATCCACCTGGTCCAGCTGATCGTCGCCAACGCCAAAATGGGCACTGCTACCCGGCTCCTGGGCAGCGGGGCAGCGATCTGGCTCATCAACGTGATCACGTTCGGCCTGTGGTACTGGGACCTGGACCAGGGCGGGGCCGCCGCACGCGCGGCCGGGACCGCCAGGCTGCCAGCGTTCTTGTTCCCCGAGATGACCAACCCTGAGGTGGTCAAGGCTGGCTGGTACCCCCAGCTGATCGACTACCTGCACATGTCGTTCGCGACCGCGACCGCGTTCAGCCCGACTGATGTGTCCGCGATCAAGCACTGGTCAAAGATGCTGATGATGTTCGAGTGGGCCATATCCCTGCTCCTGGCCGTGTTCGTCGTCGCCAGAGCCATCAACATCCTGCCGGCCTGACGGCGGGACGAACCCACCAGAACGCCGATCAGACAAAGAGCTGGGGTCACCGGGAGCCATCGGCGCGAACGGCTTCCGACGCCAGGCGAACGGGTGCGGACAGGCGGGTCGCGGTCATGCCAGCTCGCGGACCGATCCGGTCAACGCTGAACGCCATACAGGTATCTACGGATCTGTGAGACTGGGAGTTCGGATCCTTCCCCTTGGCCGCCCGGTAGGCGATGGCCAGTTTGTTGCGCGATTGCAGTGTGTTGGGGCGGTCGGCGGTGGCGCCAGATCATACGTTCGGGCGCGTCTTCGACACCAATCAGCCGACCGGGACTAGCACGCATAACGGCGGATATCGCTTGTCAAGCGGTAAGCAGCGCAAACTACAGCCTGTGACCGGGAGAACGCTGGCTCCTGGCGCCGGATCGAATACGGGCAACCCCGTGAATTCCGGGTTCCCCGGGGCTGATCATTGCCGGACGGCCAATTCGGGTGCAGTCAGATCCCGTGAGAGCCCGGTCATCTTCAGGGCTTGTCGATCTACCTCGGCGGGCGGTTCCCCTCTTCGGGTCCGGACTGTGCCCGCTCGCGCCGCACGAGCGCCGGGGGGATGATGCCGCACCGCGGAGCGACAATGAGTTGATGCGCATTCGGGTGGCCCGCGTGGCAGAACTCCCCACCCTGCAGGCCATCGAGCGGGCGGCCGGGCTGATGTTCTGCGATATCGGCATGCCCGAGATCGCCCGGTACGGGCCGTGGCCGCTGCCGGTGATGGCGGCCCGCCACCACGCCGGCCGGCTCTGGGTGGTAGCCAACGACGACAATGAGCCTGTCGCCTACCTGATGGCCGACCTGGCCGATGGCTGCCTGCAGATCGAGCAGGTCACCGTCCACCCCGGCAGCGCCCGCCGCGGGCTGGGCCGGGCGCTGCTGGATGACGCCCCGAACCGGGCAGCGGCTGACGGTCTTCCCGCGCTGACCTTGACCACGTTTGCGCACGTGCCATGGAACGCGCCCTACTACGCCCGGTGCGGGTTCCGGGTCCTGGGCGATGCTGAGGTCACCCCCGGGGTTGCAGGCGATGAGGGAGCGGGAAGCCGCGATGGGGGTGGACCGGTGGCCGCGGGTATGCATGCGCCGCGACCTCTGAGGCCACGGCCAGGCGCCAAGAGGCGGCGCCAATGCCCGCGCTAGGGCAGTAGAGGCCCCAGCATCTCCAATGCAGCTCCCGGCGGATCGCGAAAGACAACGGCGACTTGTGCACCTCCCCCCATGATCGCCCGGAATGCCCCGTTCGGGAACGGCACTGCCAGATGCCCCAGAGACCTGGCAAGTCGCCGTGGCATGGTCTGGCCTGCCGTCAGCCTGCCGGTGGCATAGCGTAGGTGGTGAGAGGGGCCCGGTTGCCCGGGCTCGGAGCGGCGCCCAGTCCAGTCCCTGCTGACGCCTTCCTTTCTCAGGTGAAGGAGGCGGCAGGTGAGCGATTGCCGTGTTGCCGCGGGCGGTGTGCCGGGGTGCTGGCCTGGGGTCGTGGTGGCGGATGGCCGGTGACAGGCTGCACCGGGTCCTGGTAGCGCTGTCAGCCGGGGAAGATGGGTGGTCATCCGCCCGGCTGTGCGGGGCGTGCTCGCAGATCGTGGGCGTGAACGGGGCGGGGGTCATGCTCATGTCGGGTGAGATACCGCGGGGGTCGCTGTGCACCACCGATGGCGTGAGCGAGCTGATCGAGGACCTGCAGTACACCCTCGGCGAGGGCCCGTGTGTGGACGCCTACCAGCAGGACACGGTCGTGGCCGAGCCCGACCTGGCCGCTCCGGTGACGTACCGGTGGCCTGGCTTCACCCCGCCGGCGCTGGCCGCGGGGGTGCGGGCGGTGTTCGGGTTCCCGCTGCGGGCCGGGACGGTGCGCCTGGGGGCGCTCAACTTGTACCGGGACACGCACGGCCCGCTGACCGGCGACCAGCACGCCGACGCGCTGGTGGTGGCGGAGGTGGCCGCCCGCTGGGTGCTGGAGGCGCAGGCCGGCGCGCCCCCCGGCACGGTGGCCGGGGAACTGGAGGCCGGGGCCGACTTCCACTTCGCGGTACACAACGCAGCCGGCATGGTCTCGGTCCAGCATGGCATCAGCGTCACCGAGGCGCTCATTCGGCTGCGGGCGCACGCGTTCAGCAACGACCGGCCGCTCACCGACGTGGCCCACGATGTCATCGCCCGCACACTCCGGCTGCCATGACCCCACCCACCCGGCGCGCCAGGGCCGGGGGCCAGATCGCCGCTACGATGGATGCCGCGGGCATGGCCCCGAGCCGGCGCCCGCGGCCCCGGCGGGCTGCTGGGGCCCTGGAGGGTGAGTGGAGATGACCCGGGAAGCCGACGTGGTCAAGTCGCTGGTCGAGATGGCCGACACCCTGGCCGGCGACTACGACGTCGTCGACATGCTGACCGGGGTCGCGGACCGGTGCGTCAATCTGCTCGGCGTATCCGCCGCCGGGGTGATGCTGGCCTCCCCGGCGGGCAGCCTGGCGCTGGTGGCCTCCTCCAGCGAGGCGATGCGGCTGCTGGAGCTGTTCGAGCTGCAGGCCCAGGAAGGCCCCTGCCTGGACGCCTTCCGCACCGGCGAGCCGGTGGCGCACGAGAACCTGCAGGCAGGGGCCGGCCGCTGGCCGTCGTTCTCCACTGCCGCCCTCCAGGCCGGCTTCGCCTCCGCGCTGGCGCTGCCGCTGCGGCTGCGGGAGGTGACCCTGGGCGCGCTGAACCTGCTCAGCGCCACCCGCGCCCCGATGGCCGAAGCCGACCTCATCGTCGCCCGCGCCTTCGCCGACCTGGCCGCCCTGTCCATCGCCCAGCATCGCGCCAGCGCCGAGGCCCTGCGCCTGAACGAGCAGCTCTCCGGTGCCCTGACCAGCCGGGTGGTGATCGAGCAAGCCAAAGGCGTGATCTCCGAACGCGCCGACACCGGCCTGGCCGAGGCGTTCTCCCGGTTGCGGGCCTATGCCCGCAACCACAACCTCCGCCTCACCAATGTCGCCCAGGCCGCTATCGACGGAACTCTCGACCCGGCCGCATGGACCCCGCCCGCCCCTCCTGACAGCACAGGGAGCTGACGGGGTTCCCTGGACCTGGGCCCGGCGAGCTGAACGCCGCCCCCCAGGCAACGGCCGACCGCATTCTTGACCATGGGCGGTAGGCAGATCAGCTGTTCGGTACGGTGGGGTGGTCATGCCCGACCGCTAAGGCTGGCGCCAGAACGGCGGCTCGACGCGCGGTTATCACGGGGCCGTCGTGTCGTTGGCAGCGCTGCGAGTCCGGTTTCCGTTCACCATGGGGAGGAATGGCCGCCACAGCGGAAAAGCTGTTCCGGTGGCTCCCCGTGGGGCTCCCGGCCCTATCCTTCAAGATCGGAACATGGCTCTGACCTGGTCGATTGGCGCGCCTGGCAGGATTCGAACCCGCGTCCCGCTGCTTAGAAGGCAGCTGCTCTGTCCAGCTGAGCTACAGGCGCCGCGGTCCCATTGTGCAGCTTCAAGGTCACGTAACGGACACGCGTGGTGCCCAAGTGATCCGGCCCCAGCCTGCCCCGACGGGACACCTGTCACGGCGCCGGCAGCTCGCCAGGTGGCATGTGTAGCCTCATGTGCAAGGAGGTCACCATGCACCAGCCGCCTATCCCGCACGTCGAGCGCACCGACCCGGAGGTCGCCGAACTGATCCACGCCGAGGCGCGGCGGCAGTTCGAGAAGATCCGGATGATCCCATCGGAGAACTATGTCTCGGCGGCGGTGCTTGAGGCATGCGGCACGGTGCTGACCAACAAGTACTCCGAGGGTTATCCCGGCCGCCGCTATTACGAGGGCCAGCAGTTCATCGACCCGCTGGAGACGCTGGCGGCGCGGCGGGCGGAGGTGCTGTTCGGCGTGGACCACGCCAACGTCCAGCCCTACTCCGGCTCGCCCGCGAACCTCGCTGTCTACCTGGCCTTCCTGCAGCCGGGCGACACGATGATGGGGATGGCGCTGCCGATGGGCGGGCACCTGACCCACGGCTGGCCGGTGTCGGTGACCGGCAAGTGGTTCCGCTCCGTCCAGTACGGAGTGCGGGCTGACACCGGGCGGGTGGACTTCGACGAGGTCCGCGACCTGGCCCGCAGGGAACGGCCGAAGATCATCTATTGCGGTGGCACGGCCATCCCGCGCACCATCGACTTCCCGGCGTTCGCTGAGATCGCGGCCGAGGTCGGTGCCGTGCTGGTGGCCGACATCGCGCACATCGCCGGGCTGATCGCGGGCGGCGCCCACCCCTCGCCGGTCGGCTACGCGCCGGTGATCACGACCACCACCCACAAGACGCTGCGCGGGCCGCGCGGCGCCATGGTCATGTCCACTGCCGAGCACGCGTCCGCCCTGGACAAGGCCGTGTTCCCCGGCCTGCAGGGTGGCCCGCACAACCACACCACCGCCGCCATCGCGGTCGCGCTGCACGAGGCGGCCCAGCGGGAGTTCAGCGGCTATGCGCACCAGGTCGTGGCCAACGCCAAGGCACTGGCCACCGCCCTGTCCGAGCGCGGATTCGACCTGGTCTCCGGCGGCACCGATAACCACCTTATCCTGATGGACCTGACCCCGAAGGGGATCGCGGGCAAGCCGGCCGCCAAGGCGCTCGACCGGGCCGGGATCGAGACGAACTACAACACCGTCCCGTACGACCCGCGCAAGCCGTTCGACCCGTCCGGGCTGCGGATCGGCACCCCGGCGCTGACCACCCGCGGCCTGACCGAGCAGCACATGCCGCAGGTCGCCGCCTGGATGGACGAGACGGTCACCGCCGCGCTGAAAGAGGACGAGCGGGCCATCGAGCGGATCGCTGGCGAGGTGCGCGACCTCCTGGCCGCCTTCCCCATGGCCGGCTGGTCGCCCGCCCCCTGACGCCAGCGGAGACAGCGAACACCCGCCGGGCAGCGAAGGGCGCCAGCCGCACCGCACTGGCCGCACGACATACAGTCATCCATCGCAACGACCTGGCGGAGCGGTGCTCTTGATTTCGGGCACTGCTCTGCTAAGGTCGGGGCATGAACGCCAGCCGGACGGCGCGGGAGCGGGTACGGGCCGAACTCACCCGCGAGATCGCGGACACCGCGCGGCGGCATCTGGCCACCGAGGGCGCGGCCGGGCTGTCGCTGCGCGCCGTCGCCCGGGAGATGGGCATGGTCTCCTCGGCTGTCTACCGCTATTTCCCCAGCCGGGACGACCTGCTCACCACCCTCATCATCGACGGCTACAACGCGATCGGCGCGGCAGTGGAAGAGGCGGACAAGGGCTGCCGCGGCGATGACTACCCGGGCCGCTGGCTGGCCGCCTGCCGCGCGCTGCGCACCTGGGCACTGGCTCACCCGCACGAGTACGCGCTGGTCTACGGCTCGCCGGTGCCTGGCTACCGGGCGCCCGCGCAGACCATCGAGCCCGCCTCCCGGGTCGCCGCCGTGCTCGGGCGGATCATCAGCGGCGCGCTGGCCGCCGGGGCACTGGACCCACCCGGGCTCGGGACGGCCCTGCCCGGCGGCTTCGGCCCCGACGCTGACCGGCTCCGGGAATCGGTCCTGCCCGGCGCCCCGGACGACATTGCCGCCCGGGCGCTGGCCACGTGGGCCAGTGTGTTCGGCATGGTCAGCTTCGAATTGTTCGGCCAGTTCGAGAACGTGGTCACGGACCGTGACGGCTACTACGACTACGTGGTGACCAGCCTGGGCCGGGTAGTCGGCCTGCACAACGGAGGGTAACCGCCCGCCCCGCCGTGTATCGAAACGCCAGTTTAAAGAAGTTTTTCCATATTAATTTCGAAAACTACTGTGATCATGCATCAACGCTGCCTATATTCCCATGTTAATCGAATACACATTCGAGACGGGAGTGACTGTGGGCTGCCGGGCCCGGCCCTGGGTCTGAACTGACACCGCCTGTCTTCCAGGCGGGTCTGACCAGGGAGCAGCGGGTGAGCAGGCTGTATGGGGAGCGAGTCGAGGTCTGGACGCGGCAGGGGCAGCCGGTCAGGTTCGCCTGGCGTAACCGGTTCTACGCAGTGCTGAGAGTCCTCGACTACTGGCTGGCCAGCCGGGAGTGGTGGCAGCAGGACGCGCCAGCGGCCGGGGTGGGAGAGCCGTCGGAGTACGAATTCTGGCGGGTCGAGGCGTCGCCCGGCCGCGGCGTCCCGCCCGCCGCGTTCGAGTTGCGGCGGGACACCGCCACCGGCGGCTGGCTGCTGGCCCGGGTCTGGGACTTAGCGGTCCCGGGGAACCCGGTGACAAGCAGGCTGAGCTGGGCGGCGGATTTCGCCCATCTGCACGTGGCGTCGTCCTACTCGCTCCGGTATGGGCTGGCGCACCCGGCCGGTCTGGCGGCCCGGGCCGCCGAGCTGGGCATGCCCGCTCTCGCGCTCACCGATCGCGATGGCCTGTACGGGGCGGTCAAGCATGCCCAGGCCTGCGCGGAGGTGGGGATCGCGGCAGTGCTCGGCGCCGACCTGGTGCTGGCCGCGGATATCCAGGCCAGGACAGGCGGCTCAGCCAGCGGCAGCGGCACGGCCAGGGCAGACGGCGCAGCCAGGGCAGACGGCAAGACCAGGCCGGGCAGCACGGCCAGGGCAGACGGCGCAGCCAGGGCGGGCGCTGTGGTGGGCTGGGATGACTGGCCGCCGGGCCCGGCGGCGCCCGCCCGGCTGCATAACGAGAGTGCCTCCCGCATCACCATCCTGGCCGAGGGCCGCCGGGGCTGGGCGTCGCTGTGCCGGCTGGTCAGCGCCGCCCACCTGGCCGGCCAGCGGGGTGCCCCGGCGGTGACCATGGATCTGGTCGCTGCGCACGCGGCCGGGCTGATCGTGCTGCTCGGCCCGGCCAGCGATGTCGGCCGGGCAGCTGCCGCGCGGCGGCCCGACCTGGCCGCGGCGTCGCTGGCCCGCTGGCGGGAACGGGCCGAGGTGGTGATCGAGCTGGTCGACCACCAGAGGGCGGGCGAGACGTTCCGGGCCGCGCGGCTGCTGCGGCTGGCCCGGGCGGCCGGGGTCCCGGCGGTCCTTTCCAACGCCGTCCGCTATCTCAGCCCGGCCGACGGCCCGGCGGCGCAGGTGCTCGACGCGGCCCGGCAACTGGTCCCGCTCGGGCGGCGGCACCGTGACCGGCACAACGCCCGCGCCTACCTGGCCAGCGGCGAGGAGATGGCCCGGATCGCGGCCCGGATCTGCGAGGTCCCCGGCAGCGAGGTCCCCGGCAGCGAGGTCCCCGGCAGCGCGGGACCCGGCAGCGCGGGACTGGGCAGGACCGGGCCCAGCAGCGCAGGGCCCGGCAGCACAGGGCCCGGCCGGGTCCGCCACCCCGGCCGGGCCAGCGGGGCCGCCGGCGAAGCGGGGATGGCCGGCCTGCTCGCCGCTACCGCCGGGCTGGCCCGGCGCTGTGCCCTGGACCCGGCGGGCGACCTGGGTATCGGCGGCCGGTTCCTGCCGGAGGCCAGCGGCGACTCGCTCGGCCTGCTGCGGGCCAGGTGTGAGGATGGCCTGGACCGCCACTTCCCGCACGCCCACCAGGCCGGCCCCCACCAGCGCAGCACCGACCAGCCCGGCACCCACCAGGTCACCGCTCCCCGCCAGGCCGCCGCGCGCCGCCGCGCCGCTGCCCGCCGCCGGCTCGCCCACGAGCTGGCCATCATCGCCCGGACCGGGCTGGCCTCCTATTTCCTCACCGTCGCCGACGTGGCCGCCCGGATCCGGGACCGCGGCATCCGCTGCTCCATTCGCGGCTCGGGCGCTGGCTGCCTGGTCAACTACCTGCTCGGCATCTCCGCGATCGACCCGGTCGAGCACGACCTGATCATGGAGCGGTTCCTGTCCGAGGGCCGCGCCACGCTGCCCGACATCGACCTGGATGTGGAGTCGGCCCGCCGCATCGAGGCCTACCAGATCATCTTCGACGCCTACGGCGCGGAACGCGTCGCCTGCGTGTCGATGATGGAGACTTACCGGGCCCGCAGCGCGATCCGGGACGTCGGCGCCGCGCTCCGGCTGCCGCCGCATGAGGTCGATACGCTGGCCAAGGCCTTCCCGCACATCCGCGCCGCCCACATCACCGGCGCCCTGTCCCAGCTGCCCGAACTGCGCGCCAGCCGGCTCGCCATCCCCCAGCTCACCGCGGTTTTCGCGCTGGCCGAACGGCTGGACGGGCTGCCCAGGCACGTGGCCATGCACCCGTGCGGGGTAGTGCTCTCGGACGCGACCCTGCTGGACCGGACCCCGGTCGAGCCCAGCGCCGACGGCTTGCCGCTGACCCAGTTCGACAATGATGACGTGGAGGCGGCCGGGCTGATCAAGCTGGACGTGCTCGGTGTGCGGATGCAGTCGGCGATGGCGCACGCCCTGACCGAGATCGAGCGGGTCACTGGTGAGCGAATCGACCTGGACGCCATCGGCAGCCACGATGAGCCGACGTTCGAGCTGATCCGTTCGGCCCGGACGCTGGGCTGCTTCCAGATCGAGTCGCCCGGCCAGCGCGAACTGGTCGGCAAGCTGCTGCCACGCAGCGTCGGCGACCTGGTCGTGGACATCTCGCTGTTCCGGCCCGGCCCGGTCAACTCCGACATGATCACGCCTTACCTGGCCACCCGGCATGGCCGCCGCCCGGCCCGCTATCCGCACCCCGATCTGGTGCCCGCACTCAACGAGACCGGCGGTGTGGTCGTCTTCCATGAGCAGGTGCTGCGCGTCATCGACATCATGACCGGCTGCGGCCTGTCGGACGCCGAACTCGCCCGCCGCCGGCTCGCCACCGACGACGGCCGGCAGCAGGTGGCGGAGTGGTTTGGCCGGCTGGCACGCGAGCGCGGCTACCCGGGTGAGGTGGTGGACCAGGTGTGGCAGGTGCTGGCCGCGTTCGGCGCGTTCGGCTTCTGCAAGGCGCACGCGGTGGCGTTCGCCATCCCGACCTACCAGTCGGCCTGGCTGAAGCGGCACTACCCGGCCGCCTTTTACGCCGGCGTGCTCACCCACGACCCTGGCATGTACCCGAAACGGGTGATCGTCGGGGACGCGAGGGTGGGCGGCACCGCCGTTCTGCCGGTGGATGTGAATGTTTCGGCTGGCGACTGGCGGGTGGAGCGGTACGGCCGGGACCGGTTCGGGCTGCGCGCCGCCCTGGCCGAGGTGAAGGGAATCAGCGAGGCCGAGGTGGCGGGGATCGTGGCCGGCCAGCCGTACACGTCGCTGCGGGACTTCTGGGTACGGTCCGGTACGTCCCGGCCGGTCACCGAGCGGCTGGTCCTGGTCGGGGCGTTCGACCGGCTGTACCCGCCCGCCACCGGGGTGTCCCGGCGCGACCTGCTGGCCCGGGTCACCGTCCTGGACGGCGGCCGCCGCTCCCGGCTTTTCACGAGTTCGGTACCCGCAAACCGGGGCAAACCGGCCAGCGGAATGACCGCAGCCGATGAAATGACCGCAGCCAATGAAAAGCCGGGGCCGGACTGGGAACTGCCGCTGGATCTGGGCGACCTGGTGCCGGCCGGTGAACTGCGGGAGCTGACCCCGGCCGAGCGGGTGGAGGCCGAACTGGCCATCCTGGGGATCGACCTGAGCCAGCATGTGCTCACCTTCTACGCCAGGCTGACCGCCGAACTGGGCGTGGTTCCCGCCGCTGAGCTGCGCCGGTGCCAGCCCGGCGGGCAGGTGCTGGTGGCCGGGGTGAAGGTCGCCACTCAGACGCCCGCCCTCCGGTCCGGCCAGCGGATCATCTTCGCCACGCTGGAGGACCTGACCGGCCCGGTGGACCTGGCGTTCTTCGAGTCGGTGCAGGAGCGGTGCGCGGCCCGGGTGTTCGGATCCTGGCTGCTCGCCGTGCGCGGCCGGCTGCGCCGGACAGGCCGGTCGGTGTCGGTCAACGCGGCCGAGTGCTGGGACCTGGCGGCACTGGCGGAGATCCGCGCCGCGCATGGGATCGGTGCGGTGCGGGCGGCGATGCGGGCCGGGGACGTGCCGGGCAGGCCGGTGGCGCCGGGCGTTCCGGCCGGGACAGCCACCACAATTTTGCCCAACGGCTTTGCCCTGTCGCGCTACGCGGAAACCGGGGGTCCGGGCGGGCCGGTGACAGCGCCGCCCCGGCTGCTGTGGCACGCCAGCCCGGGCAGCGCCGGTGGCTGGGAAGATCCTGGCCAGCGGCCCTGACTTGGCACTTCCGGCAGGCCGGCGGAGATTGCCGGCCGCCAGCGGCGTGCATTGCCTGCAGGACCGCATTGGTCACGGTAGCGTGGGTTGGCAGGACCCGAGGCTGCCCGTCTCCAGTTCCCGGCGGCTCCCATAATGTGTGTACGTGTCCGGGTGGCCCACCGGCCGCCCGCAAAGGCCTAGGAAACACATGACTTCAGCGCTGCCCAGGATGGTCACGTCGGTGCGGACCAGGCTCCGCACCCAGGTCGGCAAGCGGTTCAGCAGGTTCATCCTGGTGGCGGTCGCGTCACTGGCGTCGAGCATCCTCATGCTCAACTTCCTGCTCGGTGTGATGCACCTGACCGCGGGCCTGTCCGGCGCGCTGGGGGCGGTCACCGGCGCGGCAGTGAGCTACGTGCTGAGCCGGTGGGCCTGGGAGCGCAAGGGCAAGCCGCACCTGCTCAGGGAGACCCTGCCGTTCTGGCTGGTGTCACTGGGCGCGTGGACCGTCCTCGGGCTGACCAGCCACTATGCCAGTGTCTGGGCGCTGTCGAACGACAAGAGCCACTGGCAGCGGGTCCTGATCGTGGACGGCGCCTACCTGATCGCCAACTGCCTGACGTTCCTGGCCAGGTTCCTGATCTTCCACTACTGGCTGTTCGCCGACCGCGGGTCCGCGCCAGCGCCGTCGGCCCTTGAGGTGGTCGAGTCCGAGATGGCCGGCCCGGGGAAGCTGCTGCGCTCGGAGCCGCCGGCGGCCAATGGGTCCGGGACCCGGGTGGACGCCTCGCCCGGCTGGGACCCCGGCGCCGCGGGACGCCCGGCAGCCGAGGGTGTGCGCGCGTCCGCGGATTCGGGCGCCCGGCCGGAGGCCGGCAGCCGGCGCTGACGCTCGCGCCACCAGGTACCGGCCACCACGCCGGCGTACTTGAGCCCGTAGACGGCGTTGTGCCCCTTCTTGCTCTGGCCGACCTGGCGCTTGTGAATGGTGGCGGGCACCTCGGCCACCCGGAACCCGTGCGTCAGCACCGCGATCAGCAGTTCTGACGACTGGTACTGCGGCTGCTCCAGCCGCACCGCGGCAGTGACCTCGGCCCGCATGGCGCGCAGCCCGAACGAGGAGTCGGTGATGCGCTGGCCGGTCAGGGTGCTGATGGTCACCGCGAACACCCAGGTGCCCAGCCGCCGCACCGGGTCGTGCGTCTCCTGGCTGCCGAGTTTGCGTGAGCCGGTGACGAAGTCCGCGTCCCCGGCCACCACCGGGGCGAGCACCCGCTCCATCTCGGCCGGGTTGTACTGGCCATCGGCGTCGGTGGTGACGATGTAACTGGCGCCGCCCTCGCGGGCCAGCCGGTAGCCGAGCCGCAGCGCGGCGCCCTGGCCGCGGTTGACCGGCACGTCGCAGACCAGCGCGCCGTGGGTCCTGGCCACTCCGCCGGTCTTGTCCGCCGAGCCGTCCGACACCACCACGGCCGCCGTGGCCAGCCCGCAGATCTGGGCCGGCAGCGCCTCGATCACCTGGCCGATCACGTCCTGCTCGTTGAAGGCGGCGATCACGATCGCGACCGGCGGCAACTGCCGCGCGGCCGTGCCGAACTCGGCGAAGTAGCCCTCGGCGGCAGCGTCGTCGATCGCGGTGTCGTCCAGTTGGGGAGGCGTCACTGGGCGGTTCCTTCCGGGGCGCTGGCCGGCGCGAACTCTGGCCATACCGTGGCCAGACCGGACTTGAGGTCGTGGCTGGGCTGGTAGCCCAGTGCGCGGGCGGCGGCGATGTCCACGATGACCGCGGGCATCTCGCCGGGCTTGGCGGGGACGTGCTCGGCCGGGATCGGCGCACCGGTGACCGCGCGCGCCGCCGCGATGATGTCGTTCACGGTGACGGACTCGCCGGCGCCCAGGATGAGCGGGCCAGCGAAGCCGGTCCGCCAGGCGAGCAGGATCCCGGCCACGATGTCGTCCACATGGACCAGATCCCGGATCTGGGTGCCGTCCCCGTACACCTGGACGCCGTGGCCGTCCCGGGCGGCCCGCATGAGCCGGGGCACGAAGCTGTCCTTGGCCTCCATGCCCGGGCCGTAGACGTTGGAGAACCGCAGCGCGCTGCCCGCGATCCCATACGCCGCCGAGTAGCAGCTGAGCAGCATCTCGGCGGCCGCCTTGGTGGCGCCGTACGGGGTGAGCGGGCGGAGGGGCTGCTGCTCGGTGATGACCGCCGAGCCGACATCGCCGGTCACCGCGTTGGTGGACGCGAGCACGAACGTGCCCACGCCCCGGGTGCGGGCCAGTTCCAGCAGTCCAGCAGTGGCGGCGACGTTCGTCTGGTACGTGCCGGCCGGGTCCTCCAGCGAGAGCAGCACCCGGGTCAGCGCGGCCAGGTGGAAGATGGCCTCGGTGCCGGGGGCCACCGCCCGCGCGGCGACCGCCGGGTCGCGCAGGTCGCCCAGCACCGTCCGGACCCCGGCCGCGGGCGGCTCGTGCTGGTCGGCCACGGTGACCTCGGCGCCGCTGTCCAGCAGTGCCTGGACAAGCCGCCGGCCGATGAAGCCGGCCCCGCCGGTCACCAGTACCCGGGAACCTTGCCCAGCCGCCATGAAGTCTCCATCTGTGATTCCTCGACGCCGTGTTCAACCTGGTTGTACCGGGTTTCCCCGGGCCGTGCGGCCCGGTCCAGCCGAAACTGGCACGCGGCCCGGAACTGCCCGGCCGCCCCTGAGAATCGCGCTGGCACCGGAATCCCGGCGCCAGCGGGCGGCTGGCAGGCCACCTGCCCTCACCGGGTGGCTGTGCCTGACGCCGCGCACTCGTGCCGCCACCAGGCCGCTCCCCAGCAAGGTGCGTGGCCAGTGTAGCGGCGCTTGCTGACCACTGGTGCAGGGTCCTGACCGGCTCATACCCCGGCCCGGGCCGGCGCCGGGCGGCGAACCGCCGGGCATGGTGCGGCGGGACCGCCGGGCATGGTACGGCCTGGAGTGCCAGGAGGTGCGGAATAGCCGACGGTGTTTCGGGCATCGGGGCGGTTACCCGGCTCAGGCAGTACATAATTACCAATGCACCGGGAGCGGCCCGGGCGCGCAGGCGGTGGGCGACCGGCCGGCGCGGGGGGGATGGCCGGCGGCTACCCCAGTGTGATCGGCTGTGCTGGCTGGAATGACCTTCAAACGAGATGACAGAGCGGCGATGACCGAGGGCCAGAGCGTGGCAGCCGCGGTGCCTGGGCATGGCGGCGGTGCCGGTAGTCCGGCTTCCCCGCCTGTGGTCTCTCCTCCTGCGGCTTCTTCTCCTTCTTCTGCGGCTTCCCCGCCTGCGGCCGAGCCCAAGCCCGAGCCTGGGCGGAAAGCTGGTCCGCCTGAGCCTGAGACCGGGCAGGCGGGCGCCGCGCCAGAGCCCGAGGCTGCCGCGCCGAAGTCTGAGCCCGAGGCTGCCGCGCCGAAGTCTGAGCCCAAGGCTGCCGCGCCCGAGTCTGAGCCCGAGGCCGCCGCGGCCGAGCCTGAGCCGGAAGCCGCCGCGCCCGGGCCGGCTGGCGGTGTGGCTGCCGAGCCAGCGGTCCGGGTCAACGCCAAGGCCGTCGAGTCCGCGATCCTGGCCCTGCGCAAGCCGATCGTCGCCGCCCAGCTGCCGCTGGAAGCGCCGGGGGTGACCGAGGCGCGGGCGGAGCGGCGCAAGCTGCTCGGCCAGATCGACGACTACCTGCTGCCACGGCTGCGCGAATCCGGGTCGCCGGTGCTGGTGGCCCTGGTCGGCTCGACCGGCGCGGGCAAGTCCACCCTCGTCAACAGCATCGTCGGGGCCGAGGTCAGCATGACCGGGATCCGGCGCCCGACCACGAACAGCCCGGTGCTTGCCTGTCACCCCGACGACATGGACTGGTTCGCGGAGAATGTCTTCCTGCCCACCGTGCCGCGGGTCCGCCAGGAAGGCCTGGCCCGGTCCGGCCGGGATGGCCTGCTGGTGCTGGCCGCGAGTGAGGGCATGCCCAGGGGTGTCGCCCTGCTCGACACGCCCGACATCGACTCGGTCGTGCAGGCGCACCGGGACTTCGCGCACCAGTTCCTGGACGCGTCGGACCTGTGGCTGTTCATGACCACCGCCGTCCGCTACGCCGACGCGGCCGTCTGGGAACTGCTGCAGCAGGCCCGGGATCGCGGCGCCGCACTGGGGATCGTGCTGTCCCGGGTCCACCAGCCGGTCGTGCCCCAGCTGGTCGACCACTTCGGCGCGATGCTGGAAGCCAACGGCCTGAGCCACCATCAGCGTTTCCTGATCCCGGAGACTGTGCTCAACGACGGGAAGCTGCCGGCGGAGGCGTCCGAGCCGATCCGGCAGTGGCTGTCCGAGGCGGCTCTGTCCGACCGCCGGATCGCGGTTCTCAGCCAGACCATGACCGGGGTGCTGGACACCTTCCCCGGCCGGATCCCCACGCTCGCCGCCCAGGTGGAAATGCAGGCGGCCGCGCACCACGAACTGGTCGCCGCGGTCGTGACCGCATACCGGGAGGCGATCGCCGAGATCGGCACCGCCACCGCCGACGGCTCCCTGCTCCGGGGCGAGGTGCTCGCCCGCTGGCAGGATTTCGCGGGCACCGGTGACCTGCTGCGTGCCCTGCAGGCCAAACGGGCCGGTGGCAGGCAGCGCCGCTACCGCAGCCCGGCCCGTGCGCAGGCGCTCCGGCTGGCACTGCGGACGGCGCTGGAATCGCTGATCTCCTCGGTCGCCGACCGGGCGGCCGAGGACGTGGTCGGCCGGTGGCGCAGCCAGCCCGCGGGCACCGCGCTGCTGGACCAGCTTGCCGCGAGCAGCGACGACGACTGGGACGGCTCCCAGCTTGCCGCCGACGCCAGGCTGATCTTTGGCCTGGACGATGGCCCGGCCGCGGAGATCCCAGAGCGCCCGCAGGACCCGGTGACCGCCCTCGCCCGGGCATCCGCCGACCTGGCCACCCGGGCCGCCCGGGACGTCGGTTCCTGGCAGGAGCAGGTGCTGCGGCTGGTGAAAGCGGAGAACGTGACGAAGCGCTCGATCGCCAGGGCGGTCAGCTTCGATGACGAGTCACTGGCCACCCTGCTCATGATCGGCCTGATGGGGAGCGGTGTGCCGGAGACCGAGGCGGATGAGAGCGCGACCGCCATCCCGCACCGGCTGCTCACCTCGCTGTTCGGCGCTGGCCCGCTGCGCGATGTGACCGTCCGGGCCCGGGCCGACCTGCTGAACCGGATCCAGCTGATCTTCGATGAGGAGACGCAGCGGTTCAGCAAACTCATCGCGCGTACCGAGGTACCCGACGCCGACGCCGCGGTACAGCTCTACCAGGCGGCCTATGCCCTTGAGGTGACCCGGTGACCGATACCGAATCGCGCCGCGCGGGCCCGGCCACCGGGCTGCCCAGCATGCCGGTGCGGGCTGCCGGGCCCGCCGCTCATGGCCTGGCCAACGGAGCGGGAGCGGCAGCCAGTGCCAGTGCCAGTGCCGCCGCCAACGCCAGTGCGGCCGCCAGCGCGAATGCCGCGGCCATGCTGTCCGACCGGCTCACCGCGCTGGCCCGGATGACCCAGATCGGGCTGGCCCGCAGCGGGCAGGACGGATTCAGCCAGCGGCTGCTGCTGGACTCAGAAACCCTGCTCGGCCGGGCCGGGGAACGGCTGCGGCTGTCGGCCGATCACACCGTCGTGGTGCTGGCCGGCGGCACCGGGAGCGGCAAGTCGTCGCTGTTCAACCAGCTGGCCGGGGCCGACTTCTCGCCGGTCGGGGTGGTCCGCCCGATGACCAGGGAAGCGTACGCCTGCGTCTGGGGGATGGATGGGGCAGACCCGCTGATGGACTGGCTCGGCGTGCGGGACCGCAACCGGTACGCCCGGTCGAGCGCGCTCGGTGAGGGTGAGCGCGCGCTGGGCGGGCTGCTGCTGCTGGACCTGCCCGACCACGACTCGGTGCTGTCGGGCGAGTCCGGCTCGGTGAACCGGCTGGTATCGCTGGCCGACCTCATGGTCTGGGTGCTCGACCCGCAGAAGTACGCCGACGCCGCCGTGCACAGCTGGTACCTGACGCCCATGGCCGGCCATTCCTCGGTCATCGCCGTCGTGCTCAACCAGGCCGATCTGCTCACTGCCGAGCAGACCAGTGACTGCGTCACCGACTTGCAGCGGCTGCTCGACACCGAGGGCCTGCACGACAGCCGGATCCTGGTCACGTCCGCGCTCACCGGTGCCGGGCTGGATGACCTGCGGGAGGCGCTGGCCAAGGCCGTGACCGCCCGGCGGGCCAGCACCGAGCGGCTCTCGGCCGATGTCGATGCGCTCGCGCTGCGGTTCGCCGGATACACCGGCGAGACGGAGCCGCCCGCCGCCGGGAACGGCAGCCAGGCGCTGTCGGAGGCGTTCGCCCAGGCGGCCGGGGTGGCCGGGGTCAGCCAGGCGCTGCAGAGCGCCCGGGAGCTGAAGGCAGCCGACTACGTGGGCTGGCCGGTCTCCTGGCTGGCCGACCGGCTGCTGCGCCGGGACCCCATCCGCAAGATCAGGCTCGGCGCCCTCTGGGACGAACTGCGCGGCCTCTCGGCCGGGCCGACCGGTGCGCAGCGGGCCGGCATCGACAATGCGATCACCATATTCGCCGACAAGGCCGTGCCGGGCCTGCCCGCTCCCTGGCCGGCCACCGTGCGGGCGGCGGCCCGCTCACAGGTGGACGAGGTCCCGGCCGCTCTCGGTGAGGTGGTGCGGACGGCACTGCCCGCCGAGAACAGCGCCGTCGGCTGGTGGAAGCTGGTCGCTGCCTGGCAGGGGCTGCTGGCCGGTGCCGCGGCGATTGGCCTGGTCTGGCTGGTGACCCTGCTGGTGGTCGGCGTCTTCCACGCCTTCCGGCACGCCCCCGCGCTGTCCGGCAATGTAAGGCTGATGCCCTGGGTGACGGTCATGGTGGTGGCCCTGCTCGCGCTGGGCTGGCTGACCGCCATCGGCTGCATGAGCCTGGTTTCCCGCGCCGCCGAGCGTGAGCGCGAGAATGCCGAGCAGGAGATGCGGACCGAGATCGCCGCGGTGGCTCAGCGACTGGTGGTCGGCCCGGTGGAGCAGGAACTGTCCACCTACCGCCAGTTCCGCGGTGAACTGGCCGTCGCCCGCGGCGCCTGACCACTTCGCGGGACATCCGCCCGCCCTGGTCGCTGCCCGCCTGCCGCCCCGGCTCACCGCTGTCCGCCTGCCGCCCCGGCGCCGCCCGCCTGCGTCCGCGCCCACCTCCTGGCCCATCGCGCCGGGAAGCTTTGCCACTCGCCAGTAGTTTCTTGTAATGATGTAATCGTAGTAACGAACCGGGAGGCGACGATGGCCGAGCAGCCCCCGCTTGACGCCTACTCCCAGCTGGTCGCGGGCGTGGCCGCGCACCTGACACCGAAGGTCGCCAGCCTGCGGGTGCCCCGCTCCGGGTCTGGTATGCGAGGCGGGGAGAGCCTCGGCTCGGCCGTCGTGTTCACCAGTGACGGGTTCCTGCTTACCAACGCGCATGTGGTCGGCAGTGCGCAGGCCGGTACCGCCTCGTTCGTCGATGGCTCGTCGGCGCCGTTCACGGTGGTTGGCGCGGACCTGCTGTCCGACCTTGCCGTGCTCCGGGCGGCCGGGCCAACCCCGTCACCTGCCGAACTCGGCGAGGCGGACGGGCTCGTGGTCGGCCAGCTGGTCGTGGCGGTGGGCAACCCGCTCGGCCTGGCCGGCTCGGTGACGGCCGGGGTGATCAGTGCGCTGGGCCGGTCGCTGCCCACCCGCAGCGGGGCCGCCGCGCGCCTGATCGAGGACGTGATCCAGACCGACGCCGCGCTCAACCCGGGCAACTCCGGCGGCGCCCTGGCCGACAGCCGGGCTCAGGTGGTGGGCATCAACACCGCGGTAGCCGGGGTCGGCCTCGGGCTGGCGGTGCCGGTCAACGCCACCTCGCGACGGATCATCTCCGCGCTGATGCGCGATGGCAAGGTCCGCCGTGCCTACCTCGGGCTGGTCAGCGCGCCCGCACCGCTGTCTACCCAGTTGCGGGAACGGTTCGGCCGCAGCAGCGGCCTGCGGGTGGTGGAAGTGGTGGCCGGCGGCCCGGCCGCCCAGGCCGGGCTGCGGGCCGGGGACCTGCTGATCACCGCCGCCGGGAAGCCGGTCGAGAAGGCGCAGGATCTGCAGCGGCTCATGTTCAGCGAGGCGATCGGCCGCCCGCTGGCCATCACCGTGATGCGCAACGGGGCGCTGGTCGACGTCGTCGCCCAGCCCGCGGAACTCGTCGCCGCCTGAGCCATCCGCTCGGCGGCCGTGGCCAGCCGGATTATCGCACCAAACGGCGCAGCGTGCCCGGCCCCGTCCACAGCGTGCGCGGTTCTGCCCGCGCTGTCCACAGGCTGGCAACTGGGCATGGCGGGCCGGTCGTCTGGCAGTGATGGTGGTGGCCGGTGGGTGGCAGGGTGCCGCCCGCCGGGCGGTGCCAGACCGCGCCGCCACCAGGGCCGACGGGAGAACCAGACATGATCATCGATTCGCACATCGACCTGGCCGGGTTCGTCGCGAGCGAGCCGGCCTTCAAGCGCCTGGAGAACGGCACCTCGACCGCGAAGCTGCGGGTCGCCTATACCGAGCGGCGGTTCAGCCGGGAGACCGGCGAGTGGGCGGACGGGCCCACCTCCTTCGTCACCGTGCTGTGCTGGCGCACCCTGGCCGACAACGTGGCCATCAGCCTGCGCAAAGGGGAGCCGGTGGTGGTCCGGGGCCGGCTGCGGGTGCGGGAGTACCCCGGCAAGGACGGGTCGCCACGGATCGCGGTCGAGGTGGACGCCAGCTCGGTCGGGCATGACCTGAGCCGGGGCGTGGCGCACTTCTCCCGCACCCGGCGGGCGGCGGGTGAGACCGCGGCCGAGAGCGCTGAGGCACAGCGGGCCAGTGGCGACGGGCACGCGGCCGGCTCCGCCAGCAGCAGTGAACCGGCCCCGGGAGAGAACGCGGACGGGCTGGAACCGGGCCTGGACGAGCCGGGGACAGCTGAGCCGGGCGCGGCCAGAGCCGCTGCGGATGACCCGGACGGAGCCGGCGACGGCGTGCTCGATGAGCAGGCGGTGGCCGAATTCGCCAGCGAGATGGCCGGGTCGCTGGGTGGAGTCCCGGCCTGAGCGGCGGGCGGTGCGAAGGCGAGCCCTCGGGCCGGGCGGGCGGCGGCGGGCCTCGGGCCGGGCGAGCGGTGCGAGGTTGGGCCTCTGGCCGTGCGGCCGGCCGCCGCCCGCCCGGTCCACGGGGCGCACCCCTATCTGCGCCGGCTGTGCGGTGTCGGCACCCCCAGCCTCCGCGCCCGCGGGCCGGCCGTGCCGATTGTGTCCGGCCATGTCATCGGCGACCGGGACTGCGGCCAGCGTGAGTCCTCCGCCGTCTGGCGGCGCGGCCACGGGCCAACCGCGCCCCTGCACGTCAGGGGCGCCGGAGGATGAACCGCAGGTCGTCCTCAGCGTCCCCCGTCGCGGCCACGGACGACTGGACGGTCCCGGCGGGGGTGAACCCGGCGGCGAGCGCGGCGCGCTGGCTGGCGGTATTGGCTGCGTCGATGCCCAGCTCGACCAGGTCGGCGAGCCGTTCGCGCAGCAGCCAGCTGGCGGTCAGCCGCGCGGCGCTGGTGGCGTAGCCGTGGCCGCGCCGGTCGGGGGCGACGCCGTAGGACAGTTCGACCACCCGGCCGCCGCGGTCGCCCAGGCCAACCAGGCCAGCCAGCGCCGGCTCGCCGGCCGGGGTGATGACCAGCGCGGGGCCGTGGAAACTGCGCTCGTTGCGCCACCCGGCCAGCCAGTCGCCGACCACGGCATGGCAGTCGGCCAGCGTGGCGTCGGTGGGCAGCGGAACCCAGCCGCCGTCCAGGCCGCCGTCACGCGAGGCGTAGCCGTGCAGGACCGCGGCGTCAGCCGGCTCGGGCAGCCGCAGGCCGATCCGGTCGTCGGCCAGCTGGTGCTGGGTCGGCGGGGCCCACCGGATCGTGCCGGGTGGGGCTGGCCGGGGCGGCGCGAGCCCGGCAAAGATTTCCGCCTCGCCGCGGCCGGCGAACCCGTTGATCGCGGTGATCCGGCCGCCGCGCACGGTCAGCACCTGCCACCGGGTCACCTCGCCAGCCCCGCTGCCCGTGCTGGTGACTTTGAGCCCGACGAGGATCTTGTCCCCGGCGACCAGGGTGTCGGTGACGCGAGTGCGGGTGCCGGAGTCGCGGGCGCGCCGGTACCAGGCCAGCACCTGCTCCCGGCTGCGGCAGGGTGGCACCGGGTCCCCGGGCGCTCCCCACCGCACGGCCCGGTCAAGCAGGTCGGCGTAGGTGTCCAGGTCCGCTGCCTCCAGCGCCTGGCGTACCTGCCCGGCCAGGCGGTCCATCACCTCGGCCTGCGCGGTCACTGGCCACCTCCTCAGGTGACGCGCCTGGGCCGGCATGCGCCCAGGTCGGCTGGCACTCGGGCCGGCATAGCCCAGGCCGGCATGTGCTCGGGGCCAGCATGCGCCCGGGCCGCCTGGCCGGGCAACCGCGTTACCTCGCGCGGGCTGGCCTCCGGGATGCGCCTGTGCCGCGATCCTCGCCGGATCCTGGCCGGTCAGCCGGTCCGATCCGCTCGCCCGGTGCCCCTACCCTTGAGCCATGCCCGAATTCATCTACCAGATGCGTGCTGTGCGGAAGGCGCACGGCGACAAGGTCATCCTCGACAATGTCACGCTGGCGTTCCTGCCCGGCGCCAAGATCGGCGTGGTCGGACCGAATGGCATGGGGAAGTCCACCCTGCTGCGGATGATGGCCGGGCTGGAACAGCCGTCCAACGGTGAGGCCCGGCTGCTGCCCGGGTTCACGGTCGGCATGCTCGGGCAGGAGCCGGTGCTGGACGAGAGCAAGACCGTGCTCGGCAACGTGGAAGAGGGCGTGGCTGACGTCAAGGCGCTGCTGGCCCAGTACAACCAGGTCGCCGAGAAGATGGCGACCGACTACTCCGACGAGCTGCTGTCCGAGCTGGGCAAGCTCCAGGAGCAGCTTGATCACCGGGGCGGCTGGGATCTGGACAGCCAGCTGGAGCAGGCGATGGACGCACTGCGCTGCCCGGCGCCCGACGCGGACGTGAGCATCCTGTCCGGTGGCGAGCGGCGGCGGGTGGCGCTGTGCGCGCTGCTGCTCTCACAGCCGGACCTGCTGCTGCTGGACGAGCCGACCAACCACCTGGACGCCGAGAGCGTCCAGTGGCTGGAGCAGCACCTGGAGAAGTACCCGGGCACCGTGGTGGCGGTCACGCACGACCGGTACTTCCTGGACAACGTGGCGCAGTGGATTCTCGAGCTCGACCGGGGCCACGCCTACCCGTACGAGGGCAACTACTCCATCTATCTGGAGACCAAGGCGGCCCGGATCAAGATTGAGGGCCAGAAAGACGTCAAGCGGCGCAAGCGGCTGGAATCCGAGCTGGAATGGGTCCGGTCCAGCCCGCGGGCGCGCCAGTCCAAGAGCCGTGCCCGGCTGGAGCGCTACGAGGAAATGGCGGCCGAGGCCGACGCCGACCGCAAGCTGGACTTCGAGGAGATCCGAGATCCCGCCGGGGCCGCGGCTGGGCCGCCTGGTGGTCGAGGCGGCCGGGCTCACCAAGGGCTTCGGCGACCGGGTGCTGATGGAGAACCTCAGCTTCTCGCTGCCGCAGGGTGGCATCGTCGGCGTGATCGGGCCAAACGGGGTCGGCAAGACCACCCTGATGGAGATGATCGTCGGCCACGAGCTACCCGACGCGGGCACCATCAAGATCGGCGAGACGGTGCAGATCTCCTACGTCAACCAGGCCCGGGCGCGGATCGCCCCGGACAAGAACGTGTGGGAGGTCATCTCGGACGGGGAGAGCTTCATCCGGGTCGGCCGCACCGAGATTCCCAGCCGGGCCTACGTGGCCGCGTTCGGCTTCAAGGGTGCCGACCAGCAAAAACCCGCGGGAATCCTGTCCGGTGGTGAGCGGAACCGGGTCAACCTCGCGCTCACCCTGAAGCAGGGCGGCAACCTGCTGCTGCTGGACGAGCCCACCAACGACCTCGACGTGGAGACGCTGTCGTCACTGGAGGACGCGCTGCTGGAGTTCCCCGGCTGTGCGGTGATCACCAGTCACGACCGCTGGTTCCTGGACCGGATCGCGACCCACATCCTCGCCTGGGAGGGCGAATCCAGCTGGTTCTGGTTCGAGGGCAACTTCGAGGCCTACGAGAAGAACAAGATCGAGCGGCTGGGCGCGGAAGCGGCCAGGCCGCACCGGGTGACCTACCGCAGGCTCACCCGCGGCTGACCACCGCCCGGGCCGCGCCGCTGGTCAGGCCGGGCTGAGCCCGAGGTCGGGCCGGCCGGGCTCAGACGGCTGGTTGACCAGGCTGTGCGCGGCCATCACCAGGTAGTCCCACAACTGCCGGTCGTGCGTGTCGGCAAGGCCCAGCTCGTCCAGTGCCGCCCGCATATGCCGCAGCCAGGCGTCCCGCTCGGTCTCGCCGATGACGAAGTGGGCGTGCCGCATCCGCAGCCGTGGATGCCCCCGGCGCTCGTCGTAGGTCCGCGGGCCGCCCCAGTACTGGATGAGGAATAGCCGCAGATGCTCCTCGGCTGGGCCCAGATCCCGGCTCGGGTAGACCGCGCGCAATTCCGGGTCCTCCGCCACCCGCCGGTAGAACGACTGCACCAGGTGATGAAAGGTCTCTTCGCCGCCCACCGCCTCGTAGAAGCTGGCGGGCTCCGTTGTCGTGTCCATGCTGCGGTCCAGGGTAGTGCCCGGGCGGGTGGTGCCGGGCCGGCAGGTGGGCCGCGGTCAGGGCCCGTCCTGGCCGTCCGGTGGCTGGCCCTCCGGTTTCCGGGTGAGGCCGGTGTGAAAGCCGAGGAACGCCAGCGTGTCGGCGGACAGGGCGACCGACCGGCTGACCGCCCTGGCCCCGTGTCCCACCTGCGCCTCCCGCCGGAACAGGATCGGCCGGTCCGGCAGCGGGGCGGAGGTGGCGTGCTGGAGTGCCGCGCACATCTTCCGCGCGTGCAGCGGATCCACCCTGGTGTCAGAGTCGAACACGGTGAACAGCACAGCTGGATAGCGGACCCCGTCCCGGACGTGATGGTACGGCGAGTACGACAGCAGCCAGCCGAGTTCCGCCGGGTCGCTGGCCGTGCCGTACTCGTCGCTCCACAACTGGCCGAGCCCGAACCGCTCGTACCTGGCCATGTCCAGCAGCGGCGCGGAGCACACCACCGCGGCATAGGCGTCCGGCCATTGGGTGAGCGCCGCGCCAACCAGCAGGCCGCCGTTCGACCCGCCGGAGATGGCCAGCTGCCCAGGGGTGGTCCAGCCGCCGCCGACGAGCGTGGTGGCGGCAGCGTGGAAGTCGTCGAATACCCGCTGCTTGTGCTCGCGCATCCCGGCCCGGTGCCACGCCTCGCCTTCCTCGGCGCCGCCGCGCAGGCCCGCGATCGCGTAGACGCCGCCCGCCGCCACCCAGGCCAGCGCGGCCGGCGCGAACGCGGGCGTGAGCAGGCTGATGGCGAACCCGCCGTAGCCGGTCAGGATCGCCGGGCGGGGGGTGGCCGGCCGCTGGTCCGCCGGGGGCTGGTCAGCTGGCGGGCTGAGGACGATCATCCGGACCTCGGTCCCGTCCGCGGAGCGGTAGCTCACCAGCCGGGAGTCCACCGCCGGTATCTCCACCGACCCGGGTGCCCGCGCCCACTCCGTGACCGCCCCACCGCGGGCGTCGTATCGGTACACGGTGACCGGGGTGCCGTAATCGGTGTAGCCGAACCACGCCTCGTGCCCGCCCTCTGGGCGCTCGCTGAGCCCGCTGATCGTGCCCAGCCGCCGGCCGCCCCGGGCGGGCTGACCGTGCCCCGGCGCCGGCCGGTGGCCAGATCGTGCACCGTGATCTCACTCACCGCGTGCCTGGCCCACAGCGCGAGCAGCACCGGCCCGGCCTGATCGCCATCGAGGATGGCGTAATCGGCCAGCACCGCCTCCGGGTCCTCGCCGATCAGGTCCTGCCACCCGTCCGGGCCGGGCTGGGCCGGGTCAGCCACCGCCAGCCGCCCGCGTGGCGCGCCGGCGTCGCTCAGCAGGTAGAGCCGGCCGTCCCGGCCCGCGTGGGCGCCGGTGCGGGCGTCAACGCCGGCCTGGATTACCCGGAAGGCGGGCGCCCCGGGCGGTGAGGTGGCAAGGTCGGCGAGCCATAGGTCGTTGCGCGGCGAGGTGCCCTGGGCGGCCGACAAGATCAGCCAGCGGCCGTCCCGGCTGACCGATAGGTCATAGAAGTCCGTCTTGTCGCGGCCCTCGCCGAAGATCATCTTGTCCGCAGTGGGCGGGGTCCCGACCGCATGCAGGTACACCCGCCGGTGGTACTGCTCCTCGCCGGCCGGCACCGCGCCCGGGCCGAGCCGGCGCACGTAGTAGAACGACCCACCGCCCGGCAGCCAGCCGATGGCGGTGTACCGGCAGCGGTCGATCGGCCCATCCACCTCCGCCCCGGTGGCCACGTCCATGACCCGCAGCATCGACTCCTCGTCACCGCCCTGCGAGAGCTGGTAGGCCAGCAGCCTGCCCTCGTGGTCGGGTGACCAGGCATCCAGCGTGGTCGCCCCGGTCCCGTCCAGCGCTCCCGGGTCGATCAGCACCCGGTCCGGCTCGCCCGGCGTGGCCGTGATCAGCGCGGCATGCTCCTGGCCGGGCTCCCGGCGCAGGAAGAAACACCGCTCACCGCGCCAGGCGGGGCTGCTCACGAAACCGGTGGCGGTCAGCGCCCCGATCCGGGCGGCCAGTTCCGCCCGGGCGGGCAGGGCCGCGAGCTGGCCGGCCGCCAGCGTGTCCTGCGCTGCCAGCCAGGCCTGGGTCTCCGCGCTGGCCGGGTCCTCCAGCCACCGGTAAGGGTCGGCGATGAGGCGACCGCCGATGTTCTCGGCCAGGTCCAGGCGGCGGGCCGGGGGATAGGTGGCGTCGGTGGGCCCGGTCACCGGCAGCGGCCCGGGCGGCAGGCGCGTGCGATCATGGCCGCACTTTACGGCCATCCGCCTGCCGGACATGCGCCGGACACCCGGTAGTGCTAGGACGGTGGGGCGGCGGCCGATTAGGCTGTCCATGCACAGCACGAGGTGGGAGGCGGGCGTGCGACGGGTACTGCTGCTCAACGTGACGTATGAGCCGCTGACCACGGTCGGCCTGCGCCGCGCGGTGTGCCTCGTGCTTGGTGACAAGGCCGAGGTGGTGCACGACGACGCCGGCGGTGCGATGCTGCGTTCCACCTCGGTGGTGCTGGTCACGCCCTCGGTGATCCGGCTGCGCCGCTACGTCCGCGTGCCCTACCGCAGCCGGGTGCCGCTGACCAGGGGCGCACTCATGCGGCGGGACAACTACCTGTGCGCCTACTGCGGGCACAAGGCCGAGACCATCGACCATGTCGTGCCCCGGAGCCGGGGCGGCACCCACACCTGGGAGAACTGTGTCGCCTCCTGCATGCGGTGCAACCACAGCAAGGCGGACCGGCTGGTGGAGGAGCTTGGCTGGACGCTGCGCTGCGACCCGGCCGTGCCGCGGGGCGCGCACTGGCGGCTGATCGGCGCCGCCCACGACGGCGACCCGCAGTGGGCCGCCTACCTGTCCGAGCCCAGCGCGGCCTGAGCCGGGCGGCGCAGCAGGGCTCAGGGAGGCGGGCCGTGGCCGGGCCGGGCGGCGGGGAGTGGGCCGCATCCGCCGTTGGGTATCAGCCGGGCTCGCCGGGCCAATCCCTAGTCGGCACTGCTGGCGGCCGCCTCCCAGCGTTCCTCGATCCGGCCGAAGTGCCAGACCGCCAGCGCGATCACCCAGGTGAGCACGAACATGCCGACGATCACGAAGCCGGCCGTGTTGAGGTTGAAGCTCCGCATCAGCCCCCACCAGCCGCCGGTCAGGTGCGACTGCTGGGCGATGAGGCCGAGCACCTCGATGGTGCCGACGAAGAAGGCCACGAACACCGACAGGCCGGTGACGGTCAGGTTGTAGTACACCTTGCGGAGCGGGCGGGCGAACGCCCAGTCGTAGGCGAAGTTCATGAAGCAGCCGTCGGCGGTGTCGAACAGGCTCATGCCCGCCGCGAACAGCAGCGGCAGCGACAGCACCGCGTAGAACGGCAGCCCGCTCACCACCGCCGAGCCGGCCAGCACCAGCAGCGCGATCTCGGTGGCGGTGTCGAAGCCCAGGCCGAACAGCAGCCCGATCGGGTACATCTTCCACGGCGCGTCCACCCGCCGTGCCAGCGGGCCGAGGAACCGGTTGAGCAGGCCCCGCTTGGCCAGCTGCTCCTCCAGTTCGGCGTCGTCGTACCGGCCGCGCCGCATGTCGCGGAAGACCTTCCCGATCGAGACCAGGATGACCACGTTGAGGCCGGCGATGAGGTAGAGGAATGTCCCGGAGACCAGGGTGCCGACCGTCCCGGTCACGCTGTGCAGGGTGGAGCCGCCGTTGCGGACCTGGGTGTTCAGCGCGCGGATGCCGAAGTTGAGCAGCACAGCCAGCACGAACACCACCGATGAGTGCCCGAGTGAGAAGAAGAATCCCACCGACAGTGGCCGCTTGTCCTCGGCGACGAGCTTGCGGGTGGTGTTGTCGATCGCCGCGATGTGATCGGCGTCGAACGCGTGCCGCATGCCCAGGGTGTAGGCCAGGATGCCGGTGCCGACGCCGAAGATCTCGGTCTTGGTGATGTGGTAGTGCCCGCGCAGCGCGGCCAGCAGCAGTCCCCACCCCAGCAGGTGCAGCACCAGCACGGTCCCGGCCATGCCACCTGCCCGGCCCCATTCCGCCGGGGTCAGCGCGGCGGCGACCCGCCGGGCGCGGGCGGCCACAGCAGCCATCAGGGCGTTCTCCTTCTGCCGGTGGAATGACGCCACTGTATGGAAGATGCAAAAGACTTGCAATAACGTCCGGTGTGTAGTTGCCCATCGTGCGGGGGAGCGGCTCTGCGGGGAGCGGCTGCCGGGGAGGGTGGCGGCTGCCCGGGGCGGTGGCGGCTGCCCGGGGCGGTGGCGGCTGGGGTGGCCGCCAGGACGGTGGTGTTACGGTCGCGGGTAGGGGCTCATCACCTGGGCTTCCTGGTCCGCTGTTCCCCATGCCGCAGGAAGGTGCGCCCGATGCAGCGTGACATCTTCACCCCCGAGCATGACGCGTTCCGTGACATGGTGCGCACGTTCATCGCCCGGGAGATCACCCCCTACCACGAGCAGTGGGAACGGGACGGGATGGTGTCCCGGGAACTGTGGCTCGCGGCCGGGAAGGCGGGCCTGCTCGGGATCGATGTGGACGAGAAGTACGGTGGTGGCGGGAACACCGACTACCGCTATTACATGATCCTGGGTGAGGAACTGGCCGCGGCCGGCGCGACCGGGCCGGCCTTCGCCGTGCACAACGACATCAACGGGCAGTACTTCAACCGCCTGTGCACACCCGAGCAGCGCGAGCGGTGGCTGCCCGGCTACTGTTCCGGCGAGCTGATCACGGCGATCGCGATGACCGAGCCGGGCGCGGGCAGCGACCTGCAGGGCATCAGGTCGGCCGCGATCCGCGACGGCGACCATTACCTGCTCAACGGCAGCAAGACCTTCATCTCCAACGGCCAGCTGGCCGACCTGGTGATCGTCGTCGCCCGCACCGACCCGGGCGCGGGCCACCAGGGGATCAGCCTGCTGGTGGTGGAACGGGGCACGCCCGGCTTCGAGCGGGGCCGCAACCTGGACAAGATCGGCATGCACGCCCAGGACACCTCCGAGCTGTCCTTCACCGACGTGCGGGTACCGGTGGCCAACCTGCTCGGCGAGGAAGGCGGCGGATTCGTCGCGCTGATGCAGAACCTGCCCAGGGAACGGATCGCGCTGGGCACCGCCGCGCTGGCCGGGGCGGAGAAGGTCTTCACCGACACCCTCGCCTACTGCCAGCAGCGGCAGGCGTTCGGCCAGCCGATCGGCAGCTTCCAGCACAACCGGTTCGTGCTCGCCGAGATGGCCACCGAGCTGGCCGTGGCCCGTGCGTTCACCGACCGGGCGGTGATGGAACTGGTCGCCGGGCGGCTCACCAACGAAGAGGCCTCGATGGTCAAGTGGTGGGACAGCGAGCTGTGCAACCGGGTCGTGGACCGCTGCCTGCAGTTGCATGGCGGCTACGGGTACATGCGCGAGTTCGGTGTGGCCCGCGCCTACACCGACAGCCGGGTGCAGACCATTTTCGGCGGCACAACCGAGATCATGAAGGAGATCATCGGCCGGGGGCTGGGGGTCTGAGCGGGCCGCGGTCGCGGCGGGAGATGACCACCCGCGCACCGTCCGGGCCGGTCACGATCTGGACCGCCGCGCCGAAATGGGGGCCGAGCACGTCCTCCCGCAGCACCGCCGCGGCCGGGCCGGCCGCGGCCACCTGGCCGCCGGACAGCAGCAGCAGCCGGTCCGCGAACTGGCCGGCCAGGGTGAGGTCGTGCACGGCGGAGATCACGGTCAGCGCCTGGTCGCGGCGCACCGTGTCGATGATTTCCAGCGCCTCCACCCGGCGGCCAAGGTCGAGCGCGCTGGTCGGCTCGTCCAGCAGCAGGACCGGTGCCTGCTGCGCGAGCGCCCGGGCCAGCACCACCCGCTGCGCCTCGCCACCGGACAGGGTCGCCAGCGCCCGGCCGGCCATCGCGGCCAGATCCAGCCGGTCCAGCAGATCGGCGCAGATCTGGCGGTCCCCGGCGCTCTCCATGCGCAGGTAGCCGACGTGCGGGGTGCGGCCGAGCAGCACGTAGTCGGCCACCGTCATCTCCGCGGGCAGCACCGGCGTCTGCGGCACGTAGGCGACCAGCTGGGCCAGTGCCCGGCGGCGCAGACTGGTGACCGGCTGGCCATCAATGGTGATCCGGCCCTCGTGCCGGGTCAGCTGCGCGATGCACCGGAGCAGGGTTGACTTGCCGGCGCCGTTCGGCCCGATGATCGCCAGCCATTCCCCGGCGGCCACCTCGCCGCTGACCCCGTCCAGCGCGGCCGCCGGACCGTACCGCACTCCCACCCCGGCCAGCGTGATCATGCCAGGTCCTGCTGGGCGCGGCGGGAACGCAGCACGAACAGGAAGAAGGGCGCGCCGATCGCGGCGGTGATGACCCCGATCGGCACCTCGGCCGGTGCCTGCACGGTGCGGGCCACGACGTCGGCCAGCACCAGGAAGGCCGCCCCGCCGATCATCGAGACCGGTATCACGACCCGGTAGCTGGCTCCCGCGGTCAGCCGGACCGTGTGCGGCACGATCAGGCCGACGAAGCCGATCAGCCCGGCCACCGCGACCGCGGCGGCGGCGGCCAGGGTGGCCGCGGCGACGATGGTCAGCCGCAGCCGGGTGATGTCCACGCCCAGGCTGGCCGCCTCCGTCTCGCCGATCCGGAGCACGTCCAGCAGCCGCCGGTGTGCCATCAGCACGGCCGCGGCCACCGCCGCGTACGGGAGGATGAGCACAACATCGGACCAGGAGGCGAGGGACAGCCCGCCCAGGATCCACGAGTAGATCTGCTGCAGGCTCTGCGAGTGCTCCTGCTGGACATAGGTCTGGATCGCGGTGAGCAGCGTGCCCACCGCCACCCCGGCCAGCACGATCGCGCCGGCGCTGCCGCCGGTGCGGTTCGCGTCCCGGCCCGCGCCCGACCCCAGCGGTAGGTGAGCGTCACCGCGGCCACCGCGCCCGCGAACGCGGCAGGCGGCAGCAACGTGGCCGATGCCCCGGTCACGATGATCACGGTGGCGCCCAGGCCGCCGCCGGCCGCCACCCCCAGCAGGTAGGGGTCGGCCAGCGGGTTGTGGAACACACCCTGGTAGGCCGCTCCGCTGCCGGCCAGCATGGCGCCGACCAGGGCACCCAGGATGACCCGCGGCAGCCGCACCTGCCAGACGATGATCACCGCCACCGCCGGCACCGCTACGTGCGGCTGCCACGGCAGCTTGACCAGCAGCGCCTCGCCAACCTGCCAGAGTGGCAGCCCGGCGGGCCCGACCGATACGCCGATGAGCATGGCCACCACCAGGGCCGCGGATGCGACCGCCACCGCCCGCCCCGTCCGCACGCGTGGTACGGACGGTGCTGGTGTGGTGGGCCCCTTGCCGGACTTGGCCGATTTGGGTCGTGGCAGCAGCCCGAATCGACCACGTCCGGTGGACTTCACGGCGCCGCCTGGGTGGTTGGGCACGGGGTTCGGCTACTGGTTGTGCTTGGCCAGGGCGGTGGCCACGGTGCGGAGCAGGTCGACGATACGGGGGCCCCAGCGAGAGGCGACGTCGTCGTTGAGCGGGATGACGTGGCCGTCCTTCACCGCGGCCAGGCTCGACCAGCCGGGCCGGGCCGCCACGGTGGCCGCGCTCTGGTGGCAGCAGACGGTGTCCGCCAGCAGGATGTAGTCCGGGTTCGAGCGCAGGATGTACTCCGACGACAGTTGCGGGTAGCCGCCCGCGGCGGCGGCACCCTTGGCCGCGTCCGCGATGCTCTTCATGCCAAGCAGCCCCAGCAGGTGCCCCACGAAGGTGCCCGAGGTAAGCGAGTAATAAGTGTTGTCAAGTTCGTAGTAATAGGTGACCGGCCTGGTGGGGTGTGGGGCCGCAGCGACGATGGCGGCGATCTGAGTACGCAGCTTGGCGTCCTCACTGCGAGCCTGGGCTACGTGCCCGGTCGCCGCACCCAGCTGGGTGAGTTCGGAGTACACACCTGACAGCTGCGACGGGGAGGGCAGTTCCAGCACCGGGATGGAGAAAGCGGCCAGCCGCTTGGTCAGGTTCCCTGTGTCGTAGGACTCGACCACCAGATCGGGCTTGTCGGCCACGATGGCCTCGACGTTGGGCGAGAGCCCGGACAGCTTGGTCCTGGGCGCCTGCGGCGGGTAGTTGGAGTCCGCGTCAACCGCCTTGACCTGGAAGCCGGCCCCGATCGCATACAACATCTCGGTCACAGTGGGGGAGAGCGAGATGATCGCCTTCGGGCGGGCAGGCACGCGTACGGCGCCGTTGGCCGCGGCGATGGTGGCCGGGAAGGTGCCGCCACTGGCGGAACTGGCCGCGGCGGGGCTGCTCGCGGTGGTGCCCGGCGTACTGCTGCTTCCGCAGGCCGCGCAGGCGATGGCCAGTGCCGCCACCAGGGCGAGGACTGGAAGCTGGCGGGAAAGTGCCCGCATGATGATCATCCTCCGTCAGGTCGTGGAGGACGAAGTGCGCCCGCTGCGACACCCGGAGGAGGTATCGAAACGAACCGCCCTTCCTCCGAGGACAGCACGTCGGCACAGGCCAGGCGTCCGGGCTCATCCCCCGCGGGGGCATCACCGTTGCGGGACAGCGCCGGCATCTCACCGGCTTCGCTGGCTCAGCACCGTCCCGGGCGGACCCCGGGACAATCCGTACTGTAGCGCGGCGGGGGCCAGCGCGGCGGGGAGCGGCGCGGCGGGGGCCAGCGCGGCGCGGGCCGACGGGGGCCGGGGAGGGCGCGGGCTGGCCGGAGCCCGCAGGGCGATGTGACGACAGGCCGCAGATCGCGGCTTACTCTGTCATACGACGGGGCGGACGCGGGAACGGAGCAGCAACGTGGCTGACGGCGATCAGGACCTGGTCATCCCGGAGGGCGGCTTCTGGCCCGCACCGGCCATCCCGCAGCCGAACATCTACCCGATGGAGTGGCGGGTAGAGACCGCCAAGCTGGCCGCGATCTACGAGAAGTCGAAGGCCACCTTGTGGAATCCGGCCGATCTGCCCTGGGATGACCTGCGCCCGGAGGACTTCACCCCCGAGCAGCGGCTCGGCATCATGTACTGGTTCTCGGTGCTGGCCAATTTCGACGCCTCCGGCCCGGCGGTGTTCGCCCGGGCCACCATCCATGCGTTCGAGCAGCACGAGGAGGACCCGGTCCGCAAGTGCTTCTTCTCGATCACCCGGGACGAGATGAACCACGAGGAGTGCTGCCAGCGGACTATCGCCCGGCTGTGGCCGGGTGGCCCGCTGGACTGGACCCCGGCGACCCCGCTGGAGCACGCCGCGCACAACAACATCGGCTGGCTCTACCACAACGGCGGCCGGTACTGGACCGGCTACAACAAGGCGGTCGGCAAGTACTCGCTGCCGGTGCTGTTCACCAGCTTCATGATGGGCGAGATGGCGGCCTCCACCCTGTTCCGCGGGATGGCGTCGGGCACCACCCACCCGGTGTTCGCGCAGATGTTCCAGCGGATCGGCCGGGACGAGTCACGGCACCTGCAGATCTGCATGACCATCCTGGAGAACGAGTGGCCGGGCCTCACCGAGGACGTGAAGGAACTGATCACCCGCCAGCTCCGGGCCGGGTTCATCTTCCTGTCGATGATCTTGTGGGAGCCACCGGAGGGGTTCTGGGAACTGCCGCCGTACTTCCTGCCCAACCACCGGGTGCTGATGAGCCACGCCCGCGGCGCCGGGCTCGGGGTGCTGAGCTATGAGCGGCAGGCCGAGAACTGGCGGGTGGCGATGGCCCGGGTGCGGGCGATCGTGAGCCGCTGGGGGATCGCCTTTCCCGCCATTCCGGAACTGGACATCGAGGGTGTCGACGTGGCCGACGACATCAACCCGGACGACATCATCCCGGTGTTCTAGCCGGGCCGGCTAGCGCCGGGCCTGGCGCCGGCGCCGGGCGGCGATCGCCAGCCAGATGGACAGCAGCAGGATCACCATGCCGTCCAGCGCGTGCAGGCCCCCGAACCACTTGTTGCTCTCGCCGGCCGCCGCCAGCCCGGACTGGGCGACGATGACCAGCAGCGCCAGCACGAAGGTCCCGATGACCGTGCCCCGGGACGCCCAGGCGACCAGCGCCATGATGAGCATGATCAGCGAGATGATCATCAGCACGGTCCCCCAGGCCCGGTGCGGGTTCAGGCTGGTCGCGTTGGCCACCTTGATGGCGTTGATGCCGAAGATCCCGACGCCGGCCAGGAAAACCTGCGCGAGCACCCCGAGCACGAAGAAGGCGGTCACATAGCCGTAGGCGACATCGAAACCGCCCCGGACGCCGCTGCGCGGCCGCTGGGTGACGGCTGGTTCGCCGGTCTTGGTAGTCATCTGTGTCCTCCCCACGTTTGTGATCTCACTGGCAGTGTCCACCGTGACCGTTCCGGGAACGTTACGGTTATGCATCGCCGTAACGTTTTGGGCCGGCCTGGTGAACATCGGCTGGGCGAGCCGGTTCCGCCGCCGCGCCGCTGACGGGTAGCGTTCGGTGCATGACAGCAACACCACAGGCGTCCGTGGCCCGGCCCGGCGTGCCCCAGCCCGGGGCGCCGTTCGGCCGGATGCTGACCGCGATGATCACTCCCATGACCGCCGACGGCGCGCTCGACGCCGACGGGGCGGCCCGCCTGGCCACCTACCTGGTCGACGACATGCGCAACGATGGCCTGGTCATCAGCGGCACCACCGGGGAGTCACCGACCACCAGCAACGCCGAGAAAGACCGGCTGCTGCGCGCCGTCATCGAGGCGGTGGGCGACCGCGCCACCATCGTGGCCGGGGTCGGCACCAACGACACCGCGCACACCTGCGAACTCGCCCGGGATGCAGAACGGGCTGGCGCGCACGCACTGCTCGTCGTCACCCCGTACTACAACAAGCCGCCGCAGAGCGGCCTGGTCGCCCATTTCACCGCCGTCGCCGACGCGACCGGCCTGCCGGTCATGCTCTACGACATCCCCGGCCGGGCCGGCGTCCCGATCACCACCGAGAGCCTGCTCCGGCTGGCCCAGCATCCGCGGATCATCGCGGTCAAGGACGCCAAGGGCGACCTCGGCGCCACCTCACAGGTGATGCTGGCGACCGACCTGGTCTACTACTGCGGCGAGGACATGCTGAACCTGCCCATGCTCGCGATCGGCGCGGCCGGGTTCGTCAGCGTGGTCGGGCACGTGGTCGGCGACCGGCTGCACGACATGATCGACGCGTACCTGGCCGGCCGGGTCGGCGAGGCACTGGGCATCCACCGCGAGATGGTGCCGGTCTACCTCGGGATCATGACTAGGACCCAGGGCGTGATCGCCGCCAAGGCGGCGCTGGGCCTGCTCGGCCTGCCCGGCGGCCCGGTCCGCGGGCCGCTCATCGACGCCACCCCCGACCTGGTGGAACTGCTGCGGACCGACCTGGTGGCGGCCGGCGTGAAGCTGCCGGGCGGGGCCGTCTGATGGCCGGCCGCACGGCCCCTGGGGCGGCCTGGTGAGCCACCCGCACCCAGGCCTGTCCAACCCCCCGCAACTGGCCAAACGCGGGCTGCGCATCATCGGGCTCGGCGGCCTGGGCGAGATCGGCCGGAACATGACCGTGTTCGAGCACGCGGGCCGGCTGCTCATCGTCGACTGCGGGGTGCTGTTCCCCGAGCCCGACCAGCCCGGGGTGGACCTGATCCTGCCCGACTTCTCCTACCTCGATGGCCGGCTCGGGCTGATCGAGGCGGTGGTCCTTACCCACGCGCACGAGGACCACATCGGCGGCATCCCGTACCTGCTGCGGGAGCGCCCGGACATCCCACTGGTCGGCTCCAAGCTGACCCTCGGGCTGATCAGGAGCAAGCTGTCGGAGCACCGGCTGACACCCGTCACGGTGGAGGTGGGAGCTGGCGCGCGGCAGACGTTTGGCCCGTTCGGGCTGGAATTCCTGACCGTGAACCATTCCATCCCGGACGCGCTCGCGGTGGCCATCCGCACCCAGGCCGGGGTCGTCCTGCACACCGGCGACTTCAAGCTGGACCAGCTGCCGCTGGATGGCAAGCTCACCGACCTCGGTGGCTTCGCCCGGCTCGGCGCGGACGGGGTGGACCTGCTGATGGCCGACTCCACCAACGCCGAAATCCCCGGCATCGTCACCAGCGAGCGGGAGATCGCGCCGGTGCTGGCACAGATTTTCGCCAGCGCACAGCAGCGGATCATCGTCGCGTGTTTCGCCAGCCACGTGCACCGGGTCCAGCAGGTGCTGGAGACAGCGGCCGCGCACGGCCGCAAGGTGGCGTTCGTGGGCCGGTCCATGGTGCGCAACATGGGGGTCGCCCGGGATCTCGGCTACCTGCGGATCCCGAACGTCCCCGGCGGGCTGATGGTGGATGCGAAGGAGGCCGAGGACCTGCCCGCGGACCGGCTGGTGCTGATCTCCACCGGGTCGCAGGGCGAGCCGATGTCGGCACTGTCGCGGATGGCCGGCCGGGACCACCCCATCCGGATCGCCGAGGGAGACACGGTCATCCTCGCCTCCTCGCTGATCCCCGGCAACGAGAGTGCCGTGTTCCGCGTGATCAACGAGCTGACCAGGTGGGGCGCGCGGGTGTTCCACCGGGAGAACTCGCTGGTGCACGTGTCCGGGCACGCCCCCGCGGGCGAACTGCTCTACGTGCTGAACCTGGTCAAGCCGCGCAACTTCATGCCGATCCACGGCGAGTGGCGGCACCTGCGGGCGCATGCCCGGCTGGCCGCGCTGACCGGCGTGCCGGACCGCCGCATCGTGGTCGCCGAGGACGGGGTGGTGGTCGACCTGGTCGGCGGGCAGGCCGCGATCTCCGGGGCGGTGCCGTGCGGATACGTCTACGTGGACGGGCTGTCGGTCGGCGAGGTGACCGAGACCTCGCTGAAGGACCGGCGCATCCTCGGCGACGAGGGCTTCATCTCCATCGTCATCGTGGTCGATTCCACCAGCGGCAAGCTGGCCGCGCAGCCGGAGATCCACGCCCGTGGCTCGGGCATCGACGACGCCGCGTTCGCCGAGGTCATGCCCCGTATCGACGATGCGCTGCAGAAGGCGGGGGCGGATGGGATCAACGATGCTCACTCGCTCGGGCAGGTCGTCCGGCGCACGGTCGGCCGGTGGGTGAACGAGAACTACCGGCGCCGCCCCATGATCATCCCGGTGGTGATCCAGGTCTGAGCGGGGTGAGCGGGTCCTGAGCGGGCAGCACGGCCGCGGCAGCCGGCCCGCGGGCCGCGACACGCCCGCGCGCTTCCTTCGGCCGCAGCGGCATTCTGGCTAACGTGGCAATCATGGCTGCCCGTGTGCCCAAGGGCGGTGCCCGGCCGCCCGGCGGGACGGGCACCCGGACCCGCCCGGCTCCGGCACGGACGCGCGCTAACATGCCGGCCCAGCGGCCGCCGTCCGGCAAGGGTGGCAGCAGTTCCCGCGGCCGGGGCAAAGCCCGTGGCCGGCCCCGTGGCGGCGGCCGGGGACGGGCGCAGGCCCGGCCGCAGCCATCCACCAACCCCATCGTCATCCTGGTGGGCTGGATCGGCAGGGCGGTGGCCACGGTCTGGATGATGATCGCCCACGCGGCCGGATCCGCGGCCCGGGCGTTCGGCCGCAGCGCCCGTGACCTCGACCCGCTGCACCGGCGGGACGGCATCGGCCTGGCTTTCCTCGGCGCTGCCATCATTGTTGCCGCCACCACCTGGCTGAGCATGCCGAACATCGTCGGGCGGGGGATGACCGTGGTGGTCAGCGGCGCCTTCGGCTCCCTCGGCTGGCTGGTGCCGATCCTGCTCGGGCTGCTGGCCTGGCGGTTCCTGCGCCACCCGGACCGGAACGCGCAAACCGGCCGGATCGTCATCGGCAGCGCGGCGCTGATCGTCGGCGGGCTGGGCCTGGCCCACATCGCGCACGGCACCCCGGGCCCGGCCGACGGGGCAGCGGCCATGCGCGCGGCCGGTGGCCTGATCGGTTACGCCGTGTCGGCCCCGCTGGTGGCCGCGGTCACGCCCTGGGTCGCGGCGCCGCTGCTGGCCCTGCTCTGCGGGTTCGGCCTGCTGGTAATCACCGGGACGCCGCTGCACCGGGTGCCGGACCGGCTGGCCGACCTGCGCGGCCGGCCCGGCGGGCGCCCAACGGGGCGGCACCGGGCGAGGCCGGCCCCGGCGCACCCGGGGCGGCCGCCCGGCCATGGTGGCGGCGGGGGGCCGCCATCGAGGTGGGTGACCACAGCCGGCCGTACGACACGCCCCTGCTGAAGGGCGAGCACCTGCCCGGCCCGGCGCTGCCCGCGGGCAGCGCCGCCCTTGACGGCGGGACCCATCCCGGCGGGACCGGCCCCGGCCGGCCGGAGACGGTGGCCACGGCGGGCGAAGACTCCGGGGACGGCACGGACGGCCTGGACACCGCCGGCGTGGCCAGCCGCGACGAGGACAGCGTGCTCGGTGTGCTCGGGCTGGGGCCGCCGGCCGGCCGCCCCGGCTCGGCACCGGCCCCGCTGCCGATCCGGGGCGAGCAGCTCACCCTGAGCGGGTCCAGCGATGGCGGCTACACCCTGCCGCCGGTCGCGCTGCTCCGCCCGGGGTCCGCTCCGAAGGCGCGGACCCCGGCCAACGACACGGTGGTGGCCGCGCTCACCGCGGTGCTGGATCAGTTCGAGGTGGACGCCCGGGTCACCGGGTTCAGCCGCGGGCCCACGGTGACCCGGTACGGGATCGAGCTGGGGCCGGCCGTCAAGGTGGAGCGGGTCACCCAGCTGTCCAAGAACATCGCCTATGCGGTGAAAAGCGCCGACGTGCGGATCCTGTCCCCGATTCCCGGCAAGTCCGCGATCGGGGTGGAGATCCCCAACAGCGACCGGGAGATCGTCAGCCTAGGCGACGTGCTGCGGTCGCCGACGGCGGCCGGCGACCACCACCCGATGGTGGTCGGCCTGGGCAAGGACGTCGAGGGCAACACGGTGGTCGCGAACCTGGCGAAGATGCCGCACATCCTCATCGCCGGCGCGACCGGGGCCGGCAAATCCACCTGTGTCAACGGCCTGATCACCTCCATCCTGCTCCGCGCCACCCCGGACGACGTGCGGATGATCCTGATCGACCCCAAGCGGGTCGAACTGTCCATCTACGCCGGCACCCCGCACCTGTATGCGCCGATCATCACCAGCCCGAAACGGGCGGCGGAGGCGCTGCAGTGGGTGGTCGGCGAGATGGACCGCCGCTATGACGACCTGGCCGCGTTCGGGTTCCGGCACCTGGACGACTTCAACAAGGCGGTCAGGTCGGGCAAGGCGGCGGCCCCGCCGGGCAGCGAGCGGGTGCTGGAGCCCTACCCCTACCTGCTGGTGATCGTGGACGAACTGGCCGACCTGATGATGATCGCGCCCAGGGACGTGGAGGAGGCCATCGTCCGGATCACCCAGCTGGCCCGGGCGGCCGGCATCCACCTGGTGCTGGCCACCCAGCGTCCCAGCGTGGACGTGGTGACCGGGCTGATCAAGGCGAACGTGCCGTCGCGGCTGGCGTTCTCGACCGCCAGCCTGGCCGACAGCCGGGTCATCCTGGACCAGCCCGGGGCCGAGAAGCTGGTCGGCCAGGGTGATGCGCTGTTCCTGCCGATGGGGGCCAGCAAGCCGCTGCGGCTGCAGAACGCATTTGTCTCGGAAAAGGAGATCCGCAGCGTCGTCGGCGAGTGGAAGAAGCAGGCACAGCCGGTGTACCGGGAGGATGTGGTGGCACCGGAGGGGCTGCGCCGGGAGATCGACCCGGACATCGGTGACGACCTGGAACTGCTGATCCAGGCGGCCGAGCTGATCGTCAGCACCCAGTTCGGCTCCACCTCGATGCTGCAGCGCAGGCTCCGCGTTGGCTTCGCCAAGGCGGGCCGGCTGATGGACCTGCTGGAGAGCCGCGGGGTGGTCGGCCCGAGCGAGGGATCCAAGGCCAGGGATGTCCTGGTCCGCCCCGATGACCTGCCCGGGCTGCTGGCCTCGCTGCGCGGCGATCAGGACGGCTGACCGGCGCTGGCCTGGCCCGGACGGCGACGCGGGCTTGGCCCTGACGGCGAGTCGGTGCCATGTCTACACTTGGTTACCGGTCCCGGGTCGGGACCGGTTCGGCGTAGGACACTGTGCCGCGGCCCCGGGCGGCAGGCAGTGCCACAACCACGTGGAGGCGCGGTGTGAGCATCGGTGACGAGCTGGCCCAGGCTCGCAGCCAGGCCGGTCTCACCGTCACGCAGGTCAGCCAGCGGACCTGCATCCGGGAGACGATCATCCGGGGAATCGAGCGCGATGACTTCTCCGCCTGCGGCGGCGACTTCTACGCCCGGGGCCACATCCGCAGCATCGCGCGCGCGGTCGGGACCGATCCGGAGGAACTCGTCCAGGAGTACGACGCCGCGCACGGCGCGCCGCAGGCGATGCGGGCCGCCGACGTGTTCGAGCCGTCCACCCCGATCAAGCTGAAGGAGCGGCGCAGGCCCAACTGGAGCCTGGCGATGATCGTGGTGCTGGTGCTGGTGCTGGGCTACGGCGGCTACCGGGTGCTGACCGCGGTCACCGGCCCGTCCCATCCGGCGGCGGCCGGTGGCCACCAGCCGGCCACGCACCATCACGCGGCGGCCGCCGTGCACTCGCCAGCGCCGTCCGCCGCGCCGGCCCACCCGCACATGGTGGTGATCCAGCTGACCGCCCTGCAGGACTGCTGGGTCGAGTTCACCAGGCCAAGCGGCCAGTACCTGACCCAGGCCTACATCGTCAGCGGCAGCAGCAAGACCTGGACCTTCCGGCACACGGTGGTCATGCAGATCGGCAATCCGGGCGGGATCCTGCTCACCGTGGACGGCAAGAAGCTGGGCCGTCCCGGCTCGCCCGGCCAGCCGCTGACCCTCAGTTTCGGGCCGGACCGGAAACTGCCCACCACCGCGACGGGCTGATGCTCACCGGGCAACGCGGGCGGGGCCCGGCCACGGCCCGGTTTACCGTAGTCTTCCGGTGTGCCGTCGAGTCGTAGGAACATGCTGGCCGGGCCCCCGCGGACCGTCAGCCTGGTGACCCTTGGCTGCGCGCGGAACGAGGTGGACTCCGAGGAACTCGCCGGCCGGCTGACCGCGGCCGGCTGGTCGGTCACCGATGACCGGGACGCGAGTGTCGTCCTGGTCAACACCTGCGGCTTCATCGAGGCGGCGAAGCACGAGTCGATCGGGGAACTGCTGGACGCCGCCGTCGGCGACACCAGGGTCGTGGCGGTGGGGTGCCTGGCCGAGCGGTACGGGAACCAGCTTGCCGAGGTGCTGCCCGAGGCGCAGATCCTCAGTTTTGACGACTATGCCGACATCGCCGCCCGGCTGGACGACGTGCTGGCCGGCCTGCGGCTGCCCGCACACGAGCCGCGCGACCGGCGCCGGCTGCTCCCGCTGGCCCCGGCCGACCGGGCAGGCACCGTTCACCCGCATGTGCCAGGTCACGCCATGCGAGGGCCCGGCCCGGCCGGTCCCGGTGGCGGGATCGCCGACCTGCCACCTGGGGCGGCCCCGGCGTCCGGGCCACGGATCTTCCGGCGCCGGCTGGGTGACGGCCCGGTCGCGCCGCTCAAGATCGCATCCGGCTGTGATCGCCGGTGCAGTTTCTGCGCGATCCCGGCCTTCCGGGGCGCGTTCCTGTCCCGCCCCCCGGCCGACGTGGTTGCCGAGGCGGAGTGGCTGGCCACCCAGGGAGTCAGCGAGCTGCTGCTGGTCAGCGAGAACTCCACCTCCTACGGCAAGGACCTGGGCGACCTGCGGGCACTGGACGGCCTGCTGCCCGCGCTGGCGGCGGTGCCCGGTATCGCCCGGGTCCGGGTGAGCTACCTGCAGCCGGCCGAGATGCGGCCGGGCCTGATCACGGTGATGACCAGCACCCCCGGCGTCGCCCCCTACTTCGACCTGTCGTTCCAGCACGGCAGCGGCAGCGTGCTGCGGGCCATGCGCCGGTTCGGCGACGGTGACCGGTTCTGCGCCCTGCTCGACCAGATCCGGCAGGTGTGCCCGGACGCGGGCGTCCGGTCCAACTTCATCGTCGGGTTCCCCGGCGAGACCACCAGTGACCTGGCCGAGCTGGAGCGATTCCTGTCACATGCCCGGCTGGATGCGATCGGCGTGTTCGGCTACTCCGACGAGGAGGGAACCACGGCCGCCGCCCTGCCGGGCCAGCTCGACCAGGGGGAGATCGACCGGCGGGCGGACGACCTGTCCGACCTGGCCGAGGAGCTGATGGCCCAGCGGGCCGCGGACCGGGTGGGCAGCACCGTCGACGTGCTCATCGAGGCCGACCTGGGTGACCAGCTCTACCAGGGCCGAGCCGCCCATCAGGGGCCGGACGTGGATGGGGTCACCAGCGTCCGCTCCCCGGTGCCGCTGGCCGTGGGCAGCCTGGCGGCCGCCACCGTGACCGGGTCCGACGGCGTGGACCTGGTAGCGGAGGTCCTTCCCGCCGCGGCGCGGCTAGGCCAGCCGCACTGACCGGGCAGGGCCGTGCGGATGGTGCCGGGCAGTGAGCCGCCGTCCCCGGGGGTGGCGCGGCCCGCACTCGCCCCGCCGGGGCTGATCAACGCGGCGAACGCGCTCACTGTGCTCCGGCTGGCGCTGGTGCCGGTCTTCGTCGCCTGCCTGCTGGCGGGCGGGGACGGCTGGCGAATAGTGGCGTTCGCCGTCTTCGCCGTGGCGTCGGTGACCGACCTGCTGGATGGCCGGATCGCCCGCCGCCGTGGCCTGATCACCGACTTCGGGAAGATCGCCGATCCGGTCGCCGACAAGGCGCTCACCGGTGCGGCGCTGGTGACGCTCTCGGCACTGGGCGAACTGCCCTGGTGGGTGACCGTGGTGATCTTGGCGCGGGAAATCTGGGTCACGGTGCTGCGGTTCTGGGTGATCCGGCGGGGAGTAATCGCGGCCAGCCGGGGCGGCAAGCTCAAGACCCTGCTCCAGGTGGTGGCCATCGCCCTGTACGTGCTGCCGGGACCATGGGCGGTGGCCCGCGAGGTGACCATGACCGCGGCGGTGATCGTCACCGTGGTCACCGGCGTGGACTACACGGTGCGGGCGATTCGGCTGCACCGGCGGCCGCCGCCTGGCCCGGCCCGGGCCGCGTCGTGACTGGCGCGGGCCGCACTGTGGCCAGCCCGGGGCAAGGGCACGGCCAGCCCGGGGCGAGGCGTGCCCAGTCCGGAGCGGGGCGTCCCCAGCCCGGCGGCCGGGGCTGCCGATCTGGCCCAGCGGATCGTGGCCGCACTGACCGAGCAACGGCGGACGATCGCGGTGGCCGAATCCCTGACCGGTGGCCTGCTCGGTGCCACGATCACCGCAGTGCCGGGGGCGTCCGTGGTGTTCCGGGGCGGCGTCATCGCCTATGCCACCGACCTCAAGGCTGCTCTGCTCGGCGTGCCCGCCGACCTGCTGGCGGCGCGCGGCGCGGTGGATCCGGAGGTGGCCGCGGCCATGGCGGCAGGTGTCCAGCAGCGGCTGAAGGCCGACGTCGGGGTTGCCACCACCGGGGTGGCGGGGCCCGACCCGGCCGAAGGCAAGCCGCCCGGCACGGTGCATATCGCGGTGCGGTCAGGGGGCAGCACGGTTGCCGAGACCCTGGCGCTGGCCGGGAGTCGGCCGGAGATCCGGCGGCAGACGGTGGCTCGCTGCCTGCGGCTGGTCTGGAGCGTGATGGGGGAAGAAGGGGCCTGATTACAGTGTTACGTCATCAGCGAACACGGCAGGCTGCGCTCTCCCATAGTGTCGGTGAAGCCAGGTACCGTGGAAGCGTAAGGCTGACCCCGCGGAAGGGAGCGCGACCATGGTCCTGCTTCGTCACTTGCTCGGTGACGCGCTGCGGCGGCTGCGCCTGCGGCAGGGTCGCACCCTCCGTGAGGTCTCCGCTGCCGCCCGGGTGTCCCTCGGTTACCTGTCCGAAGTCGAGCGTGGCCAGAAGGAAGCATCCTCGGAGCTGCTGGCTGCCATCTGCTCCGCGCTGAAGACGCCGATGTCGCAGGTGTTCCGCGAGGTGTCGGACAACTTCGCGCTCGCCGAACTGCAGAACGAGCCGGTGCTGGCCGGGGCCAGGGAACCGGCCCTGCAGCCGCCCGCGGTCGGCATGGATTCCCGCCAGCCGCCCGCCGTGTTCACCAGCGCGGGTGCCGATGTGCTGACCGTGAAGCTGCCGCCCGGCCAGCCGCCCGCCTTCGATGACGAGGTGACCCGGCAGATCAGCGATCTGACCGACATGGTCCCGGCCTGACCGTCACGGCCGGCGCCTGCGAGGTCTTCTCCCTGCCAGACTGGCAGCGGATTCAATGACTCAGGACGCTAGGAGCCGCTCGCCCACGCCCGCGGGTTGTCGGCCAGCTCCCTGACCCGCAGCGGCAGGTCACGGGACACCAGGTGCGCCAGCGTGACCTCTTCCAGGATGGCCCGCTCGTTCGCGCGCAACGCGATCCAGACCGTTTGCAGTGGCTCTGCCACGCCGCTGTAGCCAACCTTCTCAGGCCGCTCGCCGCGGACGTTGACCAGCGGCCCGTCGATGGCCCGGATGATGTCCGCCAGCGAGATCTCCTCCGCCGGCCGGGCCAGCCAGAACCCGCCGTCCGGGCCGCGCTGGCTGCGCACCAGTCCCGCCCGCCGCAACTGGGTCAGGATCGCTTCCAGGAACTTGCCGGGGATCCGCTGCGCCCTCGCCAGCTGCTCAGCGGTAACGTGCCCATCCCCGGCGGCGGCAAGCTCGATCGCCGCCCGGAGTGCGTAGTCGGCGCGCGCGGACAGTCGCATGTCAAGCATTATGCCGGGTCGGCGGCCCGATCTGTGGGTGCCCGGCCGCTGGCCGGTGGCGTGGCCTCCCGCCGGCGCCCCGGCCCCGCCGGTAGCCCCGGCGCCGCCGGCAGCCTCGGCCCCCCGCCGGCAGCCCGGCCTCCCGCCGATGGCCCGCGCCCGCGGCCGGGTGCGCTAGCGTCGGCAGCGTGGCCGGCCTGCCCGAGCCGCGTCCGGCCGAACCGGCGGCCGGCCGCGACGCCTTCCCGCTCGGCGCGGCCGTCAGCCGGGCCGATCTCGACGCCGACCCGCACCCGGTCCTGGCCCTGCTGCGGGCCACGGAGCCGGTTTCCTGGCTGCCCGCGCTCGGCGGGTGGCTGGTTTCCAGCCGGGAACTCGCGCTGCGGGTGCTGCGCGACAGTGCCGCCTTCACCGTGGACGACCCACGGTTCTCCACCGCCCGGGTGGTCGGGCCGAGCATGCTCTCCCTGGACGGGGCCGAGCACGGCCGTCACCGGGCGCCGTTCAGCCACGGCTTCAGCCACCGGGAGATCCGCTCCCGGCTGGCCGGTTACGTGACCGCGGCGGCGGACCGCCTGGTGGCTGGACTTGACCCGGCCGGTGCCGCCGATCTACGGCAGGCCCTGGCCGCCCCGCTGGCGGCCGGGGTGATGGCGGAGGCACTGGGGCTGGGCCAGGTCGATCCCGGCACCTTGCTCGGCTGGTACGGCGCGATCGTGGCCGCGGTGTCGGACCTGGCGGGCGCACCGCACACCCCGGTGAGCCCGGCCGGGGCCGCGGCGTTCCGGATGCTGGACGCGAGCCTGCGCGAGGTGATCGGCAGTTCCGGGCCGGGCGAGTCGCTGCTCGCCGACGCGGCCCAGGGCGCGCTGTCCGGGACCGGCGCTACCGGCAATGCGGCTACCGGCGGCAGGTCTACCGGCGGCGCGGCTGCCGGTGGCGCGGTTACCAGCGGTGCGGTTACCGGCGGTGCGGTTACCGGCGGCGCGGCTGCCGGCGGCGCGGCTGCCGATGGCGCGGCTGTCGGCCGCCTGGCCGCCAGCGAAGTGGTGTCCAACGCGGCTGTGCTGCTGTTCGGCGGCATCGAGACCACCGAGGGCATGATCAGTAATGTGATCTTGCATCTGCTCCGCCATCCTGACCAGCTCGCCATGGTCAAGGCGGATCCGGGGCTCATCCCGGCCGCGGTGGAGGAGTCAGTCCGGCTCGAGCCGGCGGCGGCGGTGGTGGACCGGTACGCCACCCGCGATACCCGGCTGGGGCCGGCCGCCATCCCACAGGGAGACCTGGTCATCGTGTCGCTGGCGGGAGCAGGGCGGGACCCGGCCGTGTTCGCGGCCCCTGACACGTTCGACATCCGCCGCCCGAACGCCCGGGCTCACCTGGCCTTCGCGCACGGCCCCCACTTCTGCCTGGGAGCGCATCTGGCCCGGCTGGAGGCACAGGCGGCGGTGCGGGCGGTCCTGCGCCTGCCCGGACTACGGCTGGACCCGGACCGGCCGAGCGTCCCGCGCGGGCTCGTCTTCCGCAAGCCGCCGTCGCTGGCCGTCCGCTGGGACGGGACGGCCGCTCGCTAGCCCGCCACCGGGCGGGCTAGCCGCGCAGGCGCAGGCCCCGGGGGGTGGGCCGGAACCCGGCGTCGGCGAGTGCCTGGGCGAGCGGCGATTCGTACACCCCCGAGCCGTCGGCCCGCTCGACGGTCAGCCGGCCGAGCGCCCCGCCGCGGACCGCTTCGGCCAGTCCGGCTGCCGCCGGGACCAGCACCTCGGGGTCGGCCGTCCAGGACAGCAGCGTCTTGCCGCCGCGTTCCACATACAGGACAAGGTCGCCGCCGGACAGCACCACTAGCGCGCCCGCCTTGCGGCCCGGCCGGTGGCCGCCCGGCACCTCGCCCGGCCGGGCCGGCCACGGCAACGCGGCACCGTACGGGTTGGCCGGGTCGCCCGCGGCCAGCACCGTCGCCCGTGGCCCGGCCTGCTCGCCAGCGCCCTCCCGGCCGGCCGTGCCACCGGGGCCTTCCCGTCTGGCCGGGGACCCGGGCCAGCCACCTGGCGGGGCCGGTTCGGGTGTGATCGCGGACCAGCCGGCGGCACCGGTCACCTCCGCCGGGGCCCCTGGCCAGCCGCCGGTACCTGCGGCGGCCATCCCCCCGGCCACGCCCGGCCCAGCCACGCCCGGCCCGGACGCGCCCGCAGTCTCACCAGTGCCGGCCATATCGCCGGCGAGTGCCCGCATCCGGTCGACCGCGCCGGGCAGCGCGAACTGGGCACCACCCAAGCCCTCCACGAAGTACCCGCGACGGCACTGGCCAGCCTCTTCCATCGCCCGCAGCACCGGGTAGAGCGCACCGAACCCGCCCGGCACCCGTTCGGCCAACACTGCACCCTTGGTCAGGATGCCGTGCCGGGCCAGCAGGGTCCTGGCCAGCGTGTGCAGCCGCCGGGTCTGGTCCGGGTCAGGGTCCGGCAGCAGCGACCACCGGCCGCTGACAGTGGGCGGCCCGGTCCGGCTGGGCAGCGCCGCCCGGCCAGAACCGGGCCGCCGGCCGGGTACCGGCCAGGCCGGCCCGCCAGCGGCAGCCAGCCCGCCGTGCCCGTCCCGCCGGACAAGCCCGTCCCGGCGGACAGGCCCGGCCCCCCGGACAAGCCCGGCCCCCCGGACAAGCCCGGCCGGCCCAGCCCACCCGGCCGGCCGGTTCCGCCCCGCCCACCCGGCCCTGGCCCGGTCAGCGACCCGGCGGCCGCGCCGTCACCGCCGGCTATCGCCCGGCCGCGCCGGCCCGAGCCGAGTACCGGGCGGCCGGCACCCAGCACGGTGCGCAACGGCGCGAGCGTGTCATTGGTCAGCCGCCCGGCCCACACCAGATCCCAGATCGCGGCCGCCACCGCCAGGTCGGTCAGGCCCCGCTGCTCCGCCTCCGGCAGGCAGGCCGCCACCCGCTGCACGATCATCCGGAAGAACAGCCCGCCACCGCCGTCCAGCGCGGCCAGGACCGCCTCGTGCAGTGGGGTCATGGTGAAGTCCGGCACCGGTGGCAGCAACTGCGGGGCCGTGTGCGCGGGCGCCAGCACCAGCCAGCCGTCGCCGCCCGGCAGGCCGCCCGCGCCGGCCCAGACCACCTCACCGGCCGAGGTCAGTTCATCCAGCAGGGCACCGTTGTAGCCGGGCACCCGGCCCGGCAGCACCAGCGTCTCCAGCGCGGATGCGGGCACCGGCGCCCCGGCCAGCTGCTCCAGCGCCTCGTAGACGGCGTCCGCCCCGGCCAGCCGCCAGCCGTGTGCCCGGCCATCCGGCCCGCGGCGCGGCAGCCGCTGTCCCGCCTCCTGCCAGACCGGCAGGAATGCCGCCAGCGCGGCCGGCGGCACCGGCTCGGCCTCCTTGCGCAGCCGGGCCAGGCAGCGCCGCCGCAGCAGCCGCAGCACGGTCGTATCGCACCATTCGGCGCCCCGCCCGCCGGGCAGGAACTCGCCCTCGCTGACCCGGCCCTGGGCGGCCAGCCGCCGCAGTGCGCCGGTCACCGGCGCCTGGCCCAGGCCGTACCGGTGCGCGACGTCGGCGGTGGTGAACGGGCCGTGGCTGCGGGCGTATCTGGCTACCAGGTCTTCCAGCGGCTCGGGCACCGGCTCGGTGAAGGCGACCGGCACCCCCACCGGCAGCGGCACCCCGAGCGCGTCCCGCAGCCGCCCGGCGTCCTCGATCGCCGCCCACCGTTCCTCGCCGGCGACCCGCACCTCGATCGCCCGCCGCCGGGCAGCCAGCTCGGCCAGCCAGCCGGGCACCGCGGCCGGCTCGGCACACCGCTCCGCCGCCTCCGCGGCGGACAGCGGGCCGATGGTGCGCAGCACGTCCGCCAGCCCTTCCAGATCCCGGCACCGCCGGCCCGGTGCCACCCGCTGCAGCTCCGCCTCGGTCTGGGCGACCACCTCAGGATCGAGCAGTTCCCGCAGGTCGGCCTGGCCGAGCAGCTCGGCCAGCAGGGACGAGTCGAGTGCCAGCGCCTGCGCCCGGCGCTCGGCCAGCGGCGAGTCCCCCTCGTACATGAACGCGCCGACGTAGCGGAACAGCAGCGACTTGGCGAACGGCGACGGGGCCGGCGTCTCCACCTCCACCAGCCGGACGGTGCGGCTGGCCAGATCCCGCATCAGCCCGGCCAGGGCGGGCACGTCGAACACGTCCTGCACGCATTCGCGGACCGTCTCCAGCACGATCGGGAACGTGCCATACCGGGCTGCGACCGCCAGCAGCTGCGCCGACCGCTGCCGCTGCTGCCACAGCGGGGACCGCTTGCCCGGCTGCCGGCGGGGGAGCAGCAGTGCCCGGGCCGCGCACTCGCGGAACCGGGACGCGAACAGCGCCGAGCCGCCCAGCTCGGCGGTGATCAGCGGCTCCAGCTCGTCCGCCTCGAACTCCACCATGCTGGCCGGGGGCGGGTCATCGGTGTCCGGCACCCGCAGCACGATCCCGTCGTCGGTGTGCAGCGCCTGCACGTCCATGTCCTGGTACCGCTCGCGCAGCCGGGCGGCGATGGCCAGCGCCCAGGGCGCGTGCACCCGGGCGCCGAACGGGCTGTGCAGGACCAGCCGCCAGTCGCCCAGCTCGTCCCGGAACCGCTCCAGCACCAGTGTCCGGTCGTCGGGCAGGTAGCCGGTCGCCTCCCGCTGCCCGGTCAGGTAGCGGATCAGGTTGCCAGCCGCCAGGTCATCCAGGCCAGCCGCCCGCAGCCGCCCGGCTGCCTGCTGCTCGCCCGCCGCGGCCAGTTCGCGGCAGAACGCGCCGAGCGCGCGGCCAAGCTCCGCGGGCCGGCCGACCGCGTCGCCGTGCCAGAACGGCAGCCGCCCGGGCTGGCCCGGCGCGGGGGAGACGAGCACCTGGTCGGCGCTGATGTCCTCGATCCGCCACGAGCTGGCGCCGAGCACGAACACGTCGCCGGCCCGCGACTCATACACCATCTCCTCGTCCAGCTCACCGACCCGGTGCGAGTTGCGGCCCTGCCGCTGCGCTCCGGCCAGGAACACGCCGAACAGTCCCCGGTCCGGGATAGTGCCGCCACTGGTCACCGCCAGCCGCTGGGCTCCCGGCCGGGCGTGCAGGGTGTCGGTGCTGCGGTCCCACACCAGCCGCGGCCGCAGCTCGGAGAATTCCTCGCTGGGGTACCGGCCGGCCAGCATGTCCAGCACCGCCTCCAGCACGCCCCGGGTCAGGCTGCTGAACGGCGCTGCCCGCCGGACCAGTTGCTCCAGCGCCCCGACCTCCCAGTCGTCCATCGCCACCATGGCGACGACCTGCTGGGCCAGCACGTCCAGCGGGTTGCGGGGGATGCGCAGTTCCTCGATCTGGCCGTCGCGCATCCGCTGCGCCACCACCGCCGACTGCACCAGGTCGCCCTGGTACTTGGGGAAGATCACGGCCCGGGAGACGTCGCCGACATGGTGGCCGGCCCGTCCGGTGCGCTGCAGCCCGCTGGCCACCGAGGGCGGCGACTCGACCTGGATGACCAGGTCCACCGCGCCCATGTCGATACCCAGCTCCAGGCTGGAGGTTGCGACCACGGCCGGCAGCTGGCCGGCTTTGAGCGCTTCCTCGATCTGCGCCCGTTCCTGGCGGGACACCGAGCCGTGGTGAGCCCGGGCCACTTCGGCGGGCGCGCCAGCCGAAGTCCCCGAGGCCAGAATCTGGGCGGGCGGGGCGGCTGGCCGGGGCGGGCCGTCGTCCTGGCCAGCCCCGGACCGCTCGGCGGCGAGCTCGTTGAGCCGGCCGCACAGCCGTTCGGCCAGCCGCCGGGAGTTGGCGAAGACGATGGTCGAGCGGTGCTGCTCGATCAGGTTGAGCACCTGCTCCTCGACGTGCGGCCAGATAGAGCGCGGCCCGGGCTGCGGCGGCACCGGCATCCCATTCGTGTCCGGGCCGCCCGGGATGACCGCCGGATCCGGGTGGGTGGCGACCGGTGCGTCCAGGTCGGACATGTCCTCGACCGGGACGACGATCTTCAGCTCGATCTGCTTGCTGCTGGGCGGGGCGGCGATCGTCACCGGCCGGGAGCCACCGAGGAACGCGGCCACCTCCTCGGCGGGCCGGACGGTGGCCGACAGCCCGATCCGCTGGGCGGTGCCGGCCGCGGGAAGCGGCCCGCTGGCGCCGCCGGTGGCGCCGGCCGGGGCGGCGGCCGCCCGCAGCGCGTCCAGGCGCTCCAGCGAGAGCGCCAGGTGCGCGCCGCGCTTGTTCCCGGCGATCGCGTGCACCTCGTCCAGGATGACCGTGTCCACGCCGCGCAGCACGTCCCTGGCCTTGGAGGTGAGCAGCAGGAACAGCGACTCCGGGGTGGTGATCAGGATGTCGGGTGGCTTGCTGGCCAGCCGCCGCCGCTCGTCCGCCGCGGTGTCGCCGGTCCGCACCGCTACCTCGATGTGTGGCTCGGGCAGGCCGCGCCGCTGCGCCGTCTGCCGCAGGCCGGTCAGCGGGGCGCGCAGGTTGCGCTCGATGTCCACCGCCAGTGCCTTCAGCGGGGAGATGTAGAGCACCCGGCAGCGCAGCTTTGGGTCGGCCGGAGCCGGGTCGCTGGCCAGCCGGTCCAGTGCCCACAGGAAGGCGGCCAGCGTCTTGCCGGAGCCGGTCGGGGCGATGACCAGCGTGTTGCTGCGACCCGCGATGGCGGCCCAGGCCTGCGCCTGGGCCTGGGTCGGTTCGCTGAAGGCAGCGGTGAACCAGTCGCGGGTCGCCGGGCTGAAACAGGCCAGCGGATCCGGCGGGCCCGGGACGGTGGGCTGGCGGGCAGGCACCTTCCTATCCTGCCCGCTGGTACCGACAGCCTGGACCAGCCAGTTGCTGCCACACAGCCGAGGACGCTTTGTGGGGCTGACCGCTCGCTCTGGGCCGGGGCAGGGTGGGTGACCGGCCAGAAAGGCTGGCCCACAGCTGTGGGTTCCGGTAGCTGCCGTGGCCGCTTACTTCAGGCCGCTTACTTCAGGCCGCGCACCGAGCCGGTCAGCTGGCCGGCTGCGCTGTGTATCTCGCAGACTACCGTCCGCACGTCGGCTTCCCAGGCGCCCCGGCCGGGCACGATGTAGGACTCGGTCATGATGGCGGCGGCCAGCTGGGGGCTCAGGTAGCCGCCGATCCTGGCCGTGCAGCCCTGCCGGGCACCCGCCGCCACCGCCGCCGGGCCCGGCCAGGCCTGCCGGGCCAGCTGGAACGTGGCGTAGACCTCCCCGTCGTGCGCGAGCCCGCAGGACACCACCCGCAGGCCGGAAACCCCGTTCGCGGCCGCATCGATGCAGTCGCCGGTGCGCAGCCGGAAAGCCGCCGGCAGCGGTGGCCGGGGCGGTGGCGGCGCCCGGTGGTGGCCAGCCAGCACGAAGGCGGTGAGCCCGGCCAGCCCGAGCAGGGCCACACCGGTGATGGTGAGCGCGACCGCGAGTGCACCGCGGTGCCGGGGCCGGGCTGCGGGGTCCTGGCCGGGGCTGGCGGGCGTGGCCGGGGCAGCCGCGGTCACATCACTGCCGGTGGTGCCTGCCGCCGGCTCGCCGGGTGGCGCCTGCCCGGACCCGGGATCGTGCCGGAGAGTCATCGCCTGGGTGCTCCAGCGCTGTTCGGATTGTGGCCCCTCTCCGGTCACTGTTCCCCGGCTGCCCGGAAGGCATTCCCAGCAAAATGATCACAACTGGCGCACTGGCCGGCGCGCGGCGGATGGCCGGTAACCTGACCCGGTGCGGCTGACGGTGTTCTGGGAGCTGATGCGGGCACACTTCGGGGATTCCTACGCGGCCAGTGTGGCGAGGGATTTCGTGCTAGCCGGCCTGGGCGGCCGGACGGTGGATCAGGCGCTCGCCGACGGAGTGGAGCCGAAGACCGTCTGGCGGGCCGTGTGCGAGGCATTCGAAGTGCCGGAACGGCTCCGCTGACCGGGCGGCGGGATCCGCTCGCGCTGCGGCGTGTCGGATTCATGATCGAACAGTTGTTCGCCTAAAGTAGGCAGCGATGTGACGGCTCGCGGTCACGGGCAGGCCGTGCCGCGGGCAGCGAGGCGGCATGCGCAATTTTGTCGGTGGCGGTGCGTAGCGTCTGGCCGACAAGAAGCCTTTGATCCCGACGGGAGTACCCATGGCAAGCAGCGACAGGGCGGGCAGCAAGGTCGGTGACCGGGACAAGTCCCTGGAGACCGCGCTCGCCCAGATCGAGCGGCAGTTCGGCCGGGGCTCGATCATGCGGCTCGGCGACGAGACCCGGGCGCCGATCGAGGTGATCCCGACCGGGGCGATCTCGCTGGATGTCGCGCTCGGCATCGGTGGCCTGCCGCGCGGCCGGGTGGTCGAGATCTACGGCCCAGAGGGTTCCGGCAAGACGACCGTTGCTCTGCATGCGGTGGCCAGCGCGCAGAAGGCGGGCGGGATCGCCGCCTTCATCGACGCTGAGCACGCACTCGACCCCGATTACGCCCAGAAGCTGGGGGTCGACACTGACGGGCTGCTGGTGTCCCAGCCCGACACCGGGGAGCAGGCGCTGGAGATCGCGGACATGCTCATCCGCTCCGGCGCGATCGACGTCGTCGTCATCGACTCCGTGGCCGCGCTGGTGCCCCGGGCCGAGATCGAGGGCGAGATGGGCGACAGCCACGTCGGCCTGCAGGCCAGGCTCATGTCGCAGGCGCTGCGGAAGCTCACCGGCGCGCTGAACCAGACCAAGACCACCGCGATCTTCATCAACCAGCTGCGGGAGAAGGTCGGTGTGATGTTCGGGTCGCCCGAAACCACCACCGGTGGCCGGGCGCTCAAGTTCTACTCCTCGGTCCGGCTCGACGTGCGCAGGATCGAGACCCTCAAGGACGGCACCGAGGCGGTCGGCAGCCGCACCCGGATCAAGGTCGTCAAGAACAAGTGCGCCGCCCCTTTCAAGACGGCGGAGTTCGACATCCTGTTCGGGACCGGCATCAGCAGGGAAGGCGGCCTGATCGACCTGGGTGTGGAGCAGGGGATCGTCCGCAAGTCCGGTGCCTGGTACACCTACGAGGGCGACCAGCTGGGACAGGGCAAGGAGAACGCCCGCACCTTCCTGCGGGACAATCCCGACCTGTCCCACGAGATCGAGAAGAAGATCAAGGAAAAGCTCGGGATCGGTCCCCGGCTGGATGCCGACCTGGCGGCCGGGAACGGGCGGCCGGCGGGCGGCGCTGCCGGGAGCCTGAGCCTGGTCCCGGACGTGCTGGCCGGCAGTGCCACGGAGGTCCCCGGGGCCCCGGACGGTGCCGAGTAAGCAGCGGGCGCCCCGCGGCGGTACCGGCCGCGGCAGCCCGGCCCGGGGCAGCGGCCTCGGCCCGGACGGCACTGGCGCCGGCCCGGGCGACGGTGACGGCGCTGGCGGGGCGGCCGCGGGTGAGGGTCCGGGCACGCCCGACCTGGCGGAGGCGGCTCGGCAGATCTGCCTGCGCCTGCTCACCGCCGGGCCGCGCACCCGGGCACAGCTGGCCACGGCGCTGCGCAAGCGCCGGATACCGGACGAGGTAGCCGAGACCGTCCTCGGCCGGTTCGCCGAGGTCGGGCTGATCGACGACGCCGCCTTCGCGCAGGCCTGGGTGGAGACCAGGCATCACGGCCGCGGCCTGGCCCGCCGGGCGCTGTCGGCCGAACTGCGCCAGCGGGGTGTGGCCGCCGACCAGGTACGGATGGCGGTCAGCTCACTCGGGGCGCAGGACGAGGCGGCCATGGCGCGGCAGCTGGTCGCCAGGCGGCTGCCAGCGAGCCGCGGCCGGCCACTGCCGGCCAGAGTCCGCCACCTGGTGGGCGTGCTGGCCCGCAAGGGCTACCCGGCTGGGCTCGCTTATCAGGTAGTCAGGGAAGCGCTGGCCGGCGAGGCTGGGCCAGATGGCCTCGCCACCGGCTCCGGCGCTGAGCTTGCCCTGGAAGAGGAGGCCGACGTCGGCGCCATAGCCGCGGCCGCGGCTGAGGACGACTGGGCGCCGCGTTGAACCGGATGACAGCCCCTTGGCGATGACAGCTTGCCCAAATTGTTATCTCGGCTTAACCTCACGGCAGTGAGGTGTTGGTCCGCGGACGCGGGTGAATGAAAGATGAGATGGCCGGTGGGCGGTCGCGCCCGGCCGCCGGCCAAGGATATGGCGTCACCAGTCCGGCCCTGGTGAGCCGCTGACCGGGCACCGGTCACCGGCTCGCCTGGGGCGCAGGCGGGTGGACGCGAACATATCCGGGCCATGGCTGATAGGCCCGGGTGGGAGAAGCTGGAGGCAGGTCGGCGGCCAGTGCGGCATCAGCCCTGGGCCCGGACTGGCTCTGGTAGCGCGTGTGGCGGGGCCGGGAAGTAACCGGCCGCCACGTGTAGACGCCGTGGCAGGCGCGCGGACCCCCTCGCCGCAGGAGCCAGTGGCGGTACCCGCTGCCGTTGGCTGGGCCAGGGAACAGGATTGGGGTCAGCCATGAGCAGCGGCATCGCCCTCGTGATCGCAGTGATCGGGTTGCTGGCCCTGTTCATCGCCGCCGGTGTGCTGATCCTGGTTGCCCGCCGCCCCACCCGCGCCCCGGCTCCCGTGGCAGCCGGCAGTAACAGCACCCCCAGCCCGGAGGTGGCCGCGGCCGGTCAGCGGCAGCTGGCCGGCTCCGGCCAGGCGGCGGGGGAGGCACAGCAGCGGCTGGAGGAAGCGGGCCGGGCCGCCGAGCAGATCCGGGCCGCGGCCGAAGAAGACGCGTCCGCGATCCTGCGCCGGGCCGAGCAGTCGGCCGCCACGATCGACCAGGCCCGGCAGGAGGCCGAGAGCAGCCTGCGGTTGGTCAAGGAAGAGGCCACCCAGCTCCGGTCCGACCTGGAACGGCGGGAGAACCGGCTGGCCGAGCGGGAAGGCCGGCTGGACGGCGAGTCGCGCGCGGTGGAACAGCGGTCCACGGCGGTCGAGCAGGCCCGGCAGGACCTGGAGCAGCAGCGCCAGGAACTGGCCCGGCTGGCCGGCGAGCGGCAGGATGAGCTGGAGCGGGTGGCCAGCCTGACCGCGGAGCAAGCCAAGGCCGAGCTGGTCGCGGCCATCGAGAACCAGGCCAAGCGGGAGGCCGCGCTCATCGTCCGCGACACCGAGAACCAGGCCCGGCGCGATGGTGAGCAGCGGGCCAGGCGGATCGTGACTCTGGCCATCCAGCGGGTGGCCAGCGAGCAGACCAGCGAGTCCGTGGTGTCCGTGCTGCACCTGCCTGGCGACGAGATGAAGGGCAGGATCATCGGCCGGGAAGGGCGCAACATCCGCGCCTTCGAATCGGTGACCGGGGTCAACCTGATCATCGACGACACCCCCGAGGCGGTGCTGCTCTCCTGTTTCGACCCGGTCCGGCGGGAGGTGGGCAGGCTCACCCTGGAGCGGCTGGTGCAGGACGGGCGTATCCACCCGCAGCGGATCGAGGAGGCCTACGAGCGCAGCAAGGCCGAGGTAGCGCAGCTGTGCGCGAAGGCGGGCGACGACGCCATGATCGATCTCGCCATCACCGACATGCATCCCGAACTGGTGACCCTGCTCGGCCAGCTGCGCTACCGCACCTCCTACGGCCAGAACGTGCTGGGCCATCTGGTGGAATCGGCCCACATCGCGGCCATGATGGCCAGCGAGCTCGGGCTCGACCCGGCCCTGCTCAAGCGGTGCACCGTGCTGCACGACATCGGCAAGGCGCTCACCCACGAGGTAGAGGGCAGCCACGCCCTGATCGGTGCGGAGATCGCCCGCCGCTACGGCGAGCCGCCGGATGTAGTGCACGCCATCGAGGCCCACCACAACGAGGTCGAGGTGCGCACCGTCGAGGCCGTGCTGACCCAGGCGGCGGACGCCATCAGCGGCGGGCGGCCCGGCGCCCGCCGGGAGTCGCTGGAAGCCTATGTGAAGCGGCTGGAGCGGCTGGAGGAGATCGCCAGCGCGCACGACGGCGTGGACAAGGTCTTCGCCATGCAGGCCGGCCGGGAGGTCCGGGTGATGGTCAAGCCGGACCGGGTGGACGACATCCAGGCCCAGGTGATCGCCCGGGACGTGGCCAAGCAGGTCGAGGACGAGCTGACCTACCCGGGACAGATCCGGGTCACCGTGGTCCGCGAGTCCCGCGCCACCGAATTCGCCCGCTGACGGGGCGCCAAACCCGGGCCTGCCTGCCGGTCACCGCAGCGTGTTGCTGCACGCTGTCCGTAGGGTTGACCGGTGGCCGGATCACAGCCAATGCGGGATTACCGGTCAGTGGTCTCGGGCGCGCGCTGGCCCGGGCGGGTCAGCTTCAGCTCCGGGATGCCCGGTGGCGTGAACCCGAGGATCTGGCCGTAGAACGACAGTTCTGCCTCCAGGCTGGTGGCGATCGTCTCGATCCGGCGGAAGCCGTGCGACTCGCCCTCGAACGCCAGGTAGGCGTACGGGGTGCCGTGGGCGGCCAGCTGGGCGGCGATGGCCTCCGACTGGGCCGGCGGCACGACCGGGTCGTCCAGGCCCTGCAGCAGCAGGATCGGGCAGGTCGCCGCGGTCACATGGCCCGCCGGTGACCGCTCGGTGTAGATGGCCTCGAACCCGGGCAGCGGGCCGATCAGGCCATCCAGGTAGCGCGACTCGAAGTCGTGCGTCTGGGTGGCGAACTCGCGCAGGTCAGCGACGCCGAAATAGGACGTGGCCGCGGCGAACACCGCCTCAGTCTCGGCGTGGGTGGTGACCGCGGCCAGCGCTGTCCATCCGCCGGCCGAGCCGCCGCGGATCGCCAGCCTGGCCGGGTCGGCCTCGCCCGCCCCGGCCAGCGCGAGGGCGGCAGCGATGGCGTCCTCCACGTCCACCACCCCCCACTGGCGGCGGAGCCGCTCGCGGTAACGGCGGCCGTAGCCGCTGGAGCCCCCGTAGTTGACGTCCACCACGCCAATGCCGCGGCTGGTGAAGTAGGCCTTCTCGATGTCGAGCAGTGGCAGCACGTTGCCCGTCGGGCCGCCGTGCACCCACACCACATAGGGGGGCCGCTCGTCCTGCGGAGCGGTCACCTCCGGGCTGGACGGCGGGTACACGAAGGCGTGCACAGTCCGCCCGTACCGGCCCTCCAGCCGCACCTGCCGGGGGATAGGCAGGTAGGCGGCATCCGGCAGGTCCGCGGATTCCTGCCACAGCACCTGTGTCCCGCCGGTGGCCACATCCACCCGGACGACAGCCAGCGGGGTGGCTGGGCCACCCGCCACCCCCAGCACCGACATCCCGTCCGCCGACAGGCCGGACACGAACAGCGGGAACCCGGTATCCAGGTCGGCCAGGTCGCCGGTCTCCGGGTCGAGCACGCCCAGCCGCATCCCGCCGACCCCGTGCAGCACCGCGAGCCTGCCATCGGCCAGCACCGCGTACGGGCGGGCGCCCAGCTGCCACAGCGGGTCGGCGAACTCCTCTTCGGCCGGGTACAGCGCCTGCGGCGGCTGGCCGAGCAGGCCCACCTGGTAGACGTTCCACCAGCCGGGCCAGTCGGTGACCACGTACAGGCTGGCCGCATCCCGCCACAGCGGCGCAACCACCGACTCCTGCATGCCGCCCTTGACCAGCCGGCCGGGCCCGGGCAGCCCGTCCTCGATCACCGCCACCCGCAGTTCGGTCCCGTCCCACGGCATCCGCGGATGGTTCCAGCAGATCCAGGCCAGACGGCGGCCGTCCGGCGACGGGGTCGGGAAGGCGAAGAAGTCGGCGCCGGTCACCAGTTCCCTGATCGCCGCCGGGTTCTCCGCCGCCGACCCGTCCAGGGGGACCGCCACGATCGCCCGGGACACGTTGCCATCGCTGTGCCGCTCCTGCACGCACCAGACCTCGGACCGGTCCGGCGACAGCGTGAAGTCGGCGAACCGGAGCACCGGCTGGCCTGGGCCGCCACCGGCGTCCGGGGTCAGCGGCCGGGGCTGCCCGGTTTCCTCCCGGCGCGGCGTCTCCAGCAGGTACAGCCGCTGGTCGGCGAAGTTGGCGAAGACGATGGCGCTGCCGGTGCGGGACCGCTGGCTGGCGGGCACGGGCAGGTAGGACCGGCCGCCGTATTCGTGCACCCGGGTACGGGCGTTCCAGGGGCCGGCAGCAGCGGGCGCTGCTTCCCGTCCGGGCCGAGGTGGACGACGGTAACCCGGCCGCCCTCGGCAGGCAGCCGCTGCTGCCACCACACGTCCTTGCCGATCCCGAGCGGGTAGGACACCAGCCGCTGCTGGCGGGCCACGTCGGTGGCCGAGATGGGGGACGGCCAGGTGCCGTAGGGGAGCGCCGGCGGCGGGGCGGCGGCGGGGGCAGCGGGCTCTCAGTCATGTCAGTATCGTGCTCCACTCCCGGTCGGGCCACGGGAAATTCCGGACATGGCGTGGGACCCGCGTACCCTCGTATGTCGACATGGACGGCGTACGCAGCTACCAGATCCGCACCCACGGGTGCCAGATGAACTTCCACGACTCCGAGCGCCTGGCCGGCCTGCTGGAAGAGGCCGGCTACCAGCGGGCGGCGGCCGGCGAGGCCGCGGACGTGATCGTGTTCAACACCTGTGCAGTGCGGGAAAACGCTGACAACCGGCTCTACGGCAATCTCGGCCAGCTGCTGCCGGAAAAGAACTCCCGGCCGGGCATGCAGATCGCGGTCGGCGGCTGCCTGGCGCAGAAGGACCGGGCAGGCATCGCGGAGCGGGCGCCGTGGGTGGATGTGGTGTTCGGCACGCACAACATCGGCTCCCTGCCGGCCCTGCTGGAACGGGCCCGGGTACAGGCGGAGGCTCAGGTCGAGATCGCCGAGTCGCTGGAACGGTTCCCCTCGGTGCTGCCTGCCCGCCGGGAGTCCGCCTACGCGGCCTGGGTGGCCATCTCCGTCGGCTGCAACAACACCTGCACCTTCTGCATCGTGCCGAGCCTGCGCGGACGGGAGCAGGACCGCCGCCCCGGCGACGTGCTGGCCGAGATCCGTGCCCTGGTCGCCGACGGCGTGCTGGAGGTCACCCTGCTCGGCCAGAACGTGAACTCCTATGGCGTCGGCTTCGGTGACCGGCAGGCGTTTGGCAAGCTGCTGCGCACCTGCGGCGGGATCGACGGGCTGGAACGGGTCAGGTTCACCTCACCTCATCCGCGCGACTTCACCGACGACGTGATCGCCGCCATGGCCGAGACGCCGAACGTCATGCCGCAACTGCACATGCCGCTGCAGTCCGGGTCGGATGCGGTGCTGCGGGCGATGCGGCGCGCCTACCGGCGGGAGGCCTACCTCACCATCCTGGACCGGGTCCGGGCGGCCATCCCCGGCGCCGCGATCACCACCGACATCATCGTCGGCTTCCCCGGCGAGACCGAGCGGGACTTCGCCGACACCCTCGACCTGGTCCGGCAGGCCCGGTTCGCCGGGGCGTTCACGTTCCAGTACTCGCTACGGCCGGGCACGCCCGCCGCGGCCATGCCCGGGCAGGTACCGGCCGAGGTGGTGGCCGAGCGCTATCAGCGGCTGGCGGCGCTGACCGCCGAGGTGGCCCTGGCGGAGAACCAGGCCCTGGCCGGCAGCCGGGTCGAGGTGCTGGTGGCCGAGGGGGAAGGGCGCAAGGACGAGGTCACCCACCGGATGTCCGGCCGGGCCAGGGACAACCGGCTGGTGCACTTCGCGCCGGCTGGCACCAGCCCGCGGCCGGGGGACGTGGTGACCACCACGGTGACCCACGCCGCCCCGCACTATCTCATCGCCGACGGCGCGCCGCTGTCGGTGCGGCGCACCCCAGGTGGCGACGCCTGGCAGGCGCGGCAGGAGGGCACCGCGCCGGCGCGGGAGGGCAGCACCAGCTTGGCGCGGGAGGACAGTACCGGGTTGGCGCGGCAGGGTGGCGCTGGGCAGGAAGCCGGCGGCCGGCCGCGGTCTCGCTGGGCATGCCCACTGTCGGGGCACCCGAGCGCTAGCCCGGTGATCCGGAAGACTTTTACGCGCATACAGCGGAAGAGTCTTCCGGATCATGGATTGCCGGGGACGGGCCCAGCTGGTGGCCCGGGAGTGGGCAGTCAGCCTGCCTGGGACCGGCAGCGGCACTGCCCGCCGCGGCCTATGCTTCAGGCCGAGATCGAGATAAGGCGCCCGGACTGGGAGGCGGATCCATGCTGATCGCCGCCGCTGTCTGCCCGCACCCGCCATTGCTCGTCCCGGCCGCGCTCGGCGCGGCCGCCGATGACCAGCCCGCCCCACTGGCGGCGGTCGCCGACGCCTGCGACCAGGCGGTGCGGGCCTTGCTGGCGGCGGGCCCTGATCTCGTCGCGGTGGTCGGGGGCGGCCCGGCCGACCGCGAATACGGGCCGGGCACGGCTGGCAGCCTGGCAGGCTATGGGGTGCCGGCGGTGATCGGGGAGGGGGAGCCTGCCCTGCCGCTGTCGCTCACCGTCGGCCGCTGGCTGCTGGCCCGGGCTGGGGCCGGCGACGGCCAGGCCGGGCCGGAACTGGTGTTCCAGTCGGTCAGCCAGCAGGCGGCCCCCGGAGACTGCCGCAAGCTGGGCGTCCTGCTCGCCGAACGGGCCGCGCGGGTCGCCCTGCTGGCCATGGGTGACGGGACGGCCCGGCGTGCCCGTGACACCGAGGGCGCGCCCGACCCGCAGGCCCAGGAGTACGACGAGGAAGTGGCGGAGGCGCTGGCGGCCGCCGATGCCCGCTGGCTTGCGCCGGCTGGACCCGGCCCAGGATGAGCAGCTGCTGGTGGCCGGCCGGGCCGCCTGGCAGGTGCTGGCCGGGGCCGCCGCCGGCGCCCGGCTGCACGGCCGGCTGCTGTGCATGTGCTGCCCGTACGGGGTCACCTACCTGGTCGCCTCCTGGGAACAGGTGCAGGCAGGCTGAAGTCATGCCAGACCAGGTGATCGCCATCGTCGGGCCGACCGCGGCCGGCAAATCGGAGCTGGCGATCGGGGTCGCGCTGGCGCTGGGCGGCGAGGTCGTCAACGCCGATTCGATGCAGCTGTACGCGGGGATGAATATCGGCACCGCCAAGGTCAGCCCCGGCCAGCGCCGGGAGGTGCCCCATCACCTGCTGGACATCTGGGATATCCGGCAGACCGCCAGTGTGGCGCTCTACCAGCGGCTGGCCCGGCAGGCGATCGCGGGTATCCACGCCCGCGGCCGGACCCCGGTGCTGGTCGGCGGATCTGGCCTGTACCTGCGGGCCGCGCTGGACAACCTGGAGTTCCCCGGCACCGACCCGGCGGTCCGGCACCGGCTGGAGGCAGAGCTGGCGGCGGCCGGCCCGGCGCCGCTGCACGCCCGGCTGGCCCACCTGGACCCGGCCGCGGCCAGCGCCATCCTGCCCAGCAACGGCCGCCGGATCGTCCGCGCGCTGGAGGTGATCGAGGTGGCCGGCCATCCCTTCACGGCTGCCCTGCCCCGCTACGAGTCGTGCTACCCGGCGACCCAGATTGGCCTCGGGGTGGAGCGGCCGGAACTGGACCAGCGGATCGCGGACCGGGTCGGCCGGATGTGGCAGCAGGGCTTCGTGGCTGAGGTGGCCGCACTGGAGCGAGTCGGCCTGCGGGAAGGCCGGACCGCCAGCCGCGCCCTCGGCTACGCGCAGGTGCTCCGGTTCCTGGCCGGCGAGTGTGGCGAGGACGAGGCACGCGGCCAGACCATCCTGGCCACCCGGCGGTTCGCCCGGCGGCAGCAGTCCTGGTTCCGGCGCGACCCCCGGGTGGTCTGGCTGGCCACCGCCGAGCCGGGCGATCTGCTCGGCCAGGCGCTGGCTGCCTACGCCACTGGCCAGGCGGCCAGCGGCCAGCGCAGGCCCTAACATCGGGTTCATGCGGTTCGCGAAGGGCCACGGCACCGAGAACGACTTCGTCATCCTGCCCGATCCCGACGGCCAGCTGGAGCTGTCGGCTGGGCTGGTGGCCCGGCTGTGTGACCGGCGGGCAGGGATCGGCGGGGACGGGGTACTGCGGGTGGTGCGCACCGAGGTGGCGATCCGGGCCGGGTCAGGCCCGGATGGCCCGCTGCCCGGCCCGGCGGGCGGTGCTGGCCCGGGTGGCGAAGGTCTGGGTGGCGAAGGTCTGGGTGGCGAAGGTCTGGGTGGCAACGGGCTGGGGGGTGATGGCCTCGGGGGTGATGGCCTCGGGGGCCGAGACTTGGCCGGCGAGCCGCTGCCGGAATGGTTCATGGACTACCGCAACGCCGACGGCAGCCTGGCCGAGATGTGCGGCAACGGCCTGCGGGTGTTCGCCCGCTACCTGGCCAGCCATGGCCTGGTGACCGGACCGTCCTTCAGTGTCGCGACGCGCGGCGGTTCCCGCCGGGTCCGGCTGGCCGGCGCCGGCGGCGTCGCCGCCGACCTCGGGCCCGCCCGCGTGCTCGGGCCCGGCCAGGCGGTCGTGGGCGGCAAGGTCTGCTCCGGGCTGCGGGTCTCGGTGGGTAACCCGCACCTGGCCTGCCTGGTGGATGGCCCGCTGGCGGGCTACGACCTGACCCGGCCGCCGGAGCTGGATCCGGCGGTCTTCCCGGATGGCGGGAACACCGAACTGGTCCGGGTCACCGGGCCTGGCGCCGTGCAGATGCGCGTGTACGAACGGGGCTCTGGTGAGACCCGGTCCTGCGGGACCGGTGCGGTCGCGGCCGCGGCGGCGGCCGCCTACGCGGCCGGGCAGGAGCAGGGCAGCTGGCAGGTGTCGGTACCAGGCGGCCAGCTGGGGGTGGAACTGGCGGACGGGCGGAGCTGGCTGAGCGGGCCGGCCGTCATCGTGGCCGAGGGTGAGCTCGGTCCCGGCTGGCTGGCGCTGGCCCTGGCCCGCCCGGCCATGGCCCGCCCGCCGGCAGCCAGCCCATCCGCGCCCAGCCCGCCGGCCGCCAGCCCAGCCGCTGCCGGTTAGGGATCACCGCCCGGCCAGGGCCGGGAGCGGCCGGCCGCGGATCGAGGCATCGAGCACCTCGGCGATGTGCGCCACCGCCGGGCCCGCAGCGCCGGACCCGGCCAGCGAGGCGGCGATCTGCAGGCTGCAGCCCGGGTTCCCGGAGACGACGAGGTCTGCACCGGTCGCCTGGACGGCGGCCGCCTTGCGCTCGCCAAGCTCGCGTGCCGCGTCCGGCTGGACCAGGTTGTAGACCCCCGCCGAACCGCAGCAGGTCCCGCCGTCGCCCACCTCCACCAGCCGCAGGCCGGGGATCGCCGCCAGCAGATCCCGCGGCTGCTGCCGGATCCGCTGCGCGTGCGCCAGATGGCAGGCGTCGTGATAGGCGACCGTCACTGGCAGCTCGTGCCGGGCCGCGCGCGGCCCGCCCGGCAGCCCGGCCAGGAATTCGCTGAAGTCACGCACCTTGCCGCTGAGCGCGGCGCCCCGCTCCGCCCATCCGCCCCGCTCCGCCCAGCCGCCCGGCTCCGCCCAGCCATCCTGGCCCGCGCTGCCGTCCTGCTCCGCGCTGCCATCCCGCTCGGCGCTGCCGTCCCCGCGGCTCCCGGTCCCCGGCTGCCCGGCGGCCGGGCCAGCCAGCAGCGCGCCGTACTCCTTCATGGCTGAGCCGCAGCCCGCGGAGTTCACAACGATCGCGTCCACCCCGGCCTGCTCGAAGGTGGCGATGGTGCGCCGGGCGAATCTGGCCGCCTCCGATGCCCGGCCAGAGTGCAGCGACAGCGCCCCGCAGCAGCCCTGGCCGGCGGGGATGATCACGTCACAGCCCTCGGCCGCCAGCACCCGCGCCGTGGCCACGTTGACCTGCGGGAAGAAGACCTGCTGCACACAGCCGGTGAGCATGCCCACCACCGCCTGCCGCTCTCCCCGGGCGGGCACCCGGGCCGGCAGGGCTGGCTGGCGGGCGGGCGGCGCCGGGGCGAGCCGCAGCGCCGACGCGAGTTCCGGGGACAGCCGCTGTGCCACCCGGCTGCGCCCGGCGAGCTGGTCCAGCCCGGCCCGCTGGGCGCCGCGCAACGGGGCCATCAGCGCCCGCAGCCGCCGCGGGTAGGGGAACGTCGCGAAGATGGCCGCCCGCAGTGCCCGGTCCCGCCTGCTCCGCGCGGGTGCGGGGGACAGACCCGGCGGCGGCTCCTCGGCCCAGCTGCGGGCTGCCTCGATCAGCCGGTCGTAGCGGACCCCGGACGGGCAGGCCGGCAGGCAGGCCATGCAGCCCAGGCAGCGGTCGAGGTGGCTGGCGGCCGCCTCGGTGAGCTGACTGCCGTGCAGCGCCTGGGAGATCAGGTGGATCCGGCCCCGGGGGGAATCCATCTCCTCGCCCCACAGCTGGTAGGTCGGGCACGAGGGCAGGCAGAACCCGCAATGGACACAATCCGACACAGCCGAAGCCAGCTCGCCGGTGGGGTCCAGGCTCATCAGATTCCTCCCGCGAACCGGCCCGGCGCCATCCGGTGCCCCGGGTCGAACTGATCCTTGACCGCCCGCATGAGGGACAGCCCCGGCACCGGGCCCCACAGGTCAACCAGCGCGGCCACCGGTGGCGGGGCATGCACGACCACTGCGCTGGCCAGCACCGGCGGGCTGTCCGGGACCGGCGCACTGGCGGGCCGGGCGTCCGCGTCGCCACGGGCCAGCGCCGCCCGCAGGCCGGTCACGAACCCGGCCGCCGCGGCGGGGTCGGTACCGGCCGGCAGCGCCGCGTAGAGCACCCCGGACGCGGCCGAGCCAGCCAGCTGCGGGTCGGCCGGCGCCGCCGCCGCGGCAGCGTCGATCGCGGCCAGCACCCGGGGCAGGGCCGCCGCCCAGAACACGATCCGGACCAGCGTGCCGGAGCCGCCGGGGGCTTCGATCCGGCCCCACCAGTCCGGTGCGGCACCGGCGCTGTGCGCCCCGTCACCGAGCAGCTGGCGCAGCGCCGCCGACCGTTCGGCCACCCCGTCCGGATCGCCCTCCAGCAGCACGCCCACCCGCACCGGCTGGTCCCGGGCGGCCCGGCTGATCTCGATCGCCACCGGGGCCAGCTCGCTGCCCGCGGCCGCGGCGACCGCCGCCCGGGCCGGGCCGGGGCCCGCCGTGTCCAGCGTGGTGTAGCTGGCCGCGGCGGGCAGCGGGTGCAGCCGGAACACCGCCTCCACGATCAGGCCCAATGTCCCGTACGAGCCGGCGAACAGCTTGCCGAGGTCGTAGCCGGCCACGTTCTTGACCACCTTGCCGCCGGAGGAGGCGACCGTCCCGTCGGCGCGCACCACCGTGATGCCGATTACCAGATCCCGCGGGGTGCCGTAGCGCAGCCGCCGGGGGCCCGCCATGCCGGTCGCCAGCGTGCCCCCGATGGTCCCGGCGGGCCGCTGCCCGTTGCCGCCCGGCCCGGTGTCCAGGGCCAGCTGCTGGCCCGTTCCGGCCAGCAGCTCACCGAGCTGGGCCAGGCGCACCCCGGCCTGCACCCGGGCGACCAGGTCGCCGGCCGCGTGCTCGACCACCTGATCCAGCCGGGAGGTGTCCACCAGCAGGTCGCACCGCCGGGGCGGGGCACCCCAGTCCAGCCGGCTGCCGCTGCCCCGGGCTACCACCGACAGCTCGTGCCCGGCTGCCGCCCGCAGCAGCGCGCCGGCCTCCGCGACGCTGGCGGGGGAGGCGGCGTAGCGGGGCACCACCCCGGCCACGGCATCGGCACCGGTGGCCAGCCGGGCCGCCGGGCAGGCGGCCGCCAGTTCCGGCAGGACCGTGTCGCTGGTCATCGGCCACCTGCCACGGGTGCGGGGCAGATCCGGCCCGGGCCGGGCCGCGACGGCGGGTGGCCGCAGTCGTTGGGCATCAGAATTGCTCGGCCAGTCCGGCGGCGACCAGCGGGTGAACGCCGCGCCGGGCGCCGGGGACCTCCCCGCACAGCCGCGGGGTCGGGAACACCTTGCCCGGGTTGCACAGGCCGTCCGGGTCGAACGCGCACCGGAGCAGCTGCATGGTGTCCAGGTCGTCGGCGCCAAACATCTTGGGCATGTACCGGGACTTGTCCACGCCCACGCCGTGCTCGCCGGTGATCGAGCCGCCGTTGCTGATGCACAGGTCCAGGATGGCGCCGGACAGTTGCTCAGCGGCGGCGGTGTCGGCGGCCGAGCTGTCGTCGTAGAGCACCAGCGGGTGCAGGTTCCCGTCGCCGGCATGGAACACATTCGCCACCCGGATCCCGGATTCGGCCGACAGCTCGGCGATCTTGTCCAGCACCGTGCCCAGCGCGGTCCGCGGCACCACCCCGTCCTGCACGATGTAGGCCGGGCAGATCCGGCCCACGGCAGCGAATGCGGACTTGCGGCCGACCCAGATGGCCGCCCGCTCGGCCGGGTCCACCGCCTCCCGGATCTCGGTTGACCCGGCCTGCTGGCAGAGCCGGCGGACCGCCTCGTTGTCGCGGCGGACGTCGGACTCCGGGCCGTCCAGTTCCACGATCAGCACCGCGCCCGCCTCCTGCGGGTAGTGGCAGGCGACGGCGGCCTCGGCTGCCTCGATCGCGAGCGCGTCCATCATCTCGATCGCGGCCGGGATGATGCCGGCCCCAATGATCGCCGACACGGCCGTCCCGCCAGCACCAGTGGTCTCGAACGCCGCCAGCAGGCAGGTGACCATCTGCGGGATCTTCGTCAGCCTGACGACGATCTTGGTGACGATGCCCAGCGTGCCCTCGGACCCGATGAACGCCCCCACCAGGTCGTAGCCGGGTGCCGCGCCGGTGCCGTCGCCCAGCCAGACCAGCTCACCGGCCGGGGTGACGATCTCCAGCCCGGTCACATGGTGCACGGTGAAGCCGTTCTTCAGGCAGTGCGCGCCGCCGGAGTTCTCCGCCACGTTCCCGCCCACCGAGCAGACCTGCTGGCTGGACGGATCCGGGGCATAGAAATAGCCAAACGGCCGTGCCGCCTCGCTCACCGACAGATTGGTGACCCCCGGTTCGACGATGGCCCGCTGGCTGTCCGGGTCGATGGCGATGATCCGGCGCATTTTGGAGGTGACGATCAGTACCCCGTCGGTGCGGGGCAGCGCGCCGCCGGACAGGCCGGTGCCGCTGCCGCGCGCCACGAACGGCACCCTGGCCCCGGCGCACACCCGGACCACCGCGGCCACCTGCTCAGCCGTCTGCGGCAGCACCACCAGCGCGGGTGCGGCACGGTGTGAGGTCAGCCCGTCGCACTCGTAGGTGCGCAGCTCCAGCGGATCGGTCACGACCGCCTCGCGGCCGCAGATGTCCACCATCGCCGGGACCAGCTCGCCGATCATGGCATCACCTCGTCGCGTGGTGCTGTTAGCTTCCAGCTTCCCCTCCGCCGGGGCCGAATACCATGATCACGGGTGATTCGCCGTGGATCAGGGCATGCGCTCGTAGGCCGGGATGGTGAGGAACTCGGCGTAGTCGTCGGCCAGCGCGACCGCTTTGAACAGCGACTCCGCCTCGCCGTAGCGGGCGGCGTCGAAGGCCGCACCCGCGCCGGCCCGGATGGCGGCCAGTTCCTCGCCGATGATCCGCTCCACCAGATCCCGGGTGACGGTGGGGCCATCGTCGAGCGCGACGTCGTTGTGCAGCCACTGCCAGACCTGGGAGCGGGCGATCTCCGCGGTGGCGGCGTCCTCCATCAGGTTGAAGATCGCCACCGCGCCGTTGCCGCCCAGCCAGTTGGCCAGGTACTGGAGCCCCACGCTGATGTTGTTGCGCAGGCCGGCCTCGGTGATGACACCGGGGGTCTTGGCCACCGCGAGCAGGTCCGGGCCGGTGACGCTGACGTCCTCACGCAGCCGGTCCAGCTGGTTGGGCCGGTCGCCGAGCGCGGCGTTGAAGACCTCGGCGCACAGCGCGACCAGGTCCGGGTGCGCCACCCAGGAGCCGTCGAAGCCATCCCCCGACTCGCGGGTCTTGTCGTCGCGGACCTTGGCCAGCGCGATCTCGGTCACCTCCGGATCGCGCCGGTTGGGGATGAACGCGGCCATCCCGCCCATGGCGTGCGCGCCGCGCCGGTGGCAGGTCTTGACCAGCAGTTCGGTGTAGGCGCGCATGAACGGCGCGGTCATGGTGACCGAGTTCCGCTCCGGCAGCACGAAATCGCGGCCGCGGGAGCGGAACTTCTTGATGATGCTGAACAGGTAGTCCCACCGCCCCGCGTTCAGCCCAGCGCTGTGGTCGCGTAGTTCGTAGAGAATCTCCTCCATCTCGAACGCGGCCGGGATGGTCTCCACCAGGACCGTGGCCCGGATCGTGCCGCGCGGCAGGCCCAGGGTGTCCTGGGCCAGGTTGAACGCGTCGTTCCAGAGCCGGGCCTCCAGATGGCTCTCCATCTTGGGCAGGTAGAAGTACGGGCCCTTGCCCTTGTCCAGTTGCGGCCGGGCACAGTGGTAGAAGTACAGCGCGAAGTCGAACAGGCTGCCGGAGACCCGGGCGCCGTCCACCAGCAGGTGCTTCTCGTCCAGCTGCCAGCCACGCGGCCGGACCACGATGGTGGCCAGGTCGCCGTCCGGCCCGAGCCGGTAGGACTTGCCGTCCTCGCTGGTGAAGTCGATCGTGCGGGCCAGCACGTCCTTGAGGTTGAGCTGGCCGGTGACCATGTTCTCCCACAGCGGTGTGTTGGCGTCCTCGAAGTCGGCCAGCCACACGTTGGCGCCGGAGTTGAGCGCGTTGATGGTCATCTTCCGCTCAGTCGGGCCGGTGATCTCCACCTTGCGGTTGACCAGGCCGGGCGCGAGCGGGGCCACCCGCCAGCTCAGGTCCTCCCGGATCCCCCGGGTGCCAGGCAGGAAGTCGAACGTGCCGCCAGCCGACAGTTCCGCCTGCCGGGCCGCCCGGGCCGCCAGCAACTCGGCCCGCCGGCCGCCGAACTCGCGCTGCAGCGCTGCGATCAGGTCCAGTGCGCCTGGGGTGAGGATCTCCTCGTACCGGTGCCCGGCTGGGCCGGTGACCTCGACACCCGCGCCTGCTGCCATGTCCTGCTCCTTCCGCGGCCGACCGCCGATCCGGGGCCTGATCGTGCGACTGACGCTAGCTTCCGTTGCGCGGCGGGGTCAAAGGCCCGCCGGGGCTTCCGGTGGTCGGCCGGGGGTGCAGGCCCGCCGGGGCTTCCGGTGGTCGGCCGGAGGTGCAGGCCCGGCCGGGCACATCGGCGGCCTCCCGGGTGTTATTGGAGTGACCGGAATCACCGGCCATGCCAGCATGGACGGCAGACAGCCGCCCGGCCCGGGCAGGCCCGAACCCAAGGCAGAGATGACCCAGCCCACCCCCCCCGACGACCTCACCGGCGAACTCGACCTGGCCGACCGGCACGCGCTGCGCCGGGTGGCCGGGCTGTCCACCGAACTCACCGACGTCACCGAGGTCGAGTACCGTGCGCTCCGGCTGGAGCGGGTGGTGCTCATTGGCGTGTGGACGGAGGGCACGCTGGCCAGCGCGGAGAACTCACTCCGGGAGCTGTCCCGGCTGGCCGAGACGGCCGGCTCGGTGGTGCTGGAGGGCCTGGTGCAGCGGCGCAGCAACCCGGACCCGGCCACCTACGTGGGCTCGGGCAAGGCCGCCGAACTGGCCGGCCTGGTCGCCGCCACCGGTGCCGACACGGTCATCTGCGATGGCGAGCTGACTCCCAGCCAGCTGCGCCGGCTGGAAGGCGTGGTGCGGGTCAAGGTGATCGACCGCACCGCGCTGATCCTGGACATCTTCGCCCAGCACGCGCGGAGCAAGGAGGGCAAGGCCCAGGTCGAGCTGGCCCAGTTGCAGTACCTGCTGCCCCGGCTGCGCGGCTGGGGCGAGTCGCTGTCCCGCCAGGCAGGCGGCCGGGTGGCCGGCGGTGGCGGCATCGGCGCCCGCGGCCCCGGTGAGACCAAGATCGAGACCGACCGGCGGCGGATCCGGGCACGGACCGCCAAGCTGCGCCGCCAGCTCGCCGAGATGTCGGCCGGCCGCGAGATCCAGCGGGGGCAGCGCCGCCGCCGGGAGGTGCCCTCGGTGGCCATCGCCGGCTACACCAACGCCGGCAAGTCGAGCCTGCTGAACGCGCTGACCGGGTCCGGCGTGCTGGTGGACGACTCGCTGTTCGCCACCCTGGACCCGTCGGTGCGGCGGGCCCGGACCCCGTCCGGCCGCTGGTTCACGCTGACCGACACGGTGGGATTCGTCCGGCACCTGCCGCACCAGCTGGTCGAGGCGTTCCGGTCCACCCTGGAGGAGGTCACCGACGCCGACCTGATCGTGCACGTGGTGGATAGCAGTGACGCCGACCCGGCCGCGCAGATGGCGGCGGTGCGGGAGGTGCTGGCCGGCATCGGGGCCGGCGACGTGCCCGAGATCGTGGCCGTCAACAAGGCCGACCTCGCCGACCCGGTCCTGGTCAAGGGGATCGAGGCCAGGGAGCAGGACTGCGTGGTGATCTCGGCCCGGACCGGCGCGGGCCTGCCCGACCTGCTCGCCGCCATCGACCGCAAACTGCCCCGGCGTGACCAGGAGGTCAGCGTGGTGATCCCGTACCGGCGCGGGGATCTGCTGGCGCGCGCGCACCAGGAGGGTGAGGTGCTGGCCGTGCGGCACGGCGCGGATGGCACCGAGCTGACCGCCCGGGTACCGCCGGAACTGGCTAGTGAACTCGTCACCGCGGGCGGAGCCCCGGCACCCGCGGGCTGACCCGGAAGGCATCCCACAACGGGCGATTCCAAACAGCAAACGTTTGCTGTGACAAAGACCACTTTCCCCGTCCGGCCGCATCGGCAGAACCGGCCCAGAATCCCCGCCGCGGGCCGGCTGCCTGCGGGTATGGCATGCGGCTGAGCCAGGTGCCGGCCGCCACGCCAGCCACTGGCCGGGGTCGCGGGCTGGCCGGCTGATCGCGGTTAGCGGAATGGCCGGTGAAATCATGCCCGTGGTCAACATTTAGCCTGTACAAGAACCCTGTTGTGCAATACCGTGACTGAACCGATATTGTTGGTGGCCGCATCCAGGCGGCGCCCGGCTTGTTCTTGATCGAGACTTCTGTCCCATCGGGTGCCCGGGGTGTCTACCACGAGGGCAAGACCAGCACGAGCCATGGCAGGTGACCGCACATGACGCAGGCATCCCCTAACTGGGGTCGTCCTGCCCGGGGGTGTGCCCACCGATGACCGTCCGCCTGCTCACGAACATCGGCCGCCTCTGGACCGGGACCGAGGTCTGGAGCAACGCGGCCATCCTGACCCAGGACGACCGGATTGCCTGGGTAGGCCCGGCCGCTGAACTGCCGCGCAGCCTGCCCGGCGTGGTAAACGACATCGTCGATGTTGACCATGTGGAGAACCTGAACGGCGGCCTGGTCACCCCGGGCCTGATCGACGCCCACACCCACCCCGTCTACGCGGGCAACCGCTGGGCTGAGCTGGCCATGCGGGCCGGCGGGTCATCGTCGAGCGAGATCGCCGCTGCCGGCGGCGGGCTGACCTCCACGGTCACCGTCACCCGCGGGACCGACCCGTGGACGCTGTGCAACGGTGTCCGGGCGCGGCTGCAGACCTGGCTGCTGAGCGGGACTACGACCATCGAGGCCAAGACTGGCTATCACCTCACCCGCGACGGCGAACTCGCCGACGTCCGGCTGCTGCGGCAACTGGAGGACGAGCCGGGCATGCCGCGGGTTCACGTCACCTTCATGGCCGCGCACACCGTGCCGCCGGAGTACTTCGGCCGCCGCCACGACTACATCGACGCGGTCGGGTCCTGGTGTGCCGACGCGGCCGCGGCCGGGGCCGACAGCGTCGACGTGTACTGCGATGAGGGCCGCTTCACCGAGCGGGAGGCCCGCTGGGTGCTGGGCGCGGGCCGGGCGGCAGGGCTTCAGCCCCGCCTGCACGCCTGCGGGATCACCCGCACCGGCGCGGCTCAGCTGGCGGCCGAGATGGGCTGCGCCTCGGCCGACCTGCTGCACGAGGCGACCGAGGAGGACGTGATCGCGCTGGCGACCGCGGGGGTGGCGGCAGTGCTGAGCCCGGGCGCGGCGCTGCAGTTCGGCAAGATGCCGCCGGTCCGGGCGCTGCTGGACAAGGGCGTCCCGGTCGCGCTTGGCTCCGACCACGCACCTGGGGTGAACGGCATCACCTCCATGCCGCTGGTCATCTCGCTCGCCATCACTCACTTCGGCATGAGCGTCAGCGAGGCGCTGCGGGCGGCCACGGTCGGTGGTGCGCAGGCGCTGCGGGCGCCCGAACTCGGCGCCATGGTGCGCGGGCGGTACGCCGACATCGTCGCCTGGGACGCCGACCACGAAGGCGCCTTCGCCTGGTCGTACGGCCTCAAGCCACTCCGGATTTGGCGCGGCGGCGAGCCCGTCCAGGCCTGACCCGGCGGCTGGGGCTGGCCGCTGCCCCGCTCGTGGCATGCTTCTGCCATGGCTTCCCAGGCCGCTCCCGGCCGCACCACGTCAGCTGAGCCCGCCATCTCGCTGGTCGTCGGCGACGAGGAACTGCTGGTGGAGCGAGCGGTCAGCAGACTGGTCGCCGCCGCAGGCGGGGGAGCGGCCGGCGCGGACGCGGCGGCCGACGTGCATGAGGTGGCCGCCGCCGCGCTCCACCCCGGCGAACTGACCTCGGTCACCGCCCCGTCGCTGTTCGGCGGCGGCTGCCTGGTCGTGGTCAGGGACGCGCAGGATGCCAGCAAAGACGTCGCCGACGAACTGGCCCGGCTGGCCACCGACCCGCCGCCGGATGTGCGGCTGGTGATCACCCACGCCGGCGGCGGGAGGGGCAAATCCCTGCTGGCCACGCTGGCCGGCACCGGCGCCCCGGTAACCGAGTGCCCGAAGCTCACCCGGATTGGCGAGCGGATGGAGTTCGTGCGGTCCGAGTTCCGCGCCGCCGGGCGGACCGTCGACGACAGCGGGGTGCGGGCCCTCATCGACGCGCTCGGCTCGGATCTGCGGGAGATCGCCTCGGCCTGCGGGCAGCTGGCCGCCGACACCACCGGCGTGGTCAGCCAGCCGGTGGTGGCCAGGTACTACCGCGGCCGGGCGGAGGCGAGCGGGTTCTCGGTCGCCGACCGGGCGGTCGAGGGCCGGCTGGCGGAGGCGCTGGAACTGCTCCGCTGGGCGCTAGCGGTCGGGGTGTCGCCGGTGCTGATCAGCAGTGGCCTGGCCCAGGGGGTGCGCATGCTCGGCCGAGTGAGCGGGGCGCCGCGGGGCCTGGGCAGCGCGGCGCTGGCCGCCGAGGTCGGCGCCCCGCCGTGGAAGATCGACCGGGTCCGGCAGCAGTTGCGCGGCTGGGAGCCGGCCGGGATAGCACGCGCGCTGGCAGCGGTGGCAGAAGCCGATGCACAGGTCAAAGGTGAGGGGACGAGCCCCGGCTACGCCCTGGAAGTGGCGATCAGGACGATCGTGGCCTGCCGGTCCGGCGCGGCCGGCTAAGGCCGTGCCCACAAAGGCCGTGCCCGCAAGGGTCGTGGCCCCCAAGGCCGCGAACCGTTCCATGATCCGGAAGACTTTTACGTGCTATCCGCGTAAAAGTCTTCACGGATCATGGAACGTGCGGACAGGTGGAGTGTGCCGGCGCGTGGAGTGTGCGGGCAGTGGGCGGTGGGCAGATGGGGATGCGGCAGAGGGGCGTGGGCAGATGGGTCTGCGGGCAGGTGGGGCTGCCTGAGGTTGGGCGTGGCGGGCAGGTGCGGGTCAGGCTTGGAGTTCGGCGGCGCGCTTGGCCATCGCCGACTTGCGGTTCGCCGCCTGGTTCTTGTGGATCACGCCCTTGCTGGCGGCCTTGTCCAGGTTGCGGCTGGCTGCCCGCATGGCCTCGGTCGCCGCGTCCGCGTCGCCGGCGTCGGCCGCCGCGTGGAACTTGCGCACGCTGGTCTTCAGCGACGACCTGACGGCCTTGTTGCGCTGCCGGGCCTTCTCGTTCTGCTTGTTCCGCTTGATCTGCGACTTGATGTTCGCCACGCGTGAGCCTCGCTTGGGTGCTGGTCTGGTGGTCGGCGGACACGTAGCGCGAGACTCGCGCAAGCGCCGCACCGGGGGCGGCGCGCATCCTGCCCGACGAGGAAGAATATCGCAACGCACGCCTCCAGCCCAAACCAGGACCCCGCGTGACCGCGGCCCAGAGGCCGGCCTGGCCAGCAGGCCGGTGGCCCAACGGGCGGAAATCGGATCGCGGGCGGTGACCGGCCGGGCTTACCGTTCAGGCGTGCAGGAGAGCCGTCGGACGCCAGCGCCGCGCTGGCGGGTGACCTCGGGGGAACCTGCCCCGGCCACGGTCGAGCGGCTGCTGCGGTCGCTGCCCGACTGGTTCGGCATCGAGTCCGCGGTCGAAGCCTACGTGGCCGCTGCCGCCCACAAGCCGGCCTACCTGGCCTGGCCCGCCACCCGGGCAGAGCCCATATCCGGGCCTGCCGGGGCCGAGCTTGCCGGGGCTGGGCCTGGCGGGGCCGAGTTTGCCGGGGCTGGGCCTGGCGGGGCCGAGTTTGCCGGGGCTGGGCCTGGCGGGGCCGAGTTTGCCGGATCCGGGCCTGTGGGGGCCGAGCCTCCGGCCGGAGCCGGGCCCGCCGGAGTGCTGCTGGCTAGCCGGCACTTCCCCCGGGCGGCCGAGATCTACCTGATGGCCGTGGATGCCGCGGTGCACCGGCGCGGGACCGGCCGTGCGCTGGTGGCCGCGCTGGAGGCTGATCTGATCGCCGACGGCGTGGAGTTCCTGCAGGTCAAGACCCTCGGCCCGACCTACCCGGACGCCGGCTACGAGCGGACCCGGCGCTTCTACACCGCACTGGGCTTCCAGCCACTGGAGGAGATACCGGACCTGTGGCCGGGGAATCCCTGCCTCGTCATGATCAAGTGCCTGCTACCCCGCACACCATGATCACGGAATCCTGTCAGTCATACTCCCTGAGCGGATTCCGTGATCATGGACCGAGCGGCCACGGGCCGTGGGCGCGGGCACCCGGGGCGGCATGCGACCATGGACGGCGACAGAACCCGTGATCAGCGGCCGGTCTGGTGCCCGGCGCGGTGCCCTGGCCTGGTGGGCCGGCCCGGCGCGCGGTCGCCTAGGCCTGGCCAGCCCGACCCGACTCCTGGTGGATCCCTGTGCCTGACCAGTCCCAGCAGCCCCCCGCGGACCGCGGGCGGACCACGCCCTCCGGCCGGGCGGCCGCGGCGCACGGGCACACTCCGCTGGAGATCATCAGGAACTTCTGCATCATCGCGCACATCGACCACGGGAAGTCGACCCTCGCGGACCGGATGCTCCAGTTCACGGGGGTCGTCGGCGAGCGGCAGATGCGTGCCCAGTACCTGGACCGGATGGACATCGAACGCGAGCGCGGGATCACCATCAAGAGCCAGGCCGTCCGGCTGCCCTGGACCGGCGCCGGGGGTGGCCAGTACGTGCTCAACCTCATCGACACGCCCGGCCACGTCAACTTCTCCTACGAGGTCTCCCGGTCGCTGGCCGCCTGCGAGGGCGCGGTCCTGCTGGTGGACGCGGCGCAGGGGATCGAGGCGCAGACCCTGGCCAACCTCTACCTGGCGCTGGCGGCCGACCTGCACATCATCCCGGTGCTGAACAAGATCGACCTGCCCGCCGCCCAGCCCGCCCGGTATGCCGAGGAACTGGCAGGCATCATCGGCTGTCACCCCGGCGAAGTGCTGCGGGTCTCGGCCAAGACCGGCGAGGGCGTGCCGGAACTGCTGAATGCGGTGGTCGAGCAGGTGCCGCCGCCGAGCGGCGACCTGGCGGCGCCGGCCCGGGCGCTCATCTTCGACTCTGTCTACGACACCTACCGCGGGGTGGTCACCTACGTCCGGGTCGTGGATGGCCGCCTCACCCGGCGCGAGAAGAGCCTGATGATGTCGACCGGCGCTGCCCACGACACGCTGGAAGTCGGGGTGATCTCACCGGAGCCGACCCCGACCGGGGCCCTCAGCGCGGGTGAAGTCGGCTACCTGATCACCGGAGTGAAAGATGTCCGGCAGGCGCGGGTCGGCGACACCGTGACCAGTGCCGCCCACCCGGCTGCCGAGCCACTGGCCGGCTACGACCATCCGCGGCCGATGGTCTTCTCCGGCCTGTATCCGGTCGACGGCGACGACTACCCGCAACTGCGGGACGCGCTCGACAAATTGCGGCTAAACGACGCTGCGCTGGTCTACGAGCCGGAGACATCCACCGCGCTCGGTTTCGGTTTCCGGTGCGGCTTTCTCGGCCTGCTGCACATGGAGATTGTCCGGGAGCGGCTGGAGCGGGAGTCCGACCTGACGCTGATCTCTACCGCCCCGAACGTGGTCTACCGGGTGGTCCAGGAATCGGGCGAGGAGGTCACGGTAACCAACCCGAGCGAGTTCCCGGACCGGAAGGTGGCCCACATCTTCGAGCCGGTGGTGCGCGCGACCGTGCTCGCCCCGGCCGAGTACATCGGCACCATCATGGAACTGTGCCAGGGCCGCCGCGGCACCCTGCTGGGCATGGACTATCTGTCCACCGACCGGGTCGAGATCCGCTACACCATGCCGCTGGCCGAGATCATTTTCGACTTCTTCGACCAGCTCAAGTCGCGTACCCGTGGGTACGCCTCGCTGGACTACGAGCCGGCCGGGGAGGCCGAGGCCCAGCTGGTCAAGGTCAACATCTTGCTGCAGGGCCAGCCGGTGGATGCCTTCAGCCAGATCGTGCACGCCGACAACGCGCGCGAGTACGGCATCGCCATGACGTCCAAGCTGCGCGAGCTGATCCCGCGGCAGCAGTTCGAGGTGCCGATCCAGGCGGCCATCGGGTCCCGGATCATCGCCCGGGAAAACATCCGGGCGCTCCGCAAGGACGTGCTGGCCAAGTGCTATGGCGGTGACATCACCCGCAAGCGCAAGCTGCTGGAGAAGCAGAAGGAGGGCAAGCGCCGGATGAAGACCATCGGCCGGGTGGAAGTCCCGCAGGAGGCCTTCATCGCCGCCCTGTCCACCCAGCCCGACCGGTTCCGCTGAGCCGGGCGTCCCAGGGCGCGGCCGGCCTGGCTCAGCCGCCAGCCGGGGCGGAAGCGCCGTGGGTGGCCACGATCACCACCAGGGTGATGGCGATGATCGCCAGTGCGACGACGCCCGCGCCGATGTAGCCGAGGACCAGCCCGGCTGTGGCCAGGCCGGAGCCCGCCTCGCCGGTCTGCCGGATCTGGCGCCGGGCGACGTGGCCGAGCACGATTGCCGGGATCGTGATCAGCGGCCAGAACATCACCTGCCCGACTCCGCAGAGGAGGCTGGCGATCGCCATCGAATTGGTCTTAGGCGGAAGCGCTGGCATCGGCGGGCGCGCCCCGGGCAGGTCGGCGACCACCGCGTCCAGTTCGGCGAAGGTGGCCGCGGACATCACCCGCGCCAGCCGTGCCTCGTGCTCGTCCTTGTCCAGCCGGCCCTCGGCATACGCCGTATTCAGCAGGTCGGCCGCGTGGTCCCGGTCGGCCGTGGCCGCCCGCAAGTGAGCGCGGCCACCCGGGTCGTGCCCCGCCGGATAGCCCGCGCCGTAGCCCGCCAGATAACCGCCGCTGTTCCCGGGACCCACCGTCATAGCCGCCGCCTCCTGCCCGATCAGTGACCTTCAATATATTCCGGTTCGCCGTCGGCCCTGCCCGGCGGATAACGTGCCAGGTATGGCGGTGGCACGGGTGGTCTCGGTCAGCATCGGGCAGGGACGGGACGCGGACTGGGCGGGCAGGCTCAAGCGCACCGCGATCGACAAGCGCCCGGTGCCGGGGCCGGTCGACGTGGGCCGGCTCGGCCTGGCCGGTGACGAGCAGATTGACAAGCCCGACCATGGCGGCTACGAGCAGGCGCTGTATGCCTATGCCCGGGAGGATCTGGACTGGTGGGTGGAGCAGCTGGGCCGGGAGCTGCCCGGCGGCAGTTTCGGTGAGAACATCACCACCGCCGGGCTCGACATCACCGGTGCCCTGATCGGCGAGGTGTGGCAGCTCGGCTCGGCAGTGGTCCAGGTGACCTCGCCGCGCATCCCCTGTGTGGTGTTCGCAGGCTGGCTGGACGAGCGGCAGTGGGTGAAGCGGTTCGCCGACGCCCGGCGGCCCGGCGCCTACCTGCGCGTGCTCACCGAGGGCCGGGTCGGGCCGGGTGACCCGGTCGCGATACTGTCACAGCCGGCCGAGCGGGTCACCATCGGCGAGTCGATGGCCGCCTACTACGGGGACACCGAGCTCATGCGGCGGCTGCTCACGGTCGAGGGACGCAGCAGCAAGTGGGATGAGATCGCGCTGTCAGTGCTCGGCCGGGTGTCCCTGCCGGAGCACTGACGTGCCCAGCGTGCTGCCGGACGGGGAGCCGGCCCCGGCCGACGGGGCACTGCCCGCGGCGGCGCTGGCAGGGCTGGGGGCACAGCCGTTCGGTGTCTATGTTCATGTGCCGTTCTGCCAGACCCGCTGCGGCTATTGCGACTTCAACACCTACACCGCCGCCGAACTTGGAAATGGGGCCAGCCGGGACTCCTACGCCGGCCTGGCGATCGCCGAAATCCAGCTGGCCCGGCGGTTGCTCGGGGCCGCCAGCCTGCCGGTGACCAGCGTCTTCTTCGGCGGTGGCACCCCGACCCTGCTGCCGCCAGAGGCGCTGGCCGGGATCGTGCGAGCGATCGACGGCGAGTTCGGGCTCGCCGCTGGGGCCGAGGTGACGGTGGAGGCGAACCCGGAGACCGTGGACGAGCAGATGCTCGCCGGGCTGCGGGCGGGCGGCGTGACCCGGATCTCGCTCGGCATGCAAAGCGCCGTGCCGCACGTGCTGGCCGTGCTGGACCGGGTGCACCAGCCGGGACGGCCCGCCCAGTGCGCGCGGTGGGCACGGGCGGCCGGCTTCGCGCACGTCAGCCTCGACCTGATCTACGGCACCCCGGGCGAAACCGACGATGACTGGCGGGAGTCGCTGGCCGCGGCGCTGGCCGCGGGCCCGGACCACATCTCGGCCTATGCGCTGATCGTCGAGCGGGGCACCGCACTGGCCGCCCGGATCGCGCGGGGACAGCTGCCCGCGCCGGACGACGACGCGATGGCCGATCGCTACCTGATCGCCGACGAGGTGCTGTCCGCACACGGCATGACCTGGTACGAGGTGTCCAACTGGGCGGCCGGGGAGGCGGCACGGTGCCGGCACAACCTGCTCTACTGGACCAGTGCGGACTGGTGGGGGGTGGGCCCGGGCGCGCACAGTCATATCGGCGGCACCCGCTGGTGGAACGTCAAGCACCCGGCCGCCTACGCCGCCCGGATCCAGGTCGGCCACAGCCCGGCTCAGGCACGGGAGGTGCTGACCGGGCAGGACCGCCAGCTGGAGCGGATTCTGCTGCTGACCAGGCTGGCCGACGGCTGCCCGCTGGCCGAACTGGCCCCGCCCGGCCGGACGGCGGCGGCACGGGCGGCCACGGACGGGCTGCTGCAGTCCGCGGCACACGCGGCCGGGCGGGCGGTGCTCACCCGGCGGGGGCGGCTGCTGGCCGACGCCGTGGTCCGCGAGCTGACCGGCTGAGGCCGGTGAGCTGACCAGCTGAGGTCCGCGAACTGAGCGGCTGAGGGGCCGTGAACTGACCGGCTGACGGGCCGGCCGCTAGTGGATGATCGGGCTGCACAGCCAGCGCGGCAGGGTGTACTCCCGGCCGCGGCTGGCCAGCCTGGCCGCGCGGATCAGGTACGCCATGATGACCAGCCACAGCGTGGCCACCACCGGCAGCACCACCAGCACCGCGACCCGGGGGGAGTCCAGGGCGAGCAGTGCGCCGGCGATCAGTGCCGAGACGTTGTACAGGAGCCAGGTCAGCCATACGTTGAGCGCCTGGGCGGCGTGTGCCCGCAGCCACCGGGACCCGCGCAGCGACAGCAGGTAGATGGCCAGCGACACCAGGCAGCCGAAAATGGGCACCGTCAGGTAGGCGAGCATGGCCCAGGGGGCATCCTCGCTGCCCGCAGGCCGGACCCGTGGGTGCGCCGCACCGCCGGGGGCACCCGCCCGGCCGGGCGCCGGTTCCCGCACACCCGGTTCCCGCACCCGCGGTTCCCCGCGCACCCGCGGTTCGCGCACGCCCGGTTCCAGTACCAGTGGCTGCTGCCGGGGCGGCATCAGCACGGGCTCTGGCATCGGCGGCGCAGGCGGGGATGGCGTCAGCACGGGTAGCTCGTCGATGGCCGCCCCGCCAGCGACCGGCTGGGCCACGGCCGGGCCGGCCATCGCCAGCGGGGCGGCTGGATCGCCGGGGTGGAGGTAGTCGTCATGGTCGACGTGAGAGCCAGCGGGCCGGCCCGGGCCCGGCCAGTAGTCCGGCGCTGGCGGGTAGTCCGGCATGGACGGATAGTCGGAGAGCGGCCGGTAGCCGGGCATAGAGGGGTGGTCGGACAGCGGCGGGTAGCCGGGCATGGACGGGTGGTCGGACAGCGGCGGGTGGCCGGGCATAGAGGGGTGGTCGGACAGCGGCGGGTGGCCGGGCATAGAGGGCTGGTCGGACAGCGGCGGGTGGCCGGGCATAGAGGGGTGGTCGGACAGCGGCGGATAGCCGCTCATGGCCGGGTAGTCCGGCAGATAGTCGCCGGCCGGGTAGCCACCGTCGTAGCCGCTGACCGGGTAGCTGTCTGCCGGTTGCCCGTGGCCCGGGTAGCCCGCCGCCGGCGGGCCCGCCAGCGCATGTGGCTGGGCCGGGCCTGGCCAGCCGGCTGTCGGCCCGGCTGGCCGCCGGCCATCGGGGGCCAGCATTTCCTGCGGGGATGATTCCCACTCGGAGGGGGGCTCAGGCGGGTGGGGTGTCATAGCTCCTCTGCGGGCAGTCGCTAAGCCAACGGTACTAAGGCGGCCCCCGGTTCCGGGCGTGGTCGCGCATTCAGGCGGCGGCTCGCCGCGCCTCCGACGCCCGCGGAACTGTGCCAGGATGCCCTGTCCGCATACACTTGGCACTCGGGATCAGCGAGTGCCAGAGAGGGGACACGTGCTCGACGACAGAAAGCTCGCCGTGCTGCGCGCAATCGTGCAAGATTACGTGTTCACCATGGAACCCGTGGGCTCGAAGTCCCTGGTCGACCGGCATCACCTGGATGTCTCCCCGGCGACGATCCGCAACGACATGGCCGTCCTGGAGGAGGAGGGCTATATCGCGCAGCCGCACACGAGTGCGGGCCGGATCCCGACCGACAAGGGGTACCGGCTGTTCGTCGACCGGCTATCAGGGGTCAAGCCGCTGTCGGGGGCCGAACGGCGCGCGATCGAGACTTTCCTGGCCGGCGTCTATGACCTGGACGACGTGGTGATGCGCACGGTCCGGCTGCTGGCCCAGCTGACCCGCCAGGTGGCGGTGGTCCAGTACCCATCGCTGACCAGGTCGATGATCCGGCATGTGGAACTGGTCCCGCTGGCGGCCAAACGGCTGCTGCTGGTGCTGATCACCGACACCGGCCGGGTGGAGCAGCGGACGGTGGAGTTGCCTGACCCGATCGACGAGGACGGGGTCACCCAGCTGCGCGCGGTGCTCAATGCCTGCCTCGACGGGCGGCGGCTGACCGAGGTGGCAGTGGTGATCGCCGACCTGCCGGAGCGGGTTCAGCCCAGCGACCGGCCCAACGCGGCGGCCGTGTTCTCGGTCATCCTGGAGAGCCTGATCGAGCGGAACGAGGAGAAGGTCGTGGTCAGCGGGGCATCCAACCTCACTGCCACGGACTTCTCGCAGGGCCTGCGCGAGGTACTCGAGTCGCTGGAAGAGCAGGTCGTGCTGATGCGGTTGCTGGGTGAGTCGGCGGACCAGTCGGCGGTGACCGTCCGGATCGGGGCCGAGAACCCGGTGGCCGGGCTGCGCAGCACCTCGCTGGTGGCGGTCGGCTACGGGCCAAGCGACCAGGTCCTGGCCCGGCTCGGCGTACTGGGGCCGACCCGGATGGACTACCCGACGGCGATGGGGGCGGTGCGCGCGGTGGCACGATACGTGGGCCAGATTCTGGCTGCCGGGTCGTGACCGTGAACGACTACTACGGGATCCTCGGGGTCCGCCGCGACGCCAGCGCGGACGAGGTCAAGAAGGCCTACCGCCGCCTGGCCAGGGAACTGCATCCGGACGTCAACCCCGATCCGCAGACCCAGGAGCGGTTCAAGGAGATCACCCAGGCCTACGAGGTGCTGTCCGATCCGGAGAAGCGGCAGATGTACGACTTGGGCGCGGACCCGTTCGCCCGGACCGGGGCCGGCGCCGGGGCCGGCGGGTTCGGGGCCAGCTTCCCGTTCAGTGACATCATGGACGCGTTCTTCGGGGCCGGCGCCGGATCGCGCGGCCCCCGCAGCCGCGCCCGCCGTGGCCGCAACGCCACCATCCGGGTGGATCTCGACCTGGCCGAATGCGCGTTCGGGGCCACCCGGGATTCTGGTGGTGGACACGGCGGTGGTCTGCCCGACCTGCTCGGGCGAGGGCACCGCGCCCGGCACCCATCCCGAGACCTGCGACGTGTGCGGCGGCCGGGGCGAGGTGAGCCAGGTCACCCGCTCGTTCCTGGGCCAGGTGATGACGACCCGGCCGTGCCCCGCCTGTGGCGGCTACGGCACCCTGATCCGCCGCCCCTGCCCCGAGTGCGACGCCGACGGCCGGGTGCGGACGCGCCGCAGCATGAAGGTGCGAATCCCGGCCGGGGTCGAGGACGGCACTCACATCCAGCTGGCTGGCGAGGGGGAGATCGGCCCCGGCGGCGGCCCACCCGGTGACCTGTTCCTGGAGATCGTGCAGCGGCCGCACCCGATTTTCGAGCGCCAGGGCGATGATCTGCACTGCACGGTGACCATCCCGATGGTGTCCGCCGCGCTCGGCGCCACCTTGTCGGTGGACACCCTGGACGGCGCCCGTGGTCTCGACATCCGGCCGGGCACCCAGTCCGGCCAGGTAATCCCGCTGTACGGGCTCGGCGTGCGGCACCTGAACGAGTCCGGCCGGGGTGACCTGATCATCCATGTGACCGTGGAGACCCCGGCCAAGCTGGACGAGGAGCAGGAGGCGCTGCTCCGCCAGCTGGCCAAGCTCCGCGGCGAGGAGGCCCCGCCGGGCAAGTTCGCGCCTGGCCAGCATGGGTTCTTCTCCCGGCTGCGGGATGCCTTCAACGGCCGCTGACCGGCCCGCCGCCCCCGGCCCGGACGCGCGGCCCCCGCTGTTCGCGGCCGCGCCCGGCGAGCTGGCCGGCGACGTCATTGTGCTGTCCGGTGCCGAGGGGCGCCATGCCGCCACCGTCCGGCGGCTCGCCCCCGGCGAGCGGGTCGATGTTACCGATGGGGCCGGCCAGCTGGCCGAATGCGTCGTCACCCAGGCCCGGCCCGGCGTGCTCCGGCTGGCCGTCCAGGCGCGCCGGGCGCAGCCGCCCGCCGCACCGGCCCTGGTCGTGGTGCAGGCACTGGCCAAGGGGGACCGTGGCCAGCTCGCGGTGGAACTGCTCACCGAGACCGGGGCGGACGTGATCGTGCCGTGGGCGGCGCAGCGGTCTGTCACCCGCTGGCAGGGCGAGCGGGGCGAGCGGGCGCTGGCCCGCTGGCGGGCCACCGCTCAGGAGGCGGCCAAACAGGCCCGCCGGGCACGGTTCCCGGCGGTGACCCCGCTGGCGGACGGCCCCGGGGTGGCGCGGCTGGTGCGGTCGGCCGCGCTCGCGGTGCTGCTCGACCTCGATGCCGGGACGGCGCTGACGGCGCTGCCGGTGCCGGCCCAGGGCGAGGTGGTGGTGATCGTCGGGCCGGAGGGCGGGGTGAGCCCGGCCGAGGCAAGTGCACTGGCGGCCGCAGGGGCTGTCGGTGCCCACCTGGGCCCGACCGTGCTACGGACCTCGACCGCCGGCGCGGTTGCTGTCTCAGTCCTGCTCAGCCGTACCGGCCGCTGGTCCTGACCAGCGACACGCCCTGACCGGCGGCGTGCTCTGACCGGCGGTTACGACGCCCGCGCCGACGCGCAGTGCGCGGCCAGCGACATGTCCGACGCGGACGCGACGAAGGCGGCGGTGGTCGCGGTGGAGGTCGAGGTTACCGACGGCGTGGGGGTGGGGGTGGGCGTCCCGGTTGGCGTCCCGGTCGGGGTGGGGCTGGGTGATGTGCTTGGCGTCCGGCCGTGCTTCTTCTTCGCTGCCTTCGTGCAGGTCGCACTGGCCGACGGGGTGGCCGCGACCGGCCCGCCGGTCGGCACCAGCCCGCCGGGGGAGGTGTGCCCCTGCACCGAGCCGCCGGGCTGGCCGCTCGTGGCGGGGCCGGTGCTGGCCGGGATGCCCGCGTTCGGGAACAGGTCCAGTACCAGGCTCTGCCGCAGCTGGGCCAGCCCATACACGCCCGCCACCACCACGATCACTGCCGCCGACACCGCCAGCACCGGCCGCAGCCAGCCCAGCTGGGATCCAGGCCGGGCCCGTCGGCCGGGCGGGGCGTGGCGGCGCCCGGCCGGGGGGGCCAGCAGACCGGTCCGGCTGGCGATCGCCTGCCGCAGCTTGCCGGCGACTGGCTCGAGCCGGATGACGATGAGCCAGAAGAGGTCGGCGCACTCGGTGAGCATCAGGGACACCTGCCGCAGCAGCCACGGCTGGCGGGCACGGTACAGAATCCGCTCGAGCCCGTCCGTGGCAGGCTCGACCGAATCCACCTCGCCATGCAGCGCGCGCCGCAGGCGTTCGTCGAAGTCGCCGTTCACTGATGTCATGCTCATCGCTCTGGGCCGTTCCCGGCCCGCCTGGCCTTCCTCATGTGTCGAACTCCAGCACCGCCCGCAGGGCCGCGATGGCCCGGGCGGTATGGCTCTTTACCGCACCCCGGCTGATCCCCATGGCCGCGGCGATCTGCGCTTCCGACAGGTCCCCGTAGTAGCGCAGCACCAGCGCCTCCCGCTGCCGGGCTGGCAGTGCCCGCAGCGCCGTGACCACCGCTGACCGTTCCAGCAGGGTCAGCGCGCCCTGCTCGGCACTGGGCATGTCCGGCGCGGGCTTGGGCGCGTTCCGGTCCACCACGACCCGGTGCCGCAGCACCGAACGCGACCGGTTCACCACGGACTGGCGCAGGTAGGACAGGGCCTTGTCGTTGTCGCGCAGGCGCCGCCAGGCGCCATGCATGGCCATGAACGAGTCCTGCACCACTTCCTCCGCGGTGGCGACATCGCGCACCAGCAGGACAGCCAGCCGGACCAGCGAGCGGTAATGCGCGCTGTAGATGGCCGTGACCGCCTGCTCGGCGTCCCATTCGGTGGCGACCAGACCGAAGGCAGCATCAGCCACCATCGTTTCGGTCACATGAATGGGACGCGTAACCACCGCGTCAGGTTCACCTGTGGCCATGTCAATAATGCGCCGCATCCATGGTCACGCCTGGCCTCACCCGAACCCACCCCCAGAACTTCATCCAGGCATCACCGCCTGCAACGTGACTGACCAGGGCGGCACACCGCTCCGCGCGGGGAGATCGGCAGCATGGGGTGCCATGCGCTTGGGGGCGCGCGCCTTCAGATTCGCAACCCTGCCACCATATAGGTCGGCGGTCCCGCCCGTGGCTAACAAGCTAAGATCGCCCCGTGGCTGATTGCCTTTTCTGCCGGATCGCTGCCGGGGATGTCCCATCGGACCAGGTGAGCCAGAGCGACCGGGTGCTCGCTTTCCGTGACATCAATCCGCAGGCGCCCACCCACGTGCTGGTCATTCCGAAAGATCACTATCCGGATCTGGCCGCGCTGGCTTCCGCCGACCCCGGGCTGCTGGCGGAGGTCACCTCGGTGGCGGACCTGGTGGCGGGCACCGAGGGCCTGGCCGGACGCGGCTACCGGGTCGTCTTCAACACCGGGCCGGAGTCGGGGCAGACGGTGTTCCACGCGCACGCCCACGTGCTGGGCGGCCGCCCGATGTCCTGGCCACCGGGCTGAACCACGTGGATAGCATGAGAGCACTGCGTGCGCGGGCGGCTGCCTGCGCCCCTCCGGAGACAGGGAATTGACAGACACGTCCGGTGACTCCCGGCACCGCGCCCGCGGCGCCACTCCGCCCGGCCCGCTCCCGGACGGGCCCACCCAGGTCAAAGTGGTCATCGGTGATGACCACTCGATGGTGAGCCTGCTGGGCTCGGGCGACGAATTGCTGCGGGTGATCGAGAACTCGTTCGATGCCGATATTCATGTCCGCGGCAATGAGATCACCATTTCCGGCTCACCCGCCGAGACGGCACTGGTGGCCGAATTGTTCGAGGAACTGACCGCACTTGTGGCCGGAGGTGCCGAGCTCACCGCCAACGCGGTGGAACGGATCGTGCCGATGCTGCGCCGCAAGTCGGGGGTCCGGCCGGCGGAGGTGCTGACCCTCGACATCCTGTCGGCCCGCGGCCGCACCATCCGGCCCAAGACGGTGAACCAGAAGCGGTACGTGGACGCGATCGACAACCACACGATCGTGTTCTGCATCGGGCCGGCCGGCACCGGGAAGACGTACCTGGCCATGGCCAAGGCGGTGAAGGCGCTGCAGGCCAAGGAGGTCACCCGGATCATCCTCACCCGCCCGGCGGTGGAGGCGGGGGAGCGGCTCGGATTCCTGCCGGGCACTCTGTACGAGAAGATCGACCCCTACCTGCGGCCGCTGTACGACGCCCTGCACGACATGCTCGACCCGGACTCGATCCCGCGGCTGATGGCGGCGGGCACGATCGAGGTGGCACCGCTGGCCTACATGCGCGGCCGGACGCTCAACGACTCGTTCATCATCCTGGACGAGGCGCAGAACACCTCGGCCGAGCAGATGAAGATGTTCCTGACCCGTCTGGGTTTCGGCGCGAAGATGGTGGTGACCGGGGACATCACCCAGGTGGACCTGGCGGCCGGCCAGGCCAGCGGCCTGCGGCTGGTGCAGGACATCCTGGACGGGGTGGACGACATCTACTTCGCCCGGCTGAACAGCCACGACGTGGTCCGGCACCGGCTGGTCAGTGACATCGTGGACGCTTATGAGACCTATGACGCGCGGACCAGGGACGCGACGGGCCACCCGCAGCGGGTGGCCGGCGGCGGGCGCCGCGACGATCGCGGGACCAGCCAGCCGGACCGGCGGGCCACCCGGGGCCGCCGTGCCCAGTGATCGGCGGCCCGGCCGGTGAGCATCGAGATCGCCAACGAGTCCGGTATCGCTGTGGACGAGGCCGCGCTGGCCGGGCTGGCCAGGTACGTGCTCGACGCCATGCACATCCACCCGCTGGCGGAACTATCCGTTCTGCTTGTCGATACGGACACCATGGCGGACCTGCACCAGCGCTGGATGGGTGAGCCCGGGCCGACCGATGTGCTGGCCTTCCCGATGGACGAGCTGCGGCCGCCCCCGCCCGGCAGCGACCGGGCTGACCGGAGCGACGAGCCGGGCGGGGTGCCCGGGCTGATCGGTGACGTGGTGCTGTGCCCGGAGGTGGCGGCCCAGCAGGCGCTCGCGGCCCAGCACCCGGTGACGGACGAACTCCAGCTACTGTGCACGCACGGCATCTTGCACCTGCTCGGGTACGACCATGCCGACCCGGATGGGCATGCCACGATGTTCGGGCTGCAGGACCGCCTGCTGGACGGCTGGCGGGCCGCCCGCGCGCGGCACGCCCCCGGCCAGGCCGGGCAACCCGGTCAGGCCAGACAGGCCGGGGCCGCCAGCCAGGCCGGGCCGGCCGGGCAGAGCGGGCCGGAGCCGGACGAATCCGGGTGATGCTGCCATGGCGTGGCTGATTGCCGCCGCTGTCGCCCTCGCACTGCTGGCTGGGCTGTGCGTCAGCACCGAGGTCGCGCTGATCCGGGTCGCCCGGGGCGGCACTGGGGAGATCGGCCGCGCCCGGGCCGGCGACGCCACCAGACCGCTCGCCGCCGTGCTGGCTGAGGCCCCGGTGTACCTGAGCGTGCTGCTGCTCATCCAGATCTGCGCCGAGACCGCCGCGACCGTGCTGGTGACGGCGGCGCTGGTGCACTGGCTGGGGGTGAGCTGGCAGGCCTTCCTGATCGCCGCGGCGGGGATGGCGGGGCTGCTGTTCGTGGTGGCCGGGATCGGCCCGCGCACGCTCGGCCGCCAGCACCAGGCCCGGGTGGCGGTGGCCGGCGCCAGCATCCTGTACCCGCTGGTCCGGCTGCTCGGCCCGCTGCCGCGGCTGCTGACGCCGGCCGGCGGGCACGGTGCGGGCCGGGCCGGGCGGGACGGCCCGGGATCCGAGGAGGAACTGCGCGGCCTGGTCGACCTGCTGGAACAGCGCCGGGTGATCGAGCCGGGCGAGCGGGAGATGATCCACTCGGTGTTTGAGCTGGGTGAGACCATCGTGCGCGAGGTGATGGTGCCCCGCACCGACATCGTGTTCGTCGAGCGCGACAAGACTGTCCGGCAGACGCTGTCGCTGGCCCTGCGCAGCGGGTTCTCCCGGATCCCGGTGGTCGGCGAGAACGAGGACGACGTGATCGGCATCGCCTACCTCAAGGACCTGGTGCAACTGCGCGAGCAGCAGCCGGGGCACGTGACGGCAAAAGTGGAGTCGGTGATGCGGCCCGCCACCTTCGTGCCGGAGAGCAAGCCGGTCAACGACCTGCTGCGGGAGATGCAGGCCCGGCAGATCCACCTGGCCATCGTGATCGACGAGTATGGCGGCACCGCCGGGCTGGTCACCATCGAGGACATCCTGGAGGAGATCGTCGGCGAGATCGCCGATGAGTACGACCAGGAGCAGCCCACCGTGGAATGGCTGGCACCCGGCCGGGCCCGGGTGACCGCCCGGCTGCCGGTGGCGGATTTGCAGGAACTGTTCGGGGTCACGATCGAGGCCGAAGATGTAGAAACGGTCGGCGGCCTGCTTGCGCACGCGCTCGGGCGGGTCCCGATCGCCGGCTCGGTCGCCCATGTGGCCGGCCTGACCCTGACCGCCGAGAGCCTGGCAGGCCGCCGTAACCGGATCGGGACCGTCACGGTCGAGCGCGAAGCCGCGACGGCCACGTCTGCCTCACCCCGCCCGCCCGCATGAGCATGCCGGCCTCACCCCCCCTGCATGAGCCACGCCGGCTTCACCCGCCCGCATGAGCACTGCCGGGCCTGGGTTCTAGACTCGACGCCGTGAGCGATCCCGGTGCGGAGGATCAGAAGATCATCACCCTGGCCCGGTCCGCGCGCGCCCGGGTGGCGGCGGCCGAAGGCGCAGCGGTCCGGGACGAGACGGGGCGTACCTACGCCGCCGCCGCGGTGAACCTGCCGTCGCTGCGGCTGTCGGCGCTGCGGCTGGCCGTCGCCATGGCGGTGTCCAGCGGTGCCGCCGATCTGGAGGCGGCGGTGCTGGTCAGCGACGCTGGCGCAGCCGACCCGGGTGACCTGGCCGTGGTGCGGGAGGCGGGGCCGAAGGCGGTGGTCTTCCACGTCGGCACCGACGGCACCCTGCGGGCCACGCTGACCCCCTGACCCGCCCGGCGGTGCGGCATGCCGATGGCCGGTCATGAGGAGTCGCGCAGCATCGGCGAGAACTACCGGGCCTTCTCCCGGTACGCGGCCCGCGGCCGGTCGCGGGCGTACGAGGTGCTGGCGGCGCAGGTGGCCGGTGACCCGCTGGTGCTGGGTTTCCTGGCCAGCCTGCCAGCCGCCAAACGGCAGCCCAACCTGGTCTTCGCCGCCGCCTGCTACCTGCTCGGTCAGCCGCCCGACATCGGGTCGCTGCGGGCGGTGGTCGGCGCGCGCGGGCCGGAACTCACCGCGGTCATCCAGGCCCGGCGCACCCAGACCAACGAGCCAGCCCGGTGCGCCTGCCTGCTGCCCGCGCTGGCCCAGCTGCCGCCGCCACTGGCGCTGCTGGAGGTGGGCGCGAGCGCCGGGCTCACCTTGCTGCCCGACCGCTACTCCTATGACTACCCGGGACACCCGCTGATCGCCGGCACCGACCCGCGGGCACCGGTGCTGCGCTGCCGCACCCGCGGCCCGGTGCCGCTGCCCCGCCAGGTGCCCGAGGTCCGCTGGCGGGCCGGGCTGGATCTGAACCCGCTCGATGTCGCCAGTGAGGCGGACATGCACTGGCTGGAGTGCCTGCTGTGGCCGGGCGAGGCCGGCCGCGCGCAGCGGCTGGCGGCGGCGATCACCACCGCCCGGCGGGACCCGCCGCCGGTGCACCGCGGCGATCTGCTGACCGATCTGCCCGCACTGGCCCGGCAGGCGCCACCGGACGCGACGCTGGTGGTCTACCACTCCGCGGTGCTCAGCTACCTCAGCGAAGCCGGCCGCCGCCAGTTCGCGGCCACGGTCAGCGGGCTGGATGCGGTCTGGCTGGCGAACGAGCCCGCGGGCGCGCTGGTGCCCGACATGACCGGCGACGACGCGGCCTTCCAGCTGATCCGGGACGGCCGCGAGCTGCTGGCGGTCACCGACCCGCACGGCACCTGGCTGCGCTGGCTCGGCTGACCAGCTGCCGGTGCCCTGTCCCGGTGCGGGACAATCACCTCGTGACACAGCCACCGCAGCCGGGGTTCCGGTCGGGCTTCGCCTGTTTCGCCGGGCGGCCCAACGTGGGCAAGTCAACACTGATGAACGCGCTGGTCGGATCGAAGGTCGCGATCACCAGCAGCCGCCCGCAGACCACCCGCCGGGCGATCCGGGGCATCGTCCACCGGCCCGATGCGCAGCTGATCATCATCGACACTCCCGGCCTGCACCGGCCGCGCACGCTGCTGGGGGAGCGGCTGGACAGCCTGGCCCGGTCCACGCTGACCGAGGTGGATGTGATCGGTTTCTGCGTCCCGGCGGTGGACCGGATCGGGCCCGGCGACACCTACCTGGCCAGGGAGCTGGCCGGGATCGGGAAGACCCCGGTGGTCGCCATCGTCACCAAGACCGACCAGGCGTCGCCGGAGCAGGTGGCGGCGCAGCTCACGGCCGTGGCCGCGCTCGGCGACTGGGCCGACATCGTGCCGGTCTCGGCGGTGGCCGGTTTCCAGCTCGACGTGCTGACGCAGGTGCTGATCTCACACCTGCCGCCGGGCGAACCGCTCTACCCAGCCGGTGAGCTGACCGACGAGCCGGAACAGCTGCTGGTAGCCGAGCTGATCCGGGAGGCGGCGCTGGAAGGTGTCCGGGACGAACTGCCGCACTCGATCGCCGTGGTGGTCGAGGAAATGGGGCCGCGGCCGGGCCGCGATGACCTGACCGACGTGCACGCCTGGCTGTATGTGGAACGGCCGAGCCAGAAGTCGATCGTGATCGGGGCCAAGGGCGCCCGGCTGCAGGAGGTCGGCAGCACCGCCCGCCGCCACATCGAGGCCCTGCTGGGCACCAGGGTCTACCTGGATCTGCGGGTCAAGGTGGCCAAGGACTGGCAGCGCGATCCCAAGCAGCTGCGCCGGCTGGGCTTCTACGACTGAACCGGCTCCGGCCTGGCCAGCACGTCCGCCACCGCGAGCTGGAACGCCGACCAGTGGTCGAGCACGGTGAAGCCAAGTTCGTCGTTGATGGCCAGCATGTGCCGGTTGCTGTCGGCGTTGCCGGTGAAGATCCGCTCCAGCAGCGGCTCGTGCCGGCCAAGCAGGTCCAGCATCGCCGCCTTGACCAGCAGCCCGAGCCGGTGGCCCCGGTGCCGCTGCGCGACCACCGTCATCTCCTGGAAGCCGTAGTCGGGGCGGACCGGGTCCACCCCGAGCTGGGTCATCCCGGCCAGCTCACCGGTCCGGTCCCAGCGGGCGGCCACCGTGTAGTGACGCAGGCCCTGCGCGGCGACCCGGTGCATGTCCTCGCGGATCCGGGCCACATCCCAGCGCTGGCCGTCGTGGCCGTCGTCGCGCGGCGCGTCGTTCATCGCCTGCGCGAGCCGGGCCAGCTGGCCCATATACCGCTCCGGCACCTGCCCTTCCCAGCAGATGAGCGAGTAGCCGGCCGCGGCCGCCTCCGCCCGGCGCCGCAGCCCCGCCAGTTTCCCGGCCGGGATGGTGTCCAGCCGCAGTTCCCTGGTGGCCTCCGGGATACCTGGCCGGCCGCCCAGGGCCCGGCAGAACGCCTCGCCCGCCGAGCCCTGCCTGGCCTCGGTGACCAGCTGGCCGCGGCCGCGCGCCTGGGCCAGCCCGGCCGCGTGCCGGATCAGCCCGGTACCGGTGCCCTGCCGCCGGCCGTCCGGCCCGACCAGCGGGATCACGTACGCCATGCCGGTGTTCTCGCGCTCGGGCAGGGCCAGCGTGTACCAGCCCCGGATCTGCCCGCCGCCGTCCCGCGCCAGCCAGGCCTGCGGGTGGTCCTCGGTCCAGCCCAGCGCCAGCCAGGCGCTGAACACCCGCCCGGTCATCGGCGGCAGGTGGGGATCGTCGACCGGCTGCGCGGCCAGGTACATCTCGTGGCACAGCTGCACCGTGCCCGGCTCGGCCGCTGGGTCGAACTGTTCGTACCGCACCCTTCCAGCTAAACGGCGCGTGCCAGGCTCCGCCACTGATTTTCCGCCGGTCAGCGGCCCACATCCGGGATCCCGGCGGTCGCGGGCCATCTGGTAATGTCTGGGGCGATGACTTGCGGACTGCTCCTTCTGCGCCGCGGCGGGGTCCGATAAGGGCCGGCTCCCCGTCGCGGAGGTGTGCTGTGACCCGCTGGCCGCCACCCGATCCGCGAGGGAGCCAATTCTCCGATGGAGTCCGTGCATAGTCCTGTCCGTCAGCAGCCCAGTGGCATGCCCTGCTACCGTTACCGCCCGTTCGCGCCGGTCGACCTGCCCGACCGGACCTGGCCCGGCAAGACCATCACCGCCGCGCCCCGGTGGCTGTCGACCGACCTGCGCGATGGTAACCAGGCGCTGATCGACCCGATGAGCCCGTCCCGCAAGCGCACCATGTTCGACCTGCTGCTGCGGCTGGGCTACAAGGAGATCGAGGTTGGCTTCCCGTCTGCCAGCCAGGCGGACTTCGACTTCGTCCGCGGCCTGATCGAGGACGACCTCATCCCGGATGACGTGCAGATCTCCGTGCTCACCCAGGCGAGGGACGAGCTGATCGACCGTACGGTGCAGTCGCTGGCCGGGGCCAGCCGGGCAACGGTGCACATGTACAACGCCACCGCGCCGCTGTTCCGGCGGGTGGTCTTCGGGGTCGACCAGGCCGAGTGCCGCGCCATGGCGGTGGAAGGCACCCGGTCGGTCATGAAGTACGCCGAGCAGTACCTGCCCGGCTGCGACTTCGGGTACGAGTACTCGCCGGAAATCTTCATGGACACCGAACTCGACTTCGCCGCTGGCATCTGCGAGGCGGTGATGGACGTCTGGCAGCCCGAACCGGGCCGGGAGATCATCATCAACCTGCCCTGCACCGTCGAGCGGTCCACCCCGAACGTCTACGCCGACCAGATCGAGTGGATGAGCAGGAACCTGTCCCGCCGCGAGCACGTCTGCCTGTCGGTGCACACCCACAACGACCGCGGCACCGCGGTCGCGGACGCAGAACTGGCCGTGCTGGCGGGTGCCGACCGGGTGGAGGGCTGCCTGTTCGGCAACGGCGAGCGCACCGGCAACGTCTGCCTGGTGACGCTGGGCATGAACCTGTTCAGCCAGGGCATCGACCCGATGATCGACTTCTCGGACATCGACGAGATCCGGCGTACCGTCGAATACTGCAACCAGCTGCCGGTGCATCCGCGTCACCCGTACGCCGGTGAGCTTGTCTACACGGCCTTCTCGGGATCGCACCAGGACGCCATCAAGAAGGGCTTCGAAGCCTACGAGGCCGCCGCGGCGGCGGCCGGCGTGGACGTCTCGCAGCACGACTGGGCCGTGCCCTACCTGCCGATCGACCCGCGCGATGTCGGCCGCACCTACGAAGCGGTGATCCGGGTCAACTCCCAGTCCGGCAAGGGCGGGGTGGCCTACATCATGAAGGCCGAGCATCACCTGGACCTGCCCCGGCGGCTGCAGATCGAGTTCTCCCGCGCCGTCCAGGCGCACACCGACGCCGAGGGTGGCGAGGTCACCCCGGCCCAGATGTGGGAGGCGTTCTCGGCCGAGTACCTGGCTCCCGGGCCGGTCCGGCTGGCCGCCCACCACACCTCCTCGGTGGTGAACGCCAAGGACGCGCTGACTGTCGAACTCCTCGTCAACGGTGAGCAGCGCAGCATCGAGGGCGCGGGCAATGGGCCGATCTCCGCGTTCTGCGACGCGCTCGGCACGATCGGGATCGAGGTGCGCGTGCTCGACTACGCCGAGCACGCGCTGTCGGCGGGCAGCGACGCCCAGGCGGCCGCCTATGTCGAATGCGAGGTCGGCGGCGACACCCGCTGGGGGGTCGGCATTGACACCAACACGGTGACCGCGTCGCTGCGGGCGGTCCTGTCCGCCGTCAACCGGGTTCCTGCCGGGTAACGCCCGCCGCCAGCGGCTTGGTGCGGCGAAACGGGCTGCCGGGCGACTCGCGCCCCGGCAGCCCGTTTCTGTCCCCGCCGTAGGCGAGAATGGCCGGATGGGGCTCTACCGGGACGACGGGATCGTGCTGCGCACCCAGAAGCTGGGTGAGGCCGACCGGATCGTGACCGTCCTGGCCCGGCGGACCGGCCGGATCCGGGCCGTCGGCAAGGGCGTGCGCCGGACCAAGTCCCGGTTCGGTGCCCGGCTGGAGCCGTTCACGCATGTGGATCTCCAGCTCCACACCGGCCGCTCGCTGGACGTGATCACCCAGGCGGAGACCGTACGGGCCTACGGCGAGCCGCTGTCGGCTGACTATCCCCGTTACACCAGCGGGGTGGCGATGCTGGAGACGGCCGAGCGGTTCACCCCGGTCGAGAAGGAACCCTCGCTCCGCCAGTTCCTGCTGCTGATCGGGGGGCTGCGGGCGCTCGGCGAAGGGGTACACGATCCCCGGCTGGTGCTCGATGCCTTCCTGCTGCGCTCGCTCGCGGTCGCCGGGTATGCGCCCGCGCTGGCCGAATGCGCCCTGTGCGGGGCCACCGACCTGGCCGGCGGCGAGCACGGCGGCGGGTCACGCGTGTTCGCGATCGCGGCGGGCGGCACGACCTGCCGGCCGTGCCGCCCGGCCGGGGCGGCCACCCCATCGGTGCACACCATCGGGCTGATGACCGCGCTGATGCGCGGCGACTGGGCGGCGGCCGACGCGTCCGAGCGCCGGCACCAAGTAGAGTGCAGCGGCCTGGTCGCCGCGTACCTGCAATGGCACCTGGAACATTCGATCCGCTCGCTTCGTCACGTGGAGCATGTGTGAAGCCCGCCCGGGAGCAGGGGTGACACCGCCGGCGCGTCCCGTCCGCCCGCCTGAGCCGTACCCGGGTGGCGCGCAGCCACCAGTAATCGCACCCGAACTGCTGCCCCGCCACGTCGCGCTGGTCATGGACGGCAACGGGCGCTGGGCGAAGCAGCGTGGCCTGCCCAGGACCGAAGGGCACAAGCGGGGGGAGGCCGCGCTCTTCGACGTGATCATGGGTGCGATCGAGCTGGGCATCCCCTACCTGTCCGCGTACGCGTTCTCCACCGAGAACTGGCGGCGCTCGCCGGACGAGGTCCGGTTCCTGATGGGCTTCAACCGGGATGTCATCCGGCGCCGCCGCGACCAGCTGAACGAGATGGGGGTCCGGGTCCGCTGGGCCTGGCGGCCCCGGCTGTGGCGCAGTGTCATCTCCGAACTGGCGGAGGCCGAGCGCATGACGGCCGGCAACTCGGTGCTCACCCTGCAGTTCTGCGTGAACTACGGTGGCCGGGCGGAGATCGCCGACGCCGCCGCCGCGCTGGCCGCCGACGTGGCGGCCGGCAAGCTGGACCCGGCCAGGATCGACGAGAAGGTGTTCGCGCGCTACCTGGACGAACCCGATATCCCCGATGTTGACCTCTTTGTCCGGTCATCGGGCGAGCAGCGGATTTCCAACTTCCTGCTCTGGCAGTCCGCCTACGCCGAGTTTGTCTTCCTGGACACGCTCTTCCCGGATTTCGACCGCCGCCATCTGTGGCACGCGTGCCAGATATATGCCAGCCGGGACCGGCGCTACGGCGGTGCCGTTCCCAACGCGGTGCCCCCGCCCGCCACGCCGGGCTTGCGTGCCGCTGATCGCGGCTAAGCTTGGCGCACGCACTCTCCCGATGCGTTCCCGCACGCCCCACCGACCGCCAGCCGCTGGAGTTGCTGCCATGGCCCGCCGCACCGAACTGATGGACACGATCGTCAGCCTCAGCAAGCGCCGGGGATTCGTCTACCCATCCAGCGACATCTACGGCGGCCTGCGAGCCTCCTGGGACTACGGCCCGCTCGGTGTGGAGATGAAGAACAACGTCAAGCGGCAGTGGTGGACGTCGATGGTGCAGGAGCGCGATGACATCGTCGGGCTCGACTCCTCGGTGATCCTCGCCCGCGAGGTGTGGGAGGCCAGCGGCCACGTCAGCGAGTTCGTGGACCCGCTGGTCGAATGCCAGTCGTGCCATAAGCGGTTCCGTGCCGATCACCTGACCGAGGCATATGAGGAGAAGCACGGTCACGCGCCGGCCGACGGGCTGGCCACCATCGCCTGCCCGAACTGCGGCACCAAGGGCGCGTTCACCGAGCCGCGGGTGTTCAACCTGCTGCTGCGCACCTACCTCGGGGTGGTCGAGGACGACTCGGCCCTGGCCTACCTGCGGCCGGAAACCGCGCAGGGGATTTTCATCAACTTCCGCAACGTGCTGCAGACCTCCCGCAAGAAGATCCCGTTCGGGATCGGGCAGATCGGCAAGTCGTTCCGGAACGAGATCACGCCCGGCAACTTCATCTTCCGCACCCGCGAGTTCGAGCAGATGGAGATGGAGTTCTTCGTCAAGCCCGGCACCGACGAGGAGTGGCACGACCACTGGATCGAGAGCCGGATGGCCTGGTACACCGGGCTCGGCCTGCGCACCGAGAACCTGCGGCTGTTCGAGCACCCGCCGGAGAAGCGGTCACACTATTCCAAGCGGACGGTGGACATCGAGTACCGGTTCGGCTTCCCCGGATCGGAGTGGGGCGAACTGGAGGGCATCGCCAACCGCACCGATTTCGACCTGTCCACTCACGCCCGCTCGTCCGGGCAGGAACTGTCCTATCTGGATGCCGATTCGGGTGAGCGGTACGTGCCTTACGTCATCGAGCCGGCCGCCGGGGTGGACCGGTGCGTGCTGGTGTTCCTGATGGACGCGTACGCCGAGGACCAGGCGCCGGATGCCAAGGGCGCCATGGAGAAGCGGACCGTGCTCCGGCTCGACCACCGGATCGCGCCGGTCAAGGTGGCGGTGCTGCCGCTGTCGCGCAACGCCGACCTGTCACCGAAGGCGCGGGACATCGCGGCGCGGCTGCGCAAGCGGTGGAACGCCGACTTCGATGACGCCAGCGCGATCGGCCGCAGGTACCGCCGGCAGGACGAGATCGGGACGCCGTTCTGCGTGACCGTGGACTTCGAGACGCTCACCGACCAGGCGGTCACCGTGCGGGAGCGGGACACGATGCGGCAGGAGCGGATCGGGGTTGACGCGCTGGAGGCTTACCTGGCGGAGCGGCTGCCGGGCTGCTGACCGCCTTATCGGATCCCCGCCCGCCACCAACCGCCCACGCTCGGTAGAGTCCAATGCATTGGGGCCGAACGGCCGGACATCGACGCGCCGCCCGCCATTTTCGCTGATGCGCAAGGCCGGGACAGGGCGCAAGGAGAGAGCGCGCAGTGGGGAAGTTCGTCTACGACTTCAGCGAGGGCAACAAGGACCTCAAGGACCTCCTGGGTGGCAAGGGCGCGAACCTTGCCGAGATGACCAATCTGGGGCTGCCGGTGCCGCCCGGGTTCATCATTACCACCGAGGCCTGCCGCCATTTCCTGCACCACGGTGAGCTGCCTGCCGGGCTGTCCGAGGAGGTCAGCGGGCATCTGCGGGAGCTGGAGACGGCGATGGGCCGCCAGCTGGGCGACCCTGCCGACCCGCTGCTGGTGAGCGTCCGCTCCGGGGCGAAGTTCTCCATGCCCGGAATGATGGAGACGGTCCTGAACATCGGCCTGTCCGACACCTCCGTGCACGGCCTGGCCCGGCAGGCCGGCAACGAGCGGTTCGCCTGGGATTCCTACCGCCGGCTGATCCAGATGTTCGGCAAGACCGTGCTCGGCCTCGACGGGGAGACCTTCGAGCACGTCATGGACCAGGCCAAGCAGGCCAAGGGCACCCGCAACGACCTCGACCTGGACGCCGATGACCTGCGCCGGATCGTGGATGAGTTCAAGCGCATCGTCCGCGAGCAGACCGGCCGGGACTTCCCGCAGGACCCGCGGGCGCAGATGGATCTGGCCATCATGGCCGTGTTCAACTCCTGGAACGCCGACCGGGCGATCCTCTACCGGCGGCAGGAGCGCATCCCGGCCGACCTCGGCACGGCGGTCAACGTGGTGGCGATGGTGTTCGGCAACCTGGGCCTGGACTCCGGCACCGGGGTCGCCTTCACCCGCGACCCTGCCACTGGTCACAAGGGTATCTACGGCGACTACCTGCAGAACGCCCAGGGCGAGGACGTGGTGGCGGGCATCCGCAACACGATCCCGCTGCAGGACCTCGAGCAGATCGACGCGGCCTCCTACAAGCAGCTGCTGCAGATCATGGAGACGCTGGAGAACCACTACCGGGATCTGTGTGACATCGAGTTCACCATCGAGCGCGGCAAGCTGTGGATGCTGCAGACCCGGGTCGGCAAGCGGACCGCGGCCGCCGCGTTCCGGATCGCCACCCAGCTGATCGACCAGGGCCTGATCGACGCCGACGAGGCACTGCTGCGGGTCACCGGCGACCAGCTCGCCCACCTGATGTTCCCCCGGTTCGACGTCAGCCAGGCGGCCACGCAGATCGCCACCGGGATCAGCGCGTCCCCGGGGGCGGCGGTCGGCAAGGCCGTTTTCGACTCCGGCCGGGCGGTGGAAAGGGCCGCAGCGGGCGAGAAGGTGATCCTGGTCCGGCGCGAGACCAACCCCGATGACCTGCACGGCATGATCGCCGCCCAGGGCATCCTGACCAGCCGGGGCGGCAAGACCAGCCACGCCGCGGTGGTCGCCCGGGGAATGGGCAAGACCTGTGTCTGCGGAGCCGAGGAACTCGAAGTGGATCTGGCCGGGCGCAAGCTCACCGCACCCGGCGGGGTGGAGGTGTCCGAGGGCGACATGCTGTCGATCGATGGCACCAGTGGTGCGGTGTACCTCGGTGAGATGCCGGTCGCGGACTCCCCGGTGGTCACCTACTTCGAAGGCGGCCTGGCGCCAGCGGCGGACGACCTGGTGACCGCGGTGGACCGGCTCATGAAGCACGCCGACGCGCGGCGCCGCCTGGGGGTGTTCGCCAACGCCGATACCGGGGAGGACTGTGCCCGGGCCCGCCGGTTCGGCGCGGCCGGGGTCGGCCTGGTCCGCACCGAGCACATGTTCCTTGGCGAGCGCCGCCAGCTGGTCGAACGGCTGATCCTGGCCGAGGACGACGACGGGCGGCAGCAGGCCCTGGACGCGCTGGAGCCGCTGCAGCGTGGCGACTTCGTGCAGATCCTGCGGGCGATGGACGGCCTGCCGGTGACCATCCGGCTGATCGACCCGCCGCTGCACGAGTTCCTGCCCGACCTGACCGACATCTCGGTGAAGGTGGCGCTGGCCGGGGACGCGGCCACCGACACCGACCGGCGGCTGCTGGCGGCGGTGCGGCGGCTGCACGAGCAGAATCCCATGCTCGGCCTGCGCGGGGTCCGGCTCGGCCTGGTCATCCCCGGCCTGTTCGACATGCAGGTGCGGGCGATCGCGCACGCCGCGGTGGAGTGCAAGCAGGCGGGCGGCAACCCCCGGCCGGAGATCATGATCCCGCTCACCGCGTCGGTGCAGGAGATGGAGATCACCCGTGAGCAGACCACCCGGGTGCTGGCCGCGGTGGAGAAGGAGACCGGGGTCGCCGTGCACACCCTGATCGGCACCATGATCGAGGTGCCGCGGGCGGCCATGATCGCCGGTGAGATCGCCCGCAGCGCGGAATTCTTCTCCTTCGGCACCAACGACCTGACCCAGATGGGGTGGGGGTTCTCGCGCGACGACGTCGAGGGCGCGTTCTTCAGCCGCTACATCCAGCTGGGCATCTTCGGCGTCTCCCCGTTCGAGACCATCGACACCGAGGGAATCGGCCGCATGATCACGATGGCCGTGCAGGAGGGCCGGGCGACCCGGCCCGAGCTGGAGCTTGGCGTCTGCGGCGAGCATGGCGGTGACCCGGACTCGGTGCACTTCTTCCACCAGGTGGGGCTCAACTACGTGTCCTGCTCCCCGTTCCGGGTGCCGGTGGCACGGCTGGAGGCGGGCCGGGCGGTGGTCATGGAAACCTCGGGCGGCAGCGACAGCAGGTGACCGGGGACCCGGGTTACGACGCGCACGCGACCGCTCGCTGGACGGCGGAGCCGGGCAAGCGGGCGGCCCCCGGCCGTTACCAGCGTGGGCCGTTCGTGCGCGACCGGGCCCGGGTGCTGCACTCCGCCGCGCTGCGGCGGCTGGCGGCCAAGACCCAGGTGGTGGCGGTGGGCGTGGGCGACTTCCCGCGCACCCGGCTCACCCACTCGCTGGAGTGTGCCCAGATCGGGCGCGAGCTCGGCGCGGTGCTCGGCTGTGACCCCGATCTGGTTGATGCCGCCTGCCTGGCACATGATCTGGGGCACCCGCCGTTTGGCCACAATGGTGAGGCGGCCCTGGCGGACCTGGCCGCGGGCTGTGGCGGGTTCGAGGGGAACGCGCAGAGCCTGCGGTTGCTGACCCGGCTGGAGGCGAAGGTGCCCGGTGCGGGCCTGAACCTGACCCGGGCCACGCTGGACGCGACCATCAAATACCCCTGGCCCGCCACCGACAGCCAGCCGTCCGGCCAGCCGGTCTCGGGCGTGGCCGAGGGGCCACGTAAGTTCGGCTTCTACGCCGACGACGCGGCGGTCTTCGGCTGGATCCGGGAAGGGGCGCCCGGGCGGCGTACCTGCCTGGAGGCCCAGGTCATGGACTGGGCAGACGACGTGGCCTACTCGGTGCACGACCTGGAGGACGGGCTGCATGCCGGGCACATCACCCTGGCCGGGCTGCACGACCCGGCGGCGCAGCGGGTGGTCGCCGAGCTCACCGCCGCCTACTACAGCCCGCCCGGGGCCAGCGTGGCCGAACTGGTGCAGGTGCTGCGCGAACTGCTGGCGCTGCCGTGCTGGCCAGCCGGGTTCGACGGCAGCCTAGCCAGCCTGGCCGGGCTGAAGCATCTGACCAGCGAGCTGATCGGGCGGTTCTGCGGGGCGGCGCAGGAGGCCACGCTGGCGGCCAGCGCCGCCGGGCCGCTCACCCGCTACCGCGCCGACCTGGTCGTGCCGCGGCGGCAGCGGCTGGAATGCGCGCTGCTCAAGGGCGTGGCCGCGCATTACGTGATGAGCCGGGAAGGGGCCGCGGCGGCGCAGGCCAGGGAGCGGGAACTGATCGCCGAACTGGCCGCTGCGCTGCGGGCGGGTGCGCCGGACGCGCTGGACCCGGCGTTCCGGCCCGCCTATCTCGGGGCCAGGTCCGAGGCGGAGCGTCTGCGCGTCGTGGTCGACCAGATTGCATCGTTCACCGATACTTCCGCTATTGCCTGGCACCGGCGGCTGTGCCAGCCGCCGGCCACAGTCATCCAGGGAGGATCCGCCGATGCCGAGTTATGTGATCGTTGGTGCGAGTCTGGCCGGGGCCAAGGCCGCCGAGACCCTCCGGGCGGAGGGCTTCGACGGCCAGGTGATCATGGTAGGCGCCGAGACGGAGCGGCCTTATGAGCGGCCGCCGCTGTCCAAGGGGTACCTGCTCGGCAATGACCAGAAGTCCGTGATCTACGTGCACGATGCGGGCTGGTACGCCGAGCACGAGGTGGATCTGCGGCTGGGGGTGACCGTCACCGCGCTGGATCCCGCCGTCCACCGGCTCACCACCGACGACGGCGGGACCCTCGGCTATGACCGGCTGCTGCTGGCCACCGGCGCGTCCCCGCGCCGGCTCAGTGTGCCGGGATCCAGCCTGGATGGGGTGCTGTACCTGCGCACGGTGGCCGACTGTGAGCGGCTGAAGGCCGCGCTCGCCGGCGGCGGCCGGGTGGCTGTCGCCGGGGCCGGCTGGATCGGGCTGGAAGTGACCGCGGCCGCCCGCCAGGCGGGCTGCGAGGTGACGGTGATCGAGCCGGAACCGGCCGCGCTGCACCGGGCGCTCGGCCCCGAACTGGGCGGGATGTTCACCGACCTGCACCGCGAGCACGGGGTGGTGTTCCGGTTTGGGGAGTCGGTCAGCGAGTTCCGCGGCTCCGCCGCGGACGGGGTGGGGGAGGTGGTCACTTCCTCCGGCGAGGTGGTGCCGGCCGATGTGGCAGTGGTGGGGATCGGCGCCGTGCCCAATACCGGCCTGGCCGCCGACGCCGGGCTGCCGGTCGGCAACGGCGTGCTGGTGGACGCGTCGCTGCGCTCGTCCGGCCCGGACATCTACGCGGCCGGGGACGTGGCGAACTCCTACCATCCGCTGCTCGGCCGCCAGGTCCGGGTCGAGCACTGGGCGAACGCGCTGAACGGCGGCCCGGCGGCCGCCCGGTCCATGCTCGGCCAGGAGGTGGCCTACGACCCGGTGCCGTACTTCTACAGCGACCAGTACGACCTGGGCATGGAGTGCGCCGGGCTGCCCGAGCCCGGAACCTACGACCAGGTGCTCTACCGGGGTGACCTGCCCGGCCGCGAGTTCATCGCGTTCTGGCTGCGGGACGGCGCCGTGGTGGCGGGAATGAACGTCAATGTGTGGGATGTCAGCGACGACATCCAGGCCCTGATCCGCTCGGCGAAGAAGGTGGATCCGGGCCGCCTCACCGACCCCGACCTCCCCCTGCCCGAACTGTATGTCACGCCACCGAGCCTCGGCGGGTGTGCGGCCCGGCCGTCGAGTTCGACGCAGACCCCGAAGTCCTGGTAGAGATCGTCAAGGTAGGTCCAAGAACGCGGTCTGCCAGCGGGCGATGATGCCGTGCTGGTGGCCGAGTAATTCCTGGCAGTGGTCCGGCAGCCGACTGGTCATGTACCACTGTGACCGCCGCCGGCCGAACGGGCGGCCGCTCCCCGCCCAGCTGTGGACAGCGGCGCACTCCAGGGCGGGCTGGTGGATAACCGGGGCCGGACTGTCACCGGGCCGTGGTACCGGGGGCCGGGCTGGTGCCAGCCGGCGGCGCCAGGGCGGTAAGGACGGCAGCGGTGTCGGTGAGGTCGGGCAGGACGCAGTCGGCGCCGGCGGCGGCTAGTTGCTCGGCGGTGGATCCGCCGGTGGCCACCGCCACCGACCGGGCGCCGCTCTCGGCCGCCGCGGCCACGTCCAGCGGGGTGTCGCCGACCAGCACCGTGGCCTGCCCGCCGAACTCCCGGCCATACCCGGCCGCGGCCCGGCTCCGGGCCAGGTAGACGAGCTCGGCCCGGTGCTCGTGTTCCTCGCCGTAGGCGCCGACCGCGAGATCGAGGTAACCGTCCAGCCCGAACGCCGCCAGCTTGGCCTCGGCGACCGGGCGCACGTTCCCGGTCAGCACCGACTGCACGGCCGCCCCGGCCCCGAGCCCGGCAACGGCCGTCAGCGCCGCCACCGCCCCGGGCAGGGCGTGCCCGCGGGCCGCGAAGGTGTGCCGCAGCTCCGGTGCTCTGCGCGCGAGTTCGGCCACGAAGGCGTCCACCTGCTCGCCCGGCTCGCTGATCCCGCACATGGTGAGCGTGTCGAGGATGATCGCCCGCTCGGTCCGGCCGGCCATCGGGGCCACCGCCACCGGGTCGTGGCCGAACAGGTGGCGGAACACCGAGACATAGACCGCCCGGCCCACCCCGCCGGCGTTGAGCAGGGTGAAGTCGATGTCCCACAGCACCAGCAGGCAGCGCACACCGGGACGCTATCAACCGCCATCGGCGAACCCCGCGGGACTGGCGGTAGCTGGGACTAGACTCGCCGGGACGGCGGCGGGCGGAGGCACAAGTGGCAGGGCGGATCCGCGACGACGACATCGCGGCGATCCGCGAGCGGTCACCCATCGACGAGGTCGTCGGCGAGTACCTCCAGCTGCGCAGCGCGGGCGGTGGCTCGCTGAAGGGGCTGTGCCCGTTCCATGACGAGAAGACCCCGTCTTTCAACGTCACCCCGGCGCGTGGCCTGTGGTACTGCTTCTCCTGCGCCGACGGCGGCGACGTCATCAAGTTCATCGAGAAGATCGACAACCTGTCCTTTCCCGAGGCGGTCGAGCGGCTGGCGGCCCGCGCGGGCATCGAGCTCAGGTACGAGCAGGGCGGCCACGTGCCCGGGCAGGAGCAGAGCGTGCGCCGGCGGCTGCTGGAGGCGCACAAAGCGGCAGCCGATTTTTATGCCGAACGGCTGCACAGCCCGGCCGCCGCGGCCGCCCGCGCGTTCTTGTCGGAACGGGGGTTCGAGCTGGCTGATGCTGCCAGGTTCGGTGTCGGCTACGCACCGGCGGATTGGGAGGCCCTCACCAGCCACCTGCGCGGCCGCGGCTTCACCGACGCTGAGCTGCTCACCGGCGGGCTCGCCAGCCAGGGCCGCCGCGGCCCGGTGGACCGGTTCCGGGGCCGCCTGATCTGGCCGGTCCGGGATCTGACCGGGGATGTCATAGCGTTCGGCGCCCGCAAGCTCGCGGCCGACGACGACGGCCCCAAGTACCTGAACACCCCCGAGACCCCGCTGTTCAAGAAGAGCTCGGTGCTCTACGGGGCGGACCTGGCCAAGCGGGAGATCGCGCAGCGGCGGCAGGCCGTGGTGGTCGAGGGCTACACCGACGTGATGGCCTGCCATCTGGCCGGGGTGCCAACCGCGGTCGCGACCAGCGGCACCTCGTTCGGCGATGGGCATATCAAGGTGCTGCGGCGGCTGCTGATGGACGCCGACTGGCAGCGGGGGGAGGTCATCTTCACGTTCGACGGCGACAACGCCGGGCGGCGCGCCTCCCTGCGGGCGTTCGAGATGGAGGAGCGTTTCGTCACCCAGACCTTCGTGTCCGTGCAGCCGGACGGCCTCGATCCGTGCGACCTCAGGCTCAAGCATGGCGACGCCGCGGTCCGTGACCTGGTCGCCAGCCGGGTGCCGCTGTATGAGTTCTCGATCCGGAACACCCTGCGGGACTACGACCTGGGCACGGCCGAGGGGCGGCTGGCGGCGCTGGATGCGGCCGCCCGCTTTGTCGCCCGGATCAAGGACGATGGCTTGCGCAAGGTCTACGCCTACAACCTGGATCGCTGGCTGGGCCTGAACGACCAGGAACTGGTGCTCACCCGGATCGGCCGCTACATGCGTGGCACGCACGCCCCAGCAGGCCGGAGGGCTGCCCAGCCAGGGCCTCGGGACAACGGGCAGGCCGGCCCGGAGCCCGGGGGCGGCCCGGCCCGGTACGACCTGGGCGATCCAGTGGTCCAGGTGGAGCGGGAGGCGCTGAAGCTGGCGATCCAGCGGCCCGCGCTGTGCGGGCCGGTCTTTGACGCCATCGATCCCGTGGCCTTCACCGTTCCCCAGCACGCGGCCGTCCATGATCTCATCGTGGCCTGCGGGGGCACCGGGGGAGCGGGCAGCGCCCAGCAGTGGGTGGCACGGCTGCGGGAGACCGCGCCGCAGGACGCCGTCCGGGCCTTCGTGACCCAGCTCGCGGTGGAGCCGCTGCGGGTGCCCCGGGCCGACGGCGAGCCGGATGCCCGGTACGCCGATGCGGTGCTCGCCCGGGTGGAGGAACTCGCGGTCAGCCGCAGCATCGCCACGGTCAAGTCGCGCCTGCAACGGCTGAGCCCGGTGGACGGCCAGGCCGTCTACAACCGGACCTTCGGCGATCTGGTGGCCCTGGAACAGCGCCGCCGGGCGCTGGTAGAGCGAGCCGCGGGAGATCTGTAAGGCCAGTTCAGCGGCCAGTCGCCGGGACCAGATCGCGGGATCGGGGCCGACGTTACATAGCATCAGGGTGACAAAATTAAGCCCCCCGTAACCTGCGCTTCCTGACGCACACTGGCTTCGTGACCCTCGCGCTCCGGCCTAGTGGACGTCAGTCCGGTGATCAGCTAGCGGACGTTATCGCACGTGCCAGAGAGCAGGGTGCGGTCACGCTGGCCGACATCGCCGTCGCGCTCGATGCCTGCGACCTGCCCGCCCACGAGATCGACGGCGTCGCCCGGATGCTCGTCGATGAAGGGGTCGATGTTCTCGACGGCAGTACCGATGATGCCGACAGCCGCCCTGCGCCCGGTCCGGCCGAGGAATCCCGCCGTCCGGTCACCAGTGACCCGGTGCGCATCTACCTGCGGGAGATTGGCCGGGTGCCGCTGCTGACCGCGGAGGGTGAGGTCGAGCTGGCAAAGTCGATCGAGGCCGGCTTGTTCGCCGAGGAGCGGCTGGCCGACGGCCTGCCCTGTGCCGGGGCTGATCGGCCGGAACTGGCCCTGCTCGCGGCCGAGGGGCTGCGCGCCAAGCAGCGCCTGATCGAGGCGAACCTGCGGCTGGTGGTGTCGATCGCCAAGCGCTATATCGGCCGCGGGCTCGGCTTTCTCGACCTGATCCAGGAGGGCAACCTGGGCCTGATCCGGGCGGTGGAGAAGTTCGACTACACCAAGGGCTACAAGTTCTCCACCTACGCAACCTGGTGGATCCGGCAGGCCATCACCCGGGCGATCGCGGACCAGGCACGCACGATCCGGATCCCTGTGCACATGGTGGAGACCATCAACAAGATGGCACGGGTCCAGCGCCAGCTTCACCAGGATCTCGGCCGGGAGGCCAGCGCGGACGAGATAGCCGCGGAGATGGGGCTGCCGGCTGACCGGGTGGCCGAGATCCAGCGGATCGCCCAGGAACCGGTTTCTCTGCAGGCGCCGATCGGCGAGGAGGACTCCGACCTGGGTGACTTCATCGAGGACACCGATGCCGTGGTCCCCATCGAGGCGGCGGCGTTCATCATGCTGCAGGACCAGCTGGCGCAGATCCTCGACACCTTGTCCGGCCGTGAGCAGAAGATCATCCAGCTCCGGTTCGGCCTGACCGACGGTCACCCGCGGACGCTGGAGGAGGTTGGCCGGGAGTTCGGCGTCACCCGCGAGCGGATCCGCCAGATCGAATCCAAGACACTCGCCAAGCTCCGCCATCCGAGCCGGGCTCAGGTGCTGCGCGGCTACCTCGGCTGATCCCGCGGGCGGCCACGCCGCTGGCTAGCCGACCGGGCCGTGCCCGTCCGCGTCCGGCTGCCCGTTCACGTTGCCTGCCGCGGCCCCGCCATTGCTGCCCCGGCTGTGCATCATCGCGTCCACCCGGCTGCGGGCCGTCCCGGCCAGCTTGGGCATCTGGTCGGCAATCCTGCTCCTGGTGTTCTTGGCCAGGTCGGCCGCCTGTGCCTGGACCGCCCCGGCCGCCTGCTGGACCGCCGGGCTGTCGGCTGCCTTGTGCGCCAGTCTGACCAGTTGCTCGTAACGCTCGCGGCCCGCCCTCGTGCCCAGTATGTAGCCGACACTGAGACCGACAGCGAACACGAATCGGTACCGCATCAGTTGTCCCTTCCATCAGCAGACCTGCGTACCGGGCCTGCCTAGTCAACATCCCCCGGCAAGCGGGGTGTACTCCTGTGGCCATCTCCCGGTCAGCGGTCCGTCACCCCGCCGCCCGCTGGCGGCCGGGGAAGCGGCTATCCCGCTGGTGCGCTACCCTTGTGCCCGGCGACCGCAAGGTCAGGGCCGAGGCTGGTTCCGGTCTCGGTGTGTCGGCTGATCCCGCGTAGCTCAATCGGCAGAGCGTCCGGCTGTTAACCGGCAGGTTATAGGTTCGAGTCCTATCGCGGGAGCTTTGTGATCTCTTAAGAGATCGGAATGACCCCGGACCCCGCAATCAGGGTTCGGGGTTTCTTTTGCTGGCGGGGAGGGCTTTGGCGGGGGCACGCGAGCCGGGTGGGAGCATTGACACGCAGCCGCACTTTGCGCTGAGGTTCGTCATGTGAACTCCCGTGCGGTACATGGCCATTCTGGCGGTGCCGCTACCAGCCCGCGCCCGCTGGCCGCCCGGCCAGCCGCGGCGCTCATCTGAGAGAGGTAGCTATGAGCACGTGGAACGCGTTGACCTACGAGGGTAAAGACACCATCCTCCGGGTCGTCCGCGAAGAGGCGGAACGCATGTTCGCGATGGCCGAGGCCCCCGGTGCCTGGGAAGCTCCCACCGCGGCAGGTGACTGGCAGGTCCGGGACGTCATCGGCCACGTCGTGGACACCACCGAGGGCTACTTCAAGTCGTTCGAGACCGCCCGCGCGGGTGCCTCCGCGGATGCGCACGGGCTGCCTGCGATGCATGAACTGGCCGGCGCCGGCGGGCGCTCGTTCCGGGGCGTGCCACAGTCGGAGATGATGAGCCGGGTCCGGACCGACCTGGACAAGATCCTGGACCTGCTGGGCGGGATCTCCGAGGAGGAGTGGGGCACATTCATGGCCCCGCACGCCTACATGGGGCCGGTGCCGCCGTCCATCTACGCCGGCGGCCAGCTGATGGACTACGGCGTGCACTCATGGGACATCCGCGAGGGCATCGGCCGCGCGCACACGCTCTCCGCGGACGCGGCTGACCTGCTGGTCCCGTACATGTTCATCGTCTGGCAATACACCATCCGGGCCAGCGCCGACCTCAGCCCGTTCACGATCGGGCTGACGGTCACCGGGCGCAACGCGGGCAGCTACCGGATCAGCATCTCCGAGCAGGGCATGTCCTACGAGCCCGGCGACGTCAGCGACCTGCCGACCGTGATCGACTTCGACGCCGGCGGCATGGTGCTGACCGCGTTCGGCCGGATCAACGGTGGCAATGCGCGGGGGGACATGGAACTGGCGGACCGGTTCCTGAACTTGTTCTACCGGATCTGACCTCGGCTCGGCCTGGGCCCAGGGCCCTGGGTCCAGGCCCTTGCCTGGACTCCGGCGCTGGCTGGGGCGGGTGAGGGCGGCCGCCCCCTGCACTTCGCGCTGCGCGCTCTTATACGTTCCCGGGCGGCCGCCCTCACCTGCGGTTCGGGGCTTCAGCGTCCCATTCGGCGGGGGTTCGCTCGGTGGGCAGGCGGTGCTTGGCGACCCGGGCGGTGGGGGTGCGGGGGAGTTCGCCGAGGGACTCCCAGAACCGGGGGACCTTGTAGGGGGCGAGAAGTCCTGCCGCGTGCGAGCGGAGCTCGGCGAAGTCAACGCGCGCACCTGGCGTCGGGACGATGAAGGCCTTGATCTCCTCCTCGGTCAGGTCGGAGGGAACTCCGATGACGGCGCATTCCAGCACGCTGGGGTGGCTGGTCAGGGCTTCCTCGACTTCGGCCGGGGAGAGGTTCTCACCGCGGCGGCGGAGCACTTCTTTCTTCCTGGACACGAACGTGTACGTGCCATGGTGGTCCACGGTCACCAGATCGCCAGTGTGCAGCCAGCCGTCGGCGGTGATCGCGGCCGCCGTTTCTTCCGGCATGCCGTAGTAGCCAGGCGTGACCACCGGGTTGCGCAGCAGCAGTTCGCCGGTCTGGCCTGGCGGCAGGTCGCGGCCCTCGTCATCGACCACCCGGCCCTCGTTGATCACACCGAGCCGCGGGTGCTGGCGCAAGCTGCCGAGGGTCTCGTACGGCGTGGTGCCGCGCGGCCAGATGAGCCCGTAAGGGCTCTCCGACATCGCGTACCCGACGATGATCCGCAGGCCGAAACGGCGCTCCATCTCCAGGTGCCGCGCTCGCGCCGGAGCAGGGCCGGCGTAGCAGAGCCGCAGCGGTGTGTCCGCGTCGTCGGCCCGGGGAGGCTGGCGCATGAGGATCTCCAGCATCGCCCCGATCGCGTTGAATTCGGTGGCGCCATGCCTGCGGGCCGAGTCCAGGAAAGTATGTGCGGAGAAGCGCGGCAGCAGGATCAGCCCGGCCCCGCAGGCGAGCGAGCCCATCACGGAATAGGCCGGCGCGTTGATGTGGAACAGCGGCAGCGACGTCATCAGCCGGTCCCCGGCGGTGAGCCCCATCCAGTCCGGGAAGCCCTCCCCCGCCAGGACATATGCCCGGTGGGTCTGCATGACGAGCTTGGACCGGCCGGTCGTGCCCGAAGTCGGGATGAGGATGGCCAGATCAGACGGGCTCACCCCGGCCCCGGACGGCTCGCTGGGCACCGGGCCGGAACTGGCCGCGCCCGGCCAGTCGCGGGTCAGTTCACCGGCGTCGAGCACGCCGAGTCCGGGCAGCCCGGCCACGTCCGCGTCGGCCAGCATCCAGGCCAGCCCGGCATCGGTAATGATCGCCCGTGGCTGGGTCTGGTGGACCAGCCCGGCCAGTTCGGCCGGCGCGCTGCGGGGGTTGACGGGCACGGTGACCGCGCCCAGGCTGGCGAGTGCCAGCCAGCAGATCAGGTACGGCGGGGTGGTGCGGGCGGTGGTCATGACCAGGTCACCGTGCCGCACACCGAGCGAGTACAGCGCCGCCGCGGTGGCGGCCACCTGGGTCCGGGCGCCCCCGAACGTCAGCGAGCCGTCATCTGTGCGCAGCCAGACGCCATCGGGGTCCCGGCTGGCCGCGTCGGCCAGCAGTTCCGGGATCGTGCGGGACAGCGCGATCCCGTCAGCCATGGCAACGACAATACGTCCCGGCCGCGCGGCGGCGGGAGCCCGGTTTCCGGTCAGGCCGGGTCCGCGGGCGGGGCCGGTGGCGGCAGCCCGCGCCGGAGCAGTTCCAGCACGTCATCCAGCACGTCCTCGGGCACCCGGCTGCCGGCGGTCCAGTCCGCCCAGCGCATGCCGATGAAATTGCCGATCCCGGTGTAGATGTAGGCCACCACCTCGGGGTCGTACCGGGCGTCAACCTCCCGCCCCAGCTGGGCCCGGCGCACCCCGCGGGCATAGCCGCGGGCCAGGTGCTCGTAGTACTCACGGAACAGGCCCGGGTCGACGAACTCCGACTCGCGGACGATCCGGTCCATCCATGGCCGCTGGGAGAGCATGTCGAAGAAGGCGCGGAAGGCGGCCCGCTCCCGTTCCCGCTGGCCGTCGCCGGCCTGCTCGATAGCGGCCCGCATCGCCTGCCGGAGATCGGCATTGATCTGGCGGACCACGGCGGCGAAGATCTCCGCCTTGGAGCCAAAGTGCGCGTAGAAGCTGCCGGTGGCGATGCCCGCGCGGGCGCAGATACCGGCCACCGTGGCGCGCCGGTAGCTGCTCTCGCCGAACAGTTCCTCCGCGGCCCGCAGCAGCCGCTGCGCTGGCGGCTGGCCGGAATCCGCCGGCGTACGGCGGCCAGCCGCGGTCGTCACGCCAGTCACCCCCGTCCGGGACACGGGCCGGCGAGCTGCCGCGGCGCCCGCCCGCCCGGCAGCCCGTCCCCGGCTGGTTCCAGGGGCTGGCCCGTCACCGGCCGGGGATTCCGCTGCCGGTGACGGGCCGGGACCCGTGCGCATGATAGTGGCCGCAAGCTGGCCGGGGTTACGGCATCCCGCTGGCCGGCGCTGTCTGCTCGGCACCGGTGTAGGCCGTGACCGCCCCGGTGGGGGTGGTGTCGGTGACGTAGACCGGGCCCTGCTGGACGAGGACGCCGTTGTTGATCACGCCCAGGTAGGAGCCGGTGATCCCGCTGTGATCGGTGGCGGAGTAGGCGTACGGCGCCACCGACGGTCCTTGCGGCAGCCCGCCATTGATCGCGTTCACCAGGTCCGCCCTGGTCGGGTTCTTGCCTGCCTTCACCATGGCCTGCACGAACGTGTACCCGACCGCCTCGCCGTACAGGACGTTGCCGTCGAACGGCAGCTTGGGGATGTAGGTGTCGTGGATCTTCTTGAACAGCGTGATCCAGCTGTTGCTGGAGTCGCCCACGCTGGGCAGGTAGCCGCTGGTGATGATGCCCTGGGTGAGGGCGTTGCCGGAGACGGTCTGCCCCGCCCTGCTTGGCGAATGCCTGCAGCAGGCCGGCCAGCGTGATCGGGTCGGCGCCAACCGAGCTGACCACCAGGGTGGGGTTGTAGCCCAGCTTGAGGCTGGTCAGCTTGAGCAGGGCGGTGAAGGCGGGGATGGAATAGGCCACCACGACCTGGGCACCGGCCGCCTTCAGTGCCGCCACCTGCGGGCCGATGTTCACGTTCGTCGGCACGTAGCTCTGCTGGCTGACGACCTGCGAGTGGGGAATCTCGTAGCTGAGGCCCTTCACGCCGTCCTGGCCGAATTCGTCGTTCTGGTAGAAGTAGCCGATCTTCTTACCGGCGAAGTGCTGCTTGACATAGTTGCCGATGATCTTGCCTTCCCGGACGTAGTCGATCTGCCAGCCGAACGTGTACGGGTAGGCGGACGGGTTGTTCCAGCAGTCGCAGCCGGAGGCGACGAACACGTCCGGCACCTTGCTGGCAGTTGAGGTACTTGACCACCGCCAGGTGGGTGGGGGTGCCCAGGCCGTTGAAGATGGCGAACACGTTGTCCTGCAGCACGAGCTGGTGCACGACGGTGGTGGTCTTCGACGGGATCGTAGGCGTCGTCGAGGTAGGTGTACTTGATCTTGCGGCCGTAGATGCCGCCGTGGGCGTTGACGTACTGGAAGTAGGCGTTGGCCGCGGGCGCGATCTCGCTGTACCCGGGCGCGGCCGGGCCGGTCAGCGGCTGATGGCTGCCGATCAGGATCTGGGTCGCGGTGATGCCGGGGGCGGACGCGCTGGCGGCGCCGGACGACGACGGCGACGACGAACTGCTGCTGCAGCTCGCGGCGACCAGCGCGGCCGCGGTCACGGCGGCTACCAGAGCGAACAGGCGCAGCCGGTGTGTTCTGTTCATATAGTGCCTTCTTCCTGGTGTTCGCTGGCCGGCGGGCGCCGGCGCAAGGAATTGAGGCGGGCGAATGGAGTCGTCTTGGCGGGCGGGGTGATGCCCCAGAACCGGCGTAGCCCACCCTGGATGCCCTCGGGGAACAGGAGCATGACGGCGATGAGAACGATCCCGTACGCGGCGACCGGGATGTTGGCCGCGACCGTGCCGGACAGGCCGTGGCTGGTGGCCACGTCGGTCACGTAGGTCGGCACCAGGACGATCACCAGGCTGCCCCACACCGCGCCGGCCAGGCTGCCGAGGCCACCGATCACCGCCCCGGTCAGCAGCGCGATCGACAGCGTGACGGTGAAGGCGCCCGGGGAGACCTGGGAGGCGTAGACCGCGAGCATGGCACCGGCCAGCCCCGCACAGGCCGCGCTCACCACGAACGCGAGGATGCGCAGCCGGGCCACGTTGAGGCCGGCCAGGGCGGCGGCGGTCTCATCATCCCGGATGGCGCGCCAGGATCGGCCGATCCGGCTGTGCGCCAGATTGGCCAGCAGGATCAGCACGATCAGCGCCGTGCCAACGTTGATCCAGGCCAGCCAGCGGGTCGGCGGGAAGGTGGCGCCGAGTGCCGCGGGGGCGGTGACGGTGACACTCAGCCCCTGGTCGCCGCCGAACACGCCGGGGAACTGGGTCGCGAACGAGGGCAGGGCGACCGCCAGCAGCAAGGTGGCCCCGGCCAGGTAGGGACCGCGCAGCCGGGCGGCGGCCGCACCGACCGCCACCCCGGCCACGGCGGCGATCGCCGCGCTGGCCGGGAACAGCGCCCACAGCGGCCAGTTGAGATGCAGTTGCAGCAGGGCCGTGGCGTAGGCGCCGATCGCCATGAAGGCGCCGTTGCCGAGCGAGATCTGGCCGCTCTGCCCGATCAGCACGGTCAGGCCAGCGATGGCGACCACGTAGACGGCCACGTCCGCCAGCTGGTAGTCGCGGAACGGGCTCAGTGCGACCGACAGCGCCCAGATGACTACCGCCGCGGCGAGCGCGGCTCCGGCGTGGCGTGCCATGGTCACGGTTACACCTGCCGGCCGGCGCGGGTGGCGAACAGGCCCGACGGGCGGAACATCAGGACCAGGATCAGCGCGGCCAGCCCGAAGATGGGCACCAGGTTGGAGCCCAGGTAGCCGCCCACATAGTTGAGCGCGACGCCGAGGATCAGGCCGCCGGCGACTGCCCCGGCGGGGCTGTCCAGCCCGCCGATGACGGCCGCGGTGAAGCCGAGCACGAAGATCGAGTCCATGCTGGCCGGATACAGGAAGGTGGCCGGTGACACCAGCACCCCGGCCAGCGCGCCGATCAGCCCGGCCAGCGCCCAGCCCAGGGTGAGCACCCGGCCGACCCGGACCCCGAGCAGCCGCGCCGCGTAGGCGTTGAACGCGGTGGCCCGCAGCCGCAGGCCGGCCGGGGTGTAGCGGAACATCGCGGCCAGGGCGAGCGCCGCCAGGAGCACGGCACCGGCCACGAAGCAATCGTTCAGTGAAATGCCCAGGGCCAGCGAGCCCGCGTGCAGGCCGGTGATGGAGAAGGCGGCCGGGAAGGAGCGGTACTGGCCGCCGTAGATGATGCCGGCCAGCCCCTCCAGGAACACCAGCATGCCGATGGTGACCACCACCGCGTTGAGCGGCGGCTTGTTCTCCACCGGGCGGATCACCGTCCGCTCGACCAGCGCGCCCAGGACCAGCCCGGCGGCGAGCGCGATGGCGAAGCCGGCCCAGTAGGAGCCGGTGTGGCCGATCACGGTGAGCGCGATGTAAGTGGTCAGCATGGCCATCGCACCCTGGGCGTAGTTGAGGATGCGGGTGCCGCGCCAGATCAGCACCAGCGACAGCCCGATCGCCGCGTAGATCATGCCGAAGCTGATGCCGCCGAGCGTGAACTGGACGAATTCGCGCACCCGGCCCTCTCCCTTCCGGTGCCTAGAACCCGAGGTAGTGCTGGCGGAGCCCGACGTCGGCGGCCAGTTCCGCGGCGTCCGCGGTGGCGACGACCCGGCCGAGGTTGAGCACGATGCCCTGGTTGGCGATGGCCAGCGCGCTGCGGGCGTTCTGCTCGACCAGCAGCACGGTCAGCCCGGCCTCGTCCCGCAGTTGCCGGATGAGTGCCATGACCTGGGCGACCATCTTCGGTGCCAGGCCGAGCGAGGGTTCATCCAGCAGCAGCACCCGCGGCCTGGCCATCAGCGCCCGGGCGATCACCAGGATCTGGCGCTCACCACCGGAGAGCGTGCCCGCGCTGCGGCCGCGGGCGGCGGCCAGCAGCGGGAACCGGTGATAGGCATCGGCGAGCGCCTCGGCCCGGCGGGCGCGTCCGTGCCGCCACAAGGCGCCGAGCCGCAGGTTCTCCTCCACGGTGAGCTCGGTGATCACCCCCTGCCCCTCCGGGACGTGCGCCAGCCCGGACCGGGCGATCTCCTCCGGGCGGCGGCGGGTGAGGTCGGTGCCATCCAGGCTGATCCGGCCTTGCCGTGGCCGGACGAAGCCGCTGATCGTGGTCAGCAGGGTGGTCTTGCCGGCCCCGTTGGCACCGAGGACGGCGGTGATCGTGCCCGGCTGGACCGCCAGGGACACTCCCCGCAGTGCGAGCACGCCCCCGTAGCCAGCGACCAGGTCGGTGATGGTGAGGGCCGGGTCAGTCATCTGCGGCCCCGCTGTCCTCCGAGCCCAGGTAGGCGGCGGTGACGGCCGGGTCGGCCTGCACCTGCTCGGGAGTCCCGTGCGCGATCAGGCGGCCGAAGTCGAGTACCGCGATGGCCTGGCAGACCGACATCATCAGGTCCATCCGGTGCTCGACGACGACCACCGCCGCCTGGTCGGCCAGATCGGTGATCAGCTCGCCCAGTTCCGGGAGTTCGGCTTCGGCCAGGCCGCTGGCCGGCTCGTCCAGCAGCAGCACCTGGGGCTCGGCGACCAGCGCCCGGGCCAGCGCCACTCGTTTGCGGCGGCCGTACGGGAGCTGGTCGGGCAGCAGCCCAGCCGCGTCCGCGGCGCCGACCCGGTCCAGCGCGGCCAGCGCCCGCGTGCGCAGGGAGCGCTCATCGCGGTCGGCGCGGGGCAGGCCGAACAGCGCCGGCCAGAATCCGGTGCGGGCCTGGCAGGTGGCGCCGGTCATCACGTTCTCCAGCACGGTCAGCCCACGGAACAGGCCGAGGCCCTGGAGGGTGCGGGCAATCCCGAGCGAGGCCAGCCGGTTCGGCGGCAGCCCGGTCAGCCGGGTGGTGCCCAGGCTGAGCTCGCCCGAGCCGGGGCGGACAAATCCGCACAGCACGTTCAGCAGAGTCGTCTTGCCCGCACCGTTCGGCCCGATGATCCCGGTCACCTGGCGTGGCTGCGCGGTGAGGGAAACCTCGTCGAGTGCGGTCAGCCCGCCGAACCGGACCGTGACGCCGCGGGCCGAAAGCACCCCATCACGCGGATCGGCCGGGGGCGGAGCCGCGGCAGAAGATGAACTGTCATTCATCGCAGCTGTCCTGCTCACACTGCCAATGTCGCCAGTTTATGAATACATATTCAAAGTCGCGCCTGGGAGGCGCAAGACCCCCACCGATTCGTGGCCGAACCGATACCAGCGGGCGGCCGCGGTGGGGATCACGGCCGCCGCCCCGGCCGGGATCGCGGTGGCCGTGAGCTTGCGGCGCGACCGTCCAAGAGTGCCGCACGTAGCCGATGGCAGGCGGTCAGGCCGGGGGCGGATCGGCCACGTAGCGTGGGGGTGGTCAGGATCGTGGCTGGCGGCGGGATGGGGCCAGGTGACCGAGCGGGCGGACCGGGCGGCTGAGCTGCCTGCCTGGATGCGCCGTGCCCGGACGGTCGCGGTGCTGACCGGTGCTGGCGTTTCCACGGACTCGGGAATACCAGACTTCCGCGGGCCGCAGGGCCTGTGGACCCGGAACCCAGCGGCGGAAAGGCTGTCCACCTATCAGGCCTATGTCAGCGATCCCACGGTCCGGCGCCGGTCCTGGCAGGCCCGGCGGCAGCACCCCGCCTGGCAAGCCAGCCCGAACGCGGCCCATCTGGCACTGGCCAGGCTGGTCCGGTCGGGCCTGGTGACCGCGGTCATCACGCAGAACATCGACGGCCTGCACCAGCAGGCGGGCACACCCGCGGAAAGGGTCATCGAAGTGCACGGGACCATGTTCTCAGTGGTCTGCGTGTCCTGCGGGGACCGGTCGGAGATGGCCGCCGCGCTGGCCCGGATCGATGCCGGGGAAGACGATCCGGCGTGTGCCAGATGCGGCGGGATCCTCAAGTCGGCGACGGTGATGTTCGGCCAGCCACTGGATCCGGCCGTGCTCGGCCGGGCCGTGCGAGCGGCTACCGGCTGCGACCTGTTCCTGGCCGTGGGCAGCACGCTCACCGTGGAACCGGCCGCCTCGCTGTGCGGGCTGGCCGCCGGGGCGGGGGCGGCGCTGGTCATCGTCAACCGTGACCCCACCCCCTATGACCCGCTGGCGGCCGACGTCGTCCGCGATCCGATCGGGGAGGCGGTCCCGCGCATCGCCCAGCAGCTTACCCAGGCACGCGAGAACGCTGCCGGTGATGAGCAGGCAGGCGGTTAGCGCACTGGCGGCGTTGCGCACTGGCGTTGCACGCTGCCGGCGTCGGCGCGCTGGCGGTGCGGAGGCGGTCAGGGCGACGCGGTGGGCGAGACGGTCAGGCTGCCGGTCGGGGCCGGGGACGTGACGGCGGCCAATGTGGTGCGCCGGGTCGGGTAGTCTTCCGGCCGGCGCCCGCAGCCGGGTGGCGCCCGCACCGGGAGTTACTCCAATGAGCACCAAGCTTTCCCTGCAGGACCCCCCTGAGGTTCGCGTTCCCGCCGCTGAGGCTGGCGTCCCCGTCCGCGAGATTCGCATCCCCGCCAGCCGGCGGCCGGTGGGCTGGCTGGCAGTGCTGGCGGGAACGGTGGCGGTGGTGACAGTGGCCGCCGTTGCCGTCGTCACGGTCGTGCTGTCCGCTGTCCACCTGCTGCCGCGGCTCCACAACCCGTTCGCCGAGTTCGACGACCGTCCACACCCAGCCTCCCCTGCTCACATCGATCACCGCGCTGAGCCGCTACGAGGCAGCCAGCGGGTCGTTCCAGGTGGTGGTGGACCTGTCCCGGAAGTCGGCATACCTGCCGGGGTTCCTTGAGGGCAGTGACACGCTGTTTGTCGCCGACGGCACCGATGCCGCCTTCGTCGACTTCGCCGGCCTGCGTGGCCAGGCCATTCACGTTTCCCCGGGCCGGACCGCGGTGACCGTCCAGCTGCCCGCGCCGCAGCTCGAGCCGGCAGCGCTGAACGTCCGCCAGTCCTATGTCTACGCTCAGCAGCAGGGCCTGCTGAACCGCATCGGCAACTTCTTCTCCGGTAACCCGGACAGCCAGCAGCAGGTCTACGTGCTCGCTCAGCAGCGGATCCAGGCCGCCGCCCGGCGCAGCCCGCTGGTGACCGAGGCCGAGCAGAACACCAGGCGGATGCTGACCGGCATGCTGCATTCGCTGGGTTATACGCAGGTGACGGTGAATTTCGCGGCTAGCTAGCCACGGGCCGCTCGGTCTTGCTGCCACCGCCGTCTCGCTTGCCACGGGCGGCTCGGTCTCGCTGACCACGGCCCAGACCACCTTGCCGCTGGACGCTTCCGGGGTGTAGGAACCCCAGTCGTCCGCCAGGGTGTCTACGAGCATCAGGCCGCGCCCGCTTTCCGCGTCCAGTTCGGCTTCCTGCCGCTCCGGCAGGGCATCGCTGGCATCCCAGACCTGGACCACTGCGAACTGCCCGTCCGCGGCCAGCCATAGCCGCACCGGGGGCTGCCCCGGCGCCCAGTGTCCCGCGAACTCGCTGCTCAGCAGGCCGGTGGAGGCCCGGACCGCGTTGGTCACCAGTTCCGAGACCACCAGTTCGACCGTGTCGGCCAGCGTTTCCTGCTGCCATTCCCGCAGCACGTGCTTGACGTGCAGGCGCGCGCAGGGCACGGCGGTCGGCAGCGCCCCCAGTTCCAGGTGGGTGTGCGGCATCTGCTCGGGATCGAAGGCATGTGCGACGAACGCACCGAGCCCTTCCCGCGTCGCCATCGGCCGCATGATCCTCCTCTGCCCCAGAATATGGTGCTGCCCAGGACAAACACACCCGAATCAACATGCCCTTGTCCATCCGAAGATGCAATGATGCCCAGCCCGCCCTGCCCGCTGGCGCACCGTTGTAACAAAATCGCCAAGAAAGGACAGGCCACCCAGATAGTGGTGCGGCCTGCCCGGCCGGTCGGGTAGCTTGCCCGCCGGGAGGTGGGTTTGGCTACCGATGCGCGTCCAGGTCAGCGGATGGTCAGGTCCCGGCCGTCCCGCCGGGCGCGGTCGTGCTAGCCGGGCAGATGCGCCGTAGGCCGGTGCTGGTGGTGGTGATGGCAGGTCTGCTGGCCGCGGTGGCAGCCGCGTGCTCGGGCCCGGCCAGCGTGCCGCCGCGCCATCTCCAGGCGCAGCCGTCCGGCGAGGTCGTGCGCGGCGGCGTGGCCGGCTCCTACGTCGTCCCGCCCGGCATCCACAAGATCAAGCACGTGATCATCGTGATGCAGGAGAACCGGTCGTTCGACAGCTACTTCGGCACCTATCCGGGCGCGGACGGGATCCCGATGCGGAACGGGGTGCCGACGGTGTGCGTGCCCGACCCGGCGCACGGCTGCACCCGGCCCTATCACGACCGGGCGGACATCAACGGCGGCGGCCCGCACGGGGCCCCGAACGCCATCGCCGACGTGAACGGCGGCCGGATGGACGGGTTCGTCCGGCAGCGGGACGCCGCCCGCAAGCTGTGCCTGGTCTTCGCCGACCCGGCGTGCGTGACCAGCCGCACCCCGGACGTGATGGGCTACCACACCGCCGCGGAGATACCCAACTACTGGGCCTACGCCCGCAACTTCGTGCTGCAGGACCACATGTTCGAGCCGGTGAAGTCATGGTCCCTGCCCGAGCATCTGTTCCTGGTGTCGGGGTGGTCGGCCCGGTGCCGCACCCATTCGCCGATGAGCTGTGTCAACGACATCGTCGGGCCGTACGGGGTCAGCAGGTTCGGCCGCGCCGTCCAGGACGAGCTGGCCACCGGCAAGACCACCATCGACCTGGCCTGGACCGACATCACCTGGCTGCTCTACGTCCACCACGTGAGCTGGGCATATTACGTCGAAACCGGCACCCAGCCGGACTGTGCCGTGGGCACGGCGGAAACGTGCCCGCCGGTCAAGCAGAACGTCAGCACGCCCGGCATCTGGAACCCGCTGCCGCTGTTCGGCGATGTCCAGCACGATCACCAGCTGCACAACATCGCGTCGCTGGCCGCGTACTTCCACGCCGCCCGGACCGGGACGCTGCCGGCGGTCAGCTGGGTGACGCCGTCCGGGCCGAACAGCGACCACCCGCCGGCCAGCGTCCATCAGGGCCAGGCCTACGTGACCGCGGTGATCAATGCGGCCATGAAGAGCGCCGACTGGAATTCCACGGCGATCTTCCTCAGCTGGGACGACTGGGGCGGCTTCTACGACAACGCGGTACCGCCCCAGGTGGACCTGAACGGCTACGGCCTGCGGGTGCCCAGCATCGTGATCTCCCCGTACGCCCGGCAGGGCTATGTTGACCACCAGATCCTCAGCAGCGACGCCTACCTGAAGTTCATCGAGGATGATTTCCTCGGCGGCGCCCGGCTCGATCCAGCCACCGACGGCCGGCCGGACCCCAGGCCCGATGTCCGGGAGGACTCGCCGTTTCTCGCTAACCTGGTCACCGATTTCAACTTCAACCAGCAGCCGCGGCCACCGCTGCTGCTGCCAACTAACCCGCCGGCCGACTCTCCGTCGATCCCGGCCTACTTCACCGGCAAACCACCCTGCCTGGGGTGCACCACACCACCGCCCGGTTAACGGCGGACAGGGAGCTGACGTGGCATGGACGAGGAACCGCATACCCGGCGCACCTTCCTCGGGCTGAGCGCGGCGGCCGCGGCGGGGGCGGCGGCCGCGGTGGCGGGGTGCTCGTCGTCCGGGCCCAGCGGCGGCCAGGCCCCCGCCACCCACCACGCCACCACCCGCCGGGTGGTGAGCGAGAATTCCCTGCCCGGCGATCCGCACTGGAACATCCGCCATCTCGGCGCGCCGGCCGCCATGCTCGGCTACGCGGTGCCCGCCAGCGTGCGTCCGGGTGAGCCGGTCACGCTGTACGCATCGACCACCGCCCGCTCGTTCACGGTGAGCGCATTCCGGTTCGGCTGGTATGGCGGCGACCAGGCCCGGCTGGTCTGGAAGTCGGGCACAGTGACCGGGCACCGGCAGCGAAAGCCGGCCCTCACCCAGCCGGCCAACACCATCGAGACCGACTGGGGGCCCTCCCTGACGGTGCCTACCGACGGCTGGCCGGAAGGTTCCTACCTGCTGCGGATGGATGCCGAGTCGGGTGCCCAACGGTTCGCACCGGTGACTGTCCGGTCGGCAGCGACGGCCGGCAAGGTGGTGATCAAGAACTCGGTGGAGACCTGGGCCGCTTACAACACTTGGGGCGGCTACAGCCTCTACCACGGCCCCGGCGGGGCGGCCGACTACAACAACCGGTCGCTCGCGGTCAGCCTGGACCGGCCCCTGGACATGGACGGCGCCTACTACTTCCTGTTCCACGAGCGCAAGCTGATCCAGCTGGCGGAGCGGATGGGACTGCCGCTGGCCTATGTCACCAGCATGGACATCGCCGCGGACCCGCAGCTGCTGACCGGGGCTACCGCGCTGTTCTCGCTGGGGCACGACGAGTACTGGTCGCCGCCGGAGCGGACCCACGTCACCGCGGCCAGGGACCAGGGCACGAACATCGCCTTCCTGGGCGCCAACTGCTGCTTCCGGCGGACCCGGCTGGCCGCCACCCGGCTGGGGCCGGACCGGCTGATCATCTGCTACAAGACCAGCTATCTGCAGGACCCGGAGTACGGGAAGGACAACGCGCTGGTCACCAGTGACTGGCGGGAGCCGCCGAATCCGGACCCGGAGTCGTCGCTGACCGGGACGCTGTATGAGTCGAACCCCACCGACGCCGACTACGTGGTGGCATCCCCGGACGCCTGGCTGTTCGCCGGGACCGGGGTGAGCAAGGGCACCAGGTTCACCGGGCTGGTGGGCATCGAGTATGACCGGGTGAACCCGGGCTCACCGGTGGAGCGTCCGATCGAGATCCTGTCCCACTCGCCGCTGACCTGCCGCGGAGTGAACAGCTACTCCGATTCGGCCTACTACACCCACCCCGGCGGGGCAGGTGTCTTTAACACCGGGACGATGCGCTGGGTGGCCTCGTTCGGCGGGTGGCACGCGTTCGGCCTGAACGGCCGGACGGCCGCCTTCACCAGGAAGGTGACGGCCAACGTGCTGCGTGCCTTTGCCGGCGGCCCGGCCGCGGCGAAATACCCGGCCCATGACAACCTGGCTGCCATGCAGGAATGGGCGGGCGACCCGATCGCCGCCCAGCACAATTTGTGGCCCCCGGTCGTGCTGTAGCCGGCCAGGCGGCACTATGAGAGCGGACCAGCGGCAGGATGGGCAGTGCGGCCGCCCCGCGGACCGGCCGATGCGGAGGCGAAGGTGACGGCGACAACCCCAGGCGGTGGTGCCACGGCGTCGCCGCCTGCGCAGCCGGACGGGGTGGCGGGCGCACCCGCGGCGGCGGACGGTGCGGGGGCCGCCGCCCCGGCCGCGGCACCGGGGCGGCGCTGGCTCACCCGGGCCGCTGCCCTGCTCCGCCGGCACTGGCTGGTGTCGGTGCTGCTGGCCGCGGGGCTGGCGCTGCGGGTAGCGGCGGTGGCCGCCTATCACCCGGCACTGATCTACGTTGACTCGCTGAAATACCTGTACGGCGCTTCACCCGGATCGGAGCCGCTGGGGTACACCGCGCTGCTGCGGATCATCCTGGCCGTTGGCGACCTGGGCACGGTGGTGGTGATCCAGCATCTGGCGGGCCTGGCCATGGGCGTCACCGTGTACGCGCTGCTGGTCCGCCGCGGCGCCGGCCGCTGGCTGGCGGCGCTCGCCGCCGCGCCGGTGCTGCTGGACGCCTACCAGGTGCAGATGGAACAGATGATCATGCCCGACGTCTGGTTCGAGGTGCTGATCCTGGCCGGGCTGGCGGTGATGCTCTGGCGGCCGGCGGTGACGGTGCCGTTCGCGGCGGCGGCGGGTGTGCTGCTGGGCGCGTCGGCGACATTCAAGCAGCTGGGCGTGATCCTGGTGCTGCCCGCGGTGCTGTACCTGCTGATCGCTGGCGCCGGATCCCTCCGGTCGCTGGCCGCGGCCGGCGCGCTGGCCGCCGCCTTCGTGCTGCCGGTGGCTGGCTACGCCAGCTACAGCTACGCCCAGACCGGGCATTTCTGGCTGGCCCACCGGCAGACCCTCACCGGCCGGCTGGTCGCCGCCGCCGACTGCGCCACCCTGAAGGTCCCGGCGGACGTGCGGGCGCTCTGCCCGCCACCGGCCCAGCAGCGGCTGGGCCCCGACTATCTGGAGCACGAACGCTCGTCGCTGATCACGGCCCCGGTCCCGGCCGGGGCGGCCCGGGACCAGCTCATCGGGCAGCTCACCGCGGCGGTGGAAAGCCAGCAGCCGCTGCGGGTGGCGGGGGCGATCCTGCGCGACTCAGTCCGGCTGTTCGCGCTCACCCGCGACCAGACGCCCGGGGTCACGCCGATCTCGCGCTGGCAGTTCCAGGCCCACTATCCGGTGTTCCCGCCCTGGGTCACACTCGGCCCGGGTCAGGTGGTCGTGGTCGGGGTGCAGCACCAGCTGTTCGGCCCGTTCCGGCTCAGCGTGCTCAAGCCCGGTTATGGCGGAGCGGCCCAGGTGGACCAGCCGGTGGCGGCATTCCTGCGGTCCTACCAGCTGGGCGGCGGCTATACCCCTGGCCCGCTGCTGGCGCTGTGCGTGCTGGCCGGGCTGGCGGGCTCGCTGCTGGTGCTGACCGGCCGTGGCGGCGCCAGCCGCCAGCTGGCACTGGCCAGCCTGCTGTTCACGGGCACCGCGGCGGCGGTGCTGCTGCCGCCGGACGTCTACGAGTTCTCGTGGCGGTACCAGCTGCCCGCCGTGGTCGTCCTGGTCCCGGCGGGAGTGCTCGGCGCCGCCGCGCTGGCGCGGCGCTGGCAGGAGCGCCGGGCGGCCAGCCCGGACGGGCAAGATGGCAGCGCGGACCCGCCGGCCGGTCCCGCGGGCCCGGCGCCGGCGGCAGAGTGACCGGAGTCCCGCTGATCAGTCCGGCCCGCCCGGCGCCAGCGGCGGCAGGGTAACCCCGGCCGCGGCGAGCACCTCGCTGGTGGCAGGCGGGCGGGCCCGGACCCCGGCGGCGGCCCCCCGGGCGAACGCGCGCGCCAGCACCGCCCGGTCGGGCGACCGGGCGAAGGTCCGTGCCCAGCGGCGGACCGTGGACCCCCCGTAGAGCAGCCGCTCCCAGGGTGCCAGTGGCGCGCTGGCCCGCAGCACCCAGATCTTGTTCCGCACCTCGTAGAAGAACCGTGGCCCGGGGTCCGCATCGGTCGAGCCGAACGTCGCGGTCTTGTGCACGGCCACGCTGGCCGGGCACAGCCAGCCCGGCTGGCCGCGCAGCAGCCGGGTGGTGAATTCGAAGTCGTCGTTCCACAGGAAGTAACCTGCCTGCGGCAGTCCCCGGCGGCGGCACGCTTCCGCGTTGACCAGGATCGACACGAACGACGCCGAGCGGATGGGCAGGCACCCGGCCCCGGCCGCCGCCTGGCGTTCGGCCGGGCGCATGAAGGGCTTGGGCCGGGGGGTGTTCATCGGGTGCACCTGCCCATCGGTCCACACGACCCGGCTGGCGACCAGCACTGGTGGCGCGGCCGCCGGGTGCCCGCGGGCGGCGAGCAGCGCCGCTAGCGCGCCCGGCGCTGGCACCGTGTCGTCGTCCATCAGCCAGATCAGGTCCGCGCCGCCGGCCAGGGCCAGGGCCATCCCGTAGGCGAACCCGCCCGCGCCACCGGTGTTGCGGGACAGTTCGGCCAGCTGCACGGCCGGGTAGTGCTTGCGCACGGCCGCCGCCGTGTCGTCGGCCGAGGCGTTGTCGACCACGATGACCACATCCGGCGGGCGGAGCTGGCCGTGCACGGCGGCCAGCGACTCCAGCAGCAGTTCCCGCCGGTTGTAGGTGACCACGACCGCGGCCACCCGCGGCTGGCCGGTGGCGGCGGCCGCCATGTCAGGAGCGTTCCCGGGCCCGGGAACGCTCCAGCGTCCGCCAGGCCAGGATGCGCAGCCGCCGCACGGCTGACGATCGGCTGCTCAGTTCACGCACCGTCCGCTTGAGCCGGGGTGAGGACGCGACCGTGGCCTCCACTCGGCCGGCCAGCCCGCGCGCCTCCGGGTCACGCTGCGGGCGGGCGGCCGGGTAGGCCTTGCGGTAGTGGTTCACTACCAGCGCCGCGGCCGCGTCCACCGCGGCGTCGAGCACCCGCCCGGCCGGCTGGGCGGCGGGGTCGGCTCCCAGCCCGGCGGCCGGCTGGGGGATCAGCTCGCCGGTGTCCCCGATCACGTTGTAGCCGGACCCGGCCAGCGCCGCAGCCAGCAGGTCGCCGTGCTCCTTGGCCCAGGCGTCGCGGCTGGCGGGGAGGATGAGCCGCCCCTCCCGCGGCCGGGCGGCCAGCGCCTGGTGCGCGACCGCCTCCTTGACGTTCCACATGTAGAACCAGTCCGGGACCTCCTCCGGCAGCGCCTCGTTCAGGCGCCGCAGGAACTCGATCTCCGGCAGCCCCAGCGAGGCGTTCGGCCGGGCGCGGGTGAGGTCCACGCTGCCCGGGTCGGCGCCGATCAGGGCGGCGAAGCGCTGCCACAGCAGCGCCTGCGGCGCGCCCGGCGGTGGGACCGTGATCACGTGCACCTGCCCGGGCGGCACATGCTGGGCCCACAGGCGCAGGATGGCCATGGTGTCGTGCACCCGCCAGAACCACCACTGGCGCCGGTCCGGATCGACCGACTCGGTGTCGATGACGTCGGACAGCCAGTCCTGGAAGCCGCGGGTGCTGCGGTGCTTGACGGTCTCCTGCCACTCCGCGGGCAGCAGTGAGGCCATGTCCCGGACGGTGATGACGACGTGCACCTGAGCCGGCCGCAGCGAGCGCACCGCCCGCCCGGCCTGCTCGGCATCGGCCGCCGAGAACAGTTCGTGCGAGATGACCGCGGCCTGCGGGGCCTGCAGCGCCTGCCGGGCCAGGATCTCCCACTCCCCGGCCCAGGAGCCGGCCGGATCGGAGGGCAGCTTCTGGATCCCGCGCAGATCCTGGCTGGCCCGGAAGTGATCTTGTGGATGGTGGCCGGGCAGGACCACCCCCTGCGCCGCCAGTTCGGACCGGTTGCGCCACATCACCTGCTGCAGGAAGGTGGTGCCGGTCTTCGGCTCGCCGATGTGCAGGAACACCCGCTGGTGCGGGCTGGAGCCGGGGGAGCCGCTCCCAGCGGCGGCCGGGGCCGGCCGGGCGGCAGTGCCCGGCTCGGTGACGTCATGCGCTGCCAACCTGACACCTCGCGGGTTGTTGAGTGGTGGCGCCTCGCGGCCACGGCCGTGCGGGTGCGAGGCGTGCAGCCTGACCCTAACCCGCAAGGCCGTGGTATACCCTGGTGAAGTCGAGCCTTGACGAATAATACCTATGCGCGCAGGTGCAAATCAGCAGGTGGCGGGCACATCCGGCCGGGCCGGCTGGCACCGGCGGACCACGGGGACCTGACCTCGCCGCACCGCGCCCCTGGCCACAGGAAGGTGAGTCCGGCGTATGCACGAGCCCTTCTCACTGCTGGTCTCGGTGTATGACGGCGACCGGGCCGACCACATCCGGCGGGCCTTCCGCAGCGCGGTAGACGATCAGACCGTGCCACCCGATCAGGTGGTGATCGTCCAGGACGGGCCGGTCCGGGACGAACTCGCGCGGTGCCTGGCCGACCTGGCGGCGGGCAGCCCGGTGCCGGTGACCCTGGTGCCGCTGGAGCGCAACGCCGGGCTCGGCCCGGCGCTGGACCGGGGCATCAAAGCCGCCTGGTACGACGTGGTCGCCCGGATGGATGCCGATGACGTGGCCATGCCGCACCGGTTCGAGGTGGAACTGCCGCTGATCCGCGACGCCGATCTGGTCGGGGCGGGCCTGCTGGAATTCGTGGACGACACCGACGACATCGTCGGGCAGCGGATCCCGCCCACCGACCCGGCCCGGATCCAGCGCTACGCCCGGCTGGCCGACCCGTTCAACCACCCGACCGTGGTCTACCGGCGGCAGGCGGTGCTGGCTGCCGGGGGCTATGGGGACCTGCCGCTGATGGAGGACTACGCGCTGTTCGCCCGGATGCTCGGCAACGGCGCACGGGCCGTCAACGTGGCCGAGCCGCTGGTCTTCTACCGGGTCGGCAGCACGGCCTTCAAGCGGCGCGGTGGCGCCCGGCTGCTGCGGTCCGAGTTGCGGTTGCAGCGCGAGTTCCGGCGGGACGGGTTCACCACCACCGCCGAGTACGTCCGCAACGTGCTGCTGCGCGGCGGCTACCGGCTCATCCCGTGGTGGTGCCGCCGGGCGGTGTACCGGCCGGTCGCGGTCAGGAACGCCGGGCCGGGCGAGCCGCCGGTGGCCGGGCCGGAACCCCCGGCCTGGGATTACGAGCGGGAGTGGGACGAGGCGTACATGTCCTCCGCCCGGTGCTGGCGTGAGCCAGCAGACGCGTGAACGCCGACCTGGCCATCGTCGGCGCTGGCTTCTTCGGGCTGACCATCGCCGAGCGCTGCGCCACCGAGCTGGGCCTGCGGGTGCTCATCCTGGAGCGCCGCGAGCACATTGGCGGGAATGCCTACAGCGAGCCAGAGCCGGCCACCGGCATCGAGATCCACCGCTACGGTGCGCACCTGTTCCACACCTCGAACGAGGAAGTGTGGGAGTACGTGAACCGGTTCACCGCGTTCACCGGCTACCAGCACCGGGTGTTCACCATCCACCAGGGCCGGGTGTACCCGCTGCCGATCAACCTGGGCACCATCTGTGAGTACTTCGGCCGGGCCATGTCGCCGGACGAGGCACGGGCGCTGATCGCCGGGCAGTCCGCGGAGGTGGCCACCGGCCGTGTGGCCAACCTGGAGGAGAAGGCGATATCGCTGATCGGGCGGCCGCTATACGAGGCGTTCATCCGCGGTTACACCTACAAGCAGTGGCAGACCGACCCGGCCGACCTGCCCGCCGAGGTCATCACCCGGCTGCCGGTGCGCTACACGTTCAACAACCGGTACTTCAGCGACACCTTCGAGGGGCTGCCGGTCCACGGCTACACCGCCTGGCTGGAGCGGATGGCGGATCACCCCAACATCGAGGTCCGGCTAAAAACCGATTTCGCCGCGCTGCGGCCGAGCCTGCTGGGTAACGTGCCGGTGGTGTACACCGGCCCGCTGGATGCCTACTTCGGCTACAGCGAAGGTGACCTCAGCTGGCGCACCCTGGACTTCGAGCTGGACGTGCTGGGGACCGGGGATTTCCAGGGCACGCCGGTGATGAACTACGCGGACGCCGATGTGCCGTTCACCCGGATCCACGAGTTCCGGCACTTCCACCCCGAACGCGACTGGTACCCGGAGGACAAGACAGTGATCATGCGCGAGTTCTCGCGTTTCGCCAGCCGCGGTGACGAGCCGTACTACCCGGTCAACGGGCCGGCCGACCGGGAGCTGCTGCTGGCTTACCGGGAACTGGCGGCCCACGAGCCGGGGGTGCTGTTCGGTGGCCGGCTGAGGCACCTACAAGTACCTCGACATGCACATGGCGATCGGCTCCGCGCTGCGGATGTACCAGAACCGGCTGCGCCCCTTCTTCACCGAGCGCGCCCCGCTCAGCAAGCTGGGAGCCGGGCGTGACTGACCAGGGCGGGGCGGACCTCGTCCGGCGGGTGCTGGCCCGGGTGGTGTTCCCCGGCGAGGAACTGGACGTGGTCCCGCTGTACGTGGAGACCAACCCCGAGCGCGGCGCCGCCGAACTGGCCGCCGAACTGCAGGCCGAATCCCGCGGCGAGCAGCCGCCCGCCGCCCCGGCGGTGATCGCCCCGGCGGCGGTCACCGGCGAGGTGCAGGCGGTCATCCAGTTCGGCGCCCGGCTGGCGGCTTACCCGGCGGAGGAAGTCGCCCCCCGCCGCAGCGCCGCGATCACCGAAGGCCGCCGGGTCTCGTTCGCCACCTATTTCAACGCCTTCCCGGCCAGCTACTGGCGCCGGTGGACCACCGTGGAGGCGGTGACCCTGCGGGTCCGGGTGGCCGGTGAGTGCACCATCATCGTCTACCGGTCGGCGGCCAAGGGCCACAGCTTCCCGGTGCAGACGATCCGGGTCGAGACCGACGAGCCGGCCACGGTGGAGCGGACGCTGCCGCTGTCCCCGTTCATCGACGGCGGCTGGTACTGGTTCGACGTGGTCGCGGGCCCCCGCGGGACGACGCTGATCGAGGCGGAGTGGGCCGCGCAGGCCGTGCCCGCCCGGCCCGGCCGGCTGAGCATCGGCATCACCACCATGAACCGCCCCGACTTCATGGTCGACCAGCTGCGCACGCTGGGCGCCGCGACCGAGGTGCTGGATCTGCTGGACGCGGTCTACGTCGTCGATCAGGGCACCAACCGGCTGGTGGACCACCCGGACTTCGCGGACGCGGCCAAGCGGCTGGGCGACCGGCTGCGGGTGATCGAGCAGGGCAACATCGGCGGCTCCGGCGGTTTTGCCCGGGCCATGGACGAGACCCTGCGGGCCGGTGAGAGCGACTACCTGCTGCTGCTCGACGACGACATCAGCCTCGACCCCGAGGGCATCGTGCGGGCGGTCACCTTCGCCGACCTGGCCCGGCGGCCGACGATCGTCGGCGGGCACATGTTCAGCCTGTACGACCGGTCGGTGCTGCACGCCTACGCCGAGGCCATCGCACCGGGCAAATGGTGGTGGGAGAGCGCGCCCAACACCAAGGCCCGGCACGACTTCGGCCGCCGGAACCTGCGCAACACCCCGTGGCTGCACCGCCGGGCCGACAGCGACTACAACGGCTGGTGGATGTGCCTGATCCCAACGAAGATCATCGCTGAGATCGGGCTGGCGCTGCCGGTCTTCATCAAGTGGGACGACGCCGAGTACGCGGTGCGTGCCAAGGCCAAGGGCTACCCGACCGTGTCCATGCCGGGCGTGGCCGCCTGGCACATCCCGTGGCTGGACAAGAACGACGCGCTGGACTGGCAGTCGTACTACCACATCCGCAACCGGGTGATCACCGCGCTGCTGCACTCACCCCGCAAGCGCGGCGGCCGGCTGCTCGCCGAGAGCGGCGAGCGCCAGCTGCAGAACCTGCTGTCGATGCAGTACTCGACGGCCGAACTGCGGCTGCTGGCCATCGCCGATGTGCTGTCCGGGCCGGACCACCTGCACCGTGAGATCGGGACCAAGCTGGCCCAGCTGAAGGACCTGCGGCTGGGCTTCACCGACGCGCGGGCCGAAGCGGATCTGGGCAGCTTCCCGCCCGCCCGGCGCAAGGCGCCGGACAACGTGAAGACGTCCACCACCCCGGCCAGCCGGGCCGGCCTGTTCGCCCAGGCCGGGCGGGGGACGCTGCGGCAGCTCCGCAAGCCGCGCCCGGGTGCCCGCAAGCGGCCGCAGATGGCGCTGCCCTACCAGGATGCCGCCTGGTGGGTGCTGGCCACCCTGGACAGCGCGCTGGTGTCCACCGCGGATGGCACCGGCGCCGCCTGGTACCAGCGGGACCGGAAAATGTTCAGCTCGCTCGCCTGGCGCAGCGTGCGGATGCACCTGCGGCTGCTGCGGAGGTGGCCGCAGGTCAGCGCGGACTACCGGGCCGCCGCCGCCGACTTCACCTCGCCGCAGCAGTGGCGGGAAACGTTCGACGCCTCCACCGGCGACCGGAACCTGGCCCGGTGAGTTCGGCGCCGGCCGGCCACCGCGGCCGGACCACGGCAGGGGCCACCCAGGCCGGTGGCACCCCCGGCCCGGCCGGCCCGGCAGCCAGCCCAGCCCCGGGCGGCAGCCGCCGGGCAGCCCTGGCCGGGCTGTGGGCGGCGATCGCCGCCGTGGCCGCGACCATGGCGGTGCTCGGATGGTGGGGCCTGGCCCGCCGGAACTCGATGGGCAACGACGAGGTGGCGACCCGCTGGGCCGCCCTGCTCCCGCTGCGGGATCTGTTCCATCTGCTCCGCCACCTCGACGCCGTGCACGGGCTGTACTACCTGCTGATGCACCCATGGGCGGCGGTTGGCAGCAGCCCGGCCGCACTGCGCATCCCCTCGGTCGTCGCCATGATGGCCGCCGGGGCGCTGACGGTGATCCTGGCCCGGCAGCTGACCGGGTCGGTGTGGGCCGGGCTGTTCGCCGGCCTGGTCATGGTGCTGACCCCGTCGGTCAGCTTCTACGCGCAGACCGCCCGGTCCTACGCCATGGTGCTGGCCTGCGTGGTCGGCACCACGATGGCACTGGTGGCCGCGCTGCGGGCGGAGGCAGCCGGCCTGGCCAGCGTGCGGCGGTGGGCCGGCTATGCCGTCCTGGTGGCGCTGGGCGCCTATCTCAACGAGATGAGCCTGCTGGTGCTGGCGGCACACGCGGTCACGGTGCTGCTGGCCCGGCCCGGCCAGCCGGTGATCAAGCGGTGGCTGACCGCGGCGATCGCCGGGACGGTGCTGGCCTTCCCGGTCCTGCTGCTCAGCCTCATCCAGCACGGGGCGATCGGCTGGATCGGCTACCCCAGCTGGCCGGGCATCCGGCTGCTGCTGGAGGACTACTTCGGCACCACGGCCGTGGCAATGGTGCTGCTCGCGGTGTGCGTCATCGTGGCGGTGCTGCCCCCGCGCGAGGCATGGCCGGGGCGACTCGGTGGCCAGCCCGGGACCGCCGCGGCTCTCCCCTGGTGGCGCGGCAGCGGTGTGTCACTGCCCTCGGTGGCAGTGCCGCTGCTGGTGCTGCCGGCGCTGCTGCTGATCATCGAGTCGTACGTGCTCCATCCGCTGTTCGTGGACCGGTACGTGCTGTACGGCGAGGCGGGCGCAGCCCTGCTGGCGGGCGCCGGCGCCGACCGGATCGGCCGCTGGCTGTCCGGGGCGGCCGGCCATCGCCGGGGCCGCTCAGGCGGCGGCTGGCGGGCGCTGGCCTGGCTGCCCGGGCTGGTCCTGTGCACCGGCCTGCTGGTGTCCCAGCTTGGCCCGCAGCATGCCATCCGGACACCCGGCAGCCGCGCGTACGACTTCGGCGGGCCGTCCCGCTACATCGGCGCGAACGCCCACCAGGGCGACGGCATCTTGTTCTTCGGCACCCTGTACCGCAAGGCCGAACTGGGCTATCCGGCCGACTTCGCGAACACCACCGACTTCGCGATGGCCCTCTCCCCGCTGCGGGCGGGCAACTTCCGCGGCACGGACAAGCCGTTCCCGCTGGCTGGCCCGCTCATGCTGCATTACCAGCGGATCTGGGTGGTCGGCCTGCGGCCGTCCCGGAAGATCCCGCCCGGGCCGCTGCGGGACGAGAGCACCGAGTTGTTCCGTGACTTCACCCTGGCCGGGATCCGCCACTTCCGTGGCATCACGGTGACCCTCTGGGTCCGCCGCTGAGGCGGCCCAGCCAGCTCCTGGGCCGGGCGCCCCGCTCAGCCGCCGCGGGTGGCCGCCTGCCAGTGCGCTTCCAGGTTCGCCACCAGCGCCGGGCTGAGGTGGCAGCGCGCCTGCTCCAGCGCGAAGGTGGCCATGTACTCGCGGAACACGTCCAGCGGCTCGGCGCCTGCCCGCAGCGCGCGCCGGTTCGCGGCCGCGTTCACCAGCCCGGAACTGGTCAGCGCCTCGATCCGGGCGGCTAGTGCGGTGTCCATGCCCTCCTCCGGCACCACCTCGTCGCAGAGCATCGCCGCATCCGGCTCACCCGCTGTCCACTGACGGCCGGACAGGATGGCCTGGCGGGCGGCCCGGTCCCCGACGAAGCGCGGCAGCCGCAGGTTGGACGCCCCGGGGATGATTCCCTCCCGCCGGGCCGGCAGGAACAGCCGCGACCCGCTGGTGGCGATCACATGGTCCACCACATGCAGCAGCTGGCAGGCGCCGCCCACCGCGAACCGCTCGACCGCGGCGATCCACAGTTTTTCGGTCACCGGGGCCAGCGGGCGGGCCGGGCCAGAGGTGGCGCCCGCATCCGCCGGCTGCTGGCTGAGACCGCGGAAGATCTTGTGCACGTAGCCGAGGTCGCGGTCCAGGTAGAACAGGTAGCCGATGCGGCCCTGGTAGAGCCGGGTGAGATTGAGCCCGGAGCCGAACACGCGCACGCCGGGATAGCGGGGATGGTCGACCACGCCACCGCGGATCACCCCCACCTCGATGGCCGGATCCAGCAGGATCAGGTCCACCGCGCATTCGGTGGGGCCCAGCGTCAGGTCGTCTTCGGCGTTCAGATGCCGCGGGTTGCGCAATTCCAGCAGGCCGGCCCGGCCCTGCCGGGTCAGCCGGACCGGGCCGAGATCGGCGGTGCCGGTCGCGCGCAGGGCTGGCAGCCGGTCGATAGCCTCGGGCAGCGGGCGCAGCATGGCGCCGATCAGATGCCGGCCGGGTCCGGGCAGCGCCAGGACGTGCGCCACCAGCAGCCCCTGGGCCAGCTCGATGCCGTCCTTGCCGGGGAGGGCCAGGTCCCGCTCGGCCGCCAGCTCGGCCGGGCTGGGCACCAGCCCGGGAATCCGCGCCGCCGCCCCGGCGAGCAGCTCCGCTACCCGCAGCGGCTGCGTGTAACCGCTGGTCAGCACGTCATACAAGTCCGCGGTGTGTGCCCGCAGGAACATCTCCCTGGCCTCGTGCAGCAGCGCGCCGATGGTGTCGCGGGCCTCCTGCTCAGCGGCGGTGCCGTGGCTGCGGGCGGGCAGGCGCTGGCGGAGCGCCAGTCCCTGGCCCAGGAACCGGCTGAGGCTGGCCCCGGCGGCCGGGAAGCCGCCGCCACCGCCCCGCTCCGGCGCAGCCGCGGTCCAGCCCGCCGCCTCGGCGGTCCAGGCCGCAGCCTCGGCGGCGGGCAGCCCGGCTCGCGCCAGCACGCCGGCTGGCCGGGGCGGGGTGGTCATGCAGTCATCATCCCCGGCTGCCCCGCGCCGCCGGAAGACGGCGCCCGCTCCTGGCACCGGCAGCAAAACGCCCAGCGGGCGGCGGGCGGCTCGGATATCGTGCTAAATACCGGCCCTTTTTCCTGGGCAAAGAGCCCGGCGGGCGGTGTTTCCCGGCATCCGGCGGGGGTAGCTGGGTCACCTGGCGGGGGCCGTACGGGCTGGAAGGCGGATCCGATGCCTGAACTGATGCCGGCCGAACGGCACGCGGGGGACACCGCGGGCGGGCAGCCGCCCTGGCCGGATGCGCGGCAGGGCACGCTGTCGCGGCCCTTCGGCGAATTCGAGGAGTTGCTGGACCGGCTGGTCAGCCGGTCCCACGTCACCTCCAGCCAGGCGGAGACAGCGGAAAGCTGGACACCGGTGACCGATCTGGCGGAGACCGCCGACGGGTGGGTCGTCGAAGTCGAGTTCCCGGCTGGCATCGACGCCGGGCGGGTCGAGACCCGGCTGACCGGCCGGGTGCTGACCGTCCGGGTGCCGCGCCGCTAACTTCCAGCTCGTCAGTTCGGGACCAAAGTCCCTACCCTTGGTATACCCCCCTGGGTATCTTGCCGCTTAGGCAGGGTGTCGGGCCCTGGTGAGGTGGCAAGGGAGCACGCCGTCATGAGCCGCAAGAAGGTACTGGTGCTCGGCGGTAACTTCGCCGGGCTGACCGCCGCGCTGGCGGTACGCCACGAACTGCACGGGGATGTCAACGTCCGGGTGGTCTCGGCGTCGGACAAGTTCCTGTTCAACCCATCGCTGATCTGGCTGCCGTTCGGCAAGCGCCGCCCGGTGGACATCACCTTCCCGCTGGCGCCGACCTTCGAGTCGCACGGCATCGACTTCGTGCACGCCGAAGCCACCGGGCTGGATCTGGACGGCCACAAGGTGACCACGAGCGGTGGCGTCTACGACTACGACTACCTCGTCATCGCGACCGGTTACCGCAACAACTTCGATGTGGTGCCCGGGCTGGGCCCGGGCGGCAACGCCTACACCATCACCACCCTCGGCGACGCGATCAAGGCGGGCGAAGGGTGGCGGCGGTTCCTGGCCGCGCCCGGGGACATCGTGGTCGGGGCGAGCCAGGGAGCCGGCTGTTTCGGTGCCGCCTACGAATACCTGTTCAACATCTCCCATCAGCTGCGCAAGGCGGGCCTGAAGCGCCAGGTCAAGCTGACCTGGGTGTCCTCAGAGCCGTTCCTCGGGCACTTCGGCATCGGCGGCCTGCCGCACGGTGAGGGGCTGCTGTCGTCGTTCCTGAAGCGGGAGAGCATCACCCCGGTGATGGACACCGCCATGGATCACGTCGACGAGGGCCGCCTCGTGCTGGCCGGCGGCAAGACGATCGACTTCCGGTACGCGATGATCGTTCCCCCCTTCGTGGGCCAGGACGTGATCAAGGCCACCAGCGAGATCGCTGACGCCAAGGGGTACGTAAAGGTGCGCGACACCTACCAGACGGTCACCCGGGACGAGGTCTACGCCGTGGGCATCGCGGTGGCGGTCGATGCGCCCTGGCAGACATCGACCCCGGTCGGCGTGCCGAAGACCGGGTTCCCGGCCGAGCGGATGGCGCATGTGGCGGCCAGCAACATCGCGGCCCAGATCCGGGGTGAGAAGCCCGCCACGCGAAAGCCGTTTGGCGACATCCCGGCCGTCTGCGTGCTGGACGCCGGCAACAACGGCGTCATCATGCTGGCCGACAAGATGCTGCCGCCGCGCAAGCACGGCGTGCTCATCCCCGGGCCCCAGGCGCACGCCATGAAGCTCGGGTTCGAGAAGTACTTCCTCTGGAAGGCCCGGCACGGGTATGTGAATCTGCCCTGACCGGAAGCCAGGCCCAGGCGGCAAGAAAGGAGCAGGGCAGATGGCCATGCAGGCCTATGACCGGCAGGAGATATCCGGGCAGGCGGGTTTCCGCACCACCTGCGGCAGGCAGGTGCAAGTCGGGCGGCTCGATCTCGGCGATGCGCAGCAGCCCGTTCACCGGGTCAGCCTGGACATCGGCCACCTGCCGGGGCAGGGCGACGGCAGCTGGGCCGCGCTGACCCCGGCCGAGGCGCGGCGGCTGGCGGCCGCCCTGCTCAGCCAGGCAGCCGCCGCGGAAGAGCCGGAACCGGCCGCCGGGGAGGGCAGGGTCGAGGTGAGCTACCTGGGCGGCGAGTCGTACGCGGTGGCGACCCGCGGGCACGCGGTGCTGACCGATCAGCCGGTCGCCGCGGGCGGGACCGACGCTGCCCTGACCCCGACCGAACTGCTGATCGCGTCGCTCGGGTCCTGCGTGGCCTTTTACGCCGGCCGGTTCCTGCAGCGCCATGGCCTGGATCGCACTGGGCTGACGGTCAGCACGGACTTCACCATGGCCAGTGACCGGCCCGCCCGGGTCAGTGAGGTCCGGCTGCGGATCAGCCTGCCCGGCGGTGTCCCGCCGGAGCGGGAGAAGGCCCTGCTGGCGGTGGCATCGCACTGCACCGTGCACAACACGCTGGGGCACCCACCGGCGATTGCCATCACCGTGGCCTGACCGGACGTCCCGGAACCCGCCGCGCTGGCCCGCCAGGTCAGGGCTGCCGGAGCCGGAACAGGTTCATGGCCACCAGGCTGAGCACAAGCTGGTCGTGCTGGTTGAGCAGTTCGGCCCGGGTGCGGACCAGGCCGCGATCCGGCTTGGACACCGAGCGCCGCGCCTGGACGATCGTGGTCCGCAGCCGCAGCGAGTCACCTGGCCGCACCGGCGTGGGCCATCGCAGTTCGTCCACGCCGGGGGATGCCAGGCTGGCGGCCTGGGGCAGATAGTGGGCGACGAGCAGGCGCATGGCGATCCCGGCGGTGTGCCACCCGCTGGCGATCAGCCCGCCGAACGGCCCGCTGCCCGCGAACCGGGCATCGACATGGATCGGCTGCGGGTCGAACCGCTCCGCGAAGGCGATGATCTCCGCCTCGCTCACGCTGGCGTACCCGTACTCATACACCTCGCCAGGCAGGTAGTCCTCGAAGGAGCGGGCCGCGGCGCCGAGCGCGAAGTCGCTCTCGCTCAGCGTGCGGGTCGCGCTGCCCGGCCCGCACTCACACCGGGCGGTCGCGCCGTCTGCTCCTGTCATCGGGCCGCTCCCACCCGGATCAGCGACTTGATGGCACGGCGCTCGTCCATAGCGGCATAGGCTTCGGCTACGTGGTCCAGGTCGGTTTCGAAGTCGAAGATCCGGCCAGGGTTGATCCGTCCGGCCAGCACGTCGCCGAGCAGTTCGGGGATGTACTGGCGGGCGGGCGCCACGCCGCCCTTGATGCCGACGTTCTTCCAGAACAGCGTCTTGTAGTCGAAGTTTTCGTAGGTCGGAAAGCCGACCGCGCCGATCATGCCGCCTGCCCGGGTGATTCCGGCCGCCGTTTCGATGGACTGGTCAGTGCCGACACATTCCAGGGCGCAGTCCACCCCGGCGCCGCCGGTCAGGCACATGACGGACTCGATGGCCTGGTCGCCTCGCTCCTCGACGATGTCGGCGGCGCCGAACTCCCTGGCGAGCGCCTGGCGGGAGGGGTTACGGCTGAGCGCGATGATCCGGCTGGCGCCGAGTTTCCTCGCGCCGAGGACGGCGCACAGCCCCACGGCCCCGTCACCGACAACCGCCACGGTGTCACCGGCCTTGACCCCGGCGCTGACTGCGGCGTGGTAGCCGGTGCACATGACGTCGGACAGGGCCGTGAACGAGGCGAGCTGCTCGTCGGTGAAGTCCGAGCCTGGCACTTTGACCAGCGTGGCCGCCGCCCAGGGGACTTGCACGATGTCGCCCTGGCCGCCGTCGATGGTGCCATTGCCGAAGGCGCCGCCGTGGGTGCAGTTCGACTGGAAGCCGTGCTGGCATGCCGGGCAGGTGCCGTCGCTGTAGGTGAAGGGCGCGATGACGAAGTCGCCCGGCGCGAGGTCGCTGACCTCGTCGCCGACTGCCTCGACGGTGCCGATGAACTCGTGGCCTATGCTGCCGACGGCGTGCTTGTTGACGCCGCGGTAGTACCACAGGTCCGAGCCGCACACGCAACCGCGGACGACCCGCACGACTGCGTCGGTCGGCTCCTGGATGACTGGGTCGGGCCGTTCGCCTGTCTCGACCGCTCCGGGTCCCTTGAATATCGCAGCTTTCATCGCTTGGTGTTTCCTCGCCTCGGTTGTCGTTGCTGTCATGATCCAGGCAATCACCAGTTGGCTGGCGCAGGGAGGGCCGGTTCTTCGGGGTACTGGCAGAACCCCCTTCGGCGACCAGGTGGCATTCGGCCAGGCCTCGTACAGGCTGTGCTTTCAGGCCTCGGTCATCACGCTCGCCGGGGTGGCGGCGGCGCGCTCCGGGCAATGCCTCACTGGCTGCCGGGGCCGCCGGGTATCTAGATGAGCGGGCAGGATCAGGCCGATCACGGCGAGCAGGCAGGCGCCGAGCAGGACGGTCCCGGCGGTCAGTGCCGTATGGACGTGCGCTGTCAGGGCAGCGGCAGGGGTCAGCCCGTGTCCGGAGCTGGCCGATACGGCGACAAGCATGCTCAGGCCGAGGGCCATGCCGAGCTGGTGGAAGGTGTTCACCAGGCCGGATGCCGCGCCCGCGTCGCTGGCTCCGACGCCTGCGATCCCGGCCGAGGTCAGCGGCGCGAACGCCAGGCCCTGCCCGGCGCCGATGAGGACCATCGGCAGGGCGACAGATATGCAGTAGGAGCTGGTCACCCGGGCTTGGGCGAGCCATGCCATGCCGCCCAGTGTGAGCAGGACACCCGCGGTCAGCGGCACGACCTGGCCCAGGCGCGCGGTCAGGCGCGGGATGGTCATGGCGACGGCGAAGTTCACTACCGTCATCGGGAAGAACGCCACTCCGGCCTGGAAGGCGGAGAATCCCAGGACGCCCTGCAGGTACTGGGTTGAGTAGAAGAAGAAGCCGATCATCGCGCCCAGGTACAGCATCCGGGCCACATAAGCCCCGGCCCGGACCCGGCTGGCGAACAGCCGCAGCGGCATGACCGGCTCAGCGGCCCGGCCTTCCGCCAGCACCAGGACGGCGACCAGGACTACCCCGGCCAGGATCGGGATCACGGTCGCGGCGCTGTCCCAGCCGGAGCCGGCTGAATGGATGATCCCGTATACCAGGGCGCCGACGCCCAGGGTGGCACTGGCCGCGCCGGACAGGTCGAACCGGCCGCGCGACCGGGTGCTTTCGGGAATGAAGCGGGGGGCGAGCAGGATCATCGCCGCGCCGATCGGCACGTTCATGAAGAACCCGGCCCGCCACGACACCCAGTCCGCCAGCGCGCCTCCGATGACCAGGCCCAGGCTGGCCCCGATCCCGGCCGTGGCCCCGTACAGCGCGACCGCCCTGGCCCGCGCGCGGCCCTCGGCGAACGTCGCGGTAAGCAGCGACAGTGAGGACGGGGCGACGATCGCCGCTCCGATGCCCTGCACCCCGCGGGCCGTGACCAGCCACCATCCGGCGGGCGCCAGGCCGACCAGCAGCGATGCCAGCGCGAACACCGCCAGCCCGAAGACGAAGACCCGGCGGCGGCCCAGCAGGTCACCGGCCCGCGCGCCGAGCAGGAGCAAGCCGCCGAACACCAGCGTGTAGGCGTCTTGCACCCAGGCCAGGCCCGCCGGGGAGAACCGCACCGCCGCATGAACCTTCGGCAGGGCGGTGAAGATGATCGAGTTATCGAGAAGGATCATGAAATAGCTGACGAGGATGATCACGAGGATCGCCGTCGTGTTGCCGCCGCTGGTCTGCGCGGCCGGAGCGGGCGCCCTGGCGGAGGTAGTGGAACTAGTCATGGCCTCTAGCTAAGGCTCTGACCTGAAGCTTCGGGAGTGCCTGCTTTTCCAGGTAATGCCAGGGCCTCCCTCACGGCCGGGCGCGTGCCTACCGTGGAGGCATGGATAACCGAGCCCAGGTCCGCGAGTTCCTCACTTCCCGGCGCGAGCGCATCACGCCCGCGCAGGCGGGGCTGCCCGCCTACGGAGGAGGCAACCGCCGGGTCAAGGGCCTGCGGCGCGAGGAGGTCGCGCTGCTCGCCGGGGTGAGCATCGACTACTACGTGCGCATGGAGCGCGGGAACCTGGCCGGTGCCTCCGACGCGGTCCTGGACGGAATCGCCAGCGCGCTGCAGCTGGACGAGGCCGAGCGAGCCCACCTGTTCGACCTGGCCCGCGCGGCCCAGCCCGCCCCGCCAAGGCACCGGCGCGCCAAGACCTCCGGCGTCACCGACGTCATCCAGCAGATCCTCGATGCCATCACCGAGGCCCCGGCCTGGGTGCGCAACGCCCGGCATGACATGCTCGCCGCCAACCGTCTCGCCCGCGCACTGTACGCACCGGTTCTCGCCGACCCGCGCAGACCAGCCAACAACGCCCGCTTCACCTACCTCGACCCCGCCGCACGCGAGTTCTTCGCCGACTGGGAACGCGCCGCCGACGACATCGCCGCCATGCGCCGGTCCGAAGCAGGCAGCAACCCGCACGACAAGCAGCTCGTCGAGCTGATCGGCGAACTAGCCACCCGCAGCGAAGAATTCCGCACCCGGTGGGCCGCCCACAACGTCCGCTTCCACCGCACCGGCCACAAGCGGCTGCATCATCCCGTCGTCGGCACCCTCGACCTCGACTATGAGGCCATGGAGTTTCCCGCGCACCCCGGCCTGACCTTGCTCACCTACAGCGCAGCCGCAGGCACCCCGACAGCCGACAGCCTTAAGATGCTGGCCAGCTGGGCAGCCACCGCCGAGCAAACCGGCGACCTGCCCGCCCACGCCTAGCCCCTGGCCTCATTCGCCGATTACTTACCCGCAGAGGACACCTGCATGGAGATCTCTCGCAACGCTCCCACGGCGAAAGGACCCGCCGAAACCTTCACCGGTGAAGTATGGGTTGACCCCATCACTCGGGGACTGCCGCCCTCGCAACTGAACGTCGCCGCGGTCCGCTTCACACCCGGCGCCCGCAGCGCCTGGCATTCCCACGACGGCGGGCAAACCCTGTACGTCACCGAAGGCCACGGCCTGATCCAGGTACGCGGCCAGCAGATCATCGAACTCAATCCCGGCGATGTTGCCCATGCGCCCCACGGCGAGGAACACTGGCACGGCGTCACTCCCGACCACTTCATGACGCATCTGTCCATCACCGAAGGCGCTCCTCACTGGGGAGCGCACGTGACCGACACAGAATACGAAGGCCAGCAGCAGGCAGGCCAGTGAGCAGGGCGTAGCCGCGGCAACCCGGGCCTGGGGCAGCAGTTCCGGTGCCCGTCGGGGCGTACTGGGGGCAGACCGGCGGTCGGACCGGGTGGCGGAAACCGCACCGCAGAATGACCAGCTCGGCGCGTCGCTTGACTCGACCGCCGATGCCGCCCACCTTCGGCTGCCCGGGGCAGTTGTCAACCGCCTGGCCTCAGCCGACGCTATGTCCCTGGCCTCGCGGCTCTCGCTGGTATCCAATTTCCGGAAATCTATTGCTAGTTACCTGTAACTAGTGTAGCGTGCTCCGCAGGTACCGGGGATCCCGTCGGTGTCGGCCAGCTACCCCCGGGTCACAGCATGGATGGCCGGAGATGAATGATCGAAACGCAACCGGGGCCCTGAGCGCGTAACACTATTTGTAAACGCCGATTCTGGCTTATGTATTCTTCTCAATTATAATGGTTGCCACCACGGCGGTTATTACCCGGTATGCATGGAAATGACCTAACACCGAGGTTCCGGCATAAGCGGGTAGCGCCGGTCGATGACCGCCCGTCAGGGCTCATCACATGTCCGGCGTGACCGGCTGGACCCGGATCGGGCAAAGGAGGAGGCGTGACATGCGGGTGATGTTGATGATCAAGGGGGATCCGGAACCGGGTGCAGTACCTAGCGAGGAACTGCTCGCCGCGATGGGCAGGTACAACGACGAGCTCAAGCAGGCCGGAGTGGTCGTCGACCTCGCGGGGCTTCTCCCAAGCGCTGAGGGGCGGCGTGTCAAGTTCTCCGGGGGGAGCCGCGCCGTCATCAATGGGCCGTTTGACGAGTCGAAGAAGCTGACCGCGGGCTACTGGATTCTCCGGGTGGAGTCGATGGACGAGGCCGTGGAATGGGCCAGCCGTGCCCCGTTCGAGGCGCTTTCGCGGATCGACCCTGGCGAGTATGGCGCGGAGGGCGAGATCGAGATCCGTCAGGTGTTCGAACCAGAGGGTTCTGACGCATCGAACTAGCGGCGGCACTGCTAGTGTCTGGCGCGTCACCCACCCCCCTTGCTGCCATTAGCCCACTGGCAGGATAGGCACGCCTGAGCTAATCGAAAGCAGGGCGAAGGTGGTCCTTCTGGAACGGGGGATCACCTGGGACGAGCGTAAAGACGATATGCCCGCGCTGTCGGTTGGGGGCTGTCCGGTGCCGAGCTGATCCTCGCCCGCGAGCAGGGCCACGACTTCGCCGACGGTGCGTTCCCGGCCGGTGGGGTCGGGCAGCGGCAGGTGTACCTGGATCTGGTAGCGGTTGCGGCGCCCGTCCTTGTCCTTAACTATGTAGCCGGCCTCGGCCAGGTCGGTGACGATGCCGTAAGCGGTCCGCTCGGTGATGCCCAGCCCGGCCGCGATGTCGCGAAGGCGCACGCCCGGGTCACGGGCGATGCACAGCAGCACCCGGCCGTGATTCGTCAGGAAACCCCAGCTCGCCACGGATACAGGCTACCATGATCTTTCTAGCAATTCATTGCTAGTTTTCGATTTCGAGCGTAGCTTGGGCAAGAGCGCCCAGCACTGGTTCCCGGCGTCTCTGGTGCCGACGCGGCGGATGGGGCGTCTCTGGTGCCGACGCGGCGGATGGTCGGAGGCCCGGAGGCCCCGAGGGGACGTGATGACAGCAATCGTCGATGACACCTCCGGCTCCCGGCACCGTGGAGTTCCGCGAGCTGGCTGCGGGCCACCTGGAACTAGCCCGCATCTGGCCGGTTGCCGTGACCGGCAACCGGGCCCTGACCTGCAACGACTGGTGGGCGATACTGGGATTGAACCAGTGACCTCTACCGTGTCAAGGTAGCGCTCTCCCACTGAGCTAACCGCCCTCGAGGCGGAGGCGGGAATCGAACCCGCGTACAGGGCTTTGCAGGCCCTTGCCTAAGCCACTCGGCCACTCCGCCGCTTCCGGCCCCGTTGCCGGGACTGAGAAAAGGGTTCCCGGGAGCCGTGTGGACCTTCGGCCGCGTGATACGGCGTCCGGCGCCTCCGAGCGGACGACGGGATTCGAACCCGCGACCCTCACCTTGGCAAGGTGATGCTCTACCAACTGAGCCACGTCCGCAGAACAGCCGGCCGGAACGGCCGGTGCGCGCTTGGCAACTTTAGCCGATCCCGGCCGGCCGGGGAAACTCGGCCGGCCGCTGGCCCCTTCACCCGCCGATGGTGCGGGGGGACTGACGGCAGCATGACCCGGGATGGCAGGCTGTCAGCCATGCGAACAGTGAGCGTCAACGGCGACGCGCTGACCGTGGCCGACGTGGTCGACGTCGCGCGCGGCGAGGCCACCGCCGAACTCGCGGCCAGCGCGGCCGCCAGCATGGAGCCGAGCCGCGCGGTGGTGGCGGCCGCAATCCAGGGCGATGCCCCCGTCTATGGCGTCAATACCGGCTTCGGCGCCCTGGCCGACACCCGGGTGGGTGAGCAGGACCTCACCCGGCTGCAGGGTGCGATCGTCCGCTCGCACGCCGCCGCGACCGGCGTGCCGCTGGATGATCCGGCGGTCCGGGCGGTGCTGCTGCTGCGTGCCCGGACACTGGCCGCCGGGTACTCCGGGGTGCGGGCCGACGTGCCCGCCCGGCTGATCGAGTTGCTGCGCCGCAATCTGCTGCCGGTGGTGCCGGGTAAGGGCTCGGTCGGCGCTTCCGGGGACCTGGCACAGCTCGCCCACCTGGCCCAGCCGCTGATCGGGGAGGGGCGCCTGCGCACACCCGGCGACCCGCCGCACGGCCGCCCGGCCGCGGAGGTGCTGGCCGAGCATGGGCTCACGCCGCTGGTGCTGGCACCGAAGGAGGGCCTGTCCCTGGTCAACGGCACCGAGCCGATGCAGGCGCTGCTCGCCTTCTCGGTGCATGACGCGGCGATGCTGGTCACCGCGGCCGACGTCGCCTGCGCGCTGTCGGTGGAGGCGCTGCTTGGCACCGACCGGCCCTACGACGAGCGAGTGCAGGCACTGCGCCCGCACCCTGGCCAGCTCGACAGTGCCGCCAATCTGCGGGCGCTGCTGGCCGGTTCGCCGCTGCTGGCCAGCCACCGGCACAGCCGCCACGCCGTGCAGGACGCCTACTGCCTGCGCTGCGCGCCGCAGGTGCACGGGGCGGTCCGGGACGTGCTGGCGCACGCCCGGCGGGTACTGGAGATCGAGCTCGGCTCGGTGGTGGACAACCCGGTGGTGGTGCCCGATGGCGAGGTGATGACCACCGGGAACTTCCACGGCGAGCCGCTCGCCTTCGCCGCCGACATGCTGGCGATGGCTCTGGCCGAGCTGGCCAGCATCAGCGAACGGCGGGTGGACCGGATGCTGGACCCGGCCTTCTCCCGCGGCCTGCCGCCATTCCTGGCACCAGCGGCGGGCACCAATTCGGGTTTCATGCTGGCCCAGTACACCGCCGCCTCCCTGGTCAGCGAGAACAAGGTGCTCGCCCACCCGGCCAGCGTGGACACCATTCCCACCTCGGGCAAGCAGGAAGACCACGTGTCGATGGGCTGGACCGCGGTGCGCAAGCTGCGGGACGTGGTCGCGAACGTGCGGACCTGCCTGGCGGTGGAGGTGTGCTGCGCGGCACAGGGCATCGACCTGCGGGCCGAGATCGCCACCCCCAGCCAGGCGCTGGCCGCGGTCCACGCGGCGGTGCGGGAGCAGGTGCCGATGATGGAGATCGACCGGGAGGTCGCTGAGCAGATCACCGCCGTGGACGAACTGCTGCCCACGCTTGCCGGGGTGGCCACGGCCCACTGCGGCGAACTGCGGTAAGCCGGCCCGCGCCCGGCCGCGCGGCGGGCAGGGCACGGATGCGTTAGTCTGTGGTGGCCGGTGGGCCGGACGTGCCCCCGGACCCGGGCGATTGGCTCAGCGGGAGAGCGCCTCGTTCACACCGAGGAGGTCACTGGTTCGATCCCAGTATCGCCCACC
>CAWIMG010000015.1:0-33854 GCA_963837105.1 uncultured Actinomycetes bacterium | reverse complement strand
CGGGAACCGGAGCTCAGCCGCGGCGGCCCATGGTGGCTCGCGGACCGTGACCACCCGCCCCTGGTGGTCGAGGACCCGTGCCGCCATTTCCTCCAGCACATCCGGGACGGGCCGGGCGGCCACTCCCCAGTCCGGGCAGTCATCGCCGGTGAGGCTGATCGCATCGCACCGGCCGCAGACGAATCCCGGGACCAGCTTGTCGTCGGGAATGAGCAGCAGGCCGACCGCCCCGCTGTTGACCGCGGCCAGGCAGGCGGGGATGCCGGTGACGGTATCGGTTCGCTGCGGCGAGTCAGCCATGAACTGCTGCTCGTGCCGGGACACCCAGCTGGCCAGCACGGGGCCGGCCAGCTCCCGGACCCGTGCCGCGGTGAGCGTGTGCGGGTCGGCGGTGAAACTGCCCGCATACTGCGCCCGCAGGTGCTCCGGCAGCAGGCTCAGCAGCTGGGCGACGCCGTCCGGCTGGCCGCCGATGACCAGCGGACGGTCACCGCGCGTGCGGGCCTCTCGCGCCAGGATGGTGACGACATCCCGGTAGTGGTGGCGCGCCAGCTGGGTGACCCGCTGCTGGACCCGGTAGCTTTCCAGGCCGTACCAGCCGCCGAACCGGGCGCTGCGGACGCCAGGCGCGGCCAGCGCTTCGATCGTTTCCACGTCGTCGCCCGTGATCGACAGCAGCCAGCCGTGCTGCCGGTCGATGACCGCGGCGAGGTACGCGGGGGTGCGCTGCAGCGCGGCCAGGATCGGCCGGATGTGCGGGCTGGCGGCCAGCACAGCCCGTGCCCCCACCCGGCCGGGCAGCGGCAGAGCCTCCAGCAAGCCGAGCTCACCGCAGGTGAATATCGCGACGGTATGGCCAAGCCACTCCCGGCCGCGGGCCGCTATCAGCTGCTCCAGCGCGTCCCGGTCCGCTCCAGGCAGCTGAGCACCGTCGCTGGCCGCCGCCGAAGCGATGAGGTCGTCCGCTCGCGCGGGCAACTCCCGCAGCTCTGCCGGATCGAGCGGGACCGGCAGGTACAGCGACAGCACGGCCGGCTGGGTTGCACGTATGGCACGTAGCTTCTCTACGTCCGCTGGGCCGATCATCACGGGCCTCCAGACATCTTGCCGCGATGCGGTGGCCGGAGCGGCGAAGCCCGGCAACCGCCATCCACTTCCATTGCGCGCCCGTACGCCGCCTGCCGCCAGGGTCCAAGGGCCTTATCACGGGGCCACTCCGGCCCGGCCCGGACGTCAGCCGGCAACCGCGGCCGGGAGAATGGTTTCCCGGGATCGCGGGATCCGCACCAGGGAGGAGGCGGTGGTGGCTGAGGTCGCGCCGTGGCAGTGGGATGAGGCCACCTGGCGTGGCCATGTCGGGCATGTCCGGGCGGGCCGGCCACTGCTGCCTGGCAGCTGGCCGGGCGGGGCGCGGGTGGCGGTGGCGCTGTCGTTCGATTCCGATCACGAGACGATCCCGCTCCGGGATGGGGAGACCGGGCCGGGGAAGCTATCGCAAGGGGAGTACGGGTCGCGGGTGGGCGCGCGGCGGATCCTGGCGCTGCTGGCCGGGCGCGGCATACCGGCGACGTTCTTCATGCCGGCGGTCTCGGCGCTGCTGCACCCCGGCGAGGTGCGCAGCTATGTGGCCGAAGGGCACGAGGTGGGGATGCATGGCTGGATTCACGAGCGGACCATGACCCTGGCACCAGCCGAGGAGCGGGAACTGGCGCTGCGCAGCGCCGATGTGCTGGAGAAGGGCACTGGAACCCGGCCGGTGGGGATCCGCACGCCGTCGTGGGACTTCAGCCCAGCCACCCTGGGGATCATCAGGGAACTCGGCCTGAGGTATGACTCGTCGCTGATGGCCGATGATGAGCCGTACGAGATCGTCCAGGACGGCAAGCTGTCCGGCATCGTGGAGATCCCGGTGGAGTGGATCCGTGATGACGCGGTCTACTTCCCGATGGAGCGCTACAGCGCGCTGCGCCCCTATGCCAGCCCGCGCAGCGTGCTGACCATCTGGATCGATGAATTTGAGGGCGCCTACGCCGACCGGGGGCTGTTCCAGCTGACCATGCATCCGCATGTCATCGGCCACCGCTCCCGGATGGTGGTCCTGGCCGAACTGCTCGGCCACATCACTTCCCGGCCGGGAGTGTGGTTCGCCACTCATGCCCAGGTCGCCGAGTACGCGCGTGCGCACGCCATGACCCGGCCGGCAAGCTGAACGACGCCGATGCTCACCAGAGCCAGGTCGCGGTGCTGAGGCGCAGGCAGTTCCTGTGGGCCGTGGCGGCGGGCGCCGCTGGGGCGGCGGCGTGGCTGGTGGCCGGCTGCTGGCCGCGCCCGGTGCGGCCAGCGCGCCGGTCAGGGCCGCGGCTGATCCCGTTCGGTACCGGGTGGCTGTTCGGCCCGGCTGTGGCCGGCAGCAGGCTGCCCCCCTTTGATGACAGTGGCCTGCGGGCGGTGACGCTCCCACACACGGTCACACCGCTGTCCTGGCGGGAGTGGAATCCGGCCAGCTGGGAGGGCATGTGGGTGTACCGGAAGCACTTCGACGCGCCCGGCGGGGCGGCCGGCATGCGGGTCTTCCTCGACTTCGCCGCGGCGATGACGCGGGCGTCCCTGACGCTCAACGGCCGTGCCCTGCCCGGTCATGTGGGCGGCTACCTGCCGTTCAGCGCCGAGATCACCGGCTGGCTGCGGCGCCGTGGCAACGTGCTGGCTGTCACCGTGGACTCGCGCTTCAACCTGGACGTGCCGCCGGACCGCCCACCGCCGTACACCGCCAGCTCGGTCGACTTCTGGCAGCCAGGCGGGCTCTACCGGGACGTGCGGCTGCGGATCGTGCCGAAGGTGTTCCTCGCCGACGTGTTCGCCAAGCCGGTCAGTGTGCTGGAAGCCGGCCACCGGCAGGTCGTGGTGCAGTGCCGGGTGGACGCGGCGATGGTGCCGCGCGGGAGTGTGTCTGTCCTGGTTGAGCTGCTGGACGGAGCCCGGAGGGTTTCCGCTGCCACGGTGCCGGTGACGATCAGCAAGCCGGGGCCGGTCACGGTGACCGGCAGGCTCAGCGGGCTGGCGGGGGTCACCCTGTGGGATATCGACAACCCGAAGCTGTACACGGTGCTGGCCACGCTGCGGGTGGACCAGGCACCGGTACACGACTGCCAGGTGCGGATCGGGTTCCGCGAGGCCAGCTTCCGGCTGGACGGGTTCTTCCTGAACGGCCGGAGGGTCAAGCTGTTCGGCGTCAACCGGCACCAGTTCTACCCGTTCGCCGGTGGCGCCATGTCGGCCCGGGTCCAGCGCAGGGACGCGGAGATCCTGCGGCGTGAGCTGAACTGCAACATGGTGCGGTGCTCGCACTACCCGCAGTCGGAGGATTTCTACGATGCCTGCGATGAGCTGGGGCTGATGGTGTGGGAGGAGATCCCGGGCTGGGCTTACTTCGGCGACGCCAGATGGCAGGCGGCGGCCTACCGCGATGTCCGCGACATGATCATCCGTGACCGCAACCACCCGTCCATCATCGTCTGGGGCGCGATGCCGAATGAGGCCGGCGAACATGTCAGCCAGTACGCCGCGAGCCGCCAGCTCGCGCGCTCTCTCGATGACTCGCGCCCGACCGGGGGTGATGGTGTCCGCACCGACCCCAGCTTCGTCTTCGACGTCTACAGCATCCACGACTACCGGTACCGGATCGGCCCGGGCGGCAGGCGCCAGCCCGAGCTCTTGCCCCCCACCGATGCGGCCGGCAAGCCCTACCTGGTCTGCGAGGCGGTGGGCGCGCTGTCCGGCCCGGCAGAGCACTACCGCCGCACCGACCCCCAAGCCGACCAGCAGGGCCAGGCCATCGCGCACGCCCGCGCGCACGACATCGCCGCCTCCGATCACCGCTACTGCGGCCTGCTGGCCTGGTCCGGCTACGACTACGCATCGGGCAACGGTGATGAGTTCGGCGGCGTCAAGTACACCGGCGTCGTTGACCTGTTTCGCGTCCCCAAGCCGGGTGCCGCGATCTACCAGTCGCAGCTGGACCCTGAGGTCCGCCCGGTGATCCAGCCCGCGTTCTACTGGGACTTCGGGCCGGCGTCACCCATCACCAGCCTGAGCAGCGCGATGATCTGCGCCAACGTGGACAGCCTCGAAATCTACGTCGGCGGCGCCCACCACGCCACGGTGACCCCGGACACCGCTCACTACCCTCACCTGCCCTACCCGCCGTCGTTCGCCGACTTCAGTGGCGTGGACGGCGCCTCGCATCCGGAGCTGCGCATCGACGGCTACCGCGGTGGCGTCAAGGTGGCCTCCCGCCGGTTCTCCTCCGACCCGGCCGCCGACTGGCTGCTGCTCGCGGCCGACGATGCCGAGCTGGTCGGTGACGGCGCCGACGAGACCCGGGTGGTGTTCCGCGCGGTCGACGCCTACGGCGCGCCCCGCCCCTACGTCAGCGGGCATGTCCGGCTCTCGGTGCGTGGTCCCGCCATGCTGGTCGGCGACAACCCGTTCGGCTTCGCCAGGGCCGGCGGCGTCGGCGCGGCCTGGGTGCGGACGCTGCCCAGCTCGCCGGGCTCTGTGACGGTACGGGCCAGCCATCCGGTGCTCGGGTCGGCCGCGGTGACGATCCGCGTCCGGCAGCCCGGCGAGTGAGGCGGCCGCCCATTGACGCAACCTTGTGGTTGCTATAGAGTCGCAACTCTGAGGTTGCTACTGACAGGGAGGCTGTCATGGGATTTCCCGATCGCATCGAGCGCACCGTAGAACTCGCTCACCCCCCGGCCAAGGTGTGGGTAGCGCTCACCACCGCCGAGGGCCTGGCCGCCTGGTTCGGCGAGGAGGCGGCGATCGACTTGCGGCCGGGTGGGCTCGCGCAGATGACGTGGGCGGGCGGATTCACCGCCCGGATGCGGGTGGAGCGGGTGGAGGAGCCCACCGTTTTCGGGTACACCTGGCACATCTTCGGCCTGCCCGAGGACGATCCGCGCCGGACCTACGTCGAGTTCACGCTCGAGGCGGCCGGGACGGGCACCCGGCTGACGGTGGTCGAGAGCGGGTTCGCCCAGCTGCCCGCCGAGGCCTTCCGCAAGGCGTACGACGGCAACACCGAGGGCTGGGCGAAGGAACTCGGCGAACTGGCCGACTACCTCGATGCCACCTGACATCGAGGCGATCGCCGAGCAGGTCTTCACCGCGCTGGCCGACCCGAGCCGGCGTGCCATTCTGGCCGCGCTGGCCAGCGGTGGCCCGGCCACCGCCACCGACCTGGCTGCCTGCCTGCCGATCACGCGGCAGGCGATCGCCAAGCATCTGGCCCTGCTGGCCGTGGCCGGGCTGGTGACGGCGGAGCCGGGGGAGCGGCGCCGGGTGCGGTACCGGCTGCGCTCGGCGCCGATGCAGGTCGCGCAGCAGTACCTGGCCGCACTGGCCCGCGACTGGGACGGCCCACTCAGCGCGCTGCAGGACCACCTGAACCGGGCCGCGGGCGAGCCTGGCCCGCCTCTGCCGCACCAAGCCGGAGGACATCATGGCTGATCACCGATTCGCCACCAGCCTCGCGGCCGCCGGGCCGGCCGCGAAGTCAGGCGCGCTCACGGCGACGCTGGGCCTTGCCGCCGCGGCCTGGGTGGTCGCGGTCTGGCAGATGCACGGGATGGACATGGGGGTGGCGACCCGGCTCGGCTCGTTCGCGTTCTTCATCGCGGTGTGGATCGTGATGATGGCGGCGATGATGCTGCCGGGCGCGGCCCCGGCGGTGCTGAGACGCGTTCAGGCCAGCGGCGGGGTGCGCGCGGTGCCGCTGTTCATCGGCGCTTACCTCGCCGTCTGGGCACTGGTCGGCGCCGCGGTGTACGCGCTGTACCGGCCGCACGAGTCGGTTGCCGCCGCGGTCGTGGTGATCGCCGCCGGTGTCTACGAGGTCACGCCGCTCAAGCGTCACTTTCGCCGGCGCTGCCGCGGCAGCGTCAGCTCGGGATGGGAGTTCGGGCTGTGCTGCGCCGGCTCCAGCATCGGGCTGATGCTGATGCTGGTGGCGCTGGGTGTCATGAGCGTCACCTGGATGGTGGTGATCGCCGTCCTGGTCCTGGCCCAGAAGCTGCTGCCCGCTGCCGTCACCGTCGATGTGCCGGTGGCGCTCGCGATCACCGGGCTTGGTATCTGGATCATCCTCGCGCCGTGGTCGGTGCCCGGCCTGATGCCTGCGATGTGAGGCGTCACCGGCACCGCTGGCCCCGGCGAAGCTGACTACCGACAAGAACGGAGACAACCAGTGACCAGTCACAAGACCGGAACACGCGAAGAATGGCATGCTGCCCGGCTGGAGCTGCTCGAAGCCGAGAAGGCGCTGACGCGGCGCAGCGACGAACTGGCGCGGCAGCGCCAGGAGCTGCCCTGGGTCCGGATCGGCAAGGACTACCGGTTCGAGACGGATGAGGGGAGCGCCTCGCTGGCTGACCTCTTCCGCGGGCGCTCACAGCTCCTCGTCTACCACTTCATGTTCGGGCCAGGCTTCACCGCCGGCTGTCCCGCCTGCTCGGCGATCGCCGATGGCTTCAACGGCTTCGCGGTTCACCTGGCCCACCACGATGTGACGCTCTGGGCGGTGTCGCGTGCGCGGCTCGAGCAGCTGCGGGGTTACAAGCAGCGGATGGGCTGGAGCTTCCCCTGGGCCTCGTCCTATGGCAGCGACTTCAACGGCGACTTTGACGTCGCCCTCACCGAGGAGCAGGAGCGGGCGGGCGCGTTCGAGTACAACTTCCGCGAGTCGCCCGTGTGGTCACCGCCCGCGGACATGCGCGGGCCGTTCGACGCGTGGGCCGCGACCACGGGCACCGACTGGGCGACCTACACGCGCGAGCGCCCGGGCATGAGTGCGTTCGCGCTCGAGGACGGAGTCGTCTACCACACCTACTCGGCCTATGCGCGCGGCCTGGACGGTCTCTGGGGCATGTACCAGTGGCTCGACCGCGCGCCGCGCGGGCGGAACGAGGCCCGTGGCCCCGACGACCCGCTCAACTGGTTCCGCCGCCACGACGAGTACCACGCGAACGGGGCCAGCGGATAAGCGGAGCCAGGAAACGGGCCCGGCGGCCGGGCATCGACCCAGCTGGCCTGTCTCAGCGAACGACGAGGACCGTCTTGCCGGGACGCCGGGCCCCTCCGCCGCTTTCGAAGGCCTGCCGTCCTTCGGCCAGCGGGAAGGTCTGACTGATCACCGCTCGCAGCCTTCCCGCGCCGGCCATCTCCGCCAGCCTGGCCAGCTCGTGAGCGTCCGGCTCGACGACGAAGAACATGGCATGGACCTTGTACCTGCCCGCCAGCTCCTGGTCCGGGGGCGCGCCGAGAGTTACCAGCCGGCCACCCTCGCGCAGCAGGGCGTAAGAGCTGTCAAGCACGGCACCGCCGACGGTGTCGATGACGACATCGAACCCGCCCGCGATCTGGCTGGGGCGCCCGGCCCCGGCGCTGATGAAGCTGTCCGCGCCAAGGTCCCGTACGAAGCCGGCGTCGGCGCTGCGGCCGGTGGCGGTGACGTGGCCGCCGAGGATCGCCGCGAGCTGGACGGCGAATATGCCGACTCCGCCGGCCCCTCCCTGGACCAGTACCTGCTCGCCGGGTTGCAGGGCCGCGTGATCGACCAGCGCCTGCCAGGCGGTCAGCGCCGCGAGCGGCAGCGTCGCCGCCGCCTCGTGGGAGAGCGACCGCGGCTTGGCGGCAAGGCTGGCACCGGGCATGACCACGTACTCGGCGGCGGCGCCATCACGGTCGAAGTCGATCAGGCCGATCACCTCGTCCCCCGACGCCAGGCCGGCGACGCCGGCGCCGAGGCCGGCGACGATGCCCGACATCTCATGGGACGGTATGACTGGCGTCCGGTCTCTCCCGTCCCGGGTGGTCCACTCCAGATCCCAGGTCAGCTCCGCAAAGGTGATCGCCGCTGCGTGCACGGCAATGAGCACTTCACCTGGCACGGCGGACGGCGCCGGTGCCTGTTCGTAGACCAGCTGCTCGGGTCCGCCGCGAGCATGCGCTCGCAGCGCCATCATGGTGCCCATCGTGGACCTTCCTGTTCCTGCGATTGGCTACCGGCCTTTCCGGCCGAGCCATGGGGGCTGGTGCCGCGATCACCTTCCTCATGCCCCAAAGCCAGAGCAGCCAGCCGTGTGGAAGGTGAGGCTGTGGCGCGCGGCCAGTGCGGCGGCCACACCGGCAAGGACATGGCCGTGGGCGACCGCGCCGCGATGCTCACCGGAGCCATCGCGGCCGGCCTGGCCACGTTGATCGCAGTGAGCAGCCAGCGCAAGCCACAGCCGAGCCTGGCCCGCGGTAAACAAGCGGCTGGCCGGGCAGCCCATGCTCACCCAGCCCGGCATCCCCCTGCCCTTGCCCAGAGCCGTTTGCTTTCACGGGTGTTCCCGTCCTGGTCATTCATGGACAGCAGCGGCCAGGTAGTGGTCGGTTCGCGGGGGCGGGCTGGACAGTGACGCGGCTGCGTCGTGATATCCGAGGTCGGTGCCGGTCTGCCGCTCCCGGTGCTGCCTGAGGTGTTCTTCCCAGCTCGGGACGCCGAACAGTTCGATGAACAAGCGCGGGTTCGTGCCGTCTTGATACAGGGCCCAGTCGGTGGCCCCGGTCCTCAGCCGCGACTGGCGCAGCTGGGCCATGGCCTGCAGGAACTGCTGCTCCTTGTCCGCGGCGATGGTGTAGGTGGTGCGCACGAGGACCAGGCCGGAGCCGCGGTCCGCGCTGATGAGCAGCTGCGGCTCGGGCCAGCGGACCAGGCTCCGGTCCATGTCGGCGATCTGGTGGAACGGCCAGAACCAGATCGTCGCCGCGCCGCCGGCCATGACCACGGCCGAGATCAGGAACGCCGGGACGAGCCCGGTGGCGCCGGCCATGGCGCCCCAGATCACCGCGCCAACTGCCTGGGCCCCGAACAGGATCATCTGGTAGACCGCCAGGCCACGGGCGCGTACCCACCGGGGGAGGAAGAGCTGCAGCGCGGCGTTGACGTTGGACAGGAACGCTATCCAGGCCACCCCGGCGAGCAGCAGCACGCCGATGGTGAGCGCCAGGTTGCGCGACACCGCAGCCGCGGCCAGGGCTGCCGCGTAAATCAGGCTCGCGGCGGCCACCAGGGCATTGGCTGACAGCCTGGCCCGGGCCTGGGGCAGGGCGAACGCGCCGCCGATGGCCCCGGCCCCCAGGGCGGCCAGCAGCACGCCGTAGCCCGCCGCACCCAGTGCGAGCCGGGTGGTGGCGACCAGCGGCAGCAGTGCCCACAGGCAGCTGCCAGGTATCAGGAACAAGGCCGCACGCAGCAGGATGCGCCGCACGACCGGTGCGTGCCGCACGTATCTGCCCCCGGCTCGCAGCCCCGGCAGGAACCGCTCCGGGGCCTCCGGGGTCCCGCCCAGACGGGGATGGCAGGCGACGACGATCGCATACACCAGGAACGCCGCCGTGTTCAGGGCGAACACGGCGGCTACCCCGATCTGGGCGATGAGCAGCCCGGCGATCGCCGGGCCGATGGCGCGGGCCAGGTTGATGTTGATCGAGCTGAGAGCGGCGGCAGCGGGCACCTGGTCACGCGGGACCATGTCCGGGACCAGCGACTGGTAGGCGGGCGCGATCAGGATCGCGCCGGTGCCCAGTGCGAACGTGAACATCAGCAGCAGCGCGGGTGGCATCCGGTTCGCAGCGGTCAATGCGGTCAGTGCCGCACCAGTGGCGGTCATGCCGGCCAGCACCGCGGTCAGCAGCCTGGCGCGGTTGAAGATATCCGCCAACACGCCGCCCACCAGCGCGAACAAGACAGCGGGCAATGTGTACGCGGTCTGCACGAGTGAGACAAGGATGGCCGCGTGCGCATCGTGGACCACGAGCCACTGGGCGCCAACGGTCTGCATCCAGGTGCCCACGTTGCCGGCCAGGGCCGCGAGCCACAGCGCCCGGAACACCCCGATGCGCAACGGCACCCAGGCCGACGAAGCCGACCCTGAGCCTGCCATGCCCCGTTCCCGCCGCCTGGTCAGTCCGTGCCCAGGGCCAGCCGGGCGGCGCTGATGTCGTCGCGGCCATGCCCGGCCTCGACGGCGGCGCGCCACTGCCGGGACAGCGCCACCAGCATGGGCAGCCGGTCGCCGCCAGCGGCCTGGATCGCCAGGTCGACGTCTTTGAGCGCCCATTCCAGCGGGAATTCCGGCGCGAAGTCACCGCTCTCCATCTTGTGCAGCTTGGCGTCGGCCAGCGGCGCGTCCAGCGGGCCGCCCTCGATCGCCTGCGCCAGGGCATCGGGGGCGATGCCGAGCCGGCTGGCGAGCTCCAGCGCCTCCGCCACGCCCTCGATCAGGGCCGCCAGGTACGCGTTCACCACGAGTTTCATCGCGCTCCCCTGGCCTGCCGGGCCCAGCCAGACGGTCTTGCGGCCGATCGCGGAGAAGGCGGGCCGGACGACCGGTTCCGCCGCGACCGGGCCCGAGGCCAGGATCAGCAGCTGGCCAGTCTCCGCCGGGCCCTTGCTGCCTGACACCGGTGCGTCCACGAACAGCACATCGGGCCGCCGATCGCCGAGCCGGCTGGCCAGCCCGGTCGTCGCCTCGATGCCGATGGTGCCCATTTGCGCCCACACCGTGCCTGGGGCGAACGCCGCTGCCACCCCGCCGGTGACGATGACCGCCTCCACAGCTTCGGCGGTAGGGAGCATGGTGATCACCACACGGGCATCACGTACCGCGTCCCGCGCCGACCCGGCTACCCGTGCCCCTGCCGCGGCGAGCGGCGCTGCCACCTGCGGTGAGCGATCCCACACCCTGGTGGGCAGTCCGGCCACGGCCAGGTTGCGGGCCATTGCCGAACCCATGATCCCGGTCCCCAGCACCGCCACGGCGCCGGCGGGCGCGGCAGCGGGGGGAGGACCGGAATGTGGACTGCTGGTCATCGCTTTCTCCTCTCGGGCCAGCCGAAGATCATGAAACGCGGGCCCAGGCGGTCGGTTAGCCGCAGTTACGATTTTGCTCCTGGGGCATCAGAATGTCCTTCTATGTGGCTGCGGCGCCGTGCTGAACGGCTGGCGATGACAGGTGATCATCCGGGTGCTGGCCGCCGGTTCCGGTCGGCCGGCGGGCTGACCGTGCTGGTGGCCGTGCTGCTGAGCTGTATGGCCGCCGCCTCGGGGGGTGGCCAGTTCATGACGGCCGGGTACTGGCGGTCGGCGCCCGCGCCGTCACCAGGTGGCGAGATGGCGCTCATGAATGCGGCGGCACGCGAGTTCGGTGTGCCTGCCCGCCTGCTGCTGGCGATCTCCTATGACGAGACCCGGTGGTCGCGCACGGGTGACTCGCCGAGCATTGACGGCGGGTATGGGCTGATGAACCTGACCGCGAGGACATTTCCCGCCCCGGATGGGCGTGGGCTGATGTCCCCGCCGGTGCCGCGGGCGGTGACGCTGCCCAGGGCCCACTACACCCTCGATGAGGCCGCGCAACTCCTGCGCATGCCCGCGAACGTGCTGCAGACCAGTGAGCGGGAGAACGTGCGTGGTGCGGCGGCGCTGCTGGCCCGCTACGCGCGGCAGCTTTCCGGCGGGGCACTGCCGGCCTCGCTGGGCGGCTGGTACGGCGCGGTCGCGGAATACAGCGGCGCTGTGAACGTCCAGCCAGCCCGGTCGTTCGCTGATGACGTGTTCCGTACGCTCGCCAGCGGAGCATCGCTGACGAGCGCGGATGGGCAGGTCATGGACCTGCCGCCGACGGCGGGCCTGCGCCCGGACCGGGCCCAGCTGGCCGGGCTGGGCCTCAGGCCCGCCCCGGCGGCCACGATTCCAGCGGTGGACTGCCCGGCCACGCTCAGCTGTGTGTTCGTGCCCGCGGCCTACGCGCAGGACAGCCCCGGCGATCCGGCCAACTATGGCAACTACGACACCGCGGGCCGCCCGTCGGCCATGGTTACCCCCGCCGGGCAGCCGGCCAGCATGCGCATCAGCTACATCATCATTCACGACACCGAGGGCTCCTACGACGATGCCATCAGCACGTTCCAGAATCCGGCGTCCTATGTGAGTGCGAACTATGTGATCCGCTCGTCCGACGGGGCGGTCACCGAGATGGTCCGCCCGGCGGATGTGTCCTGGGGTGCCGGTGACTGGTATGTGAACATGCATGCCATCAACATCGAGAACGAGGGCTTCGCTGCCCAGGGCAGGACCTGGTACACCGAGGCCATGTACCAAGCCGATGCCGCGCTGGTCCGTTACCTGGCGGCCGAGTACGGCATCCCGCTGGACCGGGCGCACATCCTGGGCCATGAGGATGTGCCAGGCCCGACGAATGCGTGGACAGCCGCGCAGCACTGGGATCCGGGCCCGTTCTGGAACTGGAACCACTTCATGGCGCTCGTGCACGGCGTGAGTGACTCCGCTGAGCGGGCCAGCGGCGGCTCGGCCACCCGGGGCAGCCACCAGCTGGTGACGATCGACCCCACGTTCGCCACCAACAAGCCCACGGTGACCGACTGCTCAGGAACCGGCTGCGTCACCCTCCCCAGCCAGCCCGCCAACTTCGTCTACCTGCGCACCGGGCCGGGCACCGGCTACCCGCTGATCGCCGACCCGATTCTTGGTGGCAGCAAGGGCACCACCGCCGACAGCTACTGGGGCGACAAGGCGACGATCGGCGAGACGTTCGGGTACGCCGGGCAGAGCGGCAAGTGGACCGCCATCTGGTTCGCTGGCCGCAAAGCCTGGTTCTACAACCCGCCGGGCGCGCAGCAGGCGGGCCTGTACACCGGCGGCCAGGTGATCAGGCCGAAGGCAGGCCTGACCTCGATCCCGGTTTACGGTGCCGCCTACCCGGAGGCGTCAGCCTACCCACCGGCGGTCCCCGTGCTGAGCGTGGTCAAGCTGAAGTACACCATCAAGGCCGGTCAGGCTTACCCGGCGGGCACCGGGCTGCCCACCGATTACTACTACGCGGCGACGGTCGATTCCAGCTTGCCCGACGATCACACGATCATCATCGGCAAGACCGCCTACGACCAGATCTCCTACAACCACCGCACATTCTTCGTCCAGGCCAGCCAGGTCACCGTGACAACCCTGCCCTGACTCTGGGACCGGCCGGACCAGGGAAGCGAATCCGGTGAGCTGAGCAGCTTCGAACTTACTGGCCGGCTGTCTGGCTGCCGTGCAGCGCGTCCTGGAGTTCCTTCTCGTCTTGTTTGGACAGGGAAGTCTTCAAGACCGTGCCACCGTATGTGCTCATCGCCTCGACGGGCTTGTCCCGGGGTCACCTTCTCCAGCACCGGGAAGAGCGCTGAGGTGCCGGGCTGGACCATGCCGCGGACCTGATCCTGGAACTGCTTGTCGATGCTGGTCTTGGCGAACTTCCCCATCAGCGCCCCCAGCCCGGCACCCACGGCCATGCCAAGGACGGGGATGAAGAACAGCAGACCGAACAAGAATCCCCAGAACAGGCCCGCGGGTCAGCCCGCCGTCCAGGGGCGGAGTTTCTCGGGGTTGCGCACTGCCCAGATGTGGGTGATCCGGCCGTCGGTGATGTCGAACGCGAGCACCGTCACGGTGATGCCGTCCTTTCACCAGGTATCTCGCCTCGGCCGGCAAGGTGCTGTCTGATTCGGCCCTGCCCGCTGCGACCCGGCAGCTGGTAGAGATCCGGGCCAGCCAGATCAACGGCTGCGCGGTCTGCCTCGACATGCACACCAAGGACGCCGCGCATGCCGGGGAGAGCCAGCAGCGGCTGAACATGGTCGCCGCGTGGCGGGAGGCTACCGTCTTCACCGCGGCCGAGCGGGCCGCGCTGGATCTCGCCGAGCAGGGCACCCGCCTCGCCGACGCGGCTGGCGGTGTCAGCGACGAGGCCTGGGCGAATGCGGCCAAGCACTACGACGACGAGCAGCTTGGCGCGCTGGTGGCGCTTATCGCCGGGATCAACGCCTGGAACCGGATGAACATCATCACCCAGCAGCCGGCCGGCGACTACCAGCCCGGCCAGTTCGGCTAACCGCGACAACGCGCCGGCGCTGGCCGGGAGCGCCTCGCGGCGGCTGCCAGGTGGCAGGCTAGGCCCGGTGAGAAAGCTGCCTGACCAGCTGTGGAAGCTGCCGCGGCGTGAGGACGACGAAGCGGCGGACGACGAGGGCATCGGGCGGATCCTGGCGCTGTCCGATGGCGTTTTCGCCATCGCCATCACCTTGCTGATACTCCAGTTCGCCGTGCCGGCCACGGCGAGCGGAGCAGGCCTGCCGAAGGCGCTGCTCGGGCTTTGGCCGCGTTACCTGGCCTATGTCGTGAGCTTTGTGGTGATCGCCAGGTTCTGGATCACCCACCGGATGGCTTTCCGGCTCATCGCCCGCGAGGACGGCGTGCTGGTGTGGCTCAACCTGCTGCTGCTCATGTTCGTGGCGTTCCTGCCGTTTCCCACCGCCGTGGTGGGAGCGCACGCCGGATCGCCCGCGGCAGCGGTGTTCTATGCGATGTCGGTGATCTTGGCGTCAATCGCCTCCGCCGCCTACTGGTGGTACGCGTCCGGCCGGGGGAGGCTGCTGAGGCCGGATGCTGGGCGTGCGCGCGTGCGGGCCCTGCGCGCCCGCGGCCTGTCCGGACCGGTGTTCTTCGCGCTGACGCTGCCTATTGCCGTGTTCGCCCCCTATGCGGCTGAAATAGTGTGGATCTTGGTATTCCCGCTGACCCGGCTGGTGTCTGTCTGGTTCTTTGCTGACGAAAACGAGCAGCCTCAGCCCACCTGAAGGACGTCGAAGCCGACGATGACACCGCGGTGAACCGTATATGTGCCCTGGTAGGTGGCGACTGTGCCGTCGGTCTGCCGGGCGCTGAGCCGGGCGGTGACAACCTCACCCTGGACCGACATGATGGTCAGGATGTCTTTGGCGGTGCCGGTGAATCCACTGACGAAGCTGGGGTAGGACCCGCCGGTGTTCAGGCCGCCAAGGCGCCAGGCCCGGGCATAGTGGTGGCCGTTGATGGCGGCTATGTAAGCGCGCACCGTGGCCGCTGGGCCGGTCGGTGTCCGCGCCGCGGCAGTGTGGCGGGGGGAGAGGCCGGCGGGGCGGTCAAGCCGGGGGACCGGCGCGCCCGGGCTCGGTGCCACGACCGTCCCGCTCGGCCCGGCGTGGGTGATTTCATGGTTCGCGGCCGCCGGCGGGGGCCTTCCGGCATGCGGTGAGCCCGCAAGGAACATGTACCCGGCGAAACCGGCCGCCGCTACCAGCGCCAGCCCGACCGCCGCGGCCCAGCCCGGCAGGCGCCGCCCGGGCGCCTGGGTCAGCGTGGGCAGTTCATCCAGGCTCACCGCCGACAGCACACCAGGTTCGCGGTGCACCGCGTCATATTCGGCGATCAGCGGCTCGGGGTCAGCCCCGACTGCCTTGGCGATGCTCCGGATGTTCCCCCGGGCGTAAAAGTCACCACCGCACGCCGAATAGTCGTCGCCCTCGATTCCGCTGATGACTGTTTCCCTGATCCGGGTCCGCTGGCTGACCTCGGCGACGGTGAGACCGGCCCGGCCGCGCGCTTCCGCCAGGGCTTCTCCAATGCGCACGCCGTGCCTCCACTGCTCCACCGCGCTGCGCGCCGCCCGTGCCGGGTTCAGGCGGTGCTGATCACGTCATTACCGCTATGCCCGCTGCGGAACTGGCCCGAATCGTGGCAGCACCCCGCATCGCACAAGTGCCCCGTGAGCTGATTCGCCGGGCCCCGGGCGCCGCCATGTACGATGCCAAACGCCTTCGTAGCTGGACTTTACGCTTCACCGGTCAGGTGAGCGACCAGGAACAGCGACTGGGCCAGCTAGTATGCGCCGGCAGGCACGCTAAGGCCGCCCGAGCCAGCCCTGACCGGCCGGCCTGGCAGCACTCAGTTCTTCAGGTGCGTGCCGAAGAAGGCGGCGATGCGTCGTCGTGCGTCCTGGGCGGAGGGCTCGTGGTAGCGGGTCCCGGAGATCTTCGCCAGGAAGATCAGCAGTGGGGTCGCGTCCGCCGGGTCGGGGTCATTGAGGAACCCGTGACCCGCACCGGAATACACCTTGACGTCATGGTCCACGCCGAGCGCGGTGAGTGCCCGCTCCAGCCGGGGTGCGGCGCTGCGGCCCATCGGCGAGCGGTCCCTGCCGCCGTAACTGCCCACGATCGGGCAGGTGCCCGCAAGTGCTTGCTCGGCGTTCTTGGGGCAGCCGCCGTAGTTGACGCTGGCGGCCGCATAGCCGTGGCCGGGGGCCAGTGCCACCGCGTAGGCCCCGCCCATGCAGAACCCGATCACACCGATCCTGCCGGTGCACTGGGCATGGTGTGCCAGCCAGTCCCGCATGCGGTCGATGTCGTCGAACGTGCGCCCCTTCCCGGCCGTGATCTCGCGCATGATGGTCCACAGGCAGCGGACCCGGCTGCCCCAGTAGTACAGGTCGGGCGCCGCGGCCAGGTACCCTTCACCGGCCAGCCAGTCGGCCTGGTTACGCAGGTCATGGCTCATCCCGGCGAAATCGTGAATGACCACTACCCCCGGCCATGGCCCGGCAGCCGGGGGGACGGCCACATACGCCGGCATTTCCCCGCTCGCGGTGCGGATCGTCTCCACCGTCATCGCGGGCAGGCTCTCCCGGAATCGGGGCGTCCGCCTCTGCTCATGGTCTGGCCGCCTCCGGAGGCTCGGAGTCTGGATCTGGCTGCGCCATCGTACGCGAGTGCTCCCGCCGCCAGGGCCGGGACCTTCGCTGGGACTTCCGGCACTGGCACGACGATGGGCGGCGCACAAGCTGAGATTATGAACGAAGCAGCGTCAGCGGGCCGGCCGCACCGGCCGGCCACCGTCGCGGCACTCCTGGCCAGGTCTGTCTCACGGGTGCAGGGCCTCTCTAGACTGCGGGGATGCGGACGGTAATCCTCGGGGCTGGCTTCGGTGGCCTGGAACTGGCGGCCTTGCTGTCCAAGGAGTTCGGCGACGACGCGGACGTGGTGCTGATCGACAAGTCCGACGGGTTCATCTTCGGCTTCTCGAAGCTGGATGTGATGTTCGGCAGGGCAACCGCGGATCATGTGCTTCACCGGTATGCGGACATGGACCTGCCTGGTGTTCGTTTTGTGCGGGCGGTGGTCCGTTCCCTGGATCCGGCGGCCAGGCGAGTGGTCACCGATGGCGAGGTCTTCGCGGCCGACATCCTGGTGGTGGCCCTGGGCGCGGATCTTGACCTTGCCGCCACTCCGGGACTGGCCGAGGGCGGGCATGAGTTCTACACCGTGGCCGGGGCGTTCGGCCTGCGCGGTGTGCTGGAGCGGTTCGCCGGCGGCCGGGTCGTGGTCGGTGTGACGTTGACGCCGTTCAAGTGCCCGCCCGCGCCGAGCGAGACGGCGCTGCTGATGCATGACTTCCTGCAGGCACGGGGCCTGGGCGGCGTCTCGCAGGTGTCACTGGTGATGCCCCTGGGCGTCCCGATCCCGCCATCGCCGAAAGCCTCGCAGGCAGTCCTCGCCGCTTTCGCCGAACGGGGCATTGGCTGGCATCCCGGGCAGCTGGTCCGCGCTCTGGACCCCGGACGCAACGTGGCCCTGCTCGGTGACGGCACCGAGATGCCCTATGACCTGTTCCTCGGTGTTCCCGTTCATCGCGCCCCTGCCGTCGTGGCCGAGGCAGGACTGACCGTTGACGGCTGGATTCCGGTAGACCCGTGGACCCTGCGGACGCGATACCCGGGTGTGTACGCCGTCGGAGACGTCACCAGCGCCGGGACGCCCAAGGCCGGGGTCTTCGCCGAAGGCCAGGCCGCGGTCGTCGCCGCACAGATCAGCGCCGACAGACGGGGCGCTGCCACGCCAGCCGCCTACGACGGCCGGGGGATCTGCTACATGGAAGTCGGGCACGGCATGGTCGCCAAGGTCGATGTCACCTTTGTCAGTGGCCAGAGTCCCGTCGGGGATATGGACGGGCCGTCCGCTGATCTGGCCGCCGACAAGGTCGCCTTCGGGTCCCAGCGCACCCGCCGCTGGTTCGGCAAGACCTGGCACGCCACCCAGCCAGGCCCGCCCAGCTCGCCCTGAGATGCGGGCCGCCTGACTCAGAGGTCCCCGGCAGGCGCGCTCATTCCCAGCGGGCAGGCGGAGAAGGGCCTGGCGTCAGGCGCTGTCAGGCGTTTGGCGCCGCGATCTGGTGCTCGGGCGATTTGATCAGTTTCATGGTCAGGTGGGAGTCGAGCTTGTTGACGCCGGGCACGTCGCCGAGCTGGGTGGAGACGAAGGCTTCGTAGCTTTCCAGCGTGGCGGTGGCGACCCGCAGCAGGTAGTCGGGCAGGCCAAACATCCGGCGTACCTCGATGACCTCGTCTAGTGCGGCGACGGCGGCCTCGAATGCTTCGAAGGTCGCCCGGTCCTTGCGGGTGAGATCGACGTTGACGAGCACTTCGAATCCGCGGCCGATCGCCTGTGGGTTGATACGGGCGGTGTAGCCGCGGATGACGCCGTCGCTCTCCAGCCGCCTGACGCGCCGCAGGCATGGCGCTGGCGTGAGCCCGACCCGGTCGGCCAGCTCAACGTTCGACAGCCGCCCATCGCGCTGCAGTTCAGCAATGATCCTACGGTCTATCACGTCCATGAGCCATATTATTGCGCACCGTGGTAGATAGTGCGCCATATTTGCTATCGGGTTGCGGACTCATCGCCGTAGTGTCGCGCTCGTGAGCGCAACCATGACACCTTCGCCAGGGCCTGGCGCCGCGGTGGTCGCGCCCGGGCCCTTTCCCGGGCGGGCAGCGATCACCCGTGCCGCGGCTGGGATCGGCCTTTACGCCGGCGCGTTCGGCATTGCGTTCGGCGCCGTGGCAGTGCGGTCAGGGCTGAGCGTGACCCAGGCTGCCGCCCTGAGCGCACTCATGTACACGGGCGCGTCGCAGTTCGCTCTGGCCGGCCTTCTCGCGGCCGGCGGGTCACCCCTGGCCGCGCTGGTGGCCGCCCTGCTGCTCGGGCTCAGGAACGCGTTCTACGGCGTGCCAGTCACCCAGATCCTCCGCCCACGGGGCTGGGGCCGGCTCAGGGCAGCTCATTTCGTGGTGGACGAGAGTGCCGCGATGGCCGCTGCCCAGCGGACTGCGCGTGCGGGCCGGTACGCCTTCTGGGCCACCGGGCTCACGCTTTACGCAATGTGGACGCTGGGTACCCTCGCCGGAGCGCTGATCGGCAGCGGGATCGACACCTCGGCGCTCGGGCTCGATGCTGCCGCGCCGGCGATGTTCCTGGCCCTGCTGTGGCCGCAGCTCTCACGTGACCGGGGCCGGGTTGTCGCGCTCGGGGCGGCTGTCGTGACGTTCGGGCTGGTTCCGCTCGTCCCGGCCGGGCTTCCGATCATCGCCGCCGCGGCCGTCGCCGTCCTCGCCGGGCTCCTGCCGGCCCGGCGGCGCGAGACACAGGACCGATGATGTCCATCTGGGCCGTGGTCGTGGTCGCCTCGCTCGGCTGCTACGGGCTGAAGCTCGCCGGCGTCTCACTCCCCGGGTCGGTACTCAACCACCCTGGGGTCCAGCGGGTCGCCAGCCTGCTGCCCGTCGCGATGCTGACCGCGCTGGTCGTCACCGGCCTGTTCGGCGCCGGCGGGCGCTACACCGCCGACTGGCCCGCGCTCGCGGGGGTTGGGGCTGGCGCTGTCGCGCTGCGATGTGGCCGGTCCCTCGTTGTCGTGTTTCTCGTTGCGATCGCCATCACTGCCCTCACCAGATTGGTCTTTTAGGGCTCATGTAATGCGTGCGCATTATGCGGGTCAGGTCAGCGGAGGCGCGGAGATGAAGTCTTTGATGGCCGCCATGACCTCGGCGGTCTGCTCCGAATGCGGGTTGTGGCCTGCGCGTTCGATGATCCGCAGACGCGCATGGGGAATCGCATCCGCCAGTTCGTGCTGGCACTCCGGCGGGAACACGAAGTCGTCACGCCCCGCCAGCACCAGCGTCGGCGTGGTGATCTCGCCGAGGCGGCCCATGACCGTCCAGCCCTTGAGCAGGTGACGGGCGCCGAAGGCCAGCGCGTCCCCCCGCATCTTTGATCGCCACGCGCCGTGGAGCATTTCGCGGATAACCCACCAGCCGAAGTGGTGGTTGTAGGCCCCCCCAATCCGCAGGAAGATCCGGAACATGTCATCGGGCGCGATCTTGCCGTTAAACCAGCGCCGGACCAGCTCCACTTTCCCGGGGCTGTAGCCCCGCTGGGCAAGGACATCGGCCGCGTTCTGCTGGGCCCAGTGGCTGTCGCCACCAGTATCGAGCAGCACCAGGTGCGACAGGCTGGCGGGATAGCGCAGCGCATACTCAAGCGCGACGTGCCCGCCGAACGAATGACCGAGCACCGCCCAGCGCTCGAAGCCCAGCTTCTGCCGCAGCGCATCGGCGTCTGCGGTCAGGTTTTCCCAGGTCATCGAGGACACGGGAGCGCCCCGGGAGCGTCCGTTACACCGATGGTCATACAAGATCACAGTGAATTGATCCGCGCACCGCCGGAACGGCAGCATCGAAAAGTGATCTGCACCCGGGCCGCCGTGCATCACGACCAACGGGTACCCCTGCCCAACGACCTCGACGAATAGGGACACATCCCGGATCGTCAGTAGCCCTGGCCGCCGTGGCAAGCCGCTGGTGGGGCGCGCCGGCCACGGAAGGGGTGCGCGGGCCAGGGGCACGATCCCGGGCTCACTCGCCCCCGCCGGTACCGCCCGCCTCCGCCTCGGCCTCCATCTTGGCGAGGCGGGTGTAGTAGTCGGGGAACTCATTGAGGTGTGCCCGCGCGATCTTGGCCGTCATGATGACGTCATCGCCGGTGACGTTGGTCTGCGGATCGCGCGTGCCATGCTCGAGCTCGACGTCCATCCCCATCCGGAACTGCTCCAGGTCGTACGGCACGGAATCCCAGTCCACACCGATCCGCTCACCGGCAGAGCGAGCCTCGTCCAGCGTGAAATGTGAGCGGGCAGCCATGTCTTCGATCGTAACGGCCCAGCTGTGCCCGATGACCGGTCTGGCTGAGGTGGCTGTGGCCCGCTGCCATAGCCAGGCCAGCAGCATCTCCACGGCCCCGGCGGCGGCAATGGCTGGTTGCATGACGAAGTACCGCTGGAGCAGCAGCAGCTGGACCGCGATCCACAGGACGAGTCCAAGGCCTGCCAGGTAGCTTCCGGCCAGTGCCCAGCGGTGCCCGGCCACGATCAGGGTGAACGCGGTGAACTGCGGCAGCGCCACGCCAATCAGCAGGGCTACCCCGGGCAGAGCCCAGCCGGTGAATGGCGTGTGGTGCAGCCAGCTCAGCGGCATTCCAAAGCCGTTCCGTGCCAGCGAGATCCCGCCGAACACCCCGGCCGCGCCGACCAGCATGAGCATCCCGGCAAGGAGCCAGGCAGGCCAGGAACGATGATCCGCCACCGGGATCCGGCTGCCCGCCAGGTATCCCTGGGAGCTGCGCAGGCTACGGAACAGGTAGTACGCGGGCACCAGCCCGATCACCGCCAGCACCGCGAAGGCTGGCGCGAGCGCCGCGGAGGCGACCGGTGAGGCCGGGGCGGCGGCGTGCCCGTACCACTGGTCCACCGCAATGCTGGCGCTTTCCAGGACCCACATCACCAGGGCGCCGCCGATGACCAGGAAGCCCCAGGCCCGGCGGCGCCACAGCCACCCGGCGGCGACCGCGATCAGCGGCAGCCACAGGGCCAGGTCCTGGACATATACCGGGTTGGTCGGCAAGCCGGTCCCGCGCAGGAACGCCGCCTGCCCGCCGCTGCCCAGCGCAGGCACGATCCGGCTCAGCCACGCCAGAGCGTTCAGGGCCACGATCACCCACACGTACAGGGCCACACCCCGCACCGGTGCCCGGCCGGCAAAGCGCCCGCCCAGCCTGGCGACCTCGGTCTGCCACAGCAGCGTGCCAACCGACCATGCCGCTAGCGCCAGCATCGCCACGTCGAGCAGGAACAGCCGATTGGCAGGAGTCGCGAACAACAGCAGCACCGAGTTGTAGAGCACGAATCCGGCCGCGCCCAGCCAGCACAGCACCGCCCGCGCTGACCCGGCCCGGGCCATCGCCATCGACACGGTCAGCACCGGCACCCCGAGCAGCAGCACCGCCAGCGCGGTCCCGCGCGCCGACCCGTTCATAACGGCGGTGCCGTGCAGCACGCCGGGAACCAGGAACGTCAGCAGGCTCACCGCCACTGCCGTCACCGCGAGCAGGCCCGACAGCCAGAAGGCCATCCCGCCCGGCTGCAGCACCGGCCGGTCAGCTTCGCCAGCAGTTCCCAGTGACTGGCCCCGCTCAGCTACTGCGGACATTGCTCTCACCTATCCCTGCTGACCTGATCGCTGCTGGCGGTCATCACCATCGGGTATTCCTCGATGAGGAACCATGACCCGTCGGGCAGCGACATCTCGTTCCGCCAGGTGATGACCCCCGGGTGGGAGGCATCCCAGGTGAAGCGGAGCCGGGGCCCGGCCCCGGCGATGGATTCGAAGATGAGGCGGTCACCGTCGATGTGCCCGCGGTACACATCGGCGTGGCCGTAGTTGTCGGCCATCACGGCCCGGTATTCGCCGTGCTCGGGTGCCCAGCCCGACACCCAGTGAAGCTGCCAGGTCAGGACGTGGGTGCCATCGGGAAGGAACTGGTCCTGTTCACAGTCAACGACGATCCAGCGCCCGTCCTGAATGGGCCGGGCCGTACCTCGTCCCACGCCGGTCATCGGTGGCGTGCCGGGGCCCATCCCGCCTGCGCGGATGGTTCCCTTCCAGGTGACGTCCTGGTAGAAGCGGCCAAGTGCCGCCATCTCCGGCCCGGCGGCGACAGGTGTCGGCACTGCGGCAGGCTCTGCCGGTGTGGCTTCAGCTTTCATGGCCGACTTCCTCCATGGCTATCTCCGGGAGTCCGGGGCACCGCCGTTTGGTACCAGCTGACCGCTAGCGCGGCTGGTAGCGGAAGGTGCAAGAGTCCTGTCCGGCCGGGCCACTGGTCCCGGCACCTGCGCCTAGCTGCTGGCGAACTGGCCGAGCGCTGCTGCCTGCGTCACGACCACGGCCCGGTCGCGTACCTCTATCCATCCGCGCCGCTCGAACCCACGTAGCGCGGCGTTGACGCTCTGCCTGGTGACCCCGGTTTGATGCGCGAGTTCCTCCTGGCTCATCTTGAGCCGGATGATGCCGTCGTCGCCCATCGGCTGGCTGAGCAGTACCTTCGCCACCCGGCGCGGCAAATCCAGGAAGACGAGGTCGGATGCCGACTCGGTGAGCCTGCGAAGCGTTGCCGCCAGGGAGCCAGCCAGCGCCTGAGCGGCCGCCGGCACGCGCGAGCAGATGTCCCAGACCTGGTCCCGCGGCACGAACAGCAGCTGGCATTCGTCCAGGGTCTGGGCGTCAGTGGAACGGGGGCCACCGTCTGCGGCACTGAGTTCCCCCAGCACCCCACCGGGCCCGATGACCGTCAGTGTCAGCTCAGCGCCATCCGCCGCGCGAGCCACTACCTTGACCCGGCCGGAGACGACCACGATCAGGGTGTCGCCCGGGTCACCGGTCATGAACACCACCTGGCCGCGGCGGAAGGCCCGCAGCCGGGAGACCGTGGCGAGGCTGGCCAGGTCGCTGGCTGGCACCCGGCCGAACAGACTCGTTTCCCGCAAGATACCGGTCAGATCAGTGGCCATTCACCGGCTCCTCAGGTCACCACCTGCCGTCAGCGTACTGTCGGCAACCCGACAGCTGGGCTGTCAGCCGGATGACTGACCCGTGCTTTGCGGCCGGGCAGGGTTGTTTGCGAGGCGCATGCCGCCGGCTCTGAAAGGGGAAGCCATGACTGCGTTGGCAGCTCGGGGGATACGCAAGTCGTTTGGCCGCCGCCGGGTGCTGGCCGGGGTGGACCTGAACGTCGCAGCCGGTGAGCTGGTCGCGGTCGTCGGCGAGAACGGCACCGGAAAGACGACACTTCTCCGCATCCTGGCTGGTGACCTGCGTCCGGACGCGGGCAGCGTCACGGTCGCGGGCAGGCCAGGTTACTGCCCGCAGGCGGTCGTCCTGGATGACGCGCTCACCGTGGACCAGAACGTGCGGTATTTCCAGGCCGCGTACGGAATCGCCAGCACCGGCCGGGCTGAGGAGCTGATCGAGCGGCTCGGCTTCACCGGCTGCCGCGGCCAGCGGGCAGGCACCCTGTCCGGCGGGACCAGGCAGAAACTCAGCCTGATCCTGACCCTGATACACGACCCGCCTGTCCTGCTCCTCGATGAGCCCTACCAGGGCTTCGACTGGCAGACCTACCTCGCGTTCTGGGATCTCACCGGTGAGCTGAGGGAACGCGGCACCGCGATCCTGGTCATCAGCCACCTGGTCTTCGACCATGACCGTTTCGACCGGATCTGCCACCTCACCGGCGGGCGGATCGAAGAGGAGGCGGGCAGCCATGCGCCAGCAGCTTGAGACAGCCATCCGGCTGAGCCTCGCCGGGCAGATCCGGAACCGGTTCGCCTGGATACTGCTCGTTGCCTTTGTCCCGGTCTGGTACCTCCTGCTCGGCTCGATGTTCGCGCACAACGGCGCTGCGTTCAGGCTGCGGTCCACCGGGACGACGGTGGTCGTGGACGGCCACAACCTGACCCTGATCTCCGCCGGGCTCAACTCGATCACCCTGCTCACGGCGTTCGTGGTGTTCGCCGCGGTTCGCCGGGCGCGGTTTGTCGACCGGCGTCTCGTGCTGTCCGGTTACCGTCCTGCGGCCCTGATCGCCGCTAAGACCAGCGCTGCGCTGGTCCAGGCCGTTGCCGTGGGCGCCTACGCCGCTATTGTCCTGCTGTTCTTCTGGCGGCCCGCCAACGCCTGGACAGTAGCAGTCACGTTCATGCTGGCGGCCGCCACCTACGCGGCGTTCGGCCTGCTGATAGGGGTGCTGGTCCGGGGCGACTTGGAAGGCTTCTTCCTCATCATCATGATCTCGCTGCTGGACACCTTCATGCAGGATCCGGTGGGCAACCCGCTGGCGAACAAGCCGATCCTGGAGTTCTTTCCCTCGTACGGTCCGACCCAGTTCGCTGTCGCCGGGGCCTTCGACCACCGGATACTCGCCGGCATGGCCGTCATGTCACTGGCCTGGACGGCGGCCTTTGCCCTGGCCGGTCTGGCAGTCATGCGCCTGCGCATGCCCCGGCATGTGCCGGTGCCCACCTCAGTCTCAGGCCAGCAGACGCCATCCGACGCTGATGGGCGGCCGTCGCGCAGGCAAGCGGAGGTCCCGGTCGCAACCCGGGTCAATGCGGTTTGACAGCAGACCAGCGCGTGGTCCCGCCTCCCGCCGCCCAGGGCCGGCCCATTGCCCGACGGCTTCGGAAATGGTGCGGTGCGTCCGAAAGGTCACTCCGGGCCGGCTGGCTGGCTGACAGCGGTGGTGAGCGGTGGTGCGTCGAGGCCGCAATGGAGGCACTCCTCGGGCGCAGGGACACCGGCGGGCCGGGCCACGCGTGCCGGGTTGGTGATCGTGAACGCCGCGAGCAGCCCGGCCGCGACGCACATGGCGCCGGATATGAGCGCCGCGGTGCGGAATCCGGCGGCAAGCTCGTCCGGGTGCAGGTAAGCGGTGCCGGTGATGCCTGCCAGTGCCGGCAGAACGGCGACGGCCAGCAGGCCGCCGAAGCGGGCCACGTCGTTGTTGACCGCCGAGGCGACGCCCGAGTGCTCGGCTGGCGCTGAGCTCATCGCGGTGGAAGTGAGCGGCGCGACCGTGATCGCCAGCCCGAGCCCGAACACGACGACCGCCGGCAGCACGTAAGTCACATAGCTGGACCCGGACGTGGCGAAGGTGAGCATGGCCAGCCCCACGCCGACCACGACCGGACCGACGCTCATCTGCAGGCGCGGCCCGATCCGGGCCGCCAGTTGCCCGGACCGGGCCGACAGCGCAAACATGATCACGGTCAGCGGCACAAACGCCAGGCCGGAAGCGAGGGGGGAGTAACCGGACACGACCTGGAGCACCACCGGCAGCAGGAAGGTCGCGCCGGTCAGCGCCGCATACACGATGAACGTCACGGCATTGGTCGCGGCAAACTGCCGCTCGGCGAACAGCGACAGCGGCAGCATCGGCGCCGCCGCCCGGCGTTCCCGGGCCAGGAAGGCGGCCAGGCCCACGACGCCTATGGCGGTCATGGTGAGCACGGCGGGCGACGACCAGCCGAGCACGGGGGCCTCGATGAATGCGAACGTGATGCCGGTCAGGAACACCGCCGCGGCCGCCGCACCCGCGTAATCGATCTTGCCGCTGACGGTTGCGTCACGTGATTCGGGGAGGTGCCGCGCGCCCAGCCCGACCACCGCCACCGCCAGCGGGACGTTGATGAAGAAGATCCACCGCCAGGACGCGGCCGAGATCAGGTAGCCGCCGACCAGTGGCCCGGCCGCGACTGCCACGCCGCCCAGGCCCGACCAGGCCCCGATCGCCCGGGCCCGGTCCCCGGGCACGAACGACGCTTCCAGGATCGCCAGGCTCCCCGGGGTAAGCAGTGCCGCGCCCACGCCCTGGAGCAACCGGGTGACAATAAGGAACAGCGCGGTGGGGGCGAAGCCGCATGCTGCCGAGGCCAGCGCGAACCACACGATGCCGATGAGGTAAACCTTCCGCCTGCCGAAGCGGTCACCGAGCGACCCGCCGATCAGCAGGAACGCGGCGAGGGTCAGGGTGTAGCCGGTCATCACCCACTGCAGGGCGGCAATACCGGTGTGAAAATCGCGGCCGATGGTCGGCAGGGCGATGTTGACGACCGTTGCGTCCAGCGCGGCGATCCCCGAGCCGAGCACGGTGATCGCGAGCACCCACCGTCCTGGTGCCGAGGAGTAAGACAGAGCGGGAGCATCTCCAGTGGTCATATCGCTCACCGGCTCTGGTCGCTGTGATGAGGATGTGCGCAGATCGGGACATTCTAGGTGCCGGACGGGCGCGGGCCTGCTCGTTCTGCACGCGCCCGGGCCGGCTCCACTAACATCACCAGATGAGCGACCGGCTGTTCGTTCCCAGCGACTTCGCCGTACCCGAAGGGCTCACCGTCGGCGAATTCCGGCTGGAGCCGCTCGGGCCGCAGCACAATGCCGCCGACTATGCCGCCTGGACCGCCAGTATCGGCCATATCCAGGCGACGCCGGGGTTCGCCGGGTGGGGCTGGCCGCACGAGATGCCCCTGGCGGACAACCTGCGCGACCTGCAGCGCCACGCCCAGGACTTTGCCGAGCGCCGCGGGTTTACCTACACCGTGCTGAGCACCGGGACCGGCGACGTGATCGGCTGCGTCTACATCTACCCGGCCCGGGGTGGCGCCGAGGGCGAACGGTACGCGGTCGTCCGTTCCTGGGTGCGTGCGGACATGGCCGCACTCGACCCGGCCCTTTACCACGTGGTCCTCGCCTGGCTGGAACGCGACTGGCCCTTTGACGCGATCGACTACGCGCCGCGGGCCTGATCTGCGGCGGATACCGGGAAAGGGGTTAGGCGGGGACCCCTTGCCCGCTGGATCTGGGTCAGCAGGTCGTCCTTCTTCGCCTGGAAATCGGCCTCCGTGATCACGCCGGAGTCTCGGAGTTGCGCCAGCAGGCGCAACTTGGTAGCTGCGTCGTCGGCGGCAGGCTCTGCGCCCGTCGCCGGCGTGGTCATCGCCTGCCCTGGCTGCGACTCCGCCGACTGGAAGACCGCCGTCTTCACCGTCCGGCAGAGAAGCCAGGTCAGGAGAAGCCCGGCGATGACGCTGAGGATCGATGCGCCGGGGTCAGGCCGGACGGGCCGTGAACCGGGTGCGGCTGCCGGTGAGCCACTCGGGTAACCGCTGGTTACTGACCGGGCTTGGTGGCGGGGTTTGCCCGTACCGGGTCTGGTCCGCCGGGTGTGACGAGGCCGGTTTCGTAGGCGAGGACGACGGCCTGCGCGCGATCGCGAAGGCCGAGTTTGGCCAGGATGCGGCCGACGTGGGTCTTGGTGGTCTGTTCAGCGATTACCAGGGTGCTGCTGATCTCGGTGTTGGACAGGCCGTGGGCGATCAGCCGCAGTACCTCGGTCTCCCGTGGGGTGAGCGCTTCAAGGGTGGGCGGGAACGGCCAGGCCGGGTGTGGCTGGCGGGCAAAGTCGGCGATCAGCCGGCGCGTCACTGACGGGGCGAGCAGGGCGTCGCCGGCGGCGACCACGCGGACCGCGTGGATGAGCTCGGCGGCGGTGGCGTCTTTGAGCAGGAAGCCGCTGGCGCCGGCGCGCAGCGCCTCGTAGACGTATTCGTCGAGGTCGAAGGTCGTCAGCATGAGCACTCGCGGCCGTGCTGGGCTGGCGGCGGCACTGAGGATCTGGCGGCATGCTTGCAGTCCGTCCATGACCGGCATCCGGATGTCCATCAGGATGACGTCGGGCTCCAGCCGGAGCGCCTGGTGGACCGCGTCGGCGCCGTCGGCGGCTTGGCCCACGACCAGCATGCCCGGCTGGGAGTTGAGTACGGCGGCGAAGCCCTCCCGGACCATGGCCTGGTCGTCGGCGATCAGGCACCGCGTGACCATACCGCCGCCGGTCTTGCCGTTGGCTGTCATGTCGGGCTGCCGAGGGGGAGCACCGCTGAGACCACGAAGCCGCCGTCGGGCGATGGCCCAGCCGACAGCGAGCCACCGAGCAGCGCCACCCGCTCGCGCATCCCGGTCAGCCCGTGACCAGGCCCGTCTCCGTTCGCCGGCGGCGCGGCGGGACCGCCAGGCCCGTTGGCCACCCGCAGCACGACTGCCCCGGAACCGTGGCCGACGGAAACGGTGACCGCGGCCCCGGGGGCGTGCTGGCTGGCGTTGGACAGCGATTCCTGCACGATCCGGTACGCGCACACCCCAACGCCGGACGGCACGTGATCGAGCACGGCGGGTACCGAAAGCTCGACCGTTAGCCCGGCTCGCTGGGCGCTATCAACAAGGGAGGGCAGGTCCGCCAGTTCCGGCTGCGGCGCCAGCTCGGCAGGCTGGTCGTGGCGGAGCACGCCGAGCAGCCCCCGCATCTCCGTCAGCGCCTCGCGCGCCACCTCGCTCAGCGAACCGAACTCGGCCCGGGCCGGCCCGGGCAGGCCGGGGAGGCGGTAGGGCGCGGTCTCGGCCCGGACCGCGATCAGCGACAGATGATGGGCGACCACGTCATGAAGTTCCCGCGCGATGCGGGCCCGCTCCTCCAGCACGGCCCGCCGCGCGCGCTCATCCTCGGCGCGTTCAGTCTGAACGGCCAGGGCGTGCTGGGCGCGCAGGCGGGAGCCGATGTTGTCAACAGCGATCACCACGGCGGTGAACACGACGGTGGCAGCAACCGGGCCGTTCGGGTCCGCCAGGCCGCGCAGCCACAGCCACCACGGGATGAGGGTCAGCGCCCACATCCACCACAACTCCGGCCGCCGCTGCCGGATCCCGGCGAGGCAGAATGCCCCCAGCATGGCGAGGATCTGCCCCGGTCCCCACGGCCAGTCTCCCCACCAGGCGGCAGGGACCAGGGGGGCCAGCAGCAGCGCCAGCCACCCGATCCGCCAGGCGAGCATCGGATACCGGGCCGCCAGCGGCAGCGGCGCCACCACCGGGAGGGCCAGCAGCAGCTGGCCTGGCGATGCGAAGCTGCCGACCAGGCTCGCGGCGCAGAGCGCGAGTGTCGCCGCACCGAGTACGGCGTACCCGGCCCGGCGCTCCCGCGGTGAACTCCATCGCCACACCGGGGGCGGGTCGGGGCCGATCAGCACCTGGACCAGCCCGTGCCACGCCCGCTTGGCCGCGGCGGGTGCCGCCGCTGCGGCGCTGGTGGCCGCTGATGGGATGCCCAGCATCCGTTTCACGATCTAAGGGTAGGCGGCCAGGGCCGCCCGCTCATCACGCCAGCGCAGTCATACCTGGGTATCATCCCGGCTCCGGATCGGCCTGGGCTACCAGCGTGGTATGAGCGCACATCCGGCCCCGCAGCGCGACGACCCGGCCCGGCCCGCCGGGGCAGCCTGGAGCCGTGCTGCTTCTCAGCACATGTAGCGCGGTATCCAACCCGTTCCCGGGAGGCGATCATGAACGTCGAGATGACCGGGTTGACCCGGTGTTTCGGCCGGACCGTGGCGGTGGCGGGGGTGGACCTGCAGGCCGGCCCGGGGGTGTTCGGGCTGCTGGGCCCCAACGGCGCCGGCAAGACCTCGCTGCTGCGGATGATGGCCACGGCAATCCGGCCGACCTCGGGCACGCTGCGGCTGCTCGGTGGCGATCCCGGCTCCTACGGCCCGCGGCGGGAAATCCGGCGGCGGCTCGGCTACCTGCCCCAGAACCTCGGTTACTACCCGGGCTTCACGGTCGCGGAATTCGTGGAGTACTTCGCTGTGCTGAAGGAGGTTCCGGCGGCGCGGATACCGGCAGCGGTCGCGGTGGCTGTCGGGCGGGTGGCGCTGGGCGGCAGTGCGAAGACGAAGCTGCGCGCCCTGTCTGGTGGGATGCTGCGCCGGGCGGTGATTGCCCAGGCGATCGTCAACGAGCCCCAGTTGCTGCTGCTTGACGAGCCGACGTCCGGGCTCGACCCCGAGCAGCGGGTGGCGTTCCGGGCCCTGCTGCGCGACCTTGGCCAGCACGCCACCGTGGTGGTGAGTACACACCTGGTCGAGGACATCGGCGCCGCCTGTACGCAGGTCGGCCTGATGGACCGGGGGAGGATCGTGTTTGTCGGCACGCCGGAGAACCTGGCCGCCCGGGGCGAGGGGCACGGTACCGGCGATGCGCCGCTGGAGCGCGGGTACAGCGCGGTCCTCGCGGAGGCACGGTCATGACCGCCGTGCATGCACCTGCCACCGCGAGGTCAGCACCAGCCGAAGGTGGTCAGCTGCGGGCAGTCGCGCGGCTGCTGCGCCTGGAACTCCGCCACAACGCGATGCCGTGGCTGCTGCCGGTGGCCATCGGCCTGTTCTGGCTCACCACCTACCGCAAGGCCATGGCCATGCCGCCGCTGTGGTACCTGCGCGCCGCCAGCCTGCATACAGGCACCCTGCTGTCGTTCGCCTGCCCGGTCGCGGGCGCGGCCGCGTGGATGGGGTCGCGGGACCGGCGCCGCCGCACCACGGACCTGACGACGACCACGGCCCAGCCGCGCTGGATTCCGCCTGCTTGTCCCCTGGGCGGCCACCACCTGCTGGGCCATCGTGGGCTATCTGGGCTGCGTGGCCATCCTGTACGGGGTCACCGCGCGGCAGGCGTCCTGGGGCGGGCCCCTGTGGTGGCCGGTCGCCGTCGGCGCCGCGAGCCTGCTAGCGCTGTCCGCGGCCGGGTTCGCCGCCGGGACGCTGATCCCCAGCCGGTTCACCGCGCCGCTGGTGGCGGTCGGCGCGTTCTTCGCGCTCGGGCTCAGCACGCAGCCGATCCAGGGCAGCCATTCGTACTGGCAGATCTCGCCGGTGGTCAGCGGCCCCTGGGACGCCGGGCCCGATCCCGGTGTGGCCACCTTCTACCCGTACCTGCCCGACCTGTCCATCGCCCAGATCATGTTCCTCGCCGGGCTGACCATCGCGATCCTGGGTGCCCTCGCGCTGCCCGGTGGCCAGAGCGGGAGATGGCTGCGCCGGCCTGCCGCGGTCATCACCATGGCCGGGCTGCTCGCGGCGGGGACAGCCGTCGCGCTGGCCGGCACGGGCACGCTGGATGCCCACGGCATGATCGCCATCCCGGCCCTGCACGACACGGCGAACGACCGGCCGCTGCGCTACGCCCCGGCCTGCAGCCACACCGCGATCCCGGTCTGCCTGAACCCCGCCTACACCAGTTACCTGCCGGCCACGGCGGCGGCCCTGACGCCGGTGCTCAACGAAATAGCAGGCCTGCCCGGTGCGCCGGCCCGGATCAGCCAGGCTGCCGTGAACTACCAGCAGGGCACAGGCAACTCCGTCAGCGTGAGCATGGCTGGCCCACCCCTCAGCGGCACGCCGCCGGTGTTCCGGCTGCTTTTTCCCTTCCAGCTGTCAGGACCCACCATGACCACCAGCGAGGTGGCTGCCGCGGTGCGGTCAGCCGCTGGGCCCGGCATCGTGGCCGACATGATCGGCGACGGCCCCGGCGCAACCCCGGCGCAGCGAGCGGTCGCGGCAGCGCTGCGGACGTCGGCCGGCCTGCCCGAGGCAGTACTCCGGACGGCGCCCAGCAGGCAACGGCCGAACGGCTCGATAGTGCCGCTGCCGGTACCCGTGCAGGCCGCGGCCCGGCGATTCGCCACGCTACCGGCGACGGCCCGGCGCGCCTGGCTGGTACGGCACCTGGCCGCGCTGCAGGCCGGGCGGATCACCCTGGCGCAGCTGCCATGACCGCCGGCCCGGCACGGAACGTGCCGGTGCCCGCAGCGCTGGACCGCAAGGCGCGGCCGGCCTGGTCACCGCGGGCGGGAACGCGCCTGCTGCGGCTGTACGCCGCCAGCCGGCGGGTTCCGGCGGCCATCGCGGCGATAGCGGCCTGCGCGATCGGGCTGCGGATCGCGCTCCTCGGGCACTGGGACACCTACGGCGCGCTGCAACTGCCACTGGTGTTCGAGGCCGGTGCAGCGGTGGCCATTGCCGTCACCACCGCGAGCCCGATCGGCGAACCGGAACGAGTCACCGGGCGGTGGCTGCCCTTCCTGCGGCTGGCCACCACGCTGGCGCTGACCGCCGCCGCGGCGGGCGCGCTGACCGCCGCTGGGGCCGGAGCGCACCTGGCCGGCGGCACCCTGGACGTGCTGCGCAACCTGGCCGGGCTAACCGGCATCGGCCTGCTGTGCGCCGCCACGCTCGGTGGCGGCCTGGCCTGGGCCGGCCCCACGGGCTACCTGGTAGTGGGCGCCTATGGGCTGTACACCCAGTGGCACCGTCCAGCGCTGACCACGCCCTGGATTCTGGCCAGCCCGGCCACCGCACGACCTGGGCGCGGCCATCTGTGCCGCGCTGGTCTTCATCATCGGGATAACGGTCATCACGGTGCGCGGAGCCCGCGACCCCATCAGCGAGTGAGCGCGATTCCAGCGGCCCCACCGGGGGTCAGGACAGGAACGCGGTGATGGTGTCGACAATGTGGCCGAGGTCGTGAATGTCGGGCAGGTGATAGCGCCCTTCGAGGGTGACCAGCCGGGCATCGGGCAGGCCTTTGGCCAGTTGCAGGGCACCGCGGTGGGGTATGACGCGGTCACCTCGGTAGTGCAGCACGAGTGCGGGTGCGCTCACCGCCGGCAGGAGGGCGGTGACGTCGGCGGCGTAGATGGCCGCGAGGTAACCGGCGGCCACGCCGGGAGTGGCCGAGTCTCGCAGCACTGCGGCCATATGGTCGGCCGCCGCGTCGGTCGGATCAGGCCGGTAGAGGTCGGCGAGCAGCTTGGAGCCGAGCCCCCAGTGACTGCGTACCAGCGCGATGAGGGTGGCGCTGAGGTCTGGGCGTGTGAAAACTTCGGTGGCGCTGGCGTAGGTCCCGAAGAACACCAGTCGCCGCACCAGATCCGGCCGCGTCGCGGCGAGCGCGACGGCAACCGGTCCGGCCTGGGACATGGCGAGCAGGTCGGCCGGCGCTCCAGCGCGGGTCGCGACGGCGGCCAGCTCGGCCACGCTCGCGTCCAGGCCGAAGTCATCGACCGGACCGGGGGAGCGCCCGGTCCCGTAGCGGTCGTACATGACCAGCGCATGGGTTCCGGCCAGGCGCTGGAACACTGAGGAGCGCGGATCGCGGCCAGCGGCGATGACGTCGATGTTCGATACCCAGCCGGGCAGCGCGATCAGCGGCTGTCCGCTCCCAGCGGTGGCGACGGCGATTCGCCGGTCGCCGACGGAAACGTGACTTACGCTCATCGCTCCCAGCGGGGTCGGCGGCGCCACCGTGTGGCGGAGTATGCGC
>CAWIMG010000014.1:0-14976 GCA_963837105.1 uncultured Actinomycetes bacterium | reverse complement strand
GCTCATGCATTTGCCCAGGGTGACGAAGTCCGGCCGGGCCTGGCCGTGCTGGAACTGGAACCAGCCGCCGACCCGGCCGAACCCGGTCACCGTCTCGTCCGCGATCCAGTAGGCGCCCGCTTCCGCGGCCAGCGCGGCGACCTGGTCCTGGTACTGAGGCGAGTGGTAGATGCCGCCCTGGCTGTAGTCGAGCAGGACAGCGGCACTGCCGGCCAGCTGGGCCCGGGCCGCGGCGATCCAGGCCGGCCCGGTGGCCAGGCCGGCCTGCCCGGTGACCCTGGCCCCGGCCGGGGCCAGGCAGCTCACGCACCGTGGCCAGCCGTGGCGGCGCGGCCACCCCGGCAGGCGAGGACAGCCCGCCGTGCCATTGCGGCTGGACGGTGAGCTCGCGGGCCAGGCCAGCCCCGCCGTGGTAGGCGCGCTCCCGGGTGGCCAGCGGGGCCCGGCCGGTGAGCGCCTGGCACAGGGCAAGGACCGCGTCATTGGCCTCACTCGCGCTGATGAAGAACCGCACCGCACCGGCCCAGTCTTCGCCGGCGAACGCGATCCCGATCAGGTCGTCCGCTGCCTCGTCCCGTTCCGCCCACCGCCAGCCCTCGTTCAGGACGGGGGCGGCGGCCGCACGCCGGACCGCTTCGATGATCTCCGGATGGCAGTGCCCCAGCGGTGCCGCGGTGTTGCTGGCATCGATCACCTCCCGGCCATCGGCGAGCTGGAACCAGACCCCGTGGCCGCCCACGACCCGCAGGTCCTGGGACTCGCCAGCGGTCAGGCTGGTGGACAGGAGCCGCCGGTGCGCGGTCATGCCAGCGGGGCGCCGCCGATGCCCCACTGGGCAGCGGGCACCCCATCCAGCACCACCCAGATCTGCGGCCGCGCCTCCTCACCGAATACCTGGCACGCGGCGTCGGTGAGCGCGGCGATCAGCCGCTCGTTCGCCGCCGGGTCAGTGAACCTCCGGTCGACGGCCTTGACTTCGATCAGTGGCATGTTCCCTCACTTTCCTGTGTCGCAGCGGTGGCCAGCCCGGCCACCTGCCCGTTCGCCGTCATAGCCGCCGCTGGTCCGCGTCCGCCGGCGTGGGAGCGCCCGGCTCCCGGGCGGGGGCGGGGGCGTGCCCGAGGAACCCGCGCAGCCACTGCCGGACGTTGTGCCCGAGCCGGGCCACGTGATAACCGCCCTCCTGGACGATGAGCGCCGGGCAGGCCCAGGCCGGCCACCGCCGCGCCCATCCGGTGGAAGCCCTCGGAGGTGATCGCCAGGTCGCCGAGCGGGTCGTGCTCATAGATGTCCATGCCGAGCGAGACGACGAGCACCGCCGCCCCCCGGCGGCCGATAACCTCCAGCGCGCCGGCGCAGCCGGGCGAGGTAGTCGGTGTCGGCGCACCGGCGGGGCAGCGGGATGTTGAGCGTGTGGCCGGTCCCGCGGCCGGTCCCGGTCTCATCGGCGTACCCGGTGAAGTAGGGGAAGGCCCGGTCCGGGTCCGCGTGCAGCGAGCACGTACAGCACCTCGTCGCGGTCGTAGAAGATCTGCTGGGTGCCGTTGCCGTGGTGATAGTCGAGGTCGAGGATGGCGGCCGGGCCGCCCGCGCGATCGCACAGGTAGCGGGCGGCGATGGCGGCGTTGTTGAAGTAGCAGAAGCCGCCGAGCACCGAGCGGGCCGCGTGGTGCCCGGGCGGCCGGCACAGCGCGTACGCGGCCTGGTCGCCAGCCAGGACGAGATCCGCCGCCGTCAGCGCGCAGTCCACGGCTGACCTGGCCGCATGATAGGTGCCCTCAACGATCGGGGTCATGGTGTCGAAGCACCAGTAGCCCAGCCGGGCGAAGGGCGCGGCGGCCGGCTCGCGCCCGGGGCCGATCCCATCCCGCAGCCCCGGGTGGAGCACCGTATCGGGGAAGATCTCGCGGGTCGGGCTGTCCGGGTGGCACTCGGCCCAGGTTTCCGACAGCCAGCGGACCAGCCCGGCCTCATGGACGGCGAGCACCGGGTCCAGGCCGTGATCGGCCGGCTGGGCGGCCTGGAAGATCTCGTCCGTGGCCAGGCAGCGCGCGATTTCCTCCGCCCGGGCCGGGATCTCGACGCTGTGCTGCGGTGTCCCGGCCCAGATTTCGGCCGTGGGATCATGCTGCCGGTGCGCGGCGCTGGCGACCCACCGCATGCCCGCTGGCGCCGGTGCCTGCTCCGTCATGGAGGTCACCGCCGCTGGCCCGGACCAGCGCTCATGACGGCCGGGGAGCCGGGGTGGCCGCGGCAGTGGCCGCGAGCGGGTCCATCATCTGCACCGTCAGGCCGGGGCGCCGCAGGCTGCGCAGCACCCCGCTGTCGTGCTCCGCCTGGGCCAGCCCGGCGGCCAGCGGAACCCGGACGGTCAGCAGTTCCGGGGGCGGGGTCTCCCCGTCCCGCGCTGCCGGCGCCCTGGCCAGCACCTCCCCGGAGGGGGTGATGACCTGGCTCTCCCCGAGCAGCGTGCCGGACGGGTTGGTGCCGCACTGGTTGGCCATCACCCACCACTGGCCATTGCTGAGCGCATGGGCCGGGTACAGCGTCCGCCACCAGGTCCGGGCGGCGGTCTCGTACGCGGACGGCTGAATGATCAGCTGGGCGCCGGCGCCGCCCAGCGCGCGGGCGACCTCAGGGAAGTCGCCGTCGAAACAGACCGTGAGCCCGATCACACCCAGTTCGCCGGTCGCGCATACGGTCAGCCGGTCACCGGCGGTGAAGATGGCCGTCTCGCCGAGCGGGCGGTACAGATGCGCCTTGCGATGCCAGGCCCGCAGCTGCCCGTCACGGTCGAAGAGCAGGGCGGTGTTGTACAGGCCGCCGTCCCCGCGCTCCGGTACCGAGCCAGCGGCCAGCCAGATGCCAAGCTCGCGGGCGCAGGCGGCGAGCGCCGCGCACCGGGGCCCGTCCAGCGGCTCGGCGGCTCCCGCGGCGTCCGCGGCCAGCGACCCCCAGTCGAACCCGCACGGCCAGAGTTCGGGCAGCACCACCAGATCCGCGTCCTGCCGGGCAAGGCGGCCGGCCAGGCTGATCGCGGTGGCGAGGTTGTCAGCTGGCTGCCCGGGCCGGGGCAGCCACTGGGCGATGCCGATAACGGCATCGTCACGCACCGGCACCACCGGCAGCGACGGCCGCGGGCAGCTGCCGGCCGATCCGGGCCCGGGTGACGAAGTAGTACAGCGGGATCGTCACGGCCAGGCCCACGATCCAGGAGATGTCGGCCCCATTGAGGCTCTTGGCCACCGGCCCCTCATACAGCGTGGTGTTCACGAACGGAATCTGCACGCCGACGCCGATCAGGTAGATGATCAGCGTGGCCCAGTTGATGCGGCCGTAGATCCCGCCAGACGGGTCGAAGAACGACGGGACGTCATAGTTGCCGTGCCGGATCAGGTAGAAGTCCACCAGGTTGATCGCGGTCCACGGGATCAGCACGTATAGCAGGAAGAGGATGAAGTTCACGTAGCTGGTCAGGAAGGTGCTCTGGTAGGCGAGTGCGCCGATCAGTGACACCACGACGATCGCGACCGACACCACGGCGCGGGTCCTGGCCCTGGGCAGCCAGCGGTACTTGAAGGTCTGGCCGACCGTGATCGAGCACAGCATCCCGCCGTAAAGGTTGATCGAGTTGGTGTCGATGATCCCGAGCGCGAAGACCAGCATGATCAGCCAGCCCGCGCCGACGGTCAGGTGGGCGATCGCGGAGATCTGATCCGGGTTGGCCGACGCCAGCCCGACCACCACACCGACGATCATGGGGATGACCGTGCCGAGGACGACCCCCCAGTACGAGTACCAGAACGTGGCCCGGACGCTCTCGTTCGCGGGCATATAGCGCGAGTAGTCGGACACGTAGGGCGCGTAGGCGATCTGCCACAAGATGCCGGTGGTGGCCATGGCGCCGAGGAATCCGGCCCAGGTGAACGACCCCGCGGTGAAGAAGTTCGACGGCAGGCCGCGCGCCACGATGATGATGACGGCCAGCAGCATGGCACCGCCGAACAGCAGCGTCGCCCACCGGTTCACGGCGTGGATCATGTCGTAGCCGAACACGGCGATGAGCAGGCTGCCCACCGCGCAGATGATGATTCCCCAGTCGGTGCTGACGCCGTGGACCAGCACGTTGACCGACTGACCGCCGAGGATCAGGTTCGACGCGAAGAAGCCGATGTACATGAACACCGCGATGGCGATGACCAGGACGGCGCCGACGAAGCCGAACTGCCCCCGGCTCTGGATCATCTGCGGCACGCCCAGCCGTGGCCCCTGCGCCGAGTGCAAGGCCATGAACAGGGCACCGACCAGGTTGCCCACCAGGATCGCCAGCACGCTGTAACTGAACGGCAGCTTGAACACCACCGGCGCGAGTGCCCCGGTGACGAACGTCAGCGGCATGATGTTCGAGCTGAACCAGATCGTGAACAGGTCGCGGGGCCTGCCATGGCGCTCGCTGGCTGGGATTTCCGCGATCGTGAACTGCTCGAGCGTGGCCGCGCCGCCGGACTTCCTGCCTTCGCTCATGTCAGATCTCCCTCAGCAGCAGGTGCACAAGATCGTAGATTTCGCCTTCATGGAGTGCAAGAGCATTTCACTTGACGAAAACTTACGGAGGCCCGCCATTTCACTGCGTGAGAGCTTGTTTCGCTTGATCGGATGGGCTGCTAGCGTCGGAACTGATCAACGGCGGTGCCCGCACAGGGACAGATCCTGGGGAGGTGCAGCGGCGTGTTTGACAAGATCCTGCTGGCGGTGGACGGCTCGGAGCATTCGGACCGCGCGGTGGCGGCCGTCACCGAGCTCGCGTCCGGCGGCAGCACCGAGGTTCTGGTCTTGCATGTGCAGGAACTGGGGGTCAGCCGGCCGCGCCGGGCCAGTCCCGCTGGAAGAGCACAGCGACGCGGCGGACCTGGTGAACAAGGTCACCGGGCAGCTCCGCGAGGCCGGGGTGAACGCTCAGGGGGCCGCACACGCGGCGCTGACGAGCGATGTCGCGCCGGACATCATCGACGCTGCGGAGAAGTTCGGCGCCAAGCTGATCGTGATGGGCACCCGCGGGCGGTCCGACTTCCGGTCGCTGCTGGTGGGCAGCATCGCGCACAAGGTCATCCATCACGCCCACTGCCCGGTCCTGGTGACCAGATAGCCGGGCGGCGCCGGCAGCCCCCGTGGAGGGCAGGACGTGCGCGACCCCCGGCATGACATTCTGTTCGAGCCGGTCACGATCGGCCCGGTCACCACGCGGAACAGGTTCTTCCAGGTACCGCACTGCACCGGCATGGGCTACCGGGATCCCGGCGCGGAGGCCGCCCTGCGCCGGGTCAAGGCCGAGGGTGGCTGGGCAGTGGTCTGCACCGAGCAGGTGGAGATTCACCCGACCTCGGACATCACCCCGTTCATCGAGCTGCGCATCTGGGACGACAGCGACCTTCCCGCGCTGGCGCGGATAGCGGCGGCCATTCACGACGGCGGCGCGCTGGCCGGCATCGAGCTCGCCCACAACGGCATGAACAGCCCCAATCTGGCCACCCGGGAACCGCCGCTGGGGCCGGTCAGCCTGCCGGTCGCCACCTGGGGAAACGACCCGGTCCAGGCACGTGCCATGACCAAGTCCGATATCGCCAGCCTGCGGCGCTGGCACGCCGACGCGGTCCGGCGGTCGCTGGCCGCTGGCTATGACCTCGTCTACGTCTACGCCGGGCATGCCCTCAGCGGCCTCCACTACTTCCTGTCCGCCCGCTACAACAGCCGCACCGACGAATACGGCGGCAGCGTGCGCAACCGTGCCCGGCTGCTGCGCGAGCTGCTGGCGGATGCCCGGGAGGTGGCCGCCGGCCAGGCCGCGATCGCATGCCGGATCACCGTTGACGAGCTGCGCGGCAGCGATGGCATCACCCGGGCCGAGATCGAGGAGATCATCGGCGAGCTGGCCGAGTTCCCTGACCTGTGGGACTTCGTCCTCGGCAGCTGGGAAGAGGACTCGGTGACCTCGCGGTTCGGCCCGGAGGCCGGGCAGGAGCAGTACGTGCGGGGGCTGAAGCAGCTCACCACCCGGCCGGTGGTAGGCGTGGGCCGCTTCACCTCACCCGACACCATGGCCCGGCAGGTCAGGGAGGGGATCCTGGACCTGATCGGCGCGGCGAGGCCGTCCATCGCCGACCCGTTCCTGCCCCGTAAGATCGAGCGGGGTGAGACGGGGGACATCCGCGAGTGCATCGGCTGCAACATCTGTGTCTCGGGCGACTTCACGATGTCCCCGATCCGGTGCACGCAGAACCCGGCCATGGGCGAGGAGTTCCGCCGCGGCTGGCACCCCGAGCGGATCAGGCCGCGGGAATCGGCCGCCCGCATCCTGATCGCCGGGGCAGGCCCGGCCGGGCTGGAAGCCGCGCGGGCACTCGGCCAGCGCGGGTACGAGGTCGTCCTGGCCGAGGCCAGCCGGGAACTCGGCGGGCGGGTGGCGGCCGAGTCACGGCTGCCCGGCCTGCATGCCTGGCGGCGGGTCCAGGAGTACCGGGAGCAGCAGCTCCGGCGGCTGCCGAACGTCGGCATCTACCGGCAGAGCGCGATGACCGCCGGCGAGGTGCTCGAGCACGGCTTCGGCCACGTCGTGGTCGCCACCGGCGCGGCCTGGCGCCGGGACGGGGCCGGGCGCTGGCACACGCGGGCCATTCCCGCGGATGGGTCACCGCAGATTCTCACCCCGGACGACCTGATGGCCGGCCAGCGGCCGGCCGGGGAACGGGTGGTCATCTTCGACGACGACCACTACTACCTGGGCGGGGTCCTGGCCGAGCTGCTGGCCGGGGAGGGTTACGAGGTCCGGCTGGTCACCCCGGCCGCGCACGTGTCCGCATGGACCGCCAACACCCTGGAGCTGGTGAAAATCCGGCAGCGGGTGATGCATGCCGGGGTGGCGGTCGACACCGGCCGCGCCGTGGTGCGCCTCACCGCCGGCGGCGCGGTCACCGGCTGTGTCTTCACCGGTGAGGAGCGGGCTGCCGCCGCCGACACGGTGGTCATGGTGACCGCGCGACTGCCGGCCGACGCGCTGTACACCGAACTGGTGGCGCGGGCTCCCAGTGGGCGGGCCGGGGGATCGGGTCGGTGACCGCGATCGGGGACGCCTGAGCGCCGGCCACGATCGCGGCCGCGGTCTGGTCGGGACGGCGGTACGCCGAGGAGCTCGATGCCAGCCCGCCCGCCGGGCCGGTGCCGTTCCGGCGGGAACTGACCGCCCTGGCCCCTGTCAGCCCCGCACCAGCTCAGCCCCCCGCTCGGCCAGCATCACCACGGCGACCACCGGGTTGACGGTGGTCAGCGCCGGGAAGGCGGACGCGTCGATGACGCGCAGCCGGTCCACGCCCCGCACCCGCAGCCGCGGGTCGAGCACGGCACCCGGATCGCCCGGCGCGCCCATCCGCGCGGTGCATGACACGTGGTACACGGTGTGGCAGGCCGCCCGCGCCAGCGCGGACAGTTCCTCGTCCGCCTGCACGGCCGGGCCGGGGAAGACCTCCCGCGCCACCCAGCCGCTCATCGGCGGCTGCCCGGCGATGCGCCGCGCCATCCGCATGCCCGCCAGCAGCGTGCGCTCGTCATGGCCCTCGGGGTCGGTGAACATCCGGTAGTCGATGACCGGCGGGTCATCCGGGTCAGCGGAGGCCAGCGTAACCGTCCCGCGGCTGCGCGGCGAGGTGACGTTCGGCGTCATGGTGATGCTGTGCGGCGGGGTGGGATACCCGAGCCGTTCGGAGTGCATGGCGAAGGTCATCAGCGGCACATGGGCCAGCACGTCGGGGACGGTGCTGGCCGGGCTGGTCCGGTACATGATCGTGATGTCCCAGTCGGTGGCGCCTTCGGGCGGGACCGGCCGGGCCGCCTCCCACACCAGCAGGCCCTCGACGTGGTCGGACAGGCTGCTGCCGACACCTGGCAGGTCGGCGACCACCTCGATGCCAAGCTCGCGCAGCCGCTGGCCCGGCCCGACGCCGGACAGCATCAGCAGCCGTGGCGTGTCGATCGCCCCGCAGCACACGATGACCTCGCGGGCCGCGGTGATATCCGCCAGCTGGCCGTCCGCCCGGCGGACGGTGACCCCGGTGGCCCGGCGGGCCGCATCGAACCTGACCCGGAGCACCCTGGTCCGCGTCAGGACGTGAAGGTTGTCCCGCCTGCCCATGATGGGGTGCAGGTACGCCACCGAGGACGAGGAGCGCACCCCGGTGTCCGGGTAGTACCCGATGGGCAGGAAGCCGGTGCCGTCCCGGTAGTCGGCGCTGTTCCAGTCCTCGCGGACCGGTATGTCCAGCGCCGCGGCGGCCGCCTCGACGACGTCGGCCAGGTAGGCGTTCCGGTGCCCGGCGGCGACCGGGACGATGTTGACCGCCAGCCGGGCGAAATAGCTGCTCATGGTCCCGGCGTCCCAGCCGTCCGCGCCCAGCGCCGCCCACCGGTCGAAGTCCGCCCGGGGCGGCCGCAGCGCGATCATCGTGTTGTGCGCCGAACAGCCGCCGAGGATGCACGCCCGGGCCTGGCGGATGCCAGAGTTGCCCCGCGGCTGCGGCACGCTGGCATAGTCGAGGTCGTACTCGCTCTCCAGCATTTGCGACCAGCGGCGGATCTGCAGCGCCCGCGGCTCGTGCCGGTCGTCCGGCCCCCACTCCAGCAGCCCGACGCTGACGCCGGGATCCTGGCTCAGCCGGGCCGCCACCACCGCGCCGGCGGTCCCGCCACCGGCGACCACATAGTCAAATGACGTCCGCCCGGTCACCGGTGCGGGCCCGGTGGCAGCGGTGGTTCCGGTGCCCCGGCGGCGGTCGGCTGGCCGGCGTCCACGCAGGCCAGGACCCGCTCAGGAGTAATCGGCAGAACGTACGGCCGGGCGCCGGTCGCGTCATGGATGGCGCTGGCCACTGCCGCCGCCGGCGGCCCGATCGGGGGCTCCCCGATGCCGCGGGCACCGAACGGCCCCATTCCCTCGCCCGACTCCAGGATGATGGTCTCGATGTCGGGCACGTCGGTCGAGGTGGGAATCAGGTACTGGAACAGGCCGCCGGTCAGGTTCACCCCGTCCTCCACGGTGACCTCCTCCAGCAGGGCCATGCCCAGTCCCTGCACCGCGGCCCCGCTGATCTGTCCCTCAACCGAGCGGGGATTGATGGCCCGGCCGACGTCATGCGCGGCCACATACCGCAGCAGCCGCACCTTGCCGGTATCCAGATCCACCTCCAGGTCGCACAGATGGGTGCCGAAGGTGAAATCCGGGAAGACCCGGTCGGCCCGCAGGTCGCGGACCACCGGCTTGCCCTTGGGGCCGAAGAAGGTGCCGAGGGCCTCGATCGGCACGTTGCGCCGCCGGCAGATCACCAGTGCGTCCCGCAGGCCGAGGCTGAACCCAGGGCCGGTCACCCGGCCCGGCTCCAGCCGCAGGCCCTGGGCGGGCTGCCCGCTGTCCTCGGCGACGGCCCGCAGCACGCTGTCCCGCAGCAGCAGGCACGCCTCATAGACGGCGTTGCCCGACATGAGCAACTGGCGGGTGGCGGTGGTCGTCCCGGCCAGCGGGTTCAGCGCGGAGTCCCCGAAGTGCACCGTGATCTGCTCCATCGGCGTGCCCAGCAGCTCGGCGGCGATCTGGGCGAGCGAGGAAGCCTGCCCGCCGCCGATGTCGGGGACACCGCAGCGGACGGTCAGGCTGCCGTCCAGCTGCCAGCCGACCCAGGCCGCCGCCGAGTCGTTCAGCCAGACCAGCCGGCCGTAGGACTGAATGTTCGAGGCGATGCCGCGGCCGACCACGCGGCGCGGCCCGGAGGGCAGCGGCTTGGGGCCGGCCCGGTCACAGACGGCATCGATCGTCTGCGGCAGCAGCACCTCGGTCTCGATGGGCTGGCCGACCGGCAGCACGTCCCCCCGGGCCAGGGCGTTGCGCTTGCGCAGTTCCGCGGCCGGAATCTTGAGCTCACGGGCCAGCAGATCCATCTGCGACTCATAGCCGAAGACGACCTGCATGCCGCCGAAACCCCGGAAGGCCGAGGTCGGCGGATTGTTCGTGTAGGCACACCGGGCCCGCAGCCGGACGTTGTCCACCCGGTAGGGCCCGCAGGCGTGGACAGATGAGTAGAGCAGGACCAGCGCCGACAGGTACGCGTAGGCACCGGAGTCGGCGGTAATGTCCACCTGCTGCCCGAGGATCGTGCCGTCGCCACGGGCCGCGGTCCGGTAGTGCAGCAGCATCCGGTGCCGCTTGGGCCGGGCCAGCAGCGACTCCTGCCTGGTCCACTGCATCCGCACCGGCTGCCGGGTACGCCAGACCGCAAGCGCCAGATACGGCTCGACCGTCATGTCCTCCTTGCCGCCGAATCCGCCGCCGACATAGGGAGCGATGACCCGCACCCGGGAGTCCGGGATGCCGAGAATCCTCGCCACGTCCCGGAAGTGCTCCACGACCTGTGTCGCGACCCGCAGGTTGAGCACGCCCTCGTCATCCAGCCAGCCGACGCCTGCCTCCGGCTCCAGATAGGCGTGATCCACGGCCTGGGTCTGGTACGTGCCCTCGACGATGACATCGGCGGCGGCGAACGCGCCGTCCACCTGGCCCCGGTCGATGTTCCATTCGCCGAGCAGGTTGCCCTTCGGGTGGACGGCGGGCGCGCCGCTGGCTAGCGCCTGCGTGGGGTCGAACACCCCGGGCAGTTCCTCGTAGTCGATCTCGACCAGGTCGCAGGCCTGCGCGAGCGCCTCTTCGCTCTCGGCCACCACCAGCGCCACCGGCTCGCCGTGGAAGCGGACCCGGTCGGTCGCGAGCACTTCCATGCTGGCCTTCAGCGCGGCCACCTCGACCGTCTGGCCTGGGACGTCCACCCAGATCATGTTGTGCGGGACGTCCTCGCCGAACAGGACACAGCTGACCCCGGGCACCGCGGCGGCGGCGGTCCTCTCCCGCCGGGTGATCCTCGCCGACGGCACCGCGGCACGCACCAGCCGCGCGTGCAGCATGCTCGCGAAGGCGAGATCACCTGCGTAGCGGGTGCTGCCCGCGATCTTCTCCTGCTGGTCATGGCGGGGCAGTGGCTGGTGCACGACCCGCAGTTCCTCCAGCTTGGAATTGCGGATCTCGGCCGCGCTCACTGGCCCTGCCCTTGCGCCGCCTCGATGGCGTCCACGATCGGGCCGTAGCCGGTGCACCGGCAGAGGTTCCCGTGCAGTTCGGCCCGGATCTCCGCCCGCGAGCGGGGACCGCCGTCCGACAGCAGCGCGGCGGCGGCCATCAGCATGCCGGGGGTGCAGAACCCGCACTGCGCCGCGTGATGGTGGTGGAAGGCCCGCTGCAGAGCGCCCAGCGAGCCGTCCCGCTCGAGCAGGCCGGCCGCGGTGGTGATCTGGGCGCCGTCCGCCTGTGCCGCCAGCACGATGCAGCTGGAGACCGGCTCGCCGTCCATGAGGACGGTGCAGGCCCCGCGAATCCCCTCCCCGCAGCCGTACTTCGGGTCCGTGACGCCCGCCTCTTCCCGCAGCCAGCGCAGCAGGGTGAGGTGGCTGCCCGCGGCACGGGTGACGGTGCGGCCGTTGACTGTCAGGGTGATGGTGATGGTCTGGCTCACGCGCCCTCCGCCGCTCGTCGTACCGCCTCAGCCAGCGCCCGGATGACCAGGACGCGGGCCAGCCGCTCCCGGTACCGCGCGGTCGCGCCGGTGTCATCGGCGGGCCGGATGCCCTGGATCGGGCCGACCCGGCTGGCCACGTCGGCGACCGGGCACCCGGTCAGTGCCGATTCCACGGCAGCCAGCCGCACCGGCCGGTCGCTGACCGCGCCCGCCGCCACCCGCGCCTCCACCACCAGCCCGTCCGCACAGCGGACCAGTGCCGCCACCGCGGCGATCGCGAAGTCGCCGTCCCGCCGCGACACCTCCTGGAAGCCCCACCCCCAGCCCGGTCCGAGCACCGGCGCGCGGGCAGACACGATCAGCTCGTCCGCGTCCAGGGCGGTGGTAAAGAACCCGAGGTGGAAGTCTTCCGCCCGGACACTGCGGTCGGCCTGGCCGTTGGTGAGCTCATAGGTCGCCCCCAGGGCCACCATCACCAGCGGCAGCTCAGCCGCGGGATCGCCGTGGGCGAGTGAGCCGCCGAGGGTACCCCGGTTGCGCACCCGGTTGTTGCCGATCCGCCGGGCGGCTTCCGGGAGCAGCGGCTGGGCTGCCCGGGCACCGGCATCGGCCGCCAGCCGGGCGTGGGTCACCAGGGCGGGCACGGTCAGGTAGCCGTCGCCGGCCACCGATATGCCGGCGGCTCCCGGCCAGGCCGGAGATGTCCACCACGACCTCGGGCTGCACCAGCCCGAGGTTGATCATGGGCAGCAGGCTCTGGCCGCCAGCGATGACCTTCGCGTCCTCCCCGTGCGCCCGCAGCAGGTCACACGCCTCGGCATAGGCCCCGGCCCGCTCGTATCGGAATGGTCGTGTGAACACCGGATTCCTTCGTCGGGGCGATGCTAGACGCCAGTTCTCATACGCAGCAAGGACTTCTCACTCATCGAGAAGCAGCATCCGCGCCGGGATCCGGCGGTGGGGCCCAGCCCGGTTCCAGGCCCAGCACGGCCACCGGCATATCCTTCGCCATCTTCTCCAGGTACTCGTACGGGACGCCGACATCCAGCAGGGCGGCCAGCAGCATGCGCAGGCCCTCCGGGTGCGGCGGGCCGGCGAACTGGCCCAGGTCCGAACCCAGGACGATGTTCTCCCCGCGCAGGGCGATGATCCATTCCGCGAGCTCGCCCGGCTGCTGCTCCCAGAAGATGGGGGAGACGCACGAGCAGGCCACGTACTCCATGGTGGCGCCCTTGGCGATCAGCTCACGCTGGACGCCGAGGTCGAGCTTGCACAGGGACCAGTTCGCGTGGGTCACGATGAACCGGGTCACCCCCGCATCGATGGCCGCGTCCTGCAGGGCCCGGATCTCGGCCAGGGACAGGTGCCCGGTAGCCAGCGCGACGTCGTTCTCTGCCACGATCTCGCAGATGGTCCGGGCCTGCCTGGTCAGGGTCCGGCCGTCGTCCTCGAACACGGTGACGCCTTCCCCCGGCAACTGCCGCTTCGGCCGACCGAACTGCGGGTAGTCCGGCATGTCGAAGTACTCGGCGTGGTACTTGGAGTGGTTCGACGGCATCCAGACGATCTTCGCCCCGTAGTGGATGGCCGCTTCGGCCACGTAGGGGTTGAGGCCCCCGACCGAGCGGTTGAGCACCACCGCGCCGAAGGACTCCACCCGCGGGTACATGCGGTTCACGTAGTAGGCACGCCCGGTCGTGGAGGCGTCGTGATCCTTGAGCACAAAGCCCCGCATGCCGAACTGGATGGCAATCTCCGCGAGGTCCGCATCGTCGATGTGCCGTTTGAACAGCGCAGGCGCCGTGTGCGCGTGCATGTCGATGGCGCCCTTCAGCAGTTCCAGGTCTGGCCGGTCCACGCTCACCCTCCCACTTCTCACGATATGAAATAGCGTCTCGTTCGGTGGCATCGGCATGATAACATCCGGGCGTCAGCCCGACGGGTGGGAGGGGAACTGGGGATGTGTCAGCCCGGACGCCGGTTGGCCAGCACGGGCATGGCCGGCGGTGCTCGCTGCCGGAGGACGGGGTGACCCCGGCCGCGGCGGGGCGGACAGCCAGCCACCGGCATGAGGGCCGGACGGACGGACGGCGGCACGACGGCCTGGGCGGCCGCGATACCGCCGACCAGAAGCCAGCCTTCCAGGTGCTGGAGCGGACCTTCGGGATCCTGGAGGTCTTCACCGAGGCTCGGCCGGAGTGGAGCACCACCGACATCGCGCGCTGCCTGGACCTGCCCGTGCCCACCGTGCACCGGATCCTCGCCGCCCTCCGGCGGCTGGGCTATGTCAGCCAGCACGAGGACACCAAGCGGTTCCGGCTCGGGCTCGGCGCCCTGTCGCTGGGCGAGCGGGCCCGGGCGGTAGCCGACCTGCGCCCGATCGCGATCGGGCCACTGCGGCGGCTGTCCGAGGCGACCGGGGAGACCGCCCTGCTGACCGTGCTCACCCCCGAGCGTGACCGGGGTGTCTGCCTGGAGCGGGTGGAGACGTCACAGCCGCTCCGGCTGTCGGTCCAACCCGGCCGCCAGCTGCCGCTGCACGCGGGCGCGTCGCAGAAGGCGCTGCTCGCCTTCATGCCGGACGAGGACATTGACCGGGTGATCGCCCAGCCGCTGGAGCGGTTCTGCGGTTCGACGATCACCAGCCCGGCCGCCCTGCGCCGGGAACTGGCCGCTATCAGGAGCCGCGGCTGGGCCAGCAGTTACGAGGAGACCAACGTCGGCGTCTGGGGGGTGGCCGTGCCGGTCCTGTCCGCGTCGGATGTGGTCTGCGCGGTCGGCATCGCCGGGCCGAGCGCCCGCTTGTCCGCCGAGCGGATGCGCCGCGATGTCGGGCTGGTGCACGAGTCCGCGGTGACACTCGGGCGGGCACTGGGACTCACCTCTCCCCCGGTGAAGGTGTCAGAGGCGAGCATCGGCCCCGCCGCGGAGAGGAGCCAGGCATGACCAGGGAGCACCCGCTGGCAGGGCAGGTGGCGATCGTCACCGGCGGGGCCAAGGGCATCGGCGCGGCCGTGTCGGAATGCCTGGCCGAGGACGGCGCCCACGTTGCGCTGGCGGGCCGGAGCGAGGAAGCGCTGCGGGCTACGGCCACCACTCTGGACGAGAAATTCCCCGGCCGGGAGAGCCTGGCCATCCGGTGTGACGTGACCGACGAGCAGCAGGTGCGGTCCATGGTGGAAACGGTGGCCAGCCGGTTCGGGGGGGTGGACATCCTGGTCAACACCGCTGGCGGAACCGGGCCCATCGAGACCCCGGCGCAGGAGTACCCGGCTGAGGAGTTCCGCCGGATCCTGGAACTGAACGTCATCGGCACCTTCCTGCCCTGCAAGCATGTGATCCCGCATCTGATCGCCCGGGGCGGCGGCCGGAT
>CAWIMG010000013.1:0-23796 GCA_963837105.1 uncultured Actinomycetes bacterium | reverse complement strand
CCGCGGCCGGGAGAGACTGGCTCTCCCGGCCGCGCGGGTAGCTGCGGGGCAGGCTCCGGTTCAGGCCTGGAGCACGGCCTCGATCTCGAGCTGGATGGTCACCTTGTCGCTGACCACGACGCCACCACCCTCGATGGCGGCGTTCCAGTTGACCCCGAACTCGCCGCGGCTGATCTCGGCGGTAGCCGAGAAGCCGGCCCGGGTGCCGCCGTAGGCGTCCGGCCCGAACCCGTTCAGCTCCAGCGTGAGCGGGACGTCCCTGGTCACGCCCTTCAGCGTCAGCTGGCCGTCCAGGACGTAGCCGCTGCCCTGCCGGCGGATGCCAGTGGACCGGTAGCTCATCACCGGGTACTTGTCGACCTCGAAGAAGTCGGCGGACCGCATGTGCGCGTCACGCTGCTCGTTGCCGGTAGTGATAGAGCTGAGCTCGATGTCGGCTGTCACCGAGGAGTCCAGCGGGCTGGCGCCGGTGGTGATCTCGCCCGAGAAGCTAGTGAACTTGCCGCGGACCTTGCTCACCATCATGTGACGCACGGTGAAGCCGACCTCAGAGTGCACGGGGTCGATGGTCCAGGTGCCGGCCGTGTAGCCGGGGATGCCGGTCGCGGCCTGGGTGCTGGTGGTCATAGGTACTCAGCTCCTTCTGGATGTTGGTTGAACACTCAACGACTATCACCGTCAAGGAACTATGTCAAACGCTCAACTATTCCCGCGCTATACTGTGCGGGTGACTACGACCGGCACCCGCTGGCTGTCGGCCGACGAGCAGGTGGCCTGGCGCGCCTTCGTCGGCGCCTGCCACTCTTTCTTTTCGGCCATCGACGCTGAGCTGCAACGCGACGCTGGGATGCCGCTTGCCTACTACGAGATCCTGGTTCAGCTGTCGGAGGCCCCGGATCGCAGGCTGCGGATGAGCCAGCTGGCCGAGGAAACGGCGGCCAGCAAGAGCCGGATCTCGCACGCGGTCGCCCGGCTGGAAGAGCGGGGCTGGGTCCGCCGCCGCGAGTGCCCGACCGACCGGCGGGGCGCCTTCGCCGAGCTCACCGACGAGGGCTACGCCGCACTGGCGGCCGCCGCGCCCGGCCATGTGGAGCAGGTCCGCCGCACCCTGCTGGATCCGCTCACGGCCGGGCAGGTGGGCCAGTTGCGGGAAATCAGCGAGGCGATCCAGGCCGCGGTGGGCGGCCCGCCGCCCGGAGCCATGACCTGCCCCTGATTTCCGCCCACCCCACTCCGCCTCAGCTCCCCGAATCCACCTCCCCCCTCCGCCTCATCTGCCCCACGAAGACATGGACGCTTTGGGGTGTAGGAACAACCCGAGCAGTCCACCTCTGCCCGCAGGCAGCCACTACCCAGCCAGCCGCTCCGGCTGCGGATTTTTCTTCCCGTCAATCACCGCTTATCGTCAGTAACCGATGAAGAAACCCGGGCGGCGCCGACCGCAGGGCGAGCCGCCAGAACCGCTCACCCGCTACGAGGCGCGCCAGTACGCGGCCTGGTTCCGGGCGCTGTCCGACCCGACCAGGATTCAGGTCGTGTCGGTACTCGCCCGCGCCCGCGGGCCGCTGACCGTCGGCCAGATCGTGGCCGCCACGAACGTCAGCCAGGCCACCGTGTCACAGCACCTCAAGGTGCTCGCCGAGGTCCGGTTCGTGCTCGCCGACCGGCATGGGACCGCGCGTTACTACCGGCTGAACGAAGCCTGCGTCGGCTCCTTCCCAACCGCCACGGACCTGGTGGTGGGACGAGCCGCGCCGATCCCGGCCGGCGCATTCCTGGCCGCGGCCCTCCCGGCCGGACAGCCCTCCAGCCTGCCGGACGGAGCGGCCACCGGCCTGCCAGGCGGCGTGACCGCCGGCCTGCCGAACGGGGCACGCCCCGGCGAGCCGAACGGGGCGGGTCCGGGCCTGCCGAACGGGGCGGGTCCGGGCCTGCCGAACGGGGCGGGTCCGGGCCTGCCGAACGGGGCAGGCACGATCTTGCCGGATGGGGTGACCATCCGGCCGATGGTGAACGGCGACGCCACCCAGGTGCTGGCGATCTACCAGGCCGGGCTGGACTCCGGTGAGGCCAGCTTCGAGACCTCGGCCCCGTCCTGGGCGGACTTCGACGCGGCCCGGCTGCCCAGCCACCGGCTGGTCGCTGCCGACTACGCCAGCGGCGAGGTGCTCGGCTGGGCGGCGGTGTCCCCGGTCTCGGACCGGCACGTGTATCAGGGCGTGGTCGAGCACTCCATCTATGTCGCGCCGACCGCCCGTGGCCGCGGGGTCGGCGCCGCGCTGCTCAGGGCGCTCATCAGGTCCACCGCAACGGCCGGCATCTGGACCATCCAGTCCGGCATCTTCCCGGAGAACACCGCCAGCTTGCGCCTGCACGAGAAGGCCGGGTTCCGGGTGGTCGGCACCCGCAAGCGGATCGGCCGCCACTACGGCCGCTGGCGCGACGTGCTGCTGCTGGAACGCCACACCGACCTGCCCGGCACCATCTAGCTCCGGCCGCAAGCCGCCTTACCCGCCTTACCTGCCGCTGCCGTCCATGGCTGCCAGCGCCTGCCCGAAATCCGCCCACAGATCGTCGGGATGCTCCAGCCCGGCGGACACCCGGATGCTGCCCTCGCCGATGCCCGCGGCCCGCAGCCCGGCCGCGTCCAGCTGCCGGTGCGAGGTCGAGGCCGGATGCAGCACCAGCGTCTCCGCGCCGCCCAGCGACGGGGCGACGGCGACCAGCTTCAGCGCGGACACAAAACGCAGGCCCGCCGCCCGCCCGCCAGCCAGGTCGAAGGCGACCATGCCGCCGTAGCCGGACAGCAGCCTGGATGCCACCTCATGGTCGGGATGGCTGGCCAGGCCGGGCCAGTGCACCGCCGTCACCGCCGGGTGGGCGGCTAGCCGTTCGGCGAGCAGGGCGGCCGTCTCGCAGTGCCGGGCCATCCGCAGCGCCAGCGTCTTCAGGCCGCGCAAAGTGAGCCAGGCAGCGAACGGATCCGCCGCCACCCCCAGGTCCACCGCGGTCTTCCAGAGCCGGCGGTACAGCTGCGCACTGGCCGACACCACCAGCCCCAGGGTGACGTCGTCATGGCCGCCCAGGTACTTGGTCGCAGAATGAATCACGATGTCGGCGCCGTGCCCGATCGGCTGGCACAGCAGGGGGGTAGCGAACGTGTTGTCCACTACGCCGGTCAGCCCGGCGCCCCGGGCCACCGCCAGCAGCGCGGGCTGGTCGCTGACCGCGACCGTGGGGTTGGCGATGGTCTCCAGGAACAGCAGCCGGGAGGCGGGCCGGAGCGCGGCGGTCACTTCGGCCGGGTCCCGGCCGGAAACGTAGCTCACCTCGATGCCGTACCGCCGGGCCAGGTCGGTGAAGACCGAGAAGGTGCCGCCGTACAGGCACTGCTGGGCGATGACGTGGTCGCCGGGCTGGAGCAGGGACAGCAGCACCGCGTTGATGGCGCCCATGCCGGAACTGGCCGCAATCGCGGCGGTGCCGCCCTCCAGGTCGGCGACGGCAGCCTCCAGCGCCTGCGTGGTGGGGTTCCGGTAGCGGCTGTAGGCGAACCCGGCATCGGGATCGGTCAGTGCCGCGGCGCACGCCTCCGGGTCGTCGAAGGCGAAGGTCGAGGTCTGGTAGATGGGCACGCTCACCGGGCGGGAGCCGGCTAGCTCGGGCGCGGCAGCGTGGATGGCGCGGGTTTCCGGATGCAGGTTCATGGCGGGCGGCTTAGCTGCCGGCGGGGGGCTCGGGTGGCGGTGACGTGTTCGGGCGGCCACTCGCCCATGATCTGGCCCCCTGATTCCGGTGGCCGTTGGCGGCAGTGGCCCAGCTGTACCGGGCGCTCGCCGAGCCGCGCCCAAGCATCTTCTCCAGCGACGCGCCCATGCTGCCGTCCTGGTCGATCATGCGGCGCATCACCACGATCAGTGCGGGAATGGCCCACAAGTCGCCGCATACCCACAAGATCGCGGCGCCGATCTGCTGGTCGGCGAACGGCGCCAGCGTCACCCCCGGCACGTGGTTATAGACGGAGTACCAGGAGACCTGGGTCAGGATGCTCATCGACATCGCCAGCACCCACATCACCACGTTGGTCGCGATCAGCGCGGCGGCCTGGGCGACCGGTGTCATCCGCCGCCGGAACGGCGGTGAGGGGATGAACTGGAGCCAGAACAGCACCCCGGCGAGGAAGAAACTGGCGTGCATCAGCCAGATGTGCACGTACTGGTTGTTCTGCGCCAGGTCGAACAGCACGGGCACGTGCCAGATGACCATCATCAGACTGAAAAGCGTCACCGAGACCCAGGGCCGCAGCAGGAACCCGGCGACCGCCCGCAGCGGCCGGGACCAGCCGCCACGCAGCGTGCCGCGGGTGATCGCCTGGCCGGTGCGCCCGGGCAGCCCGTCCAGCAGCGGCTGCCAGGGTGCCCCCGCCACCACCAGGGTCGGCGCCGCGAACATCAGCAGCAAGTGCTGGAACATGTGCACGAAGAAGTAGGCGTCGGACCAGTAGTCCACCGGCGAGACCACGGCCAGCAGCAGCACCACCAGGCCCGCGTAGAAGAGCCACGACCGCTGGCGGCGCTGGGCGGTCCGCTCCGGCCGGGACCGCCGGGCCAGCCGTGCCAGCCCGATCTCGTGCCAGACCACCAGCACCGCGGCCACGATCACGAACGGGTCGAATGACCAGTGATCAACCAGGTAGCTCATCGCACTTCATTTCGGATACCCAACGAATGACTTCGGGCCGGCCAACGAGCCGACGGTACCCCCTCGCCGGGGCCGGGCCAACCGGCGGCCCGGCCGGCTTCTCGGGAGCGGCCGCTCAGCCAGCTCTTAGCTCCCGGTTTTACTCTCGCGTCGTACCACTTTGACCCGCACAATTGATACAGAACAGATCCTCGCGCGGCAAAGGGTACGGAGGGCGGATGGCAGCTGGCGGGAACAGCCAGGCTCGGCGGGCACTGGCCCGGCCATTCGGCCGGGCCAGCTGGCGGACGGGCCTGGCCGTGGCGACCGCCGGTGTTTTCCTGCTGATGACGCCGAACGCCCCGGCCGCGGTCAGCATGGCCGCCAAGCTGGCCGCTGCCACCACCCTGTCGGCGCACGACCCGACCGCGGGCATCCTGGCCAGCGCCCGCTCGTTCGCCGGTACCCCGGCCGTCGGCGCGCTCTTCCCTGTTTCCGGCGGCGCACTGGGCAAGCACTTCTGCACCGCGAGCGTGGTGGACAGCCCGGGCGGGGATCTGGTGATCACCGCTGCGCACTGCGTGACCCACCGGGCAGCGGGCTCGATGGCGTTCGTGCCCGGCTACGCGGGCGGTCACCGGCCGTATGGCGTCTGGCTGGTCAGCCAGGTGATCTCCGACAGTGGCTGGCTGGATTCCGGCAATCCCGGTCACGATGTCGCCTTCCTGGTGGTTCACCAGCCGGGGAACAGCCAGCCGATCCAGCATGTCACCGGCGGTGAGCGGCTGGGCATCGGCTGGCAGGCCCGCGCCCGGGTGCGGGTCATCGGCTACCCCGATGCCACCGAGCAGCCAGTCACCTGCACGAATGAGACCAAGCGGTTCCAGGCACACGAGATGGAATTCGACTGCGGTGGTTACACCGACGGCACCAGCGGCGCCCCTTTCCTGGCCCGGCCGGGGCCCGCCGGGACGGGCACGGTGATCGGCGTGATCGGCGGTTACCAGCAGGGCGGGGACCTGCCCGCGATCTCCTACACCATCCGCTTCGGGCAGGATGTGGAAAGCCTGTACCAGACCGCGGTCAGCCTCGCCGCCCGCGCCGGCGGCTGACCGGCCCGCCCGGGCCTGGCTGGCTACCGGGATCCGCCCGGCGGGGGCAGGACCCGGTCCAGGCCGGCCAGGTCATCCGCGGTGGGCAGCCAGTCCGACGCGGCGGCGTTCGCCTTCACCTGCTCGGGGGTGATAGCCCCGGCGATCACCGAAGCGCAGCCGTCCTGGGCAGCCAGCCCGCCGACCGCCACCTCCAGGATCGTCCGGCCACGCTCGGCCGCCCAGGTGGCCAGCGCCTCCACCCGGTCCAGCTTGTCCGCGGTGATGTAGTCCGGGCGGCCGGCCAGCCGGGTCCCCGCGGCCGGTTCCTGCCCGCGCCGGACCTTGCCGGTCAGCAGCCCGTTGGCCAGTGGGTAGTAGGGCAGCACACCCAGCCCGAACCGGCGGGCGGCAGGCACCACCTCGGCCTCCGCCCCGCGCTCCAGCAGCGACCAGTGGTTCTGCGCGGACACGAACGGCGCGGTCCCGGCCGCCCGGGCCACGTGCGCGGCGTCGGCGATCTGCCAGCCGGCGAAGTTGGAGTGGCCGAGATAGCGGATCTTGCCCTCGGCGACCAGTTCGGTGAGGGCGGCCAGGGTCTCCGCCACCGGGGTGCGCGGATCGGGCAGATGCAACTGGTACAGGTCGATGTAGTCGGTGCGCAGGCGGCGCAGCGACGCCTGCACCGCGCGCCGGATGTAGGCACGGCCGCCCGGGCCCCGGCGACCGGCCCATAGCCCAGGTCGGTCCCGCCACCGAACTTGGTGGCCAGCACCACCTGGTCGCGGCGGCCGGCCAGCACCTCGCCGAGCAGTTCCTCTGATCCGCCGAGGCCGTACACGTCGGCGGTATCGAACAGCGTGACGCCGGCGTCGATGGCAGCGTCCACCACCGCCCGGGTCCCGGCCAGATCCAGCCACCGCCCGAAGTTGTTACACCCCAGCCCGGTCACCGACACCGTCAGCCCGGATGCGCCCAGTTCCCGGTATCTCATCGGTCCGCCGTCACCTTTCCCAACTCGTGTGTGCTAGCGCCAGCCGGCCCGGCCCGCCCGGCCGCCACGGCTGGCCGGGCGGCTCTGCGCCTTGGCCCGCAGCCGCATCGACACCTGCACCGGGCTGCCCTCGAACCCGAACTCCTCCCGCAGCCGCCGCTCGATGAACCGCCGGTAGCTGGCCTCCAGGAAACCGGTGGTGAACAGCACGAAATGCGGCGGCCGGATGCCGGCCTGGGTAGCGAACAAGATCTTCGGCTGACGGCCACCCCGGACCGGTGGCGGCGTGGCCGCCACCAGGCCGGCCAGCCAGGAGTTGAGCCTGCCAGTCGGCACCCGGGTCTCCCAGCCCGCCAGCGCGGTCTGCAGCGCGGGCACCAGCCGGTCCAGGTGGCGGCCGGTAGCGGCGGAAATGTTGACCCGGGGTGCCCAGCGGGCGGTGTGCAGCTGCCGGTCGATCTCCCTGTCCAGCTGCAGGCGGCGGTCCTCGTCCACCAGGTCCCACTTGTTGTAGGCGATGACCAGCGCCCGGCCGGCCTCGATCACCATCGACACGATCCGCAGGTCCTGCTCGGCCAGCGGCTCGCTGGCGTCCACCAGCACCACCGCGACCTCGGCCCGTTCCAGCGCGCCAGACGTCCGCAGGGCGGCATAGAAGTCGGCGCCCTGGGTGTGGCTGACCCGCCGCCGGATGCCGGCCGTGTCCACGAACCGCCAGCTGATGCCGCCCAGCTCGATCAGCTCGTCCACCGGGTCGCGGGTGGTGCCGGCGACCGCGTCCACCAGTACCCGCTCCTGCCCGGCCAGCTTGTTCAGCAGGCTGGACTTGCCCACGTTCGGGCGCCCGATCAGGGCGACCCGGCGCGGGCCGCCGACCTCGGCCAGGTTTTCGGCGGGTGCCTCCGGCAATGCCGCCAGCACCGCGTCGAGCAGGTCGCCGCTGCCGCGCCCGTGCAGCGCGCTGACCGGCCATGGCTCGCCCAGCCCGAGGGCCCACAGCGCCGCCGCGGCCGGCTCGCCCGGTGTGTCATCGACCTTGTTTGCGGCGACAACCACCGGCTTGCCGGACCGGCGCAGCACCGCAGCGACCGCGTCGTCGGAGTCGGTGATGCCGACGGTCACATCCACCACGAACAGGACCGCGTCCGCCGCCGCCACCGCCAGCCGCGCCTGCGCCGTCACCTGCTCGGCCAGCGCACGGCTGGCCTGCCCCGCCTCCGACCCGGGGGAAGGCTCCCAGCCGCCGGTGTCGACCAGGGTGAACGCCCGCCCGCGCCAGGTCGCATCGTAGGCCACCCGGTCCCGGGTGACACCCGGGGTGTCCTGGACCACCGCCTGGCGGCTGCCCAGGATCCGGTTGACGAGCGTGGACTTGCCGACGTTGGGCCGGCCGACCACTGCCACCACCGGGACCAGTGGGGCAGGCTGGTGGCCTTCGTCGTCCCAGCCGCCCTCGGTGTCAGGCATGGTCACCGCGCCCGCGCCGGGTCCGGGTGCGTGTCCCCGGTCCGCTGCCGTACCAGGTCGGTGATCCGGCTGATCACCTCGGCCAGGCTCAGGCTGGAGGAGTCGATCTCCACCGCGTCGGCCGCCATGACCGTCTGCGGGGCATCCGCCCGGTCCCGGCGGTGCTGCTCCCGCTGGGTGACCGCCGCGGTCGCGTCCGGGTCGGCGGCCAGGTCGGCGCTGCGGCGGTGGGCGCGCACCTGCTCACTGGCGGTGAGGAACACCTTCACCGGCGCCTCGGGGGCAACCACGGTACCGATGTCGCGGCCCTCGGCGACGATGCCGCCGCCGGGGGCGGCCTGGTGCCGCCGGATGATGTCGCGCTGGCAGGCGATCAGGTGCTCGCGGACCTGTGGCACCGAGGCGACCGCGCTGACGGCGTTGGACACCCGCCGGGTGCGGATCGGGCCGGACACATCCACCCCGCCCACCGTGATCCGCGGCGCGGCCGGGTCCACCCCAACCTCGATGACTGGCTCGGTGGCGTGCCTGGCCACCGTCTCCGGGTCGGCGGTGTCCAGTCCCTGGCTGAGCATCCACCAGGTCAGTGCCCGGTACATCGCGCCGGTGTCCAGGTAGTGCAGCCCCAGTGCGCGGGCCACCCCGCGGGCGGCGCTGGACTTGCCTGACCCGGCGGGCCCGTCCACGGCGATCACAAGGCGCTCGGTCACGGTGGCGATGCTACCGGCGGACCGGCCAGCCGGCCGCCGCCAGTGCCTGGGTCAGCCGCGCAGCGGCGTCCGGCCGGACTGTGAGCTCGGCCACCCCGACCGGCAGCCCAGGCGAATGCTCGATCCCGAAGTCCTCGATGTTGACCCCCGCATCCCCCGCCACCTGGAACAGCCGCGCCAGCTCTCCGGGCCGGTCAGGGATCACCACCTGGACCACGGTGCTGTCCCGGCTGGGCAGGCCCCGCTTGCCCGGGATCATCGCCACCCCGGCCGAGCCTTCATCCAGCAGCGCGGCCAGCGACTTGAGCAACGGGTGCCCCGGCTGCGGCAGGCCCGGCTGATCCGGTCCGGCCGCGGCCAGTGCGTCGGCGGCTGCGGCCAGATCCCCGGCCACCTGGCTGAGCACCCGCGCCACCGGCGCCGCGTTGGCCGCCAGGATCTGTGTCCACAGGCCGCTGTCGCCGCCCGCCACCCTGGTCACATCCCGCAGTCCCTGGCCCGCCAGGCCGAGCGCCCCGGCCGGGGCCCCGGTCAGCTGGGCGGCCATCGCCGCGGCCACCACATGCGGCGCGTGCGAGACCAGCGCCACCCACTCGTCGTGCGCCTCCGGGCTCAGCTGCACCAGTTCCGCCTGGCAGCATCCGACCAGGCCGGTGACCGCGGCGACCGCGGCAGGTGCCGTGTGCGGGCCCGGGCAGATCACCCACGGGCGGCCGAGGAACAGGTCGGCCCGGGCGGCGGCCGGTCCGGACCGCTCCCGCCCGGACAGCGGGTGGCCGGGCACGAACGAGGCCAGGTCACAACCCAGTGCCGCGGCCTGCCGCACGGGCAGTGCCTTGACGCTGGCCACGTCGGTGTACCAGCGGGCCAGCCGCTGCCGCTGGGCCGCCGCGAGCGCCGCCGCCACGGCGGTGGGCGGGACGGCCAGCACCGCGAGTTCGGCCCATGGCTCAGGTCCGGCTGGCTCACCATCCGGCAGCAGCGAGCCCGCCCCGATGTCGGAGGCCAGCCGGGCCGCGGCCGGATCCTGGTCTGCCAGCCAGACCCGCACCCCGGCCTCACGCAGGGCGAGCGCGATGGAGGTGCCGATCAGCCCGGTGCCCAGCACGGCGGCGCTGGCCAGCGGGCCGCCCCCGCCAGCACCCGGTGCACCCGGATCGGGCCCTGTCGCGGTCATTGCGCGATATCCAGCCGCAGCACCGCTGCGCCGCGCAGGTAGACATGCTGGAGGCGGGTCCGCGGCAGGCTGGTCTCCACGTGCATGAGCAGGCGCACCACCCGCGGCAGGGCACCCGGCACGTCGATCTCCGTCGCACACAGCAGCGGCACGTCCTGGAAACCGATCTTGCGCGCCGCCAGCGCCGGGAACTCGGCGGTGAGGTCAGGGGTGGCGGTGAACACGACGCTGATGACTTTGTCGGTGACCAGGTTGTTCCTCGTCATCACCGCGTTGACCAGTTCCGTTGTGGCCTCCAGGATGGCTGCCCGCTCGTTGGCGTCCACCTGGACCGCCCCCCGGATTGCCCTGACCGCCACCGGTCCTTCCCTTCATTTCCGTCCCGCTGGCCACGGTGGCCACCGCTATCGTGCATGCCAGCCCGCCGGCGGCCGCTCCGCCGGTGGAATGCCCCAGGCTATGGCATCCCCGGGCCGCCGGTATCCGGCCCGGGGTGTCAGAGACCGACGGCCGCGTACAGGTCGCCGATTTCCCGGACGGTCAGCGCCCGGGTCGTGCCGGGCCGCAGGTTGCCGAGCGCCACCGGGCCGACCTGGGTGCGGACCAGACGGCTGACCGGGTGCCCGGCCGCGGCCAGCAGCCTGCGGACGATGTGCTTGCGCCCCTCGTGCAAGGTGATCTCGACCAGGGCCCGCGAGCCTGCCTGCTCGACCACCTTGAACCGGTCCGCGCTGGCCATCCCATCATCTAGTTCGATACCGGTGGTCAGCCGGCGTCCGAGATCCCTGGGCAGTGGCCCGCTGACGTCGGCGAGATAGGTCTTGGCCACGCCGTACCGGGGATGCGCCAGCCGGTGAGCCAGGTCGCCGTCGTTGGTCAGCAGCATGAGCCCCTCGGTGTCGTAATCGAGGCGGCCCACATGGAACAGCCGTTCGGCCTGGTCACCGAGGAAGTCGGCGATGGTCGGCCGCCCACGGTCGTCGGACATGGTGGTCAGTACGCCCCGGGGCTTGTTCAGCGCCAGGTACACCAGATCCTGGCGGCTGGGGATACGCCTGCCGTCCAGCTTGATGATCTGGTGATCCGGGTCAACCCGGGCGCCATACCTGCGGACGATCTCCCCGTCGACTTCTACCCGGCCCGCGGCGATCAGCTCCTCGCAGTGCCGGCGGCTGCCCACCCCAGCGGCCGCCAGGACCTTCTGCAGGCGGACCCCGCCGGGTACGTCGGTGAGGGAATCGCGGCCCGGCTCAGGCGCGGCGGGCCGGGTCATCGGCCGCCGGCTGGCTCATCGCCCGCATCCGCGGTGCCGCCGGAGCTGGCCAGGTCACCGCCGGGCCCCGGCTCGCTGCCGTTCTCGGTGTCCTCGATCTGGTCGGGCAGGAAAGGCGCCAGCTCGGGCAGGTCAGCCAGGCTGGCCAGGCCCAGCCGCTCCAGGAAGTAGCTGGTGGTCCGGTAGAGGATGGCGCCGGTCTCGTGCTCGGTTCCTGCCTCTTCTACCAGGCCGCGCAGGGTCAGGGTGCGCATCACCCCGTCGCAGTTGACGCCACGCACCGCGGACACCCGGGCCCGGCTGACCGGCTGCCGGTAGGCAACCACGGCCAGCGTCTCCAGCGCCGCCTGGGTCAGCCTGACCTCCTGGCCGTCGCGGACGAACCGCTCCACCACCGGCGCGCATTCCTCGCGGGTGTAGAAGCGCCAGCCACCCGCCACCTCGCGCAGCTCAAACCCCCGCCCCTCCGCCTGGTAGGAGGCGGCCAAGCCGGCGATCTCCCGGGCGATCTCCTCCCGCGGCCGTTCCAGCACCTGGGCGAGCACGACCTCGGCCACCGGCTCATCGACGACCAGCAGGATCGCCTCCAGGCTGGCCCGCAGTCCCGGGCCGGGCAGGGCGCCGGCCCCGTCGTCGGCCTCGTCCACCGGTTCGTTGTCCATCATGACCATTCGTCTTCCTCGCCAGCTCCGCTCACCGGGCCGCTGTCCCCGCCCGCCCAGATCACTGCCAGTTCACCCAGCGGCACCCGCTGCTCGAAGGTGACGTTACCGGTCTGGAACAGATCCAGCAGGGCAAGGAACCTGGCCACCACCTCGTAGGTGCCCGCGCAGTCGGCGGTCAGTTCCGCGAAGGTGGACCTGCCCAGCGTGCGCAGCCGCCCGGCCAGGATGCCGGCCTGCTCCCGAACGCTGGTACGGGGCACGTGGATGTGATCGATGGGGACCACCGGCACCGGGCGGGGCGCGAGCGTCAGCGCGGCGATGCGCGCGAACTCCGCCGGGCCCAGGCCCAGCAGGACCTCCGGCAGCAGTTCGGCGAAGCGTGGCTCCATCGGCACCCGGCGGGCGAACCGCCGCCCCTGCACGGCCATCCGGCCGGCGAAGGTCGCGGCGACCTCCTTGTAGGCGCGGTACTGGAGCAGGCGGGCGAACAGCAGATCCCTGGCCTCCAGCAGGGCCAGATCCTCCTCGTCCTCCACCTCGCCGGCGGGCAGCAGCCGGGCGGCCTTCAGGTCGAGCAGGGTGGCCGCCACCACCAGGAAATAGCTGGCCTGGTCGAGATCCCAGCCCTCCGCCCGGGCCCGGATGTAGGCGATGAATTCGTCGGTCACCTGGGACAGGGCGACCTCGGTGATATCCAGCTTGTGTTTGGAAATCAGGCCGAGCAGGAGGTCAAACGGGCCCTCGAACACATCCAGGTGGACTTCGAAACTGCCCGTTCCCTGCCCTTGTGTGGCCTCGCCACCTGGCTCGCTGGTCACCGTCCCGATCACTGGGGTTCCGCCGGAAGGCCAGCCGCCGGGACGGCGCCCGTCACCGGGACAGCGCCCATCACCGGGACGGCCCCGGCCGCCGCGATGGCACCGGTCACCTGGACAGCAGCGGCCACCTCAGCGCTCCCGCTCACCGCGACCACACCATCCGCCGGGACACTCCCGTTCGCCGCGACCACATCGCCCGCCGGGATACTCCCGTTCGCCGCCACGATCGCGGCCCGCAGGCGGCGGGCGGTCACGCTCGCATCGCCACCGGACTCCAGGTCGGCCAGCAGGAGCGCGATCGCCTCCCGCACCAGCCTGCCCCGGTCCACGCTGATGCCACGGCCGCGCAATGTCAGCCGGGCACGCTCCAGCTCAATCAGCTCGTCGACAGACAGGTACACGGTGATCTTCTGGGGATGGGCTTCCCGCCCGCTGGCCTGCCGCCCGGAGTCACTGGCCGGACCGGGGCCGATCGGGCGGAACAGTTCATGGACTCCCGGCAGGTTTACCCGGCGTGACCGGGCCCTGCGCGTCCTGCCTGCCGCCACCGCTCCAGTACCTCCTTGGCAAGCTCCCGGTAGGAACTCGCACCCGCGCTGGCTGGATCGAAGCTAGTGATCGGCTCCCCAGCCACGGTAGCGTCCGGGAACCGCACGGTACGGCTGATGACCGTATGGAAGACCTTATCGCCGAAACCCTCCACGACGCCCTGCAGAACCTCCCGGGAGTGCAGCGTCCGGGAGTCATACATGGTGGCCAGCAGGCCGTCCATCACCAGGTCGCGGTTGAGCCTGCTGGACACCTTGTCAATGGTTTCCATCAGCAGGGCCACCCCGCGCATGGCGAAGTACTCACATTCCAGCGGCACCAGCACACCCTGGGCACAGGTGAGCGCGTTGACCGTGAGCAGCCCGAGCGAGGGCTGGCAGTCGATGAGGACCACGTCATACTCGGGCAGCAGCGGCTCAAGCACCCGGCCGAGCACGAACTCGCGGCCGACCTCGTGCACCAGCTGGACCTCGGCACCCGACAGGTCGATGTTGCTGGGCAGCAGGTCCATACCTGCGACATTGGTCTTGAGGACGATCTCCGAGGCGGTGATCCCGCGCTCCATCAGCAAGTTGTAGACGGTGGCATCCAGCTCGTGCGGCTGGACACCCAGCCCGACCGAAAGCGCGCCCTGCGGGTCGAAATCGACCAGCAGCACCTTGCGGCCCCATTCGGCCAGGGCCGAGCCAAGGTTGATGGTGGTGGTGGTCTTGCCCACCCCGCCCTTCTGGTTGCACACTGCGCAGATCCGGGCCGGGCCGTGCCTGGCCAGTGGCTCGGGATCGGGGAAATCTGGCAGGGGACGCCCGGTCGGCCCGATCATCGGAGGGACTTTCCTGGCCGCTGCCACCATCTACTGCACCTCCTGCGGATGTCGCAGAAATGACTCCCGCTGAAACCCGGACTTTAGGGCCTGCCCGGGGCGACAGCAAGGCGACTCACCGGTGGGCGGTCACCGAAGTGCCCGGGGGTGCGCGGAGGCGTAGACCTCGCGCAGCTTGTCCACCGTGACCAGGGTGTATACGGCGGTGGTGGTCACCGAGGCATGGCCGAGCAGTTCCTGCACCACCCGGACATCGGCGCCGCCGTCGAGCAGGTGGGTGGCGAAGGAGTGGCGCAGCGTGTGCGGCGAGATCCCGGTCAGGCCCGCCCGGTCGGCCGCGGCCTGCAGTACCCCCCAGGCACCCTGCCGGGTCAGCCGGCCGCCCCGGGCGTTGAGGAACAGCGCCGGGCTGGCACTGGCCCGGCGGGAGGCGGCGGCCAGGACCGGCCGTGACCGCACCAGGTAGGCCTCGAGCGCCTCCCGGGCGTAGCGGCCTACCGGCACCATCCGCTGCTTGCCGCCCTTGCCGGACAGCCGGAGCGCGGGTGGCAGGCCGTCCGGCTGGCCAGCGAGATCCAGGTCGTCCACGTCCAGCCCGACCGCCTCGGAAACACGCGCGCCGGTCCCGTACAGCAGTTCGAGCAGGGCCCGGTCGCGCAGCGGGCGTGGGCTGCCCGGCTCCTCACCCGCGCCGGCGGCGGCGATCAGCCGCTCCACCTCGGCCACCCCGATCGCCCGGGGCAGCCGCCGGGGCGGGCTGGGCGGCCGGACGCCGGCGGCCACGTCAGCGGCGGCCAGTCCCTCGGCGGCCGCGAACCGGTGCAGGCCGCGGACAGCGGCGACGGTCCGGGCAGCCGAACTCGCGGCCAGCGGCGGGTGCTCGGTGTCGCCCTCGCGCAGGCCGGCCAGGAAGGCGGCCACGTCCTCGCTGGTGATCTGGTCCATCATGGCCCGGTTCCTGGCCGCCATGGCCGCCTGATACCGGGCCAGGTCGCGCCGGTAGGCCTGAAGCGTGTGACCGGCCAGGCCGCGCTCCACCGCCAGGTGGTCGAGGTACGCCCCGGCCGCCCCGGCCAGCCGCGTGCCCCCGGTCCCGCCCGGCCCGGCGGTGCCCGCCGGGCCGGGTGGAGCCAGCTGCCTACTGGTCAGCGGTAGACCTGCTCGGGCGGGGTCCAGGGCAGCCCATGGGCATCGGCCACCGGCTGGCAGGTCAGTGCCCCTTCGTGCGTATTCAGGCCGCCGGCCAGCGCCGGGTCGGCCCGCAGCGCGTCCCGCCAGCCGTGGTTGGCGATCTCCAGCACGTACGGCAGGGTGACGTTGGTCAGTGCGTAGGTGGACGTGTGCGGCACCGCGCCCGGCATGTTGGCCACGCAGTAGAACACCGAGTCATGCACCCGGTAGGTGGGGTCGGCGTGGGTGGTGGGGTGGGAGTCCTCGAAGCAGCCGCCCTGGTCGATGGAGATGTTGACCAGCACCGAGCCCGGCTTCATCCGCGACACCAGTTCGTTGGAGACCAGCATCGGCGCCTTGGCCCCCGGCACCAGCACCGCACCGATGACCAGGTCCGCGTCGATGACCGCGCGCTCGATCTCGTACGAGTTCGAGGCGATGGTCTGCAGGTGGCCCTGGTAGATCGCGTCGGCGGAACGCAACCGGGCGACGTTCTTGTCCACCAGCAGCACCTCGGCCTGCATGCCGAGCGCGATAGCGGCCGCGTTCATCCCGGAAACGCCGGCCCGAGCACGACCACCTTCGCCGCGTACACCCCGGACACCCCGCCCATCAGCACGCCCCGGCCGCCGCCATCGCGCTGCAGGTGATGAGCGCCGACCTGGGGCGCCATCCGGCCGGCCACCTCCGACATGGGCGCCAGCAGCGGCAGTGAGCCGTCGGCCGCCTGCACGGTCTCGTAGGCGACGGCGGTCGTCCCCGATCCCAGCAGGGCGTCGGTACACGGCCGGGACGCCGCCAGGTGCAGGTAGGTGAACAGCACCTGGCCTTTGCGCAGCCGCGGGTACTCCGGCGCGACCGGCTCCTTCACCTTGAGGATGAGCTCGCCGGTCCCCCAGACCTCATCCGGGCCGGGCAGGATGGTCGCACCCGCCGCGGTGAAGTCCGTGTCCGGGATGGACGAGCCAATGCCGGCGTCACGCTCGACGAACACCTGATGGCCGGCCCGGACCAGTTCGTGCACGCCCGCCGGGGTGATCGCGACACGGTACTCGTGGTTCTTGATCTCTTTCGGGATGCCCACCTTCATGACTGCACGTCTTCCTCGTTCTCCCGTCCCGGGCGGCCCCGTTGCCGTCGGGTCCAGGTCCTGCGGCCGGTTCCGGCCCGGCCGTCAGCGCTGGGGCAGCGCAGCTTCCCGCAGCGCCGTGAACCCGCCCTGGCGGGCCGCATGCGCGGCGAGGACACCAACTGCCGTGATCCCATTGTGCAGGTCACCCGCCAGGAAAAGACTGACCACGTCGGTTAGTGGCACCCATCGCAGCTGCAGATGGGCTTCCTCATGCCGCGGGACGTAGCCGGCCCGCTCCGACTCCGGGGCCAGCGTCAGGTCCCGGGCCAGGAACACCAGCACCCGCTCGTCGCTCATGCCCGGCGAGCTGAAGACGTCAGCCAGCAGATGCCAGTGACCGGCCCGGTAGCCGGTCTCCTCCAGCAGTTCGCGCTCGGCGGTGACCCGCGGCTGCTCACCCGGCACGTCCCGGAGCCCGGCCGGGACCTCCCACAGCAGCCGCCCGGCGGGGTGCCGGTACTGGCGGATCATCAGCACCTGCCCGGCCTCGTCCAGGGCGACCACGGCCACCGCCCCAGGGTGCTCGATCAGGTCCCGCTCGGCCACCTCCCCGTCCGGCATGCGGACCAGGTCGGTGCGCAGCCGCAGGAATACGCCGCGGCTGCGCCGCGGCTCGCCTACCACCGGCCAGTGCTCCTCGGCGTCGCGCAGCACCGGCTCCGTTCCCGGCGCCCCGGGGCCGCCGGTCACGCGCTGGCCGCGGCCGGGCGGACGCTGGCGGGCCCGGCCGACCGGGCCGACCGGGAGTGCTCGAGCGCCGCTGCCACCAGCCCCCGGAACAGCGGGTGCGGCCGGGTGGGCCGGGATATGAATTCCGGATGCGCCTGGGTAGCCACCAGGTACGGGTGGACGTCCTGGGCGAGTTCCACGAACTCGACCAGGCGGCCGTCCGGCGACAGCCCCGAGCAGCGCAGCCCGGCCTGCTCCAGCGCGTCCCGGAAGGCGTTGTTCACCTCGTACCGGTGCCGGTGCCGCTCCTGCACCAGGCTGGTCCCGTACAGCTGGCGGACCAGCGAGCCTTCGGCCAGCTCCGCCGGGTACAGCCCCAGCCGCATGGTGCCGCCCATGTCCCGCTCCCCCGCCACCACATCCTCCTGGTCGGCCATGGTGGCGATCACCGGGTAGGGGGTATCGGGGTCGAACTCGGTGCTGTTCGCATCCACCAGCCCCGCCACGTTGCGCGCGACCTCGATCGCCACGCACTGCAGGCCCAGGCACAGGCCCAGCAGCGGGATGCCGTGGGTCCGGGCATGCCTGATCGCGCCAATCTTGCCCTCGATGCCGCGCACCCCGAATCCGCCCGGGATGAGCACCCCGTCCACCCCATCCAGCTGGCGGGCGGCGCCCTCCGGGGTCTGGCAGTCATCGCTGGTCACCCAGCGGATGTTGACCCGGGCGTCGTTGGCGAACCCGCCCGCCCGCAGCGCCTCGGCCGGGGACAGGTAGGCGTCGGGCAGATCCACGTACTTGCCGACCAGCGCGATGGTGACCGTCCGGGCTGGCCGGTGCACCCGCCGGAGCAGCTCGTCCCAGTCGCTCCAGTCCACGTCCCGGAACGGGAGCCCGAGCCGCCGGATCACGTACGCGTCCAGCCCTTCCGAATGCAGGACCTTGGGGATGTCGTAGATGGACGGGGCGTCGGCGGCCGCGACCACCGCCTCCTCGTCCACGTCGCACATGAGGCTGATCTTCCGCTTCAGCCCGGCGCTGATGGCCCGGTCGGCCCGGCAGACGATCGCGTCCGGCTGGATGCCGATGCTGCGCAGGGCGGCCACCGAGTGCTGGGTGGGCTTGGTCTTCAGCTCCCCGGAGGGGACGATGTAGGGCAGCAGCGACACGTGCAGGAAGAAACAGCGGTCCCTGCCTATCTCGTGCCGGATCTGGCGGATGGCTTCCAGGAACGGCAGCGATTCGATGTCCCCGACGGTGCCGCCCACCTCGGTGATCACCACATCGACCTCGGGCCCGCCCATGTCCATGATCCGGGTCTTGATCTCGTTGGTGATGTGCGGGATGACCTGCACGGTGTCGCCCAGGTAGTCGCCCCGCCTCTCCTTGGAGATGACACTCGAGTAGATCTGCCCGGTGGTGACGTTGGCGGTGCCGCGCAGCTGGATGTCCAGGAACCGCTCGTAATGGCCGACGTCGAGGTCGGTCTCGGTGCCGTCGTCGGTGACGAACACCTCGCCGTGCTGGAACGGGTTCATGGTGCCCGGATCCACGTTCAGGTACGGATCGAGCTTCTGCATGGTCACCCGCAGCCCGCGGGCGCGGAGCAGGCGGCCGAGACTGGAGGCCGTCAGGCCTTTGCCGAGGCTGGAAGCCACGCCCCCGGTGACGAACAGATGCCTGGTGAGCGCCGGGCGTGAAGAATATGGTGCCACAGCCAAAGAAGGCTCCCGTGGTCGTGCGACGCGGTTTGATCCCGCCGGTCCACGGGCCATCAGGATATCAGCCGACCAGCCGGCCCGGTGGGCCGGCGCACCGCTGCCGGGCGGCTCAGTCCCGCCGGCCCGGTCAGGCAGGTTCAGGAAGCGGTGTGGGGGCTGCGCTCGGCCGCCTTCATCATCCGGCGCTGGGCCGCGGTCAGCCCCTCCTCGTCGGTCTCGCCGAACCGGGCCAGGGCAACCGCACACACCACGGCCAGGCTGAACCCGAGCACCGCGACTCCGCCCAGCCCAGGCCGGGTGTGGTCGCCCAGGAAAATGATCCCCACCACCGCGGGCGGGATGGTCTCGGCCAGCACCACGGCGGCGGTGGCGACCGTCACGCTGCCGTCCTCCAGCGCGGTCGCGTAGAGCATGAACGACACCACACCGGCCGCGGCCAGGGCGTAGGCGGCCGGATCCCGGATCAGTTCGTGCACGGAGAAGCCGGGCAGGACCCGCGCCGCGACCGCGAGCACGCCGTAACCCAGCCCAGCCACCGCGCCAAGCACCGACGTCTTGGCGGGCGAGCGCATCCGGGAGGCGACCACCCCGATCAGCGCGATGCCGGCCACCGCCAGGATCAGTGCCAGCTTGAATTCGGAACTGACGCCGGTAACGGTATGTGCCCCGGCCGACGATCCGAGCATGCCCACCCCGATGACGACGCCGGCCACCGCCAGCCACTCCCGCAGGGCCAGTTCCAGGTGGATGAGCCAGGCGGCGACCACCGCGGTGACGGCGAGGTTGGCGGCGATCATGGCCTGCACCGCGAACAGCGGCAGCCGCCGCAGCGCGATGAGCTGGGCGACGAAGCCGATCAGGTCCAGCACCAGGCTGGCGATGAAGGGCCACTGCCGCAGCATGCGCAGGACCAGGCTGGGGTTGACATTGCCGAGGGCGGCGCCGCCCCGGCCGGGCGTCCTGGCGGTGCGGCGGCTCGCCGCGCGGACGGCCATGGCCTGCATGACCGCCGCGACGCCGTAGCACAGCGCGGCCACCACGGCCGCCGTCAGACTCACTAGCACCTTACGAACCCTACGCTGGTTGGTTTCCGCCCAGCCATCTGAGGTCCCAGCCGGTGACCGTCAGCGACGGCCCGCTGATGACACGTCCGCCAGATAGCTGGCTCGCACCCGGCCAGAACCCCGCCGTCCCGGCTGGCATTCCCGGTCGCCTATACCCCGGCTGCCTGCATACCACGCAATTCATGCTTGAGTTCCTTGATCTCATCCCGGATCCGGGCCGCGATCTCGAACTGCAATTCCGCCGCGGCCACGTGCATCTGGTCGGTGAGCTCGGTGATGAGAGCGACCAGGTCGCCGCGGGCCTCGCTGCCCGTCCCGCCCTCGTCCCTGGCCACCCGGGCGCGCGAGGACAGGCCCGGCACCGGCGCCTTCCCCCGGCTCTGCTGGCGGCCGGCGCCGCCGAGCAGCTTCTCGGTGTCGGCGTCCTCCCGCATGAGCTGGTCGAGGATGTCGGCGATCCGCTTGCGCAGCGGGGTCGGGTCGATGCCGTGCTCGGTGTTGTAGGCGATCTGCTTGTCGCGCCTGCGGTTGGTCTCATCGATGGCCCGCTGCATCGACGGGGTGACCTTGTCGGCATACATGTGTACCTGGCCGGACACATTCCGGGCGGCCCGGCCGATGGTCTGGATCAGCGACGTGCCGGACCGGAGGAACCCTTCCTTGTCCGCGTCGAGGATGGAGACCAGCGACACTTCCGGCAGGTCCAGCCCCTCCCGCAGCAGGTTGATGCCAACCAGCACGTCGTACTCGCCGAGCCGCAGCTCACGCAGCAATTCCACCCGCCGCAGGGTGTCCACCTCGCTGTGCAGGTAACGCGCCCGGATACCCAGTTCCAGCAGGTAATCGGTGAGATCCTCGGCCATCTTCTTGGTCAGCGTGGTCACCAGCACCCGCTCGTCCCGCTCGGCCCGCAGCCGGATCTCGTGCACCAGGTCGTCGATCTGGCCCTTGGTCTGCTTGATGATCACCTGCGGGTCGACCAGCCCGGTCGGCCGGATCACCTGCTCGACCACCTCACCGCCGGTCCTGGTCAGCTCGTACGGTCCCGGCGTCGCCGACAGGTACACCGTCTGCCCGATCCGCTCGCAGAACTCGTCCCAGGTCAGCGGCCGGTTGTCGATCGCGCTGGGCAGCCGGAAACCATGCTCGACCAGGACCCGCTTGCGGGAGACGTCGCCCTCGTACATGGCGCCGATCTGCGGCACGGTGACGTGCGACTCGTCGATGACCAGCAGGAAGTCCTCGGGGAAGTAGTCGAGCAGCGTGTTCGGCGGGGTGCCGGCCGCCCGGCCGTCGATATGCCGCGAGTAGTTCTCGATTCCCGAGCAGCTGCCCACCTGGCGCATCATCTCGATGTCGTAGGTGGTGCGCATCCGCAGCCGCTGCGCTTCCAGCAGCTTGCCCTGCCGTTCCAGCTCACCCAGCCGCTCGGCCAGTTCGGCCTCGATGCCGGCGACTGCCCGCTCCATCCGCTCCGGCCCGGCGACGTAGTGGGAGGCCGGGAACACATACAGCTCGTCGTCCTCGCTGATCACTTCCCCGGTCAGCGGGTGCAGCGTCATCAGCCGCTCGATCTCGTCGCCGAACATCTCGATCCGGACCGCGAGTTCCTCATAGACCGGGATGATCTCGATCGTGTCGCCGCGCACCCGGAAGGTGCCGCGGCTGAACGCCAGATCGTTGCGCTGGTACTGCATGCCGACCAGCTTGCGCAGCAGCATGTCGCGCTCGATGGTGCCGCCCACCCGCAGCTTGAGCATCCGGTCCACGTACTCCTGCGGGGTGCCCAGGCCGTAGATGCATGACACCGAGGCGACCACGATCGTGTCCCGCCGGGTGAGCAGCGAGTTGGTGGCCGAGTGCCGGAGCCGGTCCACCTCGTCGTTGATCGAGGAGTCCTTCTCGATGTAGGTGTCGGTCTGCGGGACGTATGCCTCCGGCTGGTAGTAGTCGTAGTAGGAGACGAAGTACTCGACCGCGTTCTGCGGCAGCATCTCCCGCAGCTCGTTGGCGAACTGGGCGGCCAGGGTCTTGTTCGGCAGCATGACCAGGGTGGGCCGCTGCAGCCGTTCGGCCAGCCAGGCGACCGTGGCGGTCTTACCGGTGCCGGTCGCGCCCAGCAGGACGGTATCGGCCGCGCCGCCGCGGATCCGGCGCTCCATCTCGCCGATGGCCCGCGGCTGGTCGCCGGCCGGCACCATGTCGGTGACCACCCGGAACGGCGCCACCCGCCGCTGGAGATCGCTCACCGGCCGCATGGCACCCTCCTTCCCGCAGCTGGCCCTGGCTGGCAACGCGCCGGGCAGCGGCGTTCTTCCCGGCTCGGTCATCTCCACTGTAGGGCGGGGTGCCGACACTGCCGCCGGATGAGGTCAGCCCCGGACAGCTCGCGCCCGCTTGCGCAGCTCTGCCCACAGGTCGCCGACCTCGCGGTCGAGCTCGGCTAGCGACCCGGAGTTGTCCACCACGATGTCTGCCACGGCGAGCCGGTCTTCCCGGGTGGCCTGCGCGCGCATCCTGGCTTCCGCCTGCTCCCGGGACATGCCACGCTCCCTGGCCAGCCGCTCCAGCTGGACGCGGGGCGGCACATCCACCACTACAACCAGGTCATAGCCGCCCGCCAGCTGGTTCTCGGCCAGCAGCGGGACATCGTGGACGATGACCGGCACGTCCCCCGCCTGCCGTTCCAGTTCCGCCATCCGCTCGTGCACCCGCGGGTGCACGATGGCGTTCAGCTTGCGGCGCAGCGCCCCGTCCGCGAAGACCAGCTCACCCAGCCGGGCCCGGTCGAGGCTGCCATCGCCGTGCAGCACGCCCGGGCCGAACTCGCTGGCCACCTCGGCCAGTCCTGCGGTACCGGGCGCGACCACCTCGCGGGCCACGGCATCGGCGTCGATCACCACCGCGCCGTACGACGCCAGCCGCCGCGCGACCTCGCTCTTGCCAGCGCCGATCCCGCCGGTAAGCCCAACCCGCAGCACTGGCGGAGCGCCGTTAGCTCTGGCCGCCCGAGAGCTTGTCCCGCAGCGCAGCCAGCGCCTCGTCCGAGGCAAGCGCCCCGGTGGGCGCGTCATCGTCGGTACTGCTGGAGGTGACCGAACGGCGGGCGCCCGACTTGCTGCCGGATCGGCCGTTCTCGGCCTCCGCGGCGGCCTCGCCGTTCTCGGCTTCCTCCTGCGCCTTTCGCGCCTCGGTCACCTGCCGGCGGTGTGCCTCGAACCGGGACCGGGCCTCGGCGTACTGCCGCTCCCACTCCTCGCGCTGGGAGTCGTAGCCCTCCAGCCACTCGGCCGTCTCCGGGTCGAAGCCCTCCGGGTAGACGTAGTTGCCCTGGTCGTCGTAGGTGGCCGGCATCCCGTACAGGGTCGGGTCGAAGTCGTCGCCGACCGCCTCGCCGATCGTGCCCTCGTTGGCCTGCTTGAGCGACAGGCTGATCCGCCGCCGGTCCAGGTCGATGTCGATGATCTTGACAAAGATCTCGTCCCCGACCTGCACCACCTGCTCGGGGATCTCGACGTGCCGGTCGGCCAGTTCGGAGATGTGGACCAGGCCCTCGATGCCCTCTTCCACGCGCACGAACGCGCCGAACGGAACCAGCTTGGTGACCCGCCCGGGGACAACCTGGCCGATCTGGTGGGTGCGGGCGAACTGCTGCCAGGGGTCTTCCTGGGTGGACTTCAGCGACAGCGACACGCGCTCGCGGTCCATGTCCACGTCCAGCACCTCGACGGTGACCTCCTGGCCGACCTCGACCACCTCGCCCGGGTGGTCGATGTGCTTCCAGGACAGCTCC
>CAWIMG010000012.1:0-35389 GCA_963837105.1 uncultured Actinomycetes bacterium | reverse complement strand
GACAACCTGTTCCAGCTCAACAGCGACCCCGAGGTCATGCGCTTCATCAACGGCGGCAAGCCCACGCCACGCCAGCAGATCCGGGACGAGATCATCCCTTTCCACCTCGGCGCCCATCAGCGGGACAGCCGGTTCGGGACCTGGGTTGCCGAGGCTGCACCCACCGGGGAGTTCCTTGGCTGGTTCCACTTCCGGCCCGGCCCGGGTGAGGGCATCGACCTTGGGTACCGGCTGCGCCGGGCGGTATGGAACAGGGGGTATGCCTCCGAGGGGTCACGTGCCCTCATCCGTAAGGGCTTCACCGAACTGGGCGTGCAGCGCGTGTTCGCACTCACCATGGCGGTCAACACCGCCTCCCGGCGGGTCTTGGAGAAATCCGGCCTGCTCCTCGTGCGCACCTTCCCCTATGAAGGATCCGACGCCGTCGAAGGGTCCGAGCGCGGCGAAGTGGAGTACGCGCTAACCAAGGCCGAATGGGAAGCACGTGCGGCCGGCGATCACGGCCCGGGCAGCGGCGAATCAGGATAAGGACCCCCGCGACAGTCCACACCGGCGCCTCCGTCAGGCGGCCGCCTTCCCGCCAGTCCCAGCCGGTTCCGGGTCGTGGATACCGTGACGGGATGCGGGCGATCCTCGGCAAGGCGCTGGCCACCAGCGTGGCCGTGGCCCTCGCCGTCGCCGCCCCCATATCCGCGTCGGCCGCGGCGACCGGCCCTGGCACGTCGCGGGCCGCCTCGGCCAGTCCTGCCACGCCACTGGCCACAGTGGCCGGCCCTGATGCGCCCCGGCCGGCCCATGTCATCCTGGCTGGCATCGGTGGCCTGCGCTGGAGCGACATCTCGCCGACCGTGACACCGACCCTGTGGCGCCTGGCCGGCCAGGGCTCGGCCGGGTCCCTGGACGTCACCGGGATCAGCATCTGTAGCTGCCCCGTGGACGGCTGGCTGACGCTCAACTCCGCTGCCCGCGCCTCCGCCCCGCACCCCGCCAGCGGCCCCTGCCCGGCAGTCCCCGCCGTCGTCCCCAGGGCGCCCCGGGCGGACGGCACTCCCGCCCCGGCCCAGATCCCTGCGGTTCCCCGCCCTGGTCAGCTACAACGCCAGGTTCAGCGAGAACCCGCAGTGGGGGGTGCTGGCCACCGCCCCCGGCCCGGACCGGTGTGCTACCGCGGTCGGCCCGGGGGCGGCCCTGGCCCTCGCCAGCGCGTCGGGCCGCGTCGCCAGCTATCTGCCCGTGCCGTCCCGGCTCACCCCAGCCCTGCTGGCCCGGTGCCCGCTGACTGTCGCCGACCTTGGCAATCTCCCCGCAACCCCGGGCGCCATCAGGCGGGCAGGATGGGCCAGCGCGCTGCGGGCGGCGGGCCGCGCGCGCGGGCCGCCGACCGGCGGCTGGCAGCGATCATCCGCGACCTGCCCCCGGACTCCACGCTCGTCGTGCTCGCGCCGGGCGACGGCGTCGAGCCGCACCTGCGGGTCATCGTCGCGGCTGGCCCGGGTTACGCCGATGGCCTGCTCACGGCCTCCTCCACCCGGCAGCCGGGCCTGGTCACGCTGACCGATGTCACCCCGACCGTCCTCGGCTGGCTCGGCAGGCCCGTCCCGCCCGCAGTAACCGGCTCCCCGATCCAGGCGGGACCGCGCGCCAGCCTGGCCGGACCGTCGGATGCTGCGCCAGCAGGACGTTGCCGCCCAGGTCTACCGGCAGACCGTGAGCACTTTCTTCCTGCTCATCGGCTTCGGCGGCGCGCTGCTGACCGCTGTCATCGCGGCCCTGCTCCGGCTCCTGTCCCGGCACAGGCAGCCGGTACCAGCCGGGCGCCACACGGCGGCGGCCACCGCCGCCCGCATGGCCGGCCTGTGGCTGGCTTCGGTCCCGGCCGGGACGTTCCTGGCCAGCCTGCTGCCGTGGTGGTCGCAGCCGCACCCGGCCGCCGTCCTGTACGCCCTGGCCGCGGTGTGGGCAGCGCTGATCGCGGCCGCCGCGCTTGCCGGGCCCTGGCGGTCCGACCCGCTCGGGCCGCCCGGCGTTGTCGCGACCGTCACCCTGGGCGTGCTCGCCGTCGACCTGATGACCGGCTCCCACCTGGCACGGGACACCCCGTTCGGGCTGACCCCGCTCGGCTCCGGCCGGTTCTACGGGCTGGGCAACAGTGCGGTCGTCATCTACGCCGTGTCCGCGGTGCTGACCGCGGCCTGGCTGGGCGGCATCTTGTTCCGCCGGGGCCGGCGCATGGCAGCCCTGATGTGCATGGCCACCATCACCGGGCTGGCGGCCGTCGTCTCCGGCTGGCCCGGCTTCGGTGCGAAAGCCGGCGGGACCATCGCGATGCTGCCTGGTTTCGTGCTCTTCCTCACCGCGGCCGCGGGCATCCGGATCACCGTCCGGCGGCTGGTGCTGGCCGCTGTCAGCAGCCTGCTGCGGGTCGCGTTGTTCGCGCTGGCCAGCTACCTGCTGCCGGCCACCGGGCACTCCGATATCGGTGCCTTCGCGGGCCAGGCGCTGCACGGCAATGCTGGCCCCATCCTCCGGCGCAAGATCAGCTCGAACCTGAACTCGCTCGGCGGTAACCCGTTCGTGCTGGCGATCCCGGCCGTACTGGTGCTGACCGGCCTGAGCTGGCCGGGCTGGCGGCCGGCTGGCCGGCCCGGCTGCGCACCAGCTTGCTCGCCCGCGCCTGCCGGCAGGTCCCACTGCTGGGCCCGGCCCTCGCCACCAGCTGGCTGATCGCGGTGCTCTGCTGGTTCGCCGAGGACAACGGCGTCATGGTGCCCACCTTCGGTGCCCCCTTCGTGCTGCCCCCGGTGATCGCCATCGTCTGCGCACCGGCTGTCGTGACCGGCCGCCCGACCTGCCCGGCCCGCCCAGCTCACCGGCCGCACCCGCCGCCCCGGGCACACCGGCCAGCGCTGGCGCAGGCCGCGGCGCCAGCCAGACGGACCCCGCGGCCGGCGGAACCCACGCGGTCAGCGGAACCCAGGCGGCCGATGGAACCCACGCGCCCGACGTGGGCACCGCGAGCGGCGGCCCGCCCGGTTATCGTTAAGGTGTTCCCCCGGATCGTCCCGCTGGCCGGGCGGGCCGGTCCGGCACAGCCGGGCCCGCCCCGGCAGGCTGATGCCGGGCAGGGCTTGCTGGAGGGCCGATGAAGTACCAGGTCTCCCGGGTCGTCGCGGGCCCGTTGCTGCACCTGCTGTGGCGGCCGCAGGTCACCGGCACCGAGCACATCCCCCGGACCGGTGGCGCCATCATCGCCTCCAACCACCTGTCGTTCGTGGACTCGGTCTTCCTGCCGCTGGTCATCGACCGGCCGCTCACCTTCGCCGCCAAGTCCGAGTACTTCGCCGTCCGGCGCCCGTCGCACATTTTTGTCGGCGCCTACCTGCGTGCGACCGGGCAGCTGCGGGTGGATCGGGAGGGGGCCCGGGCCGCCCAGGACATGCTGGACGCCGCGCTGGGCCTGCTCAGGTCGGGTGAGCTGTTCGGCCTCTACCCGGAAGGCACCCGCTCCCCGGATGGCCGCCTGTACCGGGGCCGGACCGGGGTGGGCTGGCTGGCGCTGGCCTCGGGGGTGCCGGTCATCCCGGCCGCCGTCATCGGCACCGACCGGGTGCTGCCACCCGGCCGCGTCCTGCCCGGCTTGCACCGGGTCACCATCCGCCTCGGCGAGCCGATGACGTTCGAGAAGTACCAGCAGGGCGGTCCGGCCGCGGTGGCCCGCCGGGCGATCACCGACGATGTCATGACGGCCATCCAGGCCCTCTCCGGCCAGGAATACGTGCACATGTACGCGTCCGCGCGTAAGGCCGAGCTGAACGGCGCTGCCAGCGGCTCTGGCCGCCCCCGCGACCCGTCCTGAGGCCAGCCTGGCAGCCTACGGCCCCTTGTCCTTATCCGGCTGGACGGCCGGGAAGGACTCGGTGGCCGCACCCGGATTCCACACGTAGATGGGCTGCGACCCGCCGTCGGCTTCCTCGCTGCCGTTTTCAGTCCCCTCGGGCTGGTCCTGGCCGGACCACCCCGTCCAGCCGTTGGACGGCCCGCCGGGCGGGCGGGACGCGGCTGGGCCACCCGGCCACGCCTCCTCCGCGGCCAGATCCCAGGCTGACGGCTCGGCCCGTGGTGGGGCGGGCAGCGGCATCTCCACTGGCCCCGGTGGCTGGCCGGGGCCGAGCGGGGTCGCGCTTGCCGCCAGTTGCGCCCAGGGCACATCGCCGGCCGGCTCCGGGGCGGGGTCCCACGGCGGGCGGCCGGCGATGTTCGCCGCGGCCTGCCGGTGCGGCCCGGCCACCCGGGTGGCCGCTGAACCCGAACCAGGTGCCGCGCTATCCGGGCCATTTCCGTTGCCAGTGCTGCTGCCTGGCCCGCCGTTGCTGCCCGGCGCGCCGCCGGCACCGGGCTTCCGATCGGCGCCGGCGCCGGTGCCGGCCGGGTCAGTGCTGTCCCAGCCGCCGTCGCGGGGCAGGCCGGCCGCGGTCTCGGTGCCGCCGCCGGGAGCGCCGTAACCAGCGCCGAGGCGGCCAGCCAGGCCACCCATCCCGCCCCCGGCGCCCCCGGCCGGCCCGGCCGGGGGCGGTTGCTGCCGGGGGAACGTACTGCCCGAACCCGCCAGGCCGGCACTGCCGGAGAACGAACTGCCGGTGAAGCCGCTGCCGGGGAAGCTCTGCCCGCCGCCATACCCGCTGCCCGGAGTGCCCGCTGGGTACGGCGCCGGCGGGAACGGGCTGGACGCTGTCACCGCTGCGCCGGTGGCGGCCAGCCCCGGGCCAGGTGGCGCCGGGATGAACTCGTCCGGGCTGGCGCCTGCCGCCGTAGCTGCCGTGGCCGCCGGCCGGTCCTTGCGGGGCGGCGGCTGGGCGGCGGCCCGCACCTCGGCCAGCCGAGCCGCCCTTGCCCGGCGGCGGCGGAGCAGCCGCCAGCCGAAGATCGCCAGCAGCAGCAGCACGAACACCGCGCCGGCCAGGTAGGCGTCGCTGGTCAGGCTCTTGCTCAGGCTGCTGCTGGTGCTGTGCACGGCTGGCGCCTTGGGTGCGGCGGCCGCCGGGGACGTGCTGGCCGGCGATGCCGAGGGGGAGACCGCCGCGTTGATCGAGGCCGCGGCGGCCAGCGCGGCGGCGGCGTTGACCGTCCCGGCCCCGGATCCGGTGGCCTGGCCACCTGGCCGCCGGTAGACGGTGCTGCTGGTCAGTGCCTTGGTCACCTGCGCCGGGGTGAGCGAGGGGAACTGGGCCCGGATGAGGGCGACGATCCCCGCTACCACCGCGCTGGCCGCGCTGGTGCTGTTGAGCTGGGTGTACCCGGTCGGCCCGGCTGCGGCGATGACACCTACCCCGGCCGCGGTCAGCGTGACATAGGGCTGCTGGCTGCTGAATGTGCCCTTCATGAACGACGAGTCGAACGCGCCCACCGAGATGACACCCGGGTACGAGGCCGGGAAGTTCACCGGGTCCACCCCGGGCGTCAGGTCGTCACCGGCCGGGGCGACCAGCACCACCTGGTGGGCGAGCGCGTAGGCGACCGCTGCCCGCTCGGCCGTGCTGCCGCCCGAGCCGGGCGCACCGGCCGTGGTGACCGGGTCGAGCGGCAGGTCGATGACCGTCGCGCCGTGCCGGACCGCGTACTTGATTCCGTGCGCGATGGCGGCCGGGAGCCCGGCTGCCACGGTCGCGTCCGCCAGCATCGGGTCGGTGCTCTCCAGCGTCACCCGGACAGACAGGATCTTGGCGGCCGGCGCTACCCCCATGATCCCTTCGTTCTGCCCGGCGCCGTGCCCGTGCCCGGCGATGAGGCTCGCCATGGCGGTGCCGTGGATACCCCAGTACGCCCCGCCAGGGACCTCCTGGGAGCCGGTGTAGTCCGGCCCGGTGGTCACCGATCCGGTCAGGTCAGGCTGGTTCGGGTACACCCCGGTGTCCAGCACGGCGACGGTCACTCCGGTTCCGTGGGTGCTCATCCAGGCCTTGGTCACGTGCAGGTTCTGCAGCCACCACTCCTGGCTGCGGATAGTGCTGGCGGCGGCGGCAGGCAGGGCGGCCATCGCGACGCTGGCGGCCACGAGCCCGGTGGCCAGTGCCAGCCGGGCGGCGGCCAGGCTGCGACGTGCCACGGCCCGCCCCTGCGGCGCTGGCGCCGGTGCCGGGCGTGCAGCGATAAACCCCCTGGTCACCCCGTTTCCTGCCCGGGGGCAACCCAGCGACACCGCTGCCCTCCCTGCCAATGGAGCACCTGCCGCATTGTGCCACGTTCGGGGGCATTTCGGGGGGGATCGGGGGTGCCCGGCCCGCGGGGAAACGGCACCCTAGCCCTGGTGGTCAGATATGTCCGGTCAGGAGGCTGGGGTGGCCGACAGCCGGACGTGCGCGCCCGGCGGCAGCCCAAGCTGCTGGGCGGCGTCGCCCGCGTTCACCGCGATCGAGATGAGCCCGGCGCTGTCGGTGAAGGCGACGATCTCGCCCGGTGCGACCGCCGCGAATGTCTCCAGATAGGGCACGGTCAGCTGGCGCCGCCCGCACCGGACCACCAGCGACGACCCGAAACCGATGCCGAGCCGGTCGGCGTCCGAGGCGGTGATCGACAGCTGGACGTTGCCGAACCGGTCGACCGACATCACCTCGCCTTCGGCCTCGCCGTCGTGGACCCGGCTGGTCGGCGCTGGCAGTGTCACCAGATCCGCCACGTCGATCTGCGCGCCGACCGCGGACAGGTCCGTCCCGGTGGCCAGGTGTGCCGCCACCGGCATGAAGATGTCGCGGCCGTGGAAGGTCTGCGACAGCGGATGCAGCCACAGCTCGCCGTTGGTGAGGTGGTGGGCGCTGGTCGCCCCGCCCGCCCGCGCCACCGCCCAGGACAGCACGCCGTTGTCCGGACCGACCAGGATGCTCTCGCCCACCGCGACCGCCACTCCCCGCCGGGCGGTCCCCACCCCGGGGTCGACGACCGCGACATGCACGCCACGCGGCAGGTACGGCATGGTCTGCGCCAGCACGGCCGCGCCGCGGCGCACATCGCCGGGAGGAACCAGGTGCGTGATGTCGATGATCCGGACGCTGGGCGCGATGGTGGCAGCCACCCCGTGGCAGGCTGCGACGAACCCGTCATCGAGGCCGTAATCGGTCAGGAAACTCAGGCAGTCGAAGGAACCCACGATGGGTGAGCGTACGTGGTCGTGGCCACGCCGCATAGAGGCGGGCCGGCCACGGACCGCTCCCGCCGGTCAGCAAATCCGGCCGTCCAGAATTCCGGGTTGGCCACTACCATGAAGAGTTCACGGGCGGGCACGACTGCGAAGGCGGGGAGGCGATGGCGCTATCCGAGCGTGACATGCGCATCCTGGCCTTCGAGCGTGGCTGGTGGCGCCAGCCCGGCGCGAAAGAGCAGGCGATCTCGGACCTGCTTGGCCTGTCCGCCACCCGCTACTACCAGCTGCTGAACGAGCTGATCGACCGCCCCGAAGCCCTCGGCTTCGACCCGGTGCTGGTCAAACGGCTGCGCCGGCAGCGGGCCCGCCGCCAGCGCATCCGCTCCGCCCCGCCGGACACCGGCGCCACCGGCCTGGCATGACCGGCGCCGGCGGCGCCGGGCGAACCCGGGCTGCCCACACCCCGGACCGCCGAGGGGCGGGCGGGGCTGGCGGCGATCCTGGCCGATCCTGGCCGGGCGCTGATCGCGGCCGACTTCGATGGCACGCTGGCCCCGATCGTGGCGGACCCGGCCGCCGCCCGTGCGCACCCGGCGGCCACCCCCGCCCTGCGGGCCCTGGCCGGCCAGGTCGGCACACTCGCCATCATCACCGGCCGCCCGGCCCTGACCGCGGTGGAACTCGGCGGGCTCGCCGGCATCCCGGGCCTGATCGTGCTCGGCCACTACGGCTGGGAGCAGTGGCAGGATGGCCAGCTTGCCGCCCAGCCGTCCCCGCCGGGTGTCGCCACCGCCCGGGCCGAGCTGCCCGCGCTGCTGGCCGGGGCGGGCGCCGCCGATGGCACCTGGGTCGAGGACAAGGGCCACGCGCTGGCCGTCCACACCCGCCGCGCCGCCGACCCGGCGGCCGCACTGGCCAGGGTGGCCGGCCCGCTGGCCGCGCTGGCCAACCGGACCGGGCTGCGGCTAGAGCCGGGACGGCTGGTACTGGAACTCCGTCCCCCCGGCACCGACAAGGGCACCGCCCTGACCAGCCTCGTCGCCAAACGGCGCTGCCGGGCGATCCTGTTCGCCGGTGACGACCTTGGCGACCTGGCCGCGTTCGCCGCGGTGCGGGATCTGCGGGCCGCCGGGCACCCGGGCCTGACCGTGTGCAGCGGCTCGGCGGAGGTGACTGAGCTGGCCGCCGAGGCGGACCTGGTGGTGGACGGCCCGGGCCAGGTCACCGCCCTGCTGGCGGCGCTCGCCCGCGCGGTCAGCGGCTCGCCGCGGCCAGCACGCTGATCTGGTCGGCGAACCACTCCTGGGGTGGCGCGGCGGCACTGGCCGTGGCCAGCAGGGCACACCGCTGCTGCCGTTCGGTTTCTGGCATGTCCAGGGCGTCATGCAGCGCCCGCGCCGTTTCGGTGACGTCATACGGGTTGACCAGCAGCGCCCCGGCGGCCAGTTCGGCGGCCGCGCCGGCCTCCCGGGACAGCACCAGCGCGCAGCCGCGGGTGGACAGCAGCGGGCCTTCCTTGGCGACCAGGTTCATGCCATCCCTGATCGGGTTCACCAGCAGCACATCGGCCAGCTGGTAGGCGGCCAGTGAGCGTGGGTAGTCGTCGTTCACCTGCAGGATCAGCGGATTCCAGTCGCTGGTGCCGAACTCGTCGGTGATCTCCCTGGCCAGCCGCTGCACCTGGGCGGTGTACTCGCGGTACTCGGGCAGGTCGTGCCGGGACGGGTAGGCGAACGCCAGCTGGGTCACCCGGCCGCGCCATTGCGGATAGCTGGTCAGCAGTTCCGCGTAGGCGGCCAGGCCGCGGACGATGTTCTTGGACAGCTCGGTGCGGTCGATCCGGACGATCAGCTTCCGGCCGCCGGCCGCCGCGGCCAGTTCGGCCACGTGCGCCTGCACGTCGGGGGCGGCGGCGCGGGCGCGCAGTTCGGCGGCGTTGACGCCGAGCGGGTGCACCGCGACCGTGGTGGTGTGGCTGCGGTGGCGGACGGTGCCCGTCGCCCGGTCCACGTCGGCGCCGAGCACGGCCTGGCAGCAGTCCAGGAACGCGTCCGCCCACCGCTGCGCGTGGAACCCGGCATGGTCGGCGCCGAGGATGCCCTCCAGCACTTCCCGGGCGACCTGGCCGGGCAGGATGGCGAAGTAGTCCGGCGGCGCCCAGGGCGTGTGGCAGAAGTACCCGATCGCGACATCGGGCCGCCGGTCGGCCAGCATCCGGGGCACCAGGGTCAGGTGGTAGTCCTGCACCATCGCCCGGACCAGCGGGCCGCCCAGGCCCTCCGGGCCGGCGCCGTCGGCCAGCGCGTCCGCGAACGCCTCGTTGTAGCTGCGGAAGTCCTCCCACTCGCGGCAGAACGCCCGGCCGAACACCGGCTGGTCAGGCGTGTCGTAGAGCATGTGGTGGATGAACCAGAGGGTGGAGTTGGCCACCCCGTTGTACGCGCGGTCGAGCACGGCGGGCGGGATGTTCAGCATCCGGACGGCCGAGCCGGACGGCTGCTGCCCGTCCCCGCCCAGCAACCCCGCGTCCAGGAAGCCGCCCGGGGCGGCCTGGGCAGCGGCCCGGTCGGCGCCGGACAGGGCCGCGCACACCCACAGCACCTCGGCCTGACCGGCCACCGAGGAGAGCCCGGACACCATGCCGCCGCCACCGCGCCGGGCCGTGAGCTGCCCGTCGCCACGACGGGAGAACGAGATCGGGCCGCGGTTGGAGGCGACCAGGATCCGGCCCAGCGGTTCGGCAGTCATGACCGGAGAGTAACCCGGCCTGGCCAGGGGAGCCCTGGCGCTGATCGGTTAGAGTGCTGGATACAACTTCATAACGCTCATCCAGAGGGGTGGAGGGAACGGCCCTGTGAAGCCCCGGCAACCACCACGGTTGTCTGCCCGGGCAGGCCCGCCGTAGGGGCCCGCCGCCAGCGGGGTCGAGATCGTGGCAGGTGCCAACTCCGGCCCGCGGCCCGTCCGGCTGCCGGGACAGATGAGGGAGAAAGGCCCCGCTCTGTGACTACCGCGAACACCCCCAACCGGTTCGGCTATGCGACCCACCTCTCCTGCCGCGAATGCGGCGCCACCGCCAGCCTGGGCGCTGGCCACGTCTGCCTGGACTGTTTCGGCCCGCTGGAGGTCAGCTACCAGCTGCCCCAGCTGACCCGGGCCGCGATCGAGGCCGGGCCGCCGAACATCTGGCGTTATGCGCCGCTGCTGCCGGTGCCGCCGGATGTGGCCGCCTCGCCCAGCACCGAGCCCGGCTTGACCCGGCTGGTCCGGGCTGGCCAGCTGGCCGCCGAGCTGGGCATGGCCCGGCTGTGGGTGAAGGACGAGCGAGGTAACCCAACCCATTCCTTCAAGGACCGGGTGGTGGCGGTGGCGCTGGCCGCCGCGGTGGAACTCGGGTACCGGGTGCTCGCCTGCCCGTCCACCGGCAACCTCGCCAACGCGGTCGCCGCGGCGGCTGCCCGGGCCGGGATCCGCTCGGTCGTGCTGATCCCGGCCGACCTGGAGCCGGAGAAGATCGCCGCCACCGCCGTCTACGGCGGCATGCTGGTCCCGGTCGACGGCAGCTACGACGACGTGAACCGGCTCGCCTCCGAACTCGCCGACGAGCGCGAGGACTGGGCGTTCGTGAACGTGAACGTGCGGCCCTACTACGCCGAGGGGTCGAAGACCATCGGGTTCGAGATCGCCGAGCAGCTCGGCTGGCGGCTGCCCGAGCAGATCGTGGTGCCGGTGGCCTCCGGCGCCCAGCTCGTCAAGATCGACAAGGCGTTCCGGGAACTGATCGAACTGGGGCTGGTGCCCGCCACCCGGTACCGGGTGTTTGGCGCGCAGGCGAGCGGGTGTGCCCCGGTGGCCGCCGCCTTCCGGGCCGGTCACGATGTGGTGGCGCCGGTCCGGCCGTCAACCATCGCCAAGTCGCTGGCCATCGGCAACCCGGCGGACGGCCCCTACGTGCTGGACGTGGTGCGGCGCACCGGCGGCGCGGTGGCCGACGTGAGCGACCCGGAGGTGGTCAGCGCGATGCGGCTGCTCGCGGTCACCGAGGGCATGTTCGGGGAGACCGCGGCCGGGGTCACGCTGGGTGTGCTGCGGCGGCTACTGGCCGACGGGGCGCTCGACCCCGGGGCGGAGACCGTCATCATCAACTCCGGGGACGGGCTGAAGACGCTCGGCGCCGTGGCGGGCACGGCGCCGCCGCCTGCGATCCGGCCGACGCTGGCCGGGTTCCGCGACTTCGAGCAGTCGGCGGCGAACGCCGCCTCCGCCCGGGTGGCGTGACGGTAATTCCGGTGGCCGTGGAATCGGCGCCGGCGAATGCGCTGGCCGGTTTCGCTGGTCACCGTCCCCAGGCTGCTATTTACCGGCCGGTGGAGCACTGCCGGGCGGCTGCTGTTTACCGGCCCGGGCACTGCCCGCCGGCCGCTGTTAACCGGCCGGTGGATGACCGTCCTCCGGCTGCTGTTTACCGGCCAGCCGATCCCGGTCCCCCGACTGCTGTTAACCAGCCGGCGGGGCACCGTCCCGCGGCCGCTGTTTACCTGCTGGAAAGGTGGCAGTAATGAGTGTTTCCGTCCGTATCCCGACCATTCTCCGCACATACACCGGCGGGTCGGCGGAGGTGGCCGCCGAGCCGGGCACCCTGCGCGAGGTGATCGCCGGGCTGGATGCCGCCTACCCCGGCCTGGCCGGCCGGATCGTCGACGAAACCGGCAGTCTGCGCAGGTTCGTCAACGTCTACGTGGGGGAGGAGGACGTCCGCTTCGCGCAGGGCCTGGACACCCAGGTCCCGGCCGGCGCCCATGTCTCGGTCATTCCGGCGGTGGCGGGCGGCTGACCGGCGGCCACGGGCACCTGGTCAGGCGGCTTTTCGCCCAGAGTGAACCGTGGTGTCCCTGTGCCTTGGCAGGCGGGCTGGTGCCGGTGGCCGAGTTAGCCGGGTAACTGGTCACACAAGAGCGTGACAGGGGGTAAGGTCGTGTCCGGTCGCTGTCGGACGGTGAGAACGGCAAGCCCGGCTTGCCTGGCGCCTCAACGCTGCGCGATCGACGGGTTCCGCGGTAGCAAGGGGCGGGATCCGAAAGCCCGAGCGTAGTTAGGGAGTTGTTGGGTAATGGCTCAGGGCACCGTCAAGTGGTTCAACGCGGACAAGGGCTACGGCTTCATCGCGGTCGACGGTGGCAGGGACGTGTTCGTGCACTTCTCCGCTATCCAGATGGATGGCTACCGCAGCCTCGAAGAGGGGCAGCGGGTCGAATTCGACATCGAGCAGAGTGACCGCGGTCCGCAGGCATCTGCGGTCCGTGCTGTCTGACGGCTGCACGTCTTAGCCGCGTGAGTACCCGGCACCCAGGGATACCTGGGTGCCGGGTTCGTCAGTTGGTGCCGCTGCGCCGCCGCTGACCTTGCCACCCCTGCCCGGGTGGTTGGTGTCCCCACAGCCGGCCTGCCAGTGTCTCCGCTGGGCTGGCCAGCCAGGCTAGCTCCCCAGCCGGGGCAGCTCCCCCCAGTCAGGGCAGCGGTTCGATTTCCACGTCGGGATTCATCGCCCGGATCGGCCCCGGCCGCGCACTGACCACCGGCCAGCCCCGGTCGGCGGCGAGGTAGGCAGCGTGCGCGGAACTGGTGGACGCCCTGGTTGGCCGGGCGCTGGCCCGCATCAGCCCGGTGCCGGTGGCTTCCATCGCGCCGAAGGGCTCGACCTTGGCGATGGGCGAGCGCACCAGATCGAACAGCCGGGCCTGCTGCTGCGGGTCGTCCAGCGCGGCCAGTGCGTCCGCCAGGCACGGCGCCGGAATGACCAGCGGGATCAGGTGCTCATGGCTGATATACAGCAATGCCTGCATGTACGCGGTGCCACGGGCGGCCTGCAGCAGCGCGCTGGTATCGAGGATCCGGCCGCCGATCACGCGGCAGGCTTGGGGCCAACGCCCAGCACCTGCCGGGCCCAGGCATAGTGCTTCGCCTCGGGCCCGGGGCAGCGCTCGAAGATGCGGTCCAGGGTGGCCCGGGCGTCCCGCCAGTCGTCTTCCCGGCGCAGCAGGTCGGCGATGTATCCCGAGACAGATTCGATCCGGCCTTCGTCCTTGGCCCGGCGCAGCTTCTCGATCAGGTCCTTGGGCAGGCTGATCGCGAGCTTCTCGGTTCCGGGCATACTCCGGTTATACCGGCCGGGCCGGCCGCTCTCAACTCGAACCACGCGGTTCCCAGCTTCTTCCCAGCTGACGTCGGCTTGCACTCTCCGGTTGAGAGTGCTAAACAAGTCGTTGGCACTCTCCCTGTGAGAGTGACAAAAGCCAAGGCGGGGATCGGGGCGATGAGGCCGGGCCGCGGGCAGGAAGGGACTGCCCGGCGGGACGGCCGTCCGTCGCGGGCGTCGGCTCGATCCATCCGATGAAGCCACAAAGTCCCGGGAGGACTGGAGCCTATGGCAGCCAAGATGATCGCGTTCGACGAGGACGCAAGGCGCGGCCTCGAACGCGGCATGAACCAACTGGCCGACGCCGTGAAGGTAACCCTCGGCCCCAAGGGCCGGAACGTGGTGCTCGAGAAGAAGTGGGGCGCACCCACGATCACCAACGATGGTGTGTCCATCGCCAAGGAGATCGAGCTCGAGGACCCGTGGGAGAAGATCGGCGCCGAGCTGGTCAAGGAAGTCGCCAAGAAGACCGATGACGTGGCCGGCGACGGCACCACCACGGCCACCGTGCTCGCCCAGGCGCTGGTCCGCGAGGGGCTGCGGAACGTGGCCGCCGGCGCGAACCCGATGTCGCTCAAGCGCGGCATCGAGGCCGCGGTGGAGCGGGTGAGCGAGGAGCTGTCCAAGATCGCCAAGGATGTGGAGACCAAGGAGCAGATTGCCTCCACGGCCTCCATCTCCGCCGGGGACACCGCCATCGGCGAGATGATCGCCGAGGCGATGGACAAGGTCGGCAAGGAAGGCGTCATCACCGTCGAGGAGAGCAACACCTTCGGCCTGGAGCTTGAGCTCACCGAGGGCATGCGCTTCGACAAGGGCTACATCTCGCCCTACTTCGCCACCGACCCGGAGCGGATGGAAGCGGTCCTGGAGGACCCCTACATCCTGATCGTCAACTCCAAGGTCTCCGCCAACAAGGACCTGCTGCCGCTGCTGGACAAGGTCGTGCAGTCCGGCAAGCCGCTGGTCATCATCGCCGAGGACGTGGAGGGCGAAGGCCTGGCCACCCTGGTCGTCAACAAGATCCGCGGCCTGTTCAAGTCCGTCGCGGTGAAGGCGCCCGGGTTCGGCGACCGGCGCAAGGCCATGCTCGGTGACATCGCCATCCTCACCGGTGGCCAGGTCATCAGCGAGGAAGTCGGCCTCAAGCTGGAGACCGCCGACCTGGACCTGCTTGGCCGGGCCCGCAAGGTCGTGGTCACCAAGGACGAGACGACCATCGTGGACGGTGCGGGCGACGCGGACCAGATCTCCGGCCGGGTCAACCAGATCCGGGCCGAGATCGAGAACACCGACTCCGACTACGACCGTGAGAAGCTGCAGGAGCGGCTGGCCAAGCTGGCCGGCGGCGTTGCGGTGATCAAGGCCGGGGCGGCGACCGAGGTGGAGCTGAAGGAGCGCAAGCACCGCATCGAGGACGCGGTGCGTAACGCCAAGGCCGCGGTCGAGGAGGGTGTCGTGCCCGGTGGCGGCGTCGCGCTGATCCAGGCCGGGAACAACGCGTTCAAGAAGCTCGAGCTGACGGGCGACGAGGCGACCGGCGCCGCTATCGTTCGCAAGGCGGTCGAAGAGCCGCTCAAGCAGATCGCGATCAACGCCGGCCTCGAGGGCGGCGTGGTGGCCGAGAAGGTGAAGACGCTGTCGGCGGGTCACGGCCTGGACGCCGCGACCGGCGAGTACGTTAACATGTTCAAGGCCGGAATCATCGACCCGGCCAAGGTCACCCGCTCCGCGCTGCAGAACGCGGCCTCCATCGCCGGTCTCTTCCTCACCACTGAGGCAGTGATCGTCGAGAAGCCGGAGAAGGAGAAGGCACCGGCCGCCCCTGGCGGCGGTGACATGGACTTCTAGTCCATGCCGGGCGCGCCGCCAGGCTCGCCCAGATGGTTGCCGAAGGGCGGCCCCGCCATCGCGGGGCCGCCCTTCCGCGTGGACCACCACCCCCTGTGACCAGCACCACCGGCCCGGCAGGCGCCGTGCCGCGAGGTGGGCTCCACAAGCGCCGGATTAGGGAGGATCATCTGGGCATGAAGGTCCCCGCGAACATCACGGCCGACCGCCTCATGCTGGAGTACCTGGCCAGGGTGGCTGACGCGGGCACGCGTTACCTGCCCAAGGGCGACCGGATGGCCTTCGTGAGCAAGACCAGGCGGCGCATCGAGCGCGAATGCGGGACCGGTCTCGGGGACCCGGAATGCATGCGCGGCGTGCTCGCCCAGCTCGGCGAGCCGGAGCAGCTGGTCAGGGCCGAACGCGCGCGGATCGATGCCGCGCGGGTCCGGCGCAAGGCGCCAGCTGACCAGGCCGGTGCCGCCGCCGAGCCGGTCACCGCCCCGCTGCGGCACCGCCGGATCAACTCCCGCTGGCGCCCAGCCACCCAAGCCTGGCCAGGCACCCGCCAGGGCCCACCACCTCCCGGCGAGCCGGCCGCCCCCGGCGAGCCGCTTGAGGGCAAGGTGCTGCCCCCGGCCGAACGGGCCAGCCATGCGGAGCCGGGCGGCCCGGTGGGCTCCGGCAAGGTGGCACAGGCCGCCACCCCGCCGCCGGACTGGCGCGCTGTCCCGGTCCGGGTGCCGCCACGCCCGGTGGCAGAGCGTGGTGCCGTGGCGACCGCGCTGGCCACCGCGGGCCACGCGGTCACCCGGCTGGCCTCGGCTGGCGTGGCGGCGGCCCGCCGGTACCCGCTGGAGGCCACCGCGGTGATCGTGCTCGGCCTCGGCGGGCTCATCCTGCCGTTCCCGCTCTGGCTGGTCGGCGCGGCGATCTCGGTCAGGTCCCGGATCTGGGACCCCATCGACAAGTGGGCCGCCTTCCTTGGCCCGCTGCTGTTCGCGCTGGTGGGCAGCATCGTGACCGCCTCGGTCATCCACGCGCAGGGCAATGCGGTCATGATCTACGCACATGCGGTCCGGGTGGATTTCGGCGACCTGCTGCGGGCCGGCAGCGTGCTGTGCGCGGTCTTCCTGGCCGTGCGGGCCCGCCATGGCCCGCGGGAACGGATCCCACGCTGGCAGCGGCCGCGCGAGCAGGTCCCGCCCTGGCGTCGCTAGCCTGGGCGAGGCCCGTGCCCAGGTGACCTGCCGCCAGCAGCGCGGGACCGATAACCTGGGAGCGCGCATCCCGCGCGCTCTGCCCGCTGCTATCCGCGTGAGGTCCGCTCGTGCCCACTGGCAAGGTCAAGTGGTATGACGCCGACAAAGGGTTCGGCTTTCTCACCCGCGACGACGGGGGTGAGGTGTTCGTGCACTCCACCGCTGTCCCGGCCGGTGCCGTGCTCCGTGCTGGCCAGCGGGTGGAGTTCGGTGTGGCGGAGGGGCGGCGGGGCGTTCAGGCGCTCCAGGTCCGGCTGCTGGAACCGCCCCCGACCGTGGCCAAGAGCAGCCGGAAGAGCCCCGACGAAATGATCGTGATCGTCGAGGATCTGATCAAGCTGCTCGACGGGCTGTCGGCTTCCTACCGGCGCGGGCGGCACCCGGACGGCCGGGATGCCAAGAAGATCGCGGCTGTGCTGCGCGCCGTGGCCGACGACGTGGACGCCTGACCGGAGTCAGCCCCGGGCCGGCCGGGGGGCCGCCCGCCGCCGGGCGGACAGGATCCGCCGCCGCCGCTGCAGCACCAGCAGCGTGAACGAGATCGCCAGCCCGACCGCGGCCACCGCCAGCCCGATCACCCCGCTGGAGGTGAGCGACATCAGCAGCCCGGCCAGGCCGCCCGCCACCCACGACAGCTGGTGCAGCGTCTCGGAGGCGGCGAAGGCGGAGGTGCGGATTTCCTCCCCCACTTCCTGCTGCACCGTGGAGTCGAGCGCCAGCTTGCCGAGTACCTGGCCGAACGCGGCGACCAGCGCCACCACCAGGGCGGCCCACAGGCCGAAGAACACCGCGCACAGCGCGGTGACCAGAGTCGCGGCCGCCAGCATGCCGAACGTGATGAGGTACGGCTGCCGCGTCCGCAGCGTGGAGCCGAGCAGGCTGCCGAGCAGGCCACCGACCCCGGCGGCGATGATCATCCCGGCCAGCGCGGCCTTGTCGCTCACTCCGGGGAAGTGCTCGATCCGGAGCAGGAACGCCAGGAAGAACACCATGAAACCGGAGAACGCGCGCAGAGTGGCGTTGGCTCGCATGGCCTCGCCCACCACCGGGCCGAGCTGGCGCAGCGTCCGCCACCTGGTCCGCCCGGTGGCCGGGCCCGCCCCGTTCCCGGCCGCCCGTGGCGCACCGGACGGCGGGGTCAGCGGCAGCGTCGGGCCGGGCTGCCCTGGTGCCGGCGGCGGTGCCGCGGCCGGCATGGCCTGCGGCGGCACCGACGGCTGCGCTGCTGGCGGCGGCGTGTCGACCCGGTCGGGCACCCGGAAGCACATGCCGGTGGCCGCCAGGTAGACGATGGTGCCCACCCGCAGCACCCAGGCCGCACCGCCGGACCCGCCGCCGAAGGCGTAGTCGATGCCGGCCGCCACCAGGGCCGCCAGCGTGGTGGTGATCAGCGCGGCCAGGCCCGCCCGCGCGTTCGCGGACACCAGGGTGATTTCCCTGGGCAGCAGCCGGGGAGTCACCGCGCTCCGGGTCACCCCGAACGCCTTCTGCAGCACCAGCACGCCAAACGCGGCCGGTAGCAGAATCCACCGAGTCGTGGTAGAGCACCGCCCCCGCCATGCCCCAGCAGAGCAGCCCACGGGCCAGCACTGTGCCGGCCAGGATGTAGCGGCGGCCCTGCTGGACCTTGTCGAGCATCGGCCCGATCAGCGGGGCGAGCACCGCGAACGGGGCCATGGTGACCAGCAGCGCGAGCGCCACCTGGCTGCGGGCCTGGCTGACCGAGGCGCTGAAGAACAGGGTTCCGGCCAGGGCTACCGCGACGAAGGCGTCACCCGCGCTGGCGGCCGCGTTCAGTTCGATCAGGTTGGACAGCCCGGTACGGCCGGCGCCGGAAGCGCGGGTCATCCGCTGGACCACCCGGCTGGCCCCGCGGCCCGCGGATGCGCCAGCCCGGGCACTGGACTGCGCGGCGGACGTCAGAGTCCGCGTCGCCTGCCGGGCTTTCAGCCGCGCGTCCACCCATCCCATGGTTCCAAGTATTCTGCGCGTTCGCGGCTGCGACGAGTCGGCGAGCCGGCCTGGCCGCGGCGTGCGCCACCCGAACGGCCCCATCATGGTCCGAGCAGGCACGCGGATAGGGAAGAATTACGTAACGTGAGCACACTTCGGACGCGGACCCGGGAACCGGACGAGGTCTGTGCGCAGGCCTTCGACCTGGCGCGTGCCGCGGCTGGCGAAGTGGCGGGAGCCGGTGCGGTCGGCGAGCACCTGGGCATGGCGGCGGAAGCGGACCGGGTGGTCACCCACTTGTTCCAATGCCTCGTTCCCGCCTACTCCGGATGGCAGTGGGCGGTCACGGTAGCCCGCGCGTCGCGTGCGAAGAACGTCACCATCAGCGAGAGCCTGCTACTGCCCGGCCCGGACGCGATCCTGGCCCCGCCGTGGGTGCCGTGGCGGGAGCGGGTGCGGCCGGGGGACCTCGGGGTCGGGGACCTCTTGCCCGCGCCCGTCGACGACGAACGGCTGGTGCCCGTCGCCGCGCTGGAGGGCGACGAAGGGATGACCGAGCCGGCCACGTCCGGCCTGGACAGCGTGCCGCCCGTGCTGGCGGATCTGGCCGGCCTGGCCGGGGATATCACCCGTGCGCCGCTGGAGTCGCCGGGCGCGGCGCGGGTGCTGTCCGCCATCGGCCGGGATGAGGCCGCCATCCGCTGGTACACCGGGGAGCACGGCCCGCGCAGCCCGCTCGCCCATGCCGCGCCCGGCCCATGCCAGGCCTGCGGGTTCTTCGTCCGGCTGAGTGGCTCGCTCGGGCAGTTGTTCGGCGTCTGCGCGAACACCTACGCGCCAGACGATGGCCGGGTGGTGTCGGCCGATCACGGGTGCGGCGCGCATTCGGAGGCACTGCTTCCGGGCGGGGAAGGCCAGCCGGTGGCGCCGATCATCGACGAACTCGGGTACGACCTCGTCGATCATCCCGGCGTCTCGGTGGAAGAGACGGTCTTCGAGTCGCTCGACCACGGCTGACCGTCGGCCGCGCCCTCCGCTGGGGCGGCAGCGCCCTGCTGGGCGGTGACCGTCGCCTGGGCCTCCGTCCGCCGCTGCGCCTTGCGGGCCCGCGCCCGCTTGAACCGGGGCACGTACCACAGCGCGAACAGCCCCATGCCTACCCCGGCCACACAGGTCCAGATCCACCATCGATCGTCCGCTGGCAACTGGTCGCGCAGGATCAGCAGGATCACCAGCGCGACCGCCCACCCGGCCGTCCCGATGACGGTCACCTGCCGGTCGTTGGCCTCGAGCGGCGGCGGCGCGGGCCGCCTGGGTGGCTTCACCAGGCCAGGTTAACCCGGGCCGGCCGTTGACGAAATGTTTCGCCTTGGCGTACTGTTAGCGAGGGTAATGACTCAGGCTAATGAAGATGACGCTACAGCAGCGGTCAGACGCTACTCTCGCCACCGCACTGCGGATCTCGGTCAGCCGCCTCGCCCGGCGGCTCCGGGTCGAGCGGCTCGCGCCCGAACTGGCCGAGCCCGCGCTCTCCGACACCCAGCTGGCCGCACTGGCGACGCTGGAGCGGCATGGCGCGATGACACCGGGCGAACTGGCCGAGCACGAGAAGGTGCAGCCCCCGTCCATGACCCGGGTTATCGCCGCACTGGCCGACTGGGAACTGGTGACCCGCTCGCCCGACCCCACCGACCGGCGGCAGGTGATCCTGTCGGTGACCAGCAGCGGCCGCGAGCTGGTGCAGCAGATCCGGCGGCGCCGGGAGGCGTGGCTGGCCAGGCGCCTGGCGGAGCTGACCCCGCAGGAGCGGGCGGCGCTGCTGGCCGCGGCGCCGGTCCTGGAGAAGCTCAGCCAGGCCTGACCAGCCAGCGGCGGACGTTCCGGTCGCTGGCCACCCGCAACTACCGGCTGTTCGCGACCGGCCAGGTCGTCTCCAACACCGGCACCTGGATGCAGCGGGTCACCCAGGACTGGCTGGTGCTCCAGCTCACCCACGGCAGCGGCACCGCTCTCGGCATCGCCACCGGGCTGCAGTTCCTGCCGCAGCTGCTGTTCAGCCTGTGGGGCGGGATGATCGCCGACCGCTACTCGCGGCGGCGCATCCTGTTCGCCACCCAGGCGGCCATGGGCGCACTGGCGCTGATCCTGGCCGTCCTGGACAGCACCCACCTGGTCACGGTCTGGCAGGTGTATCTGCTCGCGTTCGCGCTCGGCCTGGTCGCGGTGGTGGACAACCCCACCCGGCAGACGTTCGTCGCGGAGATGGTCGGCCCGGCGGGCATGGCCAATGCCATCGCGCTGAACAGCGCCGTCTTCAACCTGGCCCGGATCGCCGGCCCGGCGGTGGCGGGGCTGGTCATCAGCGCGGTCGGCACCGCGGCCGCGTTCTGGCTGAACGCGGCATCCTTCGGCGCCGTCCTGATCGGCCTCAAGCTGATGCGCCCGGCCGAGCTGCACCCGGTCACCCGCGCCCCCCGTGCCCGCGGCCAGCTGCGGGAGGGTATCGGCTATGTCCGGGCCCGCCCCGAGCTGTGGCTGACCCTGGTACTGGTCTTCTTCATCGCCACCTTCGGCATGAACTTCCAGGTGACCAACGCACTCATGTCCCGCGGCGTGTTCCACACCGGGGCCGGGGCGTTCGGGCTGGCTTCCACCATGTTCGCGGTCGGCGCCCTGGCCGGGGCGCTGCTGGCCGCCCGGCGCTCCCGGCCCGGCATGCGGCTGCTGCTGGTGACCGGGTTCGCCTTCGGCGTGCTGGAGGTGCTGTCCGGCCTGATGCCCTCGTACTGGGCCTTCCTGGCCCTGCTCGTGCCGACGGGCCTGGCGCTGCTGATGTTCAGCACCACCGCCAACGCGGCCGTCCAGCTGGGCACCGACCCGGCTATGCGCGGCCGGGTCATGGGCCTGTACATGCTGGTCTTCCTGGGTGGTGCGCCGCTGGGGTCACCCATGGTCGGCTGGGCCGCCGAGCAATTCGGGCCACGGGTGAGCCTGTATGTGGGCGGGGCCATTTCCGCGCTGGCCACGGTGGGGGTGGCAGTGCTGCTGGCGCGCGCTCGCGGCACCCGCGCCCGCAGCTACCTGCGCCCGCGCGCCGGCAAACCACTCGCGGCAGTCAGCGCCGATGGGCCAGACTCGAAGGCATGACGGTTGACCGACCCGAACCGCCGGACATCGCGCCGGAGCGCCAGATGCTGGTCGGCTGGCTCGACTTCCAGCGGGCCACGCTGGCGCTCAAGTGCGACGGGCTGACCCCCGGGCAGCTGCGCGAGCCGGCCGTTCCAACCTCCAGCCTCACCCTGCTCGGCCTGGTCCGGCACATGGCCGAGGTGGAGCGCAACTGGTTCACCATGGTGTTCGGTGGTGAGCGGGGGCCGTTCCACTACTCCTCGGCGAGCAACCCGGACGGCGACTTCGACGTGACCGGTGCCGACCCGGACGAGGGGTTCGCCACCTGGCAGGCCGAATGCGCCGATGGCCGCCGCCGGGCCGCCGCCGCCCCCTCGCTGGACGTGACCGGGACCACCCGGCGCGGTGAGGAGGTCTCGCTGCGCTGGATCATGGTCCACATGATCGAGGAGTACGCCCGGCACAACGGCCACGCGGACCTGCTGCGGGAACGGATCGATGGCACGGTCGGGGTCTGAGCCGTGATCCGGCACAGGCAGCCCTGCCCGGCTGCTACCAATGGATTATGAGGCTGTTCGTGGCGGTCGCGCTGCCTGGTGCCGCGGCCGGGGAGCTGGACAGCGCGGTGGCGCCGCTGCGGCTGGCCTGGCCGGAGCTGCGGTGGACCGGCCGGGACGCGTGGCACTTCACCCTCGCCTTCCTGGGTGAGGTGGACGAGCAGGTCACCGGGGAACTCGCGGACGGGCTGGCCGGTGCGGCCACCAGGCAGCGGCAGCTGTCACTCGCGCTGGGCGGGGCCGGTGCGTTCCCGGTGGCCGACCGGGCGCGGGTGCTGTGGACCGGGATCCAGGGCGACCTGATGGGGCTGGCCGATCTGGCCGGCGCGGTGGAGACCGGCGCCAAGGAGGCCGGGGTGCCGCCCACATCCGGCGGCCGCCGGTACGAGCCGCACCTGACACTGGCCCGCTGCCGGGCGCCGGCGGACGTGCGGACCCTGGTGGCGACGCTGGCCGGGTTCACCGGCACCGCCTGGACCGCGGGAGAGATTCACCTGATCCGCAGCCGCCTGCAGGAGCGCCCCCGCTATGAGACGCTCGGCAGCTGGTCGCTGGCCACCGCCGAGCCTGGCTGACTGCGGCGAGTCATCTAAGCTGCCTGCTGTGAACCGCACGACACGCTGGCTGCTGCCCACGGTGCTGGTGCTGCTCCTGCTGGGCGCGCTGGTCGGTGCGGTGCTGCACTGACCGGGCCCGCGCCCGGGCTAGAGCCGCTCGGCCACGTAGTCGATGCAGGCGGTGAGCGCCTCCACATCGGCCGGCTCGATCGCCGGGAACATGGCGATCCGCAGCTGGTTCCGGCCCAGCTTGCGGTAGGGCTCGGTGTCCACGATCCCGTTCGCGCGCAACGCCGCCGCCACCGCGGCGGCGTCCACCGGGCTGATGAGATCGATCGTGCCCACCACCGGTGACCGCTGTGCCGGGTCGGCCACGAACGGGGTGGCGTAGGGCACCTTCTCGGCCCAGGTGTACAGGCGGGTGGACGAGTCGGCGGTGCGGCTGGCCGCCCAGTCCAGGCCGCCTGCCCGCAGCATCCACTCCACCTGCTCGGCCATCAGCAGCAGGGTCGCCACCGCCGGGGTGTTGTTGGTCTGGAACTTGGCCGAGTTGCTGATCGCCACCGTCAGCGACAGTGACTCGGGCAGGTACCGGCCGCTGGCCGCGATGGTGGCGGCCCGCTCCAGTGCGGCGGGGGACATGAGCGCGATCCACAGCCCGCCGTCGGATCCGAAGCACTTCTGCGGCGCGAAGTAGTACACGTCGGCCTCGCGGACGTCCACCGCCAGCCCGCCAGCCGCGCTGGTGGCATCCACCAGCACCAGCGCGCCTTCGTCGGCACCGGGCACCCGGCGGACCGGCATCGCGACACCGGTCGAGGTCTCGTTGTGGGTGAGGGCGTAGCTGTCCACCCCCGTTGCCGCCCGCGGCTGCGGGTGGGTGCCTGGCGGGGATTCGATGATGACCGGGTCCTGCAGCCACGGCGCGGCCGCGGTCACCTTCGCGAACTTCGACGAGAACTCGCCGAACGACAGGTGCAGGGATCTTCTCGGTGACCAGGCTGAAGGCCGCCACGTCCCAGAACGTGGTGGTGCCGCCGTTGCCGAGCACCACCTGGTAGCCGCCGGGGAGCCGGAACAGGTCGGTGAGGCCCTCCTGGATGCGCTGCACCAGTGACCGGACCGGGGCCTGGCGGTGCGAGGTACCCAGGTACAGCGGGCCGGAGGCGGCCAGCGCGGCCACCTGCTGCGGCCGGACCTTGGACGGGCCGCTGCCGAATCTGCCGTCAGCGGGCCTGAGTTCGGCGGGAAGCACGATGTTGGTCACGCGTCTCAGCCTATCGGCGCCACCGGCCACGGCACGGCGGCCGGAGCGGTGGCTGGGTTCTGGTGCGGCGCAGGTAAACGGTCAGATCTCGCCCTGGACGGTGGCCGCGCCGGGGACCTCCCCGACCGGACGGGCTTTCGCGCCCACGTAGCGGGCACTGGGCCGGACCAGCCGGTGGGTGCGCTTTTGCTCCAGGATGTGGGCGGCCCAGCCGGCCGTCCGCGCGCAGGTGAACATCGAAGTGAACATGTGCGCCGGGACCTGCGCGAAGTCCAGCACGATGGCGGCCCAGTACTCCACGTTGGTGGCCAGCACCCGGTCGGGCCGCCGGGCGTGCAACTCGGCCAGCGCGGCTTCCTCCAGCGCCACTGCGGCCTCGTAGCGGGGCGCGCCGAGTTCCTTGGCGGTGCGGCGCAGCACCCGGGCGCGCGGATCCTCGGCCCGGTAGACCCGGTGCCCGAAGCCCATCAGCCGCTCACCGCGGTCGAGAGCGGCCGTCACATACTTGGTCGCGTCGCCGATCCGCTCCACTTCCTCGATCATGTGCAGGACCCGGGCCGGGGCACCGCCGTGCAGCGGCCCGGACATGGCACCGACCGCCCCGGACAGGGCGGCCGCCACATCCGCGCCGGTCGAGGCGATCACCCGGGCGGTGAACGTGGATGCGTTCAGGCCGTGTTCGGCGGCCGACGTCCAGTACGCGTCTACCGCCCGGACGTGCCGCGGGTCCGGCTCGCCCCGCCAGCGGACCATGAACCGCTCGACGATGCTGGCCGCCTGGTCCACCCTTTCCTGCGGGACCGGCGGCAGATCCGGGTCGCGGGCCGATTGCGCCACGAAGGACAGCGCCATCACCGAGGCCCGCGCCAGGTCGTCGCGCGCCTGCTCGTCGCTGATGTCGAGCAGTGGCCGCATGCCCCAGGCCGGGGCCAGCATGGCCAGCGCCGCCTGCACATCCACCCGGACGTCGCCGGAGTGCACGGGGATCGGATAGGGCTCGGCGGGTGACAGGCCGGGGAGGAATGTGTCGTCCACCAGCAGCCCCCACACGTGGCCGTAGGAGACGTGGCCAACCAGGTCCTCGATGTCGACCCCGCGGTAGCGCAGCGAACCGCCTTCCCGGTCAGGCTCGGCGATCTCGGTCTCGAACGCGACAACGCCCTCGAGCCCGGGCACGAAGTCGGACACCGGCACCTCCTGGGAGCGACGTGACCCGGGTTCCGGGCTGGTCTGGGGACACGGCGACGGGTGGCGCACACCGCTGCCCGCTCCATTCAACCTCGCGGATGGTCTATACCGGTAGCGGCGTGCGGGTGATGCCTGCCACCCAGTACCGTGTGCCTGATCCGGGCGGCTGTGTGAAGATCCATGTCCGTGGGCACCGATAACCCTTCCGCGCAGGCCAGGCCGCCTGGAGGCAGCCAGTCCGCTGCCAGCGCACCCGCAGGCCGGCCCGCGGGCAGTCCGGCCGCAGCCGCGCCGGGCAGTTCCGGGCTGGACGAGAGCGCGCTGCCGGCCGACCCGCTGGCGCAGTTCGAGGAGTGGCTCGCGACCGCGATCGCGGCCGGACTGCCCGAGCCGAACGCCATGGTGCTGTCCACCGTGACCGGCGAGGGCCACCCCGGTGCCCGGTCGGTGCTGCTCAAGGAACTCGGGCCCGACGGGTTCGTCTTCTACACCAACCGCACCTCCGCGAAGGGCCAGGACCTGGCGGGCAACCCCTGGGCGTGCCTGCTGTTCCCCTGGTTCGCGCTGCAGCGCCAGGTGATCATCCAGGGGCCGGTCTCGCCGCTGTCCACTGACGAGAGCGAGCCGTACTTCCACTCCCGCCCGCGCGGCTCCCAGCTGGGGGCGTGGGCCAGCAGGCAGTCGTCGGTCATCGGCTCGCGGGCGGAACTGGACGACCGGTACGCGCGGCTGACCGAGCGCTGGCCGGATGGCACGGAGGTGCCGATGCCCAGCTTCTGGGGCGGCTACCGGCTCCAGCCCGGCACGGTCGAGTTCTGGCAGGGCCGGGCCAACCGGATGCACGACCGGCTGCGCTACCACCGGGAAGGCGCGCGCTGGGTGATCGAGCGTCTCGCCCCCTGAGCAGGCGACCGCATACCATCGGCTGCGAGGTGAGAACCCGGTGACCGCGCATGGCCTGATCGACACCACGGAGATGTATCTGCGGACCATCTTCGAGCTGGTGGAGGAGGGTGTCATCCCGCTCCGGGCCCGGATCGCGGAACGGCTCAGCCACAGCGGCCCGACGGTCAGCCAGACCGTGGCCCGGATGGAGCGTGACGGCCTGCTCCGGCTGGAAGGTGACCGGCAGCTGGTGCTGACCGACACCGGCTGGGCGCTGGCCACCCGCGTCATGCGCAAGCACCGGCTGGCCGAGTGCCTGCTGGTCAATGTGATCGGCCTGCCCTGGGAGGAAGTCCACGTCGAGGCCTGCCGGTGGGAGCATGTCATCTCCGAGCAGGTGGAGCGCAGGCTGGTGGTGCTGCTCGGATACCCGGTGCGCTGCCCGCACGGCAACGTCATCCCCGGGCTGGCCGAGCTGGAGGTGCCCGCCGACGCCACCGACCGGGCGACGGCGGCGGCCCGCGAGCCGGCCATCTCGATGGACCAGGCGGCGGCCAGCCAGGCCGGCCGGGCGACGGTGCTGCGGATCAGCGAGCAGGTCCAAAGTGATGCCGGGCTGATGCTTAAACTCCGGCGCGGCGGGATACAACCGGGACGCGAGGTCACGATCGCGACAACTGACGATGGCGTGCGGGTGACGAGTGAGAGCGGAGCCGGCGACAGCTGGGCAGAGCTGCTGCCCCGCGGCGTTGCCGCGCATGTTTTCGTTGCCCTGCGGTAGCGGCCGGGGGGCACGGCGGTGACCGCCGGGCACGGGCTCGCTGGCCACGGGCTCGCCGCGGACCTGCCTGCCGCCGAGGTGCTCGGCCAGATGGAGGCGGCGGTCGTCGTCATCGACCGGATCGGCAGCATCCGCTACGCAAACCCCTATGCCGGGCGGCTGTTTGGCATCACCGGCGAGCTGGCGGGGCGGTCATTCTTCTCGCTCGGGTTCGAAGAGGGGGATCTGGCCAAGACGGGCGAGCTGCTCCGGCAGGTCCATCTCGGCAGCACCTGGGAGGGCATGCTGATCGCCACCCGCTCCGGTGAGGCCCGGGTCTTCGTCCAGGTGCAGGCGGTCCCGATGCGGGATCCGTCGGGGGCCATCGACGGCGCGGTGCTGTTTGGCCGGCCGGCGGCGGGCCGGTCAGGCCCGCGGGAACGGGACCAGATCGCGCTGCTGGACCGGATCGGGGAGCAGCTGGCCCGGTCACTGGAACTCGATCTCACCCTCCGGCACGTGGCCGAGACGCTGGTGCCGCAGTTCGCCGATCTGTGCATCATCGACCTGTTCCAGGGCGACAAGCTGATCCGGCGGGCGCTGATCAGCGCCCGCGGCTGGACCCCGTCGGCCAGCTGGGCCCGGGTGGGTGAGCAGGTGGCCTACCCGGACGGGCATGTCTGCCAGCAGGCGATGGCGCTGCTGGACGCGGTGGTGGTGACCGACCTGGGGAACGGGGATTACCCGGCGCCAGGTGATCAGAGCCTGCGTGCCAGCAAGGAGGCCGGGCTCACCTCGATCGTGGCGGCGCCGCTCTGCGCGCGCGGTGAGCTGCTGGGGGTGATGAGCCTGGGCCTGTCCGGGCTGACCAGCGCCGAGCAGCGCCGGTACGGCCCTGACGACCGGGATCTGCTGGGCGCGATCGCCGGCCGGATCGCCATCGCGATTGACAACGCGATGCTGTTCGAGGAGGAGCGGCGCACCGCACTGGCTTTCCAGACCAGCCTGCTGCCGCAGCAGCTGCCGACGCTGGATGGCCTGGAGGTGGCCTGGCGGTACGTGCCCGCCAAACCGCTGGAGACGCACGGCCAGGGCATCCAGACCCAGGTGGGCGGGGACTGGTACGACCTGATCCCGCTGTCGGCGGGCCGGGTTGCCATCGTGATCGGCGACGTGGAAGGCCGTGGCGCCCGGGCGGCCGCGGTGATGGGCCAGCTGCGGGCGGCGATGCGGGCGTTCGCACACGACGACAAGCCGCCCGCGGAGATGCTGCGCAAGCTGGACGACTGGTGCCGGACGCTGGGCAGCAGCTCACCCGATGCCGGCGGCCAGCCGGATCCGCCGATCGTGAGCTGCACCTACCTGGTCTACGACGCCTGGACACGGACGCTGTCGTTCGCCAACGCCGGGCACGACGCACCGCTGCTCGTCACCGGCGGCGAGGTGGGCGAGCTGGAAATCGAGCACAAGGGCCTGCTGCTGGGGGTGCGCGGCAAGGGCATGCCCGGGGCGCCGACCTACCACGAGGAAACCCGTCGCCTGCCACCCGGCAGCACGCTGGTGATGTACACCGACGGGCTCACCGACCGGCGGCACCGGCGCGGCGGCGGCCACTACACCGAGGCGGAGGCGCTGGCGATGCTCCGGGCCGCGGTCGGGAAGGTGGCCGGCGACGGGGTCGAGCAGGTCGCCCAGGCGGCCGAGGAGGCGGTGCCCGGCGACATCGACGACGACATGGCGATCGTGGTGGTGCGCACCGCGCACACCGATCTGGCCATGTGGGAGTGCTCCTTCCCAGCCGAGGCCATCCGGGTCTCCGAGGCGCGCCGCCAGGCCAGCGCCACCCTGGCCCGCTGGCAGGTGCCGGTCAAGCAGGCCGAACTGATCTGCCTGCTGATCTCGGAGGTGGTCACCAACGTCGTGCTGCACACGGCGCTGCCGGCCCGCCGCCGGTTCGCGGCCAGGACTGCCGGCCCGGATGAGCCGGGCCAGCAGGCGCCGGCCGGCCCGGACACGCCGCCCCGGCCCAAGCAGTTCACCCTCCGGCTGCGCCGCGGCGCCGCGGCGGTGTGGGTGGAGGTGTTCGACTCCGACCTGCGGCTGCCCCGGATCCGCAGCGCGGACGAGACCGACGAGGGTGGCCGGGGGCTTTTCCTGGTGGACCAGCTGGCTTCCCGCTGGGGCTCGCGGCCGACCAAGGACGGCAAGGCGGTCTGGTTCGAGATGCCGGTCAGGACCGCGGCCGACTGAGCTGGACGGCCCGCGCTCAGCCGTGCGTGCTGGACGCCCACATGGCCAGCACGCCGAGCACCACGATGACCATGACGGTCACCCACGCCCGGCCGGACGTGGTCAGGCCGAGGCGGCGGCGGAGCCGGGCCCAGCCGAACGCCACCAGGAGCCCGATGAAGACCAGCAGGATCAGGCCGGTGGTCATGGGCGCGCCTCCTCGCCGGCTGCCGCGGGGTACGGCGGTGGGCGGCATCCGCCGTTGGGCCGCGTCCTGCCGGGCCATGGGCCAGACATTAACCCGACGGTAACATCGTGGGCGTGGATGGGCTCGGCCCTGAGGCGTGCGGAGGGAAACCGTGACGGAGGCATACATCGCCGGGGCGGTCCGTACCCCGGTTGGCAAGCGCAACGGCGGGCTGGCCGGGCTGAACCCGGTGGACCTGGCCGCGCATGCGCTCAAGGAGCTGATGGCGCGCACCGGCGCCGACCCGAGCGCGGTCGAAGACGTGATCATGGGGTGTGTCTCCCAGATCGGGCCGCAGTCGCTGGACATCGCGCGGCAGGCGTGGCTGTCGGCCGGGCTGCCCGAGCATGTGCCCGGGGTGACCATCGACCGCCAGTGCGGCTCGTCGCAGCAGGCCGTGCACTTCGCCGCCCAGGCGGTGCTGTCCGGCACGCAGGACCTGGTGGTGGCGGCCGGGGTGGAGAGCATGAGCGTGGTCCCGATGGGGTCATCGGTGATGCTGCCGGCCGAGAAGGGCATGCCGCTGCCGTTTGGCGAAGGCTGGCGGGAACGGTACGGCGACCAGGAGATCTCCCAGTTCCGCGGGGCGCAGCTGGTCTGCGAGAAGTGGGGGATCAAGCGGGCACAGCTGGAGGAGTTCGCGCTGGAGAGCCACCGGCGGGCGGTGGCGGCCATCGACGCGGGCCGGTTCGAGCGGGAGATTGCGCCGGTGAACGGCTTGAGCGTGGACGAGGGGCCGCGCCGCGACACCTCACTGGCGAAGATGGCCGGGCTGGCGCCGCTGCGCGAGGGCTGGGAGATCACCGCCGCGACCGCGTCCCAGATCTCGGACGGGGCGGCGGCGGTGCTGGTCGCGTCCGGGGAGGCGGTCAGGCGCTACGGGCTCACCCCGCGGGCGCGGATCGTGGCGCTGGCGGTCACCGGCGGTGACCCGGTGTTCATGCTCACCGCGCCGATCCCGGCCACCGAGCAGGTGCTGGCCCGGGCCGGGCTGGGCATCGATGACATCGACGTTTTCGAGGTCAACGAGGCGTTCGCGCCGGTGCTGATCGCCTGGTCGGCGGACACCGGCGCCTCGCTCGGCAAGACCAATCCGAACGGCGGTGCCATCGCGCTCGGGCATCCGCTGGGCGCGACCGGTGCCGTGCTGATGACCAAGCTGGTGCACGAACTGGAACGCACCGGTGGCCGGTACGGGCTGCAGACCATGTGTGAGGGCGGCGGGCAGGCCAACGCGACGATCATCGAACGGGTCGGCTGACCTATGGCTGGCGCATAGCGAGAGGAAAGCTATAGCAGCAGAACTTGCAAACCTTCAACTACAGTGCTAAGTTTTCTGATGTCAGAAACTTGGCAGACCTAGCTCTATGGAACTAGGAAATTTGGAGGTGAACCGCAGTGCTGCTGACCTCGATTGACCCGTTCGCGGGTGAGTTCGACCGGCTCGCGCAGCGGGTGTTCGGCACCACCAACGGTGCCGTGGGCACGCGGTCGGTCATGCGGATGGATGGCATCCGGCGCAAGGACGACGTGCTGCTCCGCTTCGACCTGCCCGGGGTTGACGCCGGCTCCATCGACGTCACCGTGGACCGGGGCGTGCTCACCGTGAGCGCGCACCGCAGCGGGGAGCAGGCCGAGGGCGAGAACCCGTTCATCCGCGAGCGGGTGACCGGCTCCTTCGTCCGCCGGGTCCGGCTGTCCGACCAGGTCGACGCCGACCAGGATCGACGCCGACTACACCAACGGCGTGCTGACGGTGCGGCTGCCACTACTGGCGCAGGCGCAGCCCCGTAAGGTGGAGATCCGCACCGACGGCAAGCAGGAGATCGCTGCCTGATCCCCGGATCGGCAGAGATCGCGGGCCCGGTGGCGCTACACCGGGCCCGTCTGGTTTGTTAGCGGGCATCCGGTCACGATGCTGGAAACGTAGTTGCAGGAGTTGGCGTGCCATCGCTGCCGTTCGACGACGAGGACCTGCCGCTGTTCACGGTCGGCCAGGTGTCGGGCATGCTCGCGGTGCAGCAGGCCTTCCTGCGGCGCCTCGACAGCCTTGGCGTGGTGCAGCCGTCCCGGTCCGAGGGCGGCCAGCGCCGCTATACCCGGCGGGAGGTCACTGTCGTTCAGTATGTGGTGCGGCTGGCCGACGAGGGCCTGGGCATCAAGGGGATCCAGCGCGTTCTGCAGCTTGAGGCCCGGGTCGCCGAACTGGAGCGGGAGTGCGAGGCCCTGCGCGCCGAACTGCAGGCACGCGGCCGCCGGTAGGCGCGGTTGGCCGAATGGCCGGGCGACTGGTGGCTCTCGTTGCCCGTGGGAGTGCGGATCGGACGCCTCCCGGCCGCCGCCGGGTCGGCCGCCGGTTCCGGTACGATGTCGCATGCGCCCCGGCTCGTGGACAGTCCGGGAGCCCGCGGGTGTAGTTCAATGGCAGAACGTCAGCTTCCCAAGCTGATAGTGCGAGTTCGATTCTCGTCACCCGCTCCACCACAAAACCCCAGGTCAGCGGCTCACGCCGGCCCCTGGCACCCGGCCCGTCGATGCCCCAGTGATGGCCGCGTGCCATTAACGTGCCATTAGCGCATCGGCACGACGGCCACAAAGGCGCCACCGCCATCATCTCCCTTGTACTCCAGCAGTAGATCGTTACTTCCAGCGGGCAACGGGTGGACGTGAGACGGCCACCGCTTGATGATCATGGTTTGTGACGACACATGATGATCTTGCGGTGGCCGCTGGCCACAGCGTAGACCCCGGCCGCTGGCTGGTTATCTTCGATGACCTGATGCTTGGTATCGGGAGCCGTTTTGGCAGGGTGGAGCCGCGGCGGCGGGCGCGGGCGTTCGTGCTGGGCCTGCTGGCCGGGCTGCCGCGGGCGAACTGCTGGACGATCGCCGAGCAGGCCGGGGATGCCACGCCGGCCGGGATGCAGCACCTGCTGTCGCGGGCCTGCTGGGACGCCGGCGGCGTCCGTGATGATATCCGCGGCTATGTGGCGGAGCATCTGGGTGACCCGGACGGGATGCTGGTAGTGGACGAGACCGGGGATGTGAAGAAGGGCAGCACCACCGCCGGGGTGCAGCGGCAATACACCGGCACCGCGGGGCGGACCGGGAACGCCCAGGTTGCGGTCTACCTCACCTACGCCGGCCGGGCGGGCACGCGCTGATCGACCGGGAGCTCTACCTGCCGCAGTCGTGGGTGGCCGATCCAGGCCCGCGTGCCGCCGCGGGCATCCCGGAGGACACGGCGTTTGCTACCAAGCCGGAACTGGCGCTGCGGATGATCAGCCGGGCGCTGGATGCGCGCACTCCGGCCGGCTGGGTGGCCGGGGACGAGGTCTACGGTGCCGGCCCGGGCTTACGGGCTGGCCTGCAAGAGCGCGGGGTGAGCTATGTGCTGGCCGTGGCCAAGAGCCACCCCGTCACCACCGCGGCCGGCGCCCTGCGCGCGGACGTGCTCGCCCGCAAGCTGCCGCCCCGGGCCTGGCAGCGGCTCTCGGCCGGGCCCGGAGCCAAGGGCCACCGCTACTACCGCTGGGCCTGGGTCAGCATCGATCCCGGCCGGCCCGGGCACCACTGGCTGCTGATCCGCCGCCACCGGCGCACCCGCGAGCTGGCCTATTACCGCTGCTACTCACCGCGCCACGTTCCCCTCACCGCCCTGGTCAGGGCCGCCGGCCGCAGGTGGGCCGTGGAGGAGGACTTCCAGGCCAGCAAGGGCCTGGCGGCCCTCGACGAGCACCAGGTACGGCGCTGGACCTCCTGGTACCGGTGGGTCACCCTGGCCATGCTCGCGCTGGCCTTCCTCACCGTCGCCGCGACCGCCGAGCACGCCCAGCCACCGCCAGCCGGGCTGATCCCGCTCACCCGCAACGAGGTCGCCCGCCTGGCCGCCGCCCTGATCAGCCCGCCCGTCCGCGATGCGGGCTACCGGCTGCGCTGGTCCACATGGCGCAGGCGGCACCAGCACACCGCCCGGACCTGCCACTACCAGCGCCAAGCCGCCGACGACCCATGACCATAACGATCTACTGCTGGAGTACTTGCCCCGCTCGGATTCCACGTGAGCGTCGATCGCGCTGGTGATGGCAGCATCGGCGCCGTGCGCCTCGGCCAGGCAGAGCAGAAAGGCCCAGGTGGGCTACAGCGCGAGCTGGAGAATGTTCTCGGTCTCTTCGGTGAGGACCTCCCACGTCAGCTCGGTGTCCTCGTTCTGCTCGTGCGGGCCACGGAAGTCGCACAGGCCGAGCATGATCTCCTCCAGGCTCCAGCGCATCCGGTACATGCGCATCAGGGCGGTGCTGACGCGGCGGCCGGTGAGTTCGGCGTAGCGGTCAGCCTCCCAGCTATCATCGTCGGCCAGCGCCCACAGGTCCCGTTCTGGCAGCGCGAGGCCGACGGTGGCCAGATCGATGAGGTACAGCCTGCCTGCCGATCGCAGGATATTGTGCGGTTCGCCGTGGGTGATGACCGAGGGCCCGCTGCGGGCGGCCTCGCGCGCGGACTCATCGAAACTGGCCAAGGCACGGCCGAGGTGGGATGCGTGCCGGGCCAGCAGCTGGCGGGCGCGTTCGCTGTACGGGCCGCCATTCCATGGCTGGCTCAGCTCCCCCAGCGCTGCTTCCAGAACCGGGCGGGCCGCTAGATCAAGGCAGCGGACCGGTGCCGTTCGCGCAGCCTGCGGGGTTGCATTATGAAGCCTGGCCAGCATGTCAATCAGAGCGCTCCGCTCCGCTCGGGTACCTCGTCCCCCAGGTCCTCGCCAGCGGCGTCAAGATACGGGAACACGGTGATGGCATGCTCACCACCAAGCGGAGCCAGCGCTTGCCCGTCGGTGGTCGGCACTGGGGCGAAGGCGAACTCCAGGCCCGCCTCGGCGAGGGCGACGACGGTGTCCATCGCGGCCTGCAGGTCTGCGTATCCTGCGGTCGGATCGGTGCCGCGACAGCCACCAGTCAGACCAGCGACGGTCACGAACCACCGGCGGCCACCGGAATCGGTCAAGTCCCAATGGTGATCACCAAAGCCCACCGGCAGATAGCCGAGCCAGGCCGGAGCAAGCCCCCAGTGTTCCTGCAGGGCGCGAGACAGCTCGCGTTCATCGATTCCGTCAGGTGCCGCTTTCATCACTCCAGGCTAACGACGCCACCAGCGGCCAGGCCCGACTGTTCGGGCTTGTGCCAGACCCGGCCGTGCCCGTTGCGTGCCCGATCGAGAGGTAACTCACGTGTTCAGGCGGTCACTCGCGGACCATCAGCGGACCCGCCGACCTGGGTATCACCTGCCCAAGAACGCCCGAGGTAGTCGCAGCCTTCCAAGCTGGGACTGCCCGCCGGATAGGCCCGAACGCGAAAGCAAAGAAGCGGAAGGTGCCGTCGGCGATGATGGTTCGGTGATGACTGACCGGGACCGGCTGAGAGCCACCTTTGACTCCGCGGCGCAACTCTATCAGCAGGCACGGCCCGACTACCCGGGTGCGCTGTATGACGAGCTGGTGCGCCTCGCAGGTCTCCGATCCGGTGACCGGATCCTGGAGATCGGGTGCGCTACCGGCAAGGCAACCGTTCCGCTTGCCCGGCGGGGCTTTCGGATCACGTGTGTGGAGATCGGAGCTGAGCTGGCTGCCGCGGGCAGGCGGAACCTCGCCGGACTGCCTGGTGTAGAAGTCATCGAGGCGGCCTTCGAGACCTGGCGGCCACCTGGTGTGGCCGCTTTTGATCTCGTGTTCGCCGCGACGGCTTGGCACTGGATCGATCCGGCGGTGAAGTACCGGAGGGCCTGGGAGCTGCTGCGCCCAGGCGGGCACCTCGCCTTCTGGGCCGCGACCCACGTGTTCCCGGCAGAAGGAGATCGGTTTTTCCGCGACGTTCAGGACGTCTACGACGAGATCGGCGAAGGGCTCCCGCCGGGCACCAGCTGGCCACGGCCGGGCGAGCTGCCCAATGATGCGGCCGAGATCGAGGGCAGCGGCCTCTTCGAGCACGTGACGGTGCGTCAGTTCGACTGGGAAATCAGCTATAGCGCCGAGGAGTACATCCGGCTGCTCGACACGTTCTCTGGCCACATCGCCATGGAGGCGTGGAAACGTGACCGCCTGTACAGCGAGATCCGGCGTCGCCTCGCTGAGCGGCCTGACGGCCGCCTGCGGCGGCATTGGGGAGCGGTCCTGCAAGTTGCGCGGCGCCGCGCACGGCCCGC
>CAWIMG010000011.1:0-21478 GCA_963837105.1 uncultured Actinomycetes bacterium | reverse complement strand
GGTGAGGGCGATGGCCAGGTAGGCAAGCGTGATGGCGAGGGCGAGCAGCGCGGGTGCCATCTCCTTCGCGGAGTCCAGCGCCCGCCGGTGGGTGATCAGGGCACCGATCAGCAGCAAGACCATCCCGGCGGCCGCGGCCACGCCGAGGGGATGCCACCACAGGCCGACCAGGACACCTGCGCCGGCGGCCAGCTCGGCGACCCCGATGAGCCGGTAGCGGCGCCAGGGGATACCGAAGTGGGCAGCTGACTTCTGCATCTTCGAGTGGCCCAGCAGCTTGGCCGAACCCGGGAGCAGGCAGGCCGCAGTGAGCAGGAGCGACAGGGCGATGAACATGGTAGGCCTCCGTTGAGTAGTCAGGACAGGGGGTTGATTACGTCGAGGGACGGGATCATCTGGCTGGCGCGCGGAATGAGAGCGGCCGGGACGCTCCAGGGCAGGCGCGGCAGCCGGCCCCGGATGGCCACGGCGGCGATGACCCGGTCGGGCCGCACGATGATCGTCAGCCCTGGGGCGCCGGTCAGCGCCTGGAAGCAGGCGGCCCCGCTGTCGTGGTCAAGGCAGACCTCCGCCCAGCCGCCAGCCGCCGGCGCGCCCACGGTCGCGCCCGGGGCTGAGCCCGCGTCGCTGACCCTGACCAGGAGGAGACGGTGGCGGCGGGACAGGTCCACCAGTTCCGCGCTGGGCTGCCCCGCGGTCAGTACGGCCGTGCGTCCCCTCAGCACCGCATCCAGCCGGACCGGCGCACCCTCACCAGCGGAGGCGCCATCACCTGTCGGCCCATCGGCACGGATCGACACGAGCGGGTTGGCGATCAGGCCGCCGGGCCGCATGGTGGCGGGTGTGCGGAGCCTCAGGAGCCGCGGGATATGTTGCAGGGCCCCGGTCTTCAGCCGCGGTGTGGCGGTGGACGCTATGACCTCGCCGACGCGGTCGCTGCGGACGGCTGCGGCCAGCGCGATCCTGCGGACCGCGGCGGCCCGGTCCTGGCCCCCGGTCATCGCCCAGCCGATCCGGATCGCCTTCTTGATCATGGCTTTGGCATGCGGGCGGCGTTCGGCCTCGTAGGTGGCGAGCAGGTCCTCCCCGGCCTGCCCGGACAGCACATGCGCGATCTTCCAGGCGAGGTTGTCGGCGTCGCGGAGTCCGGCGGCCAGGCCCTGGCCGATGAACGGCGGGGTGAGGTGGGCGGCGTCGCCGAGCAGGAAGGCCCGTCCGGTCTGGAAGCGGGATGCCAGCCGGGCCCGGAAAATGTAGGTGGCGCTGCGGGTGATCTCCATGCCGTCCAGGTCCCGGCGCCCGGTCCAGGGTTCCAGGAGCCTGCCGAGGGCGTCCGGGGTGGTCATGCTGGCTTCGTCCTCGCCGTCGCGCAGCTGGAACTCCCACCGGTAGCGGTGGCCCGTGACCTGCATGAAGGTGGCGGCGCGGGCGGGGTCGCAGATCTGCTCCACGCCGTCCCAGGTGTCGAGGACCTTTTCGGACCGGATGTCGATCACAAGCCAGCGCTCGGTGAACCCGAGGTCGTCCATGGTGATCCCGGTCAGTTCCCGGATCGTGCTGTTGGCGCCGTCGCAGCCCAGCACCAGGCGCCCGGTGAACGTTTGCCCGGACCCGTCTGCTGCGAGTTCGGCGTGTACCTCAACCGGGTGGCTGCCGGTGAGCGGGCCGAAGGCGCCGTCGAGCCCGGTGACCTTCACGCCGCGGTGGAAGCCGATCAGCGGGTGCTGCCCGGCCCGGGCCAACAGCAGGTCTTCCAGGTCGGGCTGGTGGAACATGTTCGCTTGCGGGAAGCCGTGGATGCCAACCTCGTGCTGGCGGCGGAACTCGGCCATGACGCGATGATCGGCGTCGAGCAGGCGCAGCCCGCTGCACGACCGGGACCGGGCCAGGAATTGGTCGCTGACGCCGGCGCGGTACAGGGTCCGGGCGACTTCGTCATCGAGGTGGACGGCGCGCGGCAGCGGATGGGGCTGGGGGTGACGTTCCAGCAGGGTGACGGGAACGCCTTGGTCGGCGAGCAGGAGGGCTGCGGTGCAGCCGACCGGGCCGGCGCCGACGACGATGACGCCGTCGTCGCTGCCGGTGTGTGCCTTGGCGTTCGGGTGCTGGTCGTTCATGGTGTTCCCCCTCGGCGGTTCGGGGCGGTTGCGGGCCCGTTAAGGCAGCGCGCGGATGGTGAGGGGGAACCCGGCGAGGGCCTCGCGCACCCCGTTCGGGTCGGCGCCGGTCACGGTGATGACGGGCCGTCCGTTGTCGTAGGCGGCGGTGACTTGCGCTCCTGGCAGGTCGGCCTCAGCCAGGACATCGGCGGCGGCGCGGGCGGCGGCGTCGGTGGCCAGCGCAGGCTTGTAGTGCTTGCCGATGGCGGTGACCGGGATCGCCTCGATGGGGTAGATCCGCTTCGGCCGGGCGGCGGGCTCACCGATGGCGGTGCCGGACCAGGCCAGCAGTTCCGCCTCGTCGAACCGGGCAGGGTCCGCGGGGACGACGTAGGCCACCGGGACTTCGCCGGAGTGCCGGTCCGGGCGCCCGACGGCCGCCACGGCGGCGACGGCGGGGTGTCTGAGCAGTCCTTCCTCGATGACCCGGGGGTCGATGTTGTGGCCGCCGCGGATGATGAGGTCCTTGGCGCGGCCGGTGAGGTAGACGAAGCCGTCCGCGTCGATGCTGCCAAGGTCCCCGGTGTTCAGCCAGCCGTCGTGGACGATGTCAGCGCGGCTGACCCGGGGGCCGTCGGCGCCCGGGTCGGTGACGTAGCCGGCGAACACGGCGGGGCCACCGATCACCAGCACCCCGGTCTGGCCCGGGGCGCAGTCGGCCCACGGCCCGTCGCCGTCGGCCCGGACGGCCTTGATCTGCTGTCCGGGCAGGACGCGGCCGACTGACCCGGGCCGTTCCTGACCGGGCGGGGTGAACGTGGTGGCGCAGGTGGCCTCGGTCAGCCCGTAACCCTCCAGCAGGCGCCGGCCGGTGTGGGCGGCGAACGCTTCGCGCACCGCCGACGGCAGCGGGGCTGCACCGACAATCGGCAGGCGGAGCGTGCTGATGTCGGCGTCCACCGGGACATCGGTCAGGGTGCGGTAGACGGTGGGGACGGCAGACATTGCCGCGATCCGGTAGTGCCGCACGATCTTCCAGAACCGGGCGTACAGGGCCGGGTCGCGGTAGCCTGCCGGGCCTGGCCACACCACCCGGAGGCCGGCGAACATCGGGGCGATCCCGGTGACGATCAGGGCGTTGACGTGGAACAACGGCAGCCCGCCGAGCGCCGCCTCCCCGGCCGCCAGCCCCGCGGCCTCAGCGATGCCGCGGCCGCAGGCGAGCTGGTTGGCATGGGTGTGCGCGGCGATCTTCGGGGCGCCGGTGGTGCCGCCGGTGTGCACGAAGGCGGCGAGGTCCCCCGGCTGGGGAACGCCGGCCGCCAGGTGACCGGATTGCTGCCCGGCGATCACCTCGTCCAGGTAGGCCACGGTCAGGTCCGGGCCGGCCAGGCCGCCGGTGAGCAGGACCGGCGGATTCCCACCGGCTCCATCGGGCCGGAGCGCGAGAACGGCGGTCACCCCGGCACGGCGGGCCACCGTCAGCATCCGCCGCCACAGCTGCTCGTTCAGTTCCGGGCCGGCCGTGACGACCACGCGGGACTGTGCGCGGCGGATCAGCCCGGCCATGTGGTCGTCGCTGAGGGTGGGGTTGAGTGGGGCGGCGATCCCGGCGGCCTGCGCGGCCAGGGTCGTGGCGTACAGCATCGAGGTGTTGGGGGCGCTGAGTGTGACCGCGTCCGTCCGGCGCACCCCGAGCGCGGTCAGCGCGTTGGCGATCTGCGTCACCGCGCCGGCCAGGTCGGCGTAGGTCCAGGCCAGGCAGCGCGGGTAGTCGCCAGCGTCGGGGATCCACTGCGTTGCGATGCTGTCAGGCCAGTTCCGCGCGGCGTCCAGCAGCAGCTGGTAGGTCGAGGCCGGCTGGGGCAGGACTCCGGTGGTAGTCATGGCGTCTTCCCGATAACGGTGCTGTGCTGGGTGCCGAGGTTCAGCCGCCCGTCGGCGGAGCCGATCGTCGCGGTGATGACGTCGCCGTCGCGCAGGTAGCGGGGGTTGCGCGCCTCCCGCTGGAAGAACAGCCTCCACCGGGTGGCGGGCGGCAGCAGCCCGGCCAGCTTCCCGGCTGCCTTCGCGGGTGCCTTGAGGGCGGTGCCGCCAGGCGTGCCGGTCAGCAGCAGGTCCCCGGGCGCCATGGGCTGGAACCGGGCCAGCAGCGTCAGCGCCTGCGCGGGCCGGACGATCATGTCCGCCACGGTGCTGTCCTGCCGCACCTGGCCGTTGACCGACAGGGTGAGCCGCAGCGAGCCCAGCTCCGCCAGGTCGGCGGCGTCCACCAGGGTCAGCCACGGGCCGGCCGGGGTGAACGTCGGGTAGGACTTGGACTCGTAGAACTGGGTCTTGGTGAGCTGAATCTGGCGAGCGCTGATGTCGTTGGTGACCACCAGAGCGGCCACATAGCGGGCCAGGTCATCCTCGGTCACCGTGGTGCCGACCGGCAGGTCGGCGCCGATGACCAGGCCGAGTTCCACCTCGTAGTCCAGGAAGCCCACGCCGCCCGGCCGGAGGATGTCCCCGGCCGGGCCGGTGAGCGAGTGCGAGGCCTTGCGGAAGAATGCCGGAGGGACCGTGCGCGGGTCCATGCCGGAGTCCAGGGCGTGGGAGTGGTAATTCACCGCCTGCGCCACCACCCGCGCGGGAGCGGTCACCGGGCTGAGCAGCTCGGCGGATTCGGCCGGGACGGCCTCGTCCGGCGCCGCGGCGGCGGCCGCCTGGACGGCCTCGTCCAGCGCGGCCCGGTCGGCGAGCAGTTCGGCCGTCGTGGCGGCCGGCAGGCCGAGACGTACCAGGCCGGCCGGTGTCACCACCCACCAGCCGTCCACGGTGCGGGCCAAATTGGCGCTCATGAGCTCATTGCCTTGACCAGGCCGCGCAGGGCGGCGAGATCGATCTCGTTGCCCTTGTCGCGCAGCGCCTTGATCGCCGCCACGGCGACCGAGGGGTCTCGGGTGCCGGTGAACTCCGCGGTCGCTTTCGGCCCCCACTGGGAGAGCCCGCTGACCGACAGCGGTGCCCAGCCGGGCTCGGCCACGCAGTCGAACACGTCGCCGTCGGCGTAGTGCTCGAACATCAGCCGGTCGCCGTCGCGCCAGTAGTCGAAGATCTGGCTGCCCTGGATGTGCCAGGCCCAGCCCCCACGCGTGCCGGTAGCCGCGCTCACGCAGGTACTCCCCGCTGGCCGCGACCTCGTCCAGGTCGGTGAGCTGGTAGGCCGAGTGCACGTAGCCGGTACGCGGCATCAGGGCCATGGCCAGGGTGTGATGGTCGGTGGGGACGCTGCCCTGGTCGCAGCGGATGAAGGCCATCGCCGGGCCGCGGTCGCGCTGCCCGTCCAGGTACAGGAAGTCGCTGACGATCAGCCCGAGTGTGTCCAGGTACCAGTCCAGTGTCGCGCGGAACCGGGTTGTGCCCAGCACCACATGCCCCAGCCGCTGGATCTCCGCCGGCCTGCGCTCCGGCCGCTGGGTACCGTTGACCCGCACCGGGCCGGCCCCGAAGTTCAGCGCCAGTGGTGCGCGCTCGGGCAGGGCCGGGAAATCTGGGACGCCGTAGACCACGCGCACCGGGAACCCGCTGGGGTCGCGCAGCACCACGACGTGGCCGCCCGAGTGCGCCGTGACCGTCCCGCCCGTGCCGTGGGCGAGCCGGTCCAGGTCGTCGCGGGCGGCGGCCTGGTAGGCGGTGCCGGCGAAACGGGAGTGGGGGCCGCGGCGGACCACCAGGCACGCCGGGCCGGCCCACCGGCCGCGCAGCAGCAGCGTCTGCGGCGTCCGGTCGGCGACCGTGAAGCCGAAGTCGGTGCCGAAGCGCTCGGCCGCGTCCAGGTCCGGCTTCTCGAACTCCAGCCACGCCAGGCCAGCCACCTTGACCAGCGGATCCTTTGAACGCCCGGGGTGCTCCCCGGGCAGAGCACCGGTCTCGCTGTGCAGCGAACGGTGCGGGTCTTCCCCCGGTCCCCCGGATGCCGGGGCCAGGCCCGGGCTTAGATGTGCCGTCATGACCGGTTCCTTCACTCTCACTCACTGAATAACTTGATCAGTCTTGTAATTAAGTATCAGTTATGATTACTACGTTGTCAAGTGCTGGCCCGGCGGAGTTCATGGATCGCGAGTGCCCAGGGCAGCCGGGAGCAAGGGACTACCCGGCCCCGGTAGCCAGGGCCCTTCATCCCTTACGGCCCGCCACTGTCGGCGCTGCGGCCGGGTCCGCGGCAGGACGGCGGCCTCATCGCGATCACCTTCGGCGAGGGCAGCGACCCGGCCGCCCGCTGTGGCGAGGCATCCGGCTCCGGCCCTGACACCCGAACGTGCCGCTGCCTGGCGAGAACGGGCCGGCAGCGGCCGCAGGCGGCGCGGTAATGCTGTCCCCCTGATCAGGCCCGGCACCGTCAGCACCATCGACTACACCACCACTCGCTGCTGCGTACCGTGGAGGACATCTGCGGCCAGCCGTACCTGGGCGACACGTCCATCCGCAGGTCAGATCGTCTGGCCCGGACGTATTCGGCTAGCAGCCCAGATCACTCCGGGCAAGCCTGGCAGGTTCCGGCATGCGGCAAGACATTCGCTACGTGTCGGCCTGCTCGGCCATGGGTGGCTTGTTTGTCCTGCCGGTGCTACGGCTGGCGACCAGCGTGGCTCTGTCTGGCCAGCATTGTCCGGCGGGATGCGACCAGCGAGGGCACGAGCGGCTGGAGCAGGTGCTCGAACGTGGCTCCGCGGTCGGACTGACCGGCCACGAAGGCGCCGTCGATGGCGGCCAGCGCGAAACGCGCGAGCTGGTCAGTGACCGGGCTCTGTGGATCGTCGCCGAACGCGACCGCGATCTGCGCCCGCAGCAGCTCGAGCGCGTGCTCGCGGACGCGGCACACGACGGCCTGGATCTCCCCGTCGCCGGCGGCTGGCGGCTGCGCGGCGAAGACGATCAGCAGGCGCAGGAAGTCCGGGTTGCGCCCAAGCGTGCGGGTGGCGGCCGACACCACCCTGGCCAGGTGCTGTGCTGGGCGCCCGGGCCGCCGGCTCAGGTCCGGTAGGTCGGCGAAGAAGCGGTCGGCGCCGCGTTCCATGACGGCGAGCAGGATGCCGTCCTTGGAGCCGAAGTAGTGGTAGACGGAGCTCATCGGAATGCCGGCTTCCTCCACCACGCGGGCCAGGGTTGCGGCTTCGAAGCCGTGCTCGGCCATGACCCGCTCGGCGGCGTCCAGCACCAGTTCGCGGGACTTCACGCCGCGGCGGTTGGGCGTCACTTCTGCGTGTGCCATGCGTTCAGGATAGCTCAAGTATTGGAATTGACACTCCAATTTTACTATTGTAGTGTTCGCTCCAGTTCTAGAGAGAGGAGGCGGCATGCGTGCCACCGTAGGTGCCGAGGAAGAAGTTCCGGTTCTGATCGTGGGCGGCGGCGGTGCGGGCCTGACCAGTTCGATGCTGCTGGCGCGGCTTGGCGTGGAGCACCTGCTGGTCAGCGCACGCCCGCAGACCTCTGATCTGCCCAAGGCCCATGTCCTGAACCAGAGGGCGATGGAGGTGCTCGAGGACGTGGGCGTGGCCGATGCGATCGCGCGGCACAGCACGCCGGCCGAGCAGATGGCGGCGACGGCGTTCTACGCCGGCTTCGCCGGCCCCGGCCCGGAGTATGGGCGCCGCCTGGCGCGCCTGGAGTGCTGGGGCGCCGGCGGGACAGATGACAGCTGGCGGGCGGCGAGCCCGTGGCGGCAGCTGAACCTGCCGCAAATACGCCTGGAGCCGCTGCTGAAGGCCCGGGCCGAGGAGCTCTCGCCGGGGCGGATCCGGTTCGGCCACGAGCTGGTAGGTCTGGAACAAGACGGCGAGGGCGTTCGGGCCACGGTCCGCGACAACGCCTCCGGCCGTCACTGCGCTGTGCGCTGTCAGTACCTGCTTGGCGCGGACGGGGGGCGGCGGGTGGCCAGCCTGGTTGGCGTCGGGTACGAGGGGCTCGGCGTGGTGACGCAGACCGCGACGCTGCATGTGTCCGCCGACTTCTCGCCGTGGGCGAGGGACCCGGACGTCCTGATCCGCTGGATCTTCTCGCCGCAGGCCGGCGTCCTGGTGGTGATGGTCCCGATGGGGCCGGAGCGGTGGGGCCCTGCCTCCGAGGAGTGGGTGATCCGCCTGAACTACCCGGTCGATGATCCCCGGGCCCAGTCCGACGCGCAGGTCGAAGCCGACGCCCGCGAGGCGCTGGGTGTTCCGGATCTGCCGATGAAGATCCACAAGATCACGCGCTGGTCGGTCGAGGCGGTGATGGCTTCGGCGTTCCGGGCCGGCCGCGTGTTCCTGCTGGGGGACGCGGCGCACCGCCACCCGCCCACCGGCGGGCTGGGACTGACCAGCGCGATCCACGACGCACAGAACCTGTGCTGGAAGGTAGCGCTGGTGCTGGCCGGCCACGCGTCACCGGTGCTGCTGGACACCTACGAAGCCGAGCGCCGTCCGGTGGATCAGCGCAACGCGCAGCGCTCGCTGGAGAACGCGGTCAACCATTTCGCGATCGGCGCGGCGCTCGGCATCTCCCACGAGAACACGCCCGAGCAGAACATGCAGCAGCTGCGCCGGATGTGGAGCAGCCGGACCGAGGACGCCGCGCACCGCTCGGACGTGCTGCGGGCGATGCGCGCGCAGTCGATGGAGTTCAGCGAGCTCAACGTCGAGTACGGCTACTGCTACCAATCTGCGGTCGTGGTGCCCGACGGCAGCGCCGTGCCCGCACCGGCCGACGAGATCCGGGTGTATCAGCCGTTCACCCGCCCGGGTGCCCCGCTGCCGCACGCCTGGATCGATGACGAGGACGGCCGCCGCCGCCCGGTCAAGGACCTCGTCGCGCCGGGGCGGTTCCTGCTGATCGCCGGCGAGAACGGCCAGGCCTGGTGCGAAGCTGCCAGCCAGCTCGCCGCGGAGGCGGACGTCCCGCTCGACGCGCTGCGGATCGGCCACCTCGACGGGGACCTATACGACCCGCGCTGCGCCTGGGTACGCCATCGCCAGATCGCCAGCGACGGCGCGATCCTCGTCCGCCCGGACCGGTTCATCGCCTGGCGGTCTCCGGCCAGCAGCGGCGAGCCCCGGGCTGCGCTCGCTGCCGCGCTCAGCCAGATCCTCGCCCGGCCGGTCGGCACGCCAACCGCGTCAGCCGCCTGATATGGCCATTCGCAGCCGTCCCGCCGGTGCGCGGTCCTTGTTCGCGCCGTCGTACTGTATATCGACCGTCTTCGCCGAGCCTGGAGGCCGCGAATGCAAACGCGCAGGACTGCGCGCGGTGCCGTGCGCGACAGGATCGACGCTGCCGACCAGGCCATCATGGCCCGCCTTTCCGCCGAGAGCTCACCGATGCTGGACCGCTTCCTGCCCGCGCTGAGCCGCTCGGCCGATTTCTTCGTGTTGTGGATCGCCATCGCCGCGGCGCTGGCGGCCAGCAAGGACGAGCGGGGCCGCCGGGCGGCCCTGCGGGGCCTGGCCGGCATGGTGATCGCGAGCACGGCCAGCAACGTCCTCGCCAAGAGCCTGGTGCGCAGGCCGCGCCCGGCCGGCGAGGTACCGCAGGACCGCCGCCCGGGCCGGACGCCGGTTACCACCTCGTTTCCGTCCGGGCACGCCGCCGCCGCGGCGGCGTTCGCCACCGGCGTCGGGCTGGAAATGCCCGCCCTGGCGGCGCCGGTCGGGGCGCTCGCGGCGGCCGTGGGTATGTCCCGCGTCGTGAACGGCGTGCATTACCCGTCCGACATCGCGGGCGGATGGGCGGTCGGCGTGGGCGTCGGAATGCTGACGCTGCGCTGGTGGCCACTCCGCCAGTCTCAGCCCGCGTCCGCGACAGCCGCCCGACACCGCCATTCCTGGTCTCCTCGGTGATCCTCCTGTCTCGCCGCGGGCGACCGCGGCGGGGCAGTGTCGCGGCGGATGCCCGCTGCGGCATACGCCTCGTCCAGGGTCTCCCGGCCATTGAGGGTATGTGCCAGCCGGTCCAGCCGGTCTCGGCTGCAGCGCAGCGTGGCCAGCGGCCGCTCGCAGCATTCTTCGATGATCCGGCGGGCTTCGGTGTCGGCCAGTCCTCTGGTGGCCGGGGCGAGGCCGTCCACACCCGATTCCTGGCCTGGCCGCGGAAGAACCGACACCGGCCCGATGCCCGGTGACATTCCCCTTCGGCCCACCATCTGCCGGGCGATGTCGCTGGCGTGCTCCAGGGCGTTCTCCGCGCCGGTGGTGACGTCGCCGTAGACGACCTCCTCGGCGGCACGCCCGCCCAGCGCTCCGGTGATCCGCCACGGAGATAGGCGGCGGAGTAGCCGTACCGGTCGGTCTGGGGTGCCTGGCAGGTGACGCCGAGCGCCCACCCTCAGGGGATGATCTAGATCTTGCGGACCGGGTCGGCGCCGGGGGTAAGCATTCCGAGGAGGGCGTGGCCGGATTCGTGGAAGGCGGTCCATCCCCCACTCTCGGGTGACAGCATGATGATCCATTCCGTCAATATGCGACGGCCACCCTCACTCGGCGGGGCTGCTCATGTGCTGGTGAGGCCGTGCCTTCATGCCGCTGTCAGGGGCCAGGTGGCCAGTCCGGCACGGCCTCCGCCTCTTTTTCAGCGACTTCGTGCAGGTCCGCTTGCCGGTGTGCCTCGTCCTCATGCAAGGCCCTGGCGATTGCCGCAGCCTGCTCCTTAGCCACTTTCGTCTCAGCCTCGGCCAGTTCGGCTTGAGCCTGTTCGGCCCTTGCCTGGGCCTTTGCGGCCTTCGCTTGCGACTTGTACCTGGCGTGGTTGCTCATGATCGCCTTCCTGGCATGAGAGCATCAACGAGCGCACCCGCTCGGCCTGGACCGTGAGGCTGCTGTTCAGCCAGCCGCCTCCGCAAGCGACCTCAGGTTTGTGAGTCGCACGGCCACATGGTGCTGCCCGAAGGCCTCGGTGAAATTGCGATCCACCATCGCCGGCTGCGATCAGGAAGGCAAGGACTGTCGGTCCCCGGTAGCCAGGGCCCTTCGTCCCTGGTCCGCTCATCAGCGGGCAATGCGCAGGGCCAGCGGCGGGGACAGCCGTGCTGGACCAGCCGGGCGACCTGGTGCCACTCGAGGCGGTCGGCTTAGACCTCGGCCAGCGCCCGGGGGATCCCGAGCCGGGTGAGCCGTGCCACGCGCCAGTTGTGCACGAGCAGCCTTTCGTCAACGGGCTGTGTCGCCATGATCGCCTCTTCACATCAGTTGCTGAATCTTGCTATCACTCTTGTAATCAATCATCAGTGATGATTACCATCATGTCGAGAGCTGACCCGGCGGGGTGAGGCACCCCGGGCGCCCGGGCAGCGACGCAAGCGAAAGACATCCCAGGAGCTTAAATGTCAAGCTGCAGCCTTCTCGGGGCTCTCGGCGCGATGCGGCCAGGCGGTCGCTTCGTCGTAGAGGGTGCCGGTTTTGAGGCAGCCGTGCAGGATGCCGGCCAGGCGGTTGGCGAGCTGCCGGAGGGCGGCGTTGTAGTTGGAGCCGCGGGCTCGCTGCTTGTCGTAGTAGGCGCGGGCGCCGGGGGATGCCTGGAGCGAGGCGAAGGCCTGGGCGATGAGAGTGCCGATCAGCCGGTCGTTGTGCACGTACCGGGCCAGGGCGACCTTCCTCTTGCCCGGGGCACGGGTGATAGGGCTGGTCGCGGCGTAGTTCTTCCTGGCCTTGGCGGAGATGTAGCGGTCAGGGTCGTCACCGAACTCTGCGAGCACCCGGGCGCCGAGGATCGGTCCCAAGCCGGGCTGGCTGAGGATGATCTCAGCGGCCGGGTGCGCCCCAAAATGGGCCTCGACCTGCCCCTCAAGGGCTTTCACCTGCTCGTTCAGTGTGCCCAGCACAGCGGCCAGGGCACGGACCGAGGCCGCGTAGGCGGCGGTGATCACGGCGGGCTGCCCCAGATGCTCAGTGCGCAGCGCCGCCTGGATCGCCGCGGCCTTCTCACCGATCTTGCGGCGGCGGGCGCGCTTGAGAGCAGCGCTGATCTGGGCGGCAGTCAGCCTGGCCGCCTCGTCCGGGGCCGGGGCCCTGGCCAGCAGCTCCAGGGTGTCATGGGCGTCCAGGTCTTCGAAGGCCTCCAGCGCTGCCGGGAAGTACTCACGCAGTGCGTGCCGCAGCCGCTGGACGTGCCGGGTGCGCTCCCAGATCAGCGTCTTGTGCATCCGGGTCACCACCTTGACCGCTGCGGCCTGCTCGCTGTCTCCGGCCACCGGCCGCAGCTGGTGGAAGTCAGTACGGACCATGTCGGCCAGCGCATGCGCATCACCAGCGTCGCTCTTGGCACCCGGCACCCCGTGCCGTTCCCGGTACCGGGCCGCCTGCAGCGGATTCACCCCGGACACCAGGTAACCGGCCGCCGGCAGTGCCTGAACCCACGGACCCCGGTCGGTCTCTATCCCGACCAGGACCTGCACGTCCTCCTCGCCGGCGCTGTCACCGGCCTGGCCGGCGATCATCGCGTGCAGCCGGGTCATCCCGGCCACGCCCTCGGGCAGCCTCGCCCTGGCCAGCGTCTTACCCGAACTGTCCATCACCTCGACATCGTGATGGTCCGAAGCCCAGTCATCGCCCACAAACAGCCGCAACCCAACTCCCGTCATCGATGCCGTTCACCGGCGGCGGCCAGCGGGAGAACTATCAGCGACCTAATCAAGCAGTGCTCACATCATCACGACAGGCACGGCATCCCAGAAGCGATCAACTCTCCCGGCCCGCCGGAAGGGGCGCGATCTTTCGCCAGGGCTCACAGCCCAGGAACCACAGAGCGCTCACCTGCCGGTGGCCACCACCACCGAGTCTGCCGGATGGCGACTCGCTAACTCTGATTAGGAACCGTCATGCTCAAGCCACTCAGCACGTCCCTCATCGCGCGCGGCATCCTGGCCGTGATCATCGGGATCATCGCGCTGGCCTGGCCCTCGGTCACTGTGCTGGCGCTGGTCATCGTGTTCGCCATCTACGCGTTCATCGCCGCCGGGCTGCAGGCCGCGCGGGCGTTCAGCAGCCGCAACGCCGGCCCGGTCATCGGGCACCTGCTGCTCGGGCTGGTTGACCTGGCCGCCGGGGTGGTCGCGCTGGCCTGGCCGGGGCCGACCGCGCTGGTCCTGGTCCTGATCGTGGGTGTATGGGCGGTCATCGCCGGCCTGGTGGAGTTCTCCGCCGCCTTCGCCTCCGGCGAGCCGGCCGGAACCCGGGCCATGCTCATCCTGGGCGGGCTGGTCACCATCGCGTTCGGCGTGGTGCTGTGCGCCCGCCCCGGCATCGGCGCGATCACCCTCGCGCTGCTGTTCGGCCTGTTCAACCTGATCGCCGGGACCTGGATGCTCGTGCAGGGCATCGAGCTGCGCCGCACTGAGAAGACCCGGCACCCGGCACACTCCCCCCACAAAGAAATGAACCTGGCCTGAGCCGGGCCAAGCCGATCGCCGGCCTGGTTCAGCGTCGCTGAACCGGTGCCGGCGTGCGGTCCGGCGGCAGAGCTTGCCGGGGGAGGTCTTGAAATGCTTCCGCTCTCAGACGGCATCCCCGCACGGCGGTTCCCGATCGTCAACGTGTTGCTGATCGTGGCCAACTTCGCCGTGTTCATCTTCTACGAGCTCCCGCAGCTCAACACGGCGGTGTACCACGCCTCGTCCTACCGTGCACGGTTGACAACGCCTGCCACGGGACCGGAGCCGTGGGGCCTCAGCTGGATCACTGCCATGTTCCTGCATGGTGGCTGGGATCACACCCTGGGCAACATGCTGTTCCTGGTGATCTTCGGGAAGAACGTCGAGGACGCTTCCGGGTCGCTGCTGTACCTCGTCTTCTACCTCGCCGGCGCTTTCGCCGCGATGACCCTGCTCGGCACGGCGGCTGAGGCGCGGGTACCGGAGCTGGGCGCCAGCGGCGCTATCGCCGCCGTGCTGGGCGCCTACTTCGTCCTCTACCCGGGGTCGCGGATCCGGACGTGGGTCTTCCCGATCTTCCTGGTCCGGATCCCGGCCCGGATCTTCCTCGGGCTGTGGTTCTTGTACCAGCTCATCGAGGTGAGCTTCGGGCTGTTCAGCGCCTCGGCGAAACGGGGGCCGCGTGGCATTCTTCGCCCCGTCGGCGGGTTCATCTTCGGCCTGCTGGTACCACGGCTCCTCGCCCGGGCGGGACAGACAGCACCCGGGAGCAATGGCGCTCCACGGCGTAGCCCCGCGGAATCCTCCTCGGCGCAAACGGCGAAGCCGGACGCCTGTGGCGGAGATGCGCATCGGCCCTGGATCGGGTAAAGTCAGTCTTGTCATAAATTATCAACAGTGATGTAGGATTCACTAAGATGGATGCTGAGCAACGACGGCAGGCGGCGGCCGCGGTCAGGCGAGGACCAACCAGCGTGGCCGCTAAGGTGCTAGATGGACAGGAGGAGGAGGAGTGATGGCAGAGGCGGTACCGGCAGCCGGCGCGCCGAGGGTATCGCGGCTGGACCGGCGTAAGGCCCGCACCCGGCAGGCCCTCATCGACGCCGCCGTGCGGCTGATCGCCGAGGGCCGCGGGGACCGGGCGAGCATTCAGGAGATCACCGAGGAGGCCGACATCGGCTTCGGGTCGTTCTACAACCACTTCGACAGCAAGGAGCAGCTATTCCAGACCGCCTCGGAGGAGGTGCTCGAACGCTGGGGGAAGATGATCGACCGGGCCAGCGCCGGCATCACCGACCCGGCGGAGCTGTTCGCCGTCGGCACGCGGATCACCGGGCGGCTGGGCTGGACCCACCCGGAGATCGCCGGGTTCCTCGTCGGTGCCGGCCTGGCCGTCCTGGACATCCCCATCGGTCTGGCGCCGCGAGCCCTGCGCGACATCGAAGCGGGGAAAGCCGCCGACCGGTTCACCGTTTCCGATGCTGATATTGCGCTCAGCGCCGCGGTCGGCGGCATGCTCGGGCTCTTCCGGATGCGCCAGCGGCACCCGGAACGCGTCACGGAGACCACCGTTGACCAGCTTGCCGAGGCCGATTTGCGCATGCTCGGCGTCCCCGCCGAGGAAGCCGCCCGCCTCGCCGCCCTTCCCCTCCCGGACACCGGCACGTGGTAACACCCGCGACGATGCCGCCGGTCGCGTTCCTCGTCAGCAATGCCGGGCGGCCGGGTCGCCGCGGGCGCGGGATCGCAGGCCGGGGCTGCCAGGTGCGGAGAGCTACCGTGGCCAGGACCTGATGCCGACGTTGTGATTCGTCCATGCCCCCTACACCCGCGATGAACCCGCGACAGCGACAGCTGTCACGTTATGGCTGGCAGCCTGCCGATCCGCCGCGCCGGCCAGTGCTGTTCCTCAACCCGGGGTCGGGTGGTGGCAAGGCCGCGCGCACCGGGGTTGCCGAGCGGGCCCGCGAAAAGGAGATCGATGCTGTCATCCTCGCCCCGGGCCAGGACCTGGACGCGCTGGCCCGTGAAGCCGTGGCGGCCGGCGCAGACGCGCTCGGGATGGCCGGAGGCGACGGGTCGCTGGCGGTCGTGGCCGCAGTGGCGGCTGCGCACGGCATTCCATTTGTGTGTGTTCCAGCCGGGACGCGCAACCACTTCGCGCTCGACGTGGGGGTGGACCGGCACGACGTGATCGGCGCTCTCGACGCCTTCACCGACGGGGTCGAGCGCCAGATCGACATGGCCGAGGTGAACGGCCGCGCATTCCTCAACAACGCCTCGCTGGGGATCTACGCAGACGCGGTCCGCAGCCCGGCCTACCGCGATGCCAAGGTGCGTACCCTGGTGGAAACCGCGGCCGAGGTGATGGGTCCAAGCGCGGAGGCGCCTGCGCTGTATCTGATCGACGACTTGGGGCGCGAGCACCGCGATCTCGTCGTCGTTCTCGTGTCGAACAACCCCTACGCGCTTGATCGCCCGCTGGCCCGCGGTACCCGCCCGACGCTCGGCAGCGGGCAGCTCGGGGTCGTCGTCGTCGACGCGCCTGGCGACAGCCCGCGACCTCCAGGGCGAGCCTGGAGCGCGCCGCGCCTGGAGGTCAGTGCCCCGCAACCGGTGCACGCCGGAGTTGACGGCGAGGCGGTGGAACTCAGCCCGCCGCTGCAGTTCGCTACCCGGCCAGCGGCGCTGCGGGTCCGGATCTCCCCGCGCCACCCGGGCGCCTCGCCATCAGCGCGCCTGCGCCTCCCGGGCCACCCACCCCGCTCTCGCGGCAGGAGGGGATAGGTGCAACAACCAGCAGAGACCCCCCGGTCGGAATTCGCCTTCATCCGGAAAACCCAATATCCACAGCCTGGGGCACTCGTGCTCCGGGACGGGTCAGTCCGCTAGGTGGAAGGGCACGCGGGGGGCAACCACCCGCGGCTGGGACTGCAGGATGAGCTGCAGCCTCTCGGCGACGTGCTCGTGCAAGATGCGGTGCCACCAGTGCCGGTCCACGAGCTCCGGGACGGCGACGGTCAGTGTGAGGTCCGGCCGCCGCTCGTGCAGAGTCCAGAGGTAGTGACCAGCGCCAGCATCGTGACCAAGGGTTAGGCCAGCGCGACGATCCCGATGACCACCGCGGCCAGGATGCCTCGCGCCGATCAGGAACGTGCTCAGTGACCTGGATATGACAGTCCTTGCGCTCGCGTCGCTGCGGGACGCCCGGGGTGCCTCACTTGCCGGGCCAGCCGTTGACACACTTTCAATCATAAATGATGATTGATTACAAGAATGATCGATAGGTTTAGGCAATCTGGTGAGAGGGCAATCATGACGACACAGCCCGTTGGCAACGAGAGGCCGCGAGGCAGGCTGGCGCGCCTGTTCGAGGCCGCCGACCGGCGCCACGTCCCGCTCCGGACCATCCTGGTCACGGCCGGGGCCGTCGTTGCCATCTACGTGGCCGCCAAGCTGATGTACCTGCTGCGGAACATCGTGGTGCTGATGCTCGTGGCGGGGTTCGTCGCGATACTGCTCGCTCCGGCCGTCGCTATAGTGCAGCGGCAGATCCCGCGCCGGGGTCTCGCCGTGACGATCGTCACTGCTCTGCTCCGTGCTGGTCTTCATCGGCCTGGCCCTGGCGTTCGGCGTCCCGCTGGTCAACGGGGTCACTCACCTGGCGGACCGGCTGCCCCGCTACATCGCCAGCGCGCAGCACGGCAGGGGCTGGGTCGGCCACCTCGTGACCAGGTACCACGTCCAGAACTGGGTGCAGCGGAACACGCCCAAGCTGGTCGGCTACGCCCAGTCGCTCAGCAAGCCGGCCCTGGCCGTCGGCAAGGGCGCGGTCTCCCTGATGGTCGAGCTGTTCACGATCTTCGTCCTGGTCCTGCTCCTGCTCCTCGAGGGCCCGAAGATGTGGAACTGGACGCTCGGCCAGATGACCCCGGGCCACCAAGCCACGGTCACCCGGGTAGCGGCCGACGTCAGCCAGAAGGTCACCGGGTACATGTTCGGCAACCTGCTAACCTCGCTCATCGCCGGGATCGTGGTGTTCGTGACGCTGCTGATCCTCGGCGTGCCGTTCCCCTTGCTGTGGGGCCTGTGGGTGGCCCTGGTGGACTTCCTGCCGATGATCGGCGGAGCCCTGGCCGGCATCCCCACCGTCCTGTTCGCGTTCACCGCCCGGGGCCTCACCGCGGGCATCGTCACCGCGGTCGTCTTCGCCATCTACACCCAGATCGAGAACCATGTCCTGAACCCGGTGGTCATGAGCAAGACGGTGCGGATCAACCCGCTGCTCGTGTTCATCGCGGTGCTGGTCGGCGCCTCGCTCGGCAACCTGATCGGTGGCATATTCGGCGGTTTTGTCGCGGCGCTGCTGGCCATCCCGACGGCCGGGGCGCTGCAGGTGCTAGTCAAGGAGGTCTGGCAGGCCACGGCTCCGGACGAGCGGGCCGCCTGAGTCGCCGGACCCGGCCGTTGAAGGCCAGGAGAGTAGGCCACCGCGCGAGCGCAGTCCCCAGCACCGCCACGAGGATGTACATCAACGAGTTGTCAACGACGCAGGCTCTCGTGGCATAGGCGTGGGCTATGCGGTGGAGTCGGCCTCGCTCGGCGTGGCGTGGCGGGGGACTGGCCGTCCATAGCGTTGGCGGAACAGCAGGTAGGCCGGCGGCCCGGCGATGAGGGGGAGCCAGTAGGAGGCGATCCGGTAGGCGAGGGTGGCCAGGACGGCGTAGCCGCCGCGGACTCCAGCCAGGATCAGCAGGCCACTGAGGCTTGCCTCCACGATGCCCAGCCCGCCCGGGGTGACCGGGAAGAGGGCGACGATTCCGGCGGCGGAGTAGGCCAGCAGCACCAGGGAGGGTTGCGGGCTGGCTCCGGTGGCGCGCAGGGCGGCCAGCAGGCAGGCGTAGTCGAAGCCGAGGCGGCCGGTGGTAAGCAGGGCCGCCTGCCGCCAGTTCTTGCCCAGCACCGCCCTGATCGTGTCGCGTTCGGCCAGCAGCCGCTTGTCCAGGCCGGTCACCGGTCGGCGGCCGTGGGTGATCCGGTTCCACAGGCTCTGCGCTACACGTCCGAGTCTTGCCAACGGCCAGTCAGTGCACAGCACGATCACGCCGAAGATCGCGTACAGGGCGAACGCGGCAATGCCGAGCAGGGCGGTATGGACGAGCCCCCGGCTGACCGGCATTCCCGCCAGTATGGCGGGCAGCGCAAAGATGGGCAGCGCCAGCAGGCCGCCCACCTCGAGCAGCGAGAACGTGGTGAGGCCGCCGACGGCGGTGTCGGTGTCGAACCCCGCGGTGGTGAGCATCCTGAACTGGACAGCGGCGCCGGCCGCGTCGCCGCCGGGCAGGCTATTGGTGACCGCGTTGCCGGCCAGCCCAGCGGTGACCACGGGGAACCAGTCCTTCGTCCGCAGCGCCAGCCGCTGCAAGGCGAAGTTGCAGGTGAAAGACACCAGCTCGGCAGCTAGGCAGACCGTGAACCAGACCGGGTTCATCGTCAACAGCCGCGGCCAGGCCCCCAGCACCGCAATGAGCTTGGGCAGCACCAGGTAGATGGCCGCGCCAGCCACCGCGACGGCCAGAGCCCGCTTGACGACCGTTTTCCAGGTCAGCGGGCGCGCCTGCGCGGCGTCGATCGCGGCGGCCTTCGCCGCGACCGGACCGGACTTCCCGGCACTGACGGGCTCCCCGTCGGGGTGCTGAGCATGCCTGCGCGCCGTCACGTCATACATCCTTCTCGGTAGCCGGGACTGGAAACCAACCGCAGGCTTCTCTCCGGCAGGTAGCGGTGACTGAGAGTGACCAGGAGATAGACGTGCAGGTCGAGGTGGACATGGAGCGCCCCGTAAGCCACGACGATTCCCAGCAGGTGCGCCATCACGGGTGGCAGCCCGGGAGGTGGAGGCGCCCGAGTGGCCCGCGGAGATCCGGGACCACAGGACCACCGGCGGGATGGCGAACCGCAGCGACGGGCTCAGGTCTACCGCCTCGCCATCAACCCCCCGGCGTGTCGGCGTCGTTCGCCCGCGGCACAGCATTGGCGTCGGTGTTTGGGCGGCGGTGAGGCCCTGGCGGGGTTCAGATGCCCGTCTGGGCCTGTACGCGCCCGGAGGCGACCGCGTCGGCCAGTGCGGCGTGGTCGCGTTCGTTCTGGTCGGCGTAGGCCTCGGCGAAGTCGGCCACGGCCTGGTCGAAGGTGTCTGATCGGCCGAGGTAGGCGGATATCGCGATCCGGTCCCCGGTGCGGGCGTGGGCGCGGGCGAGGGTCCAGCTGCACATGCGCCCGTAGCCGGTCAGGGCGGCGGCATTCATGTCCTCGATGTCGGCGGAATATTTCCAGTCGCGCAGCTGGCGCAGGTAGTAGTAGCCGGCCGAACCGCGGCTGGGAAGGGGGCCGGCTGCCAGCCGAGGAAGATGTCGCTGACGGCTTGTATCAGATGCTGGCCGGTGACGACACGCTCGCCCTGGTTGCGGTATTCGCTCTGGCCGGCGTAGCCCGGCCAGCACCGAGCGCTGGGCCTGCTTGGCCTGCAGCAGCAGCGGCTCAAGGCCGTCGTCGGGTTCCATCAGCATGATCCACGTCTCGGTGCCGACGCTGCCGACGCCGACGACCTTGCGGGCCACGCGGGCCAGGGTGAATCGCTCTGCCAGCGGGCGCCGGTAGGCCGGCAGGGTCTGCGTGTACCTGGTGAACAGGCGGCGCAGGAACCAGTAGACAGCGTTGACGTCGAGGTGCCCGGCCAGTTCTTCGAGCGGGACGACCAGCGGCGGGTCGCTGACGATCTGGCGCCGCCCGTCCTTGACAGTTGTCAGTTTCGCCAGCGCCTGCATGCTGTCCCGGGTGTGGGCCTTCGCGATCTGAGCCTTGGCCCGGCGCACCGCCTTCTTGGGCATCTCAGATTTGAGCCGGGCAAGGGCATCTTCGACGTCGAAGCCGGCGTACCACACGTCCAGGACCGGCATGGCAGCGAATTCCCGCATCGCGGTGCGGTAAGCCGCCGCGGCCGCCAGCGCAACCCGGCGCCGTTTCTTGGTGCCCAGGCCGTTGTCGCGGCCAGCCACGGCCATGCTCGCCACCAGCCGCTTGACGTCCCACTCAAACGGGCCGGGCAGCGTCTCATCGAAGTCGTTCAGATCAAAGACCAGCCGCCGTTCCGGCGATGCGAATGCACCGAAGTTCAACAGGTGGGCATCACCGCACAACTGCACCCGCAGCCCCGAGGACCTCGTACCGGCCAGGTCGGCGGCCATCGGCAGCGCAGCACCCCGGTAGTAGGCGAACGGCGACACCAGCATCCGGCCGTGGCGCACCGGGACCAGCCTCCGGCACCCGGGACGTGGCCTGTCTCAGCAGCAGCCCTACCGGGTCCCTGGACGCCGCGGCAGAAAAGTCCCGGTGGGATTCCAGCGGGGCCAGCTGGCGGGCCGCCTTGCCTGCCGCGGCATTTTGCTGACGAGCCCGATGCACACCGGAGCCAGGTGTCTTGTCGCCGCCCGTGCCGGGTGCGGCGGGCTTTGTGCTTGCCGCCACGTTCCGGACCCTAACACCGGATCCCCTGGTCATGAACGGTCAGCCGGCGACCTGGAGGTTGCCGCGGACATCGATGGCATCGCGGGCCATCAGCGCGGCGCCGAGCTGGGCGTGGTCGCCGGTGATGACGAGCTTGGCGCCAGAGCGGGCGGCGTGGCGGACGATGGCGGCGAGGTCGGGCATCGAGGTGGTGGACGCCTCGTCCAGGATCAGCAGGGCGTTCGGGCCGAGGCTGGTGGCGCCGCGGGCCTCGCGCTGGCCGGGCAGGTGGCCGAGGAACTGGGCGGTGTTCTCCGCGACCGGGATGCCGGCCTCCAGCAGGACGTTCCGCCCGGCGCTGGTGGTGGCGAGCCCGACCACCTGGCCCAGGCCGGCCGCGCGCCAGGCGCGGGCGATCCGCACGGCGGTGTAGGTCTTGCCGGTGCCGGCCGGGCCCACGATCAGCTCGGCGCGGCGGGGGCTGGTC
>CAWIMG010000010.1:0-27308 GCA_963837105.1 uncultured Actinomycetes bacterium | reverse complement strand
GGCTCTGGGCGCCATGGGCCAGCCACCTCACCCGGTGCGGCGGCCTCGGCCGGAGCACCGCCCACTGGCGGCGGGACTGTCAGCGTGCTGGCTGGCTCAGGCCCGCCCATGTCCAGCCGGAAGGGCGGGTAGGTGTCGGTCATCAGCCCCGCGTAGGCGGCGACCCGCAGCACCCACCGGTTCAGGCCCAGCACGAAGTCGAAGATCTGCCGCGGGTACTGGCCGGTCACCAGCAGGATGACCGCGGCTATCAGCGCCAGCAGCCCGATCAGGCCGATACCGCCCCAGTTGGAGTTCCCGGCCCCGGATCGTGAGACGGCCCACGCACCCCCGCCGGTGAACACACCGACGATGAAGTATTGCGGAATGGCCAGCAGCCACCACTTGACCAGCACAAGCCCGCGGGACAGATGTGCGGGGTAGTTGACCTCCAGGTGCGCCGGGTAGCCCGGGTCATCGGTGAGCGTGAATGGCGGGTATTTGTCCGTGCCGAACCCGCCGATGGCGTAGTACTGCACGCGCCACGTCCACCGCAGCACGCCGACGTTGAACTCAAAGATTCCCCGCGGGTACCTGCCGGTGAACAAGATGGCGAAGAACGCCACCACACTCAGCAGCACGAACGCCAGCCACAGGAAAGCCAGCACCAGGTAATGCGGGATCACTAGCACCCATTTGACCAGCCACAGCCAGCGCGACAGCGGCGAGTCGAGTGTGGCATCCACCCGGACGGGGAATGCGGCTCCGGCGGCCACCGTAATCACCCCCATTGGTAAAGGTCCTCTCACTTCCCACCCTGGGCGGAAAGCAGCCCCGGCTGCGCGGCCGAACGTCACCGTCTTGCCACCATTAGTCCCCTACCAGGCAGGGCCGGGCCGGCGGAGCCGGCTGAGGGCGGTCCGACCGGAACCCTCAGCGCGAGGTGGCCAGGTCTGCCGCGACTCTGGTCTCGGCGCGCGCCTTGATGCCGTGCAGCATCCGGCGTTCCATGACGAAGCTGACCGGCTCGACCAGATGCCACATCACCGACTGCCCGCGCGGGTAGCTGTAGCGCTGACGCGCCACCAGCCGGGTGGCCCGGCCGCCAGCCACCGGCCGCAGCAGCCACTGCCAGGTCGAAGCCAGGTCGTCCGGGGTGGCCGCGGCCGGCTGGACGGCCTGGGTCACCGGGTCGGCGGCGGCCAGCACCAGCGCCCGGGGCGGTTCGGCGGCGGCCACCCGGAAGCATGGAGCGCGGCCCGGGGCGAGGCGGATCAGGTCACCCGGCTGCAGCCGCTGCAGCCGCGGAACGATCTGGCCCGCGCTGTGAATGTCGCAGCGCGCCAGGTTTTCCAGCACGTCATAGCTGTAGAAGCCGCCGCGGCCCTGGCCAATCTGGACCAGCCACGCCCACACCTCCGCCGGGGGTGCGCCGATGGTGATCGCCCGGGTGGAGGCCATCTTCGGATACGGGACCAGGTCGTCGCCGGGCATGACGGCCACGGCCTCGCCCGGCGTCGCACCCCAGCGGTTGTACCAGTGCCGCGCCACTGGCGCGGTGATCACTGCCGCGGCCAGCCGCGCAGCGCCGCCGATCGCGGCCAGCAGGTCCGGAGACAGCCGCCACGACCGGGCCGGCCGGTGCCTGGTCAGCTGGAATCGCGGCTGGGCACGCTGGCTCATACTGGCCTCATCCGGACAGCCGCCGAGCGGCCGGCCTTGATCTTGTTCACTGACAGCCATGCTCGCCGTCCGGGACGGGTAGCGGCAGAGTCCAAGGTCTGCCTGCCCGGGCCCGAACGGCCCGCCATCCCCGGCTGCCCCGCCCGCGGCCCGCCCCACCTTGACCCAGGTGCCCGGCGAAGACCCAGGTGCCCGGTGAAGTTCGGCCGGGCTGATAGTGATGAGACGGGCAGATCCCGGGAACATGGGGCACGGGGGCCAGTCCCCGCTCAGACTGCCGACGACGCGAGGTGACGGTGGACATACCTGACCGGGCGGGCCAGCCAGCCGCCGACGCCGACCTCGTCAATGTGGCCGCACTGGTCACCGCCTACTACACCGGCCACCCGGACCCGGCCGAGCCCGGGCAGGCGGTCGCCTTCGGCACCTCCGGTCACCGTGGCTCGGCGTTCCGGCTCTCGTTCAACGACGACCACATCGCCGCCACCACCCAGGCGATCTGCGAATACCGGGCAAGAGCGGGCATCACCGGCCCGCTCTACCTGGCACGGGACACCCACGCCCTGTCCGAGCCGGCCTTTGCCACCGCGCTGGAGGTCCTCGCTGCGAACGAGGTCAGCGTGCTGGTGGACAGCCGGGACGGATACACCCCGACCCCCGCGCTGTCCCGCGCGATTTTGGTGCACAACGACGGCCGGGCGGATGGCCTTGCCGACGGCATCGTGGTCACCCCCTCCCACAATCCGCCCGAGGACGGCGGCTTCAAGTACAACCCGCCCGATGGCGGCCCGGCCGGCTCACAGGTCACCCTGGCGATCCAGGACCGGGCGAACGAACTGCTGCGAGACGGGCTGCGGCAGGTCCGCCGGGTCCGCTACGACCGGGCCCGGGCGGCGGCGGGCAGCCACGACTTCCTGGCCGAGTACGTGACCGCGCTGCCGGCCGTGCTGGATCTCGACGCGGTGCGGGCCGCGGGCGTCCGGATCGGCGCTGATCCGCTGGGCGGGGCCAGCGTTGCGTACTGGGGGGAGATCGCGGAGCGGTTCGGGCTCGACCTGACCGTCGTCAACCCGGTGGTGGATCCGTCGTTCCGGTTCATGACCCTGGACTGGGACGGCAAGATCCGGATGGACTGCTCCTCGCCGTACGCGATGGCATCGCTGATCGGGCGGCGGTCCGAGTTCACCATCGCGACCGGCAACGACACTGACGCCGACCGGCATGGCATCGTCACCCCGGACGGCGGGCTGCTCAACCCCAACCATTACCTGGCCGCGGCGATCGACTACCTGTTCCGGCACCGCACCGGCTGGCCCGGTGATGCCGCGGTCGGCAAGACGATGGTCAGTTCCGCGATCATCGACCGGGTGGCCGCCGCGGCCGGGCGGCGGCTGACCGAGGTGCCGGTGGGATTCAAATGGTTCGTGCCGGGCCTGCTCACCGGCGGCATCGCGTTCGGGGGGGAGGAAAGCGCCGGCGCCTCGTTCCTGTGCCGCGACGGGCGGGTCTGGACGACGGACAAAGACGGCATCATCCTCGCGCTGCTGGCGTCCGAGATCACCGCCGTCACCGGCCGTACGCCCAGCGAGCACTACGCCGGGCTCACCGCCCGGCTCGGCGACCCGGCCTACGCCCGCATCGACGCCCCGGCCACCCGGGCTGAGAAGGCCGTGCTGGCGCGGCTGGATCCCGGTCAGGTCGGCGTGGACGAACTCGCGGGCGAGCCGGTGCTCGCCCGGCAGACGGCCGCGCCAGGCAACGGCGAGCCGCTCGGCGGCCTGAAGGTGATCACCGCCACTGGCTGGTTCGCTGCCCGGCCGTCCGGCACCGAGGACGTGTACAAGCTCTACGCCGAATCGTTCGCCGGGCCCGGCCAGCTGGCCCGGATCCAGCAAGAGGCTCAGCAGATCATCGCCGCCGTGCTCAAGGAGGTGTGAGATGGCGCAGCGCCGCGTGCTGGGGATCGTGCTGGCCGGCGGGGAAGGCAAGCGGCTGGCGCCGCTGACCGCCGACCGGGCCAAGCCAGCCGTCCCGTTCGCCGGCCTGTACCGGCTGATCGATTTCGCGCTGTCCAACCTGGTCAACGCCGGATGCCTGCGGGTGTGCGTGCTGACCCAGTACAAGAGCCACAGCCTGGACCGGCACATCACCACCACCTGGCGGATGAGTGCCCTGCTGGGCAACTACGTCACCCCGGTGCCGGCCCAGCAGCGGCTCGGCCCGTACTGGTTCACCGGTTCCGCGGACGCGATCTACCAGTCGCTCAACCTGATCAGCGACGAGCGGCCGGACGTGGTGGTGGTGGTCGGCGCCGACCACGTGTACCGGATGGACCCACAGCAGATCATCGACCAGCACGTGGCCAACGGTGCCGGGGTGACCGTGGCGGCGATCCCGGTGCCGCGCGCCGAGGCCAGCGCGTTCGGGGTGATCGGGGTGGCCAGGGACGGGCACACTATCAGCGCCTTCCTGGAAAAGCCCGCCGATCCGCCGGCCCGGCCCGGCAGCCCCGGTGAGGCCCTGGCCTCCATGGGCAACTACGTGTTCTCCACCGATGTGCTGATCGACGCGCTGCGCAAGGACGCCGTCGACGAGTCGAGCCGGCACGACATCGGCGGGAACCTGATCCCGATGCTGGTGCGGGACGGCGGCGCCCAGGTGTACGACTTCACCACCAACAAGGTGCCGGGCGCCTTCCCGGAGGACACCGGCTACTGGCGGGACGTCGGCACCCTGGACGCCTACTACGACGCCCACATGGATCTGCGTTCAGCCACGCCCAAGTTCAACCTGTACAACGACCGCTGGCCGATCCTGACGCACGTCCCGTCCCAGCCGCCGGCCAAGTTCGTGCACGACGACGGCGACCGGGTCGGCCGGGCGATCGACAGCCTGGTCAGCAGCGGTGTCATCGTGTCCGGGGGGCTGGTCCGCGACTCGGTGCTCTCCCCCGGGGTGCGGGTGAACAGCTGGGCCACGGTGGAAAAATCCATCATCATGCACAACACCGTCGTCGGCCGGCACGCGGTTATCCGTGACGCGATCATCGACAAGAACGTCGTCGTGCCCCCGCGCGCGGAAATCGGGGTGGACAAGGAGCACGACCGGGCGCGCGGCTTCGTGGTATCGGCCGCTGGCATCACCGTGGTGGGCAAGGGGCAGGCGGTGCCGATATGACCGCACGGCTGCGGGTGGCACTGCTGACCAGGGAGTACCCGCCCGACGTTTACGGCGGCGCCGGCGTCCATGTGACCTACCTCGCCCGCGAACTGGCCCACCTGGTCGACCTGACCGTGCACTGCCAGGGCGAGGACCGGCACGGTGCGGTCGCGCACCGGCCCTGGCAGCAGCTCGGCGGCGCCAACGAGGCGCTGCGGACGATCTCCACCGACCTGTCCATGACCGCCGCCGTCGGCTCCGCCGACCTGGTCCACTCGCACACCTGGTACGCCAACCTGGCCGGCCACCTGGCCTCGCTGCTGTACGGCGTGCCGCATGTCGTCACCATGCACTCGCTGGAGCCGCTGCGCCCGTGGAAGGCCGAGCAGCTCGGCGGCGGCTATGCCCTGTCCAGCTGGTGCGAGCGGGTGGCGGCGGAATCGGCGGCCGCGGTGGTGGCGGTGTCGGAAGGCATGCGGGCCGACGTGCTCGCCAGCTACCCCGCCATCCCGCCGGACCGGGTGCGGGTCATCGGGAACGGCATCGACACCGCCGAGTACGCCCCGGACCCGGGCACCGACGTGCTGGACCGGCACGGTGTCGACCCGGGCCGGCCCAGCGTGGTGTTCGTAGGCCGGATCACCCGGCAGAAAGGGCTGCCCGTGCTGCTCAAGGCGGCCCAGCAGCTTCACCCCGCGGCCCAGCTGGTGCTGTGCGCGGGCCAGCCGGACACAGCCGAGCTGGCGGCGGAGGTCACCGGGCTGGTGACCGGGCTGCGGGCCACCCGGTCCGGGGTGATCTGGCTGCCGGAAATGCTGCCCAAGCGGGACGTCATCCAGCTGCTGTCGCACGCCACCGTGTTCGCCTGCCCATCGCTGTACGAGCCACTCGGGATCGTCAACCTGGAGGCGATGGCGTGCGGCACCGCCGTCGTCGCCTCCGCCGTCGGCGGGATCCCCGAGGTGGTCAGCGACGGCGTCACCGGCCTGCTCATCCCCCCGGACGACCCGGCCGCGCTGGCCGCCGCCCTCAACGAGCTGCTGGACGATCCGGGCCGGGCCGCTGGCATGGGCCGGCTGGGCCGCGAGCGGGCGATCGCGGACTTCGGCTGGCCCGCGATCGCCGCACAGACGGCGGCCCTGTACGCCGAACTCCTGTTACCGGCTGGTACCCGGGGCGGTCCAGTCGATGAGCGGGCCGTCCGGGACGATCCGGGACGGGTTCAGGTGCGGGTGGGTGATGTAGTAATGCCGCTTGATGTGGTCGAAGTTGGTGGTCCCACCGAAGGCGGGCAGCGCGTACAGGTCCCGCGCGTACGCCCACAGGTGCGGATAGTCGGTGATCCGCCGCAGGTTGGCCTTGAAGTGCGAGTAGTAAACGGCATCGAACCTGGCCAGGGTGACCCACAGCCGGACATCGGCCTCGGTGATGGCCTCACCCATCAGGTAGCGCCGCCCGGCCAGCCGCTCCTCCAGCTCATCGAGCGTGCCGAAAAGCTGGCCGACGGCCAGGTGGTACTGCTCCTGGGTGGTCGCGAAGCCGCACCGGTACACACCGTTGTTCACGGTGGCATAGATGCGTTCGCTGAGCTCGTCGATCTGCGGGCGGAGCGGTTCCGGGTAGAGGTCGTAGCTGGGGTCCGCCCAGGCGGTGAACTGGGTACCGAGGTCGATGGTGATGTCGGGGAAGTTGTTGCTGACGATCCGGCGGGTCTGCCGGTCCCACAGGACCGGTACCGAGATATGGCCGTCATAGCCGGGCTCGGTCGCCTCGTAGGCCTCCCGCAGCAGCGTGAACCCGTTCACCGGGTCCAGGCTGTGCCCGTCACCTTCGCGGAAGGCCCACCCCCGGCCATCCCGGATCGGATCCACCGCCGACAGTGAGACGACCTCTTCCAGGCCGAGCAGCGCGCGCACGATCGCGGTCCGCTGCGCCCACGGGCAGGCCCAGGAGATGTACAGGTGGTACCGGCCGGGCTCGGCCGGGTAGCCGCTGGATCCGCCGGCCGTGATCCGCCCGCGGAACGGGTAGGCGGCGCGGACGAACTCGCCCGGCTGGCTGGCTGCCGGGGGCCTGCGTTTGGCCAGGAAGTCGCCATAGTCGCCGAACGCGCCGAAATCTGCCGGGCTGGCCCCGCCAGCCTGGTGGGTGACCGTCATGGTGGACTCCTCAGCTCGCCATCTGCCGTTGGCAACCAGGCAGCAGCCGAGGCCATTCCGTTGCCGCGGATAGCCATCTCGCGCCAGCCGCAGCCATGTGCAGGCTTTGGGACCAATGGCCCTTGACGACATTTCTACCTAGGAGTAACTTCCTGCACCAGATGACCCGGCGGACCCTCTCGGGATGAACGCGGCGGTCGTCTCCCGACGGTGTGGCACCACGCGGTAAAGTAGCCGCTGCACCCAGAGCGTACTGGAGCCGTCATGACCGTACTCAGTACCGTCCCGCCAGCCGGGCCTGTGCAGGGCCGGGTCCGCTGGCGCCGTTTCGCAGCCATCTTCATCCCGGCGTTCCTCGCGATCACCGTGGTGCTCTTCCTCGCCGCACAGGGCGCGATCGGTGTCGGCTTTGCCATCTCCGGCACGCCGTTCACCGTCAAGGCAAGCGAGCTCAGCGGCACCGGCTTCGAGCAATGGGGCGCCGTGGACAGCGATATCGGCGGCCACCTTCATCCGGTGTTCGTGTCCTCGTTCAACTCGGCGACCCTGAGCAACCTGTGCCAGCAAGTGACCACGCCGTTCGGCAACCTGCTCATCCAAGCCGGCGGCAGCGGAACTTCGGGGGCGAGCGCTACCAACCTGGTGGTCGACGCCACGGCACTGACCGCCAGCAACGCCACCTTCAACAACATCAACATCGGCCAGGACCCCAACTCGTTCACCAACCCCAAGCCCAGCGGCCTGCCCGATGGCACGTTCGGTCAGCAGGCCAGCAGCGTGGACATCACCAACGTCAACCAGACGGCCCTGGCGACCACGGCGGGGGTGTTCACCCTGCCCGGCCTCACCATCGGTTTCGGCGGAAGCTGCTAGCCAAGATCCACAGTGACTCCGCCGGGCAGACCCGGCGGAGTCACTCCATTCACGGGACTGCAGGGGCAGCAACCGCGTAGGGTAATGCCGCCACAGCGGTGATGCGGCCACGGCGGCCTGGTGCGCCGCTAGCAAGCCGAAGCCTCCGCAGGGCAAGCCGAAGCGTCCGCAGGGCTGGTCAGCCGTAGGTTCAGCGGGTCCGGAGATGCCTCTGCCGACGGATTCGGCCAGGACACAGAGGTCAGGATGACGGACAGAACCGCCGATGATGACGTGCCGCCCCGCGACGGCTGGTTCCGGCGGACCCGCCTGCGCTTCCGCAACTGGCGGCGCACCCGGCCGTTCTGGGGTGGCCTGTTCGCGCTGATCGGCGGCGTGGAAATCCTGCTGTCCGAGAAGGCTCCGCTGCCCGTCATCATCCATCTTGGCGCTCAGGGGCTCGCCGGCTATGTGGTGCCCATCATCCTCGTGGTGTGCGCGTTGCTGCTGTGGTTCAATCCCGAGCAGCGGATCTTCTATTCGATCATTGCTGTGCTCGCTTCTCTCGCAACGCTCATTACCTCGAATCTCGGCGGGTTCCTGCTTGGGATGCTGCTCGGCATCGTGGGTGGCTCGCTCGCCTTCGCCTGGGTTCCGGGCGAAGAGCGCCAGCCCGGCAAGCGCCGCCGGCGTGCGCCAGCTGCGGAAGGGCCATCGGAGGGCCTTGGGCTCGTGCTGGGCGATGCTGAGCCCCCAGCCGGTGACGGGCGGGACGCAGACACGAAACAGCTCTGGCCAGATGCCGACGGATCGGGCCCAGCGGGCGGCGACGCCGGGCAGGGGCCGGATCCCCAGGGACCGGCCACGAGCGAGAGTCGTGCGCACGCGCCACCGGGCGCTCAATGGCGGCTCCCCGGCGGCGGCAACCTGCTGGCTGCCGCTCCGCTGCCACTCATGCTGGCCCTGGTGACCTGGCTGCCCGGCATCGCGCCGGTGGCGGGCTCCGCCCTGGCCGGTGCGGTCGCGAGCACAGCCATGCCCCGTGTGCGGCTGGCACCGGCTCCGACCCCGACCCCGACCCCGACCCCGACGTCAACCCCCACCCCCACTCCGACCCCGACGCCGACTCCCACTCCGACCCCGACCACCAGCCCGACCCCCACGCCCAGCCCTTCTCCGCCGCACCGGAAGGCGGCTGGGCCCGCACTGCTGGCCTCCGCCGCACAGTGGAACATCACCGCTGGATCAGCCGTGATGACCGGGCTTTCCTACGACGGGGTGGCGAGCGTGCCAACCGCGACTGGAGCGGTGCAGATGCTCAAGTTCAGCATGAGCTCGATGACCTTGTCGGGGGGTACCGTACTCACCGTTGCCGAGAACGGGCACTCAGTAGTCACCAGCAACTCGTCCCTCGACTTCAGCGGCAACGTGGTGTTCTACACCACAAGGCTCTCCGGCCAGCTGCTCGGCGCTGCCGTTACCTTCACGCCACAGAATCCCCCGTCAGCGGTTCTCCCCACGGCGACCTTTACCAACGTGGTCACCGACCAGCCACTTACAACGGCGGACTCGTTCCAGGCGCACGGTCTCCAGGCCAGCTCCAGCTGATCAGCCTGCGGTCCCAGTTGCGCGGGCTGACTGGCCCCGCGCTCAGCCCCAGCTCCGCGCTCAGCCCTGGACAGGGATACAGGCCGCGAACGCTGCCACCTTCTGCTGCCAGCCGTCCTCCAGCGGTCCCTTGACGCCGGTCACCAGGATCTTGTCCTCGGCGACTTCGACCAGGCCCTTGCCCTGCAGGATCTCGTTCATGATCGGGCGGACCCGCTGGTACCTGGCCAGTTCTTCCTCAGTGGGCATCTTCCCGGTTTTCTTATCGGGGCGCGGTGCCGCCTCGGTGGTGAGCACGGCGTATTTCGTTCCGGCCGGCAGCCCCACCTTCTTCAGAAACCGGCGCATGCCGCCGATGGGCTTGCCGATGCGTCCGGGCGAACTGAACAGATACAGGTCGGCCGGCGGCAGCTGCCCCGGCCGCGCGTCCCGGATGTGATGGACATCGACCGTGACGCCTTTGGTGGCCATCTGCCTGCTGAACTCCTCCGCGACCTTGGCCCCGTTGCCGAACTTGGAGGCGTGCATGTATTCGATCTTCACAGCGAATCACCGTCCCCGCTCGTGCTCGATCTCGCGCTGGATGTCCCGTTCGGAAATCGGCTTCCGCAGGTACACGGACAAGCCGCCCGCGGCCGTCAGGAAGACCCAGGCGATGGCCGGGTAGATGATCCAGTAGTTCCACACGTTCGGAATCCCCGAACTCTGGCTGAAGCCATCGGTCGGCCAGCCACCCGCGTTGTGGTATTCCGACAAGGCCCAGATCAGCGTCAGCACTACCATCGCGAGCGTGCCCAGGGCGGCGCTGATCCAGAAGTGCCGTTTGCGCTCTATCTGCTTGATCGCCTGCTGGCGGGCGAGTGCGTCACCGGCACCGGAGGCGTGCACGTCGCCAGCTGTGTCATGAGAGATATCAGGCAACATCCCGGCCCCCTCCTTCGATATAAGAACGGTCTGCCGCGAAGCTCATCTAGCTCCGTCACTTTCAGCATCAGCCCGGTGACCGGGGCCGGTCAGGGCCCTACGTCCCGCCCATCCAGCCGATCGTCCATTGGCGGCACCGGCCCGAGCAGCAGCTATCCCGCGGCCGGGACGGCCAGCTGCAGGCAGGTGACTCCGCGCAGATCCAGCCAGGCCCGGTCCGGCCCGCGCACCAGCCGGAGCACGACCTCCGCGCAGGCCGGGCAGCGGGCCACCAGGCCAGGCCCAGCCGGGTAGACACGCGCCTGGGCGAGGACGGCGCTGGTGCCGCAGGCGGCGCACCGGCCGACCGCGGTGGTGACGTCCACCGCGAACAGCTCCCCCAGCGCCCCGGCGAGCATGTTCCCATCGAGGTGATCGCTCATGACTGACCTCCGGAAGGCCCGAACCGTTCGGTCTTGATGGCATGCGGGTCATGGCCCGCACCGGTGAGCAGATCGGCGGCTGCCTCGACGAACCCGGTGGGCCCGCACACGAACACCGCCGGGGACGCGGCGGCCGGGAATCCGGCGGCCCTGATGACGTCGCCGCTGAGCCGCCCGGTGGGCAGCCCCGATCCGGCCGGCGCGGCCCGGGTGTAGACGTAGCTCACGGTGAGGCCGTCGCCAGCCCGCTCCCGTTCCGCCAGCTCGGCGGCGTACAGCGCGGTACTGCGATCGCGGACCGAGTAGATGAGGCGGAACGGCACCCGGCGGCCGGCCGCCGCCCGGGCGCGGATCATGGCCATCAGCGGCACGATCCCGCTGCCCCCGGCCACCAGCAGCACCGGCTCCTCGCTGGCCGGATCCCAGACGAACCAGCCGCCGATCGGCCCGCGCAGTTCCAGCGGGTCACCGACGGCCAGGACCTGGGTCAGGTAGGGCGACACCTCGCCGTCGGCCAGCCGCTGCACGGTGAGCTCCAGCGGCACCGCCGGCCCGGGCTGGTCACCGGCCAGCCCCTGCTGGCCGTCCGCGGACGCGATCGAGTAGGACCGCTGTGCCGAGTAACCGTCCGCGGCGGTCAGCCGCACATCGACGTGCTGGCCCGGCTGGTGGCCCGGCCAGCCGGGCACCGCCAGCACCAGGGTGCGCGCGGTCGGCGTCTCGTCCCTGACCGCGGCCAGTTCGGCGACCCGCCAGGTCAGTCGCCCCAGTACCGCTGCTCGCGCCATGGGTCACCGTAGTTGTGGTAGCCCAGGCTCTCCCAGAAACCGGGCTCATCCTCCGGGGTCAGCTCGATCTGCTGCAGCCACTTGGCCGACTTCCACAGATACAGATGCGGCACCAGCAGCCGGGCCGGCCCGCCGTGCTCGGCGCTGAGCGGTTCGTGGTCGTACTCGTAAGCCACCCAGGCCTGCCCGTCCACCAGGTCGGCCAGCGGCAGGTTGGTGGTGTAGCCGCCGTAGGACCGGGCCAGCACGTAGTCCGCCGCCATGTCCACCCCGTCGAGCAGCGCTTCCACCGGTACTCCCCGCCAGTGGGTGCCCAGCTTGGACCACTTGGTGACACAGTGCAGGTCCACCGTGATGTCCTCGCTCGGCAGCGCCCGGAACGCGGCCCAGTTCCAGGACCTGGCCTGCCCCGACTCGGTGGTCAGCCGCAGTTCCCAGGTCTCGGTGCTGACCCGGGGCGTGGGCCCGGCCGAGAGCACGGGGAAATCGGTGACCAGGTACTGCCCAGGGGGGAGGTGCTCGCCGCCCGCCCGGCGGCGCCCGGAAAAGCCTGGTGACACGATGCCCACGGCGCCAGCCTGTCACACCGCCATATCCGGGGGTGACATGGCCGGAAAGGGTCGTGCCAGCAGCCCTTACCATCCAAGTCGCGCCGGGCAGCGCCAGCACACCGTGTCAGCCGTTAAGCGAAGGCCGAGATACCGGTGATGTCGCGGCCGACGATGAGCGACTGCATGGTCTCGGTGCCCTCGAAGGTATGAATGGCCTCCAGATCGGCCATGTGCCGGATGGCATGGTTGTCCAGCAGGATCCCGTTGCCACCAAGCATGTCCCGGGCATCGGCGGCGATCGCCCGCGCCTTCCGGGTGTTGTGCATCTTGGCCAGGCCCGCCACCGTCGCGGTCAGCCGCCCCGTCTCCGCCAGCCGGCCGATCTGCATGCAGTACAGCTGCATCGCGGTCAGGTCGGCCAGCATGGTGACCAGCCGCTGCTGGATGATCTGGAAACCGGCCAGTGGCTTGCCGAACTGCCTGCGGCTGAGGGCGTAGCGGAGCGCGGTGTCGTAGGCGGCGGTGGCGTGGCCGAGCGCGGCCCAGGCGCAGGTGCTGCGGGTGGCGGCCAGCACCCGGCCGGCGTCCTTGAAACTCTGCGCGCCCGGCAGCCGGTTCGCGGCCGGCACGGCCACCTTGTCCAGGGTGATGTCGGCCTGCCAGACCGACCGCAGGGACGCCTTGCCCCCGATGACGCTGGCCTGGTAGCCGGGTGACCCGCGCTCCACCACGAAACCGCCGACCTGCCCGGTGGTGGTATCCCTGGCCCACACCACCACCAGGTCGGCCAGGGTGCCCAGGCCGATCCAGCGCTTGCGGCCGGTGAGCAGCCAGCGGTCGCCGTCCGGCTCGGCGGTGGTTTCCAGCGCGACCGAATCCGAGCCATGGTCGGGTTCGGTCAGCGCGAACGCCCCGAGCAGGTCCATCCGGGCCATGGCGGGCAGCCAGCGCTGCTTCTGCTCGTCCGAGCCGCACAGCGCGATCGACCGCATCGCCAGGCCCGAGTGCACCCCGAGGATGACCCCCAGGCTGCCGTCGCCGCGGTGCAGTTCCATGGTGACCAGCCCGCAGGCCAGCGGGCTCATCCCGGGGCAGCTGTAGCCTTCGATCTCCTCGCCCACCAGATCCAGTTCCGGCAGCCGCCGGACCAGCGGCCACGGGATCTCCGCACGTTCCCAGTAGCCGGCCGCGGCCGGGATGACCTCGCTGTCGACGAACCTGCGCACGGCGGTGAACCGTGACCACTGCTCGCTGGTGAACTGCTCCCGCACGGAGAAGAAGTCGGTGCCGAGCGCGAGCCCGAGGCCGGCCGGTGCGATCTGGTTCATGCGCTCGCCCTCCCGGGGGTGACGGCCGGCGCCTCCGCCGGCCCGAGGAACCGCTCGATCACCGGCGCCAGCAGGTGCGGCTCGGCGATCAGGTCGAGGTGCCCGCCGCGGTAGACGTGCAGCTGGCTGCCGCGGATCAGGGTGTGCATGATCCGGGCGTTGACGAGCGGGATGAGGGGGTCGTCGTCGCCGGCCAGCACCAGGGTGGGCGGGCGCAGCAGCGGTAGCAGCGGCAGGCTGGTCCAGCCCGCGGCGGCCAGCAGCTGGTAGTAGTAGCCGCGCCGGGTCCCGGCCAGCGCGGCCGCGCCAAGCAGTTCGGCGGCCCGGGTCGGGGTGGCCCGCATGCTGCCGCCGTAAATGTCGCCGGCCAGGTCCGTCATGTGCGCCGGGTCGAGGTGCCGCTGGGGGCTGAGCATGTGCCAGAGCACACTGGGCTGGCCGGGCACCATCAGCGAGCCGGTGCCGGTGGCGACGAGCACCAGCCGCCGGATCCGTTCCGGCCGGGACAACCCGAACTGCTGGGCGAGCCCGCCGCCCCAGGAGATGCCCAGCACGTCCGCCTGGGCGTGGCCGAGGTGGTCGAGCAGGCCGGCCAGTAGCGGCGGCAGGCTGGACAGGTGGTAGGGCAGCCGCGGCGGCGGCGATCCGCCGATGCCGGGCAGGTCGAACCGGATGATCTCCCGCTGCGGGCCGAGCGCGTCCACGAACGGCTGGAAGAGCTCCAGGCTGGCGCCGATGCCGTTGCACAGCAGCAGCGGTGGCCAGCCGGGGTCGCCCGCCCGTACCGCGACCCGCACGGTGAAGCCCGCCGCGGTCACCATCTGAACCTCATCACCCGTCCGGCGGGCCATGCCTCTCCTCATGGTCACCAGGGTCGCCGACGCGGGGCGCCGGCGCCACTGCGCACACATCTACTTCTGCTTTGCATAACGGCCGCGGGCGGGCCCGGCCACCGGATGCCGGCGGCTGCCGGGCGTGGCGGCAGGCCCGTGCTGCCCTCTGCGGGCGGCCTGGGCGGATCACGGTGCCGCCACTGACCGGTCATCCTTACTGTGAAGGGGAGGCCCGGCGCGAAGGTTTTGCCCGGTTCACACAGAACTCGCATGGAAACCACACCTGGCAGCGGGGCTGGCCTGGTCGGCTGTGGGCGAGGGGTGAAGGAGCAGGGCATGGGACAGGCCGCGGGCCTGGCGGATCAGGGTGAGCTGCTGGTCGTCGACGACGAGCCGTTCCTGCGGGACGCGGTCGCCGCCTCACTGCGGTTCCTGGGATTCACGGTGACGACTGCGGGCACTGGCCTTGGGGCACTCCGGCTGGCCCGGGAGCATCCGTTTGACCTGGTGGTGCTGGATGTGATGCTGCCGGACACCGATGGCTTCGAGGTGGTGTCCCGGCTGCGCCGGGATGGCCTGAAGGTCCCGGTGATCTTCCTGACCGCCAAGGACACCCAGGCGGACAAGGTGACCGGGCTGACCCTGGGCGGCGACGACTACCTGACCAAGCCCTTCGGGCTGGAGGAACTGGCTGCACGGATCCGGACCGTGCTGCGCCGTACCCGGCCGGCCACGGCCGGGTCGCGGCTGACGTTCGCCGACATCGAGCTGGACCAGGACAGTTACCAGGTCCGCCGGGCCGGGCACCTGATCGACCTGTCACCGACCGAGTTCAAGCTGCTGCGCTACCTGATGCTGAACCCGGGCCGGGTGCTGACCCGGACCCAGCTGCTGGCCCACGTGTGGGACTACGACTTCGGCGGATCCAGCACGGTGGTCACCACCTACATCGCCTACCTGCGGCGCAAGCTGGCCCAGTATGGGCCAGACGTCATTCACACCCAGCGGGCCGTCGGCTACTGCCTGCGCCTGCCCGGCCCGGAAGATGAGGCGAGCTGTGATGATGAGAGCTAGCCGGCCGCGAGCGGCCCGCGGGCCGGGCCGGACCCGCCGGGCCCAGCTGCGCATTCAGGTCCTGGCCGGCGTCGTGCTGGTCACCGTGGTCGCGCTGGGGGCCTTCGACTTCATGGCCGTCACCGCGCTGCACGGCTATCTGGTGAACCAGGCGGGCGGGCAGCTGCAGTCGGTGCGGAGCCAGTACCGGGTGCAGTCGGTGGACCTGGCGGGGCCACTCGTGCACGGCCAGGCCGTCCGTCCAGTTGGCTGGCAGCCACCCCCCGGCCTCCAGCCAAGCCCCAAGGCCGTCCGGCAGTTTGTGGTCGTCGGGCCGCGGCTGGTGCTGCCGCGGACGCTCGCCCCGTACTGGGTCGCGTGGGTATCCGCCCGCGGGGCGAAGATCTTCGTCCGTGGCAACCCTGACCTGATCCCGCTGCTTCCGGCCAACCTGACCCTGCTGGCCGCCGAGCACCGGGCCCAGGCGGTGGCCAGCCGCAACGGACGGGCCCAGCTGCTGATGCAGGCCGCGAACGTGGATGGCGGCCACCTGGTGGTCACCACCAGCCTTGACAGCGTGAACAGCACCACCACCCGGCTGGCCTTTATCGTCATCGCCGGGTCGCTGGCCGCCGCCATGCTGGTGTTCGTGGGTGTGGCCTGGATCGTCCGCCGCGGCCTGCACCCGATCGAGACGATGGCCGCCCAGGCCGACCGGATTACCGCGGGTGATCTCACCGACCGGGTCTACCCAGGTGACAGCGGCACTGAAGTGGGCCGCCTTGGCGCGGCGCTGAACGGCATGCTCACCCGGATCGAGGCTGCCGTGCACGAGCGCGAGGAGAACCAGGAACTCACCCGGCGCTTCTTCGCCGACGCCAGCCACGAATTGCGCACCCCGCTCGCCTCGCTGCGGGCCAACGCCGAGCTTTACCAGCAGGGGGCGCTGCCCGAACGGGCCCAGGTGGACGAGGCGATGCGCCGGATCGTGCTGGAAGCGCAGCGGATGAGCACGCTGGTCGATGACATGCTGCGACTGGCCCGGCTCGACCACCACCCCCAGCCGGAACCCGAGGAGGTCGACCTGAGCAGGCTGGTCGGTGAATGCACCGAGCGCGCGCAGAGCGCCGATCCCGCCCGGGCCTGGCACACCGATATCGAGCCCGGTCTCACCGTGACCGGCGACCCGGAACTGCTGCACCGCGCGGTCGGCAATCTGCTGGCCAACGTCAGTGTGCACACCCCGGACAGCGCAGCGGGCACGATCACCGCCAGCCGCTGTGACGGCACCGTCACCATCGACGTCAGCGACGACGGCCCGGGCGTGCCGCAGGCTCAGCTTGCCCGCATCTTCGACCGCTTCTACCGGGCCCCGGTGCCCGGCCACCCGGCGGGCTCCGGCCTGGGCCTGGCCATCGTCGCCGCCGTCGCTGCCGCTCATCACGGCACCGCCACGGCCACCCTCAACCGGCCGCACGGGCTGCGGGTCACGATGACCCTGCCGGCCTCGCCGGTCAGCGAGCCGGTGCTGGCCGCCGCTGGCGCCGGCGGCGCTGGCGCCAGCCGGCTGCGCTGACCGGCTGCCCGCACCGGAGCCCGGCCATCCCGGCGATTCGCCACCGCTGGCGGGCCGGTTCGGGCTAGCGTTCACTGCATGGCAGACACGCCTGCCACGGCCGCGGAGGAAGAACTGCGCCGCTGGGCGGAGACATACGCCAGGCGGGACGAGATCGTGCGGGAAGCGGTCACCGCTGGCATCAAGATCAGCCGGATTCAGCAAATCACCGGCATCACCCGGGCCGACATCATGCACATCCTGGCTCGCGCGCCCAAGCGCCCGGTGCTGCGGCTGGTCGGCAAGGACTAGCGCGGCCGGGACGTGCGCTCATTCCCGCCCGCGGGCGGGGGCCGCCGTACCACCAGCAGCGCCTGTGCGCCGACCCCGATCTGGCCGCTGGTATCGGACAGCACCGAGGTGGCCAGGCCTGCCCCACCGGGTGAGATGACCGCCTGCGCGTCCAGGCAGATCCACTCACCGGCCGCCTCCCGGTGCAGGTGGACGGTCAGTTCCGGATTGATGAACAGCCACTGGCGCAGATCCAGTTCGCTGCTCACGCCGTTTCCGCTGTCGGCGATGGCCAGCACTCGCTCCAGCGGGCTGGGCTCCTCGTCCGGCACCAGCGGGTAGCGCAGCCGGGCCCACACCGTGGCCGGGCCGGGCTCGGTGAAATGGCCGCGCACCGGCCGCCAGTCGATGGCGGACAGATATCCGTCCACCCAGCCCCGCGACGCCGCCGGCCAGTCCGCCCCGGCCGCCGGCTGGCCAGGCAGCGGAGGCGGTGGCTCCGCCCGGGGCGCCACCCGGGGTGCATCGGCCCGCTTCACCCGCCAGGCGGTGGCCCTGGCCACCTCCCGGCCATCCGCGCTGGCGACCGCTTCCAGCAGTTCCACGCTCCGGCCGGGCCGGGCCAGCCGGGCCCGCACCTGGATCTCGCCGACCGGGATGGCACCCAGGATCTCGCAGGTGAACCGGGTCACCATCATGTCGTCACGGGGGGCGCAGCGCTGGATGTACCGGCCCAGCAGGGCGCTCGGCGGTCCCGCGTGCTGTGCCCCCGCGTCCCACGGCCCGGTGGTGTGCGGGGTGGCCAGCCAGGTGTCCTCCCCGGCCGGGAGATAGAAGCTATCGGCCAAAGTGTCTCGTCCATCCGGTGCCGCCAGTATCCGCCGGAAGCTCCGGCGTGCGGTAAGTGCCAAGATCGCGGCAAGCTCACCTACGATACTCACGCGGCCTCTTGTCTCCTAAGCTCCACAGCCGGCATGGCTTCCGGAGGCCACGTTACAAACCGGTCTCCGGAATCCGGTCTATCCAGCATAGAAACCGGTTTGCTTACACTGCTTCGCCGCTCACCGGCCGTGAGGGCGGACACGAAGAGCAACCGGCCAGGAATGCGCCCAGCAAAGCGCCGGCTGACGGCTCTCAAAAGCGCACCGAAACGCGGTTCTCTACCAGCAGAAACGCTCACGGAGGCGCACTCGCGTGAGCTGGGCGAACGCGGGAGCCTTAGCACGGCGCGTCCCACTGTGCGCGGCTCGCCTCAGAGTCTCTGGCAGAACTTAAATGAAAGCTCAACCAAGCGCCGCCCACGGCGCGCCGGACATGTGCCTGCACGCCAGGACCAACGCCTCTAGGGCCTCGCCCGAGCCTGGCCTAGCTTTTGAGAACTGAGGGAGGTGAGGACGATGGCACACATTCTCGCAACAGGGGCCGGCGTCTTGCTCATCATTGCCAGTATCATTGTCTTTCTGATGCACGTGTGGGTGTATGGCCTGGTCCTAGCCGTCATCGGGGCAACAATCATCACGTTCGCCATACGCGGAAACGCCCGGCAGGCGCAAAGTCACTAGCGGAGGAAAGGCGCCAGCCGTGAAGCTCACGAGGCGCTGAGAGCCACGGAGCCGCAGCGGCGGCCACTTACAGCACTGGCGGTACCGCTAGCGCCTCGCCGGAGCCTGGCCTAGCTTGAGAAGCGGAGGGCGGTGGGCGCGATGACACGGAGAATCGCAACATGGGTCGGCATCGTGCTCCTGGCGGCCGGTTTCATCCTCATCATGCGGGGGCTCTCGGTGGCTGGCCTTGTCATTGCCGTCATCGGTGCGGCAACCGCCATGATCGCTATCTTTGCCGGACAGACGCAGCAACGCCGCTAACCGCGCGATGCGGCCAGTGACTCAGGTGGACGGCTCCGTGTCGGCGAGCCACGTTAGGGCAGCTTGAATAGCCGCGACTCCAGCCGGAGGATCGGTCCAGGCAGAATCGTCCGAAGCTCACCATCGGGATTCCGCGCGCTCGGCGTCACTCATACGCTCCCAAACGCTCGCCGACTGTCTCGCCGGTCTCCTGCCATTCGGGGGGAGCTGTCGGCAGTCTCCAGCGCGTCTCGTTCGTCCAGCAGCTTGACTTGCCGAGCCGTGAACCCGGCACGATCAATCCGCCGGGCGGCCAGTTCTGCGGCAAGCTCGATACGTTCGGTTCGATATTTCCTCGACGCGGAGCCGACAGGTAGCGTCAGTGATGCGAGTTTCTATGAGGTCGTCTTCGTGTGCTTGAACTGGGCCGATGCTGCCGGCCAGTTGCCGGGGCTTCCGGCCCGGGCGGGAGCAGCCGTTCGGCAGGAAAATCAGGTGCGCCCGGCCAGCCTGGCCACCGATCATGGCACATGGCCTGGACCCTCTCCCCCGACGTGACCAGCTACCTGGCGAGCGCCGGTGAGTTCTTGCGCTCCCGGCCGGCTGAGCACAGCGTCCTGCTGACCGTCACCGAGGCGGTGCGGATCGGCGGACCCGGCACGTTCGGGGACGATCCGCCGCTGTTCGGCTGGTATGTCCCGGGCGGCGGCCCGGTCACCGCCGCCTGCCTGCATACCCCGCCCTATCCGGTGGCGCTGACCGCCATGCCGGACCTGGCGGCCGCCGCGCTGGCCAGGTCACTGGCAGACGGTGGCCGGGCGGTAGCCGGGGTCGGCGGCCCGCCCGGCCCAGCGCAGGCCTTCGCCACCGCGTGGGAGCGGCAGACCGGCCAGCCCGCCCAGGTCAGCCGCCGTGAGCGGCTGTACCGGCTGGGCAAACTGGTCCCGCCCGACCCGGCCCCACCCGGGCAGGCCCGGCTCGCCGCGGCCGCGGACACCGCGCTCCTGCTGGCCTGGCTGGCCGGGTTTCGCCAGGAGGCGGACCCGGCCGGCGCCCCGGCCCGCCGGAAGACGATGGCGGAGCGGATCAGCTATGGCGGCCTCACCCTGTGGGAGACCGGCGATGGCCCGGTGTCACTGGCCGGGCGGACCCGGGCGGTGGCCGGCGAGGCCCGGATAGGGCCGGTCTACACTCCGCCTGAGCACCGCGGCCGTGGCTATGGTGGCGCGGTGACGACCGCCGTCAGCCAGCAGGCCCTGGCCGCTGGGGTGGCCGAGGTGCTGCTCTACACCGACCTGGCCAACCCCACCAGCAACGCCCTCTACCAGCGGCTCGGCTACCGGCCGGTGGCCGACAGCGTGCAGTTGCGCTTCCCGGCGTGACCGGCGGGCCGTCGGCGGCCGGTCACCGGCGGCGGCCCCGGCTGGCGGTTAGCGGGCCGCGAGTTCCGTGGCGACCAGTTCGGCGATCTGGGCGGTGTTGAGCGCGGCACCCTTGCGCAGGTTGTCGCCGCAGACGAAGAACTCGATCGCGCGTGGGTCGTCCAGCGACTGGCGCACCCGGCCAACCCAGGTCGGGTCGGTGCCGACCACGTCGGCCGGGGTCGGGAACTCGGCTCGCTCCGGCTCATCGCTGAGCACCACCCCGGGCGCGTCGTCCAGGACCTCCTGGGCCAGTTCCCTGGTCACCTCGCGGGCGAACACGGCGTGCACGGCAACGGCGTGGGTGGTGATCACCGGCACCCGGACGCAGGTGGCGTGCACCTTCAGGCTGGGCAGGCCGAGGATCTTGCGCGACTCGTCGCGGATCTTCAGTTCCTCCGAGGACCAGCCACCGTCTTTCAGCGAGCCGGCCCAGGGAATGACATTGAGCGCGAGCGGCGCCGGGAACGGGCCAAAATCGCCCACCGCCGCCCGCAGGTCGCCGGCCCGCTGGCCGAGCATCCGGGCGCCCGCCACCTTGTCCAGCTGGGCATAGAGGGTGTCGATCCCGGCCTGGCCGGCCCCGGAGGCAGCCTGGTAGGAGGCGACGACCATCTCCTGCAGGCCGAACGCCCGGTGCAGCGCACCCACCGCGACGATCAGCGACAGCGTGGTGCAATTCGGGTTGGCGATGATCCCTCGCGGCCGCCGGCCGGTATCAGCCGGGTTCACCTCGGGCACCACCAGCGGCACCTCCGGGTCCATCCGGAAGGCGGCAGAGTTGTCCACCACCACCACGCCGCGGCTGGCCGCGACCGGTGCCCACTGCCGGGAAATCTCGTCCGGCACGTCGAACATGGCCACGTCGACGCCGTCGAACACCTCCGGGGCCAGCGCCATCACGGCCAGTTCCTCGCCACGTACCCGCAGCTTCCGGCCAGCCGACCGGGGGGAGGCGATCAGCCGGATGTCACCCCACACGTCGCCGCGGGTGGACAGCAGGTCGAGCATGACCGTGCCGACGGCGCCGGTGGCGCCCACCACCGCCAACGCCGGGCGGCCGGCCCGGCCCGGGCCGGGCGTCACCGGCCCGTCCCCCCATAGACGACGGCCTCAACCTCGTCGGCAGTGAGGTCGAACGCCTGGTGCGCGGAGGTCACCGCGGCGTCCACGTCGTTCTCGTCCACCACGACGGAAATGCGGATCTCCGAGGTAGAGATCATCTCGATGTTCACCCCGGCCTCGGCCAGGGCGGTGAAGAAGGTGGCGCTCACCCCCGGGTGCGACCGCATCCCCGCGCCGACCACGGACACCTTGCCGATCCGGTCGTCGTAGAGGAGTTTGTCGAAGCCGACTTCCGGCTGGACGGCCCCGAGCGCGGCCATGGCGGCTTCCCCGTCGGCACGCGGCAGGGTGAACGAGATGTCGGTGAGGCCGGTACTGGCGGCGGAGATGTTCTGCACGATCATGTCGATGTTGATCCCGGCATGAGCGATCACGCGGAAGATCCTGGCGGCCTCGCCGACGACGTCTGGCACGCCAACCACGGTGATCTTGGCCTCGCTGCGGTCGTGCGCGACCCCGGAGATGATCGGCTGTTCCATCGCTGGCTGCTCCTTCCCCGCCTGCGGGCCGGGGTCACTGACCCAGGTCCCGGCCCGCTGGCTGAACGAGGACCGGACGTGGATCGGCATGTCGTACCGCCGGGCATACTCCACGCAGCGCAGCTGGAGCACCTTGGCGCCGCAGGCGGCCATCTCCATCATTTCTTCGTAGCTGATCGCCGGGAGCCGGCGGGCGGACGGCACGATCCGGGGATCGGCGGTGAACACCCCGTCCACGTCGGTGTAGATCTCGCAGAAGTCGGCCTTCAGCGCCGCCGCGAGCGCGACCGCGGTGGTGTCCGAACCGCCCCGGCCCAGCGTGGTGATGTCCTTGCCGTTCTGCGACACACCCTGGAAGCCGGCCACGATCGGGATGGCGCCCTCGGTCAGCGCGGTGGCGATCCGGCCCGGGGTAACGTCGATGATCCGCGCCTTGCCGTGCACATCGTCGGTGATCACGCCCGCCTGCGAGCCGGTGAACGACCGGGCCTGCAGCCCCAGATTGGCGATCGCCATGGCGAGCAGCGCCATCGAGATCCGCTCCCCGGCGGTGAGCAGCATGTCGAGTTCGCGGGCGGGTGGCAGCGGGCTCACCTGCCGGGCCAGGTCGTGCAGATCGTCGGTGGTGTCGCCCATCGCGGACACCACCACGACCACGGAATGGCCCGCCTTGCGGGTGGCGACGATGCGCTGTGCCACCCGCTTGATGCCGCCGGCATCTGCCACCGACGAGCCACCGTACTTCTGCACGACAAGCGCCACCGGCGCGTCGCTCCTCCCGGTCGTGGCTGCTGGCGGCATGAGTGTACCCACCCAGCCTGTGCGTTCCCGGTGGAATTACCCGCCCAGGGTCAGGGCGTGACCTCTTCGGCCACGTCGAGCAGGGCATGCGCGACCACCGCGTGCAGTGCCCGCAGCGCCGCCCCGCCGTGCGTCCCCCAGTGGCTCACGTAGGAGTACTGCCACCACCACAGGGCCTCCAGCGGCCGCCCGGCCTCGTAGTGCTGGAGCCCGTGGATCAGGTCCGCGGCCAGCGCCGCCAGGTCGTCGGACAGCCGGAAGCGGGTCGCCCGGCGGTCGGCGTAGGGGTCGAACAGCTCCCCGTACTCGTCCAGCCCGGCCAGCCGGGCTCGCCAGCCCGGTGCGCAGCACGTCCAGGTCGGGGTCGGCCCCGACGTCGGGTTCCCAGTTTCCCGGCGGGATGACGTCCTTGCTGGCTCCCAGCTGGGCGCCCGCCAGCAGGATCTGGGACACCTCCAGCAGCAGCAGCGGCACCAGCTGGCCGCCGCCCTGGCCGCCTGCCAGCGCCCCCACCCCGTCCAGGAAGTCCCGCGCCTGCCCGGCCACCCGGTCCGCGAGCGGCTGCCAGCCTTCGCTTGATCCGCCCGCGACCAGTGCGCTAGACATCAAGCAGCCTCCGTCCTTCGAACGCCCGCCCGAGCGTCACCTCGTCGGCGTACTCCAGGTCCCCGCCGACCGGAAGCCCGCTGGCCGGCCTGGTCACCCGCAGCCCCAGCGGCTTGACCAGCCGGGCCAGGTAGGTGGCGGTCGCCTCCCCCTCCAGGTTGGGGTCGGTCGCGAGAATCAGCTCGGTCACGCCGCCGTCGGACAGCCGCGCCATGAGTTCCCTGGTGCGCAGATCCTCCGGGCCGATGCCGTCGATCGGGCTGATGGCCCCGCCCAGGACATGGTAACGACCCCGGAATTCGCGGATCTTCTCGATCACCGCCACGTCCTTGGGCTCCTCGACGACGCAAATGACCGACGGGTCGCGCCGCGGGTCCCGGCAGATCCGGCACTCCTCTTCCTCGGCCACGTTCCCGCACACCCGGCAGAACCGGATCCGCTCGGTGACCTCGACCAGCACCGCCGCCAGCCGCCGTACGTCGGCCGGATCCGCGCCGACCAGGTGGAAAGCGATCCGCTGGGCACTCTTGGGACCAACACCTGGCAGGCGGCCGAGCTCGTCGATGAGGTCCTGGACCACTCCCTCGTACATGTCAGGGCCTCGTGGCCGGTGAGAGCAGGCGCTGGGTGATCACTGGCTGGGCCTGCCGGGTTCGTCGCCGGGGGTGGCGGGGCCAGGGGTAGCGGAGCCAGGAATGGCGGGGCCGGGCACGGCACCGCCGCCGAAGAAGTCCGACAGCCCCGGCACCTCGCCCATCCCGCCGCCGAGTGCGGCCAGCGGCCCCATCTTCTGCTGCTGGAGTTCCCCGGCCGCCCGGTAGGCGTCGCGGACAGCGGCCAGCACCAGGTCGGCGACCGTCTCGGCGGTCTCGGCCGGATCGGTCGCGTCGATCGCCGCCGCGCTGATCGTCAGATCCACCAGCTCGCCCTGGCCGTTGACGGTCGCGGTCACCAGCCCGCCACCCGCGGTCCCTTCCACTTCGGCGTCCGCCAGTTCCTGCTGTGCGCTCATGAGCTGGTCCTGCATCTGCTGCGCGGCAGCGAACAGTTGCTGCATGTCCATCTGGCTGCCTGGCTCCACTGTCGGCTCCCACTCGGTTAGGGTCAGCCCCGCCTGGCTGGGGCGGCCGGGGGCACGGGCACGGCCCTTGCCAGCGGCATTCCTGGCGTGTTGTCGCTGTTGTGAGCCTACGGCCTTCGCGAACCGGTGGGCAGCACGCGCCACCGGCGACCGCCAGGCGCCGCTGGCGGGTCAGCTGTCCTCGATCTCCTCGATGACCTGGCCACCTAGCTGGCGGGCGATCAGCTCCATCCCGGACAGGCTGGGTTCCCCGGGGTCGCCTTCCTCGTCCGGCCAGGGCTCATCGTCCGCCGAGTCAGCCGGCGACGGCGTTGCGGTCCCGGGCTGGCGGCCGGCCTCGACGCGGCCGGCCCGGGCGCGCCGGGCCGGGCGGCTCCCTTGCCCGTGGCGCCCGGCAGGCGGCTGCCGCGGCCAGTGTCCGGCGCGGGCGGAGCGGGATGCCCGGCAGCGCCGGCCGGCCGCGCCCCGCCCGGGATGGTTCCAGGCCTGCCCGGGGTGGCTTGACTGCCGCCCACGGTGGTTCCGGTGCCGCCTCCGGCGGTCCTGGTGCCACCCCCTGCGGTCCCGGTGCCACCCGCGGCCCGCCCGGCCGGTGGGGTGGCGCGTGGCGCCGCACTGGGCGCGGGCGGGCCACTACCTGGCCTGGCCGCCACCGAGCCGGCGGATTCCGCGCCCGCGGCCACCGGCCGGATCCGGACATTAACGCCGAGCAGGCTGGCGACGATGCCGACCAGCACCGCCTCATGACCGCTGCTGGCGAAGCTTCTGGCCTCGCCCTCGCTGGCGAAGGCGACCGTCAGCACGCTGCCCTCGACGGACTCGGCGCTGGTGTTGCGGAGCAGGATCCAGGCAACCTTGCGCTCATCGCGGACCGCGTCCAGGATCTCGGGCCAGCGCTGGCGGAACGTCTCCGTGTCGGCCCGGGCCACCTGCCCCGGTCCTGTGCGGCCGGAGCTGGCGGCTGGTCACCTGCCGGCTGGTCACCTGCCGGCTGGTCACCTGCGGGCTGCTCACTTGCGGGCTGCTCACTTGCGGGCTGCTCACTTGCGGGCTGCTCACTTGCGGGCTGGGGCTCGGCCGGCTGCGGAACGGATGCCCGCGCGGCGGAGACCTGCGGCGCGGTGACCTGCGGCGCGGTGACCTGCGGCGCGGAGGGCGCGGGGTCAGTCCGGGCACTGCCCGCCCGGGAGCCGGGCCCACGGCTTTGCACCGCCGTCGCGCCCTGGTCCCGCCCCGCGAGCTGGTGCTCCAGCCGTTCCAGCCGGGCCAGCAGCGCCTTCTCCCCGGTGCTGGCGGCCGGCAGCAGCAGCTGTGCGCACATCAGCTCCAGCAGCAGGCGCGGCGACGTGGTGCCACGCATCTGGATCAGGCCCTCACTGAGGATCTCCGCCGCGCGGGTGAGTTCTGCCTGGCCGAACCGGCCGGCCTGCTCGGCCATCCGCTCCAGCCGGTCGGCGGGAGCGTCCAGCAGCCCGCTCTGGCCCGCTCCCGGCACCGCCGCCAGGATGATCAGGTCACGGAGCCGGTCCAGCAGGTCGGCGGCGAAACGGCGCGGATCGTGCCCGCCCTCCACCACCTTGTCCACGGCCTGGAAGACAGCCGCACCGTTCCCGGCGGCGAAGGCGTCCACCGTCTCATCCAGCAGGCTGTCGTCGCTGTAACCGAGCAGTGCCACCGTCCGGTCGTAGGTCAGCCCCTCCGGTCCTGACCCGGCAAGCAGCTGGTCGAGGATGGACAGCGTGTCCCGGACCGAGCCAGCGCCGGCCCGGACCACCAGCGGCAGCACGGCCGGCTCGTACCTGACCTGCTCGGCGGCCAGGATCTGCTCCAGCAGCTCGCGCAGCACGGCGGGCGGTACCAGCCGGAACGGGTAGTGGTGGGTGCGCGACCGGATGGTCGCGATGACCTTCTCAGGCTCAGTAGTGGCGAAGACGAACTTCAGGTGCGGCGGCGGTTCCTCCACCAGCCTGAGCAGGGCGTTGAAGCCCTCCCGGGTCACCATGTGCGCTTCGTCGATGATGTAGATCTTGAACCGCCCCGACACCGGGGCGTAGAAGGCCCGCTCCCGCAGGTCCCTGCGTCATCGACGCCACCGTGCGAGGCCGCGTCGATCTCGATCACGTCAACGCTGCCCGGCCCCTGCGGGGCCAGCGCGACGCACGACGCGCACACACCGCATGGATCGGGGGTGGGTCCCTGCTCACAGTTGAGGGACCGGGCGAGAATCCGGGCGCTGGAGGTCTTGCCGCAGCCACGGGGCCCACCGAACAGGTACGCGTGGTGGATTCGCCCGTCGAGCAGGGCCTGGCGGAGCGGTTCGGTGACATGCTCCTGGCCCTCGACCTCGGCGAAGCTGGCGGGCCGGTACTGCGGTACAGGGCCAGCGGGACAGCGGGCGCCGCCGGGCCGGACTGGGCCGGGTTGCCGTGCGCGGTGCCGGGGGCGTCGCCTGCCATGGTCTGCATCCTCGCCGGGACGGGAAGGGACCCCCCGCACACCCGCCAGAGCCCGCGTACCCTTGCTGCCTTCCGGCCCTGGGGGATTTGGCGAGATAACGCCGTGCGGGGGGTCATCGGCCAGTTCAGTCATGGGCACCGTCAGCCCGCGCCGATACCTGGCTGGGGAGCCCGGCCCAGCCGCCTGGACGGCGGACCGTCCGTCAGCCAGAGCGTTGCCGCGGGCCGGCGGCCGGTAAGCTTGCCGGCGGGAGGATTCGCCTAGTGGCCTAGGGCGCACGCTTGGAAAGCGTGTTGGGGGCAACCCCTC
>CAWIMG010000009.1:0-24929 GCA_963837105.1 uncultured Actinomycetes bacterium | reverse complement strand
AGCTGTGCCACCGATGTGACCGGGTTCGGCCTGCTCGGGCACCTGTTCAAGCTGGCCAGGGCCAGTGGGGTGTCCGCGGTGGTCGATCATGCGGCGGTGCCGCTCATCGAGGGCACCCGGGCAGCGGCGGAGGCCGGGCACATGCCGGGCGGGAGCCGCCGCAACCTGGAATGGGTGCTCCCGCACACCGACACCGGCACCGTCAGCGAGGAAGACCTGCTGCTGCTGGCAGACGCGCAGACATCGGGCGGGCTGCTGGTGGCGGGGGAACTGCCGGGGCGCCGGGGAGCCGATCCCTGTGGCTGGCAGCGTCCTCATCATCCGGTAGGCCCCGCGGGCGCGGTCAGCGCGGCGGCAACGGCGGGGAAGATGGCATCGGCCCGGGCGGCCAGTTCGGCGTCGGTCAGCAACTGGACCGGGTGCGGGACATAGACCATGCGGGCGTCCGGCATCCCGAGCCGGCGTGCCCGCTCGATGGCTTCATCGGCGAAGGGCGCCGTCGCGATGCCGACCGCCGGGATCGCGGCGCTCCAGCTGGACGAGGTCATGCAAACTGCACGACGTGCAGGAGCCTCAATCGGCGAGGGCCTCCACCACCAGGTCGGCCTGGCCGTGAATGCCGTCCAGCAGGGTGCGGGCAACGGGCCGGGAGAAGATTCCCTCGCCCGCGCGGGCCGTGCTGGCGGCGCCCGCCGCCTGCAGCAGCGTCTCGATGCGGTCGAGGAACTTGGTCAGCGCGGCTTTCCGCACGTCGAGCAGCACCACCGCCCGCCCGCCGATCCCGGCCGGGCGGGGCGCGAGCGGCTCGGCCTGCCGGACCCCGGCCCGTCGAACGGGCTCACGTAGTCAGCGGCCACGGTGACCCCACCTCCCGGGTAGAGACGATCTGTGGTCCCATGCCGGTGCATGGGCCCAGGACTGCAGAGTAGCGCCCGGCCTCGCCCCCGGCCACGATCAGCACGATCGCCGCTGGCGATGCCCACTTGGGCACCTGCGCGGCCGGGCCTGCGGCGTGCACCACCGGCGTCGTCTCGCCGCGGCGCAGCTCGCCGGCGCTTTGTGCACCGCCTCGAACATGAACTGGCGCAGGCGCTGCTCGGCCAGCCGGCGGCGCGGAACATCTCGGCGTGCTCGGGGCAGATCACGAACACCGACGGCTCCGCCAGCGGCCACCAGTTGGTGCTCCAGGAACTCGCCGCCGCCCACGCGAGAACCCAGCCGAGGTCCTCGGGTGTGCGGCTGCGGTGATCGGAGATCGACAGCGGCGCGTCGCTGCCGATGACCGTGACCACCGACTGGCCGGGCTGGAAGCCGCGTTCGACGTGCAGCGGCTCCCACGGGCTCACCTCCTCGTCCTCGGCGACGCAGAAACCGATCTTCCCCATCTGTCCCAGGGTGGCGCGGTCCAGCCTGCCGGGCATCCCCCCGCCGGTGAGGGTGACCAGCAGCCGCAGCGCCCGGCCGATGGTGAGGTTCGCCCGGATCCCGGGCCGAGCGCGCCCATGCCGCTGTTCAGCCCGATCGCCTCCCGGACCGGCCCGTTGACCACCACGAGCTGGCCGGCGCTGCGTGGTGACCGCCTGGCCGTGCAGGTTGAACGCCGGGTCGAGGGCGGCCTGGCGGCCGCGACAACGACCGGGAAGTAGGCAGGCCGGAGCTGGCCAGCACCGCGCAGGCGGCCACCCGCGCCAGCGTCGCCTCACCCATGTCGGGCGGGACGAGGCCGAGCGACAGCGGCCGTCGCAGCCGCCGAGCATCGCCTCCACCCGGTCCGCGGTGGGCGGGACGACGGGCAGGCCGTCGGTCCAGCCGCGCTCGACATCTCCTCGATGTCGTCGGAGCCGGCCGGGCGTCCATGGCCGCCACCAGGTCCGGGCTGAGCGCCGGCCTTGCTGGAGCACCCCGGCTTGAGCAGCGGCTCGCTGGCTTCGGGGACCGTCAGCCGGGCGCCGAGCAGCGTGCCCGCCCGCCCGATCAGAGCCGCCAGGCCGTGTGGTCCAGCCGGTCACCGTGCCCACGACTGTCCCGGCCCGGTTGACCAGGACCGCGGTCGGCACCGAGATGAGCTGGTAGGCATGCGAGGCCTGATAGGGCGGGCTCTCGGCTGCCACCCCGCCCGTCCAGCCGAGGCGGCGCGCCACCCGGACGGCGACCTCGAGCGTGTCCTCGAAGACGGCCGGCGCCGGTGAGCCCGGCTTCCTGCCAGGCCCGGCAGAGCGGGCCGAGCCTGCGCAGGGCCATCGCGGAGGTGGGGCACTCCTCCGAGACGAACAGCAGCAGCGCGGCACCGCCCGCGGTGAGGCCCGCGAGAGTGATCTCGCCGGGATTCGTCCCGCGGACCAGCAGGGCCGGTGCCTGGGACACAGCCGGGCGGGGGTCGCTTTCCGTCATACGTCCTGCGCTACCACAGCCGCTTCGTCCCCGCCACCGGTAGCTACTGTGGGCGGCTGGTGACGGGGCGGCAGCTGGTGGCAGCGCTTCCACTTGCGGCCGGACCCGCAGGGGCAGGGGTCGTTGCGGCCGCGCCGGGAGTCGTCGGCGGCGTACCGGCTGGCCAGTTCGGACGGCGCGCGGCCAGCCCGCAGCAGCTCGCACATGGCGTCCATGGCGGGCCGGATATGACGGAAGAACGCCTGGTAGCTGGGGCACAGGTAATGCAGCCCGGGCTCGCCGTCGGGGGTGGTGGCGAACCGGTCCTTGGGGCAGCCGCCGTGGCAGGCGAACCGGACGTCGCAGTCCAGGCAGTAGCGGGGCAGGGTGTCCTTCTTGGCCTGGCCGAACCGCTCCTGGGCCGGGGAGGCCACCAGGTCCAGCAGGTGCCTCTGGCCGATGTTGCCGAGCCGGTGGGCGGGCTCGACATAGTGATCGCACGAGTACACATCGCCGGTGTGCTCCAGGGCCAGCGCCAGCCCGCAGGTCTCGGAGTGGACGCACAGGCCGGGCGGCTCGCCGTACCAGTTGGCCAGCGCGACGTCGAACATCTGCACGTAGACCTCGCCGATGTCGGCGCGCACCCAGTCCTCGAAGACGTCGATGAGGAACCGGCCGTACCCGCCGGGGGAGACCGTGCGGCCGGTGACCAGGTTGCCCTGCTGGGTGTACAGCGGCCGGCCGCGCACCTGCTCACCCCAGCCGGCGTTGGCGGCGGTGAGGGTCTGCTCGGTGGCCCGCTCCACGATGGGGATGAACTGCATGAACCGCGCGCCGCACTCATCACGCAGGAAGGCGTACACCTCCCGGCCGTGGTCCTGGCTGGCGGCGTGGACGGTGGTCAGCGCGTTCCAGTCGGCGCCGTGGCGGCGCAGCGCGGCCAGGCCCTTCATCACCTGGTCGAAGCTGCCCTTGCCCGCCTTGTTCACCCGGTAGGTGTCGTGGATCGCGCGGGGGCCGTCGATGGATACCCCGACCAGGAAGCCGTGCTCTTTGAAGAACGCGGCCCAGTCGTCGTCGAGCAGGGTGGCGTTGGTCTGGATGGTGTAGCTGATCGCCTGGCCGGGCTGTTTCATGCTGTCCGCCAGTTCGACGCTGCGGCGGAAGAAGTCCAGGCCCATCATGGTCGGCTCGCCGCCCTGCCAGGCCACCACGACCTCGGGCGCGCCTGCGCCTCGATCAGCTGGCGCAGGTAGGTTTCCAGCAGGTCACCGGCCATCCGGAACCGGCTGCCGGGGTAGAGCAGCTCTTTGGACAGGAAGAAGCAGTAGCTGCAGTCCAGGTTGCAGACCGCGCCGGTTGGCTTGGCCAGCAGGTGGAACGCCCGCGGGGCGGCATGCGGGACCAGCGCCCCACGGCCCGCCGCACCGCTTACCATCGCATCCTCCTACCCGGACCTGTCGCGAAGCTTACTGCCGGGCAGCGGCTGCCCGGCAGGGTGCAGCGCGCGGCGGGGTGGCCGGGTGGACGACTTGGCGCAGGCGTAACGGCGGTGCGTCAGCCGGGCAGGAGCAGGCCGGCGGGCCGCGGTTGCCTGTCCCGCAGCAGCGCCTGGCCGTTGACGAGCCAGCAGACGCCGAACGCGGCGATCGCCGCGGTCTCCAGCCAGAACACCGGATCGAGGTGGCTCACGCCGCTGCCGATGGGCAGGGACGCCACACCCGTCAGGGCCAGGGACACCACCATCACAATCCCGCAGGCCAGGTAGACCCTGGCCCGTAGCTGCCCGCGCCGGCTGCGGCGGCCCGGCTCGGCCTTGCGGAACAGCCACAGCGCTATGACGGCCAGCGCGGAGAACATCAGGGCCCCGAACCCGAAGTGGCAGTAGCCGGTGACAGCGGCCTGGAACGAGGGATGGGACGGCGGGGTCGGGCACAGGGCCACGCCGACCGCGCCGATCCCGGCGGCGTTGATAACCAGGTTGTCCCACCTGTCATGCCCACGGTGTGCGAGCAGGAAGGCACCGATCACGCACAGGCCGCCCACCAGGACGCCCCGCATCCCGGTGTAGAAGTAGTCGCTCACTGACTGCTGCAAACCGCCAGCGAAGAACAGCCAGTTCCCGGCCGCGAGGACAAACGGCAGCGATATTCCCGACGCATCCGACCGCTTTGCGCAAGGTCAGGTACGAGATGATGCGTGGATCCCAGTGGCCAGCCTGGCCCATAATCATGCCCCGATTCCCCAGCGTGCGCCGTTGGCCAAGCGCGCTCGCCGCCGGGACTGTGCAAAGGCGGGGCTGCCAAGTCGCTCACGATAGCCTCGAACAAGACAGGCCAAGGGTAACGGCACGCCAGTGCTGCGGTGACCCTGGTTGCTGTCGCCAGGGCGGACAGGGCAATCTGTCTGGGCCTGGAGCGCAAATGAAACCGCCTCTGGAGATCGAAGGGCCGCCGATGAAACTGCCTCAGGTTGGCTATGAGGCGCCGCAGACCGTTTCCGAAGCCGTGGAGTTGCTGGCTGAGTACCAGGACGAGGCGAGCGTGCTGGCCGGTGGCCAGAGCCTGATCCCGCTGATGGCGCTGCGGCTGGCCCGCCCTGCGGTGCTGATCGACATCAACGGCATAGCTGGCCTGTCCGGGGTGTCGGCAGCGGACGGGCGGGTGGCGATCGGCGCGATGACGCGGGAGTACGTTGCCGAGGAGTCCGGGACCGTTGCCGATGCGGTGCCGTTGCTGGCGGCGGCGCTGCCACTGGTCGGTCATGAAGCCATCCGCAGCCGCGGCACGATCGGGGGCAGCCTGGCGCATGCGGACCCGGCGGCCGAGTTGCCGGCCGTCGCGCGGGCGCTGGATGCCGAGTTCGTGCTGCGTGGCCAGTCGGGTGAACGGGTCGTCCCGGCGGCGGAGTGGTTCCAGGGATACCTGACGACAGCACGCCGTCCCGACGAACTCCTTGTCGAGGTGAGGTTCCCGGCCGCAGCGCCGGGCACGGGGAGCAGTTTCACCGAGGTCGCCCGCCGCCACGGCGACTTCGCCATTGCTGGCCTGGCGATATCACTGACGCTGTCGGGGGGCGCGATCAGCGATGCCCGGCTGGCGTTTGCCGGGCTGTCCGATCTGCCGGTCCGGGCGGCAGCCGCGGAGGATTCTGCTGGCCGGCGAGCGGCCATCGGCAGAGTTGTTCGATGAGGCGGCCCGGCGTGCGACCGGCGATCTCGACCCGCCAGCCGACCTGCACGGGTCGTCGGGCTACCGGAAGAAGGTCGCCGCCGCGCTGGTGCGCCGCGGCCTGCGAGCGGCCGCGGACAGTGCCGCTGGGAGGCAGTGACTGATGGTGGACATCACCCTGACCATCAACGGCACCACCTGCACCGGTTCGCCGGAGGCGCGCACGACGCTGGCGGACTTCCTGCGCGATGACCTCGATCTCACCGGCACTCATCTCGGCTGCGAGCACGGGGTCTGCGGTGCCTGCACGGTCATCGTCAACGGCCGGCCGGTGCGCTCGTGCCTGATGCTGGCGGTCCAGGCGGCCGGCCGTGAGGTAACCACGATCGAGGGGCTGGCGGCTGACGGCGGGCTGGGCACGCTGCAGCAGGCGATGTGGGATTCGCACAGCTTCCAGTGCGGTTTCTGCACACCGGGGTTCCTGATGACGGCCTTCGCGTTCCTCAGCGACCACCCCGACGCCGGCGAGCAGCAGATCCGCGAAGCGCTGTCCGGCAACATCTGCCGGTGCACGGGCTACCAGAGCATCATCGATGGCGTCCTGCTGGCCGCCGAGCGCAACCGGGAACGATGAGCGAGGGAGCGAGCATGGCGGGAATTGTGGCCGAGCGCTACACCGGCGCCAGCATCAAGCGTTCGGAGGATCCGCGCATCCTGACCGGCGCGGGCCGGTATGTGGACGACATCAAGCTGCCGGGGATGCTGCACGCCGCGTTCGTGCGCTCGCCGCTGGCCCACGCCCGGGTGCTGTCGGTCGATGTCTCGGCTGCCCGGGCGCTGCCCGGGGTCGCCGCGGCCTTCACCGGAGCGGAGCTGGAGGCGATGACCGTCCCCGGGCCGGACGCGCTGACGGCACTCATGGGGGGCGATGGGCCCACCCCGGAGTTCACTTTGCTGGCGACGGACAAGGTGCGCTTCGCGGGCGACCCGGTCGCGGTCGTCGTTGCGGAGAGCCGTTACCTCGCCGAGGACGGCTGCGAGCTGGTGGACGTCGAGTACGACGGGCTGCCTCCGGTCACCAGTGCCTCCTTCGCACTGGATCCGGGCAGCCCGCCGCTGTTCGCAAATCTGGGTGACAACATCGCCGGCCCGCATTCGCGCCGCGAGTTCGGCGACGTCGGCGCCACCTTTGCTGGCGCGGATCGGGTCTTCGACGTCCACATCGACGTGCATCGCCACCAGAACGTGCCGATGGAGGGACGCGGCTGCGTCGCGAGCTACGACGCCGGCCCGGGTGTCATGACGATGTACGCGGCTACCCAGAGCGTGCACGTCAGCAAGATCGCCGTCGCCATGCGCCTTGGCATGGAGCAGGACAAGGTGCGCGTGCTGGCTGGCGACATCGGCGGCTCGTTCGGCCTGAAGATCGGCGCGTCACGGGAGGAGCTTGCGGTGGCGGCCGCTTCCCGTGCGCTCGGCCGGCCGGTGAAGTGGGTCGAGGACCGCAGTGAGAACCTCACCGCGTCGGGGCAGGCCCGCGAGGAGAGCTTCGACGTCCGGGCCGCTGTCAGCGACGACGGCGATCTGCTCGGGCTGGACGTGAAGATGGTCATCGACACCGGCTCGTATCCGGGTATGGGCACGATGGTGCCGGGGATCATCGAGGCGATGCTGCCCGGCCCGTACCAGCTCGCGGCCCTGGGCTTCGAGTCGACCGCGGCCATCACCAACAAGGCGTCGTACGTGGCCTATCGCGGCCCGTGGGCGTCCGAGACGTTTGTCCGGGAACGCGTCCTCGACCTGATTGCGAGGGATCTCGGCCTCGACCCATTCGAGATCCGGCTGCGTAACGCCGCGCCGCGGACCGACCCGCCCGCCACCATGATCACCGGCCGCCCGCTGGCGGGAGTGACCACCCTGGAGTCACTGGAGCGGGTCGCCCAGCTCGTGGACCTTCCCGCGTTCCGGCGCCGGCAGGCCGAAGCACGGGGCCAGGGCCGTTATCTCGGCATCGGGGTGGCAACCTTCATCGAGGCCGCTCCCGGCCCGCGCTCGCCGGGGGAGCCCAGCGGCCCGATGAGCATCGAGTCCATGCGCCTCCGGCTCACCGAAGACGGCATGGTGGTGCTGTTCACCGGCCAGATGCCGCACGGCCAGAGCCACCAGACGACCCTCGCCCAGATCGCCGCCGACGAGTTCGGGGTGCCGTTCGGGCAGGTCCGCGTCGTTGTCGGCGACACCGACGTCGTCCCGTTCGGGCTGACCGGTGGCAGCCGGTCGGCCACCATGGCCGGGGGCGCGGCCCTGCATGGCGCCCGGCAGCTCAAGGCCAAGGTGCTCGATTTCGCGTCCCATCTCATGGAAGCCAGCGCCCGGGACCTGCAGATCACCGATGGCCAGGTCTGGGTGCGCGGTGACCCGGCCAGTGCCATCGCGGTGGGCGAAGTCGCGCGGCGGGCGGCATCGGGCCAGTTCGGTGCGGACGTGGACGCCCAGCTCGAAGTGGTGGCAGCGTTCGACGGTGGTGAAGGCGGATGGTCCGGCGGCAGCCACTGCGCCATCGTCGAGGTCGATATCGAGACCGGCCTGGTGCGGGTGGAGCGGTACGTCGTCGCCGAGGATTGCGGCGCGCTCATCAACCCCGCCGTCGTCGATGGGCAGATCCGGGGCGGCGTCGCGCAGGGCATCGGCGCGGTGCTGCTTGAGCGGTCGGCCTATGACGAGGACGGCAACTGCCAGTCAGCCACCTTCATGGACTACCTGGTGCCGACCGCCTGTGACGTTCCCCGCATCGAGATAGCGCACCTGCAGACCGTGCCGCTCGACCGCGACGTCAACTTCCGCGGTGTGGGCGAGGGTGGCATGATCGTCGCGCCGCCCACGGTGGTGAACGCGATCGAGGATGCGCTCTCGCCCTTCGGGGTGCGGATCTACGAGCAGCACCTGCCTCCGGCCCGGATCCTCGAACTCATCGGCGCGGCCGGCCAAGGCCAGTAGAGCGGCCGTGACTATCGACGGTGACACCGCGCGGCTGCTCGCTGACGCTGCCGAGCGCGCTCGCCGCTACCTGGCCGGTCAGGCGGACCGGCCGGTGGTCCCGGACCGGGCGGCCCTGGCCGCGCTGGCTTCCTTTGACGAGCCGCTTCCCGACCGGCCGGGCGATCCGGCCGCCACTTTGGCCCTGCTCGACGAGGCGGGGTCGGCCGCCACGGTGGCGAGTACCGGCGGGCGCTACTTCGGGTTCGTCACCGGTGGCTCGCTGCCGGTCGCGGTCGCGGCGAACTGGCTCGCTACCGCCTGGGACCAGAACACGGCCCTGCCGGTCATGTCGCCGGTCGCCGCGCGGCTGCATGAGGTGGTGACCGGGTGGCTGACCGGCCTGCTGGGCCTGCCGGAAGGGACCGCGGCGGTGTTCGTGACCGGGTCGGCCATGGCGAACACGGCCGCCCTCACCGCGGCGCGGGATCAGCAACTCGCCCGGGCCGGCTGGGATGTCCAGGCCGACGGGCTGTTTGGCGCTCCCGGGCTGACCGTGGTCATCGGGGAGAACGCGCACTCGACGCTGGTCCGGGCGCTGGGGGTGGTGGGGCTCGGGCGGGAGCGGGTCATCCGGGTGCCGGCCGACGATCAGGGCCGCATGCGCGCCGACCGCTTGCCCGGCAACGTCACCGGCCCGGCCGTCATCTGCGCCCAGGCCGGCGAGGTGAACACCGGCGCGTTCGACCCGTTCCCGGAGATCGTGGCCTGGGCCCGGGAGCGGGATGCCTGGCTGCATGTGGATGGCGCGTTCGGGCTGTGGGCGCTGGCCGACCACGGCCGGGCTCATCTCACCGCTGGCCTGGCCGGCGCCGACTCCTGGGCCACCGACGCCCATAAGTGGCTGAATGTCCCCTACGACTGCGGGATCTGCCTGGCCCGGCGGCCAGCGGATCTGCGCCGCAGCTTCGCCGCGGTAGCCGGCTACCTGCCGCCCGGGGCCGGGTTCGAGGCCTCGCATCACACGCCGCAGGCCTCGCAGCGCGCCCGCCAGGTGGAGGTCTGGGCGGTGCTGCGCACCCTGGGCCGCCAGGGTGTGGCCGACCTGGTCGCCCGGGCGTGCCAGCACGCCCAGACCATGGCGGCCAGGCTCCGCCAGGCGGACCTGGAGGTGCTGAACGAGGTGGTGCTCAACCAGGTCCTGCTGCGGGCCGCCACCGACGAGGCGACGACGGCCCTGGTGGACGCCGTTCAGCGGGAAGGGACATGCTGGTGTGGCCCGACCCTGTGGAAGGGCAGGCCAGCCATGCGGATCAGCATCTCCGGCTGGGCGACCTCCGGCGAGGATATCGACAAGAGCGCACAAGCGATCATCTCAGCGGCGCAGCGCATCGCTGGCGGCTGGCGGCTGGCGTGAATCACAACCGGGAACTCCAGCATGAATGTCATTGACACGGTCATCGCCATTGGCTGGGCAGCCTTCTGGATCTACTGGCTCGCGGCATCTATCGGTGTCAAGGCCGGCCGGACACGATGGACCCAGTTCGCGGGCCTGCGGATCGGCATCCTTGTGGTCGTCCTGCTCCTGCTCCGGGCGAGGGTCCTCAAGGACCACGTGACCACGGCCAGCCCATGGCTGCAGGGCATTGGCCTGGCCGTCTTCGTGGCAGGGCTGGCGCTGGCCGTCTGGGCCCGGGTCTACATCGGCCGGAACTGGGGAATGCCGATGTCGCAGAAGGCCGATCCGGAACTGGTCACCACCGGGCCCTACCGCAGCGTTCGCCATCCCATCTACACCGGCATCATTCTGGCGATGATCGGCACCACGATCGCGGTCAGCCTGTACTGGCTGGTGGCGGTGATATTGATCGGGGCCTATTTCATTTACAGCGCCACCGTGGAGGAGCGCCTGATGACCCGTACCTTCCCGGATACATATCCGGCGTACAAGCAGTTGACGAAGATGCTGATCCCCTTCGTCTTCTGATGTTCTGGCGGGTTCAGGTGGCGAGCAGGGCGGCGTACCGGCTGAGGTACAGCGGCCATCCCTGATCTGCGTCAACCCCGTCCGCGACCGACTGCCAGCCGGGGCCGTGCCGGTCCAGGTGACGGTGCTCCAGTTCGACGCGGGTGCGAGCCGGGCCTTCGGGCACGAAGCGCACCTCGACCTCACTGGTCCGGTCCGGGTCGCTCTCGATCTGCCACTGGGGGCTGATATCCCAGCTGAACACCACCCGGTCGGGCGGCTCATAGGCCAGGACCCGTGCCCACCGGCACTCGCTGCCGTCCGCCGCGCGGTCGTAGATATGCCCTCCGGCCCGCGGCTCGAACACCGTCTCGGTGATCGGGGCGGCGAGCAGGTTGTGCTCTGGCGGCTTGAAGTCGCCGAACCGCCCGGTGAAGGCCGCGAACGCCGCCGCTTGCGGCGCGTTGACGACGACCTGCCTGCGGACCACGGTGGCATCGGTTCGGGTCATGGCCTCTCCTCCGTCGTTTCCTCTGCCGCTGGTCCGGCGATGTCCGCGTAACTGTCCAGCGCCCGCCGCCAGAAAACGTCGAGCTGGTCACGCAGCGCGGCCACCGCCACCGGGTTGAGCCGGTAGATCCGCCGGGTGCCCGGCTGCCCGCTCACTGACCAGGCCGGCGTCCTTGAGGATCTTCAGGTGCTGGGAGACCGCGGACCTGGTGACCGGCAGCCCGTCTGCGAGCCGCCCGACCGCCAGTGGGCCATCGGCCAGGCGGCTGACGATGGCGCGCCGGGTATCGTCGGCCAGCGCGCTCCACCCGTCAGGCATTCGGTTAGTTTCCACTAACCGTTAGAATCCACTCACCGAGTGGCGGGTGTCAAGTGAGAGGGCGGGAGTCCTGATGGCAAAGCTGATCTATTCGGTGATCGCCTCGGCGGACGGCTACGTCGAAGACGCCGCGGGCAGCTTCGGCTGGGCGGAGCCCGACGAGGAGGTGTTCGGCTTCGTCAACGATCTCGAGCGGCCCATAGGCACCTACCTGTACGGCCGCCGGATGTACCAGACGATGCGGTTCTGGGAGACCGCCCCCACGGTGCCCGGCCAGCCGACGGTGGGCGGCGAGTTCGCCGGTATCTGGCGGGCTGCCGAGAAGATCGTGTTCTCCCGGACCCTGGCCTCGGCCCCGACCGCCCGGACCCGGATCGAGCGGGACTTCGACCCGGGTCCGATCCGGCGGCTGAAGTCGGCCAGCGGCCATGACCTGGCCGTCGGGGGTGCGGACCTGGCCGGGCAGGCCATGAAGGCCGGGCTAGTGGACGAATTGCAGCTGTTCCTGGTTCCCATCGCCGTCGGCGGCGGCAAGCGGGCGCTCCCCGAAGGCGTGCGCTCAGGCCTGGAACTTCTGGACACGCGGCGGTTCGCGGGCGGCACCGTCTATCTCAGGTACCGGCTCACGCACGCCTGACTTTCCGCAACGGCGCAGTCCGCGCCACCCGTGCGCCGCCCCGGGAACGGCCGGACGGCCCCGGCCGTGGGGACCTGCGTCCCTGGAGCCGGGACGGATCGGCAGGAAGGCTGAGGCCAGGCCCGGGCTGGCAGCGCCCGGCGTGGGGTGCCGGGTGCGCAGCGGGCGGAGGAGTTCGTCCGGATGAACCGGAACCGGTACGCCGACCTGCTGCGGGTCGTGGCGATCGGCGGCGTCGTGTACGGCCACTGGCTGCTGGTCGATGTCACCTACCGCCGGGGCCGGCTGTCCGGGCTGGACGCCCTGAACTATGTCGGCTGGGGACGGTGGGTCACCTGGCTGTTCCAGGTCATGCCGGTCTTCTTCCTGGTGGGTGGCTACGTCGATGCACTGTCGTGGACGGCGCACCGGGCGCGGGGGGAGAGCTGGACCAGGTTTGTGCGCGGCCGGGCCATGCGGCTGCTGTGGCCGGCCGCGGCGTACGTGGCGGTGATGGCCGTGGCGGTCACGGCAGCGAAGACGGCAGGCGCGGGCCCGGCGGAGATCGCCGAGGCCGGCTGGCTGGTCGCGCTCCAGCTGTGGTTCCTGCCCGTCTACCTGCTGCTGGTCGCGCTGACCCCGGCCCTGCTGGCCGCCTACCGGCGCCGGCGGCTGGCGGTACCGGTTGCGATGGCCGCCGGTGCTGCCGCCGCGGACGCCGGGGTCCTCGGCGCGCACCTGCGCCTGCTCGGCTACGCGAACTACCTGCTGGTGTGGGGCTCGGTGTACGTATGGGGCTTCGCCTGGCAGGACGGCGGCCTGACCTGCCGGCGCTGGCGGCCGCTGGCGCTGGCCGCCGCCGGCCTGGCCGCCCTGGCTGGCCTGCTGAGCTGGGGGCCGTTCCCGGTGGACATGATCGGCGCGGGCGAGCGGGTCGGCAACACCTCCCCGCCCTCGGTGGCACTGCTGGCCTACGCCGCCGCTCAGTCCGGGCTGGTGCTGGCGGCTGAGCCGGCGATGTCGCGGCTGCTGCGGCGACCCCGCCTGTGGCGGTGGGTCACGCGCATCAACACCACCGTCATGACGGTCTACCTGTGGCACATGGTGCCGGTCATCATCATCGGCGTGGCCTTCTACCCGACCGGGGTGATACCGCAGCCGGCCGTCGGGACCGGGCAGTGGTGGGAACTGCGGCCCGCATGGTTCGCCATGCTCACCCTGGTGCTGGTGCCATTGGTCATGGCGGTGATGTGGGCCGAACGGCCGATGGCGCGGCTGCCGGCCGGCCTGGGGCGTGCCGGCCCCTGGTCGCCGGTGCTGCTGGTCCTCGGCCTGGCCGCCAGCATGACCGGCCTGGCCAGGCTCGCGATCAGCGGATTCGCCCCGGCTGGCCGGCTGCCGGCAGCGGTCCTTGCCACCTTCGCCGCCGGCCTGGCCTGCATCATGTTCACCGGGCGGGCCCCACCGCAGGCTTCGGATTCTGCGGTGCCGCTCCCGGCTGCGCCGGGCGCACCCCGCGCGGCCGCCTGAGGCCGCGCACTTGCCGGGCGCCCTGCCAGCTGGTCATTCCGCCCGCAGGGCGGACGCGGTGCGGGGCGTGCTGCCCAGCCCACCGGGAGCATCGCGCCGGGGGCGGCGATCATGATCCCGGCCAGTGCCAGCGGGACCAGTTCGGCGGGGCGGTAGACATTCAGGTAACTGGCCGGAAGGCCGGACCCTGACTTACCCATGGGCTGGCCCGGGGGGGGGGGGGAACTCAGGTACTGGTGGCTGCCTGGTAGTTCTCGCGTGCGGTCGCGGTCAGCGGATGGCCGGGTCCGAGCACCTGCTCACAATCGGCGAGGGTCCGCTCGAACATCGTGAGTGCTTCGGTCACCCGGCCGGCGGTGTGGTAGGCGTGCGCGAGGTTGCCTCGCAGCGCCAGGGTGTCGGGGTGGCCGGGGCCGAGCACCTGTTCGCAGTCGGCGAGGGTGCGCTCATAGAGCGGCAGCGCCATGCTGATCTTGCGGGCCGAATGGTAGGCGGAGGCCAGGTTGCCGCGGGCGGTGATGGTGTCCGGGTGGCTGGGACCCTGGACCCGTTCCCGGTCGGCGAGGGTGCGCTCGTACAGCGGCAGCGCGTCTTTGAGCTTGCGCGCCAGGTGATAGGTGTCGGCGAGGTTGCCGCGGGTGGTGAGGGTATCGGGGTGGTCAGGGCCGTGCAGCTTCTCCCGGCCGGCCAGGGTGCGCCGGTAGATGCCGATGGCGTCGCGCAGCCGGCCGGTGCCACGGTAGGCGGAGGCGAGGTTGCCGCGGGCGGTGAGGGTATCGGGGTGGTCAGGGCCGTGCAGCTTCTCCCGGCCGGCCAGGGTGCGCTCGAACATCGGCACTGCGTCAGCGATCCGCCCGGCTGCCCGGTACGCGTGGCCGAGGCTGGCCAGGGTGGCCAGGGTGTCCGGATTATCCGGCCCCATCGCCTGCTCCTGCCCGGCGAGGGTGCGCTCGAAGACGGCGACGGCCTCGTTGCTGAGGCCGGCGCTGAGGTAGGCCTGGCCGAGTTCCGACCGCGCGGTGAGCGTGGCCAGGTGGCCGGCCCCCTGAGTGCGCTCGCATTCGGCGAGCGCGCGCTCGGCCAGCCCGATCGCGTCGTCCACCCGCCCGGCGGCCCGGTAGGCGCGGCCCAGCCTGTCCTCCGCGGCCAGCGTGTCCGGGTGGGCCGCGCCCAGTCTGCGCTCGCGCTCGGCGAGCACCTGCTCGTACATCGGGATCGCATCGGTGTGCCGCCCGGCGGCCTCGTAGGCGGCGGCGAGGCGGTCAGTGGCCTGGATCGTGTGCGCGTGCGCCTCGCCCAGGGCCGGCTGGGCGAGGTCGATCATCGCCTGCCAGTAGGCGATGGCTGGGCCGGACAGCCCGGCGTCGTCCAGGCTTTCGCCGGCCCGCATCAGGACCGGATGGCACTCCGGCTGCCATAGCAGCGCTCCGGTGACCTGGCGGAGCCGGGTCGTGCAGTCGCGCAAGGCCTGGTTGACCGCGGGCGGCGCCCCGCGCTGCGGCCATACCGCCAGCAGGGCCCCGGCGGTGGCTCTGGCGGCCTGCTCGCACTCGCTGGCCGGCATGGCCTGCCGGGCCAGCGCCTGGACCAGTGTGTGCGTCCGGATCGTGCGGGCGGCGCTGGTGGTGTCGATGGTGACCAGGCCCGCCCTGGCCAGGTTGTGCACGGCAGTGCGGGCCTGCATGCCGTCCACGGGTACTCCTCCGGCGAACCGGCCCAGGAAGGCGCAGGCAGCCGGGCTGGAGAGCACCGCGCCGGGGATGCCATTGGGATCCAGCATGGAGATCAGCGCGAGCGCGGGCCAGGCCAGGCCAGCCGGTGGCAGCCGGTCGGCAAGGTTGACCGCCAGTGCACCAGCGGCGGCGGCCGATGACGAGAGCACCCCGGCCTCGCTGCCCAGTTGTGCCAGCTGGCCGGCGATCTGCGCCCGGTACTCGTTGCAGTCAATCCCGCTTTCGGCGATCACCGCCCCGGCCTGGGCCAGCGTAATCGGCAAGAACCCGAGGTCGATGGCGAGGTCGAGGGCACCGCTCCACTGGTCGGGATCGGCATGCAGCCGGGCGTGCAGGTAGTTCAGGCTCTCGCGGCGGCTGAACGGGCCGACCTCCACCACCTGGGCGCCTGGCCGCCCACGGCGCGCTGTCCACCCGGTTGGTGGTGGCCACCACCCGTCCCGTGCCGCCCTGTGGCCACAGGCCGTCCAGGACCGCCGGGTCGGTGAGATCATCGAGCACCACGAGCCACGGCCGGCCGGTCCTGGCCAGCCAGGCCAGGAAGTGCGAGGCGGCCATCTCTGGCCCGGCGTAGGGTTCGGGTTCCCCCGCGTCTGCCAGCGCCTGTGCGTAACCGGACACGACCGCGTCCCGGCTGGCCGCGCTGACCCAGACCAGCAGATCGACCGACCGCTGGTCCCACAGGGTGTGGGCAATGGCGGCGGCAAGCTCGGTCTTGCCGGTGCCGCCCACCGCGCCGAGCTCACGGACGACATCACCGGCGGTCACCAGTACCACCGTCTCGCCCGGTTCCAGGTGGCCAGCGAGCGCGAGACCGCCTTCGGTCCGCGGGGTGTAGAAGTCGGCTGGCGGCGGGGTCAGACCCGAGGCTACCGGCCAGGTCACCAGTCCGGGCGCGTCACTGATGGTGCCCGCCTGGGTAACACGGCCGTTCATCGTTGTGGTCACCAGCCCATGTGTGCACGGAAACCCCGGACGTGGTGATGCACTCCGGCGGCACCGGCCTCCAGCTCAGCCCCGGGCCCCGTCCTGCGGCGCCGGCGCATGCCAGAGAGCGGGTAGCAAGGCCCTCAAACTTTTATACCTTCTTCGCGCACATCAGGAAGCTATTTGAAAACAGAAGCCGCCTGGGACTCAATGCATTCGATTGCGCCGGGCATGGGCACGCGGGGAAGTGGCGGTGACAGATAGCGGTGAAGCCGATCATGAGTTTTTAAGCGCCATCACGCCGGCGCCCAGCCGTCGGGGTTGCGTGGCCGGAGTGGCCACGACCAGCACGAAGACGTGGCCGGCTGCCCTCCGCGATAGCCCACAAAAGCGAGCAAAAGCGGAGAAACCGGCAAGGGCCCGCTATCGCCGCCGGCCGCGGGATAGCGTCAGTTTCATCCTGCGCATGAGGCTTGGGTCCGGGTTCCCCGTCCCCGCTCCAGCCATTTCTGCCGCAGGCCAAGCTGTTTGCAGCCGGATGGAGGCGGCCAATGATTCATGCCAGCGATGTCCTCCTCGGGCTGCTTCTGCTGATGACGCTCCTGCTGGCAGCGTTCATCGCGGCGGTGATCCGGGCGAACCTTGATACCGGCGGCGCACCCGCCCAGCCCCCGACACCGGCCGCCCCGCGGCAGCCCGCGCGATCCCCGGCACGTACGTCAGCAGCCGCGCAAGGGTGGCGGCCGGGACGTGTCTCGGTCGCGTTCATGGCCGGCCTGATCATTGCCGCGCCCGGCATCTGGCTGTTCCTCAGCACCGGCACCGGTGCCTGCGCGCTGCAAGCCGCAGCCATCTGCGCGCAGGGATATGTCCTGCTGACCACCACCCAGATCTTCGGTGGCGCACTGGCCCTGGCAGGCATCGCCCTCATCTTTGCCGCCGCCGTCCTGGCCCTGCGCGATCAGGACTGATACCCGGCGGACGGGGATCCGGCGGCTTCGGGCTCAGGCCGTTCGGCCCTGCCCGGGGAGTTTCCCTTGTGCTGGGCTAGGGGTGAGGGAAGACAACCAGACATCGCGGTCACGGCTAAAGCGTGACGCGGCTGCGGGGAGGTGTCCCGATGAACGGGCAGGATGGTCAGCGGAGTCCGGAACTGGCGCTGACTGCGCTGGCGGAACGTGTGCAGGTGCTGGAGGGGCGGCTGGCGGCGGTCGCTGATGCGGTCAGCGTGCTCGCCCACGGGCTGGAGGATTTGCCGACGGCCAAACCAGGCGGGCGGACCACCGCGGAAGCCGCCCGGCGGGCCCATGACCTGCTGCTCCTGGCAGAGCCGCCGGCCGGGCACGCGGGCCGCACCTGAAGGAGGGCCGGGGCTTCCTCATCGCCGCCGGGCTGGCAGGCTGCGTCAGCCGTGGGACACCTGCGCTTGCGCTACCGGGAACCGGAGCTGAGCCGCGGCGGCCCATGGTGGCTCGCGGACCGTGACCACCCGCCCCTGGTGGTCGAGGACCCGTGCCGCCATTTCCTCCAGCACATCCGGGACGGGCCGGGCGGCCACTCCCCAGTCCGGGCAGTCATCTCCGGTGAGGCTGATCGCATCGCACCGGCCGCAGACGAATCCCGGGACCAGCTTGTCGTCGGGAATGAGCAGCAGGCCGGCCGCCCCGCTGTTGACCGCGGCCAGGCAGGCGGGGATGCCGGTGACGGTATCGGTTCGCTGCGGCAAGTCAGCCATGAACTGCTGCTCGTGCCGGGACACCCAGCTGGCCAGCACGGGGCCGGCCAGCTCCCGGACCCGTGCCGCGGTGAGCGTGTGCGGGTCGGCGGTGAAGCTGCCCGCATACTGCGCCCGCAGGTGCTCCGGCAGCAGGCTCAGCAGCTGGGCGACGCCGTCCGGCTGGCCGCCGATGACCAGCGGACGGTCACCGCCCGTGCGGGCCTCTCGTGCCAGGATGGTGACGACATCCCGGTAGTGGTGGCGCGCCAGCTGGGTGACCCGCTGCTGGACCCGGTAGCTTTCCAGGCCGTACCAGCCGCCGAACCGGGCGCTGCGGACGCCAGGCGCGGCCAGCGCTTCGATCGTTTTCACGTCGTCGCCCGTGATCGACAGCAGCCAGCCGTGCTGCCGGTCGATGACCGCGGCGAGGTACGCGGGGGTGCGCTGCAGCGCGGCCAGGATCGGCCGGATGTGCGGGCTGGTGGCCAGCACAGCCCGTGCCCCCACCCGGCCGGGCAGCGGCAGAGCCTCCAGCAAGCCGAGTTCACCGCAGCTGAATATCGCGACGGTATGGCCAAGCCACTCCCGGCCGCGGGCCGCTATCAGCTGCTCCAGCGCGTCCCGGTCCGCTCCAGGCAGCTGAGCACCGTCGCTGGCCGCCGCCGAAGCGATGAGGTCGTCCGCTCGCGCGGGCAACTCCCGCAGCTCTGCCGGATCGAGGGGGACCGGCAGGTACAGCGACAGCACGGCCGGCTGGGTTGCACGTATGGCACGTAGCTTCTCTACGTCCGCTGGGCCGATCATCACGGGCCTCCAGACATCTTTGCCGCGATGCGGTGGCCGGAGCGGCGAAGCCCGGCAACCGCCATCCACTTCCATTGCGCGCCCGCACGCTGCCCGCCGCCAGGGTCCAAGGGCCTTATCACGGGGCCACTCCGGCCCGGCCAGAACGTGAGCCGGGCAACCGCGGCCGGGAGAATGGTTTCCCGGGATCGCGGGATCCGCACCAGGGAGGAGGCGGTGGTGGCTGAGGTCGCGCCGTGGCAGTGGGATGAGGCCACCTGGCGTGGCCATGTCGGGCATGTCCGGGCGGGCCGGCCACTGCTGCCTGGCAGCTGGCCGGGCGGGGCGCGGGTGGCGGTGGCGCTGTCGTTCGATTCCGATCACGAGACGATCCCGCTCCGGGATGGGGAGACCGGGCCGGGGAAGCTATCGCAAGGGGAGTACGGGTCGCGGGTGGGCGCGCGGCGGATCCTGGCGCTGCTGGCCGGGCGCGGCATACCGGCGACGTTCTTCATGCCGGCGGTCTCGGCGCTGCTGCACCCCGGCGAGGTGCGCAGCTATGTGGCCGAAGGGCACGAGGTGGGGATGCATGGCTGGATTCACGAGCGGACCATGACCCTGGCACCAGCCGAGGAGCGGGAACTGGCGCTGCGCAGCGCCGATGTGCTGGAGAAGGGCACTGGAACCCGGCCGGTGGGGATCCGCACGCCGTCGTGGGACTTCAGCCCAGCCACCCTGGGGATCATCAGGGAACTCGGCCTGAGGTATGACTCGTCGCTGATGGCCGATGATGAGCCGTACGAGATCGTCCAGGACGGCAAGCTGTCCGGCATCGTGGAGATCCCGGTGGAGTGGATCCGTGATGACGCGGTCTACTTCCCGATGGAGCGCTACAGCGCGCTGCGCCCCTATGCCAGCCCGCGCAGCGTGCTGACCATCTGGATCGATGAATTTGAGGGCGCCTACGCCGACCGGGGGCTGTTCCAGCTGACCATGCATCCGCATGTCATCGGCCACCGCTCCCGGATGGTGGTCCTGGCCGAACTGCTCGGCCATATCACTTCCCGGCCGGGAGTGTGGTTCGCCACTCATGCCCAGGTCGCCGAGTACGCGCGTGCGCACGCCATGACCCGGCCGGCAAGCTGAACGACGCCGATGCTCACCAGAGCCAGGTCGCGGTGCTGAGGCGCAGGCAGTTCCTGTGGGCCGTGGCGGCGGGCGCCGCTGGGGCGGCGGCGTGGCTGGTGGCCGGCTGCTGGCCGCGCCCGGTGCGGCCAGCGCGCCGGTCAGGGCCGCGGCTGATCCCGTTCGGTACCGGGTGGCTGTTCGGCCCGGCTGTGGCCGGCAGCAGGCTGCCCCCCTTTGATGACAGTGGCCTGCGGGCGGTGACGCTCCCACACACGGTCACACCGCTGTCCTGGCGGGAGTGGAATCCGGCCAGCTGGGAGGGCATGTGGGTGTACCGGAAGCACTTCGACGCGCCCGGCGGGGCGGCTGGCATGCGGGTCTTCCTCGACTTCGCCGCGGCGATGACGCGGGCGGCCCTGACGCTCAACGGCCGTGCCCTGCCCGGTCATGTGGGCGGCTACCTGCCGTTCAGCGCCGAGATCACCGGCTGGCTGCGGCGCCGTGGCAACGTGCTGGCTGTCACCGTGGACTCGCGCTTCAACCTGGACGTGCCGCCGGACCGCCCACCGCCGTACACCGCCAGCTCAGTCGACTTCTGGCAGCCAGGCGGGCTCTACCGGGACGTGCGGCTGCGGATCGTGCCGAAGGTGTTCCTCGCCGACGTGTTCGCCAAGCCGGTCAGCGTCCTGGAATCCGCCCGTCGGCAGGTGGTGGTGCAGTGCCGGGTGGACGCGGCGATGGTGCCGCGCGGGAGTGTGTCTGTCCTGGTTGAGCTGCTGGACGGAGCCCGGAGGGTTTCCGCTGCCACGGTGCCGGTGACGATCAGCAAGCCGGGGCCGGTCACGGTGACCGGCAGGCTCAGCGGGCTGGCGGGGGTCACCCTGTGGGATATCGACAACCCGAAGCTGTACACGGTGCTGGCCACGCTGCGGGTGGACCAGGCACCGGTACACGACTGCCTGGTGCGGATCGGGTTCCGCGAGGCCAGCTTCCGGCTGGACGGGTTCTTCCTGAACGGCCGGAGGGTCAAGCTGTTCGGCGTCAACCGGCACCAGTTCTACCCGTTCGCCGGTGGCGCCATGTCGGCCCGGGTCCAGCGCAGGGACGCGGAGATCCTGCGGCGTGAGCTGAACTGCAACATGGTGCGGTGCTCGCACTACCCGCAGTCGGAGGATTTCTACGATGCCTGCGATGAGCTGGGGCTGATGGTGTGGGAGGAGATCCCGGGCTGGGCTTACTTCGGCGACGCCAGATGGCAGGCGGCGGCCTACCGCGATGTCCGCGACATGATCATCCGTGACCGCAACCACCCGTCCATCATCGTCTGGGGCGCGATGCCGAATGAGGCCGGCGAACATGTCAGCCAGTACGCCGCGAGCCGCCAGCTCGCGCGCTCTCTCGATGACTCGCGCCCGACCGGGGGTGATGGTGTCCGCACCGACCCCAGCTTCGTCTTCGACGTCTACAGCATCCACGACTACCGGTACCAGATCGGCCCGGGCGGCAGGCGCCAGCCCGAGCTCTTGCCCCCCACCGATGCGGCCGGCAAGCCCTACCTGGTCTGCGAGGCGGTGGGCGCGCTGTCCGGCCCGGCAGAGCACTACCGCCGCACCGACCCCCAAGCCGACCAGCAGGGCCAGGCCATCGCGCACGCCCGCGCGCACGACATCGCCGCCTCCGATCACCGCTACTGCGGCCTGCTGGCCTGGTCCGGCTACGACTACGCATCGGGCAACGGTGATGAGTTCGGCGGCGTCAAGTACACCGGCGTCGTTGACCTGTTTCGCGTCCCCAAGCCGGGTGCCGCGATCTACCAGTCGCAGCTGGACCCTGAGGTCCGCCCGGTGATCCAGCCCGCGTTCTACTGGGACTTCGGGCCGGCGTCACCCATCACCAGCCTGAGCAGCGCGATGATCTGCGCCAACGTGGACAGCCTCGAAATCTACGTCGGCGGCGCCCACCACGCCACGGTGACCCCGGACACCGCTCACTACCCTCACCTGCCCTACCCGCCGTCGTTCGCCGACTTCAGCCGCGTGGACGGCGCCTCGCATCCGGAGCTGCGCATCGACGGCTACCGCGGTGCCGTCAAGGTGGCCTCCCGCCGGTTCTCCTCCGACCCGGCCGCCGACTGGCTGCTGCTCGCGGCCGACGATGCCGAGCTGGTCGGTGACGGCGCCGACGAGACCCGGGTGGTGTTCCGCGCGGTCGACGCCTACGGCGCGCCCCGCCCCTACGTCAGCGGGCATGTCCGGCTCTCGGTGCGTGGTCCCGCCATGCTGGTCGGCGACAACCCGTTCGGCTTCGCCAGGGCCGGCGGCGTCGGCGCGGCCTGGGTGCGGACGCTGCCCAGCTCGCCGGGCTCTGTGACGGTACGGGCCAGCCATCCGGTGCTCGGGTCGGCCGCGGTGACGATCCGCGTCCGGCAGCCCGGCGAGTGAGGCGGCCGCCCATTGACGCAACCTTGTGGTTGCTATAAAGTCGCAACTCTGAGGTTGCTACTGACAGGGAGGCTGTCATGGGATTTCCCGATCGCATCGAGCGCACCGTAGAACTCGCTCACCCCCCGGCCAAGGTGTGGGTAGCGCTCACCACCGCCGAGGGCCTGGCCGCCTGGTTCGGCGAGGAGGCGGCGATCGACTTGCGGCCGGGTGGGCTCGCGCAGATGACGTGGGCGGGCGGATTCACCGCCCGGATGCGGGTGGAGCGGGTGGAGGAGCCCACCGTTTTCGGGTACACCTGGCACATCTTCGGCCTGCCCGAGGACGATCCGCGCCGGACCTACGTCGAGTTCACGCTCGAGGCGGCCGGGACGGGCACCCGGCTGACGGTGGTCGAGAGCGGGTTCGCCCAGCTGCCCGCCAAGGCCTTCCGCAAGGCGTACGACGGCAACACCGAGGGCTGGGCGAAGGAACTCGGCGAACTGGCCGACTACCTCGATGCCACCTGACATCGAGGCGATCGCCGAGCAGGTCTTCACCGCGCTGGCCGACCCGAGCCGGCGTGCCATTCTGGCCGCGCTGGCCAGCGGTGGCCCGGCCACCGCCACCGACCTGGCTGCCTGCCTGCCGATCACGCGGCAGGCGATCGCCAAGCATCTGGCCCTGCTGGCCGTGGCCGGGCTGGTGACGGCGGAGCCGGGGGAGCGGCGCCGGGTGCGGTACCGGCTACGCTCGGCGCCGATGCAGGTCGCGCAGCAGTACCTGGCCGCACTGGCCCGCGACTGGGACGGCCCACTCAGCGCGCTGCAGGACCACCTGAACCGGGCCGCGGGCGAGCCTGGCCCGCCTCTGCCGCAGCAAGCCGGAGGACATCATGGCTGATCACCGATTCGCCACCAGCTTCGCGGCCGCCGGGCCGGCCGCGAAGTCAGGCGCGCTCACGGCGACGCTGGGCCTCGCCGCCGCGGCCTGGGTGGTCGCGGTCTGGCAGATGCACGGGATGGACATGGGGGTGGCGACCCGGCTCGGCTCGTTCGCGTTCTTCATGGCGGTGTGGATCGTGATGATGGCGGCGATGATGCTGCCGGGCGCGGCCCCGGCGGTGCTGAGACGCGTTCAGGCCAGCGGCGGGGTGCGCGCGGTGCCGCTGTTCATCGGCGCTTACCTCGCCGTCTGGGCACTGGTCGGCGCCGCGGTGTACGCGCTGTACCGGCCGCACGAGTCGGTTGCCGCCGCGGTCGTGGTGATCGCCGCCGGTGTCTACGAGGTCACGCCGCTCAAGCGTCACTTCCGCCGGCGCTGCCGCGGCAGCGTCAGCTCGGGATGGGAGTTCGGGCTGTGCTGCGCCGGCTCCAGCATCGGGCTGATGCTGATGCTGGTGGCGCTGGGTGTCATGAGCGTCACCTGGATGGTGGTGATCGCCGTCCTGGTCCTGGCCCAGAAGCTGCTGCCCGCTGCCGTCACCGTCGATGTGCCGGTGGCGTTCGCGATCACCGGGCTTGGTATCTGGATCATCCTCGCGCCGTGGTCGGTGCCCGGCCTGATGCCTGCGATGTGAGGCGTCACCGGCACCGCTGGCCCCGGCGAAGCTGACTACCGACAAGAACGGAGACAACCAGTGACCAGTCACAAGACCGGAACACGCGAAGAATGGCATGCTGCCCGGCTGGAGCTGCTCGAAGCCGAGAAGGCGCTGACACGGCGCAGCGACGAACTGGCGCGGCAGCGCCAGGAGCTGCCCTGGGTCCGGATCGGCAAGGACTACCGGTTCGAGACGGATGAGGGGAGCGCCTCGCTGGCTGACCTCTTCCGCGGGCGCTCACAGCTCCTCGTCTACCACTTCATGTTCGGGCCAGGCTTCACCGCCGGCTGTCCCGCCTGCTCGGCGATCGCCGATGGCTTCAACGGCTTCGCGGTTCACCTGGCCCACCACGATGTGACGCTCTGGGCGGTGTCGCGTGCGCGGCTCGAGCAGCTGCGGGGTTACAAGCAGCGGATGGGCTGGAGCTTCCCCTGGGCCTCGTCCTATGGCAGCGACTTCAACGGCGACTTTGACGTCGCCCTCACCGAGGAGCAGGAGCGGGCGGGCGCGTTCGAGTACAACTTCCGCGAGTCGCCCGTGTGGTCACCACCCGCGGACATGCGCGGGCCGTTCGACGCGTGGGCCGCGACCACGGGCACCGACTGGGCGACCTACACGCGCGAGCGCCCGGGCATGAGTGCGTTCGCGCTCGAGGACGGAGTCGTCTACCACACCTACTCGGCCTATGCGCGCGGCCTGGACGGTCTCTGGGGCATGTACCAGTGGCTCGACCGCGCGCCGCGCGGGCGGAACGAGGCCCGTGGCCCCGACGACCCGCTCAACTGGTTCCGCCGCCACGACGAGTACCACGCGAACGGGGCCAGCGGATAAGCGGAGCCAGGAAACGGGCCCGGCGGCCGGGCATCGACCCAGCTGGCCTGTCTCAGCGAACGACGAGGACCGTCTTGCCGGGACGCCGGGCCCCTCCGCCGCTTTCGAAGGCCTGCCGTCCTTCGGCCAGCGGGAAGGTCTGACTGATCACCGCTCGCAGCCTTCCCGCGCCGGCCATCTCCGCCAGCCTGGCCAGCTCGTGAGCGTCCGGCTCGACGACGAAGAACATGGCATGGACCTTGTACCTGCCCGCCAGCTCCTGGTCCGGGGGCGCGCCGAGAGTTACCAGCCGGCCACCCTCGCGCAGCAGGGCGTAAGAGCTGTCAAGCA
>CAWIMG010000008.1:0-23679 GCA_963837105.1 uncultured Actinomycetes bacterium | reverse complement strand
TCGATCAGGTAGTTCGACGGGTGCACTTTCAGGATGAAGGCGGTGTCACCGCAGATCGCCCGCTGGTAATCAGCCAGCACGGTCCGGTTGGTGGTACCCACCTCGCGGATCCTCGGCCCCGGTGGACTGCAGCAGCTCAGCCAGCCGGAAGCCGTCGCCGATCTCGATCAGCTCGCCGCGGCTGACGATGATCTCGCGCCCGGCCGCCAGCGCGGTGGCGGCGAGTACGAGCGCGGCGGCGTTGTTGTTGACCACGTGCACCGCCCGGCGGCCGGCACCGCCCGGGCGAGTCGTCCAGGACGCACCGATAGCCGCGGCGGCCACCATTCCCGACGCGAGGTCGAACTCCAGGTCGGTGTAACCGGTGGCCGCCAGCACCGCATCGCCGCGACGGCCGCAGCGGACAGCGGTGCCCGGCCGAGGTTGGTGTGCACCAGCACGCCGGTCGCGTTCATCACCGGGGTCAGGGTGGTGGCAGCGGCGGCAGCAACGTGGCCGCGACGTCAGCGCCACTCGCCGGGCTGATGGCCCCGGTCCGGGCCAGTTCCTGCGCGCGGGCGACCGCGGCCTGCACCAGCGTCCCGCGAAGCCGCAGCCGTGCCGCGGCCAGCCGTGGGTCGGCGAGGACGACGTCGGTCCGGGGCACGAGCCGGCGCGGGTCCACGACCGCGACCCTAATGGCCGCTGTGGCGGCTGGCCATTCCCGGTGGCGGCCCATGCCGCGGCGGCCAGCTGACGCGGAGGCGGACGGGAATCGAACCCGCCGGCGACGCAACACGCCGCCCACCGGTTTTGAAGACCGGGGGCCACCAGGCACCCGGACGCCTCCCAGGGCAGAATCTACCCGCGCCCGGCGGCGCCCGCCATCTCGCCCCGGGCCTCCTGGTCCGCGGGCCGGACGGTGGGCCAGGAGCTGGCATTAGATTGGACCGCATGACCGGTCTGGATGGTTTCCGGCTGACGCAGTACGCCCGTGGCGGTGGCTGTGCCTGCAAAATCCCGCCAGGTGAGCTGGAAGAGACGGTCGCCAGGCTGATGCCCGACGGCCCGGGCGCCGACCTGCTGGTGGGTGTGGAAAACGGCGACGACGGCGCCGTGGTGCGGGTCAGCCCGGCGATGGCGGTCGTGGTGACCGCCGACTTCTTCACCCCGGTCGTGGACGACGCCTATACCTTCGGGCGGATGCGCGCCCGCCACCAACGCGCTGTCGGACATCTATGCGATGGGCGGTGAGCCGCTCGTCGCGGTGAACCTGCTCGGCTGGCCACGCGACAAGCTCCCGACCGAGCTGGCGGCGGAGGTGCTGCGCGGTGGCCTGGATGTGGGGCGGGCAGCGCGCTGTCACGTGGCCGGCGGCCACAGCATCGACGATCCGGAGCCGAAATATGGCATGGCGGTGACCGGCGCCGCTGATCCAGTTGCTGCAGATCGCCGGGCAGCCTGGCCTGCCGCTCAGCCTGACCAAGCCGATCGGCACCGGCGTGCTCAACGCCTGGCACAAGGCGACCGGCGAGGTGAGCGCGGCGGCGGTCGAGGTGATGACGACGCTGAACGCTGCCGCGAGCCGGCAGGCGCTGGCCGGGGCGGTGCGGCTACGTCCACGATCTGGACGCCGGGTTTCGCCCTCCTGGCTCTTGTTCAGCTCGGCCAGGGCCAGTGGGGTGTCCGCGGTGGTCGATCACGCGGCGGTGCCGCTCATCGAGGGCGCCCGGGCAGCGGCGGAGGCCGGGCACATGCCGGGCGGGAGCCGCCGCAACCTGGAATGGGTGCTCCCGCACACCGACACCGGCGTCAGCGAGGAAGACCTGCTGCTGCTGGCAGACGCGCAGACATCGGGCGGGCTGCTGGTGGCGGGGGAGCTGCCGGGGGCGCCGGTGATCGGGGAGCTGATCCCGCGGCTGGCAAGCGTCCTGATCATCCGGTAGGCCCCGCGGGCGCGGTCAGCGCGGCGGCAACGGCGGGGAAGATGGCATCGGCCCGGGCGGCCAGTTCGGCGTCGGTCAGCAACTGGACCGGGTGCGGGACATAGACCATGCGGGCGTCCGGCATCCCGAGCCGGCGTGCCTGCTCGATGGCTTCGTCGGCGAAGGGCGCCGTCGCGATGCCGACCGCCGGGGATCCCGCGGCGCTCCAGCTGGACGAGGTCATGCAAACTGCACGACGTGCAGGAGCCTCAATCGGCGAGGGCCTCCACCACCAGGTCGGCCTGGTCGGCGATGCTGTCCAGCAGGGTGCGGGCCGCGGGCCGGGAGGATACCGCCTTGCCGGCGCGGGACGTGCTGGCGCCCGCCGCCTGCAGCAGCGTCTCGATGCGGTCGAGGAACTCGGCGCCGCGGTTCTTCCGGATGTCGAGCAGCACCACCGGCGCCCGCCGATCCCGGCCGGGCGGGGCGCGAGCGGCTCGGCCGGCCGGACCCGCTCGTCGAACGGGCTCACGTAGTCAGCGGCCACGGTGACCCCACCTCCCGGGAGACGATCTGTGATCCCATGCCGGTGCATGGGCCCAGGACTGCAGAGTAGCGCCCGGCCTCGCCCCCGGCCACGATCAGCACGATCGCCGCTGGCGATGCCCACTTGGGCACCTGCGCGGCCGGGCCTGCGGCGTGCACCACCGGCGTCGTCTCGCCGCGGCGCAGCTCGCCGGCGCTCTTGTGCACCGCCTCGAACATGAACTGGCGCAGGCGCTGCTTGGTCCAGCCGGCGGCGCGGAACATCTCGGCGTGCTCGGGGCAGATCACGAACACCGACGGCTCCGCCAGCGGCCACCAGTTGGTGCTCCAGGAACTCGCCGCCGCCCACGCGAGAACCCAGCCGAGGTCCTCGGGTGTGCGGCTGCGATGATCGGAGATCGACAGCGGCGCGTCGCTGCCGATGACCGTGACCACCGACTGGCCGGGCTGGAAGCCGCGTTCGACGTGCAGCGGCTCCCACGGGCTCACCTCCTCGTCCTCGGCGACGCAGAAACCGATCTTCCCCATCTGCCCCAGGGTGGCGCGGTCCAGCCTGCCGGGCATCCCCCCGCCGGTGAGGGTGACCAGCAGCCGCAGCGCCCGGCCGATGGTGAGGTTCGCCCGGAATCCCGGGCCGAGCGCGCCCATGCCGCTGTTCAGCCCGATCGCCTCCCGGACCGGCCCGTTGACCACCACGAGCTGGCCGGCGGGCTGGGTGGTGACCGCCTGGCCGTGCAGGTTGAACGCCGGGTCGAGGGCGGCCTGGGCGGCCGCGACGACGACCGGGAAGTAGGCAGGCCGGCAGCCGGCCAGCACCGCGCAGGCGGCCACCCGCGCCAGCGTCGCCTCACCCATGTCGGGCGGGACGAGGCCGAGCGACAGCCTGCCGTCGCAGCCGCCGAGCATCGCCTCCACCCGGTCTGCGGTGGGCAGGACGACGGGCAGGCCGTCGGTCCAGCCGCGCTCGAACATCTCCTCGATGTCGTCGGCCGGCCGGGGCGTCCATGGCCGCCACCAGGTCCGGGCTGAGCGCGGCCTTGCTGGAGCACCCCGGCTTGAGCAGCGGCTCGCTGGCTTCGGGGACCGTCAGCCGGGCGCCGAGCAGCGTGCCCGCCCGCCCGATCAGAGCCGCCAGGGCCGTGTGGTCCCAGCCGGTCACCGTGCCCACGACTGTCCCGGCCCGGTCGACCAGGACCGCGGTCGGCACCGAGATGAGCTGGTAGGCATGCGAGGCCTGATAAGGCGGGCTCTCGGCTGCCACCCCGCCCGTCCAGCCGAGACGGCGCGCCACCCGCACGGCGACATCGAGCGGGTCCTCGAACACGGCGGTGCTGGTGAGCCCGGCTTCCTGCCAGGCCCGGCAGAGCGGGCCGAGCCTGCGCAGAGCCATCGCGGAGGTGGGGCACTCCTCCGAGACGAACAGCAGCAGCGCGGCACCGCCCGCGGTGAGGTCAGCGAGAGTGATCTCGCCGGGATCTGCCCGCGGACCAACAGGGCCGGTGCCTGGGACACAGCCGGGCGGGGGTCGCTTTCCGTCATACGTCCTGCGCTACCACAGCCGCTTCGTCCCCGCCACCGGTAGCTACTGTGGGCGGCTGGTGACGGGCGGCAGCTGGTGGCAGCGCTTCCACTTGCGGCCGGACCCGCAGGGGCAGGGGTCGTTGCGGCCGCGCCGGGAGTCGTCGGCGGCGTACCGGCTGGCCAGTTCGGACGGCGCGCGGCCAGCCCGCAGCAGCTCGCACATGGCGTCCATGGCGGGCCGGATATGACGGAAGAACGCCTGGTAGCTGGGGCACAGGTAATGCAGCCCAGGCTCGCCGTCGGGGGTGGTGGCGAACCGGTCCTTGGGGCAGCCGCCGTGGCAGGCGAACCGGACGTCGCAGTCCAGGCAGTAGCGGGGCAGGGTGTCCTTCTTGGCCTGGCCGAACCGCTCCTGGGCCGGGGAGGCCACCAGGTCCAGCAGGTGCCTCTGGCCGATGTTGCCGAGCCGGTAGGCGGGCTCGACATAGTGATCGCACGAGTACACATCGCCGGTGTGCTCCAGGGCCAGCGCCAGCCCGCAGGTCTCGGAGTGGACGCACAGGCCGGGCGGCTCGCCGTACCAGTTGGCCAGCGCGACGTCGAACATCTGCACGTAGACCTCGCCGATGTCGGCGCGCACCCAGTCCTCGAAGATGTCGATGAGGAACCGGCCGTACCCGCCGGGGGAGACCGTGCGGCCGGTGACCAGGTTGCCCTGCTGGGTGTACAGCGGCCGGCCGCGCACCTGCTCACCCCAGCCGGCGTTGGCGGCGGTGAGGGTCTGCTCGGTGGCCCGCTCCACGATGGGGATGAACTGCATGAACCGCGCGCCGCACTCATCACGCAGGAAGGCGTACACCGCCCGGCCGTGGTCCTGGCTGGCGGCGTGGACGGTGGTCAGCGCATTCCAGTCGGCGCCGTGGCGGCGCAGCGCGGCCAGGCCCTTCATCACCTGGTCGAAGCTGCCCTTGCCCGCCTTGTTCACCCGGTAGGTGTCGTGGATCGCGCGGGGGCCGTCGATGGATACCCCGACCAGGAAGCCGTGCTCTTTGAAGAACGCGGCCCAGTCGTCGTCGAGCAGGGTGGCGTTGGTCTGGATGGTGTAGCTGATCGCCTGGCCGGGCTGCTTCATGCTGTCGGCCAGTTCGACGCTGCGGCGGAAGAAGTCCAGGCCCATCATGGTCGGCTCGCCGCCCTGCCAGGCCACCACGACCTCGGGCGTGCCGGCCTGCGCCTCGATCAGCTGGCGCAGGTAGGTTTCCAGCAGGTCACCGGCCATCCGGAACCGGCTGCCGGGGTAGAGCAGCTCTTTGGACAGGAAGAAGCAGTAGCTGCAGTCCAGGTTGCAGACCGCGCCGGTTGGCTTGGCCAGCAGGTGGAACGCCCGCGGGGCGGCATGCGGGACCAGCGCCCCACGGCCCGCCGCAGCGCTTACCATCGCATCCTCCTACCCGGACCTGTCGCGAAGCTTACTGCCGGGCAGCGGCTGCCCATCAGGGTGCAGCGCGCGGCGGGCTGGCCGGGTGGACGACTTGGCGCAGGCGTAACGGCGGTGCGTCAGCCGGGCAGGAGCAGGCCGGCGGCCCGCGGTTGCCTGTCCCGCAGCAGCGCCTGGCCGTTGACGAGCCAGCAGACTCCGAACGCGGCGATCGCCGCGGTCTCCAGCCAGAACACCGGATCGAGGTGGCTGAGGGTGTTGCCAATGGGCAGGGACGCCACACCCGTCAGGGCCAGGGACACCACCATCACAATCCCGCAGGCCAGGTAGACCCTGGCCCGTAGCTGCCCGCGCCGGCTGCGGCGGCCCGGCTCGGCCTTGCGGAACAGCCACAGCGCTATGCCGGCCAGCGCGGAGAACATCAGGGCCCCGAACCCGAAGTGGCAGTAGCCGGTGACAGCGGCCCGGAACGAGGGATGGGACGGCGGGGTCGGGCACAGGGCCACGCCGACCGCGCCGATCCCGGCGGCGTTGGTAACCAGGTTGTCCCACCTGTCATGCCCACGGTGTGCGAGCAGGAAGGCACCGATCACGCACAGGCCGCCCACCAGGACGCCCCGCATCCCGGTGTAGAAGTAGTCGCTGACTGCTGCAAACCGCCAGCGAAGAACAGCCAGTTCCCGGCCGCGAGAACCAACGGCAGCGAGATCCCCACGCATCCGACCGCTTTGCGCAAGGTCAGGTACGAGATGATGCGTGGATCCCAGCGGCCAGCCTGGCCCATGATCATGCCCCGATTCCCCAGCGTGCGCCGTTGGCCAAGCGCGCTCGCCGCCGGGACTGTGCAAAGGCCGGCCTGCCAAGTCGCTCACGATAGCCTCGAACAAGACAGGCCAAGGGTAACGGCACGCCAGTGCTGCGGTGACCCTGGTTGCTGTCGCCAGGGTGGACAGGGCAATCTGTTTGGGCCTGGAGCGCAAATGAAACCGCCCCTGGAGATCGAAGGGCCGCCGATGAAACTGCCTCAGGTTGACTATGAGGCGCCGCAGACCGTTTCCGAAGCCGTGGAGTTGCTGGCTGAGTACCAGGACGAGGCGAGCGTGCTGGCCGGTGGCCAGAGCCTGATCCCGCTGATGGCGCTGCGGCTGGCCCGCCCTGCGGTGCTGATCGACATCAACGGCATAGCTGGCCTGTCCGGGGTGTCGGCAGCGGACGGGCGGGTGGCGATCGGCGCGATGACGCGGGAGTACGTTGCCGAGGAGTCCGGGACCGTTGCCGATGCGGTGCCGTTGCTGGCGGCGGCGCTGCCACTGGTCGGTCATGAAGCCATCCGCAGCCGCGGCACGATCGGGGGCAGCCTGGCGCATGCGGACCCGGCGGCCGAGTTGCCGGCCGTCGCGCGGGCGCTGGATGCCGAGTTCGTGCTGCGTGGCCAGTCGGGTGAACGGGTCGTCCCGGCGGCGGAGTGGTTCCAGGGATACCTGACGACAGCATGCCGTCCCGACGAACTCCTTGTCGAGGTGAGGTTCCCGGCCGCAGCGCCGGGAACGGGGAGCAGTTTCACCGAGGTCGCCCGCCGCCACGGCGACTTCGCCATTGCTGGCCTGGCGATATCACTGACGCTGTCGGGGGGCGCGATCAGCGATGCCCGGCTGGCGTTTGCCGGGCTGTCCGATCTGCCGGTCCGGGCGGCAGCCGCGGAGGATCCGCTGGCCGGCGAGCGGCCATCGGCTGAGTTGTTCGATGAGGCGGCCCGGCGTGCGACCGGCGATCTCGACCCGCCAGCCGACCTGCACGGGTCGTCGGGCTACCGGAAGAAGGTCGCCGCCGCGCTGGTGCGCCGCGGCCTGCGAGCGGCCGCGGACAGTGCCGCTGGGAGGCAGTGACTGATGGTGGACATCACCCTGACCGTCAACGGCACCACCTGCACCGGTTCGCCGGAGGCGCGCACGACGCTGGCGGACTTCCTGCGCGATGACCTCGATCTCACCGGCACTCATCTCGGCTGCGAGCACGGGGTCTGCGGTGCCTGCACGGTCATCGTCAACGGCCGGCCGGTGCGCTCGTGCCTGATGCTGGCGGTCCAGGCGGCCGGCCGTGAGGTAACCACGATCGAGGGGCTGGCGGCTGACGGCGGGCTGGGCACGCTGCAGCAGGCGATGTGGGATTCGCACAGCTTCCAGTGCGGTTTCTGCACACCGGGGTTCCTGATGACGGCATTCGCGTTCCTCAGCGACCACCCCGACGCCGGCGAGCAGCAGATCCGCGAAGCGCTGTCCGGCAACATCTGCCGGTGCACGGGCTACCAGAGCATCATCGATGGCGTCCTGCTGGCCGCCGAGCGCAGCCGGGAACGATGAGCGAGGGAGCGAGCATGGCGGGAATTGTGGCCGAGCGCTACACCGGCGCCAGCATCAAGCGTTCGGAGGATCCGCGCATCCTGACCGGCGCGGGCCGGTATGTGGACGACATCAAGCTGCCGGGGATGCTGCACGCCGCGTTCGTGCGCTCGCCGCTGGCGCACGCCCGGGTGCTGTCGGTCGATGTCTCGGCTGCCCGGGCGCTGCCCGGGGTCGTCGCGGCCTTCACCGGAGCGGAGCTGGAGGCGATGACCGTCCCCGGGCCGGACGCGCTGACGGCGCTCATGGGGGGCGATGGGCCCACCCCGGAGTTCACTTTGCTGGCGACGGACAAGGTGCGCTTCGCGGGCGACCCGGTCGCGGTCGTCGTTGCGGAGAGCCGTTACCTCGCCGAGGACGGCTGCGAGCTGGTGGACGTCGAGTACGACGGGCTGCCTCCGGTCACCAGTGCCTCCTTCGCACTGGATCCGGGCAGCCCGCCGCTGTTCGCCAATCTGGGTGACAACATCGCCGGCCCGCATTCGCGCCGCGAGTTCGGCGACGTCGGCGCCACCTTTGCTGGCGCGGATCGGGTCTTCGACGTCCACATCGACGTGCATCGCCACCAGAACGTGCCGATGGAGGGACGCGGCTGCGTCGCGAGCTACGACGCCGGCCCGGGTGTCATCACGATGTACGCGGCTACCCAGAGCGTGCACGTCAGCAAGATCGCCGTCGCCATGCGCCTTGGCATGGAGCAGGACAAGGTGCGCGTGCTGGCTGGCGACATCGGCGGCTCGTTCGGCCTGAAGATCGGCGCGTCACGGGAGGAGCTTGCGGTGGCGGCCGCTTCCCGTGCGCTCGGCCGGCCGGTGAAGTGGGTCGAGGACCGCAGCGAGAACCTCACCGCGTCGGGGCAGGCCCGCGAGGAGAGCTTCGACGTCCGGGCCGCTGTCAGCGACGACGGCGATCTGCTGGGGCTGGACGTGAAGATGGTCATCGACACCGGCTCGTATCCGGGTATGGGCACGATGGTGCCGGGGATCATCGAGGCGATGCTGCCCGGCCCGTACCAGCTCGCGGCCCTGGGCTTCGAGTCGACCGCGGCCATCACCAACAAGGCGTCGTACGTGGCCTATCGCGGCCCATGGGCGTCCGAGACGTTTGTCCGGGAACGTGTCCTCGACCTGATTGCGAGGGATCTCGGCCTCGACCCATTCGAGATCCGGCTGCGTAACGCCGCGCCGCGGACCGACCCGCCCGCCACCATGATCACCGGCCGCCCGCTGGCGGGAGTGACCACCCTGGAGTCACTGGAGCGGGTCGCCCAGCTGGTGGACCTTCCCGCGTTCCGGCGCCGGCAGGCCGAAGCACGGGGCCAGGGCCGTTATCTCGGCATCGGGGTGGCAACCTTCATCGAGGCCGCTCCCGGCCCGCGCTCGCCGGGGGAGCCCAGCGGCCCGATGAGCATCGAGTCCATGCGCCTCCGGCTCACCGAAGACGGCATGGTGGTGCTGTTCACCGGCCAGATGCCGCACGGCCAGAGCCACCAGACGACCCTCGCCCAGATCGCCGCCGACGAGTTCGGGGTGCCGTTCGGGCAGGTCCGCGTCGTTGTCGGCGACACCGACGTCGTCCCGTTCGGGCTGACCGGTGGCAGCCGGTCGGCCACCATGGCCGGGGGCGCGGCCCTGCATGGCGCCCGGCAGCTCAAAGCCAAGGTGCTCGATTTCGCGTCTCATCTCATGGAAGCCAGCGCCCGGGACCTGCAGATCACCGATGGCCAGGTCTGGGTGCGCGGTGACCCGGCCAGCGCCATCGCGGTGGGCCAAGTCGCGCGGCGGGCGGCATCGGGCCAGTTCGGTGCGGACGTGGACGCCCAGCTCGAAGTGGTGGCAGCGTTCGACGGTGGTGAAGGCGGATGGTCCGGCGGCAGCCACTGCGCCATCGTCGAGGTCGATATCGAGACTGGCCTGGTGCGGGTGCAGCGGTACGTCGTCGCCGAGGATTGCGGCGCGCTCATCAACCCCGCCGTCGTCGATGGGCAGATCCGGGGCGGCGTCGCGCAGGGCATCGGCGCGGTCCTGCTTGAGCGGTCGGCCTATGACGAGGACGGCAACTGCCAGTCAGCCACCTTCATGGACTACCTGGTGCCGACCGCCTGTGACGTTCCCCGCATCGAGATAGCGCACCTGCAGACCGTGCCGCTCGACCGCGACGTCAACTTCCGCGGTGTGGGCGAGGGTGGCATGATCGTCGCGCCGCCCACGGTGGTGAACGCGATCGAGGATGCGCTCTCGCCCTTCGGGGTGCGGATCTACGAGCAGCACCTGCCTCCGGCCCGGATTCTCGAACTCATCGGCGCGGCCGGCCAAGGCCAGTAGAGCGGCCGTGACTATCGACGGTGACACCGCGCGGCTGCTCGCTGACGCTGCCGAGCGCGCTCGCCGCTACCTGGCCGGTCAGGCGGACCGGCCGGTGGTCCCGGACCGGGCGGCCCTGGCCGCGCTGGCTTCCTTTGACGAGCCGCTTCCCGGCCGGCCGGGCGATCCGGCCGCCACTTTGGCCCTGCTCGACGGGGCGGGGTCGGCCGCCACGGTGGCGAGTACCGGCGGGCGCTACTTCGGATTCGTCACCGGTGGCTCGCTGCCGGTCGCGGTCGCGGCGAACTGGCTCGCTACCGCCTGGGACCAGAACACGGCCCTGCCGGTCATGTCGCCGGTCGCCGCGCGGCTGCATGAGGTGGTGACCGGGTGGCTGACCGGCCTGCTGGGCCTGCCGGAAGGGACCGCGGCGGTGTTCGTGACTGGGTCGGCCATGGCGAACACGGCCGCCCTCACCGCGGCGCGGGATCAGCAACTCGCCCGGGCCGGCTGGGATGTCCAGGCCGACGGGCTGTTTGGCGCTCCCGGGCTGACCGTGGTCATCGGGGAGAACGCGCACTCGACGCTGGTCCGGGCGCTGGGGGTGGTGGGGCTCGGGCGGGAGCGGGTCATCCGGGTGCCGGCCGACGATCAGGGCCGCATGCGCGCCGGCCGCTTGCCCGGCAACGTCACCGGCCCGGCCGTCATCTGCGCCCAGGCCGGCGAGGTGAACACCGGCGCGTTCGACCCGTTCCCGGAGATCGTGGCCTGGGCCCGGGAGCGGGATGCCTGGCTGCATGTGGATGGCGCGTTCGGGCTGTGGGCGCTGGCCGACCCCGGCCGGGCGCATCTCACCGCTGGCCTGGCCGGCGCCGACTCCTGGGCCGCCGACGCCCATAAGTGGCTGAATGTCCCCTACGACTGCGGGATCTGCCTGGCCCGGCGGCCAGCGGATCTGCGCCGCAGCTTCGCCGCGGTAGCCGGCTACCTGCCGCCCGGGGCCGGGTTCGAGGCCTCGCATCACACGCCGCAGGCCTCGCAGCGCGCCCGCCAGGTGGAGGTCTGGGCGGTGCTGCGCACCCTGGGCCGCCAGGGTGTGGCCGACCTGGTCGCCCGGGCGTGCCAGCACGCCCAGACCATGGCGGCCAGGCTCCGCCAGGCGGACCTGGAGGTGCTGAACGAGGTGGTGCTCAACCAGGTCCTGCTGCGGGCCGCTACCGACGAGGCGACGACGGCCCTGGTGGACGCCGTTCAGCGGGAAGGGACATGCTGGTGTGGCCCGACCCTGTGGAAGGGCAGGCCAGCCATGCGGATCAGCATCTCCGGCTGGGCTACCTCTGGCGAGGATATCGACAAGAGCGCACAAGCGATCATCTCAGCGGCGCAGCGCATCGCTGGCGGCTGGCGTGAATCACAACCGGGAACTCCGGCATGAATGTCATTGACACGGTCATCGCCATTGGCTGGGCAGCCTTCTGGATCTACTGGCTCGCGGCATCTATCGGTGTCAAGGCCGGCCGGACACGATGGACCCAGTTCGCGGGCCTGCGGATCGGCATCATTGTGGTGGTCCTGCTCTTGCTCCGGGCGAGGGTCCTCAAGGACCACGTGACCACGGCCAGCCCATGGCTGCAGGGCATTGGCCTGGCCGTCTTCGTGGCAGGGCTGGCGCTGGCCGTCTGGGCCCGGGTCTACCTCGGCCGGAACTGGGGAATGCCGATGTCGCAGAAGGCCGATCCGGAACTGGTCACCACCGGGCCCTACCGCAGCGTTCGCCATCCCATCTACACCGGCATCATTCTGGCGATGATCGGCACTACGATCGCGGTCAGCCTGTACTGGCTGGTGGCGGTGATATTGATCGGGGCCTATTTCATTTACAGCGCCACCGTGGAGGAGCGCCTGATGGCCCGCACCTTCCCGGATACATATCCGGCGTACAAGCAGTCGACGAAGATGCTGATCCCCTTCGTCTTCTGATGTTCTGGCGGGCTCAGGTGGCGAGCAGGGCGGCGTACCGGCTGAGGTACAGCGGCCATCCCTGATCTGCGTCAACCCCGTCCGCGACCGACTGCCAGCCGGGGCCGTGCCGGTCCAGGTGACGGTGCTCCAGTTCGACGCGGGTGTGAGCCGGGCCTTCGGGAACGAAGCGCACCTCGACCTCACTGGTCCGGTCCGGGTCGCTCTCGATCTGCCACTGGGGGCTGATATCCCAGCTGAACACCACCCGGTCGGGCGGCTCATAGGCCAGGACCCGTGCCCACCGGCACTCGCTGCCGTCCGCCGCGCGGTCGTAGATATGCCCTCCGGCCCGCGGCTCGAACACCGTCTCGGTGATCGGGGCGGCGAGCAGGTTGTGCTCTGGCGGCTTGAAGTCGCCGAACCGCCCGGTGAAGGCCGCGAACGCCGCCGCTTGCGGCGCGTTGACGACGACCTGCCTGCGGACCACGGTGGCATCGGTTCGGGTCATGGCCTCTCCTTCGTCGTTTCCTCTGTCGCTGGGCCGGCGATGTCCGCGTAACTGTCCAGCGCCCGCCGCCAGAAAACGTCGAGCTGGTCACGCAGCGCGGCCACCGCCACCGGGTTGAGCCGGTAGATCCGCCGGGTGCCGGCTGCCCGCTCACTGACCAGGCCGGCCTCCTTCAGGATCTTCAGGTGCTGGGAGACCGCGGACCGGGTGACCGGCAGCCCGTCTGCGAGCCGCCCGACCGCCAGTGGGCCATCGGCCAGGCGGCTGACGATGGCACGCCGGGTATCGTCAGCCAGCGCGCTCCACCCGTCAGGCATTCGGTTAGTTTCCACTAACCGTTAGAATCCACTCACCGAGTGGCGAGTGTCAAGTTAGAGGGCGGGAGTCCTGATGGCAAAGCTGATCTATTCGGTGATCGCCTCGGCGGACGGCTACGTCGAAGACGCCGCGGGCAGCTTCGGCTGGGCAGAGCCCGACGAGGAGGTGTTCGGCTTCGTCAACGATCTCGAGCGGCCCATAGGCACCTACCTGTACGGCCGCCGGATGTACCAGACGATGCGGTTCTGGGAGACCGCCCCCACGGTGCCCGGCCAGCCGACGGTGGGCGGCGAGTTCGCCGGTATCTGGCGGGCTGCCGAGAAGATCGTGTTCTCCCGGACCCTGGCCTCGGCCCCGACCGCCCGGACCCGGATCGAGCGGGACTTCGACCCGGGTCTGATCCGGCGGCTGAAGTCGGCCAGCGGCCATGACCTGGCCGTCGGGGGTGCGGACCTGGCCGGGCAGGCCATGAAGGCCGGGCTAGTGGACGAATTGCAGCTGTTCCTGGTTCCCATCGCCGTCGGCGGCGGCAAGCGGGCGCTCCCCGAAGGCGTGCGCTCAGGCCTGGAACTTCTGGACACGCGGCGGTTCGCGGGCGGCACCGTCTATCTCAGGTACCGGCTCACGCACGCCTGACTTTCCGCAACGGCGCAGTCCGCGCCACCCCGTGCGCCGCCCGGGGAACGGCCGGACGGCCCCGGCCGTGGGGACCTGCGTCCCTGGAGCCGGGACGGATGGCAGGAAGGCTGAGGCCAGGCCCGGGCTGGCAGCGCCCGGCGTGGGGTGCCGGGTGCGCAGCGGGCGGAGGAGTTCGTCCGGATGAACCGGAACCGGTCCGCCGACCTGGCGGCTGCTGGCCGGTGCCGTCGGCCTGACCGGGGCGGCGGCCCTGGCTGCCTCCTTCACGGTGCTGCCGGCGCCGCCCGCGTGACCGCGCCGCTGGCCGCGCTGACGGCCTACGTGGCTAGCTACCACTACGCCATGCTGGCCGCGGCGTGGCTGGAGGCACCGGGACTCTGCTGTACGTGATCTTCGTGCTGACGCTGGTCCACTTGGCAGGACCCCGGTCCGGTCTGGCGGGCCGGGTTACCGGCCTGGCCGCGGCCGTGGTGCTCGCGGTCAGCCTGGTCTATGACCTGATGCTGATCGCGATCGCCCAGTCCGCCACGTTCGGCGGTCGGCTGGCCGCCACGGCGCTGGTGGCCTACGGCCTGTTCGCGGCCGCCGAGCATCTCTTCCTGCTCGCCCCGCCATTGCTGCTGCCGCTCGGGCTCATTCTGCTGCGGGCCCCAGTGCTGCCCCGGCCGTTCGGGCTGCTCGCCGTCATCATCGGAGCGGTCGGCCCGGTCCTCGGCCTAGCCGGACTGTTCACCGTCACCGCCAACAACAACGGCCCCACCGGGGCGGCGGTCAATGCGCTGGTCGCCGCGCAGGGCCTGTGGATCATCGCCGCCGCAGCCACCCTGCCGCTGCGGCGCCCCCCCGCGCCTGCGATGACACCGGTACCCGCGTCGCAGCGCTGACGTGCAGCTGGGCCCGCAGGAGCACCGTCGCACGTTCGGCCGCCGGCGTCACCAGCACCGTAGGCCACATGCGTGCGGGCCGTTTGGCCCTGCCCAGGAAGTTTCCGTTGTGCTGAGGTGAAGTCAGCGAAGACAACCAGATGTCGTCGTACAGCAAGGCGGGGAGGTATCCCGATGATCGAGCAGGCTGGCCAGCGTAATCCGGAGCCAGCGCTGACCGCGCTGGAAGAGCGCGTGCGTGTGCTGGAAGGGCGCCTGGAGGTGGTTGCTGACGCGGTCCGCGTGCTCGCCCATGGGCTGGAGGACCAGCCTGTGGCCGAGCCCGGCGGACGGCCAGCCGCCGCCGCCGCCCGGCGGGCCTATGAGCTGCTGCTCGTCGCAGAGCCACGCGAGCCAGGCCCGCAAGTGCGGCAGTCGCCATGAGCGGGCAGGCCACACCGCGCGGGAGACAGCAAGGGGGACCCCCGTGGCCGGCGGGCTGCTGACCGATCTATACGAGCTGAACATGGCCGCCAGCTACCTGCGCAGGCAGATGACCGGCCAGGCAACATTCAGCCTGTTCGCCAGGCACCTCCCGTCGCACCGTGGCTTCCTGATCGCGGCCGGCCTTGAGGACTGCCTGGCGTTCCTGGAGTCCTTCTCCTTCACCAGTGACGATCTCGCCTACCTGCGGGGCTCCCAGGACTATGACGAGGCGACGCTCCAGCGGTTCGGGCGGCTGCGGTTCACCGGCGATGTGCGGGCGGTGCCCGAGGGCACCGCCGTGTTCGCGACCGAGCCGTTGCTGGAGGTGACTGCGCCGATCGCGGAGGCGCAGCTGGCCGAGACGGTACTGCTGAACCACATCACCTTCCAGACGACCGTCGCGACCAAGGCGGCCCGGTGCGTATTGGCCGCGGGAGGGGCGCAGCTGGTGGACTTCTCCTTCCGCCGTACCCAGGGAATCGGCGCTGGGCTGGCGGTGGCGCGCGCCTCGGCGATCGCGGGCTTCACCGCCACCAGCAACGTGGAGGCGGCCCGCCGCTATGGCCTGACCGCGGCGGGGACCATGGCCCATTCCTTCATCGAGGCTTTCGGCGATGAGGATGCGGCGTTCACGGCGTTCGCTGAGGACTTCCCCGGCAAGGCGACCTTTCTTGTCGACACTTACGACACCGAGCAGGGCATCCGCGCCGCCATCGACGTGGCGGGCAAACTGGGCCTGTCCGCGGCGGTCGGGGTCCGCCTCGACTCCGGTGACCTCGACGGGCTGGCCCGCGTGGCCCGCCGCCTGCTCGACGGCGCTGGCCTGCGCCACGCGCGTATCTTCGCCAGCGGCAGCCTGGACGAATACGCCATTGCGGAGCTGGTGGGACGCGGCGCGCCGATCGACGCTTACGGTGTCGGCACCAAGATGGGCGTCTCCGCCGACGCGCCGTATCTCGACAGTGCCTACAAGCTTGTCAGCTACGACGGCCGGCCCGTCATGAAGCTTTCCGCTGGCAAGGCCACCCTGCCTGGCGCCAAGCAGGTCTGGCGTGGCCCGGCCGGGGACGTTCTCGCCCTGCGTGGCGAGCGGCCCCCGGCCGGGCATCAGCCGCTGCTGCACCCGGTCATGCGCGACGGCAAGCGCCTGGCCGCCGCTGAGCCCCTCGCCGTGGCCCAGCGCCGGTGCGCCGACAGCCTTGCCTGGCTCCCACCGGCCGCCCGTGCGCTCAGAACCCCCGTGCCATCACCGGTCCGCACCTCTGCTGCCCTGGCGGCGCTCGGGCAGGAACTGGCGCGGGGATTGCGGCGGCAGGCGGCAGCGGGACCTGGTGATCCCGGCGGGTCCAGGTAGCCACCCCGCATCAGCGAGGCCCGGGTGCGGCATTGGTGGTGTGCCGCCGCACTCCGGCCGTCAGCCGCGGGGCACCTGCGCCAGCGGTACCGGGAACCGGAGCTGAGCCGCGGCGGCCCATGGCGGCTCGCGGACCGTGACCACCCGCCCCTGGTGGTCGAGGACCCGTGCCGCCATTTCCTCCAGCACATCTGGGACGGGCCGGGCGGCCACTCCCCAGTCCGGGCAGTCATCGCCGGTGAGGCTGATCGCATCGCACCGGCCGCAGACGAATCCCGGGACCAGCTTGTCGTCGGGAATGAGCAGCAGGCCGGCCGCCCCTCTGTTGACCGCGGCCAGGCAGGCGGGGATGCCGGTGACGGTATCGGTTCGCTGCGGCAAGTCAGCCATGAACTGCTGCTCGTGCCGGGACACCCAGCTGGCCAGCACGGGGCCGGCCAGCTCCCGGACCCGTGCCGCGGTGAGCGTGTGCGGGTCGGCGGTGAAACTGCCCGCATACTGCGCCCGCAGGTGCTCCGGCAGCAGGCTCAGCAGCTGGGCGACGCCGTCCGGCTGGCCGCCGATGACCAGCGGACGGTCACCGCGCGTGCGGGCCTCTCGCGCCAGGATGGTGACGACATCCCGGTAGTGGTGGCGCGCCAGCTGGGTGACCCGCTGCTGGACCCGGTAGCTTTCCAGGCCGTACCAGCCGCCGAACCGGGCGCTGCGGACACCAGGCGCGGCCAGCGCTTCGATCGTTTCCACGTCGTCGCCCGTGATCGACAGCAGCCAGCCGTGCTGCCGATCGATGACCGCGGCGAGGTACGCGGGGGTGCGCTGCAGCGCGGCCAGGATCGGCCGGATGTGCGGGCTGGCGGCCAGCACAGCCCGTGCCCCCACCCGGCCGGGCAGCGGCAGAGCCTCCAGCAAGCCGAGCTCACCGCAGGTGAATATCGCGACGGTATGGCCAAGCCACTCCCGGCCGCGGGCCGCTATCAGCTGCTCCAGCGCGTCCCGGTCCGCTCCAGGCAGCTGAGCACCGTCGCTGGCCGCCGCCGAAGCGATGAGGTCGTCCGCTCGCGCGGGCAACTCCCGCAGCTCTGCCGGATCGAGCGGGACCGGCAGGTACAGCGACAGCACGGCCGGCTGGGTTGCACGTATGGCACGTAGCTTCTCTACGTCCGCTGGGCCGATCATCACGGGCCTCCAGACATCTTGCCGCGATGCGGTGGCCGGAGCGGCGAAGCCCGGCAACCGCCATCCACTTCCATTGCGCGCCCGTACGCCGCCTGCCGCCAGGGTCCAAGGGCCTTATCACGGGGCCACTCCGGCCCGGCCCGGACGTGAGCCGGCAACCGCGGCCGGGAGAATGGTTTCCCGGGATCGCGGGATCCGCACCAGGGAGGAGGCGGTGGTGGCTGAGGTCGCGCCGTGGCAGTGGGATGAGGCCACCTGGCGTGGCCATGTCGGGCATGTCCGGGCGGGCCGGCCACTGCTGCCTGGCAGCTGGCCGGGCGGGGCGCGGGTGGCGGTGGCGCTGTCGTTCGATTCCGATCACGAGACGATCCCGCTCCGGGATGGGGAGACCGGGCCGGGGAAGCTATCGCAAGGGGAGTACGGGTCGCGGGTGGGCGCGCGGCGGATCCTGGCGCTGCTGGCCGGGCGCGGCATACCGGCGACGTTCTTCATGCCGGCGGTCTCGGCGCTGCTGCACCCCGGCGAGGTGCGCAGCTATGTGGCCGAAGGGCACGAGGTGGGGATGCATGGCTGGATTCACGAGCGGACCATGACCCTGGCACCAGCCGAGGAGCGGGAACTGGCGCTGCGCAGCGCCGATGTGCTGGAGAAGGGCACTGGAACCCGGCCGGTGGGGATCCGCACGCCGTCGTGGGACTTCAGCCCAGCCACCCTGGGGATCATCAGGGAACTCGGCCTGAGGTATGACTCGTCGCTGATGGCCGATGATGAGCCGTACGAGATCGTCCAGGACGGCAAGCTGTCCGGCATCGTGGAGATCCCGGTGGAGTGGATCCGTGATGACGCGGTCTACTTCCCGATGGAGCGCTACAGCGCGCTGCGCCCCTATGCCAGCCCGCGCAGCGTGCTGACCATCTGGATCGATGAATTTGAGGGCGCCTACGCCGACCGGGGGCTGTTCCAGCTGACCATGCATCCGCATGTCATCGGCCACCGCTCCCGGATGGTGGTCCTGGCCGAACTGCTCGGCCACATCACTTCCCGGCCGGGAGTGTGGTTCGCCACTCATGCCCAGGTCGCCGAGTACGCGCGTGCGCACGCCATGACCCGGCCGGCAAGCTGAACGACGCCGATGCTCACCAGAGCCAGGTCGCGGTGCTGAGGCGCAGGCAGTTCCTGTGGGCCGTGGCGGCGGGCGCCGCTGGGGCGGCGGCGTGGCTGGTGGCCGGCTGCTGGCCGCGCCCGGTGCGGCCAGCGCGCCGGTCAGGGCCGCGGCTGATCCCGTTCGGTACCGGGTGGCTGTTCGGCCCGGCTGTGGCCGGCAGCAGGCTGCCCCCCTTTGATGACAGTGGCCTGCGGGCGGTGACGCTCCCACACACGGTCACACCGCTGTCCTGGCGGGAGTGGAATCCGGCCAGCTGGGAGGGCATGTGGGTGTACCGGAAGCACTTCGACGCGCCCGGCGGGGCGGCCGGCATGCGGGTCTTCCTCGACTTCGCCGCGGCGATGACGCGGGCGTCCCTGACGCTCAACGGCCGTGCCCTGCCCGGTCATGTGGGCGGCTACCTGCCGTTCAGCGCCGAGATCACCGGCTGGCTGCGGCGCCGTGGCAACGTGCTGGCTGTCACCGTGGACTCGCGCTTCAACCTGGACGTGCCGCCGGACCGCCCACCGCCGTACACCGCCAGCTCGGTCGACTTCTGGCAGCCAGGCGGGCTCTACCGGGACGTGCGGCTGCGGATCGTGCCGAAGGTGTTCCTCGCCGACGTGTTCGCCAAGCCGGTCAGTGTGCTGGAAGCCGGCCACCGGCAGGTCGTGGTGCAGTGCCGGGTGGACGCGGCGGTGGTGCCGCGCGGGAGTGTGTCTGTCCTGGTTGAGCTGCTGGACGGAGCCCGGAGGGTTTCCGCTGCCACGGTGCCGGTGACGATCAGCAAGCCGGGGCCGGTCACGGTGACCGGCAGGCTCAGCGGGCTGGCGGGGGTCACCCTGTGGGATATCGACAACCCGAAGCTGTACACGGTGCTGGCCACGCTGCGGGTGGACCAGGCACCGGTACACGACTGCCAGGTGCGGATCGGGTTCCGCGAGGCCAGCTTCCGGCTGGACGGGTTCTTCCTGAACGGCCGGAGGGTCAAGCTGTTCGGCGTCAACCGGCACCAGTTCTACCCGTTCGCCGGTGGCGCCATGTCGGCCCGGGTCCAGCGCAGGGACGCGGAGATACTGCGGCGTGAGCTGAACTGCAACATGGTGCGGTGCTCGCACTACCCGCAGTCGGAGGATTTCTACGATGCCTGCGATGAGCTGGGGCTGATGGTGTGGGAGGAGATCCCTGGCTGGGCTTACTTCGGCGACGCCAGATGGCAGGCGGCGGCCTACCGCGATGTCCGCGACATGATCATCCGTGACCGCAACCACCCGTCCATCATCGTCTGGGGCGCGATGCCGAATGAGGCCGGCGAACATGTCAGCCAGTACGCCGCGAGCCGCCAGCTCGCGCGCTCTCTCGATGACTCGCGCCCGACCGGGGGTGATGGTGTCCGCACCGACCCCAGCTTCGTCTTCGACGTCTACAGCATCCACGACTACCGGTACCGGATCGGCCCGGGCGGCAGGCGCCAGCCCGAGCTCTTGCCCCCCACCGATGCGGCCGGCAAGCCCTACCTGGTCTGCGAGGCGGTGGGCGCGCTGTCCGGCCCGGCAGAGCACTACCGCCGCACCGACCCCCAAGCCGACCAGCAGGGCCAGGCCATCGCGCACGCCCGCGCGCACGACATCGCCGCCTCCGATGACCGCTATTGCGGCCTGCTGGCCTGGTCCGGCTACGACTACGCATCGGGCAATGGTGATGAGTTCGGCGGCGTCAAGTACACCGGCGTCGTTGACCTGTTTCGCGTCCCCAAGCCGGGTGCCGCGGTCTACCAGTCGCAGCTGGACCCCGAGGTCCGCCCGGTGATCCAGCCCGCGTTCTACTGGGACTTCGGCCGGCGTCACCCATCACCAGCCTGAGCAGCGCGATGATCTGCGCCAACGTGGACAGCCTCGAAATCTACGTCGGCGGCGCCCACCACGCCACGGTGACCCCGGACACCGCTCACTACCCTCACCTGCCCTACCCGCCGTCGTTCGCCGACTTCAGTGGCGTGGACGGCGCCTCGCATCCGGAGCTGCGCATCGACGGCTACCGCGGTGGCGTCAAGGTGGCCTCCCGCCGGTTCTCCTCCGACCCGGCCGCCGACTGGCTGCTGCTCGCGGCCGACGATGCCGAGCTGGTCGGTGACGGCGCCGACGAGACCCGGGTGGTGTTCCGCGCGGTCGACGCCTACGGCGCGCCCCGCCCCTACGTCAGCGGGCATGTCCGGCTCTCGGTGCGTGGTCCCGCCATGCTGGTCGGCGACAACCCGTTCGGCTTCGCCAGGGCCGGCGGCGTCGGCGCGGCCTGGGTGCGGACGCTGCCCAGCTCGGCGGGCTCTGTGACGGTACGGGCCAGCCATCCGGTGCTTGGGTCGTCCGCGGTGACGATCCGCGTCCGGCAGCCCGGCGAGTGAGGCGGCCCGCCCATTGACGCAACCTTGTGGTTGCTATAGAGTCGCAACTCTGAGGTTGCTACTGACAGGGAGGCTGCCATGGGATTTCCCGATCGCATCGAGCGCACCGTAGAACTCGCTCACCCCCCGGCCAAGGTGTGGGCCGCGCTCACCACCGCCGAGGGCCTGGCCGCCTGGTTCGGCGAGGAGGCGGCGATCGACTTGCGGCCGGGTGGGCTCGCGCAGATGACGTGGGCGGGCGGATTCACCGCCCGGATGCGGGTGGAGCGGGTGGAGGAGCCCACCGTTTTCGGGTATACCTGGCACATCTTCGGCCTGCCCGAGGACGATCCGCGCCGGACCTACGTCGAGTTCACGCTCGAGGCGGCCGGGACGGGCACCCGGCTGACGGTGGTCGAGAGCGGGTTCGCCCAGCTGCCCGCCGAGGCCTTCCGCAAGGCGTACGACGGCAACACCGAGGGCTGGGCGAAGGAACTCGGCGAACTGGCCGACTACCTCGATGCCACCTGACATCGAGGCGATCGCCGAGCAGGTCTTCACCGCGCTCGCCGACCCGAGCCGGCGTGCCATTCTGGCCGCCCTGGCCAGCGGTGGCCCGGCCACCGCCACCGACCTGGCTGCCTGCCTGCCGATCACGCGGCAGGCGATCGCCAAGCATCTGGCCCTGCTGGCCGTGGCCGGGCTGGTGACGGCGGAGCCGGGGGAGCGGCGCCGGGTGCGGTACCGGCTGCGCTCGGCGCCGATGCAGGTCGCGCAGCAGTACCTGGCCGCGCTGGCCCGCGACTGGGACGGCCCACTCAGCGCGCTGCAGGACCACCTGAACCGGGCCGCGGGCGAGCCTGGCCCGCCTCTGCCGCACCAAGCCGGAGGACATCATGGCTGATCACCGATTCGCCAGCAGCCTCGCGGCCGCCGGGCAGGCCGCGAAGTCAGGCGCGCTCACGGCGACGCTGGGCCTTGCCGCCGCGGCCTGGGTGGTCGCGGTCTGGCAGATGCACGGGATGGACATGGGGGTGGCGACCCGGCTCGGCTCGTTCGCGTTCTTCATCGCGGTGTGGATCGTGATGATGGCGGCGATGATGCTGCCGGGCGCGGCCCCGGCGGTGCTGAGACGCGTTCAGGCCAGCGGCGGGGTGCGCGCGGTGCCGCTGTTCATCGGCGCTTACCTCGCCGTCTGGGCACTGGTCGGCGCCGCGGTGTACGCGCTGTACCGGCCGCACGAGTCGGTTGCCGCCGCGGTCGTGGTGATCGCCGCCGGTGTCTACGAGGTCACGCCGCTCAAGCGTCACTTTCGCCGGCGCTGCCTCGGCAGCGTCAGCTCGGGATGGGAGTTCGGGCTGTGCTGCGCGGCTCCAGCATCGGGCTGATGCTGATGCTGGTGGCGCTGGGTGTCATGAGCGTCACCTGGATGGTGGTGATCGCCGTCCTGGTCCTGGCCCAGAAGCTGCTGCCCGCTGCCGTCACCGTCGATGTGCCGGTGGCGCTCGCGATCACCGGGCTTGGTATCTGGATCATCCTCGCGCCGTGGTCGGTGCCCGGCCTGATGCCTGCGATGTGAGGCGTCACCGGCACCGCTGGCCCCGGCGAAGCTGACTACCGACAAGAACGGAGACAACCAGTGACCAGTCAGCAAGACCGGAACACGCGAAGAGTGGCATGCTGCCCGGCTGGAGCTGCTCGAAGCCGAGAAGGCGCTGACGCGGCGCAGCGACGAACTGGCGCGGCAGCGCCAGGAGCTGCCCTGGGTCCGGATCGGCAAGGACTACCGGTTCGAGACGGATGAGGGGAGCGCCTCGCTGGCTGACCTCTTCCGCGGGCGCTCACAGCTCCTCGTCTACCACTTCATGTTCGGGCCAGGCTTCACCGCCGGCTGTCCCGCCTGCTCGGCGATCGCCGATGGCTTCAACGGCTTCGCGGTTCACCTGGCCCACCACGATGTGATGCTCTGGGCGGTGTCGCGTGCGCGGCTCGAGCAGCTGCGGGGTTACAAGCAGCGGATGGGCTGGAGCTTCCCCTGGGCCTCGTCCTATGGCAGCGACTTCAACGGCGACTTTGACGTCGCCCTCACCGAAGAGCAGGAGCGGGCGGGCGCGTTCGAGTACAACTTCCGCGAGTCGCCCGTGTGGTCACCGCCCGCGGACATGCGCGGGCCGTTCGACGCGTGGGCCGCGACCACGGGCACCGACTGGGCGACCTACACGCGCGAGCGCCGGGCGTGAGTGCGTTCGCGCTCGAGGACGGAGTCGTCTACCACACCTACTCGGCCTATGCGCGCGGCCTGGACGGTCTCTGGGGCATGTACCAGTGGCTCGACCGCGCGCCGCGCGGGCGGAACGAGGCCCGTGGCCCCGACGACCCGCTCGACTCGTTCCGCCGCCACGACGAGTACCACGCGAACGGGGCCAGCGGATAAGCGGAGCCAGGAGACGGGCCCGGCGGCCGGGCATCGAGCCAGCTGGCCTGTCTCGAGCGAAACGACGAGGACGGTCTTGCCGGGACGCCGGGCCCCTCCGCCGCTTTCGAAGGCCTGCCGTCCTCGGCCAGCGGGAAGGTCTGACTGATCACCGCTCGCAGCCTCCGCCCGGCCATCTCCGCCAGCCTGGCCAGCTCGTGAGCGTCCGGCTCGACGACGAAGAACATCGGCATGGACCTTGTACCTGCCCGCCAGCTCCTGGTCCGGGGGCGCGCCGAGCACGAGCAGGCCACCCTCGTGCAGC
>CAWIMG010000007.1:0-35118 GCA_963837105.1 uncultured Actinomycetes bacterium | reverse complement strand
AAAGTCAGGCGTGCGTGAGCCGGTACCTGAGATAGACGGTGCCGCCCGCGAACCGCCGCGTGTCCAGAAGTTCCAGGCCTGACGCACGCCTTTCGGGGAGCGCCCACTTTGTCGCCGCCGACGGCGATGGGAACCAGGAACAGCTGCAATTCGTCCACTAGCCCGGCCTTCATGGCCTGCCCGGCCAGGTCCGCACCCCCGACGGCCAGGCAGTGGCCGCTGGCCGACTTCAGCCGCCGGATCAGACCGGGTCGAAGTCCCGCTCGATCGAGGCCCGGGCGGTCAGGGCCAAGGCCAGGGTCCGGGAGAACACGATCTTCTCCGGCAGCCCGCCAGATACCGGCGAACTCGCCGCCCACCGTCGGCTGGCCGGGCACCGTGGGGGCGGTCTCCCAGAACCGCATCGTCTGGTACATCCGGCGGCCGTACAGGTAGGTGCCTATGGGCCGCTCGAGATCGTTGACGAAGCCGAACACCTCCTCGTCGGGCTCTGCCCAGCCGGGAGGCCCGCGGCGTCTTCGACGTAGCCGCCCCGAGGCGATCACCGAATAGATCAGCTTTGCCATCAGGACTCCCGCCCTCTAACTTGACACTCGCCACTCGGTGAGTGGGTCCAACGGTTAGTGGAAACTAACCGAATGCCTGACGGGTGGAGCGCGCTGGCTGACGATACCCGGCGTGCCATCGTCAGCCGCCTGGCCGATGGCCCACTGGCGGTCGGGCGGCTCGCAGACGGGCTGCCGGTCACCCGGTCCGCGGTCTCCCAGCACCTGAAAATCCTGAAGGACGCCGGCCTGGTCAGCGCGGGCCCCGGCACCCGGCGGATCTACCGGCTCAATCCGGCGGCGATGGCCGCGCTGCGTGACCAGCTCGATATCTACTGGCGGCGGGCGCTGGAAAGCTACGCGGACGTCGCCGGCCCAGCGACAGAGGAAACGACAACGGAGAGGACATGAGCCGAACCGATGCCACCGTGGTCCGCAGGCAGGTCGTCGTCAACGCGCCGCAATCGACGGCGTTCGCGGCGTTCGTCGAGCGGTTCGGCGACTTCAAGCCGCCGGAGCACAACCTGCTCGCCGCCCCGATCGCCGAGACGGTGTTCGAGCCGCGGGCCGGAGGCGATATTTCGACCGCGCCGCCGACGGCAGCGAGTGCCGATGGGCGCGGGTCCTGGCCTACGAGCCGCCGGACCGGGTGGTGTTCGGCTGGGATATCAGCCCCAGTGGCAGATCGAGAGCGACCCGGACCGGACCAGTGAGGTCGAGGTGCGCTTCATTCCAGAAGGCCCGGCTCACACCCGCGTCGAACTGGAGCACCGTCGCCTGGACCGGCACGGCCCCGGCTGGCAGTCGGTCGCGGACGGGGTTGACGCAGATCAGGGATGGCCGCTGTACCTCAGCCGGTACGCCGCCCTGCTCGCCACCTGAGCCCGCCAGAACATCAGAAGACGAAGGGGATCAGCATCTTCGTCAACTGCTTGTACGCCGGATATGTATCCGGGAAGGTGCGGGCCATCAGGCGCTCCTCCACGGTGGCGCTGTAAATGAAATAGGCCCCGATCAATATCACCGCCACCAGCCAGTACAGGCTGACCGCGATCGTAGTGCCGATCATCGCCAGAATGATGCCGGTGTAGATGGGATGGCGAACGCTGCGGTAGGGCCCGGTGGTGACCAGTTCCGGATCGGCCTTCTGCGACATCGGCATTCCCCAGTTCCGGCCGAGGTAGACCCGGGCCCAGACGGCCAGCGCCAGCCCTGCCACGAAGACGGCCAGGCCAATGCCCTGCAGCCATGGGCTGGCCGTGGTCACGTGGTCCTTGAGGACCCTCGCCGGAGCAAGAGCAGGACCACCACAATGATGCCGATCCGCAGGCCCGCGAACTGGGTCCGTAGTGTCCGGCCGGCCTTGACACCGATAGATGCCGCGAGCCAGTAAATCCAGAAGGCTGCCCAGCCAATGGCGATGACCGTGTCAATGACATTCATGCCGGAGTTCCCGGTTGTGATTCACGCCAGCCGCCAGCGATGCGCTGCGCCGCTGAGATGATCGCTTGTGCGCTCTTGTCGATATCCTCGCCAGAGGTAGCCCAGCCGGAGATGCTGATCCGCATGGCTGGCCTGCCCTTCCACAGGGTCGGGCCACACCAGCATGTCCCTTCCCGCTGAACGGCGTCCACCAGGGCCGTCGTCGCCTCGTCGGTAGCGGCCCGCAGCAGGACCTGGTTGAGCACCACCTCGTTCAGCACCTCCAGGTCCGCCTGGCGGAGCCTGGCCGCCATGGTCTGGGCGTGCTGGCACGCCCGGGCGACCAGGTCGGCCACACCCTGGCGGCCCAGGGTGCGCAGCACCGCCCAGACCTCCACCTGGCGGGCGCGCTGCGAGGCCTGCGGCGTGTGATGCGAGGCCTCGAACCCGGCCCCGGGCGGCCGGTCACCGGCTACCGCGGCGAAGCTGCGGCGCAGAATCCGCTGGCCGCCGGGCCAGGCAAATCCGCATCGTAGGGGACATTCAGCCACTTATGGGCGTCGGCGGCCCAGGAGTCGCGCCGGCCAGGCCAGCGGTGAGATGCGCCCGGCCGGGGTCGGCCAGCGCCCACAGCCCGAACGCGCCATCCACATGCAGCCAGGCATCCCGCTCCCGGGCCCAGGCCACGATCTCCGGGAACGGGTCGAACGCGCCGGTGTTCACCTCGCCGGCCTGGGCGCAGATGACGGCCGGGCCGGTGACGTTGCCGGGCAAGCAGGCGGCGCGCATGCGGCCCTGATCGTCGGCCGGCACCCGGATGACCCGCTCCCGCCCGAGCCCCACCACCCCCAGCGCCCAGACCAGCGTCGAGTGCGCGTTCTCCCCGATGACCACGGTCAGCCCGGGAGCGCCAAACAGCCCGTCGGCCTGGACGTCCCAGCCCGGCCCGGGCGAGTTGCTGATGCCGCGCCGCGGTGAGGGCGGCCGTGTTCGCCATGGCCGACCCAGTCACGAACACCGCCGCGGTCCCTTCCGGCAGGCCCAGCAGGCCGGTCAGCCACCCCGGTCACCACCTCATCAGCCGCGCGGCGACCGGCGACATGACCGGCAGGGCCGTGTTCTGGTCCGAGGCGGTAGCGAGCCAGTTCGCCGCGACCGCGACCGGCAGCAAGCCACCGGTGACGAATCCGAAGTAGCGCCCGCCGGTACTCGCCACCGTGGCGGCCGACCCCGCCCCGTCGAGCAGGGCCAAAGTGGCGGCCGGATCGCCCAGCCGGCCGGGAAGCGGCGCGGCAAAGGAAGCCAGCGCGGCCAGGGCCGCCCGGTCCGGGACCACCGGCCGGTCCGCCTGACCGGCCAGGTAGCGGCGAGCGCGCTCGGCAGCGTCAGCGAGCAGCCGCGCGGTGTCACCGTCGATAGTCACGGCCGCCTACTGGCCTTGGCCGGCCGCGCCGATGAGTTCGAGAATCCGGGCCGGAGGCAGGTGCTGCTCGTCGATCCGCACCCCGAAGGGCGAGAGCGCATCCTCGATCGCGTTCACCACCGTGGGCGGCGCGACGATCATGCCACCCTCGCCCACACCGCGGAAGTTGACGTCGCGGTCGAGCGGCACGGTCTGCAGGTGCGCTATCTCGATGCGGGGAACGTCACAGGCGGTCGGCACCAGGTAGTCCATGAAGGTGGCTGACTGGCAGTTGCCGTCCTCGTCATAGGCCGACCGCTCAAGCAGGACCGCGCCGATGCCCTGCGCGACGCCGCCCCGGATCTGCCCATCGACGACGGCGGGGTTGATCAGCGCGCCGCAATCCTCGGCGACGACGTACCGCTGCACCCGCACCAGGCCAGTCTCGATATCGACCTCGACGATGGCGCAGTGGCTGCCGCCGGACCATCCGCCTTCACCACCGTCGAACGCTGCCACCACTTCGAGCTGGGCGTCCACGTCCGCACCGAACTGGCCCGATGCCGCCCGCCGCGCGACTTGGCCCACCGCGATGGCGCTGGCCGGGTCACCGCGCACCCAGACCTGGCCATCGGTGATCTGCAGGTCCCGGGCGCTGGCTTCCATGAGATGAGACGCGAAATCGAGCACCTTGGCTTTGAGCTGCCGGGCGCCATGCAGGGCCGCGCCCCCGGCCATGGTGGCCGACCGGCTGCCACCGGTCAGCCCGAACGGGACGACGTCGGTGTCGCCGACAACGACGCGGACCTGCCCGAACGGCACCCCGAACTCGTCGGCGGCGATCTGGGCGAGGGTCGTCTGGTGGCTCTGGCCGTGCGGCATCTGGCCGGTGAACAGCACCACCATGCCGTCTTCGGTGAGCCGGAGGCGCATGGACTCGATGCTCATCGGGCCGCTGGGCTCCCCCGGCGAGCGCGGGCCGGGAGCGGCCTCGATGAAGGTTGCCACCCCGATGCCGAGATAACGGCCCTGGCCCCGTGCTTCGGCCTGCCGGCGCCGGAACGCGGGAAGGTCCACCAGCTGGGCGACCCGCTCCAGTGACTCCAGGGTGGTCACTCCCGCCAGCGGGCGGCCGGTGATCATGGTGGCGGGCGGGTCGGTCCGCGGCGCGGCGTTACGCAGCCGGATCTCGAATGGGTCGAGGCCGAGATCCCTCGCAATCAGGTCGAGGACACGTTCCCGGACAAACGTCTCGGACGCCCATGGGCCGCGATAGGCCACGTACGACGCCTTGTTGGTGATGGCCGCGGTCGAACTCGAAGCCCAGGGCCGCGAGCTGGTACGGGCCGGGCAGCATCGCCTCGATGATCCCCGGCACCATCGTGCCCATACCCGGATACGAGCCGGTGTCGATGACCATCTTCACGTCCAGCCCCAGCAGATCGCCGTCGTCGCTGACAGCGGCCCGGACGTCGAAGCTCTCCTCGCGGGCCTGCCCCGACGCGGTGAGGTTCTCGCTGCGGTCCTCGACCCACTTCACCGGCCGGCCGAGCGCACGGGAAGCGGCCGCCACCGCAAGCTCCTCCCGTGACGCGCCGATCTTCAGGCCGAACGAGCCGCCGATGTCGCCAGCCAGCACGCGCACCTTGTCCTGCTCCATGCCAAGGCGCATGGCGACGGCGATCTTGCTGACGTGCACGCTCTGGGTAGCCGCGTACATCGTGATGACACCCGGGCCGGCGTCGTAGCTCGCGACGCAGCCGCGTCCCTCCATCGGCACGTTCTGGTGGCGATGCACGTCGATGTGGACGTCGAAGACCCGATCCGCGCCAGCAAAGGTGGCGCCGACGTCGCCGAACTCGCGGCGCGAATGCGGGCCGGCGATGTTGTCACCCAGATTGGCGAACAGCGGCGGGCTGCCCGGATCCAGTGCGAAGGAGGCACTGGTGACCGGAGGCAGCCCGTCGTACTCGACGTCCACCAGCTCGCAGCCGTCCTCGGCGAGGTAACGGCTCTCCGCAACGACGACCGCGACCGGGTCGCCCGCGAAGCGCACCTTGTCCGTCGCCAGCAAAGTGAACTCCGGGGTGGGCCCATCGCCCCCCATGAGCGCCGTCAGCGCGTCCGGCCCGGGGACGGTCATCGCCTCCAGCTCCGCTCCGGTGAAGGCCGCGACGACCCCGGGCAGCGCCCGGGCAGCCGAGACATCGACCGACAGCACCCGGGCGTGCGCCAGCGGCGAGCGCACGAACGCGGCGTGCAGCATCCCCGGCAGCTTGATGTCGTCCACATACCGGCCCGCGCCGGTCAGGATGCGCGGATCCTCCGAACGCTTGATGCTGGCGCCGGTGTAGCGCTCGGCCACAATTCCCGCCATGCTCGCTCCCTCGCTCATCGTTCCCGGTTGCGCTCGGCGGCCAGCAGGACGCCATCGATGATGCTCTGGTAGCCCGTGCACCGGCAGATGTTGCCGGACAGCGCTTCGCGGATCTGCTGCTCGCCGGCGTCGGGGTGGTCGCTGAGGAACGCGAATGCCGTCATCAGGAACCCCGGTGTGCAGAAACCGCACTGGAAGCTGTGCGAATCCCACATCGCCTGCTGCAGCGTGCCCAGCCCGCCGTCAGCCGCCAGCCCCTCGATCGTGGTTACCTCACGGCCGGCCGCCTGGACCGCCAGCATCAGGCACGAGCGCACCGGCCGGCCGTTGACGATGACCGTGCAGGCACCGCAGACCCCGTGCTCGCAGCCGAGATGAGTGCCGGTGAGATCGAGGTCATCGCGCAGGAAGTCCGCCAGCGTCGTGCGCGCCTCCGGCGAACCGGTGCAGGTGGTGCCGTTGATGGTCAGGGTGATGTCCACCATCAGTCACTGCCTCCCAGCGGCACTGTCCGCGGCCGCTCGCAGGCCGCGGCGCACCAGCGCGGCGGCGACCTTCTTCCGGTAGCCCGACGACCCGTGCAGGTCGGCTGGCGGGTCGAGATCGCCGGTCGCACGCCGGGCCGCCTCATCGAACAACTCTGCCGATGGCCGCTCGCCGGCCAGCAGATCCTCCGCGGCTGCCGCCCGGACCGGCAGATCGGACAGCCCGGCAAACGCCAGCCGGGCATCGCTGATCGCGCCCCCCGACAGCGTCAGTGATATCGCCAGGCCAGCAATGGCGAAGTCGCCGTGGCGGCGGGCGACCTCGGTGAAACTGCTCCCCGTGCCCGGCGCTGCGGCCGGGAACCTCACCTCGACAAGGAGTTCGTCGGGACGGCGTGCTGTCGTCAGGTATCCCTGGAACCACTCCGCCGCCGGGACGACCCGTTCACCCGACTGGCCACGCAGCACGAACTCGGCATCCAGCGCCCGCGCGACGGCCGGCAACTCGGCCGCCGGGTCCGCATGCGCCAGGCTGCCCCCGATCGTGCCGCGGCTGCGGATGGCTTCATGACCGACCAGTGGCAGCGCCGCCGCCAGCAACGGCACCGCATCGGCAACGGTCCCGGACTCCTCGGCAACGTACTCCCGCGTCATCGCGCCGATCGCCACCCGCCCGTCCGCTGCCGACACCCCGGACAGGCCAGCTATGCCGTTGATGTCGATCAGCACCGCAGGGCGGGCCAGCCGCAGCGCCATCAGCGGGATCAGGCTCTGGCCACCGGCCAGCACGCTCGCCTCGTCCTGGTACTCAGCCAGCAACTCCACGGCTTCGGAAACGGTCTGCGGCGCCTCATAGCCAACCTGAGGCAGTTTCATCGGCGGCCCTTCGATCTCCAGAGGCGGTTTCATTTGCGCTCCAGGCCCAGACAGATTGCCCTGTCCGCCCTGGCGACAGCAACCAGGGTCACCGCAGCACTGGCGTGCCGTTACCCTTGGCCTGTCTTGTTCGAGGCTATCGTGAGCGACTTGGCAGCCCCGCCTTTGCACAGTCCCGGCGGCGAGCGCGCTTGGCCAACGGCGCACGCTGGGGAATCGGGGCATGATTATGGGCCAGGCTGGCCACTGGGATCCACGCATCATCTCGTACCTGACCTTGCGCAAAGCGGTCGGATGCGTGGGGATCTCGCTGCCGTTTGTCCTCGCGGCCGGGAACTGGCTGTTCTTCGCTGGCGGTTTGCAGCAGTCAGTGAGCGACTACTTCTACACCGGGATGCGGGGCGTCCTGGTGGGCGGCCTGTGCGTGATCGGTGCCTTCCTGCTCGCACACCGTGGGCATGACAGGTGGGACAACCTGGTTATCAACGCCGCCGGGATCGGCGCGGTCGGCGTGGCCCTGTGCCCGACCCCGCCGTCCCATCCCTCGTTCCAGGCCGCTGTCACCGGCTACTGCCACTTCGGGTTCGGGGCCCTGATGTTCTCCGCGCTGGCCGTCATAGCGCTGTGGCTGTTCCGCAAGGCCGAGCCGGGCCGCCGCAGCCGGCGCGGGCAGCTACGGGCCAGGGTCTACCTGGCCTGCGGGATTGTGATGGTGGTGTCCCTGGCCCTGACGGGTGTGGCGTCCCTGCCCATCGGCAGCGGCGTGAGCCACCTCGATCCGGTGTTCTGGCTGGAGACCGCGGCGATCGCCGCGTTCGGCGTCTGCTGGCTCGTCAACGGCCAGGCGCTGCTGCGGGACAGGCAACCGCGGCCCGCCGGCCTGCTCCTGCCCGGCTGACGCACCGCCGTTACGCCTGCGCCAAGTCGTCCACCCGGCCACCCCGCCGCGCGCTGCACCCTGACGGGCAGCCGCTGCCCGGCAGTAAGCTTCGCGACAGGTCCGGGTAGGAGGATGCGATGGTAAGCGGTGCGGCGGGCCGTGGGGCGCTGGTCCCGCATGCCGCCCCGCGGGCGTTCCACCTGCTGGCCAAGCCAACCGGCGCGGTCTGCAACCTGGACTGCAGCTACTGCTTCTTCCTGTCCAAAGAGCTGCTCTACCCCGGCAGCCGGTTCCGGATGGCCGGTGACCTGCTGGAAACCTACCTGCGCCAGCTGATCGAGGCGCAGGCCGGCGCGCCCGAGGTCGTGGTGGCCTGGCAGGGCGGCGAGCCGACCATGATGGGCCTGGACTTCTTCCGCCGCAGCGTCGAACTGGCGGACAGCATGAAACAGCCCGGCCAGGCGATCAGCTACACCATCCAGACCAACGCCACCCTGCTCGACGACGACTGGGCCGCGTTCTTCAAAGAGCACGGCTTCCTGGTCGGGGTATCCATCGACGGCCCCCGCGCGATCCACGACACCTACCGGGTGAACAAGGCGGGCAAGGGCAGCTTCGACCAGGTGATGAAGGGCCTGGCCGCGCTGCGCCGCCACGGCGCCGACTGGAACGCGCTGACCACCGTCCACGCCGCCAGCCAGGACCACGGCCGGGAGGTGTACGCCTTCCTGCGTGATGAGTGCGGCGCGCGGTTCATGCAGTTCATCCCCATCGTGGAGCGGGCCACCGAGCAGACCCTCACCGCCGCCAACGCCGGCTGGGGTGAGCAGGTGCGCGGCCGGCCGCTGTACACCCAGCAGGGCAACCTGGTCACCGGCCGCACGGTCTCCCCCGGCGGGTACGGCCGGTTCCTCATCGACGTCTTCGAGGACTGGGTGCGCGCCGACATCGGCGAGGTCTACGTGCAGATGTTCGACGTCGCGCTGGCCAACTGGTACGGCGAGCCGCCCGGCCTGTGCGTCCACTCCGAGACCTGCGGGCTGGCGCTGGCCCTGGAGCACACCGGCGATGTGTACTCGTGCGATCACTATGTCGAGCCCGCCCACCGGCTCGGCAACATCGGCCAGAGGCACCTGCTGGACCTGGTGGCCTCCCCGGCCCAGGAGCGGTTCGGCCAGGCCAAGAAGGACACCCTGCCCCGCTACTGCCTGGACTGCGACGTCCGGTTCGCCTGCCACGGCGGCTGCCCCAAGGACCGGTTCGCCACCACCCCCGACGGCGAGCCCGGGCTGCATTACCTGTGCCCCAGCTACCAGGCGTTCTTCCGTCATATCCGGCCCGCCATGGACGCCATGTGCGAGCTGCTGCGGGCTGGCCGCGCGCCGTCCGAACTGGCCAGCCGGTACGCCGCCGACGACTCCCGGCGCGGCCGCAACGACCCCTGCCCCTGCGGGTCCGGCCGCAAGTGGAAGCGCTGCCACCAGCTGCCGCCCGTCACCAGCCGCCCACAGTAGCTACCGGTGGCGGGGACGAAGCGGCTGTGGTAGCGCAGGACGTATGACGGAAAGCGACCCCCGCCCGGCTGTGTCCCAGGCACCGGCCCTGTTGGTCCGCGGGACAGATCCCGGCGAGATCACTCTCGCGGGCCTCACCGCGGGCGGTGCCGCGCTGCTGCTGTTCGTCTCGGAGGAGTGCCCCACCTCCGCGATGGCCCTGCGCAGGCTCGGCCCGCTCTGCCGGGCCTGGCAGGAAGCCGGGCTCACCAGCACCGCCGTGTTCGAGGACCCGCTCGAGGTCGCCGTCCGGGTGGCGCGCCGTCTCGGCTGGACGGGCGGGGTGGCAGCCGAGAGCCCGCCCTATCAGGCCTCGCATGCCTACCAGCTCATCTCGGTGCCGACCGCGGTCCTGGTCGACCGGGCCGGGACAGTCGTGGGCACGGTGACCGGCTGGGACCACACGGCCCTGGCGGCTCTGATCGGGCGGGCGGGCACGCTGCTCGGCGCCCGGCTGACGGTCCCCGAAGCCAGCGAGCCGCTGCTCAAGCCGGGGTGCTCCAGCAAGGCCGCGCTCAGCCCGGACCTGGTGGCGGCCATGGACGCCCCGGCCGGCTCCGACGACATCGAGGAGATGTTCGAGCGCGGCTGGACCGACGGCCTGCCCGTCGTCCCGCCCACCGCAGACCGGGTGGAGGCGATGCTCGGCGGCTGCGACGGCAGGCTGTCGCTCGGCCTCGTCCCGCCCGACATGGGTGAGGCGACGCTGGCGCGGGTGGCCGCCTGCGCGGTGCTGGCCGGCTGCCGGCCTGCCTACTTCCCGGTCGTCGTCGCGGCCGCCCAGGCCGCCCTCGACCCGGCGTTCAACCTGCACGGCCAGGCGGTCACCACCCAGCCCGCCGGCCAGCTCGTGGTGGTCAACGGGCCGGTCCGGGAGGCGATCGGGCTGAACAGCGGCATGGGCGCGCTCGGCCCGGGATTCCGGGCGAACCTCACCATCGGCCGGGCGCTGCGGCTGCTGGTCACCCTCACCGGCGGGGGGATGCCCGGCAGGCTGGACCGCGCCACCCTGGGGCAGATGGGGAAGATCGGTTTCTGCGTCGCCGAGGACGAGGAGGTGAGCCCGTGGGAGCCGCTGCACGTCGAACGCGGCTTCCAGCCCGGCCAGTCGGTGGTCACGGTCATCGGCAGCGACGCGCCGCTGTCGATCTCCGATCATCGCAGCCGCACACCCGAGGACCTCGGCTGGGTTCTCGCGTGGGCGGCGGCGAGTTCCTGGAGCACCAACTGGTGGCCGCTGGCGGAGCCGTCGGTGTTCGTGATCTGCCCCGAGCACGCCGAGATGTTCCGCGCCGCCGGCTGGACCAAGCAGCGCCTGCGCCAGTTCATGTTCGAGGCGGTGCACAAGAGCGCCGGCGAGCTGCGCCGCGGCGAGACGACGCCGGTGGTGCACGCCGCAGGCCCGGCCGCGCAGGTGCCCAAGTGGGCATCGCCAGCGGCGATCGTGCTGATCGTGGCCGGGGGCGAGGCCGGGCGCTACTCTGCAGTCCTGGGCCCATGCACCGGCATGGGATCACAGATCGTCTCCCGGGAGGTGGGGTCACCGTGGCCGCTGACTACGTGAGCCCGTTCGACGAGCGGGTCCGGCCGGCCGAGCCGCTCGCGCCCCGCCCGGCCGGGATCGGCGGGCGCCGGGTGGTGCTGCTCGACATCCGGAAGAACCGCGGCGCCGAGTTCCTCGACCGCATCGAGACGCTGCTGCAGGCGGCGGGCGCCAGCACGTCCCGCGCCGGCAAGGAGATCTTCTCCCGGCCCGCGGCCCGCACCCTGCTGGACAGCATCGCCGACCAGGCCGACCTGGTGGTGGAGGCCCTCGCCGATTGAGGCTCCTGCACGTCGTGCAGTTTGCATGACCTCGTCCAGCTGGAGCGCCGCGGGATCCCGGCGGTCGGCATCGCGACGGCGCCCTTCGCCGACGAAGCCATCGAGCAGGCACGCCGGCTCGGGATGCCGGACGCCCGCATGGTCTATGTCCCGCACCCGGTCCAGTTGCTGACCGACGCCGAACTGGCCGCCCGGGCCGATGCCATCTTCCCCGCCGTTGCCGCCGCGCTGACCGCGCCCGCGGGGCCTACCGGATGATGAGGACGCTGCCGGCCCGCGGGATCAGCTCCCCGATCACCGGCGCCCCCGGCAGCTCCCCCGCCACCAGCAGCCCGCCCGATGTCTGCGCGTCTGCCAGCAGCAGCAGGTCTTCCTCGCTGACGGTGCCGGTGTCGGTGTGCGGGAGCACCCATTCCAGGTTGCGGCGGCTCCCGCCCGGCATGTGCCCGGCCTCCGCCGCTGCCCGGGTGCCCTCGATGAGCGGCACCGCCGCGTGATCGACCACCGCGGACACCCCACTGGCCCTGGCCAGCTTGAACAGGTGCCCGAGCAGGCCGAACCCGGTCACATCGGTGGCACAGCTGATCCCCCCGGCGAGCGCCTGCCGGCTCGCGGCAGCGTTCAGCGTCGTCATCACCTCGACCGCCGCCGCGCTCACCTCGCCGGTCGCCTTGTGCCAGGCGTTGAGCACGCCGGTGCCGATCGGCTTGGTCAGGCTGAGCGGCAGGCCAGGCTGCCCGGCGTCGATCCGCAGCAGCGCGGCCGGATCAGCGGCGCCGGTCACCGCCATGCCATATTTCGGCTCCGGATCGTCGATGCTGTGGCCGCCGGCCACGTGACAGCGCGCTGCCCGCCCCACATCCAGGCCACCGCGCAGCACCTCCGCCGCCAGCTCGGTCGGGAGCTTGTCGCGTGGCCAGCCGAGCAGGTTCACCGCGACGAGCGGCTCACCGCCCATCGCATAGATGTCCGACAGCGCGTTGGTGGCGGCGATCCGCCCGAAGGTATAGGCGTCGTCCACGACCGGGGTGAAGAAGTCGGCGGTCACCACGACCGCCATCGCCGGGCTGACCCGCACCACGGCGCCGTCGTCGCCGTTTTCCACACCCACCAGCAGGTCGGCGCCCGGGCCGTCGGGCATCAGCCTGGCGACCGTCTCTTCCAGCTCACCTGGCGGGATTTTGCAGGCACAGCCACCGCCACGGGCGTACTGCGTCAGCCGGAAACCATCCAGACCGGTCATGCGGTCCAATCTAATGCCAGCTCCTGGCCCACCGTCCGGCCCGCGGACCAGGAGGCCCGGGGCGAGATGGCGGGCGCCGCCGGGCGCGGGTAGATTCTGCCCTGGAGGCGTCCGGGTGCCTGGTGGCCCCCCCGGTCTTCAAAACCGGTGGGCGGCGCGTCGCGTCGCCGGCGGGTTCGATTCCCGTCCGCCTCCGCGTCAGCTGGCCGCCGCGGCATGGGCCGCCACCGGGAATGGCCAGCCGCCACAGCGGCCATTAGGGTCGCGGTTGTGGACCCGCGCCGGCACGTGCCAAGGACCGACGTCGTCCTCGCCGACCCACGGCTGGCCGCGGCACGGGAGCGGCTCGGCGGGACGCTGGTCAAGGCCGCGGTCGCCCGCGCCCAGGAACTGGCCCGCACCGGGGCCATCAGCCCGGCGAGTGTGGCCGACGTCGCGGCCACCTCGCTGCCGCCTGCCGCCACCAGCCTCACCCCGGTGATCAACGCGACCGGCGTGCTCGTGCACACCAACCTCGGCCGGGCACCGCTGTCCGCGGCCGCGGGCGATGCGGTGCTGGCCGCCACCGGCTACACCGACCTGGAGTTCGACCTGGCGTCGGGCAAGCGCGGCCGCCGCGGCGCGGGCGCCCTGGACGCACTCGCCCGGGCGGTGCCGGCCGCCGGGGCGGTGCATGTGGTCAACAACAACGCGGCCGCGCTGGCACTGGCCGCCACGGCCCTGGCCGCCGGGCGCGAGATCATCGTCAGCCGCGGCGAGCTGATCGAGATCGGCGATGGCTTCCGGCTGCCTGATCTGCTGCAGTCCACCGGGGCCAGGATCCGCGAGGTGGGTACCACCAACCGGACCGTGCTCGCTGATTACCAGCGGGCGATCTGCGGTGACACCGCCTTCATCCTGAAAGTGCACCCGTCGAACTACCTGATCGAGGGTTTCACGGCAGCGGTCAGCGTCGGCGAACTCGCCGGGCTCGGGGTGCTGGTGGTCGGCGATATCGGCTCGGGCCTGCTCCGCCCGAGCCCGGTCCTGCCCGACGAACCCGACGCCGGCTCCTGGCTGCGGGCCGGCGCCGGGCTGGTCACGGCCAGCGGTGACAAGCTGCTCGGTGGCCCGCAGGCAGGCCTGCTGCTGGGCCGGCGGGAGACGGTTACCCTGCTCGCGCGCCATCCGCTGGCCCGGGCGCTGCGGGTGGACAAGCTGACCCTGGCCGCGCTGGAGGCAACCCTGCTTGGCCCGGCGACGCCCGTCAGCCAGGCGATGACGGCAACCCTGCCGTCGCTCAGGCAGCGTGCCGAGACCCTCGCGGGGCGGCTGGCCGGCGCGGGCGTCGACTGCCAGGCGGTGCTGGCGGACGCCGCGGTCGGCGGGGGCGGCGGCCCCGGCGTACGGCTGCCGAGTGCCGCACTGTCCCTTCCCGAACAGCTGGCACCTCAGCTGCGGTCGGGCGCGGCGGTGCGGAGCGGCCACCTGCCCGCGGTCATCGGCCGGATCGAGGGGAGCCGGCTGCTCCTCGACCTGCGCGCGGTCGCGCCCGCCGACGACGACCGGCTCGGCGCGGCGGTGCTCGCCGCGGCGGCCCCCGGCCGGGCCCCCTCCCGCGCCCAGGACTGACGGTGCACGTCGTCGCCACCGCGGGTCATGTGGATCACGGGAAGTCGATGCTGGTGCGCGCGCTCACCGGGATGGAGCCGGACCGGTGGGAGGCGGAGCAGCGCCGGGGCATGACCATCGACCTCGGCTTCGCATGGATGACGCTGCCGTCCGGTGAGCGGCTCGCGTTCGTCGACGTGCCCGGGCACGAACGATTCATAACGAATATGCTCGCCGGCGCAGGTCCTGCGCCCGCCGTGCTGTTCGTGGTGGCCGCCGACGAAGGCTGGATGCCGCAGTCGGCCGAGCATCTGGCGGCAATTGACGCCCTCGGGGTCAAGCACGGGCTGCTGGTGGTCACGCGGGCCGATCTGGCCGACCCAGCGCCGGCCCGGCGGCAGGCCGCCAGCAAGATCGCCGCCACCAGCCTCGGGGAGACCGAAGCCGTCGCCGTGAGCGCGCTGACCGGCCAGGGCCTCCCCGAGCTGACCGCCGCCCTGGACCGGCTGGCCGCGCGTCTCCCCGCGGCTGACCCACGCCAGGGCGTCCGGCTGTGGCTGGACCGGGTGTTCGCCATCAAAGGCAGCGGGACGGTGGTCACCGGGACCTTGCAGGCGGGGACCGTGCACACCGGGGACGAGCTGACGGCGACCCCCGCCATGCGCAAGCTGCGGGTCCGCGGCGTGCAGTCACTGGGTACACCGGCTGCCCAGGTCAGCGGCGTCGCTCGGGTGGCGCTGAACCTGCGCGGGGTCAGCACCAGGGAACTGGGCCGCGGCATGGCGCTCATCGAGGCCGGCCGGTGGGCCGTGACCAGTGTGATCGATGTCCGGCTGACGCGCCTGCCAGCCGGCCGCCCGCCATCCGGCCCGCCGCGGCTGCCAGCCCGGCTCACGCTGCACATCGGCGCGGCACGGGCGGTGGCCGGGGTCCGAATGCTGGGTGCCGCTACCGCCAGGCTGAGCCTGGACCATCCGCTGCCGCTGCACGTCGGCGACCGGGTACTGCTGCGCGATCCTGGCGCGGCCGCCGATCACGCCACCGGCAGGCCGGTGTTCGGCGCGATGGTGCTCGACGTTTCACCGCCGCGGCTGCGCGGCAGCGGTGCCGCGGCGGCCGCGGACCGGGAACTGGCCTCGTGGCCCGAGCCGCCGGCCGCCCGCGAACTGCTGCGCCGGCACGGGCTGCTGCGGGCCAGCACGGCATCGGCGATGGGCCTGCCCGATCTGCCGCCTCCGGTCACCGGGGAATGGCTGGCCGACCCGGCCCACTGGCAGCGGCTGCGCCAGCGGCTGGCCGCCGCGGTCACCGCGCATGCGGCGCGCGATCCGCTGGCGGCCGGCCTCCCACTCGATGCCGCCCGGGCCGAGCTGGGCCTGCCCGACCGCGGCCTGGTCGAGGCCCTCGCGGCCGGGCGCCCGGCTGGCGGCGAACCGGACGCCGGCGGCGGGCTGGACACCGGCGGCGGGCTGGACACCGGCGGCGAGCTGGCCGTCACCAGCGGCGGCTACCTGCGCCATGCCGGCGGCAGCGAAACCGCGCAGCTCGCCGCGGCTGGCCGCACCGGCGCCAGGGCAGCGCCCGGCCGGGCTTCCCGCGCAGGTCGCCGGTGCGGTCCAGGCTGTGCTCACCGGCCTGGCGGATGCGCCGTTCCACGCGCCGGACGCCGAGCGGATGCGCGAGCTGGGGCTCGACGCGCGGGCGGCCGCCGCGGCCGAGCGCGCTGGCCTGCTGCTCCGCCTGCCCGGCAACGTGGTCCTGGCCCCCGACGCGGGCGACCGGGCGGCCCGGATCCTGGCCGGGCTGCCACAGCCGTTCACGGCGGCGGAGGCAAGGCAAGCGCTGCAGACGTCACGGCGGGTAGCGATCCCGCTGCTTGAATGGCTGGACCGGCAGGGAGTCACCCGGCGGCTGCCGGACGACCGAAGGGTCATGCGCGGGCCGCCCGGCCCGGCACCGAACGGAGGACGATGAGCACGCTGGACGACTGGACCGGCATGATATGCGCCGAACTCGGCCTGGACCCCAACGATGTCAGCCAGAAGACGGTGCTCAACCTGGCCAGGGTCGCGGCCCACGCGGTGGACCGGCCGGCCGCGCCGCTGACCACCTTCGTGCTGGGCCTGGCGGTGGGCCGCGGGGAACCGCTCGCGGAGACGGCGGCAAAGCTGCAGCAGCTTGCCAGCGGCTGGCCGGCTGACCACTGACCGGCGCGGCTGGCCACCGGCCGGTGCGGTCAGCCGGGTGCGCCCGGCAGTGGCAGGACGTCGATGAGCTCGCCGCGCGCGAACTTCCCTTCCCCGACCGGAATCGGCCACCAGGCGTGGGCACGCAGGAGCCGGCTCACCGAGCCGGCGCCGCGCCTGCCCGGCGTGGCCACCAGGGGGCACTGGGCACGCTCCGCTGCCGGGGCCGGGGCGAGCGACACCGGGACCCAGTCCTCGACCTCGGGCGAAGATGCCCAGTCGCACGCCAATCGCGCACGCTGCCACACCCGATCCGCGGGCGGCCTGCCCTGGAGCGCGGCGAGCAGCGGGACGGCGAACAGCTCGAAGATCACCGCGGCGGCTAGCGGGTAGCCGGGAACCCCGATCACCGGGACGGCCCTCCCGCCCCTGCTGGCCGTGGCCGTCAGGTCCGCCACGGCGTGGCCGAGCAGGACGGGATGGCCCGGCCGGACGGCGACGCCACGGACGGCCAGCCCACCGGCGCGGGCGAGCACGGCGGCCGTGTGATCGCTGCGCCCGGCGCTGGAGCCCGCGATGATCAGCACAATGCCGGCGGTGGACGCGGCCCGCCTGAGTTCGGCGGCGAGCGCCTCCGGGTGATCGGGCTGCACATCACTGACCACTGCCCGGGCGCCGGCCTGCGCGGCCTGGGCGGCCAGCAGGATGGAGTTGCTGTCGGTGACCTCGCCCGGCCCGAGCACCGACCCGGCCGGCCGGATCTCATCTCCGGTCGGGATGATCGCGGCGACCGGCCGCCGGGCGACTTTCAGCGTGCCATGCCCGGCCGCGGCGGCGGCAGCCAGATCGGCCGGCCGCAGCATATGGCCTGCCGGGACGAGCAGCTCGCGGGCCGGGAAGTCCTCGCCCCTGGCCCGCACATTCAGCCCGCGTGGGGCCGGCCCGCTGATCTGGACGCTGCCGTCGGCACCGAGCCGGATCCGCTCCTGCTCCACCACCGTGTCCATGCCCTGCGGGAGGGGGTCGCCGGTATCGATCCAGGTGAACGCGGTGGCGGCCAGCCGCCACAGGCCGGCCGCATCCTCGGCCGCAGCCTTGATCGCGATGCCGTCCATGGCGGCGCAGGCGTTCCGGGGCGAGGGCCAGCGGGCACGGACCGGGGCGGCCGTCACCCGGCCCAGCCCATCCCGGACCGGCACGCGCTCGGTGGCGGGTTCGGCGCGCCATCCCGATGCGGTGCACGCGTCCAGCCATTGCGCGTAGGCGGCCTGCGGGCTGGGCCGCGGGCCACCGGCGGCTGCGGGCTGCCCCGTCGGCATCAGGAGTCCAGCAGCCGGTGCGCTCCGGCGTAGACATTCATGGAGGGGCCGCGCAGGAAACCCACCAGGGTCAGGCCCGCCTGCTCGGCCAGGTCCACCGCGAGCGAGGACGGCGCGGAAACCGCGGCCAGCAGCGGGATGCCGGCCAGCACGGCCTTCTGGACCAGCTCGAACGAGGCCCGGCCGCTGACCAGCAGAACGCAGCCAGCTAGCGGCAGGCGGCCCGCCAGCAGCGCCCAGCCCACCACCTTGTCCACGGCGTTGTGCCTGCCCACGTCCTCCCGGACGGCGACCAGCTCACCCCCGGCGGTGAAAAGCCCGGCGGCATGCAGGCCGCCGGTGCGGGAGAAGACCCGCTGCGCGTCGCGCAACTGGCCCGGCAGCACGGCCAGCATCTCCGGCGCGAAGCGGGCCGTGTCCGCGGCCAGTGGCGCCTGCGGCAGCTGGCAGATGTCCTCGACGCTGGTCTTCCCGCAGATGCCGCACGCGCTGGTGGTCAGGAAGCTGCGCCTGGCCGCCGGCGTCACGGTGACGCCGGGGGCCAGGGTCACGTTGACGATATTGCCCATCCCGGCATGGCCGGCATGGCCACAGGACGTCCCGTCGCACAGCTTGATCTCGGCGATGTCGGCAGGCGAGCGGATCACGGCCTCGCTCACCAGGAACCCGGCCGCGAGTTCGATGTCGTCGCCGGGAGTGCGCATGGTGATGGTCAGCGCGGTGCCATCCACCCTGATCCCCAGCGGCTCCTCCCCCGCGAGGAAATCAGCGCGGGGCGCGCTGCCACCGGGCCGCCCGTCGCCGGGCAGGGCGATCCGCACCACTCGCCGCCGCGCCGTCCGACCGGACAACGACCCGCCCTCCTGCTTGCCGCCTCTTCCCGACAGGGTACGCACGTGGCACACTGAATTTTATGTCGTGATGCGACACATGATCGGCCGTCAGATGTGGCCGGCAGCCTATGCCGGCACTGGCCGGGCGCCGTGACGTAGCCAGGTGAGAACGCCGAAAGTAAACTGCCTGTGTCGGCAGTTGCACGTCAGGAAGGTGCGCTCGATGAGCAGACAGGTACGGCTGACCCAGCCGCTCGTCCGGGACAACGGGAGGCTGCGGCCGGCCTCCTGGGATGAGGCACTCGACCGCGCGGCCGCCGGGTTCGCCGCCGCCCGGGAGCGGGATGGCACGAAGTCGTTCGGCATGTTCAGCTGCTCCAAGGCCACGAACGAGATGAACTACATGGCGCAGAAGTTCACCCGGGCGGTCATGGGCAGCAACAACATCGACAGCTGCAACCGGACTTGACACGCTCCTAGCGTCGTCGGTCTGGCGGCGGTGTTCGGAGCCGGTGGCGGCACCAGCTCCTACCGGGAGGCGGAAGACGCCGACCTGCTCGTCATGTGGGGCTCGAACGCGCGCGAAGCGCACCCGATCTTCTTCCACCATGTGCTCAAGGGCGTCCGGAACGGCGCCCGGCTGTATGCGGTCGACCCGCGGCGGACCACGTCCGCGCAGTGGGCCGACGCCTGGCTCGGCATCCACGTCGGGTCGGACATCTCGCTGGCGAACGCCATCGGCCAGGAGATCATCCAGGCCGGCCTGGTGAATGAGGCATTCATCAACCGGGCCACCACCGGCTTCGACGCCTACGCGGCGGCCGTCAAGCCGTACTCGCTGGAGCGCGCCGAGCGCGACACCGGCGTGCCCGCCGACCTCATCCGGCAGCTGGCGCACGACTACGCCCGTGCCGACCGGGCGCAGATCTGCTGGACCCTGGGCATCACCGAGCACCACAACGCGGCCGACAACGTGTTCGCGCTCATCAACCTGGCCCTGCTCACCGGCCACGTGGGCAGATACGGCTCCGGGCTGGTCCCGCTCCGCGGCCAGAACAACGTGCAGGGCGGCGGCGACATGGGGGCGATCCCCAACAAGCTGACCGGGTTCCAGGACGTCGAGACCAATCTGGAAGCCCGGGCCCGGTTCGAGGCCGTCTACGGCGCGCCGATCCCGCCCCAGCGGGGCTGGCATCTGTCGCTCATGTTCGAGGCGATGGAGCGGGGCGAGCTCACCGCCTGCTACATCATCGGCGAGAACCCGCTGCGGTCCGAGGCCGACACCGGCCGGACGCGCAAGCTGCTGTCCGGGCTCGACCACTTCGTGGTGCAGGACATCTTCCTGACCGACACCGCCGAGCTCGCCGATGTCGTGCTGCCGGCCACGGCCACCTGGTGCGAGGCCGAGGGGACGGTGACCTCCAGTGAGCGCCGGGTGCAGCGGGTGCGCAAGGCCCTGGAGCCACCGGCCGGGGCGCGCGACGACATCGGGATCATCTGCGACCTCGCCCGGCGGCTCGGCACCGACTGGGGCCACCCGTCCGCCGAGGAGGTCTGGGACGAGCTGCGGACGCTGTCCCCGATGCACGCCGGCATGAGCTACCGGCGGCTGGAAGAGCTGGGCGGGATCCAGTGGCCATGCCCCGACGAGCAGCACCCGGGCGAGCTGTTCCTGCACGCGCGACTGTGGGAGGAGGACCCGGCCAGGCGCGGGGCGCCCGCGCCGTTCACGCCGGTGGAACAGGAGCCGCCGGTGGACGAGCTGTCGCCGGAGTTCCCGATCCGGCTGACCACCGGGCGCAGGCTGGACTCGTTCAACACCGGCGTGCAGTCCGGGGGGTACACAACACCGCTGCGGCGGCCGGAGACGCTCAACCTCTCGCCCGAGGACGCGGGCCGGCTTGGCGATGGCTGAGGGCGAGGTGGTACGGGTGTCGTCCCGCCGGGGATCGCTCGAGGCGCCGGTCCACGTCGACCCGGCGCTGCGGGCCGGGCTCGCCTTCATGACCCTGCACTTCCCCGAGCAGGTTGCCACCAACGTGCTCACCCTGGACGCCTGGGATCCGAAGTCGGGCACGGCGGAATTCAAGGCGACCGCGATCCGGGTGGACAAGCTGGACACTCCCGCCCCCGGTGGCACCGAGGCCGAGCGCGCGAAGGCGGGTGGCTAGTGGATCTGCGGCTGGGGGTCGCGGCGCCGGCCACCGACGAGGAGCGCGCCGCCGTCGCCTCGGTCCTTGGGCCGCCGGGAACCGGCTGGGACGGCGGGCAGCGCACGGCGGCCGACGGGCACGCCGCCTACGGCGGCCATGCGGCCCGGGCCCAGCGGCAGCTGCTGCTGCCCGTGCTGCACGCGGTGCAGGACCGGATCGGCTGGATCAGCCCGGGCGCGCTCGACTACATCTGCACCAGGCTCACCATCCCCCCGGCCGAGGCATATGGGGTGGCGTCGTTCTACGCCCTGTTCCGCACTGCGCCCTCCCCCGCCGCGGTCGTGCATGTCTGCGATGACCTCGCCTGCCGGGTGAACGGCGCGGAGCAGGTATGCGCGGAGATGGAGCGCCGGTTCGGGGCCGAGGGCACCGGGGCCGGGTCCAATGGCACCGGCGTCGGCTGGCAGCGCAGCCCTTGCCTCGGCCAGTGCGAGCGTGGCTCGGCGGCCATCATCCAGCACGCGGGCGCAGAACCGGCCCGGGCCGGGCTGGCTCCTTTCGATCCCGGGCAGGTACGCCCGGTACTCGCGGCCGCGGAGCCCGGCGAGCCCGTCCCTCCGCTCGTGCCGCAGGCGACGGGTGACCGCTCCGCGCTCCGGCTGCTGCGCCGGGTCGGGCTGGTCGACCCGGGCTCGCTCGATTCCTACCGCGCGGCAGGCGGATACGAGATGCTGCGCCGGGCGGTCACCGCCGGGCCGCAGTCGGTGATCCGGGAACTGACCGACGCCAAGCTGCTCGGCCGCGGAGGTGCGGCGTTCCCGATCGCGGTGAAGTGGGAGGCGGTCGCCACCAACCCGGTCCGGCCGCACTACGTGGTCTGCAATGCCGACGAATCAGAGCCCGGCACCTTCAAGGACCGGGTGCTGATGGAGGAGGACCCGTACGCGCTGCTGGAAGCCCTCACGATCATGGGCTACTGCTGCGGGGCGGAGCAGGGCTACATCTACATCCGGGGCGAGTACCCGCTGGCCGAGGCACGGCTGCGGCATGCCGTCGGGCAGGCCCGTGCCCGCGGGTATCTCGGCCCCGACGTGATGGGTGAGGGATTCGCGTTCGACATCGAGGTCCGGCGGGGCGCCGGCGCCTACATCGCGGGCGAGGAAACCGCGCTGATCAACTCCATCGAGGGCAAGCGCGCCGAGCCGCGCAACAAGCCGCCGTTCCCGGCACAGGCAGGCCTGTTCGGCAAGCCGACCGCCATCAACAACGTGGAGACGCTGCTGTCCGTGCCGGAGATCCTGCGGATCGGCGGCCCGGCTTTCGCGCGGATCGGCACCGAGAGTTCCACCGGCACCCGGCTTTTCTGCCTGTCCGGCTGCGTTGAACGGCCCGGCCTGTACGAGCACGAGTTCGGGATCACGCTGCGCCAGGCGATCGACGCGGCGGGCGGGGTGCGTGGCGGGCGGCCACTGCAGGCGGTGCTGCTCGGCGGCGCGGCTGGCTCGTTCGTCGGGCCGGACGCGCTGGACACCCCGCTGACCTTCGAGGCGGTGCGCGCGATCGGCGCGACGCTGGGATCCGGTGTCGTCCTGGTGCTCGATGACACCGTGGACGTGACCGATCTGCTCCGGCGGATCGCCCAGTTCTTCCGGGACGAGTCCTGCGGGCAGTGCGTGCCGTGCCGGCTCGGGACGGTGCGGCAGGAAGAACTGCTCGGGCGCCTGCTGCGCGGCACCCCGATCGGATCGGCCGCACGCGAACTCGCGCTGCTGGACGACATCGCCGCGGTCGCCCGCGACGCCTCGATCTGCGGCCTCGGCCAGACCGCGGTCAGCGCCACCCAGTCCGCCGTCAGGCTTGGCCTGGTCGGCGGGAACGGTACCGGCCCGAACCGGAAGGAGCCAGCGTGAGCACGGTGTTCCTGGCAGCGCCGCAGCGACTGATCGACGTCACGATCGACGGGACGGCGGTGCGTGTCCCTGAGGGCACCACCCTGCTGGAAGCCTGCCGGCAGCAGGACATCGACACGCCCACCCTGTGTTACCTGGAGAACCTCACCCCGGTGAACGTGTGCCGGGTGTGCGTGGTCGAGGTGGAGAAATCCCGGACGCTGGTGCCCGCCTGCTCGCGGAAAGCCGAACCGGGCATGGTCGTGCACACCGACTCCGAGCGGGTGCGCACCAGCCGCCGGATGGTGCTGGAGTTCCTGGCCTCCTCGGTCGACATGTCGCTGGCCTCACCCGACCTGCGCCGCTGGCTGGAGCGCTACCACGCTGACCCGTCCCGCTACGGCGACCCGGCCCCGCCGCACGAGGCCGGGGAGCGCGACGCAGCGCGGCCCGGCGAGCACCACCCGCGGCAGGATTCCGCGGCCGACACCGTCGCCCAGCCGGTCAAGTACGACAACGACAGCTATGTCCGCGACTACTCACGCTGCATCCTGTGCTACAAGTGCGTGGAGGCGTGCGGCGAGGACGCCCAGAACACGTTCGCGATCGCGGTGGCCGGCCGCGGGTTCGAGGCCCGCATCTCCACCGAGTTCGATGTCGGCCTGCCCGACTCGGCGTGCGTGTACTGCGGCAACTGCATCGGCGTCTGCCCGACCGGCGCGCTCATGTTCGCCAGCGAATACCGGCTGCGCCAGGACGGCGCCTGGGACGAGTCGCGGCAGACGGTCACCACCACCATCTGCCCCTACTGCGGCGTCGGCTGCAACCTCGAGCTTCATGTCCAGGACAACCGGATCGTGAAGGTGACCTCCCCGCTCGACCATGATGTCGGCCACGGCCACCTGTGCGTGAAGGGCCGGTTCGGCTTCGAGTTCGTGCAGCGCCGGGCCGGGGAATCCTGAGGCACCCCAGCTGCTGACGGCGGTACCCGCCGGTGCGGGTGCGATGCTGATGGCCGTGAGGGAGGTGCGCTCATGAGCAGCGACCCGGGCGATGGCATCACGGTTCCTGGCCCGCCTGAGGTGTGCGAGGTATCTGACGGCATGTATGCCTACGTGCAGCCCGATGGCACCTGGTGGATCAACAACACGGGTTTCCTGGTGGGGCCGCAGGGGGTCATCAGCATCGACTCCTGCTCGACCCAGCGCCGTACCCGCGCCTACCAGCAGGCCATCGCCGCGATCACACCGGCGCCGGTGCGCACGGTGGTCAATACTCACCACCACGGCGATCACACCTTCGGCAACTGCATGTTCCCTGGCGCGGCCATCGTGGCGCACGAGCGTGCGCGGGCGGAGGCTATCGCCTTCGGCCCGCCCCGGGAACTGGGGTTCTGGGATGGCCCCGACTGGGGTGACCTCAGCCTCGACCCGCCATTCGTCACCTTTGCCGACCAGATAGCCCTGCATGTCGGTGACGTGCGGGCGGAGGTCCGCTATGCCGGCACTGCCGCGCACACGACCAACGACTCGATCATCTGGATCCCCGAACGCTCCGTCCTGTTCTGCGGCGACCTGATCTTCAACGGCGGCACGCCGTTCCTGCTCATGGGCTCGGTCGCCGGCTCGATCGAGGTGCTGGAACAGGTGGTGCGGCCGCTCGGCGCGCAGACGGTCGTGCCCGGCCACGGCCCGGTCTTCACCGATGCCGGGCCGCTGGACGCCACGCTGGACTACCTGGGCTTCGTGACCGACCTGGCCGCCCGCGCCGTGGCGGCAGGGCTATCCCCGCTGGCCGCCGCGCGGGAGACCGACCTGGGCCAGTTCGCGGACTGGCCAGACGCCGAGCGGATCGTCGGCAACCTGCACCGTGCGTGCGCCGAGCTCACCGGTACCCCCCGTGGCGCGGCTATCGACGTGGTGGCCGCGCTCGCCGACATGGTCGCCTACAACGGCGGTGCCCCGCTCACCTGCCGGGCCTAGCCCCTAGTCCCGCTGTGACGAAGGAGATCAGCCCATGCGCCCAGATGCCGGACTGATGACCCGGTGGAATCCCGCCGCGGGGGCATGGGAGACCAGCTGCCGGGGTTATCACGTGCTCAGCGACCCCCGGCTGAACAAGGGCACCGCGTTCACCGGCGCCGAGCGCGCCGCGCTGGGCCTGACCGGCCTGCTGCCCTCCCGGGTGCTGACCCTGGACCAGCAGGCCGAGCGGGCCTACCGGCAGTGCTCGCAGCAGCCCAGCGCGCTGGGCAAGAACATCTACCTGACCGCGCTGCACGACCGCAACGAGGTGCTCTATTTCCGGGTGCTGACCGACCATCTCAGCGAGCTGCTGCCGATCGTCTACACGCCGACGATCGGCGAGGCCATCCAGCGGTACAGCCACCAGTACCGCCGCCCCCGCGGCGTCTACCTCAGCGTCGACGCGGCTGACCAGATCGAGACCGCCCTGCGCGATTCTGGCCTGTCCGCCGATGAGGTGGACCTCATCGTCGCCACCGATGCCCAGGCCATCCTCGGCATTGGCGACTGGGGTGTCGGGGGCATCGACATCGCGGTCGGCAAGCTCGCTGTCTACACGGCAGCGGCCGGCATCGACCCAGCCCGGACCCTGCCGGTCGTGCTGGACGTCGGCACCGACCGGGCCGAGCTGCTGGCGGACCCGCTTTATCTGGGCGTCCACCACAAGCGGCCGGGCCAGGAACCCTACGACGCGTTTATCGACGCCTACGTGACGGCCGCCCGCAAGGTCTTTCCCGGCGCGCTGCTGCACTGGGAGGACTTCGGGGCCGGCAATGCCCGGCGCATCCTGAATCGCTACCGCGACCGCATCCTCACCTTCAACGATGACATGCAGGGCACCGGCGCGGTCAACCTCGCCGCCGTCCTGGCTGGCGCCCGCGCCAGCCAGACCCCGCTGACCGGGCACCGCATCGTCATCTTCGGCTCCGGCACCGCCGGTATCGGCATCGCCGACCAGCTCTGTGACGCCATGACCAGCCACGGGCTGGACAGCGCCGCGGCGCGGGCACGGTTCTGGTGCCTGGACCGCCAGGGCCTGCTCACCGACGACATGACCGGGCTGCCTGACTTTCAGGTCCCCTACGCCCGGCCCGCCGCCGAGGTCGGTGACTGGCCGGGACACGGGACCGCCAGCGGCACCGGCCTGGCCGAGGTGGTGCGCCGCGTGCACCCGAGCATCCTCATCGGCACCTCCACCGTGCGGGGTGCCTTCACCGAGCAGATCGTGCGGGAGATGGCCGCACACGTGGGCCAGCCGGTGATCCTGCCCATGTCCAACCCGACCAGCCTGTCCGAGGCCACCCCGGCAGACCTGATGAGCTGGACCGGCGGGCGCGCCCTCATCGCCACCGGGAGCCCGTTCGGGCCGGTCACCTACCAGGGCGTCAGCTACCAGATCGGCCAGGCCAACAATGCCCTGATCTTCCCCGGCCTCGGCCTGGGCGCTCTGGTGTCGCGGGCCCGGCGGATGACCGACCACATGATCACCGCCGCCGCTGAGGCCGTCGCCGGGCTCGCTGACACCACCACGCCCGGCGCGCCGCTGCTGCCCGCCATCGATGACCTCCGCACCACCTCGGCGCGGGTCGCGCTGGCGGTAGCCCAGGCCGCCGACGCCGACGGGGTGGCCGGCCGGACCGGCATCACTGCCGCAACTGTGCAGGCGGCCATGTGGCAGCCCCGGTACGCCCCCGTGCACGCCGTCTGAGCGGGGTCCGGGTCAGGCTCCGGCCGCGCCGGGGGGAAGGTCGGCCGGGCCGGGGCGGGTCATCGCGAGCGGGTTGACGAGCCGGTCGAACAGTTCCTCGCTGACGCCCTTGGCCAGCGCGGCCTGCCTGAGAGTCAGGTCGTGGCCGACGGCGTAGTGGGCGATGGCCGCCGCTTTGTCGTAGCCGATGACCGGCGACAGCGCGGTGACCATCATCACCGACCGGTCGATGTTCTCCTTCAGCCTGGCCTCATTGAGCATTGCGCCCTCGACCATGAACATGCGGAAGTGGTCGCACATGTCGGCCATGATCAGCGCGGAGTGAAGGTAGTTGCTGATCAGGATCGGGCGGAAGGCGTTCAGCTCGAAATTGCCCTCGGCGCCGCCCATGCTCACCGCCACGTCCGAGGCGATGACCTGGATCGCGACCATCAGCATCGCCTCGGCCTGGGTCGGGTTGACCTTGCCTGGCATGATCGACGATCCCGGCTCATTGGACGGGAAGATCAGCTCACCGATCCCGGTCCGGGGACCCGAGCCCAGCCAGCGGAGATCATTGGCGATCTTGAACAGGGTGACGGCGGCGGCCTTCAGCCCGGCGTGGGCACGGACCATCCGGTCCAGCGTGCCCTGGGCGGTGAACTTGTTGGCGGCGGTCTCGAACGGCGCCCCCGTCATCGAGGCGATCTGCGCCGCCACGTCCTCGCCGAACCCGGCCGGGGCATTCAGCCCGGTGCCCACCGCCGTCCCGCCAATGGCCAGCTGCAGCAGGCCTGCGGTGGCGTGCTCCACCTCGGCGATGACGTCATCGAGAGCACCGGCATAGCCGGACCACTCCTGGCCGACGGTCAGCGGGGTGGCGTCCGCCAGGTGGGTCCGCCCGATCTTGACGACATCGGCCCACGTCCGTGCCTTGCCCTCGATGGCGTCGCGGAGCCGTCTGAGTGCGGGGATCGTCTTGTCGATCGCCATCGTGTAAGCGGCGATATGCATCGCGGTGGGGAAGGTGTCGTTGGTCGACTGGCCCATATTCACGTCGTCGTTCGGGTGGACTGGCTGCTGTGAGCCGAGCGTCCCGCCCACCAGCTGAATGCAGCGATTGGCGATGACCTCGTTCACATTCATGTTCGACTGCGTGCCCGAACCCGACTGCCACACGTAGAGCGGGAATTCGGTGTCCAGCGCCCCGCTGATCACCTCGTCACACACCCGCTCGATCAGCCCGCCCTTCCAGGCCGGCAGCCGGCCCGCCCGGGTGTTGACGGCCGCCGCCGCCTTCTTCACATATCCGTATGCGTGATACACCTGTTTCGGCATCCGGTCCTCGCCGATGCTGAAGTGCTCCAGGCTGCGCTGGGTCTGCGCACCCCAGTAGCGGCCCGCTGGCACCTGGACCTCACCCAGGCTGTCGGACTCCCACCGCATCCCGCCGGCCGCCAGGCCGATCGGCACGTCAAGGATCGCCGGCGCCTGCTCGTTCGTATCCGTCATCACTCAACCTCGCCGTCCCACCCGGGCGGCCGCTGGGGCCGGGCGCCAGCACCCGGCCCGCCGCACGCTACGGACGCCCGTCCAGGCAACTTACCGCTGAGCCTGGAGCACCGGGCGACGGTACCCCACGACCCATCCGGGCACTCCGACGGCCAGCAAGCTCAGGACGAAGGTGAGGTACATCCACGCCGTCGGCCGTGCCCAGTCAACATCGTGCGGGTAGCGGGCCAGTGCGATCAGCTGGAACACACTGAGCAGAGTCAGCGCGACGGCCCCGGCACGGAGCCGCCGGAAGTCGTTTTCGCGGATGGCGTGGATCGCACCGGTCCCGATGCCGAGCAGCCACGCGCCGACTGCCTGCGCAGTCAGGGGCGTCAGCGGCCACGGCCAGTGCGACGCGTGTGCCGGGGCAACGAAGAGCGCGGCCCCTATCGCCAGCAGCACAGCCCCCTGGACCCCAACCACCACCAGAACCCAGCGCGGCATCGGTGCCCGCCGTGGTGGATCCCCGCCAGCCTCGCGGGCCAGCAGAATGATCATGAAGATCGGTACCACCGTGTAGATGGCCAGCCGGGCCCAAGCCGAGAACGACATCACCGGGTGCGGGCTGTCGAAGTGGAACTTGCCAAGGTGCAGCAGTGTCGCCACCAGCGTGAGCACCGTGAACACCAGAACCGCGGGCACGGCCAGCCGTGCATTCGCCCAGATCCGCTGCCGTGCGGACAGGAACTCCAGGAAGAACGCGGCGAGATATCCGGCGCCGAGGAAGGCGGCGGTCTGCCCCGGGTGGATTGTCCACGCGAAAAACCGGTCTATATGGCCGGCAAGGAGGTAAAGCTCACCGGCCGCCAGCAGGACCAGCACGCTGGCGGTGTAGAGCAGTCCGCGATGCCCGATGCGAGCGGGCGCGGGGCGGGCAACCGGCTATGCCGTTCGCCGGCTGGCCGCGCCCGACTGCGCGGCCGCCAGGGTTTCCAGCCAGGCATGCACCTGCGGGATGGTGACGGCGCCCTCGCCCACCGCGGACGCGCAGCGCTTGACCGACGCCCGGCGCACATCTCCAGCCGCGGACACCCCGGGCAGACTGGTCTCCAGCGGGAATGGCGGGCGGTCCAGTGGCCAGCCCGCGTCACTGTCACCCATCAGGTCGGGACCGGTGCGGATGAAGCCCCACTGGTCCCGTGACACGGTGTCGCCGAGCCATTCGGTGTGCGGATGTGAGCCGATGAGGACGAAGAGCGCGTCCGCCGGGACGTTCCGCCGCTGCTCCGTCCCGGCATCCACCAGTACCAGTGACTCCAGGCAGTCGGTGCCCGTGCCGTCGACGATCCGCACGCCGTAGCGGACGTCCACATTCGGCGCCGCGTCGATCATGCGGATGAGGTAGTCCGACATGCTCTGCGCCAGAGATGCGCCACGCACCAGGACGCTGACCTGGCCGGCCCACTTGGCCAGGTGCAGCGCTGCCTGACCGGCTGAGTTGCCGCCGCCAACGACGAAGACTCTCTTCCCCCGCATGGCGGGTGCCTCGTGACCGCTGCACCGTAGAACACCCCCCGGCCATGCAGCGCTCCCAGGCTGGGGATGCCGAGCTCCCGGTAGCTGGCGCCGGTCGCGATGATCACGCTCCGCGCGGCGAGCGCGTTGCCGTCGGAGAGCCCAAGCCGGAACTGGCCGCCAGTACCCGAGAGGCTTTGCACCTGCCGGATGAAGATGAACGTCGTGCCAAACGACCAGGCCTGCTGATAGGTCTCGAACGCGAGCCTGGATCCGCCCACGCCCTGGGCGAAGCCCGGGTAGTTGCGGATCAGCGAACTGGTTCCCGCCTGGCCGCCGATGGCCTCCGCCTCCACCACGGCAGTCCGCAGGCCTTCCGAGGAGGCATAGACGGCCGCAGCCAGACCCGCTGGCCCCGCGCCGACCACTGCCAGGTCGTAGACGTCGTCGGCGGAGATCAGCGCGGTCAGGCCGAACGCCTCGGCGACCTCGAGGTTCGATGGGTTGACCAGCGTGGAGTGCTCGGCCCCGAACCGGAGCACCACGCGGCAGTTCGGGGTCTGTCAGCCCCAGTTCTCCCAGCATGCTCTGACCACGCTCGGAGAGAGCGTCGTAGAAGCCGAATGGCAGCCGGTTGCGTGAGAAGCTGTCACGCAGCTCCTGTGACCGCGGCGACCATTGCTCGCCGCTCAGCCGCAGGGCCTCGAAGCCACCGCCACGGCGGTGCTCCACTCGCTGAGGAACTCGGTGATGGAGCGGTGGAACTCCTCGTCGCGGGCTCCCTCCGGGCGGGGAAGCCAGTGATCGACCTTGCCCAGGGTGACAGCGTCGAAGACCGGCCCGGCGGTTTCGAAGTCTCCCCAGCGGGGGGCGACCACCCGCAGCGCCGTCGAATCGATGGGATGCACCACCGAGAGCGTGTCGAGCCCGTCTGGGTCCAGCCCGCCGATCCCGCCGATGACCAGCGCCACCAGCGTCCCGGCCGCCAGCAGCGTCCGGAGCAGCGGCGCCAGTCCCTCGGGCTCGGCACAGACCACGATCTGGTAGTCGGCACCGTACCGCTTGGCCAGCTCGCGGTAGAGGTTCTGCCGGGCGGCCGGGTCGCGGCTCACGACAACGATGGCGGTGTCCCCGGCTGTCCCATCGCCCGCGCGGCTTGGTCCCCAGGCAAGCGTTCTGCTGACATCGTGCCCTCCCGGCATCCCCCCGGCACGCCAGCCGCCACGGCCGCCGGCGAGCTGTGGTGCGACGGCGAAGCGGCCATTGGCGCGGAAGAGCCGGGCTTAACATGACCTTGACCAGGAGCCTTTTACTCAGCTATACCTTCACAGCACTGACACATTGCTAACCGGGCCGGCCCGGGCACGTCCTGCCCCACGGCGGGGTGCCCGATCGCGGTCTGGCCGGGGGCAGGACAGGGTCGTGCCATGGATGGTGTGCCGCTCGATGCTCTGGTCGCCAGGATGTTGTCGAAGTCCCGCTTCGACTACCGGGTGGCGGCCGACGGCGCGGAGCGTGAGATCGCGTACCGGCTGCGCGGAAGTGCGGTGCTCGACCGCGGATGGTGCACGGCCGGTGGCCTCCCGGCCGGGATGGAGCGCGACGCCTATGACGACCATGCCATCCAGGTCATCGGGTGGGACGGGACCGTCGCGATGAGCACTGGGCGGGTGGTGCTCCCGCCCGGGCTGCCGACCGAGGAAGCCTGCGGGATCGTCGTACAGCCACGCGGCGAGGTAGTCAACGTGGGCCGGATGTGCGTGGCGCACAGCCACCAGAGCCTGGAACATAGCGCCCTCATTGGTCTCATGTGCCGGCTGTACCTGGTGATGCGTGAGCACGGCTTCCGGGTTGCCTGCGGGATGATGTCAGCCCCGGCCCGCGCCCTCATGAGCCTGTTCGGTCTCCAGCTGGAGATTCTCGGCCCGGAACGGATGTACTGGAACGAGCCGCGGGCACCCGTGGGGTTCAGCCTGATGAGCGCGACCAGATTGCTGGCTGGGGCCCAGGGCCAGCTGGCTGATCCTCAGGCTGCGAGCACGAGCGCGGTATTCGCGCCACCAAAGCCGAAGGAGTTGGACAGCGCATAGCCGGGCGCCGCCTTCCGCGGCGTGCCCTGCACGACATCGATGCGGAGTTCCGGGTCGACGGTGCGGAGGCCGGCGACCGGTGGGACCAGGCGATGCCGCAGGGAGATCAGGCTCACGATCGCCTCGACTGCCCCAGAGGCGGCGATCATGTGGCCGGTCGAGCCCTTGACGGCCGTGACCGGGGGGCAGGAATCCGCGAACACGGTGGTGAGGGCGGTGGCCTCGGCATGGTCGTTGAGCACCGTACTGGTGCCGTGCGCGTTGACGTGCGCCAGGTCGCGGGGCTGGACACCGGCGTCCGCCAGGGCCAGGGCCATGCAGCGGGCAGCGCCCTCGCCGTCCGGGCTGGGTGCGACCAGATGGTGGGCATCGGCGGTGGACGCGTGTCCAAGGACGAGCCCGAGCGGCTCCGGCGCTGATGGACCGATGTCCTGAAGCCGCCGGAGTACGACGAACCCGGCGCCCTCGCCCATGACGAACCCGTCACGGTCGGTGTCGAAGGGGCGAGAGGCGAGCTCGGGACGGCTCACGTTGCGGCTCATCACGTCCAGCCGCATGAAACAGCACATCGCACCGTAGTTGACCAGTGAGTCCACGCCACCTGCCAGCACGATGTCGGCTGCCCCCCGCCGCAGCAGTTCCACACCCTCACCGATAGCCGCGGCGCCAGACGCGCAGGCAGCGGAAACGGTGACGCATGGCCCCCCGAAACCGAACCGGAGCGACAGGTGGGCGGCGACCGAACTCGGCATGACCATGGGAATGGTCAGCGGGCTCACCCCCCGCACCCCCCGCTCCAGCAGCCCCGACACCTGCTGCTCGTAGGTCGAACGCGGCACCCAGCCCGATGCCGCACACCACCGCCCGCCGGGCCTGGGGTGGCAGCTCGCCACACTGGCCGACGGCATCGGCCGCGGCAGCGATAGCGAGGGCATGGGACCTGTCCAGCCGCCGCACCTCGACAGGTGTGAGGTAAGCGGCCGGGTCGAAGCCCCTCACCCGGCACACGAGCGCCGATGTCCCGGGCGGCAGCCGGCGGTCGGAGAACACCTCAGCCGACGGACGGCCGGCACACATGCTCTCCCACAGTTCGCCGGTGCAGTTCCCGGCGGGCGTCTTCACCCCCGCCCCGACGACGGCAACCGGGACGGGGCCAGCCGTGGACGTCACGCGCCCGCCGCTACTCGATGGACCAGTTGCCGGCGATCTCGAGCTGGGACGTGGGCGCGGCTGACAGCTTGTGCCCCAGCCCGGTCGCGAAGAACCGCAAACGGGTTCCCTTCCGGCCAAACATCTGGCCGGCCAGCGGGCCGGACAGGGCTCGCGCAGCCGTCTGCAGCATGTCACCGGTGAGAGTGGGCACACCGGTGTCGGTCGCGATAACGGTGAGGATGTCCTGCAACGTGATGCCGTAGCGGGCAACCGGGGTACCGACCTGGAAGGACGACGGGTCAGTGAAGCTGGCCCCCGGGCTGCTGCGCTGGTAGACGGTCATCGTGCCCGCGATGTCGAGGGCATGCACCACGTTGTCAGTGGTGCGGGCCCGGAGGTCCCCGGTCGCGTATACGGTCAGCAACGCGGTGGCCTCGCTGAGGGGCGTGCCGCTGAACAGGTCGCTCTCATCCGCGTGGCTGGCCCGGATCAGGTAGCCATAGCTGGTGAAGCTCTGACCGGAGGATCCGGACTGGGTGACGCGGCCACGGAACTCGACCGTCGTCGTGCCGGACTCTCCCAGCGACACCGCCTGGCCGTCGGTACCGGCCTCGGCCACCGCCGGCGCACTGGCCAGCCCAAGACCGGCAGCGACAGCCGACGCGGTCATCACTCGCCGCCGGGTCAGCCTGCTGCCTGGAGCGGGACCTGGCCTGTCCTGGGCATGGTCCTCGTAGTCGCGGCCGAGATCTGGCATTCCTGGTCCCCTCCCCGCTCTGGCGCCCGCCGGCCCGCGGCAGGTCCTTGAGGAGAGTATGACCTAGTCTTGACGCCTTCTATACGTTAGTTGCGAATGTCTGGCCGGCGATGCAGGACCAGCCGGTAGTTCGTGACGACCCGGGTCCGGAACTGGATCTCCGACGCGGCGAGATACCGGCGGAACTGCCGGGCGACCTGCTCACCGACGGCGGCCCGGGCCTCGCGCTCATGCTCGTGCAGCCCGGTGAGCCATGCCCGGCATGTGCGTGCGAAGTCACCCGCATCCGAGCGGAGCACCTCCACCTCAAAAAATGGCTCGAAGCCGAGCACGATCTCCGCCAGATGAGGGCACAGCGACTCCGGGTAGAGGCTCAGCACGAAGTCACCCAGCGGTCCCCGTCCCAGCGGTGCATCCGTGTCCGGCGCACCGTCGTGAGCGATCGTCTCCAGCGCCAGCCGGCCGCCGGGGGCCAGCCACTCCATGCACGAGCGGAAGAAATGCCGGTAGCCCGCGATCCGCTGCGGGCCTGTGGTCCCGTCCCGCGCGAAATGCTCGAACGCCCCGAACGAGAAGATCGCGTCGTACGGCTCGCCCGGGTCGTGGTCGTTCCAGTCCTCCAGCCGGATGTCGGCCCCGGGGACCGGATGCTGGCTCAGGTAGCCGAATTGTGCCTGGCTCAGCGTCAGACCGGTGGCGCTGGTGACCCGGTGTGCCCCGGCCAGCCTGCGCAGGTTCCAGCCCCAGCCGCAGCCAACATCAAGGACCCGCCAGGGACCGGGCCCGGACAGCACCCTGGCCGCGAAGAAGTCGATCTTCCGCTGCTGGGCAGGCATGAGAATCCGCCAGGGTCTCAGCACCTTCCCACATGGCCGATGAGTACATCAGCGAGGGCCCCAGCCACAACTCATAGAACGCGTTCGAGACGTCGTAATGGGACCGGACCGCGGCGGCCGAGGCGCTCGCCCGGCCCCCGCCAGGGTCCGCCACTGCCGGGATATCGCTGGGACGCACCGGGACAGCCCAGGTCTTGGGCTCGGGCCGCTTGGTGAGGATCACGCGGTACAGCGAGTGTTCGCGGAGCCGGAAGACAGCCTCACCGACCGCGAAGTACCGCGCATAGTGCCGGAACACGTCCGGGCCCACCAGCGCCCGCGCACGCGCCTCCTGCTGCCGGTAGGCAAGCGTCCAGGCGCGGAAGGTCTGCTGGTAGTGGCCTGCGTGCTGGTGGAACTCATCCAGCTCGAAGTGCGTCTCCCAGCCCAGGACGAGCTCGGACAGTGACGCTGGCATCGACTCGGGGAAGATGTCATTGAGGATGAGGTCGGCGAATGGCCCCCGTCCCGGGCGGCTGCCGGCATGCCCCACGTTGTCGAGGCAGATCAGCTGCAGACCCGCCCGTCCCCCAGGCCGCAACCAGGACGCGATGCGCTCGAAGAACGCGCGGTACACCGCCACCTTCTCATCAGGGCTCAGCTTCTCGGAGGCGAAGTGCTCGGTCGCCTCGATACAGGTGACCGCGTCATACAGCTCGCGGGGCTCATGGCCGGTCCAGTTCTGCAGCATGTACGACACCCCGGCTACCTTCCGCCGGGCGGCGAAGCCGGCCTGGCTGGGACTCAGGGTGAGCCCGGTTCCCGAAGCAGCGCCATGCACACGGGCAAACCGGTCGAGCAGCGCCCCCCAGCCGCAGCCGACGTCGAGGACACGCCCGCCACGCACCGCGAGGCGGTCCGCAAAGAAGTCGAGCTTGCGGTGCTGTGCCCGGGCGAGTGAGTCATGGCCGTCCCCCGAATCCCACCAGCCGCAGGAATACACCATG
>CAWIMG010000006.1:0-41996 GCA_963837105.1 uncultured Actinomycetes bacterium | reverse complement strand
GGGGCACATCCTCGGTGACGCTGGCGGCGCACAGCACCCGGGTGGATCCGAACTCGATCAGCACCGAGCCTTCGGCATGCGCCAGCCAGCCCCGGGTGATCTTTATCTCGCGCAACTGGCCGGCGCTGCGGCCGTCGGGTCGGGGCATGGCGGACAGCCTAGGGCATGCGCGGCCCGGGTTAGGGCATGGCTAACAGCCGGCCCGTTCCGGCGCCCCGGCGCTGATCCAGCCGTAGACCCGGGAGATCCCCTCGGCCAGCGGCACCGCCGCCTGCCAGCCAAGTTCGCTGGCTGCCCGGCCCACCGCCACCGCACTGCGCGCCAGCTCACCCGGGCGGGCCGGGGCGAGGGACGGCGACAGCTCATGGCCGGCCACGTCACCGATGATCCGCACCAGATCCAGCACGCTGACTTCCACCCCGGTGCCGATGTTCCAGGTCCCGGGCAGGCCGCGGTCGGCGGCCGCCAGGAACGCGGTCACCACGTCGCCCACGTACACGTAGTCACGGGTCTGGGTGCCGTCGCCGTAGATGACCGGCGGGGCCCCGCCCAGCGCGCTGGCGCAGAAGATCGTGATCACACCCGCCTCGCCGGCCGGATCCTGGCGCGGCCCGTACACGTTCGCCAGCCGCAGCACCGAGTGCGACGTGCCGTGCAGGCGGTTGTACAGGCCGAGGTAACACTCCGCGCAGTACTTGGCGATCCCGTACGGCGACTCCGGCAGCGGCAGCACATCTTCGCGGGAGGGAATCGGCGCGTCCCGCCCGTACAGGGCCCCGCCGGAAGAGGCGAACAGCACCCGCGCGCCCACGCCGCGGGCGGCCTCCAGCACGTTCACCGTGCCCACCACGTTCGCCTCGGCGTCGGTGGCCGGTGAGCGCACCGATGCCCGGACGTCGATCTGGGCGGCCAGATGGCAGATCAGTTCCGCGCCGGACCCGGCGGCCACGGCGGCCAGACCGGCCGCGTCGGTGACGCTGACCTTGTGCACCACGGCCCGGGGATCGAGCCTGGCCATCCGGCCGGCCGACCCATCGTCGACGACGACCACCTCGTCACCCCGGGCCAGCAGCGCATCAGTCACATGCGAGCCGATAAAGCCAGCGCCACCTGTTACCAGTACCCGCATGGTCCCCGATCCTCGTCGTGGGCCTCAGCCATCACTCGCGCCGCCCTATTGTTCCGGCCACGAGCAGCTAAAAACTGGGCCGCGCTGGCCAGGCGCGGTGGCTGGCCCCGGCTAACATACGGCAAATGCGCAGACCCTGGCCGCTGGCCTGGCCGCTTCCTGCCCGGCGCCGGCACCGCGGCGGCACAGCCGCCTCCCAGCCATCCGTCCGTGACCGCGGGCGCCGGAACCCGGCCGCGATCCGGCCACTGGCCGCTGCCGTGGCCGCGGGCTGCCTGTGCCTGCTCGCCGCCTGCAGCAGTTCCTCCACCCCGGCCAGCACCACCACCCCGGCCAGCACCACCACCCCGGCACCGGCCGCGAGCCTGGCCCCGCCCGCCGCCCTCGGCACCGGCCGGGTGCGCAAGATCCTGGTGATCATGGAGGAGAACCACAGCGCCGGCGAGGTCTTCCCCAGCGGCATGCCCTACCTGTGGCGGGTGGCGCAGCGATACGGCTACGCCGCCAACTGGAACGCCGTCGGGCACCCCAGCCTGCCCAACTACCTGGCCATCTTCGGTGGATCGGCGTTCAACAGCCCGGCGGACTGCCCGCCGGGCAGCGGCTGCGCTTACCCGGCGCCGTCGGTGTTCGGCCAGGCTCTCGCCCGCGGGGAAACCGCCCGCGCCTACGAGGAGTCCATGCCCGTCGCGTGTGACACCAGCAACAGCGGCGCCTACGACGTCAACCACAACCCCTGGGCGTATTTCCCCACTGAGGCGGGCGCCTGCCGGGCCGGTGACGTGCCGGCTGGCACGCCGGCCGGCGGGGCACTGGTCTCCAGCGTGCGGGCCGGCACCCTGCCCACCGTCGGCCTGCTCACGCCCAACCTCAACCACGACGGCCACAACGGGACCCTCGCCCAGGCCGACGCCTGGCTGCACGGCTGGCTGCCGGTGCTCATGTCCGGCCCCGACTGGCGGCAGGGACGGCTGGCCATCGTCGTCGTCTTCGACGAGGGCGACACCACGAACCAGGTGCCGTTCGTGCTCATCGCTCCCGGCGTGTCCGGTGCCGTGATCCGCCAGCCAGCCGACCACTACGCGCTGACCAGGATGATCGACGAGGTCATCGGCGCCCAGCCGCTGCGGCAGGCCGCGCACGCGGTCAGCATCGCCCCACACTTGTAATTCCGGTCACCACCGGCCCGCCCGCAGCAGGAGTGCGCCGGCCGCCATCGACCGGGACGGCATGGAGGCCAGCCCGTGCGAGCGCATGTCCAGGATGGCGAGCAGTACCCGGGTGCGCGGCGGGAACCCGGGCGGGCGGCAGACCGGGCAGCCGCCCGGCCGGTGCCCCAGCAGCCCGCCCACCGCTTCGGCCAAGCCACCCTGGTAGCTCCGCCGGGTCAGCCGGACCCAGCTGCCATCCGGCCCGAGCCGCGCGTTGCGCGGCGCCCGGGCCGTCGCGGCCAGGGCCAGCAGCGGCAGATCGGGCGGGGAGTCGCCAACCGCGAACGCGCAGCCAGGACCGCCCAGCTGGGTGGCCAGCGCCCGCAGGCCGGTGCCCTTGTCGGTGCCGGCGGCGACGATGTCGGTCTGGCCTTCGCCGTGGATGACCCGCAGCCCCGGGTCGGCCAGCAGCGGCAGCCCCGCCACCAGCCGGGCGGGGAGCGGCCCGCCGTTGACGCTGGCCCGCACGCTGTACTGGTAGCCAGGGTCGGCCTGGACGCCGGGGCAGGCGGACAGCTCGCGGCGGGCCCGGCTCAGCAGCCGCCGGGCCGGGCCGCACCGCAGATCCTCCGCCCCGTCCGGGCCGAAGGCGACCGCGCCATACTCGGCCACCCCGCCGGGCAGGCCGAACGCGGTGCACCGGTCCCGGATGTCGGCCAGCGACCGGCCACTGGCCAGCACCGGCCGGTACCCGTGCGCGATCAGGGCGCGCAGGCAGAGCATGCCGGTGGGAGATGTCGCGGGGTAGCCGAGCCGGTCGCACTCGAGCACCCCGTCCAGATCGATCGCGCACAGCGGCCCGGTGGCGGACTTCAGGTCCGGCAGGTACCGCCCGGCCAGATAGTCGTGCACGGCCGCGGCCGACAGCTGGCGCACCCGGCCACGGTCGAGGTCCTTCGCGCAGTCCAGCCGCCACAGCTGGGCCAGCCGGTACAGCAGCCAGCGTTCGGCGTCCACCTGCTCGCCGGTTGCCAGCCGGTACGCCTCGCGCAGCCGCGCCTCGAAGTGAGCCGACGGCGGGTCGGCGGCCGCGCCGGCCAGGTCGAACACTGGGTCATAACAGGTCAGGTCGAGATGGCCGAACCCGCGCTGGTAGAAGTCGGCCTTGCGCAGCCCGCCTGCCGCCGCCGGGTCCGGCAGCCAGTGCCGGTGGCTGGTCTTGCCATCGGTCACGGCCGGCTGGCCATGGCGCAGCAGCCGGCGTGCGAGCGGATCCAGCAGCAGTGGCCGGGCGGGCACGCCGAGCGGGCCAAACTGTCCGGACAGCAGCCGCGCGGCGACCTCCCAGGCCGGGTCACGGCCGCCCATCCGGTCGGTGACGTCCGCGGCGGCGGGCAGTGCCGACCGGCGGGCGGTGACGTAGCCCACGATCGTTTCCACTAGCTCCTGCTCCGGGGCGGGCGGGCCGTCGCCGGGGAGCCAGTCGCGGTACAGGAAGCCATCGGCGAACCCGTAGACATGCGGCACCTGGCCAGGCAGGGCCGTGGCGACCACCGCCCCCTGCCGGCCCAGGTAGCCCAGCCCGGCACCCTCGGCGAGCACCTCGGCCGTGGTCACCGGGCCGGCGCCGCGGCCGGTCAGCTGGACCCGGAACCTGGCCCGGACGTGCCCGCGTTCCCCGGCCGACGGCCCGGGCCTGAGTGCCTCGACCCCCGCAATCCTGGTTCCCGGCCCGGCCAGCATGGCCAGCGCCCGGCTTACCGGACCGGCCGACAGCCTGGCGTGCACGCTCCACTCCGCCCACGGCTGGACCACCGCCGGCCAGCGGTGCAGCCGGGCGGGAATGTCGGTGGCGGACCCGAACAGCGGCAGCAGCAGCACGATCCGCGGGTCGGGCACGCCCGCGGCGCTGACCGCCCGGGCAGTGGCGGCGAAGGCCGTGCCCGCTCCCGGCGGGTCGTCGGTGACCAGCACCAGGCCGCCCGCCGCGGCGGTCTCCCGCAGCACGGCCCGCTCCCCGGGCAGGAACGGCCGGCCCGGGCGGTAGGTCAGCACCCGCACCTGGCCGGCGTCACCGCCGAGCGCCGCCGCATACAGCGGCGCCAGATAACAGCCGGAAGTGCGCACACCCACCACACACAGCGGCACGCCGGCGGCTGGGTACTGGGCCGCGAAGGCGCGGGCCAGCCACCACACGTCATCGGGATGCAGGTCAAAGCTGTGAAAGCAGGCAGGCAGGCGCATCACGTCACCCGCGAGTGTGGACAGCACCGGCCGGACCGCCGCGAGCAACGAGGCCAGCTCGCCGGGCGGCTGGCCGGTCATCAGCTGGCTGGCCAGCCCTCCGGTCAGCCTGCCCAGCCGGTGCCGGGCCAGCACCAGTGACCGCCGCGAGCCGCTGCGGGCGGCCCGGGCCGCCGCGCCACCCGCCGCCGCTGCCGCCCCGGCCAGCCGGGCCGGGCGGGATGGCTGCTCGCGCAGGTAGCTGGCCGCGCGCCAGAACAGGAACGGGTCAGCGTGCAGCCGGTCCTCGATCAGCTGGGCCAGCCCGGCGGCGAACAGGTAGGCATCGAGCCACTGCTCGCCGGCCAGCGCGGTGCCCAGCCGGTCCGCCAGCAGGCCGGCCCCGCACAGCAGGTCAAAGACCTGTGCCGGGGCCGCGGCGGGGTGGGCATCGAGGTGGCGGGTGGTCACGGCCCTTCCCCGGCCCAGGCGATCTCATCCAGTTGCCGGAGCACGGGCGAGATGTTACGCCGGGACCAGAACGGGCTGCTGGCATAGCGGGCTGATTTGGCCAGGTTGGCGGCGACGTGCCGGAGCCAGGCCAGCACCAGCAGCGACCGCCCGGTGGCCGGCAGGCCAGGCATCACCGCCTGCAGCAGGGCGCCCTCCGCCGGTGTCCAGTACCGGCCACTGGCCAGCCGGGCGGCCACCCGCCGGCCGAGGTCCCGCGGCTGCCCCGGTGCCGGGCCTGCCAGCAGCCAGAACGCCAGGTCGAGTGGCACCAGGTCCAGCGGCCGCGCCTGGCTCCAGTCGATGATCCCGGTTACCTGCCCGCCATCGCCAACTAGCACGTTCCCCGGGTAGAAGTCGCCATGCGTCCAGCCCACCGGCACCGGGCCGGACCCCAGTTCGGTCCGCAGCACAGCGGTCATCCGGCCGATGGCGGGGTGACCACCTGCCGCCGCCGCGATCCGGGCGGCGGGCTCGTTCACCCAGCTGTCCAGCAGGTCCGGGCCGGGCACCTGCATGGCCTGGCCGAGACGGTGCAGCGGGGCGATGGCACCGATCGCGGCCGTGGTCAGCTGACCGGTCGCGGCGGGCTCCAGCTGCCGGCCGTCGCGGCCGGTAAGCCTGCTCACCAGCAGGAAGACGCCATCATCGAGGTAGCCCGCGGCCAGTGGGGCGGGCAGCAGGTCCCGCCAGCCGAGCAGTCGCTCCTCCGCCCAGAGCCGGGCCAGCATCTCCCGCTCCTGGCCCACGCTGGCCATCCCGCTCGCGGTCAACGCCACCTTGAGCACCCCGGCCTGGCCGCACGGGCTGGACACCATGAGCACAGCGGTGTCGGACACGGTGGGCAGCACCCGCTCGCACTGGCAGCCGGAGGCCGACAGGGCCGCCCGCAGGGTGGCAGCCGGCACGCCGCCGTGGCTGGCGCTGACGAACGCGTGGCTGCCCGGGACCTTGCGCAGTGCCGCGGTGGCGATGGCCATCCCGGCCGCCTGGCCGTGGTCCGCGCGCCGCCGCCAGGTCCCGGCCAGCTGGTCCCTGGCACCGGTCGCGAAGGGGGTGAGGGTCATCTCGTCACCTGCCGCAACGGGCTGGCGTATCCCCGGCACCGCCAGCGGGCCACCGCATAGGCGAACGGCCCGGTGGCGAATCCGGCCAGTTCCCGCCACACCAGCTCGCGCGGGAAGTCCGCGTCCCGCCCGGCGTTCTTGGCCGACCTGGGGCCGAGCAGATGCCGCGCGGCCGGGACGGCCCGGCGGGCCATGCCGGCCAGCAAGGCCGGCCGCGCACACACCGATGAGGTCAGGTAGGCACCCAGCCCCACCCCGTAGCCGAATGCCTGCGTGCGCATGCCCTGGTAGTCGCGGCGGTGCCAGTGCCGGACCACAGCCGCCGGCTGGTACACCAGCGTCCCGCCGTCGGTGATGACGCGCAGGAACGCGATCAGGTCATCGCCGCCCCGGGCCGGGCTGCCCGCCCCGGTCGCCGGATCGAACCCGCCCCGTGCCGTCAGCCAGCGGGTGCGGAACGCCATGTTCGCCCCGGACCCGAACTGGCCAGCGGTGAACGGGAACAGCGGCGAAGGCGCGGCCATGCCCTGGCGGAATGTGCGCTGGCTGAAGCCGCGCGCAAACCCGCCCGCCTGCTCGACCAGCAACTGAGCACTGGTTTCCAGCTCGGCGGGCAGGATCAGCCCGGTGACGCAGTCAACCGAGGGGTCGGCGAACGCTGCCGCCAGCGCCGCCAGCCAGGGCCGGCCGACCTCGACATCGTCATCGGTGAATGCCACGATCTCGCCGGTGACCGCGCGCAGGGCCTCGTTGTGCGCCACCGCCAGGCCGGGCCGGGACGCCCGGAGGTAGCGCAGCTGGAACGGCCAGGAGGCCGGCTGGGAGAGCGCCACCAGGGTCGCTTCACTGCTGGGCGCACTGTCCACGACCACCACGTCGAAAGCTGGGTAGTCCAGCCGGGACAGCGACCGCAGGCAGCGGAGCAGGCTCTCGGTCCGGTCCCGGGTGGCGATGACCACCGTGACGCGCGGGCTGGCCGAGGCCAGCCGGGTGGCGCACGGCAGCCGTTCCGGCCAGCCGAGGCCGCTCGCGGTCAGCAGCGCTGGCCGGGCGATGCCATCGGCCGTGCAGTGCTCCCCGACCCCGTCTTCGACGAGCGGCCATACCTGGGCAGCCAGCTCAGCCGCTGGCAGCGGCCGGCCCGCCAGTGGCAGCTCGACCTCGTCCACGGGCAGGCCATGCAGCCACACGAGCAGCCGGGCACCCTGGTACCGTCCGTCACTGTTCAGGTCCGGCAGCGGGGCGTCCAGCGGCAGGTCGGCCACCAGGACCGGCGCGGACTGTGCCGCGTCTGGCCTGGCCAGCAGTTCGTCGACAGCCGTGATCTTCCGTCACCCCGATCCGGAACCGCCGCGCGCGCACCGCCGGGCACGCCAGCCACGCGGCCAACATTGATATAAGAAAGACGGGACAACCACCCGGCAGGTTTACACAGCCGGCCGATTCGTGGCGGTCAACTCGCCGGCCCGGGTGTGCGTCTCATTCAGGACATGCCGAGTGGCAATTCAGGACATGTCCAGTGGTTCCCATCACCACCGGGGACGATCTCCGGCATCCTGGGCAGCACGGGGCCTCAATTCCGCGCCAGGATCGCCCGCAGGGCCCGATCTGTGCGCGGCTGGGGCAGGGGGGCGTGGCCGGGCGCTTTCCTGGCCGCGGTGCCTGCCCTGGAGCGGGGCTGGGCGTTCCGCCGCCGGGGTCGCGTGGTCGCACGGCTGGGCATGGCTGCCATCTGGCCGCCAGCGTGGGGACCGTAGCCGCCCGGGACAGCCGGTGCCGGAAGGAGCGTGGGCAGGTGGCGACCTCGCTCCCGTTATCGAGGGAGGACGATGACGACACCCGCGAGCTGCGGGGAACTCGCCGGTGGCCCGCCGGTGCGGGATCTGCGCTGGGACGGGCAGCCGGTACGGGTGACGATGCCGGTACCGGGCAGCGTCTGGCAGCAGGTCGCCGACAGCGACCCAGCGGCGATGCCGTTCCAGCAGCCGGCCTGGCGGGACTGCGTCTGCGCCAGCGGGGAGTGGCGGGATACCAGCCGTCTCTACGAGATGGCCGGGGGACGGCAGCTGGTGCTGATGATGGCCCGCCGGACGGGCCGGCCACCACTGCTGGCCCGGGAGGCATCATGGCCGGTTGGGTGGGGCACGGGTGGCCTGCTGGCCACCGGCGGTGTGCGGCCGGACGATGCCGCCATGGTCGCGTCCGACCTGGCCGGGTGCCGGGTGCTGAGCACCAGCGTCCGGCCCGCGTTCGGCGCTGCCTCCGCCTGGTCCGGGGTGAGCAGCCAGGCTTTCACCATCCCCCGGGCGGTCCACGTCGCGGACTGCGGCACTTCGTTCGAGGACTACCTCGCCCGCTCGGTGACCCGCCGGGCGCGGAGCCGGATCCGGGCCACCCAGCGGCACGCGGAAGCCGCTGGGATCCTCATCACCAGCGGTAACTCGCCGGAGCTGGTGCAGGCCCTGTACGAGGTGTATCTCCGCTGGGCCGACTGGCGGGCCGCCCAGCGCAACATCCCCCGGGCCCTGGCCCGGTGGCGGGCCCGGCGGGCTGAGCCGCCCGGCAAGTTCAGCGCCGTCGCCGGCAGGCTCGGCGCGGGCTGCCGGATCTGGGTCGCCTGGTGGGAAGGGCAGCCGGTCGCGGCGGACATCTCCCTCTACGCCGGCCAGGCGGCCATCGGCTGGCGGGCCTTCATCGACCGGACCGCCCCGGCCAGGTTCCGGCTCGCCGAGCTGCTGGCGGCGGAAGTGCTCAAGTACACCTGCGAGTCCGGGTACCGGTACCTGGAACTCGGCGAGTCCGGCGGCCGCGCGTCACTGGCACATACCAAGACCCGCCTGGGCGGGCAGGAGCACCAGCTCGCCGAATACTGCTTCGAGCGGCTGCCACTCGCGGCCGGCCGGATGGCGCTCCAGCGGCGTCGCGGTCAGCTGGAGGACTGGCTCATGGCCCGGCGCGCCAGCAACGCCGAGGCTGACCAGCCCGACCGGGGCGCGCAGGAGCCGGTATGAGCGGTCAGCACACCATGGCGCCGCCCTGTCAACCGTTCGGCTCTGCAAAACGTCTAACCGGTAAACACCTGGCAGTCCCGGCGTGCGGATAGTGACGCCGGCTCAGCCACGGTCGCGGCTGGAGATCGCCCGCGTCTCTGGCCTCATCACCGGCCCGGTCCGCGCAGCGGGCCGTGCGGGTGTGTCCGTATGCCCAGTGACGCCAGGGCGGGGGTGACAGCTACCGTGCTCGGGATACTCCCCTCGGATTCGCGATCGCACCGCGGCGGCGTCACCGGGCGGGCGCGCGGTGTCCCCATTCAGCGCGTGCTGGCCACCCTCCGGGATCCGATGCTGCGGAACGGCCATGCGCTGATCATCAGCGCCGCCTCCGCGCAGATCATCGGAGTGGTGTTCTGGGTGGTCGCGGCCCGCAGCTTCCCCGCCGCCACGGTGGGCCGCAACTCGGCCGCGATCTCGGTCACCACGTTCCTGGCCGGGATCGCCGAGCTGAACCTGATGAGCGCCCTGGTCAGGTTCCTGCCGACCAGCGGGAACCGGAGCCGCCGCTTCATCCTCACCATCTATGCGCTCAGCGTCGCGCTCGCGATCCTGCTGGGCGCTGGCTTCATGCTGCTCGTCCCGCAGATCGAGCCGCAGCTGGACTACCTGCGGTCCAGCCCGGTGATGGCCGCCTGGTTCGTGCTATCGGTGGCCACCGGCGCCATTTTCGTGCTGCAGGACAGCGCCCTCACCGGGGTGCGGGCGGCGCCGTTCGTGCCGGTGGAGAACATCGCCTTCTCGCTGGTCAAGCTGGCGATCCTGATCCCCGTCATGCGGCTGCTGCCGGTGGGGGGCATCTACGTCGCCTGGACGCTCGCCTTCCTGCTCGCGGTCATCCCGACCAACGGCTACCTGTTCGGCCGGGCGATCCCCCGGCATATCCGCGACCGGCCCGCCACCGGGCCACCGCCCCGGCTGCGGAACATCCAGTCCTACATCATCCCGGACTCGGTGGCGGCCATGTTCTTCATGGCCTCCACCTCGCTGCTGCCGCTGCTGATCATCCGGCGGGCGGGCGCGGCGGCGGCGGCCCACTACTCGCTGGCCTGGCTGATGGGCTACGCCCTCTACCTGGTGAGCCTGAACATGGGCTCGTCCCTGATCGTGGAGACCGCCGATGACCAGGACAGGCTCCGGGCCCGGTGTGTCCGGGCGCTGACCCACCTGGGCAAGCTGCTCATCCCGATGGTGATCTTCACAGTGGTGGCAGCGCCCTACCTGCTGCTGGTGTTCGGGCCCGGATATGCCCGGGCCGACACTGGCGCGCTCCGCCTGCTGGCCCTGTCCAGCATCCCGGCCATGGTCACCAACCTGGCGGTCAGCGTGACCAGGTCCAAGCGCCGGATGAAAGTGGTGGTCGGTATCCAGCTCAGCATCTGCGCGCTGGTATGGGGCCTGAGCATCGCGCTCATCGGCCCGCTGAGCATCACCGGCGTCGGTGCCGCCTGGCTCATCGCACAGTCGGCCGTGGCCGCGGTGCTGCTGGTATGGCCGGGCCTGTGGATACCGGCCCGGCGCCCGCCGCGGCACGCGGCGACCGTGACCGCCGTGCCGGCCGCCAGCCCCGAACCGATGCGGGCAGGGCGATGACCGCCGCGGCGGGCGGCCAGCCCACCGGCGGCGGGCCCCGGATACGCGACCTGCACTGGAACGGGCAAGCCGTGCGGGTGACCACACCGGTGCCGGCCGCGGTCTGGCAGGCGGTCGCCGCGGCAGACACATCGGTCACCCCATTCCAGACACCCACCTGGCGCGACTGTGTCTGTGCCAGCGGCGAGTGGCGGGACGCGAGCCGCTGCTACGAACTGCCTAGCGGGCGGATGCTGGTGCTGATGATGGCCCGGCGGTCCGGCTGGCCAGCGATGCTGACCCAGGAAGCCTCCTGGCCTACTGGCTGGGGTTCTGGTGGCCTGCTGGCGGCCGGCGGGACACATCCCGACGATGTGGCGCTGGTGACCGCGGACCTGGCCCATAGCGGCGTGCTCAGCACGACTGTGCGCCCGTCCTTCTCCGCCGCCCCGGCCTGGCCGGACTCCGTGCCCGGAGCCTTCACCATCCGGCGCGCGGTCCATGTCGCACATCTGGAGCGGTCGTTCGAGGATTTCTGGGCCGGGTCACTGACCAAGCGCTCGCGGGCGAAGATCCGGACCGCGAGCCGGCATGCCGAGGCGGCCGGGATCGTCTTCCTCAGCGGCAATTCCCCCGACCTCGTGCAGGCCTTCTACGAGGTCTACCTCAGCTGGATCGACTGGCGGGCCAGGCAGCGGCGGCTGCCGCGGCCGGTGGCCCGGTGGCAGGCGGGACGGCTGGAGCCACTGCCGAAATTCGCGACGGTGGCCAGCAAGCTGGGCGAGGACTGCCGGATCTGGGTGGCATCGTGGGACGGCCGGCCGGTTGGTGCCGCCATCTCTCTCTATGCCGGTGACACCGCCATCGGCTGGCGGGCGTTCACCGACCGGTCGGTCCCGTACCGGTTCCGGCTGCACGAACTGCTCATCACCAGGCGCATCCAGCAGGCGTGTGAACGCGGCTGCCGCTACCTGGAACTGGGTGAGTCGGTCGGGACCCGCAACCTGGCGGCGGTCAAGGAGCGCATGGGCGGGCGTGAGCATCTTTTCGCCGAATACTGCTTCGAGCGGCTGCCGCTGTCGCCCGCCCGGGTCGCGTTCCAGCGGTTCCGCGGCCGGGCCGAGGCATGGCTGCTGTCGCACCAGCCGCAACCGGAGAGCGAGGCCGCGGCATGACGGCCGGCAACGGCCAGCCCACGGTCACCAGCCCGGTTCCCCGGGCGGCGTGGGAAGGCGCCGTGCGCGCGGATGCTGATGCGGTCGTCTCCCAGTCGCTGGCCTGGCGGGACGCGGTCTTCGCGGACGGCCACTACCGGGACGCGAGCCGACTGTACGAGTTCGGCTCGGGACGGCGGGTGGTGCTGCCGCTGGCCCGGCCACGGCGGAAGCCACCCTGGGCGGTCGCGTCCTGGCCGGCTATCTGGGGGGTGGGCGGGCCGATCGGCGGCGGGCAGATCAGCCCGGCCGAGGCCGCCGCCATCCTCCGCGACGTGGCGGGCCGGGGCACCCTGTCGGCGCGGATCCAGCTCCGGCATGGGGCTGACCACTCCTGGCTGGCCGGGGCCGCCGGGTTCCAGGTCGAGCAGCACGCCTGCCATGTGCTCGACCTGGCGGGCGGTTTCGGCGAGGTCTGGTCGGGCCGGTTCCGTGGCACCGCGCGCACAGCGATCCGCAAGGCCGAGCGTGCTGACCTGGATATCGAGGTGGACCGGTCCGGGCGGCTGCTCCCGGCGTTCGGTGAGCTGTACGAGAAGTCGATCCACCGCTGGGCGGCCATGCAGCACGAGCCGCCATGGCTGACCCGCTGGCGCACGGTGCGGGCCACCTCGCCAGGCATGCTGGCGCTCGTCGCCCGGCAGTTCGGTGACAACTGCGCGGTCTGGCTGGCCCGGTCGGCCGGGGTCCCGGTGGCCGCCATCATCGTGCTCAGGTCTGGCTCGTACGCGAAGTACTGGCGCGGCGCCATGGACAAGACGCTTGCCAATCAGGTCCGGGCCAACGAGTACCTGCACCGGCTCGCTATCGAGGACGCCTGCCAGGACGGCTACCGCTGGTACGACATGGGGACCTCACGGCCGGGGTCGTCGCTCGCTCAGTTCAAGGAAAAGCTCGGGGCCACCCAGCAGGCCAGTCACACGCTGCGGGTCGAGCGGCTGCCGGTCAGCAGCGCGAGCCGGGCCGCCCGGGACCTGGTGAAGAAGGCGATCGGGTTCCGCGACGTCTGACCGCCGGCCGATGCCGGGACTCAGGGCAGCTTCTGGCGGAAGAACGGCGACAGGCCGACCTGCCGGTAGGCCGCCATGGCGGCGGACCCATCCGCGAGCTGCAGGCTGCAGCCGGGGACGGTGCTGTTCCACTGCACCAGCGCCTTGATATGCGGCAGGGCGCGCACGACCGGGCCGATGCCCTGGTACCAGGCCGTTTCCCGGCCCGGCTGCTGCGGGTCCGGGCTGCTGCCGAACTCGGCCAGCATCTCCGGCTTGCCGCCCAGGTGATGCGCGGTCAGCCAGCGGTAGAACGGCTCCACCGTCTGGGCGAACGTCTCCCAGTGGGCATCGTGGCAGGTGTAGAAGTTGTACGGGTCGTAGCCAATCCAGTTGACGTAACTGCTGCCCGGGTACAGCGCGGCGATCGTGCTGGCGTGTGCCAGGTAGCCCTCCGTCGTCCACACCCAGATCACGTTGCTGGCGCCCACCTGGGCGAACACATCGTGAATGTGCCGCCAGGCGGCGACGAACTCGGCCGGGGTGCCCAGCCGGCTCGCGGTGGCGCTGTCGGCCTCGGGCGAGAAGCTGAGGAACACCGGGTGGCCCAGCGCCTTCAGCCGCTCGGCCTCGGGCACGATGACGGACTGGTCGATAGCCCCATCGGCGATCTCCTGCCACCTGAACACGGTGTTGCGGTCCCAGTTGGCGGGAGCCCAGGAGTACAGCAGCAGATGGTGAGTGCGGGCCAGCCGCACCTCGGCATGGCTGGGGAAGATTCCGTTGGCCGTGTCCGACATGTCGTGGTACAGCTCCACGATGTCCAGCGGCCGGCCCAGGTAGCTCTCCTGCGCCGTCACCGCACGGAACAGCGAGCCGGCTGGCGGCTGCGGCACGTACATCCCCCACCAGGCGCCGCAGCTCGGCACCAGGGCCGGTGACACCGTGCAGGGCTGGGCGGCCGGATGCAGCCGGACAGACCGGGCGTCCGGGCGCACGCTGGCGCCCTGGGCGGCGGGCGAGGGGTGGCCGGACGGCCTGCCGCCCTGCGGCCACAGCGCATACCCGGTGGCCGCGGCGAGCACCACCACCGCCACCAGGGCCGTGGCCCGCCACCTCCGCCTGGCCGGCCCCGATGGTCGGGCCGGCTGACCCGTCTGTCTGGTCATCCCGGTCAGGCTCCGGCCCGCAGCCCCGCGGCACGCCGGTACTGCCGCCAGCCGAACGCCAGCACCCGCCGCGGCCGGCGCACCGGCCGCGCACCCGACCCGTCGAGCCAGGCAGCCACGGTGGCCGGGCTGGTATCTGACCGGATCATCAGCCGGGACAGCGCCAGCGGGTGATCCCGGCCCGAGCTGAGGGCGTTACCGACCGCACAGGCGGAGTCGAACCCTGCCCCGCCTACCAGGCTGCGCACCTGCGCCCGCCAGTAGCTGTGCGGGTAGGCGAAGCTCCGTACCCGATGACCGAGCACCTGCGCCAGAACGTCCCCGCTGCGGGACAGTTCGGCCGCTACCTCACGCCTGGGCAGCAGGTCGAGCTGGCGGTGGGTATGCGAATGGGCACCGATCTCCACCCCGGCCGCCTCCAGCCCGGCCAGGTCGGCCGAACGCAGCATGTCGGCCCTGGGCAGCACACACTCATAGCTGCGGTCCGCCAGTGCGCCGGTGGTGACATAGAGCGTGCTCGGCAGCTTCCGGGCGGCCAGCGCGGGCAGCGCGTGGGTGGCGAAGTCCGCGAACCCGTCGTCCACGGTGATCAGCACCGGCCGCGGCGGCAGCGGCGCGTGGCCGCGCAGGCCATCGGCGTACTCCGAGACGGTGAGCGGCTGACGGCCGCTAGCGGCCACGACGTCCAGGTGGGCGGCGAAAGTAGCGGGGCTGACCGCGAACGGGGCGATCCAGGAGGGCGGGGTGTCGGTGACGGCGTGGTAGAGCAGGATCGGAACCGGGCTCACCATGACACCTGTTTCCTCGCCTCTCGGGCCATCTCGGTGATGGCCGCCGCCGAGCAGACGGCAGCCAGGATAGCCAGCGCCAGCGTGGGGCGCAGGATATGTGCGATGGCCGTGGCCTCCGCCACCAGCAGTGCCAGGCTCATGCTCAGCGCGATCGCCAGTACCGCCCGTTCGAGGAACTCCCGGGGCGGCAGCAGCCGGATCACCGCGATACCCGGTACGACCAGGACGAACGCGAACACCGCGATGGAGCGGGCCGGCTGTGCGGGCAGCCAGATGGTGACCGCCAGCACTGCCCAGCCCGACAGCGCCAGCGCCACCGGGATGGCGCGCAGGCGCAGCCGGATCCGGGGCATCAGCGGGCTTCCTGGCAGACGGCTCATCGGCAGCTCCGGAGCAGCGCCCGGGTCTGGCCCGGGACCGGCACCGGCAGCGGCGGGCTGGCCGGGTCGAGCCAGACCGGGGCGGCCGGCTGCAGGGCCCGGCACCGGGCCTGCTGTGACTGGCTGCTCTTGCTGCCCGGCCTGGGTCCCAGCACCGCGGGGAGCCGCCCGAGGGCGGTCACCGCCGGGAGGTGCGCCGACGCCGCCGGTGGCAGTTCCAGCACGCCGGCCGAGGCCGGCTGGCCGAGGCCGGCGGATGCCAGCTGGAAGATCACTGCGTCGGCATTGCGGTAGACGACCCGGAACCGGCGGGAGGCCAGCAGCGTGCGGGTGAGCCGCGAGAAGGCACCGGCGGGCCACTCTCCGCTGAGGTAGATCTCGGCGGCCTGCCCCCGGGTGAGGATCAGGTACGAGGCGGGGGTGTGGCCCGGCTGCAGCAGCTGGGTCAGTTCGCTCACCGGCGACCGCAGGACGGCCTTGCCGATCGACGGCGGGGTGTCCATGAACGTGTAGGTGTACCACCAGTAGTGCGTGTACCCCCACGGGAAGTTGCTGTTGGCGGCAACGACCTCGGCGCCGGGCGGAGCGTTCCGGTACAGCCAGGACGAGGCGGCCAGCTCGGATGGGCTGAAGTAGTTCATGGCTTCGCTGCCGTAGTTGCCGAGGCAGAACCCGGCCGCCAGGGACAGCAGGGTGGCGCCCAGCACCAGGCCGGTCCGGATCGGCCGGCCGACCCGGGGGTGCGGGAAGAACGCGGCGGCTCCCGCGACGGCCAGGTAGGGGATCGCGAACAGGAAGACCCGGAAGACGATCTCCCCGCCGTAGCTGTTGGCCCCCACCGACGGCAGCCCGGCCAGCGCCAGCAGCGGGATGGCCAGCCAGAACCGGCGGGCCCGTGCGTTGTGATGCTTGCGGTAGCGCAGGAAACCTATCGCGGACAGGGCGGCGATGGTCACACTGAGCAGGCGCACGCCCCACTTGACGAGGATCTGGTCGGGCGGGACGTGAGTCCCGCCGACCAGGTGGGCGGAGGCGTTGGCCCAGGGCAGCCCGAGACCCTCGAACAGCTGGGAACTGTTCGACATCAGCCAGGGCAGCCCGCCATAGGCGATCCAGCCGACGGTGATCGCCGCCATCACCACCGGCAGGAACCATGGCCGGGACCGCCGGAACACCACCAGCAGGCCGAGCGCGGCGATGAGCATGAACGGGGTGAGCTGATGGCTGGACGCCACTGCCGCCATCAGCGGCAGCAGGAAGATGAGCATGAGCCAGCGGGTACCCGCCGACGCCGGTGACCGGAAGTCGCGGCCGGCAGGGGCCGGGCGGGCGGGCATGGGCGGCGGGGCGGTGCGGGTAACCACGGGCGCGGGCGGGGCGGTCCTGGCGACCGCGGGCGGGGCGGGTACACGGCCACCTGGCCATCGCAGCCAGCCCCGGCCGGGACAGCCAGCCCGGCCGGGCTAGCCAGTCCGGCCGCGGGAGGCGGCCCGGGATCGACCGCACGAATGCGACCGGGCCGGTGGCAGGCGCCGGGCGGCGGTCCCGCAGCCAGCGCACGCTGACCGCGACCACCGTCAGGTACAGGAAGTAGGCGAAGCCCTGCGGCGAGAAGTAGTCCTGGCCCACCCAGTTGCCCAGCGCGAACAGCCAGGCGGCGGTCCAGATCAGGCGCTGATCGGCGGTGAACGCCCGCGCGATCAAGATCACCGGCCCGAGCCACAGCAGGTCATTGACCGGCAGTACCCAGTTCGCGTAACTGAGCGCCGACGCCTGGCCGGAGGCATGCAGGAGGAACGAGTTGAGCGCGAAGAAGCCCGGCCAGCCCTGGTAGGGCCCGAGAACGCCGCCGAGCCGGAAATCGATCCCGTGATGGAAGATGTAGTCGATCACGCCGACGTGCTTCCAGGCCCAGGAATACCGCAGCGTCTGGTAGAGGAAGGCCGGGGTGGCATGCAGGATCACCACCAGCGCGACCGTGTGCGCGGCCAGCACCGGCCACCGGCTCGCCCGGCGGACCACCGCCCAGGTGAAGCTGACCACGAGCAGCGCGAGCGCGGCCCAGTAGCTGACCGAGAGCACGGTCACCAGCCCCAGGCCCGAGTTCTCCACCCGGACCACATCGGTCGCCGCCAGCGCTATCGCCCACAACGTGGCCGCCCCGGCCAGCCCCACCCAGGGAGCCACCGCCGCCAGCACGGACACCAGCGGCCGGGATGTGCCGGGCCCAGGGGCGGTCACGAGGCCGCCGGCCGGCCCGGCCGCCCGGCCGACGGCGTAACCCACCGCGGTGACCAGCACGGCGAGCACCAGGGCGGCCGCCGACCCCAGCCCGGACACCTTCCCGCGGGCCGCCCGCCCCAGCGACCGGGCCACCCCGCGCGGGATGGTGGACCGCACATACGAGCGCTCGGACGCCAGCGCCCGGCTGGTACCGGCCAGCCGGGCGACGGTGGCCTTGGACAGGCCCTCCGCATAGCAGCGGGAGAGGAGGTAACGCCAGCGTCCCCGGCGGGCGCCGACCCGGTGCCGGACCGCGGCGGCGGGCTCGTGCAGCAGCACCCCGTCCGGATAGCGCCGGCCAACCCGCAGGCACAGTTCGGTCTCCTCGCAGCCGAGCGGCGTGGTGCCGACCCGGCCGAGGCTGGTCGAGAAGCCGCCGACATCGGCCAGCACCTCCCGGCGGAACGACATGTTCGCGCCGATGAAGTTGCGGACCTGGCCACCCTGGCCGCCGAGCCCGCCCATGCCCTGGTAGGTGCAGCCGACCACCCAGTCGAGCTCAGGCGGGAACCAGCCTGGCCGGCCTTCCTCCCAGTCGGGGCTGACCAGGCCGCCGACCCCCAGCACCTGCGGGTCTCGGTACCGGTCGGTCAGCCGGGCGATCCAGTCGGGGTCCGCCACCGCGTCGTCGTCGAGGAAAGCCACGATGTCACCCTGGGCACCGCTCACCCCGGTGTTGCGCGCCCCGGCCAGTCCCGGTGCGAGCCGGTTCGGGACGATGATCGTCCCGGGCAGGGCGTCCATCGCCCGGCGCAGCAGCCCCGGGCAGTGGTCCACCACCAGGATGACCTCCAGCGGGGCAACGCTCTGCCGGCGCAGCGACGCCATCGCCCGGGTCAGGTCATCCCACCGCTCCTCGGTATAACTGCAGACAATGACCGAGACCGCGAGCTGGCGGGTGCTGGCTGGCGGGCGGGCGGGAGCGCCCGCCCCCGGATTCATCCGGGGCGGATCTTCGACGGAGGTGACCCCGCCAGCTCCCGTCTTGACCGCACTGCCTGCCCCAACTTCGGTCACTCAGCCGTCCCCTGAGCCGCCGTCCCGGGGCTCGCCCATGGCTGACTCACCGACTGCCCGAGAAGCCCGGGCCAGGTGGGATAATCGTCCGCCCGCGGGGCGTTCTGGCTGGGCCGGGTGGTCTGCACCTGGACAGGGGCAGGCGCGGCCGGCCGGCGGCGTTCGACCAGGATGGTCCGCAGCACCCGCAGGCCATCGTCGAACGCGCTCAGGTTACTGACCCCGTGAATCCGCGGATGCTCGTAACTCGGCACCTCGGTGACCGCCAGGCCCGCCGCGGCGACCCGGAGATGGATGAGGGTCTCCACCTCGAAGCCGTCTCCCCACAGCCGCCCGTCCCCGGGCGGTGCGAGCAGCGGTCGCGTCGAGGCCGAGCACCGGGACGTGCCGCCGCCAGAAGGCGTTGAAGCCGTAGCACAGGTCCGTGTACCGGGTGCCGTAGCTCAGGTTGACAAAGCCGACCAGCGCCCGGTTACCCATCGCGCGCAGCCGGGTGATGTCACTGCTGCCGCCGCCGGGGGCGAACCTGGTGCCCTTCGCGAAGTCGGCACCATCGGCCAGGGCCTTGACGAAGCGCGGGATCTCGCATGGATCGGCCGAGCCGTCCGCATCGACCATCGCGATGATGTCGCCCGTCGCGGCCGCGAACCCGCAGGCCAGCGCGTTGCCCTTGCCGCTGCGCGTTTGCATCACGATCCGGGTGCCCGGCCGCAGCCGCTGGGCGACCATCAGCGTGTCATCCACCGAGTGGCCATCGACGACGATGACCTCGTGGATGTCGCGAGGCAGCCGGGCAAAAACATGCGGCAGGTTGCGGGCCTCGTTCAGCGTCGGAATGACCACTGACACCCGGTACCTGGGCATGCTCGTGCTCGCCTGAGCTGTCATGGTTCCCCTTCCATGACCACAGACGAAGCGAGCGGGAGTGGCTTGCCTCACGGGCTGGGCAGGCCGGTTCGCCTTCTTCTGGCATGAATGTTTGCTGTCAAGCTATGCCGACGTAATCTACCGGTCATCCTTTCAGACCGGTATCAATCCCCGGCCCGGTTTTACCGAACCCGCCGCCCGGAATCGGCCGGATGAGGGACTGGCAGGCCACCACTCCTACGCTTGGTGACGGGGGAACGGCACGGTAATGGCGCGCCCCCGTCAGCACCCCGGCCGGCCTCGCGGATGGCGCGCCACCACCGCCACCTGGCCCAGCGGGGGCAGCCGCACAGCGCGCAATCCGAACCGGGCCGGTAGTGACGATGAGCGAACCGGTCATGTCCGCAGGTGCAGAGCACCGGGCCGCGGGCTCCCGGCCTCACCGCGGCTTAGCCCAGCCGTGATCACAGCGACAGCCGGGAGCGCGCGCCGCCGCGCTCGCAGATCCATGACTGCCATCACGATCCCTGGGCCGCCACCAACCAATCCGTCCGGTGGCACGTTCCTGCCCGGCGCGGGCAGCGGGTAACCCAGCGTGGGCATACCGCTCAGCACCGGTCCCGGCGGTAATCAGCTGAGGTCGATGGCCAGCCCCGGCGCCGCCAGCGATACCGGCCCGGGGAAGGGCGCCGAACTCGCCTCCTCCAGCGTCCGGTCCGGGTCGTTCCAGGGCACCAGGTGGGTGAGCATGAGCCGGGCCGCGCCAGCCCTGGCGGCGTGCTCGGCCGCCTGCCCAGCGGTCAGGTGCAGGCCGGTGGGCAGGCCGGGCCGCGCCAGGAAGGACGCCTCGCATAGCAGCAGGTCGGCGCCGCGGGCCAGGCTGACCAGCGCCGCGGACTCGCCGGTGTCCGCCGAGTAGGCCAGGCGCCGTCCCGCGTGCTCCACCCGGAAGCCGAACGTCTCCACCGGATGGCTGACATGGTCCACGGTGACCTGGAAGGGGCCGACCGCGCGTGTCCCGGGGGCCAGTGTGACGAAGTCGAAGGCGGCGGCCATGCCCTGGTGCTCGCCGGGCCCGTAGGCCTGCGCCATCCGGTGCGCGGTGCCGTCCGGCCCGTAGACCGGGATCCGGGGCCGCGGGCCATCCGGGTGATAGCGGCGGGCAACCATATAGGAGCACAGATCCAGGCAGTGGTCGGCATGCAGGTGGCTGAGGCATACCGCGTCGATGCTGTCCAGGCTGGCCTGCCGCTGCAGTGCGCCGAGCGCGCCGTTGCCCAGGTCGAGCAGCAGCCGGAAGCCGTCCGCCTCCAGCAGGTAGCAGGAGGCCGGGCTGTCCGGGCCGGGAAACGAGCCCGAGCACCCGATGATCGTCAGCCGCACCCCGCCAGGCTACGCGCCAGGCCCCGGGCCGTCAGGCCCAGAGCTGGCCTTCCAGCCTGGCCTCTGCCTCTTCCAGGGTGCCGGTGTAGGCGCCGGTGGACAGGTACTTCCAGCCGCCGTCAGCGACGATGAAGGCGATGTCGGCCCGCTCGCCCGCCGCTTTGGCCTTGGCTGCCATCCCGAGCGCCGCGTGCAGCGCGCAGCCGGTGGAGATGCCCGCGAAGATGCCCTCGGCGGCCAGCAGTTCCCGGGTGCGGCGCAGGGCGTCCACCGACGACACCGAGAACCGGGTAGTCAGCACGGAGGAGTCGTACAGTTCCGGCACGAAGCCCTCGTCCACGTTGCGCAGGCCGTAGACGAGTTCGCCATAGCGGGGCTCGGCGGCCACGATCGCCACCCCCGGCACCCGCTCACGCAGGAACCGGCCGACCCCCATCAGCGTGCCGGTGGTGCCCAGCCCGGCCACGAAGTGAGTGATGGAGGGCAGATCGGCCAGCAGCTCGGGACCGGTGGTCTGGTAGTGCGCGCGGGCGTTCGCCTCGTTCCCGTACTGGTAGAGCATCACCCAGTCGGGATGATCGGCGGCCAGCCGCTTGGCCACCCGGACCGCCTCGTTGGATCCGCCGGCGGCTGGCGAGGAGATCACCTGCGCCCCGAACATGGCCAGCAGCTGGCGGCGCTCGGCCGAGGTGTTCTCCGGCATCACACAGATCATCTGGTAGCCACGCAGCCGGGCCACCATGGCCAGTGAGATGCCGGTGTTACCGGAAGTGGGTTCGCAAATGGTCGCGCCCGGCGTCAGCAGCCCGTCCTTTTCCGCCTGCTCAACCATGAAGAAGGCGGCCCGGTCCTTGACCGAGCCAGTCGGGTTCCGGTCCTCCAGCTTGGCCCACAGCCGCACGTCGGGCGAGGGCGACAGCCGGGGCAGCCCGACCAGTGGCGTCCCGCCGACCGAGTCGAGCAGCGAGTCGTACCGCATCAAGCTCCTGTCGCCGCTGGCCCGGCTGGGCCGGGGGTGGTCAGCGCCCCCCGCCGGCCACCGCCGGGAGGACGGTCACGGTGTCGCCATCGGCCACCGGCGTGGCCAGCCCGCCGATGAAGCGCACATCCTCGTCATTGAGGTACACGTTGACGAACCGCCGCAGCCCGGCGTCGTCGACCAGCCGGGCGCGCAGCCCGCTGTGCCGGGAGTCAATGTCGCTGAGCAGCTCGGCAAGGGTGGCACCAGAGCCCTCGACCGACTTCGCGCCGCCAGTGTAGGTGCGCAAGATGGTCGGGATGCGGACCTCGATGGCCATGAATGTCGCTCCTGCGTGGATCGTCGTGCCGCGGCCGCGGCTGCTCTTCACATCCAAGAACCGGCTGCCCAGTGGGTTCATTCCGGCACGGGCCCGGCCTGGCCGGCCACGACCCGCACCTCTTCCTCGGTCACCACGCCGTCCAGGATCCGGAACGAGCGGAACTCCGCCCGGTCCGGCTCGCGGGTGGATACCAGCACGTAGTGCGCGTCCGGCTCGCTCGCGTAGGCGATGTCGGTCCGGGACGGGTAGGCCTGCGTCGCGGTGTGCGAATGGTAGATGACCACCGGTTCCTCGTCCCGCTCGTCCATCTCCCGCCAGACACCGAACTGCTCGGTCGAGTCGAACCGGTAGAAGGTCGGCGACCGCTCGGCGTTCAGCATCGGGATGAAGCGCTCCGGCCGGTCGCTGCCCGCCAGGCCGGCGATCACCCCGCACGCCTCGTCCGGATGGTCCGCGCGCGCGTGCGCCACGATCTTGTCGTACAGATCGGCGGTGATCGTCAGCATGGCTGTGAGGGTAGCCGGGTGCCCGCTCACCACAGCGCCCGGACCAGCGAGTCCTGCAGATAGCCAAGCCAGTGATACACCTGCAGATATGCCAAACGTGCGTCCGCGGGGCCGGTCCCGGGCAGTTCGCCTGTGTCGTCCTCGGTGACGCCGAGCACGGTGCCGATGGCCAGCCGCACGTCGTTCAGCGCGCGCAGCCACGCCTGGGCGTCCTCGCCGGCCAGCCGCACCCGGCCGCCGCTGGCTGGCAGGGTGCTGAGCACCGTCTGGGCCGCGGCGACCTTGCCCGCCCGCAGGTCAGGCTCGGTGTACTGGCGGAATTCCCCGGCCGCCACCGGGTCGTCGCGGTAGCCGTCCGGCAGCAGCCGGGCCAGTACCGGGTCTTCCGGTGCCGTGACCGGGCCGCCCAGCTCGAACGGCTCGACGCCGGCCAGTTCGGCCAGGTCGCTGGTGGGCGGGAGCGGCCCGGGCGGCGTGCCCGGGTCCGCCAGCGCGTCGCCACGGACCAGTTCGGCCACCTGGGTCACCAGGTTGCGGATGATGACCGCCTGGGCGGCGCTGAACCGCGCGGATACCCCATCCCGGGTGCGGCGAAAGCCGGCCGTGCCGTCCTCCTCCCCCTCATCAGCGGCTGCGGTGCGGCCCGGGTCCGGGCGCTGGCGCGCGCCGCCGGTCACCGGTCGTGGCTCACGGTCGCCCATAGGCCGTAGCCGTGCAGGATCTCGGCGTTGCGCTCCATCGCCTCCCGGGTGCCAGCGGAGACCACCGCCTTGCCCTTGTGGTGGACGTCGAGCATCAGCTTCTCCGCCTTGCGCTTGGGGTAGCCGAAGACCTTCTGGAACACGTAGGTGACATAGCTCATGAGGTTGATCGGGTCGTTCCAGACGATCGTCACCCAGGGCATGTCCGGTACGGCATCCAGGCCGGTGTCCGCACGCTCAACCTCGGCCGGCGCCACGCTCACTGGCGGTCACCTCCCCACGGCAGATGCCTCCAACTCTGCCAGGGTCTGGCCGTGGGCGCGAACCGGCGGAGCCGCCGATTCCGTAGGCTGCCTATGTGGCACAGGACATGGGCGCGGCCGGGCCGGCGCGGGAGAGCACCGCGCTGCTCACCGATCACTATGAACTGACCATGCTGGCCGGTGCGCTGCGTAGCGGGGTAGCCGCCCGCCGGGCGGTGTTCGAGGTGTTCGCCCGCCATCTGCCACATGGCCGCCGGTACGGGGTGGTGGCGGGCACCGGCCGGCTGCTGGACGCGCTGCCGGAGTTCCGGTTCGGGCCGGGCGAGCTCGCCTACCTGCGGTCGGCGAAGGTGGCCGACGAGGCCACGCTGGAGTACCTGGCATCGTTCGCCTTCACTGGCGACATCTGGGGCTACGGCGAGGGCGACTGCTACTTTCCCGGCTCCCCGATCCTGGTGGTGGAGGCACCGTTCGCGGAGGCGGTGGTGCTGGAGACGCTGGTGCTGTCGATCTTCAACCACGACTGTGCGATCGCCTCCGCGGCCTCCCGGATGGTGACCGCGGCCGAGGGCCGGCCGCTGATCGAGATGGGCTCGCGGCGGACGCATGAGCTGGCCGCGGTGGCCAGCGCCCGGGCGGCCTGGATCGCGGGCTTCGCCACCACCTCCAACCTGCGGGCCGGCCGCGATTACGGCCTTCCCACCGCGGGGACCAGCGCGCACGCGTTCACGCTGGCCCACGACAGCGAGCGGCACGCGTTCAGCACCCAGCTGGCCGCCCTGGGCAAGGGCACCACCTTGCTGGTGGACACGTTCGACGTGGCACGGGCGGTCCGCGCGGCCGTCGAGCTGGCCGGGCCGGATCTCGGCGCGGTCCGGATCGACAGCGGCGACCTGGCGATCCTCGCCCGGCAGACCCGGGCCCTGCTGGACGAGCTGGGCGCGGCCCATACCCGGATCGTGGTCACCGGCGACCTGGACGAGCACTCCATCGCGGCGCTGGCCGCGGCCCCGGTGGACGGCTACGGGGTGGGGACCGCGCTGGTCACCGGCTCCGGAGCGGCCACCGCCGCACTGGTGTACAAGCTGGTGGCGCGTGCGGACGCGCCCGGCGCCGGGGCCGGGCTGCGGCCGGTGGCCAAGCGCTCGGTGGGCAAGCCCGGCCGCGGCGGCCGGAAATGGGCGGTCCGGCAGCGGGACAGCCAGGGCCAGGCCGTCGGGGAACGGGTGACCCTGGAACCCCCCGGCCTCTCCCCCACCGACCGGCCGCTGCTGCGCCACCTGGTCAGCCGCGGTGAGATCATCGGCCACGAGCCGCTCGCCGGCGCCCGGCAGCGGCACCAGCAGGCACTGGCCGAACTGCCCGCCCACGCCCATCAGCTTTCCCGTGGCTACCCAGCCATCCCGACGGTGATGGACCCGTAGCCCGTGGGCCGTGCCCGGCCCCTTCCCAGGCCCGCCCCGCTGGGCTGATGATGGTGGCATGGCCGGCGGCAATCCCTCCCCGGCGGGGCCATGGCAGGTGGCGCGGCAACTGGCCCGCGGCCTGGCCGGGGTCGCCGCTGAATGCCACTACGCCCAGCGGCGGCTCTTCGAACTGCGGCTCGAACTCGACCGCTACGTCATCGAGCCTGACCGGGCACCGGGCACCTTCGGCGAGTTCTGCCTCCGCTCGGGCCGCGCGCACTGGCGCGAGCCCACGGCCAGCGAGCGGGCCGGCGGCGCGCCGGTCACTCCGGTAGCCTCCGGGCATGCATCCAAGCGCGGCCCACGTCGCTGACACCCTGCGGGAACTGGGCGCCACCGGTGAGGTCAGGGAACTGCCCGAGCCCGCCCCCACCGCCGCCACCGCCGCCGCCCAGCTTGGCTGCGAGGTGGGCGCGATCGCGAACAGCCTGGTTTTCAGCGCGGACGGCGATCCGCTGCTGGTGCTGACCAGCGGTGCCCACCGGGTGGACACCACCCGGGTGGCTGCCCTGGTCGAGGCGGCCGCGGTCCGGCGCGCCGACCCGGACTTCGTCCGGGCGGCAACCGGGCAGGTGATCGGCGGGGTGGCCCCGGTCGGCCATCCGCAGGCGTTGCGCACCCTGGTGGATGTCTGGCTGGCCGGCTACGAGGTGGTCTGGGCCGCGGGCGGGCACGCGCACACGGTTTTCCCGACCTCCTTCGCCGAACTGGTGCGGATCACCGGCGGCACCCCGGCCGAGGTGGGCGACGGCCCGGCGGGACTATAGCCGCCGCCGGCCCGCTGACCGATGCCGTACGCTCGCGGGTGTGCGCGCACTGATGATCGTCAACGTGCAGAACGACTTCTGCGAGGGTGGCTCGCTGGCCGTGCAGGGCGGGGCAGCGACGGCCGCGGCCATCAGCGAGTACCTCACCGCTGAGGGGCCCACCTACGCTCACATCATCGCCTCCCGCGATTTCCACATCGATCCCGGCAGCCATTTCTCCGCGAGCCCGGACTACAGCCGCTCCTGGCCACCGCACTGCATGGCTGGCAGCACCGGCGCCCAGTTCCATCCGGACTTCGACACCAGTGCGGTCGATGCGGTGTTCAGCAAGGGCGCCCACGAGGCTGCCTACAGCGCCTTCGAGGGCACCGACGAGGCCGGCACCCCGCTGGGCACCTGGCTGCGTGAGCAGGGAGTGGACGAACTGGACGTGGTCGGCCTCGCCACCGACTACTGCGTGCGGGCGACTGCGCTTGATGCCGCGAAGCAGGGATTCGCCACCCGGGTCCTGCTCAGGCTCACCGCCGGGGTCGACCCGCTCACAACCCGCGAGGCGCTGGCGGCGATGCGGGCCGCCGGGGTGGAACTGGCAGGCACGCCGCTGCTGGCCGACGACCCCGGTGCGGCTGTGGTGGGGCAGCCGGAGTAGCCGGCGCCTGCCGTTTCGCTAATCGCCCTCGGGCAGCGACTCGTAGATCCGCTGGCAGTCTGGGCAGACCGGGAACCGCTTGGGGTCCCGGCTCGGCACCCAGATCTTGCCGCAGAGCGCACGGACCGGGGTTCCCATCACCGCGCTGTCGACGATCTTGTCCTTCAGCACGTAATGGGCGAATCGCTCGTGGTCGCCGTCACCGGCCGAGTAGTCGGGCCGGACATCGGAATCCTCCCGGATATCCGTGTCCTGCTGCGGAAGGACCTCGGTGCTCACAAGTCAAGCTTACTCGCCGTCAGTTCTGGGCCGGGTCATCTGGATAGGTCGCCACCAGCGCCAGCGTGCCGCCCGCCCGGCGCAGCACCATCTGCCACAACTGCCCCGGCTCGGCGGCGAACGCGTCGGCCGGCTCGGCCGGCAGCACATACCAGGCGCCCTCGGAGATCTCCGACCGTAGCTGGCCCGGGCTCCAGCCGGCGTACCCGGCGAACACCCGGAGCGAGGCGATGCCGCCGGCCAGCAACTGCGGCGGGGCATCGAGGTCGACCAGGCCCAGCCGGGACGGGGGGGCGATGGCATCCAGCGCCCGCCAGCCGACCGGCTCCGCCTCGCCCGGCACCATGGCCAGCCCGAGCGCGCTGTTCGGCGAGACCGGGCCGCCCTCGAACACCACCGACGGGGCGGTCACCAGTTCGGTCCACGACGCCAGCACCTGCTCGACCGGGGTGCCGGTGGGCCGGTTCAGCACCACCCCGAGCGTGCCTTCCTCCGGGTCGTCCTCCACCACCAGCACCACAGCCCGCCGGAAATTCGGATCCCCCAGCAGCGGGGTGGCCACCAGCAGTGACCCCGCGAGCATTTCCGGCATGCCCCCATTGTGGCCGGCCACCGCTGATGCGCCCGACAGCGCAGAGCTAGTGCCGCCGCGGGTCGGGCCGGCCGTGGGCTGGGCGGCCGCCTGCCGCGTCGCGCACCGCGGCGGCCACCGCCGAGGCCACATCCGGGTGGAAGACCGACGGGATGATGTAGTGCGGGCTCAGTTCCTCGGCCGAGACCACCCCGGCCAGTGCCCGGGCGGCGGCGACCAGCATGTCGTCGGTGATGCTCCGGCTCTGCGCGTCCAGCAGCCCCCGGAACACGCCCGGGAAGGCCAGCACGTTGTTGATCTGGTTCGGGTAGTCACTGCGGCCGGTCGCGACCACCGCCGCGTGGTCGCCCGCGGCGACCGGGTCGACCTCGGGTACGGGGTTGGCCAGTGCGAAGACGATCGCGTCCGGCGCCATGGTGGCGATGTCGTCACCGGTCAGGATGTTCGGCGCGGACACCCCGATCAGCACGTCCGCACCCCGCAGCGCACCCGCCAGGTCACCGCGGTAGCCGCCGGTGTTGGTGTGCTCGGCCACCCAGGTCAGGTTCTCGCCCATGCCGGGCCGGTCCTTGTGCACCGCGCCCTGGTCGTCGCACACGATCACATCGGTCGCGCCGGAGGCGAGCAGCAGCTTGAGCACCGCCGTGCCGGCCGCGCCCGCGCCCGCCATCGCGACCCGGACCGTGCCCAGCTTCTTGCCCACCACCCGCAGGGCGTTCGTCAGCGCGGCCAGCACCACGATGGCGGTGCCGTGCTGGTCGTCGTGGAAGACCGGGATGTCGAGCAGATCCCGCAGCCGGCGCTCCACCTCGAAGCAGCGGGGCGCCCCGATGTCCTCCAGGTTGATGCCGCCGAACACGGGCGCGATGATCTGCACGGTTCGGACGATCTCATCGGTGTCCTGGGTGTCCAGGCAAACCGGCCAGGCGTCGATGCCGGCGAACCGCTTGAACAGCGCGGCCTTGCCCTCCATCACCGGCAGCGCGGCGTACGGGCCGATATTGCCCAGCCCCAGCACGGCGCTGCCGTCGGTGACCACGGCCACGCTATTGCGCTTGATCGTCAGCCGGCGCACGTCGTCCGGATTGGCGGCGATGGCGAGCGACACCCGGGCCACCCCCGGCGTGTAGGCCATCGACAGGTCGTCCCGGTTCCGCAGCGGGACTTTGGCCTGGGTCTCGATCTTGCCGCCCAGGTGCAGCAGGAAGGTGCGGTCGCTGACCTTGTCCAGCACCACGCCCTCGATGGCGGACAGCGCCGCCACGATCGCATCCGCGTGCTCGGTGTCTCGGGCGGCGCAGGTGACATCCACCCGCAGCTGCTCGTGACCGAACGGGGTGACGTCCAGCGCGGTCACCGCCCCGCCCACCTGCTCCACCGCGTGGGTGAGTTCGCTGACGGCCCGGCCGTGCGAGGGCACCTCCAGCCGCACAGTGATCGAATAGGACACACTCGGCGCTACCGCCACGCTCGCCTCCGCTCTGCCACACCACCTGCCGCAATAATGGTCCCACCACCGGGGCGCGGCAGGAGCACATGACGGCCGCCCGGCACGTACCCTGCAAGGGTGACCGCGAGGAGCGTGACCGGCGGCCCGGCCGGCACCGCAGGCCAGTCCGCCACCGCCGACCCAGCCGCCACCGCCGGCCCACCGGGGAGCACCATCGATGCCGCCCGGCTGCGGGTGGCCATCGCCCGGCTGTGCCGCTGGCTGCGCCGTCATGAGCTGGCCGGCCTGACCCCCACCCAGCTGTCCGCGCTGTCCACGGTGGAGCGGTCCGGGCCGCTGCGGCTGGGTGACCTCGCCGCCGCCGAGGGCATCGCCCCCTCCACCCTCACCCGGCTGGTCACCGCGCTGGAAGAGCGCGGATATGTGGCACGGCAGTCGGTGCCCGGCGACGCCCGCGCCTCCACCATGGCGATCACCACGGCCGGGCACGAGATGCTGGAACTGCTCCGCCGGGAGTCGACGACCCGGCTGGCCGAGAGCCTGTCCATGCTGTCAGCCGATCAGCTGGCCACGCTCGCGGAGGCCCTGCCCGCGCTGGAGCAGCTGGCCAGCGCCGACCCACGCCTCCGCTAGCCGCGCACTCCGCTCCCACGCCTCCGCTAACGGCGCACTCCGCTCCCACGCCTCCGCTAAGCGCGCACTCCGCTCCCCGTCCTCCGCTCCCGCTAGAAGAGCAGGCTGGACAGGGTGGCGCGGGCCTTGGTCACCCGCTGATCCCGGGACGGGAAGATGTCGAACAGGGCGACCAGGTGGAGCCGGGCGCGGTTGCGCTCCTCCCCGGCCGTCCGCCGGATGACGCCGAGCAGCCGGTCGAACGCCTCCTCCGGCCGGCCGCTGGCCATGTCCAGGTCAGCCACCTGGATCTGGGCGTCCACGTCACCCGGACTCGCGGCTGCCGCTTTCCTGGCCGCCGCCTCGTCGTAGGAGTTGACCCGGCGGAACAGGTTCACCTGGGCCAGCCCCTGCGCCGCGACCGGATGGCCGGGGGTGTCGGCCAGCATCTGCTCGAAGGCGGTCGCGGCACCGTCCAGATCGCCACGTTCCATCGCCTGCTGGGCCTCCAGCAGGCCGGGCTCCTGGAAGACCTCGGCGGCGGGGCCACCATCCGGCTCGGCGCCGTCCGGGCCCGGCTCGCCCGTGCCCGGCAGGCCCAGCTGCTTGACCGCCTGCATGAGCTGCCCCAGCCACTGCCGCACCTGCGACTCCGGCAGCGCGCCCAGGAAGCCGGGCACCAGCTGCCCGGCGACGACCGCGACCACCATCGGGATGCTCTGCACCTGGAGCGCGGCGCTCAGCTGCGGGTTGGCATCGACGTCCACTTTGGCCAGCACCCAGGCGCCGTTGGCCTCCGCGGCGAGCTTCTCCAGAATCGGGCTGAGCTGCCGGCACGGGCCGCACCACTCCGCCCACAGGTCCATCACGACCGGGACGGTGCGCGACCGCTCCAGCACGTCAATCTCGAAGGTGTCCTCGGACACGTCGAACACGAACTCGCTGTGCGGGGCGTCCGGCTCGGCCGCCCGCGCCGCCGCCTGCTGGCTGCGCTGGGCAGCGGCCTGCCGCGCGCCCAGATCGGCGGCGCCGTACAGCGAGAAATCCCGCGGCTGCTGCATAACTCCATCCTGCCCCATCCCGGACCCAGCTTGGCCCACCGGCCAGCCCGGCCCGGCCGATGGCAAAAGTAGCATCACATGTGCTACCTTTATCATGTGAGTGACACCTCGGCCGGGCGCAGACGGGCACGGCGCACGCCACACGCCGCGCAGCGGATCGGCATCCGCGAACTCCGCCAGCACGCCAGTGTCTACGTGGATCTGGCCGAGAAAGGAGTCATCGTGGACATCACGAACCGTGGCCGGCTCGTCGCCCGGCTGGTACCGGTCCGGGAACCGGAAAGCCCGCTGGAGCGCCTGGTCGCCGCGGGGATCATCCTGCCGGCCGAGGAGCCCGGCAACCTGCTTGCCATCGAACCGGCTCCCGCGGTCCCGCCTGGCCACCCGTCCGCCAGCGAGATCCTGGCGCGGATGCGCGAGGAGGAGCGGTATTGATCTACCTGGACTCCTCGGCGCTGGTCAAACTGGCTCTCACCGAAGCTGAGACCCCGGGACTGGTCGGCTGGCTTACCGACCGCGCCGATCTTCCGCTGGTATCCAGCATCATCCACCGCACCGAGGTGCCCCGCGCCGTGTGGCGGGCCGACCCTAGCGCCCTGCCACGCAGTTACCGCCAGGTCAGGGGGGTGGAGAAGATCGCACTGACCACGGACGTGCTGGATCTCGCGGCTACTCTCCCGCCGCCGGAGATACGGTCGATCGACGCCATTCACCTGGCCTCGGCCCTGTCCGTCCGGCGGCACCTCACCGCCTTCGTCGCCTATGACACCCGGCTGCTCACGGCGGCCAGGGAGGCCGGGCTACCCATCGCCAGTCCCCGCTGACGCGGGCCGGCCACGCCCGGCTAGAAGACCGGGTTCTCGGCGTAGGTGCCCCACTCGGCGCGCAGGGCATCGCAGAATCTCGCCCAGGGTCGCCTCCGCCTCGGCGGCGGACAGCATGGGCGGGATCATGTTCTGCCCGGACCGGGCGGCCGCCAGCATCTCCGCCAGTGCCGCGTCCACCGCGGCCTGGTCGCGGGCGGCCCGCCGGCGGGCCAGTTCCGCTACCTGGTCGCGTTCCACCTGATGGCTGACCCGCAGGATCTCGACCGGCTGGCCGACCGTGCCGGAGTAGCAGTTGACGCCGACCACCTTCTTCCCGCCCTTCTCCAGTTGCTGGTTGTAGGCGAACGACGCCTCAGCGATCTGGCCGGAGAACCAGCCGTCCTCGATCCCGCGCAAGATCCCGCCGGTCATGGACCCGTCCGGGCTCATCGACCGGATCCGGGCGAAAATCTCCTCCGCCTCGGCTTCCAGCCGGTCGGTGAGCGCCTCCAGGTACCACGACCCGCCCAGCGGGTCGGCCACGTTCGTCACCCCGGTCTCCTCCATGATCACCTGCTGGGTGCGCAACGCGATCTCCGCCGCCCGCTCGCTCGGCAGCGCGAGCACCTCGTCCAGGGCGTTGGTGTGCAGCGAGTTGGTGCCACCGAGCACCGCGGCCAGCGCCTCGATCGCGGTCCGCACCACGTTGTTGTCGGGCTGCTGGGCGGTCAGCGAGACGCCTGCGGTCTGGGTGTGGAAACGCAGCCACTGCGCCCGCTCAGTGCGCGCGCCGTAGCTGTCGCGCAGCCAGCGGGCCCAGATCCGGCGGGCGGCCCGGAACTTGGCGATCTCCTCGAAGAAGTCGATGTGAGCGTCGAAGAAGAAGGACAGGCCGGGGGCGAAGACGTCCACGTCGAGTCCCCGCGACAGCCCCAGCTCGACGTAGCCGAACCCGTCCGCCAGCGTGAAGGCCAGTTCCTGGGCGGCCGTCGAGCCGGCTTCCCGGATGTGGTACCCCGACACCGACAGCGGCTTGTAGGCCGGGATGGTGGCCGTGCAGTACTCCATCAGGTCGCCGATCAGCCGCAGGTGCGGCTGCGGCGGGAAGAGCCACTCCTTCTGCGCGATGTACTCCTTGAAGATGTCGGTCTGCAGGGTGCCGTTCAGCGCCCCGATGTCGGCACCCTGCCGCCGCGCGGCCGCCAGGTACATGCAGAACACCGGGACTGCCGGCCCGCTGATCGTCATCGACGTGGTCACCTGCGCCAGCGGGATGCCCGCGAAGAGCAGGTCCATGTCCGCGGCCGAGTCGATCGCCACCCCGCAGTGCCCGACCTCGCCGGCCGACCGCGGGTCGTCGGAGTCACGGCCCATCAGCGTCGGCATGTCGAAGGCGACCGACAGCCCAGTCCCGCCCGCACCCAGCAGCATCTGGTAGCGCTCGTTGGTCTGCCGGGCGTTGCCGAACCCGGAGAACTGGCGGATCGTCCAGGCCCGGCCCCGGTACCCGGCCGGGTAGAGGCCGCGGGTGAACGGGTACTCGCCCGGCCAGCCGATCCGCTCGAAGCCCGGCACGTCCGCCCCCGGCGCCGGCCCGTAGACCGGCTCCACCGCCATCCCGGACAGCGTGGTGAAGTCCGCGTCGCGCAGCTTCGACTCTTCATAACGGCGCTGCCAGCGCTGCCGGGCGGCTTCGGCTGAGTCAGCCATGACGATCCTCCTGCGGCAGGGCCAGCCTGGCCGGAAATAGTAGGACGTCCTACTAACTACCGCCAGTGTACGGCCTGCACGGGGCGGGTGGATCCGGCCCAACCAGCGGGGGCCGCCAGACGTCTTTAGAACTGCGGGGAGAGCGCGCAGGCGCGCCCCGGCTACCAGGCCAGCGGCCAGAAGGTGTGGTACAACCGGTGCAATCTGTCATCACCGACGCCGTCGTCACTGCCGGGGGCAGCATCGCGACCCTGCTGGGACCCCGGGGCCCCACGGCGGGGACCGCCGGCCTGGGGGACGCCGTGGAGAAGTTCCGCGCCACCGACCGGGCGGCGGCCGAGGAACTGTTCAGCGCGTGCTACCCGCGGCTGGCCGGCTGGGTGCGGCGGCTGGTCGACGACGACGACACAGCCCACGAGATCGCGGCCGAGGCTTTCACCCGGCTGCTGGCACGCTGGTCATCGCTGGAGAACCCGCAAAGTTACCTGTACATGATCGCGGCGAACCTGGTCCGGGACCACTGGCGCCGGGCCGGCCGGGAGCGCCGGGCGCTGCGGGCGGTGACCGCGGGCGCCGGGGACGACCCGGTGCTGCACCCGGCGCAGGACGTCAACGTGCGGGCCCTGATCGCCGCGCTGCCCGACCGGCTGCGGCAGCCGTTCCTGCTCTATCACTACGCCGGCTTCCCGATCCGGGACGTGGCCAGCATGCTGGGCCGGCCGGAGGGAACGGTCAAGGCGGACCTCCACCACGCGCGGGCGCGGCTCCGCGCCGCGCTGGGGGAAGCCGGTGACTGATCCCCGTGGCCGGCTGGAGGCCTGGCTGACCGAGCCGGTGCAGCCGATGCTGCCCCGGCCGGGCACGTTCGACCGGGTCAGCCGGAAGGCCCGGCGCCGCCGCACCCGGCGGATGGTGCTGTCGGTGGCCGGCGCGGCCACCGCTGCCGCGGCGGCCGCCGTGCTGGTCCCGCAGCTGGTGATCCCGGCGCTGGAGGGCGGCCCGGCCACGCCGGTGAGCGCGGCGCACGGCACCAGCGTGCCTGGGCCGACGGCCCCGGCCGGCGCGCCCGCGCCCACGCCAGCCGGGACCGGGCCGGCCGCCGGCGCGGCGCCGCCGCCGCTGTCGGTCACCTTCGTCGGCACGTTCACCGGCTGGGTGCTCGGCCAGAACCGGGCCACCGGGCAGTGCGACCTGGCCGCCGCGGCGCCCTGCCTGACCCTGGCGCGGACCGACACCAGCGGCGCCAGCTGGCGCCCGGCCGGCCCGCCGCCGGCCCATGGCCCGGACGGCGCCACCGGGGTGAGCCAGGTCCGGTTCCTGAACCGGAGCGACGGCTGGGCATTCGGGCCGCAGCTGTGGGCCACCCACGACTCGGGCCGCAGCTGGACCCAGATCGCCACCGGCGGGATGCGGGTGACCGCCCTGGAGACCAGGGGCACACGGGCGTTCGCGGTGTGGGCGCACTGCACCGGGACCGGGCCGCGGTTCGCCGCGCACTGCACCGGCTTCGCCCTCTACTCCAGCCCGGCGGGCAGCGACCAGTGGCAGCCGGTGCCCGGCGCCGCGGCCGCAACCGGGCCAGCCACGGCCGGCGGGTCCGCCGGCCTGCTGCTGGCATCGGGCGCGGCCTACCTGCTGCTGCCGGACGGCAGCCTGCTCAACGGCCCGCCAACCGGCGCCGCCTGGCCGGCCGCCGGCCCGGCGGGCCACGCCACCGCGCCCTGCCCGCCCGGGCCACCGCAGGCCGGCGGGCAGCCGTCGGGTGCCCTACTGTCCGTCACCGGGACCGCCCGCCTGGTCATGGTGTGCACCGGGCCGTCCGGCGGCGGACCGGCCGGGACCGTGTACTCATCCGGGGACGGCGGCCGCAGCTGGCAGCGGACCGGCATCGCCCCCGCGGCCGGGACCGCTCGCTCACTGTCCGGCAGCCTGCCCGGCCGGCTGCTGCTGGCCACCAGCCAGGGCATCGAGACCTCCGCGGACGGCGGCGCGAGCTGGACCCTGGCGGCCGGGACCCGGCCGCCAGGCGGGTTCGGATACGTCGGGATGACCACCGCCAGCCAGGGCTTCGCCATCCCCGCCGATCCCGGCCAGCGCGCCATCTGGTTCACCTATGACGGCGGCCAGACCTGGGCGGCCTCCCCGGTCAGCGGCTGAGGCCCGGACCGGTGGCCGGGGGCCGCGGGCCCGGCGCGAAGTCGCCGGCTGCCAGCCGCAGTCCGCGCAGCAGGGTGAACAACTGGTCAAGCTCGTCGGTGCGGTAATCGCCCATCCCGAACCTGGCCGCCATCAGGTCCGCCGTGGCCCGGGCGGCCACCTCCCGGCCCAGCCCGGTGATCTCGGCCAGCGTGCCGCGGCCGTCCCGCGGATTGGGCCGGCGGACCACCAGGCCCTGGCCCACCAGCCGGTTGATGGTGTTGGTGACGCTGGTCGGGTGGACCATCAGCCGCTCACCGATCACCCGCAGCGGGAGCGCGCCGCGGCGGCTGAAGGTCAGCAGGATGAGCGCCTCGTACCGGGCGAAGCTGAGCCGGTGCGGCCGCAGCAGGCTGTCCAGTTCGGCGAGCAGCAACTGCTGCGCCCGCATGATCGAGGTGACCGCGGCCATCGCGTCGGCCGGGCCGAACCTGTCCTGCCGAATCTCCGCCGCCCGCTCGATCGGGTCGAACGGCAACTCCAGACGCTTCGCCACAGCCACACGCTACCGGCGCGGCAGCCGCACCGGCTGGCCCGCGGGCGGGGCCCGTCCGGGGCTGCCAGTGCCGATAGGCTGCGGGCTATGGACTGGAGCCTGCTGGCCTGCGGTGCCAGCGGGCATGTCACCTTCGAGCCGGACGAGTCCCCGCTCCGGGAGCGGCTGGCCGTGGCGGCCCCCGCAGGCACCGCCTGGCGGTGCCTGCGCTGCGGCGCCTTCGTGACCGGCCCGCCCACCCAGCACGGCCCGGTGGCGTCGGCGCCCAGGGTGCGCCGGGGCAAGGAAATCCGCAGTGCCCTCATCCTGCGGGTGTTCGCCATTGAGCGGTTCGTGCGGGCGATCCTGTTCGGCGCGCTGGCCTATGGGATCTGGCGGTTCAAATCCTCCCGGCTGGGCATCGAGCAGGCGTTCAACACCGAACTGCCCGAGTGGCGGCTGCTTTTCCGCGAGTTCGGTTACAACATCGACCATTCCAAGCTGCTCGGCCTGATCCGGGATGCGTTCACGCTCAACCCGCGCACGCTGACTTATCTGGCCATCGGTACCGCGGCGTATGCGGCGATCGAGATCGTCGAGGGCGTCGGGCTGTGGCTGGGGCAGCGCTGGGGTGAGTACTTCGCCGTGGTCGTCACCTCGCTCGGCCTGCCGTACGAGATCTACGACCTCACCGCCAAGGTGACCGTGCTGCGAACGGTCGCCTTCGCCATCAACCTCGCGCTGGTCGTCTACCTGCTGGTGACCAGGCGCCTGTTTGGCATCCGCGGCGGGAAGCAGGCCTACGATGCGCGGCTGCGCAGCGAATCGATCGTGGACACCGAACTGGCCGCGCTGGCCGCCGGGGACCAGCGTGCCGCGGCCGGGCCGGCCGAAACCGCGGCCACCGGGGGGCCGGAAACGCCAGCAGCCGGACCGCACCCGCCATCACCCGGCAGCGCGGTCACGGCCGCGCCGGACGAGCCGCCAGCGGCTGATTCCAGCCAGCCCCGTGCCGTCCCCACCGAGCCGCCCGTCAGATAGCCCGGATGCCCGGGACGACGGTCTGGATTTGGCCGCGTAATAAGTCGGCAAATCCTGTTGCACAAGTGGCTGGCCGAGGACCATGTGGTGCTATTTTGCCCTCTCATAAGAAGTGATATGCCGTACCGAGGGGAGCCAATTGTGAACATCAGACCGGTTACGCCGCCTGGCGGGCGCTGGCGGTCGCGGCGCTGGGCCGTGATTGTGGCGGCCAGCGCGGTCGCCGCCGCAGTTTCCGTGCCAGCCACGGCATTCGCCTCCGCGGGTTCGCCACGTGCCACCGGGCAAGTGCGGGCCATCCACGCGCAGCCGCTGACGATGAAGCGGATCGGCACCGTCAACTTCGCCGCGCTGGCGAAGAAGGCGGCAGCCAGCCACAGCCCGGCCACGCCTGGCAAGCCCCGGGCCCTGGCGCTGGGCAAGCCGCCGCTGAGGAACACAGGCCAGCAGCCCACGTCCAGCAGCCACCGGGCGCCAGTGGCGCCTCTCACCACGGTGATCCCCCAGTGGAAGACCGGCGGCGCCAAGGGCTTCAACGGCCTTGACTCCACCGCCAGCCTGAACGCGAACGGCTTCGACGTCTCACCGCCGGACATGGGAATGGCCACCGGCACCAGTTCGCAGGGGACGGCGATCGTGCAGGCGGTCAATCTCGCGGTGCAAGCGTTCACGCCCTCGGGCCAGCCGCTGACCGCACCGGTCGCCCTGAACACGTTCTTCGGGGTGCCGCTGACCTGGTTCACCAGCGACCCCCGGGTCTACTGGGATCCGCAGACCAAGCACTGGTTCCTCACCATGCTCAGCGTCGGCCCGCCACTTGGCCCGTCCGGGAGCGCCAGTGATCAGTTCATCGCGGTCAGCAAGACCAAGGACGCACTCGGCGGTTACACGATCTTCGCCATCCCCACGGGCACCTCGGTCATCGACAACTCGATCTGCCCGTGCTTCGGCGACTTCGACATGGTCGGCGCCGACAACAGCGGGTTCTACATCACCACGAACGAGTTCTCGATCAGCGGGGCTGGCTTCAACGGCACCAACCTGTACGCGACGTCGAAGGCCGCGCTGATCGCGGCCGCCAACGGCGGGCCGACCCCGACGCCCTTCCTCTACCCCATTCCCACCCTGTCCGACCCGTTCGGCGCCTACCACCTGGCCCCGTCGTCGGTGACCCAGGGCTCGCCCGCGCCGAACACCGAGTACTTCACCGAGTCCGACGGCAACGACTTCAGCAACTCCGCCCTCGAAGTCTGGGCACTTACCAACACCAACCTGCTGAACTCGACCGGCCCGCCGCTGGCGCCAGCCGCAACCGTCGCCACCGAGGGTTACAGCTCGCCGCCCAACGCGGTCCAGAAGTCCGGGCCGATCCCGTTCGGCAACTCGGTGGGCGCCAAGGTGGCATTCCCGCTGCAGACCGACTTTGACGCGGTCCAGCTGGTCACCTACGCCAAGGGTGAGCTCTACGCCCAGCTCAGCACCGGGGTCAACGCGGGTGGCGGCTCTACCAACGCCGGCGTGGCCTGGTTCGCGCTGCACCCGACCGCGGGCTCCGGGGCGGTGTCGGTCAAGAACGACGGCAATGGCTACGTCCAGGTCAACGGGCACCTGCTGTACCCGTCGATCGGTGTCGCCGCCAGTGGCCAGGGCTACATGGCATTCGCCCTTTCCGGCGCGAACAATTACCCGACCGCGGCCTACATCAAGTTCGCCGGCCGTAAGGGGGCGGTGGGCCCGGTCCTCATCCAGAAGGCCGGCACCACGCCGCTGGACGACTTCACCTGTTACCCGGGTGCCGGTTTCGGCCCGGCTTGCCGCTACGGCGACTACTCGGCGACCCAGGTCTACAACGGCCGGGTCTACCTGGCGGTGGAGTACGTCCACGCGCTCACCAACGTCGGTGGCGGCGCACTGACCAACTGGGCAACGCGGATCTGGTCGGTCCCGGTGCCCGGCTGACAGCCGGCTGGGCACTCACGTGACACCGGGTGGCCGCGGCGGGAGTCCCGCCGCGGCCACCCGCTCGTCCGGGCACGAAACTTCCGGCGCAGCCGGAACGCCCAGCGCGTCCGGTGCGTCCATGAAGACGTGAACGCATGCCATGGCCGGGCGGTGCCGCTCCTGCTGCTCCTGGTCGCGGTGGGAGCCATCGGCTGCGGGGAACCGGCGGCTCCGGGGGCCGGCAGCACGGCCCCGCCTCACCCGCGCCCGGCGGCCACAGCACCGGCGTCAGTCAGGGTCTCGCCGGTCGCGACCGTGGCGTTCTCGGCGCTCTCCCCGCCAGTTCCCCGGCCGAGCGGGACGCGGACACCGGCCGGCCAGGTCACCCTGACCGCCGCCGACAACGGGGCCACGATCGCCGTGCGGACCGGCCAGATGATAGCGGTCAACCTGCGCGTCAGGGGCGTGCTGTCGTACCACCAGCCGCGTGCCAGCGGCCCCGGACTGGCACGGCTGTGGGCAAGCGGCGGCTATCCGGCGCGGCGGGCGGCGATGGCCGGGTTCCGGGCCGTCCACCCAGGAACGTCCGACCTGGTTTCGGTCACCGACGCCCGATGCCTGCATGTGAGCCCGCGCTGCGCCTTCCCGCAAGTCTTCTGGCGCGTCACCGTCATCGTCCGTTAACGCCTTCTCAGCTGTCAGGTCAGGCACCCAGGGGCCCAGGGCTGCCACCACCCGCGTGGCCCCCACCTCTCTCTTTCATAACGATGGGCCGTCGCCATGACCGTTTCCTGACGAAAAGCGGCGCCCCCTGTTACGGTCGCGCGCCAAAGCGCGATTACTTGACCTGACGCCCGAAGGGCAAGAAGGGGAGCGGTTTGTGAACAGACTGCCAGTAGTTCTCGCACGCCGGCGGTGGGCTTTGGCCCTCGTCAGTGCGGGCGGAGCGGTGGCGCTGGCTGCAGCGATGGCGCCCGCGGCTGCTGCTGCCACTCACGCGCATGCCGCGACGGCCGCCCGTGCCTCCGGGACGGTGACCTACCACGGCACCTCCATCCACGTCACACGGCTCGCCAAGTCCACTAACGGCCTCCGGGGCCTGCCCGCGGTCAAGCCGAAGGCCACCGCAACGGCTGGCAAGCCGCGCGTGATCCCCTTCCGGTCCCCGAACGGGTCCTACCCCGGCAAGGGCGGCGTCAGCCACGCGGCGAGCCGGAACCCCAACCTGGCCAGGGTCGCTGGCGACAGCTTCGGGTCGTCCGGCGTCTCGGTGACCCACAACTTCAACGGGATCGACAACAACGACAACCAGGCCGCTAACGGCTTCGTGCTCACCCCGCCCGACCAGGGCCTGTGCGTGATACCAGGCAAGCCCAACGTGGTCGTGGAAGCGGTCAACGAGGTGGTGCGGTTCACCAGCCCGAACGGCACGGCGCTGCTGCCCGACGTCCCGCTGTCCACGATCTTCCAGGACCCCAACGCCTCGGGCGACGTGCGCTGCCTCTACGACCCGGCGACCAAGAGCGCCTACTTCACCGAGATCGGGTTCGACGGCTCCGGCAACACGACCGTGGACATCGCGGTCCTGAACGCCAACGGCGCCGCCGCCTACCAGATCAGCTCCTCAGACGGCGGGGCCTGCTTTGGCGACCAGCCCAAGACCGGGTTCGACAACAACGCGCTGATCATCTCGACCGACGCGTACTGCGGTCCCGGCCAGAACACCGAATCGGGCGCGGATGTCTTCGCGCTTTCCAAGGCTCAGCTCGCCGCCCTGGCCCCGTTGACCAGCGGGGTGGAGTTCCAGCAGGTCTCGCTGGGCGGCATCCCCGGCCTCGGGCTGGATCCGGCGATCAACACCGGCACCGGGACCGGCTACCTAGTGAACTCGTTCCCGTTCGACGCGAACGGCAACAACAACTCCATCTCCCACTCGCTGGGCCTGTGGACGCTCACCGGGGACAAGGCGCTGAACACCGGCAGCGGCACCATCAAGCTGTGCGGCATGGTCATCGGAAGCGAGTACTACGCGTTCCCGGTGCCCGCGACCAGCACCGGTGACGGCTCGGTCACGAACGTCGGCGGCACCCCGGTCACGTCCGAGGCGGTCCTCAACGCGGACGACAGCCGGACGTCCGGGCCAGTGATGGTGACCCACTCGCACGGGCGGGTCCAGCTCTGGACGGCACTGGACTCGGCGGTGCTGGTCGGCAACGACCCGGCCGACCGGGACGGTGCCGCCTGGTTCCAGGTTGACACCGGCAAGCACCGGGTCGTCAACCAGGGATATGTGGCGGTCAAGGGCCAGTACCTGCTCTACCCGGCACTGATGAAGCCAGCGAACGGGCCGGCCGCGATGGTGTTCACCGTCACCAGCGGCACCATCAACCCCAGCGCCGCCTTCACCACCCTCGGCTCGAAGAAGATCACGACGGTGGCCGCCGGAGCCGGGCCGCATGTGAGCTTCTCCGACGTCCTGTTCAACGAGCCACGCTGGGGCGACTACTCCTTCGTCGCACCCAGCCCGAACGGTAAGGGGGTCTGGATGGCAACCGAGTACATCCCGTCAGCCCCCGACCAGAACGCCCTGGACAACTGGGGAACGCAGGTGTTCCAGGTCTCCAAGTAGTCCGGGCCTGAGCAGTTAGGGTGCCCCGCGACCCCAGGGTCGCGGGGCACCCGCATGTTCGGCGGACGAGCGCGGGCGGGACAGACCTGGCCTAGCCAAGCCGGCAGGGGAACAGCTTGTGCGAGAACGGCCGCGGGCACCGGAAGCGGGCCGGCGGCAGTGCCGGCCGGACGCAGCGCTCCGCGCCCGGGCTGGCCGAGCCGGCCGGGGCAGCCGTGGCGGGCCCACAGCGGGGCAGGGACGGGCTCCAGGCGATCCTGGTCGCGATGCCGCGCCGGACGGTGGCGTGCAGGGTGACCGCCGTGGCTGGGCGAGCGGTGGCAGCGGCAGAAGCGCTCACGGCGGCATCCGCTGCCGCCCCGGCCCGGGCGCCCATGCGGGCGCTGGTTCCGCCCGGCGCCGCGCATCCGGCGGCGAGCAGCGCGAGAGCGCCCAGCAGCGCCACCGCGGGCCCCGGGACGGCCCGGAGAGGCGAACTCGTCATCGCGCCCTCCAGCCGGCTCTGGTGGTCTTCATCTGGCCCGGATCCGCTGGGATCAGTTCCCGGCCGGCCGCGGCGGGACGGTCCGCAGCGGCGGGGTCCGGTACGGCCCCGGGGTGAGCCGCGGCTCCGGGGTGAGCCGTGGTTCCGGCGGAGGCGTGCCCCGTGTGTAACAAGCCACCACAAAGGGCGGCATCACCCGCGGCCGGCGGCCGGAGCGGGCCCGGGGGTAGACGGCACGGGAACCCGGCGGGCAATGGGCGGCCGGGCCGCAC
>CAWIMG010000005.1:0-6848 GCA_963837105.1 uncultured Actinomycetes bacterium | reverse complement strand
CGGCAGCGTCACTTCGTGATCTTTGACGTAACCGGGGTGAACGGGCGCGGCCACCGCGTGATCATTCGGGGTTGTGTCGACGCCCGATGATGATGCGGTGGCCGCTGGCCACAGGGTAGACCCCGACAGCTGGGGGCAATTGTTCGATGAGCTGATGTTCCTGGTCGCGGGCCGGTTCGCGCGGGTGGAGCCGCGCCGCACGGCCCGGGATATGGTGCTGGGGCTGCTATCGCCGGCCGAGCGGAAGAACTGCTGGTGGCTGGCGGAGCACGCCGGGCATGGTGATCCGCAGGCAATGCAGCGGCTGCTGCGCACCGCGGTGTGGGACGCCGATGGCATCCGCGATGACCTGCGCTCCTTCGTGGCTGGGCGGCTCGGTGATGCGGGCGGGGTGCTGATCTGTGATGAGACCGGGTTCTTAAAGAAGGGCGCCGGCTCGGTGGGCGTGCAGCGGCAATACAGCGGCACCGCCGGGCGGATCGAGAACTCCCAGGTCGGCGTGTTCTTGTCCTACGCCTCCCGGCGCGGCCGGGCGCTGATCGATCGCCGGGTCTACCTTCCCAGGTCATGGACCGATGACCGGTCCCGCTGCGCAGCAGCAGGCATCCCGGCGGATGCGGGGTTCGCAACCAAGCCCGAGCTGGCCCTGGAGATGATCACTGAAGCGGTGACGGCCCGCACGCCCGCCGCGTGGGTGGCCAGCGACGAGGCCTACGGTGACAACGGCGCCTTCCGCACCGGGGTCGCCAAACTCGGCGTGGGCTACGTGCTGGCGGTCTCGCGCGGCCACCGGGTGCCAGCCTTCCCGGGTGGGAAACGGCGGCTGCGCGCCGATCACATCGCCGCGGCCCTGCCAGCTGGCGCCTGGCACCGCATCAGCGCCGGGACCGGCGCCAAGGGCCCGCGCTGGTATGACTGGGCCTGGGCCAGCGCCCACCAAGACGGCCATAGCCTGCTGATCCGCCGTGGCAGCGATGGTGTTCTGGCGTTCTACCGGTGCTGGTCACCGGCTCCGGTCACACTGGCCACCCTGGCCCGTGTTGCCGGGATGCGCTGGGCCGTGGAGGAAGGGTTCCAGGCGGCCAAGGGCCAGGTCGGGCTGGACCACTACCAGGTGCGGACCTGGACCGGCTGGCACCGGCACGTCACCCTGGCCATGCTTGCCCTGGCGTTCTTGATGGCCTGCGCCGCGGCCGCGGCACCGGCCCCGCCCGCCGATCCCTGGCACCACGCCCGCCACGGCGGGCCCATCGCGCTGACCGCCGCCGAGATCCGCCGCTTGTTCAACGGCCTGGTCATCACCCCGCCCCGGGCCCGGCTGAGGACCCAGCTGCGCGCCATCAGCGACATCCAGCACTGGTCCAACTGGCGCCGGCACCACCAAGGCCAAGCCCGCCGCAGCCACTACCAGCACAGACTCACCACCGAACTCGGGCCATAACGAAGTGACGCTGCCGTACTAGGCGCTCTTGCGCTGCCTGGCCCGGGGCTGCTCTTTCGCCTCCGCTTCGGCGGGCAGTTCGCGCTCCCCACGGATCAGGGCAAGCCGTTCGGCGAGCACCTGCTCCAGGTCCGCGATGGACCGCCGCTCCCGCAGCATGTCCCAGTGACTGCGCGGTGGCTTGGCCTTCTTCGGGCTGGGCTGGTCGCCAGTGGCCGTGAGCGCAATCGCGCCGCAAACCCGGCATTCCCAGGTGGCGGGAACTTCCGCTTCCGCGGCGAACGGCACGGTAAAGTGGTGGCCCTTGGGGCAGTCGAAAGCAATGTCCTGGCGTGGGGCCAGGTCGGTGTTCCGGTCATTCTCATAGCTCGTTGCCCCGAGCCGGGTGCCACGAAGTGCGCGTTCGGCCATATGACATTGCCTCCCAGGCGCTCAGCCGTTCAGGTGGTTAACGCTGAGTACCCGGACAAGATTCCCGCTGAGCCACGGTTCCAACCCAGGCCGGGCGGCCACACTTCGCCGCCCTGAGCCGCCCGCTGGGTGTCAGCCGGGCACCCGCGGGTGCCACTGCCCGCGCCCGGACAGCACCTCCCGCAGCGCGACCGTCTCGTCGGTCATGATCCCGTTCACCCCGTGGTCGAGCAGGCTCTGCATGACCGGGCGCTCATTGACGGTCCAGACGTGGACATGCAGTCCCAGTGCGTGTGCCCGGACGATGAAGGCGCTGGTGGCCATCCGCGCCGGTACCTGGGCACATTGCACCCCGGCCCGGGCCAGCCGGTCCGCCAGCAGGCTGGCCTGCCCGGCGGCCGGGCCCCCCGGCCGGTGGCCGGCGGCCGGGCTGACCGCCGGTTCAATGCGGTGCGGGCCGCGGTGGGCGGGGCCGCGGGCGCCACGCGGCCCGCCGAACCTGACCACTGCCGTGCCCAGCGGTGACGCGGCCATGCACACCGGCCGGTCAAGTACCCGCCGGGCGGTCCACAGCCGGGCGGCTGAGAACGAGCAGACGCAGACCCGGTCCCAGGCGTTGGTGCGCCGGAGAACCTGCGCGAGCGGCGCGATCACCGGGCCGTCCTTGATATCGATGTTGAAGCGCACATCCGGCCAGGCGGCCAGCAGGTCCTCCAGCACCGGGATGGGCTCGGTGCCGCCGATCCGGGCCGCCGATATCTCGGCCAGCGGCAGCCGGGACACCCGGCCGGGGCGGCCGGTGACCCGCTCCAGGGTGCGGTCATGGAAGGCGATCAGCACCCCATCCGCGGTTGCCTGCGCATCGGTCTCCAGATACCGGTAGCCGAGCCCGACCGCATGCTCGAACGCGCGCCAGGAGTTCTCCGGCGCATGCGCGGGGCCGCCCCGGTGCGCGAAGGCCAGCGGTCCTGGGTGGTCCAGGAACCCGGTCTGCATGCTGCGAGTATGCGCCATGGCTGTGACCAGTGCGGAAACGCCCGCTGCCGGCGCGGCGAACTCCGCCGGCCGCCTCAGGCGCCGGCGGCCGCCGGCGGCGCCTGCGCGGGCAGCGCGGCCAGCGCCGGGTCGATGTAGCGATGGCTGATCCAGCGCTCCACGATGAAGGTCATCACCGGGATGGTGCCGGCCAGCAGCAGCGCCACCGTTGGTCCCGCGGTAAGTCGCAGCCGCCGGCTGAGCGGGAATGCGACCAGCAGGTAGATGATGTACAGGCCACCATGGATGGTGCCCACCACGTTCACCAGCCCGCTGTCGTTGGTGAACGCCTGCATGATGGCCAGCACGCACAAGACGATCAGCACCACACCAGTGATGTAGGCCATCACCCGGTACAAGATGACATTCAGGCGCACCGGCCTGACCTCCTTCTCGCGCTGTTAGCTTTGCCGCCGTCAGCGGTTACCTGAGCCCATGCCAGCGGCCATGGCCCTTCACCTCCTTACTGAGCCGGGCGAGATAGGCGTTATAGGCGGCGAGGTCGGGGTCCTCCGGCTCGCCCGGCTCCGCCGCTTCCACCCCGGTCACCGAGGCGCCGGCCGCCGAAGCTGGGCCGGCCGGGCGCCGGCCGGAAGGCTGATCCCGGAGGCCGGTGCGGCCTCGTCCGCGTCATCGAGGTGGGCCTCGTCCCGGATCGTCTTGATCCAGAAGAACACCGCGAAGATCGCGAAGAGCGGCCATTCGAAGGTGTATGCCCAGCTGAGCGCGTTGCCTGCCGCCGCCCGCCGCAGCTGCCAGTCGCCCAGCCAGAGCATGCCGACCACGCTGGCGGCAATCAGAAGATGCCAGCCCAGCCACTTGGGGGTGTACAGGAACCGCCACCGACGGGCGGCCTGCGTGCCGGACATGAGGCCGAGTCTAGCGGGGCCGGAAGGGTATCCCGCGGGCCTGGCGCAGGCCCGGCCAGGTACCGGCAGGGGCGGGCCCGGGCCGGCAGGTATCGGCTGGGCCCGGCGCGGGCCGCACCGGCGTCGGTGATAATCGGAGCATGCCGTTGGCCGATTTGCTGCCCGGCCGCTCGGCCCGGGCCGAGCGGCTGCCGGCCAGCCTGGACGAACTGCACGGGCCCGCTCAGGGAGTCGTGGTGCTGCCTCGTCACCTGGCCTGGCCGGGACTGCGTGAGTTCGACCTGTCCGACGACCAGCTGCGCCGCAGCCTGTATGGCATCGTGATCACCCAGGGACGGCGCAACGACATGGCCCGGTTCCTCAACGCCCGGCTGCTGCGGGAGGACTGGCCACTGCTGCGGGACTCGCTCGACCCGAAAGTCCGCCGGAACTGCGAACGCCGCCTGGGACTGGACGGCTGACCGCAGGCCCGGCGGCGCCAGCCGCCCCGCCACCGCACCACAGGAGGACCCCGATGACCGTCACCGCGAACGGGCTCGACGAACTCAAGGCCCTGGCCGGCACCGACCTTGGCCACACCGGCTGGCTGGAGATCACCCAGGACCGGGTGAACGCCTTCGCCGACGCGACCGGCGACCACCAGTCGATCCACGTCAACGCCGAGAAGGCGGCCGCGGGACCGTTCGGCGGCACGATCGCGCACGGCTATCTGACCCTGTCACTGGTGGTGCACCTGCTGTCCGAACTGCTGGAGGTCAGGGGCGTGCGGATGGGGATCAACTACGGGCTGAACAAGGTCCGTTTCCCCGCCCCGGTCCCGGTCGGCTCGAAGGTCAGGCTGGCCGCCCAGATCGGTGCGGTCGAGGACGCCGGGGTCAACGCCGCGCAGGCGGTGCTGGACTTCACGGTGGAGCTTGCTGGCAGCGAGAAGCCCGCCTGCGCCGCCCAGGCCGTCTTCCGCTACTACGCCTGAGCGGTACCAGCCTGACATGCGCAAATACGTCATCATGGGCGTCCAGGGCAGCGGCAAGGGCACCCAGGCCGCGATGCTCGTGCGCGGACCTCGACCTGGTCCACATCACCGTCGGCGACATCTTCCGCTGGAACGTGCAGCAGCCACACCAAGCTCGGCGCCCAGGTCAGGCGGACCATGGCGGCCGGGCGGCTGGTCAGCGACGACCTGGTCGAGGCGGTGACCGCCGACCGGCTGAGCCAGCACGACTGGAACTACGGGTTCATCATCGACGGTTTCCCGCGCAACCAGCGGCAGGCCGAGTTCTTCCTGGAGAGCTACGACATCGACGGCGTGATCCACCTCGACCTGCCCGACCGCGAGGTGCGCCGGCGCGTCCTCGCCCGCCGGCTGTGCTCGGGCTGCGGCATGGACTACAACCTGATCGCGAGCCGCCCGGCCGTGGAAGGCATCTGTGACGTCTGCGGCTCGGCACCCTGGTCACCCGGGAAGACGACACCGAGGAGGCGCTCGCGGTCCGGCTCCGCGACTACCACGAGAAGACCAACCCAGTGCTGGCCATCTTCCCCCGCAAGGAGTACGTGGTCACCGTCGACGCCCCGCCCGGCCCGGACCAGATCCAGCAGGCCATCCGCGAGAAGCTGGGCCTGCCCCGGTACCAGCCCGCCGGGGACTAGGAGCGCCGGGTGCGGGTGGTGATCGCCCCCGACTCGTTCAAGGGGAGCATCACCGCCGCCGCTGCCGCCACCGCGCTGGCGGCTGGCTGGCGCGCCGCCCGCCCGGGCGACCTGGTGACCTGCCTGCCGCTGGCCGACGGCGGCGAGGGCACATTGGAGGTGCTGGCGGCACGGGTGCCGGGGGCCCGCTGGCGGCGTGCCCGGGTCACCGGCCCCGGCGGCGCGCCAGTGACGTGCGACTGGCTTCACCTGCCGGGCGGGGCCGCGGCGGTGGAACTTGCGCGGGCCAGCGGACTGCCGCTGCTGGCCCGCCCGGACCCGATGCGGGCGCAGACCTCCGGGCTGGGGGAGTTGCTCGCCATCGCGCTGGACGAGGGCGCCCGCCGCCTGCTGGTCGGGCTCGGCGGCTCCGCCGCCACCAACAGCGGGGCACGGGGGCGCTGGCCGCCCTCGGCGCCCGGTTCCTCGACACCGCTGGCCGCCCGCTGCCGCCCGGCGGCGGGGCGCTGGCCCGGCTGGCCACGGTCAACACCTCCGGCCTGCGGCCACCGCCTGCCCGGCCGTCTGCCTTGCCGATGTCACCGCACCGCTGCTGGCGCAGGCCGGCGCGGCCACGGTGTTCGGCCCGCAAAAGGGCGCCACTCCCGGCCAGGTGGCCCGGCTGGAGGCGGGCCTGGCCCGGCTGGCGGACCTGCTCGGCGGTCACCCAGGGGCGCCCGGGGCAGGGGCCGCGGGCGGCACCGGTTACGGGCTGGCGGCCGGCTGGGGTGCGGCCATCACTCCCGGCGGCCCCCGAACTTGCCGCTGGCCGGCCTGGACCAGGCGATCGCGGCCACGGACCTGGTGGTCACCGGCGAGGGCCAGCGTCGACCCGACCTCACTGACCGGGAAGGTGACGGGCCTGGCGCTGGCCGCCGCGGCGGCCGCGGGCGTCCCGGCGGCGGTCGTGGCCGGGCCCACTCGGGCGGCCCGCCACCACCCCGGGGTTGCCGTCCTCACCCTGACCGCCCTGGCGGGCGGGAGCGGGCCCGCACTGGCCGATCCGGCGCGCTGGCTGCGCAGGGCCGGCCGGGAACTGGCACGCCAGCGGGCGGGGAGCGGACCCAGCCGAGTAGCCTTGGGCAGCGTGCGGGACATCGCCGTCTTCACCGGCAGCGCCCACCCCGGAGCTGGCGGCGGAGATCTGCCAGGTCCTGGGTGAGCCGCTGCGGCCGGTCCAAATCCAGCGGTTCGCCAGCGACTGCCTGGAGGTCCGACGCGCTGCAGATGAAAAATGCCGGGAACGGGATGTCTTCCTCATCCAGCCGCTGAGCTCGCCGGTGCAGGAGCACCTGGTGGAACTGCTGCTGATGCTGGAACACATGCCGGGGCACCTCGGCGGCCCATCGTCGCCGTGATACCTCACTACGCCTACGCCCGCTCGGACAAGAAGAGCATGCCAC
>CAWIMG010000004.1:0-9406 GCA_963837105.1 uncultured Actinomycetes bacterium | reverse complement strand
CGCCTGGTTCGATGTGGTGACCTCGCCGCCGGGCCAGCGGATGCTGGCCATCGTGCTGGCCGTCGGGGTCGAGCTGCCGCTGGCCGCCTTGTGCGTGTGGCTGAGCTACCCCGTGAGCAGCTCGCCGAGCAGCGGATCGTCCTGCTGCTGGGCCGCGGCCGCCGGGGGTACCCGAGCCACCGCGCCGGCGCACCCGCCGTTAGGACGCTCCGGCGGCCGGGTCCTTCCGGCCGGGCGGCAGCCGGGCGGTGAGCATGGCCAGGGCCAGCCCGGTGACCATCGGCAGCCACCAGTTCCACGGCCCCGCGCCAGGAGACCTGCGAGCCGAACGTGAGCACGGCCGGCAACGACCGAGGTGGTGATCAGGCGTGACCAGTTCGCCGCGGCCGCGATGAGCGCCACCGCCAGCGCGGGCCACAGGTAGTAGGCGACCATCACCGGCTCGAACGCGCAGCGGAGCGCCAGCGCCAACGCGGCCCACCAGAGCAGTTCGCGCAGCGTTCCGCGGCCCCACGCGGCGGCCTGCGGGCCGCTCGCCAGCGGCGCCCGGCCGCCAGCGCGCAGCCGCAGGCCACCGCGATGGTGACCACCCTGGCGGGCCCGGCCGCGACCCCCCGCCGGCAGCGCCGGGGCCAGCGACGCTCCACGGGGTGGGGTGATCGACGGTCACCCAGTTGGGCTGGCTGGTCACCGCCGTGAAGGTGGCGTCCCAGTTGGCCGCGGCCGCCGCCGCCAGCAGCGCCACCGCGGCGGTGCCGCCGCCCGGGCCAGGAAGCCGGGCAGCCGCCGTGGCTCGATGAGCGACCGCCAGGACCGGCAGGGCGAGCAGGACCAGCGGCTGGATCGACGACGGCCGCCCCCAGCAGCCAGGCCGACCGCGCCGTCCGCGACCGCGACAGCGCCAGGATGCCGTACAGGAGCAGTCCCACCGCCACCGCGTCCTCGGGATGCCCCCAGCTGCACCGAGACGTTCCACAGGGCCATGGCCTGCGCGGCGGTGAGCATCATCCGCCGCCAGCGGCTCAGGCCGAGGTGCTCGGCGATCGCGTCGGCGGCGAACAGCACCACCGCCGACAGGACGATCTGGTACGGCCCGGCGATCAGCCACGCGGTGGGCTGGGGGTAGTGCGGGCCGGGCACCCGCAGCGACACCCCGGCCGCGTCGATGACCGCTGCCACCGGGGCCAGGATCACCGCCGCGCCGGGCAGCGTGATCAAGCCGGTGGGCTGGGTGTACAGGCCGGCGAGATGCAGATGCGCGAGCCGGCTCGCGGCGATCAGCGTGCCCCACAGGTCGTGCGGCAGCGACCAGGCCGTCCGCCCGATCATGGCCGGCCCCCACCAGATGGTGCCGCCCATCCCGATGATCAGCAGGGCCACCGTGGCCAGCAGCGGGAACAGCCGCCGGGCGAGCCACGGCCCGGCGGCGGGCACCGGGCCGGGGGCGTCACCACCGGCATCGGTGCTGGTGGCCGCCGGGCCGGGCGGGCTGGCCGCCAGCGCCGGGCTGCCTCCCGGGTCCGGATTCCCGCTTGCCACTTGACCACCTCAGGCCCGCCTGCCAGATGACGAGAGCATAGCTCTGCGGGCGTTCGGCGCTTCCCCGGGTGGCCCGGGGTGCCCGGGACCCGGTGCGCGATACTGGCGGCCATGCCAGAACTGATCGGTGAGCCAACGCGGGTGGCGGCCGCGGGCGAGCCGCCGAAACTGATCGACGAGTACGTGGGCCTGGCCAGCACCGGTGAGGGCGGGCTGAGTGTTGCCCACATGCGCAGCCCGTCCGGGTGGTCCGAGCCTGGCCAGCGCCCGGAGTTTGACGAGTTCACCATCGTGCTCCGGGGCACGCTGGTGGTGGAATCCGCGGCCAGGCTGACCGTGGCGGCGGGCCAGGCCGTCCACACCAGCCCGGGGGAGTGGGTCCGCTACAGCACCCCGGGCCCGGCCGGTGCGGAATACATCTCGGTCTGCCGGCCGGCCTTCGCCCCGGATGCGGTCCACCGCGACGGCTGACCGGCCGGCCACCGGGCCCGGGCGGTGATCAGGCCGGCGTGACGGAGCCGTAGACCTCGAATCGCTGCACCGAGGTCGGCGCGGGCCGGTGCCGCTCCGGGTCCTTGGCCCGGGCTGGTCCATCCGGAGCCGCCCGGGCGGCCGGGCCTGGCAGTGTGGATGAGGCTGGCGGTGCGGCCGGGCCTGGCAGCGCGGATGGGCACGAGTTCATGGCGCCGCGGGAATGGGCGTCCTGGCTGGCGCTGCTGCAGCTGCACCGGATGGTGCTGGCCGAACTCGACGCCGAACTGCGCCGCCACCACGGTCTGGCCGTCACCGAGTTCGACGTGCTGATCACGCTGTTCAACGCGCCCGGCCAGCGGTTGCAGATGTCGGCGCTGGCCCGTCAGGTCATGCTCAGCCCAGCGGGCACCACGCATCTGGTCACCCGGCTGGAACGAGACGGCCTGGTCCGCCGGGCCGTGGATCCATCCGACCGGCGCAAGTGGTTCACGGTTCTCACCGGGGACGGGGACACGGTGCTGCGGGCGGCCCGTCGCACGCATAACGAGGTACTGAGGCGCACCTTCCTGGCGGTGACCACGGTGGCTGATCGGCACATGCTGGAGCGGCTCTGGCAGCGGCTGTCGCGGGCACAGCCGGGAGCGGTGTAGTCGCCCGCCGGTTGCGGGTTAGCCTTGCCTGAGCAGTGGCCCGTCCCGTTGCGGGCCGATGACAGCTCTGGCGGGAATGCGCAGGGAGGCCGATGTGCCGGTAGCGGGCAAAGCGCGGTACGCCCTGGCCGCGATCCACATCGTCAATGGCGCGCTGGCCGTGGCCGGGAAGCTGCCGCCGGCAGGCCTTTTCCGCGGTTTCGGGATCTCATATCCCGGTCCGCTTGTGCTCAACAACTGCCCGCGCTTCCGGTCGGCATTTCAGCGGCCCGACAACGACGCTCTGATGGACCTGACGGCGGCCGATATCGACCGCCGCCCCCCGCACCCGTGGCAGCCGTTGCGCGGCGCAGGCGCCGCATTCTCGCGCTGGCCTGGGTCTGAGCGCTCGTGACCGCGGGCTGGGATGCGGCCTATACCGCGCACACGCCCGCACCATGGGACATCGGGCACCCGCAGCCGGCGTTCGCCCGGCTGGCCGCCGGTGCGCTGCTGACCGGGCCACTGCTCGACGCGGGCTGCGGGACCGGTGAGCACACGCTGCTGGCCGCCGCGGCGGGCGCCGACGCCGTGGGCGTGGACGTCTCCGCGCGGGCGATCGAGCAGGCCCGGCGCAAGGCGGCCGAACGAGGCCTGGCCGCGCGGTTCGAGGTCGCGGACGCGCTCGATCTGGGTGCGCTCCGGCTGGTCTTTGCCACCGTCATCGACAGCGGGCTGTTCCACGTCTTCGACGACCGCGACCGCGCCCGTTACGTGGCCAGCCTGGGCAACGTGCTGGCACCTGGCGGGACTGTCTACCTCATGTGCTTCAGCGACCGCCAGCCGGGCGATTTCGGCCCGCGGCGGGTCCGGGCGGACGAACTGCGTGCCGCGTTCGCCGGCGGCTGGACGATTGCCAGCATCGTCCCGGAAACCTTCGAGCTCAACCCAGGAATCGGCAGCATGACCGCGCAGGCCTGGCTGGCCACGATCCACCGCGGCTGAGCGGAATTCCGGCGCGCGCACTGTGGATAACCTTGGCATCCAGCCCGGAAAAGCTCATTCGGTTGCGCCGCATTGACAAACACCCCGCCTGGCGCGGACTATTAGTGTTATGTCAAAGAGCGTGTCGGTTATTATCACCGATGACCTTGATGGTTCTGAGAACGCCCAGACCGTCTCCTTTGGATTGGACGGCGTGGCCTACGAAATCGACCTTGCCAAGAAGAACCGGGCTAAGCTCGAACACGCACTCGCTCCGTTCATCCAGGCCGCCCGGCGGGTACCGCGGGGCGGGCGGCGCCGGGGCAGCCGGTCCGGTGGCGCGCCGGCGGACCGCAGCGCGGTGCGCGACTGGGCCCGCTCGGCTGGCCTGCAGGTCTCCGAGCGCGGCCGGATCAGCGCGGACGTGATCCGGCGCTACGAAGCGGCCCACTAGCCACCTCTGACGGAGCCAGCACGAGGCTCGGCAGGTCACTGCCTCGCCACGTCAGTCTTCCAGTTCGACCTTGCCCTGCAGGTATGCCTCCCGGTCGATCTCGCCCCGCGCGTACCGCATCCTCAGGGTGTCCTTGGCTTCCCGCACCGCGGTTGACTCGGCGGGCGGAAGCTGCGGCGTCGGCGGCTCAGGATTGCGGCCGATGGCCAGGATCCGCACGGCCACGACGCCAACGAGAACCACCACGCCGAGCCCGAGGATGATCCACAGGTACATCCAGGCCCCCATGCCCGCACCGCCGCCCATCATTCCGCCCACGGCACCTCACCGCCTTCACGGCATCATGTTCTGGTCACCAGCGTGGTGGTTCCGGCCACCAGCATGGTGAGTGACGTGACCCGCGGTGCAGGGCCGTATGGCCGGAACTTGCATGACCAAGGACTCTCGGCCGACGGTGCCCGCCTCAGGCGGGCCAGACGACCGGGAAGAGCGGGTGGTCCATCGCCGCCCCGGCCGGCAGTTCCGCCGCCAGGCCGTCGAATGGCGGGGACGTCCGCCATGGCCGCGGGGCATGCCGGGCATCGGCCGACAGGTAGCGCAGCGACAGGATTCGCCGCCGGGTGTCATAAGGGAAGCCGGGGGCGCCGTGCACGGTCAGGAAGTCGAAGAAGATGGCGTCACCAGGCGCCAGGTCGAAGCGGCGGATGTCGAACGCCGCCCGGTCGGCTTCGATGTCTGGCAGTTCGGCCAGGGTTCCCTCGGGGAACCAGCGTGCCTCGCCGCGCAGAAATGTGCGTGGCAAGAGCCAGGGGCCGCGGTGCGAAGCGGCCACCAGTTCCAGGCACCCGTCCGCGGGCACCGGGTCCACCGGGATCCAGGCGCTCACGCCACGGCCGTTGACGTTGTAGTACGGCTGGTCCTGGTGCCAGGGAGTGCGCTGGCGGGTCCGGCCCTCCTTCACCAGCACGTGGTCGTGGTAGAAGCGGACCTGCGGCGTGGCCAGCAGCGCGGCGGCCACCGCCGGCACCCGCGAGTACCGGGCCAGCCGCTCGATCTCGGGAATCTCCCGCCAGCGGCAGAAGTCCTCGGTGAACGTGCCGGGGTCGCCCGCCCCGCTGGCCACCTGGGCGAGTGGGCCGGGGCTGGCCAGCACGGCGTCGATCCCGCGGGTCGCTGCCGCCACCTCATCCGGATCCAGGACCGAGCGGACGCAGACGACGCCGTCCCGGGCGAAATCGGCCGCCAGTTCATCATCCACCGGCGCGGCCATGAACTGCACTTTAGCGGGTGGCGCCGCACCGGCCGGTGCGGCGCTGCTCTCACCGGCCCGGTGCCTGGCTGCTCTCACCGGCCCGGTGCCTGGCTGCTCTCACCGGCCCGGCGCCTGGCTGCTCTCACCGGCCCGGTGCCTGGCTGCTCTCACCGGCCCGGCGTGCGGCTTGCCCTCGCCGGCCTCGCCGCAGCTTGAGAACATGAGGTGTGACCGAACTCAAGCCTGAGGTCGATCCGGCTGAGGTGGGGCTGGACGCGGACCGGCTGCGGCGGATCGACCACCACTTCGCCCGCTACGTTCAACGACGGCCGGCTGCCCGGCTGGCTGGTCGCCGTCAGCCGGGCATGGCCGGCTGGCTCACGTGTCCTGGCGCGGGTCGCGGGATCTGGAGGCGGGGCTGCCCGTCGAGCCGGACACCCTGTGGCGGATCTACTCGATGACCAAGCCGGTCACCTCGGTCGCGGCGATGATGCTCTACGAGGAGGGCTGCTTCGAGCTCACCGACCCGGTCAGCACATTCATCCCGTCCTTCGCCGGGGTGCGGGTCTACGCGGGTGGGTCCGATCTGCGGCCGCTCACCGTCCCGGCGGCCGAGCCGGTGCGGATATGGCATCTGCTCACCCACACCGCCGGCCTGACCTACGGGTTCCTCCGGGTGCATCCGGTGGATGCCAGTTACCGGGCGGCGGGATTCGAGCTGGACACGCCCGTGGGCGTGGACCTGGCCCAGGCCTGTAACGTCTGGGCAGGCATCCCGCTGCTGTACCAGCCCGGGACCGAATGGAACTACTCGGTGGCGACCGACGTGCTGGGCCGGGTGGTCGAGGTCGTCTCAGGGCAGAGCCTGGCAGAGTTCTTCCGCACCCGGATCCTCGGCCCGCTGGGCATGACCGATACCCAGTTCTGGGTCGCCGGCAGCGACGCCGCCCGGCTTGCCGCCCTCTACACGCCCGGCCCGGACGGCACCCCCGCCCGGCTGGACGCGCTCGGTGGCACCGCCCTGCGGCAGCCCGCCATGTTCAGCGGCGGCGGGGGCCTGGTCTCCACTGCCGCCGACTACCATCGGTTCCTGCAGATGCTGCTGCACCGCCCGGACAGCCCGGCCGGGGAGCTGGACGGCACCCGGCTGCTGAGCCCGGCCACCGTCGCCTACATGGGCCGCAACCACCTGCCGGGCGGCCTGGACCTGGCCACGTTCGGCCGGCCGCTGTACCCCGACTTCCCGTTCTGGGGGGTTGGCTTCGGCCTGGGCTTCGCCGTGGTCATCGACCCGGTGCCGGCCAAGGTGGTCTGCTCCGAGGGCGAGCTGTCCTGGGGCGGCGCCGCCAGCACCACCTTCTGGATCGACCCGCGGCAGGAACTGACCGTGGCGTTCTACACCCAGCTCCTGCCGTCGAGCTCGCACCGGATCCGGCCGCAGCTGCGCCAGCTCGTATATCAGGCGCTGACCAGCTGAGGCCGCACGCTGTCCTGCCGGCGGCCGCCGGTGCCGGGCCTGCCGACCTGGCCGGCCAGCAGCAAAGTTCGTTCCGCCCGCCGGGCATGGATCGGCGGCAACGAGTGAGGAGGTGACGCGAGGCTAGGCCGAAGTTACGGCCGGTTGGGTACGGGTTTCTTGCATTGACCTGGTGCTTTGGGTTTCCGCCCGGCGGGTGCTCTGACTACTTCAAGGTGAGCGGTATCGGGACGCCGATCAGGTCGAAGGCTTCGCGCTGGGTGCTGGTCGGCTCGGCGAGCATGGGCACGGTGGCGGTGGCTCCGGCGAACCGGACGTCGTTGCGGGTCAAGGTGGCCAGGTGGTCCAGGAGGCCGCGGAAGCTGTAGTAGCGGTGCCCGTGCTCGTCGCGCTGCCGGGAGGCCTTGGCCTGGGCGGCGGGTGACCGCTGGGCGGGGGCGAGGGGGTTGGCCGGCTGGGGTGGCTGCTCGTCGGTGAAGGTCAGCGGCGCCCAGGCGCGGCGCAGATGCCAGGTGAGGTAGCAGGCGAGCATGCAGATCAGCACGTGGGAGCGGACGCGGTCTTCGAGGCGGTGGAAGAGCGGGCGCAGGTCCAGGTCGTCGGACTTGATGTGGCGGAAGTCCCGCCCGGCGTATTTGAGGTTCTTGTAGGCGGTGACCGCGGCCGGGGCGGGCAGCTGGCCGACGGGGATGGGGGTGCGCAGCACGTAGAACCCGTCGAGCGCGGCTTCCTCAGCGATCTGGGACTGCTTGCGCGCCACGGCCAGGCTGGTATCGGTGATCGTGACCTCAAAGTGCTTGCCGGTGTTGTACTTGTTGATCACCTTGCCGGCCGCCACCCCGATCTCCGCAGCCCCAGCCAGCCGTCCCGCCTGCACACGGGCGGTGATGGGGGCGAGCAGTTTTTCGGTCGCTTGCAGCAGCTCTTCGCGCTTGCGGGCACGGTCGGCGGCCAGGACCGGGTTGCGGCAGGCGACCAGCCGCTCGCCGGGGTAGTCCGGGCTGGTGATCTCGGCCAGGTCCTGCTGGTCGAACAGCGACATCTGCAAGGGGCCGCCGCCGGCCATCAGCTTGCGGATCGCGGGGGCGCGCAGTGCGGTGATCCACCCGTAGGCGTCTTCGCCGTCCAGCGTGGTGCCGTCGGCGGCGGTGTTCAGCGCCTCGATCCGGGCCTTGGTGATCATGCCGCGGTCGCCGGCCATGACCATCCTGGCCAGCTGGAACTTCTCCCGCACCACCTTGACGATCTGGGTGAAGGCGGCCGGGTCACCGGTGTTGCCGGGGAACACCCGGACCGCGACCGGCCTGCCTTCGGGGTCGGTGAGCAGCCCGTACTCGATCTGCAGCCGGCCTTTCTTGCCGTCGCGGGAGTAGCCCCGGGCGGCCAGCGGGCAGTGCGAGCCCTCCAGCCACGAGCTGGACAGATCGAACAGCGCCATCCGTGACGGGTTCGCGCCCGGGCCCAGGTGCCGGGCCGCCAGCCTGGCCTCGATCTGGTCCTGCCGGGCGCCCAGCCAGTCCATCGCCGCATACACCGCATCGGTGGGCGCCTGCGCCACGCCCAGGTCGGCCCCCACGGTGACATCAGCCCACCAGCCCAGGGTGGACAGCTTGGACGCCGGGGCGGCCACCCGGGAGATAACCAGCGCCAGGGCCAGGTCCCGCTCGCGGCAGGCCGGGCCCAGCAGGGCGGGCAGGCCCAGCTTCGCCGCCATGGCCCAGGCCGCGGCGATGTGACCGTGCGGCAGCGACCGGGTGATCGTCACCGCCTCCCCGGCCGGCACCAGCCGCGTGCCCTTCAGGCCCGCGTCGATCAGGTCGATCACGTGGTCCGGCAGCGCCGACAGGTTCGCCACCGTCTCGTTCTTGACCTTGCCGTCCTCCCGGTAGGTGCGGCGCAGGTACGCCGAGGAGTAGTCCCGGCGGCGGCCCTGCTTATCCACATAACCGGTCTTCGTCACTCTGACTACGTGGACCTTCCCAGCAATGGGAGCCATAGCCTGACCATACAGCTACACGGCACGTCACCGCATCGCGACACGCGTCAAAATTCTGACTACGTTCGGTGAACCTGGGCGAGCCAGGGCCGCTGGTCACGGGGACAAAAACTACAGAGAGCTACAGCAACTTCGGTCTAAGGAGCGCCCAGGTCATGGTTCAGACGTTGCTGCTGGCTGCCATCGTGGCGGCACCGCTCGGCTCGGCCGCGCTGTTCCTGCCGGGTGGCCGCCGCGACCGGGTCCCGGGTGCCTGGCGTTTCGTCGAGCGGCTGGTGCTGGCTGTGCTCGGCACCGCCTTGCTCGCCGCGCTGGTAGCGGGCGTGCTGCTGCTGCTCAGGATCTCCCGCCACCACGTCGTGGTCGGCATGGGGGACCGGCGCGACCTGGCGGGACGCCGTCGGTGCCTTCTTCATCTGGCAGTCCACCTCGCTGGTGGTGGCGCGGGCGTCGGTGCTTGGCCTGTTCGCCCAGAAGGCGGCATTCCTGCGGACCCCCAAGACCAGTGAGCGCGCCACCTGGTGGGAGGTGCTCAGGGCGAACTGGGCCGAGTCCACGCTGGCCCTGTTCGGCCTGGCCGGCATCGTGGGCGCGCTCACTG
>CAWIMG010000003.1:0-56038 GCA_963837105.1 uncultured Actinomycetes bacterium | reverse complement strand
CTGCGGCCCAGCCACCGGTCACTGCCCGCCCGGCTTCCGCAAGTTCTACCTCGGGACCCGGCCGCCTGGCCGCCGCCCGCGCCCGTTGCTGCCCTACCCCGCGATCTGCGTTGCCCGGTTCCATGGGCACCCACTGCCGTCGGAACCGCTGCGCACCCCGGTACCGCTCCGGACCAGGCCGCTGCACACCATGCCGCCGCAGCCCGCCGGGACCTGATCAGGCCCGACACGCCGGTGGGGACGCGGCCTGCGGCTGCGCCCCCACCAGGTGGTGTTCTTCCCGCGGGTCAGGGAGTCGCGCTCCAGACCCGGGTACCCCAGTTGCTGAAGATGTCCCTCGGCTGCGGGGCCACGTACTCGGTGGCCTGGTAGATCCGGCCGTTGTAGGCCTGGGCCATCGAGTAATCGCCATACCGGCACGGGAAGGCGCCGATGGAGTTGGTGTTCGCGTAGCAGGTGAAGTCGTCCTCAGGTGCGGAACCGCCGGCGGCGATGCGCACTGGGCCGGACGTGCCCGCAGTGCCACGGAACGCAATGTAGGCCGCGCTCGGGAACCGGTTGTTCCCGGCGATGGCCATGGTCATGTAACCGAGGCCGCTCGAGGTCACGCCGATAGCCGGGTAGAGCACGTTCTGGCTCGTCAGCACGTAACCGTTCTTCACGTTGTAGACGTTGAACGAGCCGGACGGGTTCTTCGGCTTCAGCACGAACCAGGCCGCGCCGGAGTTGTTCCCGTGGTTGAAGCCGGTGTTCAGCTCTGCATAGAGCAGCCCGCCGGCGTAGGTGACCTCCTGGACGGCGTTGAAGTCCGTCTGGAGCTGCGCCACCGTGTCACCGTTCGCGGAGCCCAGCGGGATGGGCCCGTTCTTCTGGTTCACGTTCAGCGGCTGCGAGTACGCCTCGGTGTTGACGGTCGTGAAGTTGGTTGGCGGCGCCACGTTCGAGTTGAGTGACTGGGTGTTGTACAGGTCGAACACTTCCAGCCCGGATCCGAACGTGGTCCCGTCATACGGCAGGTTGCCGTTGGACTCCACGAAGTACTCGGTGTTCGGGGCCGATGCCCCTTGCGTCACCGTGGACGGCGACACGTGGTACGAGCCGAACGGATCGCTCAGCGGCACCGTGTACAGGAACACCCCGGGCGTGCTGCCGCCGTTCGCCCAGGAGATAAGGCCGGACTTGGATATCGCGTAAATGTATGCGCCATAGAAGGCAGGCGTGGCAAACGAGAACTCGTTGGTCGCGATGTAGAAGCCGTTGGCGTCTGACCCGACCTGGTCGAAGTCACCGAAGCAGGGGCATCCAGACAGGCTCGGATCGTTGGTGCTGAAAGCGAAGATTGCGTAGTTACCGAACACATTGCTGGTCTGGCTCACGTCGATGTACTGAACGTTGTCCCCGGGGTTCGGCCCGAAGGTGAACATGGTGAAGAACCAGTGGTGGCTCTGCGGGTCCCAGTACGCGCGTGGGTCGCTGAGGAACGCGGTGGCCGGCAAACCGAACAACTGGAACCCGGGGACCGCACCCGCCAGCGTCTTGCCACTGGTCGAGTAGATGTTGAGCGACTGGTTCACGAACTCGACCAGGGCGGTGCCGGACGGGCTCGGCCCGACGGCCAGCCCCTGGTCGGGCGGGGCCACGTCACCGATCGCGAAGTTGGCTCCGGCGTTGATCACCGAAGTAAGGCCGTCGAAGCCGTGCTCACTGCCAACGTTGGTGTTGGTGATAGAGGTGAGACTGGGACTGTTGAGGCCTGGGGCACTGACGCTGGAAGCATGGCTGGCGGTCTTCGCGGACGGCAGCATGCGGATCGGCGCGACCTGATGTGCGGTGGCGATGCTGGCTGCCGGCTTCTTGGCATCGGCGGCCGCCAGCGCCCCCAGGTTGACCGTTCCCACCTTGTGAATGCCGGTCACCTGCGAGACGTGGACCTTTGGCGCGCCGCTGGCGTGTGCGGCCGTCGCGGCCGAGGCCGCGGGAACGGCGGCTACAGCCAGCGCCGCGCTGCCCGCCACGCTGGCCAGAGCGATGACCCAGCGCCCGCGCGCGGGTCCGAGAACGTGGTGCAGCTTCTTCACTACCGATCCCCTTTCGCTGAATTCAGCGGGTCCCAGCTCCGCTGAATTCAGCGGGTCCCAGCTCGCTGCGGGCAGCGCTGGATATACGCTGCGGCTGGAACCGTAGCAGGATGCGTCCGCTGAAATCCCGCTAATCGCCGTGAATTATCCGGGTGTCGGGTAGCGGGACTGGAGGTCTTTCTGGTGCCTGTCAGGGCAGTTCGTCTCCCGTCAGGCTTGTGACCAGCACTGAAGCTGCGGCGCGGCCAAGCCGGGAGCCCGGCGCGGGCCGTCGGCCGCGATGGCCGGTGTCATTTCGCCATGACTTCGTTACCGGATCGAAATCACCATTGCATTCCTGGGCCGGCCGGGCGGCAGTAGCGGCTATCTGACGGGTGGCTCGGTAGGGACGGTCCGGGGTTCGGCAGCGGCCGGTACGGGTGGCTCCGCGGGCGTGGCATCGGCTCCGGCTTCGTGCTCCGCCGGGGCTGGCCCGGCGGCCAGCGCGGCCAGTTCGGTGTCCACGATCGATTCGCTGCGCAGCCGCGCATCGTAGGCCTGCTTCCCGCCGCGGATGCCAAACAGGCGCCTGGTCACCAGCAGGTAGACGACCAGCGCGAGGTTGATGGCGAAGGCGACCGTTCGCAGCACGGTCACCTTGGCGGTGAGGTCGTAGATCTCGTACGGCAGGCCGAGCGAGGTGACGACCACGGCGAAGTACTCACCCCAGCGCTGCCCCAGCCACAGCCCGATGCCCTCGACGATCTCGATCGCCGCATACGCCGCGGTACCGATGGCCAGATAAGTCAGCGTGCGCGGGTTGAGCGTGAACGCATCCCGGATCAGGCCGAGCAGCTTGGAATGGTCGATGTTGTAACCGAACTCGCGGAAAAGCAGCCGCCACTCGGGCAGTTCGGTGTTGAACGCCTGCTCGATGCCCAGCCGGGAGGATTTGAACCGCCAGATCCCATAGGCCAGCGCGCCGAACAGGATCGCCCGCACGAACCGCTCAATGGCGAATACCCTCAGGATGAGGGCACTGCGGATTTCCTTGCCCCGGCGCACCCTGGGCGCCGACGCCACCGGGCCGTGCTGGGTGGGCGGGCCGGTCACGAAGGCGCCGCAGCGCAGGCACCGCCAGGCGGTGCCATCGGGGGCCGCCACGGCCAGTCGCTCCCGGAGCGGGGGCTCGTCCGGCTCGAAGGTGACATGCCCGCTGGCACCGCAGGCCAGCAGGCTCCAATCCATAGCCCGCAGCCTATCGGCACTGGGCAGCCCCGGACGGGCCCCGCCCGCGGGCCAGCCGGTGCCGCCGCCGCGCCGGTAGCGTGTGGCTGTGGCGAAGCGTCTGGAGTTGCCGTTCGACCCGATCGAGCGGGCGGCGGAGATCTGGCAGGACAGGTTCGGCCCGGCCGACGCGATGGCCGCGGTCACCTCGATCATGCGGGCGCAGCAGTTGCTGCTCGCCGAACTGGACAGCCTGCTGCGGCCGCACCGGCTCAGCTTCGCCCGGTACGAGGCGCTCATCCTGCTGACCTTCAGCCGCCGCGGCGCGCTCCCGCTGCGGGTGATCGGTGAGCGGCTGATGGTCCACCCGACCAGCGTCACCAACACCATCAACCGGCTGGTGGGCCAGGGCCTGGTGGTCCGCCAGCCCAATCCGCGGGACGGCCGCGGCACGCTGGCCGAGATCACCGGGCTGGGCCGGGAGGTGGCCGCCCGGGCCACGGCGGACCTGATGGCGGCCAGGTTCGGGATGGGCGATTACCGCACCGACGAGCTTGACCAGTTGTTCACCCTGCTGCGCGGACTGCGGCTGGCAGCCGGCGACTTCGTGCCGGGCCCACGGCCCCCGGCCACCGGTCCGGGCCTCAGCCGCTGACCGGGGAGGCCGCCCAGGTCTGGCCGCCGTCATAGGTGAACCAGATGGCGTGCTGGCCGGGGTCGGCGGGGATGGCAAAGCCCTGGCTGGCGGTGGTCATCCCGACGTATCCGAACCCGCCTGGCGGCCGGGTCCCGGCCGCCAGGGTCCAGCTCGCGCCGCCGTCCGCGGAGGTCTCGATGCCCTGGCTGGTGGCCAGCAGCAGCCGGCCGGGCAGGCTGCCGGACAGCGAGCGAGCGGTCCCGGCTGCGGGGGCGATGCCGGTCCGCTGCCAGCTGCGGCCGCCGTCCCCGGATGAGTACACGGTCCCGGCCGGTCCGCCGCCGGACGGCCCGGTGCACACCATGACCAGGCGGGCGGTCCCGGTGACGGACAGTAGGGCACCCGACGGCTGCCCGCCGGCCTGCGGTGGCCCGGGCTGGCAGGGCGCGGTGGCGTAGCCCGCCGGGCCGGCGGCCGGCCAGGCGGCGCCGGTTGGCGGGCCGCTGAGCAGGCTGCCGTCCGGCAGTAGCAGGTAGGCTGCGCCCGATGCCAGCAGCAGGCCAGCGGACCCGGCGGCCGTGGCTGGCCTGGCTGCGGCCGCGGTGCCGGGCACCGGCTGCCACTGGTCGCTGCCCGCCGGGCTGGAGTAGAGGGCGAAGCCAGTGCAGTGCGCGGCGAACCGCGGCCCGGTCCCGGTGCAGTGCGCCCACACCGCGAACGCCCGTGTGCCCCTGGTCTCCAGGGCGGTCACCCGCATCCCGCCGGTGGCGATCTGGGTCCAGCTGCGGCCCGAGTCGTGGGTGGCCCACAGCTGCGGCCCGAATGCCCAGCCGTCGCTGCGGTTCAGGAAGCGGACCTGGCTCACCCCGGTGGCGCCGTCCGGGCCATGGGCCGGCGGCGGCCCGGCCGGGCGCCAGCTGGCGCCGCTGGTGTCGGTTCGCGCCAGGGTCAGGCAGGGCGCCGCGGCGGCCAGGTCGCACTGCCCGGTGGCCCGGTTCTGGCCGAGCACCCAGCCGGTGAACGTGCCGACGAAGGTGACCGACAGCGGCGGCGGCACCGGGCCGGCGGCCGGCCCGGTCCCGGCTGGCGTGGGCGCGGGCGAGCCGGCCGGGGCCGTCGGCCCGGGCACGCTGGTGCCGTGCGCCGCGCTCACCGGCGTGGCCGGGCCGCCCTCCAGCGCCGGGATCATCAGCTGCGGGACCAGCACGGCGGCCGCCGCGGCAGCGGTGGCCGCGCCGGCCACCGACAGCACCATCCGCCGGGTGCGGCGGCGCCGGGCCTCCCGGCTGACCCGGTCGAACGTGCCCGGCCGGGGCAGCATCGGCTGCACCGGCTCGGTCAGCCAGGCCTCCAGCCGGCCACGGGGATCAGTCACCGGCTTCCCCCAGCGCGGCGCGGAGCCGCGCCCGCGCGTGGTGGAGGTCCGCCTTGACCGTTCCCTCCGGCCGGCCCAGCATGCTGGCCACGTCCCGGATCGGGAAGCCGGCGTAGTGATAGAGCAGGAAAGGCTGCCGCAGCCGGTCGGGCAGCGCGGCGATCAGGGCCCGCACGTTGACGTCCTGCGCCGGGTGCAGCACCGGGTCGTCCCCGGCGCCCGCGGTCACCGCCCGCAGCGCCCGGCGCTCCCGGCCGGCCCGGCGCCAGTGGTCCCGGACCAGGTTCGCCGCGATCATGTACAGGTAACTCTGCGGGTTCTCCAGCGATGACCAGCGTGCCAGCAGCCGGGTGAAGGCCTCGGCCGCGATCTCGTGGGCGGTGTCGTCGTCGTCGACCAGCCGCCGCACCCAGCCGGCCAGCCGCGGGTAGCACGCGCTGAACAGTTCCTCGGCCGCCGCCCGGTCGGTGGCGCGGAACTTCTCCACGGCGTCCCCCAGGCCGGCGGTCCCCGCCGTGGGGCCCCAGGGTCCCAGCAGGGTCGCGATGCTGCCCCCGGCAGTGACGACGGCGTCGGTGATGACAGATTGCACCGGTTGTACCACACCTTCTGGCCGCTGGCCTGGTAGCCGGGGCGCGTCTGCGCGCTCTCCCCGCAGCTTCTAAAGACGTCTGGCGGCCCCCGCTGGTTGGGCCGGATCCGCCCGGCGCGGGCTGGCCGTACACTGGCGGTAGTTAGTAGGACGTCCTACTATTTCCGGCCAGGCCGGCCCTGCCGCAGGAGGATTGTCATGGCTGACTCAGCCGAAGCCGCCCGGCAGCGCTGGCAGCGCCGTTATGAAGAATCGAAGCTGCGCGACGCGGACTTCACCACGCTGTCCGGGCTGGCGGTGGAGCCGGTGTACGGGCCGCCGCCGGGGGCGGTCGTGCCGGGCTTCGAGCGGATCGGCTGGCCGGGCGAGTACCCGTTCACCCGCGGCCTCTACCCGGCCGGGTACCGGGGCCGGGCCTGGACGATCCGCCAGTTCTCCGGGTTCGGCAACGCCCGGCAGACCAACGAGCGCTACCAGATGCTGCTGGGTGCGGGCGGGACCGGGCTGTCGGTCGCCTTCGACATGCCGACGCTGATGGGCCGTGACTCCGACGACCCGCGGTCGGCCGGCGAGGTCGGGCACTGCGGGGTGGCGATCGACTCGGCCGCGGACATGGACCTGCTCTTCGCGGGCATCCCGCTGGCGCAGGTGACCACGTCGATGACGATCAGCGGGCCGGGCAGTCCCGGTGTTCTGCATGTACCTGGCGGCCGCGCGGCGGCAGGGTGCCGATATCGGGGCGCTGAACGGCACCCTGCAGACCGACATCTTCAAGGAGTACATCGCGCAGAAGGAGTGGCTCTTCCCGCCGCAGCCGCACCTGCGGCTGATCGGTGACCTGATGGAGTACTGCACGGCCACCATCCCGGCCTACAAGCCGCTGTCGGTGTCGGGGTACCACATCCGGGAGGCCCGGCTCGACGGCCGCCCAGGAACTGGCCTTCACGCTGGCGGACGGGTTCGGCTACGTCGAGCTGGGGCTGTCGCGGGGACTCGACCTGGACGTCTTCGCCCCCGGCCTGTCCTTCTTCTTCGACGCTCACATCGACTTCTTCGAGGAGATCGCCAAGTTCCGGGCCGCCCGCCGGATCTGGGCCCGCTGGCTGCGCGACAGCTACGGCGCGCGCACTGAGCGGGCGCAGTGGCTGCGTTTCCACACCCAGACCGCAGGCGTCTCGCTGACCGCCCAGCAGCCCGACAACAACGTGGTGCGGACCGCGATCGAGGCGCTGGCCGCGGTGCTCGGTGGCACCAACTCGCTGCACACCAACGCCCTGGACGAGGTGCTCGCGCTGCCGAGCGAGCGGGCGGCGGAGATCGCGTTGCGCACCCAGCAGGTGATCATGGAGGAGACCGGGGTGACGAACGTGGCCGACCCGCTGGGCGGGTCGTGGTACCTGGAGGCGCTCACCGACCGGCTGGAAGCCGAGGCGGAGGAGATTTTCGCCCGGATCCGGTCGATGAGCCCGGACGGGTCCATGACCGGCGGGATCTTGCGCGGGATCGAGGACGGCTGGTTCTCCGGCCAGATCGCTGAGGCGTCGTTCGCCTACCACCAGCAACTGGAGAAGGGCGGGAAGAAGGTGGTGGGCGTCAACTGCTACTCCGGCACGGTCGGCCAGCCGGTCGAGATCCTGCGGGTCAGCCATCAGGTGGGACGCGACCAGGTAGCGGAACTGGCCCGCCGGCGGGCCGCCCGCGACCAGGCCGCGGTGGACGCGGCGCTGGCGGAGATGCTGGCGGCCGCCCGGTCCGGGCAGAACATGATCCCGCCCATGCTGTCCGCCGCCGAGGCGGAGGCGACCCTGGGCGAGATCTGCGATGCCCTGCGCGCCGAGTGGGGCACCTACGCCGAGAACCCGGTCTTCTAGCCGGGCGTGGCCGGCCCGCGTCAGCGGGGACTGGCGGTGGGCAGCCCGGCCTCCCTGGCCGCCGTGAGCAGCCGGGTGTCATAGGCGACGAAGGCGGTGAGGTGCCGCCGGACGGACAGGGCCGAGGCCAGGTGAATGGCGTCGATCGACCGCATCTCCGGCGGCGGGAGAGTAGCCGCGAGATCCAGCACGTCCGTGGTCAGTGCGATCTTCTCCACCCCCCTGACCTGGCGGTAACTGCGTGGCAGGGCGCTAGGGTCGGCCCGCCACACGGCGCGGGGCACCTCGGTGCGGTGGATGATGCTGGATACCAGCGGAAGATCGGCGCGGTCGGTAAGCCAGCCGACCAGTCCTGGGGTCTCAGCTTCGGTGAGAGCCAGTTTGGCCAGCGCCGAGGAGTCCAGGTAGATCAATACCGCTCCTCCTCGCGCATCCGCGCCAGGATCTCGCTGGCGGACGGGTGGCCAGGCGGGACCGCGGGAGCCGGTTCGATGGCAAGCAGGTTGCCGGGCTCCTCGGCCGGCAGGATGATCCCCGCGGCGACCAGGCGCTCCAGCGGGCTTTCCGGTTCCCGGACCGGTACCAGCCGGGCGACGAGCCGGCCACGGTTCGTGATGTCCACGATGACTCCTTTCTCGGCCAGATCCACGTAGACACTGGCGTGCTGGCGGAGTTCGCGGATGCCGATCCGCTGCGCGGCGCGTGGCGTGCGCCGTGCCTGTCTGCGCCCGGCCGAGGTGTCACTCACATGACAAAGGTAGCACATGTGATGCTACTTTTGCCATCGGCCGGGGCGGGCTGGCCGGTGGGCCAAGCTGGGTCCGGGATGGGGCAGGATGGAGTAATGCAGCAGCCGCGGGATTTCTCGCTGTACGGCGCCGCCGATCTGGGCGCGCGGCAGGCCGCTGCCCAGCGCAGCCAGCAGGCGGCGGCGCGGGCGGCCGAGCCGGACGCCCCGCACAGCGAGTTCGTATTCGACGTGTCCGAGGACACCTTCGAGATTGACGTGCTGGAGCGGTCGCGCACCGTCCCGGTCGTGATGGACCTGTGGGCGGAGTGGTGCGGCCCGTGCCGGCAGCTCAGCCCGATTCTGGAGAAGCTCGCCGCGGAGGCCAACGGCGCCTGGGTGCTGGCCAAAGTGGACGTCGATGCCAACCCGCAGCTGAGCGCCGCGCTCCAGGTGCAGAGCATCCCGATGGTGGTCGCGGTCGTCGCCGGGCAGCTGGTGCCCGGCTTCCTGGGCGCGCTGCCGGAGTCGCAGGTGCGGCAGTGGCTGGGGCAGCTCATGCAGGCGGTCAAGCAGCTGGGCCTGCCGGGCACGGGCGAGCCGGGCCCGGACGGCGCCGAGCCGGATGGCGGCCCCGCCGCCGAGGTCTTCCAGGAGCCCGGCCTGCTGGAGGCCCAGCAGGCAATGGAACGTGGCGATCTGGACGGTGCCGCGACCGCCTTCGAGCAGATGCTGGCCGACACCCCCGGCCACCCGGTCGCGGCGCAGGGGCTGTCCCAGGTGAACCTGTTCCGCCGGGTCAACTCCTACGACGAGGCGGCGGCCAGGAAAGCGGCAGCCGCGAGTCCGGGTGACGTGGACGCCCAGATCCAGGTGGCTGACCTGGACATGGCCAGCGGCCGGCCGGAGGAGGCGTTCGACCGGCTGCTCGGCGTCATCCGGCGGACGGCCGGGGAGGAGCGCAACCGCGCCCGGCTCCACCTGGTCGCCCTGTTCGACATCTTCCCGCCCCGGGATCAGCGGGTGACCAAGGCCCGCGCCACCCTGTCCAGCCTGCTCTTCTAGCGGGAGCGGAGGACGGGGAGCGGAGTGCGCGCTTAGCGGAGGCGTGGGAGCGGAGTGCGCGGTTAGCGGAGGCGGGGGTCGGCGCTGGCCAGCTGCTCCAGCGCGGGCAGGGCCTCCGCGAGCGTGGCCAGCTGATCGGCTGACAGCATGGACAGGCTCTCGGCCAGCCGGGTCGTCGACTCCCGGCGGAGCAGTTCCAGCATCTCGTGCCCGGCCGTGGTGATCGCCATGGTGGAGGCGCGGGCGTCGCCGGGCACCGACTGCCGTGCCACATATCCGCGCTCTTCCAGCGCGGTGACCAGCCGGGTGAGGGTGGAGGGGGCGATGCCCTCGGCGGCGGCGAGGTCACCCAGCCGCAGCGGCCCGGACCGCTCCACCGTGGACAGCGCGGACAGCTGGGTGGGGGTCAGGCCGGCCAGCTCATGACGGCGCAGCCAGCGGCACAGCCGGGCGATGGCCACCCGCAGCCGGGCGGCATCGATGGTGCTCCCCGGTGGGCCGGCGGTGGCGGCTGGGCCGGCGGTGGCGGACTGGCCTGCGGTGCCGGCCGGGCCGCTGGTCACGCTCCTCGCGGTCACCCTTGCAGGGTACGTGCCGGGCGGCCGTCATCTGCTCCTGCCGCGCCCCGGTGGTGGGACCATTATTGCGGCAGGTGGTGTGGCAGGAGCGGAGGCGAGCGTGGCGGTAGCGCCGAGTGTGTCCTATTCGATCACTGTGCGGCTGGAGGTGCCCTCGCACGGCCGGGCCGTCAGCGAGCTCACCCACGCGGTGGAGCAGGTGGGCGGGGCGGTGACCGCGCTGGACGTCACCCCGTTCGGTCACGAGCAGCTGCGGGTGGATGTCACCTGCGCCGCCCGCGACACCGAGCACGCGGATGCGATCGTGGCGGCGCTGTCCGCCATCGAGGGCGTGGTGCTGGACAAGGTCAGCGATCGCACCTTCCTGCTGCACCTGGGCGGCAAGATCGAGACCCAGGCCAAAGTCCCGCTGCGGAACCGGGACGACCTGTCGATGGCCTACACGCCGGGGGTGGCCCGGGTGTCGCTCGCCATCGCCGCCAATCCGGACGACGTGCGCCGGCTGACGATCAAGCGCAATAGCGTGGCCGTGGTCACCGACGGCAGCGCCGTGCTGGGGCTGGGCAATATCGGCCCGTACGCCGCGCTGCCGGTGATGGAGGGCAAGGCCGCGCTGTTCAAGCGGTTCGCCGGCATCGACGCCTGGCCGGTTTGCCTGGACACCCAGGACACCGATGAGATCGTCCGAACCGTGCAGATCATCGCGCCCGCATTCGGCGGCATCAACCTGGAGGACATCGGGGCGCCCCGCTGCTTCGAGGTGGAGCGCCTGGTGCGGGATCTGCTCGACATCCCGGTCTTCCACGACGACCAGCACGGCACCGCCATCGTGGTGCTGGCCGCGCTGATGAACGCCCTGCGGGTTGTGGGCAAGAAGCTGGGCACGGTCCGGGTCGCGATGGTGGGCGCGGGCGCGGCCGGCACGGCGGTGCTCAAGCTGCTGCTCGCCTCCGGCGCGACCGATGTGATCGTGTGCGACGACCAGGGCGCGGTGCACAAGGACCGGCCCGGCATGGGCGAGAACCTGACCTGGGTGGCCGAGCACACCAACACCGGCGGCTACCGCGGTGACCTGGCGGGTGCGCTGCGGGGTGCGGACGTGCTGATCGGGGTGTCCGCGCCGAACATCCTGACCGGTGACGACATCGCCACCATGGCGCCGGACGCGATCGTCTTCGCACTGGCCAACCCCGTACCCGAGGTCGACCCGGTCGCCGCGGGCGACCACGCGGCGGTGGTCGCGACCGGCCGCAGTGACTACCCGAACCAGATCAACAACGTGCTGGCCTTCCCGGGCGTGTTCCGGGGGCTGCTGGACGCGCAGAGCCGGACCATCACCGACGACATGCTGGTCGCCGCCGCCCGGGCACTGGCCGGGGTGGTCTCGGCCGAGGAACTGAGCCCGCACTACATCATCCCGTCGGTCTTCCACCCGGATGTGGCCTCGGCGGTGGCCGCCGCGGTGCGCGACGCGGCAGGCGGCCGCCCAGCCCACGGCCTGCCCGACCCGCGGCGGCACTAGCTCTGCGCTGTCGGGCGCATCAGCGGTGGCCGGCCACAATGGGGGCATGCCGGAAATGCTCGCGGGGTCACTGCTGGTGGCCACCCCGCTGCTGGGGGATCCGAATTTCCGGCGGGCTGTGGTGCTGGTGGTGGAGGACGACCCGGAGGAAGGCACGCTCGGGGTGGTGCTGAACCGGCCCACCGGCACCCCGGTCGAGCAGGTGCTGGCGTCGTGGACCGGACTGGTGACCGCCCCGTCGGTGGTGTTCGAGGGCGGCCCGGTCTCGCCGAACAGCGCGCTCGGGCTGGCCATGGTGCCGGGCGAGGCGGAGCCGGTCGGCTGGCGGGCGCTGGATGCCATCACCCCCCCGTCCCGGCTGGGCCTGGTTGACCTCGATGCCCCGCCGCAGTTGCTGGCCGGCGGCATCGCCTCGCTCCGGGTGTTCGCCGGGTACGCCGGCTGGAGCCCGGGCCAGCTCCGGTCGGAGATCTCCGAGGGCGCCTGGTACGTGCTGCCGGCCGAGCCGGCCGACGCGTTCGCCGCCGAGCCGGGGCAGTTGTGGCAGATGGTGCTGCGCCGGGCGGGCGGCACGCTGGCGCTGGTGGCGACCTATCCAGATGACCCGGCCCAGAACTGACGGCGAGTAAGCTTGGCTTGTGAGCACCGAGGTCCTTCCGCAGCAGGACACGGATATCCGGGAGGATTCCGATGTCCGGCCCGACTACTCGGCCGGTGACGGCGACCACGAGCGATTCGCCCATTACGTGCTGAAGGACAAGATCGTCAACAGCGCGGTGATGGGAACCCCGGTCCGTGCGCTCTGCGGCAAGATCTGGGTGCCGAGCCGGGACCCCAAGCGGTTCCCGGTCTGCCCGGACTGCCAGCGGATCTACGAGTCGCTGCCCGAGGGCGACTAGCGAAACGGCAGGCGCCGGCTACTCCGGCTGCCCCGCCACAGCCGCACCGGGGTCGTCGGCCAGCAGCGGCGTGCCTGCCAGTTCCACCCCGGCGGCCCGCATCGCCGCCAGCGCCTCGCGGGTGGTGAGCGGGTCGACCCCGGCGGTGAACCTGAGCAGGACCCGGGTGGCGAATCCCTGCTTCGCGGCATCAAGCGCAGTCGCCCGCACGCAGTAGTCGGTGGCGAGGCCGACCACGTCCAGTTCGTCCACTCCGTGCTCACGCAGCCAGGTGCCCAGCGGGGTGCCGGCCTCGTCGGTGCCCTCGAACGCGCTGTAGGCAGCCTCGTGGGCACCCTTGCTGAACACCGCATCGACCGCACTGGTGTCGAAGTCCGGATGGAACTGCGCGCCGGTGCTGCCAGCCACGCAGTGCGGTGGCCAGGAGCGGCTGTAGTCCGGGCTCGCGGAGAAATGGCTGCCGGGATCGATGTGGAAATCGCGGGAGGCGATGATGTGAGCGTAGGTGGGCCCCTCAGCGGTGAGGTACTCGCTGATGGCCGCGGCCGTCGCTGCCCCGCCCTGCACGGCCAGCGAGCCACCCTCGCAGAAGTCGTTCTGCACGTTGACGATGATCAGTGCGCGCACACCCGCGAGCGTACGGCATCGGTCAGCGGGCCGGCGGCGGCTATAGTCCCGCCGGGCCGTCGCCCACCTCGGCCGGGGTGCCGCCGGTGATCCGCACCAGTTCGGCGAAGGAGGTCGGGAAAACCGTGTGCGCGTGCCCGCCCGCGGCCCAGACCACCTCGTAGCCGGCCAGCCAGACATCCACCAGGGTGCGCAACGCCTGCGGATGGCCGACCGGGGCCACCCCGCCGATCACCTGCCCGGTTGCCGCCCGGACGAAGTCCGGGTCGGCGCGCCGGACCGCGGCCGCCCCGACCAGGGCAGCCACCCGGGTGGTGTCCACCCGGTGGGCACCGCTGGTCAGCACCAGCAGCGGATCGCCGTCCGCGCTGAAAACCAGGCTGTTCGCGATCGCGCCCACCTCGCAGCCAAGCTGGGCGGCGGCGGTGGCGGCAGTGGGGGCGGGCTCGGGCAGTTCCCTGACCTCACCGGTGGCGCCCAGTTCCCGCAGGGTGTCAGCGACGTGGGCCGCGCTTGGATGCATGCCCGGAGGCTACCGGAGCGACCGGCGCGCCGCCGGCCCGCTCGCTGGCCGTGGGCTCGCGCCAGTGCGCGCGGCCCGAGCGGAGGCAGAACTCGCTGAAGGTGCCCGGTGCCCGGTCAGGCTCGATGACGTAGCGGTCGAGTTCGAGCCGCAGTTCGAAGAGCCGCCGCTGGGCGTAGTGGCATTCAGCGGCGACGCCGGCCAGGCCGCGGGCCAGTTGCCGCGCCACCTGCCATGGCCCCGCCGGGGAGGGATTGCCGCCTGCCATGCCACCATCATCAGCCCGGCGGGGCGGGCCTGGGAAGGGGCCGGGCACGGCCCACGGGCTACGGGTCCATCACCGTCGGGATGGCCGGGTAGCCACGGGAAAGCTGATGGGCGTGGGCGGGCAGTTCGGCCAGTGCCTGCTGGTGCCGCTGCCGGGCGCCGGCGAGCGGCTCGCGGCCGATGATCTCACCGCGGCCGACCAGGTGGCGCAGCAGCGGCCGGTCGGTGGGGGAGAGGCCGGGGGGTTCCAGGGTCACCCGTTCCCCGACGGCCTGGCCCTGGCTGTCCCGCTGCCGGACCGCCCATTTCCGGCCGCCGCGGCCGGGCTTGCCCACCGAGCGCTTGGCCACCGGCCGCAGCTCGGCCCCGGCGCCGGGCGCGTCCGCACGCGCCACCAGCTTGTACACCAGTGCGGCGGTGGCCGCCCCGGAGCCGGTGACCAGCGCGGTCCCCACCCCGTAGCCGTCCACCGGGGCCGCGGCCAGCGCCGCGATGGAGTGCTCGTCCAGGTCGCCGGTGACCACGATCCGGGTATGGGCCGCGCCCAGCTCGTCCAGCAGGGCCCGGGTCTGCCGGGCGAGGATCGCCAGGTCGCCGCTGTCGATCCGGACCGCGCCGAGATCCGGCCCGGCCAGCTCGACGGCCGCGCGGACCGCCCGCGCCACGTCGAACGTGTCCACCAGCAAGGTGGTGCCCTTGCCCAGGGCGGCCAGCTGGGTGCTGAACGCGTGCCGCTCGCTGTCGTGGGCCAGCGTGAACGCGTGCGCGCTGGTCCCCGCGGTGGGAAGGCCGTAATCGCGGCCGGCCCGCAGGTTGGAGGTGGTGGCGAAGCCCGCGATCCAGGCCGCCCGGGCGCTGGCCACCGCGGCCAGCTCATGCGTCCGCCGCGAGCCCATCTCGATCAGCGGCCGGCCCTCGGCCGCGGTCACCATCCGGGAGGCCGCGGAGGCGATCGCACAGTCGTGGTTGAAGATCGACAGCACCAGCGTCTCCAGCACCACCGCCTCCGCGAACGGTGCTTCCACCACCAGGATCGGGGAGCCGGGAAAGTAGCAGTCGCCCTCGCCGTAGCCCCAGATGTCGCCGGTGAAGGCGAACGATGCCAGGTACTCCAGCGTGGCCTCGCCGGCCACCTTCGCCGACCGCAGGTAGGCGAGCTCGTCCGGCCCGAACCGGAACTCCGGCAGCGCGTCCAGCAGCCGGCCGGTGCCCGCCACCACCCCGTACCGGCGGCCATGTGGCAGATGGCGGGCGAACACCTCGAACACCGCCCGGCGGGCGGCTACCCCGCTGCGCAGCGCACCGGCCAGCATGGTCAGTTCATAGTGATCGGTGAGCAGCGCGGTGCTCTCCCGCGCCGGCCCGGCCGCGCCCATGTCCTGTGCCACACAGGCAGCCTACGGAATCGGCGGCTCCGCCGGTTCGCGCCCACGGCCAGACCCTGGCAGAGTTGGAGGCACCTGCCGTAGGGAGGTGACCGCCAGTGAGCGTGGCGCCGGCCGAGGTTGAGCGTGCGGACACCGGCCTGGATGCCGTACCGGACATGCCCTGGGTGACGATCGTCTGGAACGACCCGATCAACCTCATGAGCTATGTCACCTACGTGTTCCAGAAGGTCTTCGGCTACCCCAAGCGCAAGGCGGAGAAGCTGATGCTCGACGTCCACCACAAGGGCAAGGCGGTGGTCTCCGCTGGCACCCGGGAGGCGATGGAGCGCAACGCCGAGATCCTGCACGGCTACGGCCTATGGGCGACCGTGAGCCACGACCGGTGACCGGCGGCGCGCGCCAGCGCCCGGACCCGGGCCGCACCGCAGCCGCTGAGGAGGGGGAGGAGGACGGCACGGCCGGCTTTCGCCGCACCCGGGATGGGGTATCCGCGCGGTTCAGCGCCGCCCAGGCGGTCATCATCCGCAACCTGGTGACCCAGGTGGCCGAACTGGTCCGTGGCGACGCGCTGGCGGAACCGGGCACGCCGCCCGGGCCGCTCCCGCCCACCAGCGACCTGGCCGAACTGGCCGGCGTCGAGCCGTTCGAGCTGGGCGGCCCGGTCACGGCACCGGAAGACCCGGTACTGGCCCGGCTGCTGCCGGACGGCTACCGCGACGACCCGGTGGCGGCCGGGGAATTCCGCCAGTACACCGAGCCTGACCTGCGGGCGGGCAAGGTCGCCGCGGCCCAGACGGTGCTCAGCACCCTGCCAGCCAGCGGCGGCCGGGTGCGGCTGGCCGGCGAGGACGCCCAGGCGTGGCTGCGCGCGCTGAACGACGTGCGGCTGGCCATCGGCACCGTGCTCGGCGTCACCGAGGACGACACCGGCGAACTGCCCGGGACCGACCCCGCGGACGCACGTTTGGCATATCTGCAGGTGTATCACTGGCTTGGCTATCTGCAGGACTCGCTGGTCCGGGCGCTGTGGTGAGCGGGCACCCGGCTACCCTCACAGCCATGCTGACGATCACCGCCGACCTGTACGACAAGATCGTGGCGCACGCGCGCGCGGACCATCCGGACGAGGCGTGCGGGGTGATCGCCGGCCCGGCGGGCAGCGACCGGCCGGAGCGCTTCATCCCGATGCTGAACGCCGAGCGGTCGCCGACCTTCTACCGGTTCGACTCGACCGAGCAGTTCGGTGTCTGGCGGGAGATGGACGAGCGGGACGAGGAACCGGTGGTCATCTACCACTCGCACACCGCGACGCAGGCCTACCCGTCCCGGACCGACATCGCCTACGCGAGCGAGCCGGACGCGCACTACGTGCTGGTATCCACCCGCGAGCCGGACCGGGCGGAGTTCCGCTCGTTCCGGATCCTGGACGGCGTGGTGACCGAGGAAGAGGTGCGGGTCGTGGCCAGCCAGGCCGGGCCCGTGCCGGAATGAACCCACCGGGCAGCCGGTTCTTGGATGTGAAGAGCAGCCGCGGCCGCGGCACGACGATCCACGCAGGAGCGACATTCATGGCCATCGAGGTCCGCATCCCGACCATCTTGCGCACCTACACGGGCGGCGCGAAGTTGGTCGAGGGTTCTGGTGCCACCCTTGCCGAGCTGCTCAGCGACATTGACTCCCGGCACAGCGGGCTGCGCGCCCGGCTGGTCGACGACGCCGGGCTGCGGCGGTTCGTCAACGTGTACCTCAATGACGAGGATGTGCGCTTCCTCGGCGGGCTGGCCACGCCGGTGGCCGATGGCGACACCGTGACCGTCCTCCCGGCGGTGGCCGGCGGGGGGCGCTGACCACCCCCGGCCCAGCCGGGCCAGCGGCGACAGGAGCTTGATGCGGTACGACTCGCTGCTCGACTCGGTCGGCGGGACGCCACTGGTCGGGCTGCCCCGGCTGTCGCCCTCGCCCGACGTGCGGCTGTGGGCCAAGCTGGAGGACCGGAACCCGACTGGCTCGGTCAAGGACCGGGCCGCCTTCTTCATGGTTGAGCAGGCGGAAAAGGACGGGCTGCTGACGCCGGGCGCGACCATTTGCGAACCCACTTCCGGTAACACCGGCATCTCACTGGCCATGGTGGCCCGGCTGCGTGGCTACCAGATGATCTGTGTGATGCCGGAGAACACCTCGGCCGAGCGCCGCCAGCTGCTGGCCATGTTCGGGGCGCAGGTGATCTCCTCGCCAGCCGCCGGGGGATCCAACGAGGCGGTCCGGGTGGCCAAGCGGCTGGCCGCCGATCATCCCGACTGGGTGATGCTCTACCAGTACGGGAACGAGGCGAACGCCCGCGCGCACTACCAGACCACCGGTCCTGAGCTGCTGGCCGATCTGCCCTCCATCACCCACTTCGTGGCCGGGCTGGGCACCACCGGCACACTGATGGGGGTCGGCCGGTTCCTGCGTGAGCGGGTGCCGGGGGTGGCGATCGTGGCCGCCGAGCCCCGCTATGGCGAACTCGTCTACGGCCTGCGCAACGTGGACGAGGGCTTCGTGCCGGAACTGTACGACTCCTCCGTGCTGACCACCCGGTTCTCGGTGTCGTCGGTGGACGCCCTGCGCCGCACCCGGGAACTGCTGGCCGCCGAGGGCATCTTCGCGGGCATCTCCACCGGCTGCGCGCTGCACGCGGCGCTCGGGATGGCAGCCAAGGCCAAAGCGTCGGGCGAGCGGGCCGACATCGCCTTCATCGTCGCTGACGGCGGCTGGAAGTACCTGTCCACCGGCGCCTACACCGGCACCCTGGAAGAGGCAGAGGCCAGGCTGGAAGGCCAGCTCTGGGCCTGACGGCCCGGGGCCTGGCGCGTAGCCTGGCGGGGTGCGGCTGACGATCATCGGGTGCTCGGGCTCGTTTCCCGGCCCGGACAGCCCGGCCTCCTGCTACCTGCTGGAGGCGGACGGCTTCCGGCTGCTGCTCGACCTGGGCAACGGCGCGCTCGGCGCACTGCAGCGGCAGGCCGGCCTGGACAGCATCGACGCGGTGTGCCTCAGCCACCTGCATGCCGACCACTGCCTGGATCTGTGCTCCTATATGGTTGCCCGCCGCTATCACCCGGATGGCCCGCGGCCCCGGATCCCGGTCTACGGGCCGGACGGCACCGGGCACCGGATGGCGCAGGCCTACGGGCCCGGCGAGCACCAGGGCATGGCCGCCGCCTTCGACTTCGTCACGCTGGCCCCCGGGACACGCGCGGTCGGCCCGTTCCAGGTCACGGTCGACCATGTCAGCCATCCGGTCGAGACATTCGGGTTCCGGGTGGAGCAGGCGGGGCGGAGCCTGGCCTACTCGGCGGACACCGGCGAATCCGCGGCGCTGACCAGGCTGGCCCGGGACGCCGACCTGCTGCTGTGCGAGGCGTCCTTCCTGGCCAGCCCGGGCCTGCCCGTCGGCCTGCACCTGACCGCGGCGCAGGCGGCCGAGCACGCGGCCAGGGCGGGCGTGGGGCGGCTCATGCTCACCCACCTGGTGCCCTGGAACGATCCGGACCGGATCCTGGAGGAGGCGAGCGGTGTACCCTTCCCCGGCCCCATGTCCCTGGCAGCAACAGGGCTTGCTATCGACCTCAGCTGAGCACCACGATCAATGTGGCTTGTGCTGGTGCTTCCCTGGCGAGGCTGAACGAGGCTGCCCGGCAACTGGGCACTGAAACGATGGATAGCGGCCCATGCTGGGAGTGATGACAGCGCTGTTTCCGCCAGGTGCCGGGATGCCAGCTGCATGCCAGGAGCCGGCCGTACGACCGCACCCATGGGCGGGGACCGGTCGGATATGAGCAGCAGAGGAGGCCGCCCGGTCCGGTGCCGCTGCGGGCATGACCGCGCCGCGCATCACCATTACCGGCCCGGCAGTGACTGTGCCCGGTGCGAATGCAGCAAGTGGTCCCCTGACCACTGGGTTTTGCGCCTGCTGCGCTTGTTACCTGAGGTGGCACGCCGACCACCGGCCGGGCCATCCGGATCTGCGCGACTGTGACGCGGTAGCTACTCAGCGGCAGTCCGGTTCAGACACGGAGCGACCGGTTAAGGCCGCCCACGAGCAATGCTTGAAACCTGTGGATCGGCCGGGGAGGGGTGTACCTTCCCGGTGATCGAGTAGAGGTCTCAAGCAAGATCGGCGCTGGAACGCCGGTCGGGAAGGTACAACCCGATGCTCACCGTAGTCCCTGACGGCTGCCCTGGCCATGAGGGCAGGAATGACCGCTCACCGTCGCTGATCGATGAGATTGTCCGCGAGGGCGCGCGGCGGATGCTGGCCGAGGCTCTGGCCGCTGAGGTGGATGCCTACATCGCCCAGTTCGCTGCCGAGCGTGGCGGAGATGGCCGCCGCCTGGTGGTCCGCAATGGCTGCCACCAGAGCAGGGAGGTGCTGACTAGCGCGGGCGCGATCGAGGTGAGGGCGCCGCGGGTCAACGACAAGCGCACCGACCCGGCCACCGGTGAGCGGATGCGGTTCGCCTCGGCTATCTTGCCGCCGTGGGCGCGGAAGACCCCGAAGATCACCGAGGTGCTGCCGCTGCTGTATCTGCATGGGCTGTCCAGCGGGGATTTCGTGCCTGCGCTCGGCCAGTTCCTCGGCTCATCAGCTGGGCTGTCGGCGGCGGTGATCACCCGGCTGACCGAGGCCTGGCAGGCTGAGCAGCGCGCTTTCGCCGGGCGCGACCTGTCCGGCGTGGACTACGTCTACCTGTGGGCCGACGGGATCCACGTGAACATCCGGCTGGAAGAGCACAAGCTGTGCCTGCTGGTGATGATCGGCGTGCGCGCCGACGGGCGCAAGGAGCTCATCGCCCTTGCCGACGGGTACCGGGAGTCCGCCGAGTCCTGGGCGGACCTGCTGCGCGACTGCGCCCGCCGCGGCATGCGCGCCCCGGTGCTCGCCGTCGGCGACGGCGCGCTGGGGTTCTGGGGCGCGCTGCGTGAGGTGTTCCCGCAGGCCAGGGAGGGTCGCTGTTGGTTCCACAAGACCGCCAACGTTCTGGCCGCGCTGCCCAATCCGCTCACCCGGCCGCCAAGAAGGCTCTCGCGGAGATCTGGGGCGCCGAGGACAAGCAGCACGCCCTGGACGCCGTCACCGCATTCAAGGCCGCCTACGGGGCGAAATTCCCCAAGGCTGTCGCGAAGATCACCGACGACCTTGACCAGCTGCTGGCGTTCTACGACTACCCCGCGGAGCACTGGGTGCATCTGCGGACCACGAACCCGATCGAGTCAACCTTCGCGACGGTAAGGCACAGAAGCAAGATCACCAAAGGGCCCGGCTCCCGGGCGGCGGGCCTGGCGATGGCGTTCAAGCTCATCGAAGCCGCCCAAGACCGGTGGCGCGCCGTCAACGCACCCCACCTGGTCGCCCTGGTTCGCGCCGGAGCGACCTTCATCAACGGGAAGCTCGTCGAACGGCCGGGTGAAAACCCCCAGCCCGAAGCCGCCTAAAAGATCTTGATCCACAGGTCTTGACTATTGCTCCCGCCCACCAGGCCGAGGGCACTAAGTCCTAATTTGGCGGGAACAACGGCTCTGGCCTGGCGCCCGCCTCTGCCTGTATCAGTAATGAATCAGCCCTATCACGATGAGGTGGTTTGTAAGGCCAGCGGAGGAGAGGGCGAACCGAACGCCCGTCAACTCACGGGGGAGAGGGGCGTCCGCATATTTCGCCCTGGTCATGGAGGGGGCCATGAACAGACCGTGCACATCCAGTTCGTCCTTCCTTCGGGTTTCTGTCGTCATCCCGACGCTGAACGAAGCGAGGAACCTGCCGCTCGTGCTCGCCCGGATCCCGGCGGACATATACGAGGTCATTGTGGTGGACGGCCATTCCGTTGACGACACGCTGGATGTTGCGCGGCGTGCGAGGCCGGACGCACGGCTGGTAGTTCAGACGCGGACAGGCAAGGGGAATGCGCTGGCCTGCGGCTTTGCAGCCGCGACGGGTGACGTCATCGCAACGCTGGACGCTGACGGCTCGGCCGACCCGGGGGAGATACCCCAGTTTGTGCAGGCCCTGGCGGACGGCGCCGACTTCGCGAAAGGGACCAGGTTTGCAGCGGAGGGCGGCAGCAGCGACATAACCCGCATTCGGCGGACGGGTAACCGCATGCTGGTTGCCCTCGTCAATCTGCTGTACAGCACCCGTTACTCCGACCTGTGCTACGGGTTCAACGTCTTCCGGCGCCAGCACGTTCCTGCGCTTGGACTTGATGCCACGAGCCCGCCCCCCGGCGGGGATGGCCGGCTATGGGGCGACGGTTTCGAGGTCGAGACGCTCATTCACCTGCGGGTGGCCAAGGCCAGGCTGGTAGTGGCCGAGGTGCCCAGTTATGAGCATTCCAGGATTCATGGGGCAAGCAACCTCAGCGCAGTCAGCGATGGGCTGCGCGTGCTGCGTACCATCCTGGCCGAGCGCTGGCTGCGCGCGGCCCGCCCGGCCGGGAATGGGCCGGCCACCGTCACTCAGGCAGCGGAGGCCTCTCGCGAGACGAAGTCTCAGCAGCTGGCTGGAACTGGCTGACGTGCGATGACCGGGGTATGGCAGATTGCCGGAGAACTGCCGAGTGAACGATCACAGCGCCATGAGCGAAGTTGATCTCGAAGCCGGCGAATCGGTGACGGCGGCCGGCCCGTCCGGTGCTGGCGGTGCGGCCCCGTCGTCTGGCTATCCGGCGGGCTGGGCGGCTGCGGTGTGGGCATGGCTGGTCATGCGGCGGCCGCAGCTTTCGCAGGTGATCCGCATGCCACGCCTGCTGGCACTGGTTCCCTGGGCCGGGATCGTGGTCACGCTTTCGCTGTGGGGGACCGGGCTGGCACTGACCCGCGTGGCGCTGGTGGGAAGGGCTGACCTGGGGCTCGCAGCGGTGCTGCCAGACGTCTTCTGGGCCTCAGTCGCGGTGCTGACGCTGAGCTTCACCTGGGCGCTGGTGAGCCGGCCCACACGGTGGCCGGTGCTGGCGGCACACACGCTCGCGCTTGTCGTCATCCTGCGGGCCACGCCAGCCATCCTCTATCACACACTGCGGTACTCGTGGGCCTGGAAGCACGTCGGCGTCATCGACTACATCAGTCATCACGGGGTTGACTTCCATCTCGGCGGCGTCCTCGGTGTTTACCAGGGCTGGCCGGGCTTCTTCGCACTCAATTCTTTCCTGCTCCAGGCTTCCGGCCAGACCACCGCGCTCAGCTATGCGAACTGGGTGCTGCCTATCAACGACCTGATATGGCTTGGCCCGGTCATCCTCATCGCCCGCGCGTTCACTGCTGACCAGCGGATGATCTGGACCGCGGCCTGGCTATTCGGGCTGGGCAACTGGATAGGCCAGGACTACTTCTCACCGCAGGCCTTCACCTACTTCCTGTATCTGACGGTGATCGCGGTCTGCCTGCGCTGGTTCCGCAATCGCGATGAGCAGCCGTGGCGGACGCCGGCCTTCTGGGCCACCTGGCTAGCTCGCCTGGACGCGGGCAAGCTGCCGCTGCCCAGCTGGCTGGCCAGTCGACGGCCGCCTCGTTCCGCTGCGCTGGAGCCCACCACCAACAGCCGCTCGGCCCGGTCCCCGGCAACCCGGTGGGCGATGACAGTCCTGCTGCTGCCACTCATGGCGGCGACGGCCTCCAGCCACCAGCTCACCCCGTTCATGCTCATCGCCGCGCTTACCCTGCTGGTGCTCTTCCGGCAGATCCGGGGCTGGGTGCTGCCGGCCGCGATGACTGCCATCACCGTCGGCTGGATCGCCTACGGTGGCCTGCCGTGGCTGGTCCAGAACGGTTCACAGCTGTTTGAGGGGCTGGGCCTGCCATGGGCGAATACCTCGGCTCACCTCATCGGCGAATCCCAGGTTCCCCCGGACCAGGTGCTGGCCGAATGGGCGGCCCGGCTGCTCAGCGCTGGTGTTGTGGTGCTGGCGGGCATTGGCTTCCTGCGCTACCGCAAGCATCACTATCCCAGGGCCCGCACATTCTGGCTGAGCATCCCCATTCTCGCGCTGGCCGGCCTGCCCTCGGTTGCGGCCAACAGCTACGGCGGCGAGATCATTTTCCGGGTCTTCCTGTTCGCGGTGCCGTTCCTGGCGGTGGCTGGAGGCGCGGCGTTCTTCCCGCATCCGCGCATCGGCCGGCCCGCCTGGGCCGGCCCCGCACTGGCCGCCGTCCTGCTGGCGCTGGTGGCCGGGTTCAGCCTCGCGAACTACGGCAGCGAGGAGATGAACTACTTCAGCCCGGCGGAGGTCGCTGCCGCCAGCTGGCTGTACCGGACCGCTCCGCCCGGCGCCCAGGTGATCGCCGCCACCAGCAATTTCCCGTGGGCGTTCGTGCACTACAACTGGTACTCGTACACATTTCTGGACACCCCTCCCTCACTTGGCCGGGATGTCCTGCGCGCCCCCGTGAACGCCATGGCCCGGCTCATGGGGTCGGGCCATGGCCCGGGCTCCTACCTGATCCTCACCAGGAGCCAGGCAGCCGAGATCTACCTGACCGCGGAATGGCCGCCAGGTGCGTTTTCCCGCCTCACCCGCGTCCTGCAGGAGTCCAGCAGGTTCCGGGTCGTCTACCACAATGCCGACGCCGTGATCCTGCTGCTGGCACCACCTGCTTCCCGCGAACGTGCCCCGGCCGGCCCGCCAGCAGCGGCCCGGGCGCCGGGGCCGGTCCGCGCGCCGGGCCCGGTCCGCGCGCTGCCGAGGGGGGTTCAATGAGCCGCTTGCCCGCGGGCCTGGCGTCCCTCTCTCTCCGGTTCCGCCCCACGCCGATTTCATCAGCACTGGCGGTCGTGGGCTGGCTGGTACTCGCTGTCACCGTGCTCGTTGGTCAGCCTGTCCGCACCATTGTGGTTTTCGCTTTCGTTCTTATTGGCCCCGGCATCGCCATCATCCGCCTGCTGCCCCTCCGGGATCCGCTGGAACAGGCAGTCATCGCGCTGGCGCTCGGGATGAGCCTGGCCGCGCTGGTGGCCGAGGCCGTCGCCATCGCTCACGTCCTGCGGCCCACGCTGGCGCTGGCGATCCTGGCCGGCATTTGCACGGCGGCTGCCCTGACGGAAATGACACAAGCGGCGAAACGGCAGGTGCCCTCATGAGCCCGGTTCCCATCCTCATGTACCATGCCGTCACCGATGATCCGCCCGGCTGGATCGCGCCTTTCACCGTTAGCCCGGCCGCCTTCGCCAGCCACCTCGATGTGCTGGTCGCCAGCGGCCGCGAGCCGCTCACTGTCTCCCAGTACGTCGATGGCCTGCGTGGTGTTGCCAGCTTGCCACCTCGGCCGGTGCTGATCACTTTCGACGACGGCTTCGCCGATTTCGCGAGCAACGCGCTGCCGGCTCTCGCCGCCCGGCAGCTGCCGAGCACCCTGTATGTGACCACCGGCGCGCTGGCGGACAGGCCTTCCGAATGTGTGCTGCCGCCGGCTGAAATGCTGCGCTCCACCGATCTGGCCGGGCTGGCAGCGGCCGGGGTGGAGATAGGTGCCCATTCCCACACCCACCGGCAGCTCGATCTGCTGCCGGCCGCAGAGGTCCGTGCTGAAGTGGCGGGCAGCGGAGACGTACTGGCGCAGGTCCTGGGTCACCGGATCCGGAGTTTTGCCTACCCGCATAGCTACTGGCGAGCCGGAGTGCGGCGGCTGGTGGCCGCGGCAGGCTTCGATTCGGCGTGTGCCGTCGGCAACGCGCTCAGCTCCGCACACGATCACCCGCTGTCGCTCGCGCGGCTCACGGTCAGGGCGGGCACGCCCGCCACCACGGTGGCCAGCTGGCTGAGCGGTTCGGGGGTGGGGGTCCTGCCCCGCAGCCGCCGGGTGCTCGCGTTCGGCTGGCGCCAGTACCGACGGCTGCAGCAGGTACGCCGTCCGGGCCAGCTCCCCGCCCGCCCCCGGAAGGACGTCTCATGAGCAGAACGGAGTCCGGCCTGGCGGTGCCTGCTCTCGTTGGCGACCTGCACCTCGACGCACCGCTGCCGGATCTGAACGGCGCTGGCAGGTACCGGAGCACGCGCCTGCTCGCATGGCTGCATGGTTGCCCCATCGGGGAAGTGGCGCTGCCGCTTGCGCCCCCGCTGCCCGGCAGCCAGCTGGCGGCTCAGGTCTGGGCACTGATCGGTGACCAGATAGTGGCGCACTGCACCGCCGATGGCCTGCCGCCGCCTGCCCAGCTCCCACCGGATGGCCTGGCCAGCCCGGCGCAGCCGGCCTGCCAGGCCCGGAGGCTGCTGGCTGGCGCCCCGAAGATCACCGTGGTCATCGCCACCCGGGACCGGACCGAGAGCCTGCTGCGCTGCCTGGACTCACTGGCCCAGGTCAACTACCCGGCCTTCGATGTGGTTGTGGTGGACAGCGCCCCCAGCACCGACACGACCGAGCGGGCACTGTCCGGGCCGCTGGACCTCGGTTTCCCGCTGAGCTGCGTGCGGGCGCCGCAACCGGGCCTGGCGCTCGCCCACAATACGGCCCTGGCCCTGGTCACCGGCGAGATCGTCGCCTTCACCGACGACGATGTCGAGGTCGATCCGGGCTGGCTGGGTGCGCTGGCAGCCGCGTTCACGGCGGAGACCGCCACCTGCGTGACCGGCCTGATCCTGCCGGCCGAGCTGGAAACCCGCCCCCAGCTACTGGTGGAGCAGGCGGGCGGCTACTGCCGCGGCTTCACCAGCCGCACGTTCCGCGCCGGCATGGTCCCGCCCACTCCGCTGTTCCCGTTCACCGCTGGCCGGTTCGGGTCGGGTGCGAACATGGCTTTCCGCACTGACTGGCTTGCCGCGAACGGGGGGTTCGATCCGGCGACCGGGGCGGGCACCCCGGCACGCGGGGGAGACGACCTGACCGCCTTCCTGAAGGTGATCACCAGCGGCGGCACGCTGGTCTATGAGCCCGCCGCGGTGGTCCGGCACTGGCACCGGCCAGGCTACGAGGGGATGCGCCGCCAGTCGTTCGGCTACGGGGTGGGGCTGGGCGCTTACCTGACCGCCTCGGTCTGGGCCAGGCCCAGGCTGCTGTGGGCCATGCTCCGCCGCACCGGGCCGGCGGCCAGGCATCTGCTGGCAGCTGACTCGGTGAAGAACGCCGGACGCGGCGAGAGCTTCCCGCGCGAACTGGTGTGGCGGGAGCGGGCCGGGGTGCTGATGGGTCCCGTCGCCTACGCCGCCAGCCGGTGGCGTTACCGCCGCCAGTATGCGCGGGGGGCGGGGGAGGCTGGATGACCGCAGCGGGCTTGGTCGCCGGCACGCGGCAGCGCCTGGCAGGCCTGTGGCGGCAGTCCCTGGTCCGGACGGGCCATCTCCTGGTGGCGAACTCTGTGCTCAATGCCGCCACCGGCCTTGGCTACTGGCTGCTCGCCGCCCATCTCAACCCGCCAGCGGTAGTCGGCACCAACTCGGCGGCCATCTCGGCGATGATGCTGCTGGCCGGCATCGCACAGCTGAACCTCATGTACACGTTGCTGCGGTTCGTGCCCGCCGCGGGCGCGGCCGCCCGGACGATGATCCGCGGCGCCTACCTGATCGGCGCCGGCCTGAGCGGGCTGGCGGCGATCATCTTCCTGGCTGGCCTGGCAGAGTGGGCGCCGCGTCTGCAGACCTTGCTGGGCAGCCCGCTGGCCGCGGCCGGCTTCGTGGTCTTCACCATGTGCTGGGCACTATTCGTCATGCAGGACAGCGCGCTGATCGCGGTACGGCGGGCGGCCGCGGTGCCGGTAGAGAACTCCACGTTCGCGGTGCTGAAGATCGCGCTGGTGGTGGTGTTCAGCCTGACCGTGGCCGGTGCCGGGATCTGGCTGTCGTGGACCTGGGCGATGGTGATCACGGTGGCCGGGACCAACTGGTACCTGTTCCGGCGTGCCCTGCCGTCCTTCACCGCCGCCCGCCCGCAGGTGACCGCACAGGTCGAGTCCGCGCGCGAACTGGGCCGGTTCATCGGGCCCGACTATATCGGCGCGATGGCCTACCTGGCAGCCACGTCGCTGGTGCCGCTGCTCGTGCTGGACCTCACGACTGCCCGCAGAGCCGCGGTATTCGCCCTGTCCTGGACAATCTGTGACGCGCTCTATGCGGTGGCGATCTCGTTCGGCGAGTCGCTGGTCGCGCATGGCGCCGTAAGTGACGAGCAGCTGGATCAGTATCAGCGGCAGGCGCTGCGGCACACGCTGTTGCTGCTGGTGCCGGTGGTCACCCTGACCATTGTCTTCGCCCCTCTCGGGCTGAGCCTGTTCGGGCCGTGGTACGCCAGCCAGGGGACCCTCACGCTGCGGCTGCTGGTGCTGTCCGCGCTGCCAAATGTGGTGGTCGTGCTAGCGGTAAGCCGGGCGAGAGCGGCACGCCAGACGGTCAGGGCCATGGTGCTGCTGGTCACACTCTGCTGCGTCGTGCTCGGCCTGACCGTGGTGCTGGTGCCACGACTGGGAATCGTGGGCGGTGCAATCGCCTGGCTGGTGGCACAGCTGGTGGTGGCCACCATGGTGCTGGCCCGCCGCGGGATCACCGCTGTCCGGCGGCGCCGGGTCCGGTCCACCGAGGCCGGCGTGTCGGAGGTCATGCTGCAAGCGGCGCTGGCCAACAGTGGCTGGCGGTGCGAGCAGCACTCGATGCCGACCGTGTCCGACAGCGCGGCTGTCCTGGTACGCACGCTGGAGGGGGAGGCAGGCGTCCTCAAGCTGGCCGCCACGAGCAAGGGAGCCGCCAGCCTCCGGCGGGAGCACGTCGTGCTCAGGCGCCTGCTCCTGGAGGAGCGGCTGGGGCCATGGCGCGACCTGCTGCCCACCCCGCTTAACGCGGGCGACCTCGCCGACGGCGCATTCCTGCTCACCAGCAGGCTGCCCGGGGAGAACGGCTGGCAGGTGGCGCCGGATATCGAGCCGGCTGCTCTCCCTGGCAGCGATCAACGCGATCGCGCCGCTGCACCGGGCCGCCTCGTCGGCAGCCGTGCTCGACAGCATCCTGCTCAAGCGGCTGGTAGATGAGCCCATCGGCCAGCTCCGGGCGGTGGTGCGCAGGAAGGAACCGGTCAACCGGCTCGCCGCCTATCTGCACGAGCAGCTGACCGGCCGCCCGGTGACCCTGGGCTGGACACATGGTGACTACTACCTGGGGAACCTGCTCGTCGGCCCAGTTGGCCAGGTCACCGGGATCGTGGACTGGAGCGGGGCGCGGGAAGACGACCTGTCAGTTCTCGACGTTGCCTTCTGGCTGCTGACGGTGCCCAGAGCGGGCCAGCCGCGCGAATTCGGGGCGCGGGTGGCCAGCCGGCTCGACCGCGGCCACTGCTGGCAGACCGCCGAGGCTGACCTGCTCACCTCCCGTGCGTACCATGCCGAGGTCAGCGGCGAGACCTTGCTGCTGCTGGCCTGGCTGCGCCATGTCACCGACAACCTCGCCAAGTCCGATCGTTATGCCGCCAGCCCGGTCTGGGTCCGCCGCAACGTCGCGCCGGTGCTGCAGCGGGTGGACCTGCTCGGGAACGCTGCGGCCGGCGGTTGGCCATGACCCTCGGTCTCCAGCAGCAGAGCCCGGCTGGCACCGTCGGCGGCCTGGCGGTGACCGATCTCCTCTGTGGCGCCGAGCGGCTGGCCGTCAGGCTGCGGGTGGCACTATCTGACGGGCAGTGGCTGGATGCCTACCTGTGCGCGGCCGGACTGAGCCAGCTGATCGAGGACCGGCTGCATCCGGACCTGCTGCTGTCCAGCCGGGCGGCCGCGTATCTGGGCGGGCTGGATTCCCGGGGGGCCCGGCTAGCCGGATCGGCCGTGGCGGCGGGCGGCGCTGTCATGCGACTCGGGACCATGGCCGGCCGCCGTGGGTTCCGGCCGGCCAGGAATGCGGTCCTGGAGCTGGCCGGCCAGCTGGCGGTGCAGGTGATCAGTCCGCGGCCGGCGCCCCGCCTGGCGGAGCGGGCCGGCCCACTGCTGGCCGCCATCGAGGCAGTGCTGCCCGCGCTCGCTGGCGATGTGCTTCGCATCCCCACCTGCTTCCACAGTTTCGATCAGCATCCCGACGACGTGCGATGGCTGGTGGCCGCGTTCCGGCGGCGCTATCCCGAGCCAGGGACACCGCTGTGCGTGGTAGGAGTGCGTACCTCCGGCAGTTATCTGGCGCCGCTGTATGCGGCCGCGCTGGCGGCCAGCACAGCCGCCCCGGTCCCGGTGCTGACTTACCGTCCTGGCCGTCCCTTCCTGCGCTGGGAGCGCTCGGTGCTGCGGGCCACCGCCCGCGCGGGCGGGCGGGTGCTGGTCGTTGACGATCCACCGGGTTCCGGGACCTCGCTTGCCACGACCGCGACGGCCGTCTCTGCCGCTGGCGTGCCCGGGCAGGCTATCGTCTTCCTGCTCTCGGTGTTCGGCACCGCCGATGCCCTGCCCGCGGTGCTGCATCGCTGGCAGGCGGTGGTCCAGCCGTGGGCGGACTGGAGCGTGCACGGCAGGCTTGGCACGCCGCAGGTGGCGAGCGCACTGGCCGCGCTGCTACCGGCCGGCGTCGGGGTGCTGGCCCTGCGGCCGCACGGATTCTCCCTGGCCTGCCCATGACCGTGGGCACGCGCGAGCCAGGTTCTCCGTTACCCTGCTGGACCGGCAGACCGGTGAGACCGAGCTCAGGCAGATCATGGTCGAAGGGGCTGGCCTGGGCTATTTCGGCCGGCAAGGGGCCGCGGTCGCCTGCTCGCTGCCCGGCCATGTCCCGCACATATACGGGTTCGCGGACGGGCTGCTCTACCGGGACTGGCTGCCGCCCCGGTCCGGTGCCGACGCTGGGGCAGGGCCGGTGCTTGCCGACGTGATCGCCGGATACGTGACCCAGCGGTGCCGGGCGCTGCCCGCGCCAGGCGCGTCGGTCGACCGGATGAGCGGCCGCGATCCGGTCTGGGAGGTAGCTGGGATGTTGCTGGCCGGCCAGTTCGGTCCGCTCGCGCCAGCCGCGCGGCCGCTGCTGCTGAACCCGGTGATGCGACGGCTGCTGCACCCCGACCAGCCCGCCGTGCTCGACGGCAAGACCGATTCGCGGCACTGGCTTGCCGACCCGGCCGCGGCCGGCAGGCTCCGGAAGACCGACTTTTACCAGCGTGCCTTCGGCCACCTCGACCTGGCCTGCTATGACCCGGTCTGTGATCTGGCGGGGGCGGCGGCCGACCCTCCTACTGCCGAGTTCGAGGCTTTGCTGCGAGCCGCCTACCACCACGCCAGCGGACAGCAGGTCGATGGTGAGCGCTGGCTGCTCTACCGGCTTGCGCAGTTGTGGCGGTTGCGTTATGCCGGCGACCTCGACGAGTACCAGGTGCGGTCGCGGTCGGCTGCCGCCATCCACGACTATCTGAGTGATCTGTACGTGCGCCCGCTGCCGGCGGCTGAGGGCCCACTGTGCGCCATCGACCTGGATGGAGTGCTGGAGTGCGACCGGCTCGGCTACCCGGCCACCTCGCCCACCGGGTCGCTGTCGCTGCGCGCACTGATCGCCCACGGCTACCGGCCCGTCCTCGCCACCGGCCGCTCGGTGCCAGATGTCCGTGACCGGTGCACCGCCTTCCGGCTGGCTGGCGGGGTCGCTGAATACGGGTGTGCGATCGTCCACGGCCAGGAGGTGATCGACCTGCGGCCGCCGTGGGCCCGGGAACTGCTCGGCCACGTCCGGGCCCAGCTGGCCGCACATGCCGGGGTGCGGGTTGATCCCCGTTACTCCTATGTGGTGCGAGCCACCTTCCGCGGCGGCCCGCTGCCGCCCGAACTGCTGGCCCCGGCAGGTGCGCTGGCCGACCCCGCAGTGCGGCTGATCCAGGGCGAGGGCCAGACCGATATCGCCTTCACCGGCGCGGACAAGGGCTCCGGGCTGCGGGCGCTGGGCGCCCGGCTGGGCGATCCTGGCTGTGCGCTCGCGGTCGGCGATAGCCCGTCCGACCTCCCCCTGCTGGCCTGTGCACGGCTAGCCCGGGCGCCCGCGAACGCCCGGCTCGGCCCAGGTGGCGGGCACGTCGTCCGGACCAGGCAGGCCTACCAGGCAGGCTTGGCCCGGGCGTGCGGCGAGCTGATCGGGCACCGGCCAGGCCGGTGCCCGGACTGCCGCCCGCCGGAACTCACGGCTCGGACGAAGGCCGTGCTCGCCATCCTCGACCTGCGCGCGGGCGGGCTGGCCTCGCTGCCCGGCGGCACGCTGGCGATCTCACGCTCGCTGCTGGCGAGGACACGCTGGTCACCGGGGCAGCCCGGACAGCGGTCCGGGTGGGAAGACAGGAGTAACCCATGAGTTCTGTGCTGCCCGGGGGAGTTGCGGTGACTTCTATCTCCGTAGTCATCTGCGCCCACACCGAGGAGCGCTGGGAGGCCACTCTTGCCGCCGTGGCCTCGGTGCGGGCGCAGACCGCCCCCGCGACCCAGATCATCCTGGTGGTCGATCACAACCCGGTCCTGTACGGGCGGCTCGCGGCCGCCCTGCCGGACCTGACGGTGGTGGAGAATCACCAGGAGCGGGGGCTTTCCGGCGGCAGGAACACCGGCATCGCCATGGCCACGGGCGACATTGTGGCCTTCCTCGATGACGACGCCGTCGCCGAGCCGGAGTGGCTGGAGTTCTTCGCCGAGTCCTACGCCGACCCGGCAGTGGCCGGTGTGGGCGGGCTGACGCGGCCGGTATGGCAGACCCGCCGCCCGTCCTGGTTCCCAGACGAGTTCGGCTGGGTGGTGGGCTGCCACTACCGCGGCATGCCCACCACGCGTACCCCGGTGCGGAACCTGCATGGCGGGAACGCATCGTTTCGCCGCGAAGTGTTCGAGCTGGCCGGCGGGTTCCGGACCGGCATTGGCCGGTCGGCCAGCAAGCGGCCGCTTGGCTGCGAGGAAACCGAGCTCTGCATCCGCCTGACCCAGCAGCGGCCGGAGTCGGTGCTGATCTTCGATGACCGGGCCGTCATCCGGCATTTGGTCCCCCCCGCCCGCTGCCGCTTCTCCTACTTCATGTCCCGGTGCTCCGCCGAGGGAATTTCGAAGGCGATTGTCGCGGCCCTGGTCGGTTCGGGTGACGGGCTGGCTACCGAGCGCAAGTACATGACCAGCACTCTTCCGCGCGGGATCTGGCGCGGGCTCACCGATGCCGCTCGCGGCCAGCTGGCCGGTCTGGGCCGGGCGGCCGCGATCGCGGCTGGCCTGGCCGCCGCGGGGGCCGGCTATCTGTCGGCGCAGTTGCGCCGCCGCACGTGGCAGGACTCGGTGAGCACGGCCCCGGCCGCCACCGGACTGGCGCGGGGTGAAGCCCGGTGAGCACCGTCGTCCCGATCCTGATGTACCACGAGGTGGCTGGCCCGGCGGATACCGCCAGTCGGCTGGCGGTGCCACCAGCCGCCTTCGCGGCCCAGCTAGCACATCTGGCTGCGGCGGGCCGCACCACGATCACCATGTCGATGCTGGCTGCCGGGCTGACTGGCCAGGCCGAGCTGCCGGAGCGGCCCATCGTGCTCACCTTCGACGACGGTTACGCCGACTTCCACCGGACTGCGCTGCCGCTGCTGCTGGCGCACGGGTTCACCGCCACCGTGTTCATCACCACCGGCTGGCTGGCGGACACCGGCCCGGCACCACGGCCCCGGCCTGGCCCCATGCTTTCCTGGGCCCAGGTGCTGGAGGTCGCCGCCGCCGGCATCGAGATCGGCGCACACAGCCACACCCACCGTGAGCTGGACCAGTTGCCGGCTGACCAGCTCGACCACGAACTGCGTGGCAGTAAATCCCTGCTGGAGGACAGGCTGGGCGGTCCGGTCCCAGCACTCGCCTACCCGTTCGGCTACTCCAGCCAGTACGTCCGGCAGGCGGCCCGCGCCACCGGGTACGCGCACGCCTGCGCCGTTGGCAACCTGCTCGCCAGCAAGGCCAGTGACCCATTCGCCTTCCCGCGGCTGACGGTCCGGCATTCCACCGGCCCAGATACCTACCAGCAGCTGGCCCAAGGCCAGCGAGTACCCCTCATATACGCCAAAGACCGGGCCTTGACCAGGGGCTATGCGGTTGTGCGGCGGTCGCGGGCCGCGCTGCACGGCGCGGCACGTGGCAAGCTGCCCGCTATCCGGCCGTAAGCCCGAAGCGGCGGACGAGACTGGGCGTGCCCGCCGCGTGGCGTAGCGGTGGCGCGCCGATGATCGTGTCGATCAGCCGGGTCAGGGCATAGTGGTTGGTCGGCTGCCGCATGACGTTCCCCGCCAGCTGTGGGGCGATAATGACGAACGGCACATGATCGGTCGCATCGCCCTCATCGAAGACGACCACGATGGCGAGCCGTCCCTGGTGCCAGTCCGGGCCGGACATGAGCACCGGCAGCCAGCCCTGCAGCCAGCGGTCGGCCTGTGACAGGGTCCCGTTGTGGCCGTCATGCATAAGGTTGGGCGTAATCAGCCCGACCGTGGGCAGTGTCCCCGCGCGCACGTCGGAGACCAGTGCCCCGCCGGACGTGGTCCCGGCGGGCACGTCATTGGCCTGGCATTGCCTAGCCTCGCTGGAGAAGTAGACCCACGGGTTGTGATTGACGTCGTAGTTCCCGCTGCTGCTGGTGTCACACGGCCGCGGCATGGACTCTTCGTAGGCGCGTGCGGTCGCACCCCGGGCCAGCGCCTGCCCGAACACCGATGGCCCGGGGTAGCTGCAGCCCGGGCCGGGGTCGCAGTCCTGCGGGTCGTTGAACGAGGAGCCGCCGAAAATGGCCAGGTAGTTCGGCAGGCTCGGGTGGCCGATGTCGCTCCAGCTGCTGGCCTGCCCGTACCGCCGGGCCAGGCCCCACAGATAGGGCATGCCGCTGGGGAACACCTCGCCGACATCGTGGTTCTCCTCCATGATGACGACGATCTTGCGCAGGCGTGTCCGGCTTGCCGGGGCCGCCGCGGCGGATGCGGCCCGTGCGGACGCCGACGCGGGATTGGCGCCTGACGAAGCCTGTGCGCCTGAAGCCGGCCCGGACCCGCTGGCGCCACAAGCGGCCACCAGAAACGCCACTGCCAGCACGCCCAACTGTGCCCGGAACGAACGCGCTACCTGGGCATGCCATTTCAGCATCGTGGCCAGATCTGGTTCTTGGCCTCGCGTGCAAGCGCTGACCTGGGGATTCTCACTTGCCTCATGCTAGCCGGAGCTCATTAGCCGTAGCGCCACAAGGCGGCAAAGGTCTGTGCGGGGGGCGGGGCGGCCAGCCAGCCAGCAGCGCCGCCCTGGGTAGGATCGGTGGCTATGCGGGTTCTCGTGACGGGTGGTGCTGGTTTTATTGGCTCACATGTGGCTGACGCGCTGGCCGCCAGGGGCGATGAGGTGGCAGTGGTCGATGACCTGTCAACCGGCCGGGCCGACCGCCTCGATTCTCAGGTGGTGCTGCACGAGCTGAGCATCACCGATGCACCCGCATTGGCTGCGGTGATGGCCAGCTCGCGGGCTGAGCTGGTGTGCCACCTCGCGGCGCAGATAGATGTCCGCAAGTCGGTGGCCGCACCGGCCTATGACGCGCAGGCGAACGTGGTTGGCACAGTCAATGTGCTGGAGGCGGCCCGGGAAGTGGGCGCCAGGGTGGTGTTCGCGTCGTCGGGCGGGGCCCTGTACGGGCGGGATGCACCGATCCCCTCGCTCGAGGACGTGCTGCCGCTGCCGGAGTCGCCCTACGGGATCGCCAAGTTCTGTGCCGAGCAGTACATCGGCCTGTACAACCGGCTGCATGGCACATCACATTCGGTGCTGCGGCTGGCCAACGTCTACGGGCCGCGCCAGGACCCAGCCGGTGAGGCGGGGGTCATCGCCATCTTCTGTGCGAGTGCGCTGGCGGGCGTCCACCCCACCATCTACGGTGACGGCACCCAGACCCGCGACTACGCCTACGTCGGCGATGTGGTCGCCGCCGTCGTGGCAGCTGCCGACCGGGGCCGGCCCGGCACCTGGAACATCGGGACAGGAGTCGAGATCAGTGTGCTGGATCTGGTGGAGATCATTGCCGGGATCGCGGGTCACCCAGTGGCACCAGAGTTTACCGCTCCCCGTCCTGGTGAACTGGCCCGCAGTGCGGTCGCGGTGGGCCGCGCCGCCGCCGAACTGGGCTGGCAGGCGCGGACCCCGCTGGCCAGTGGAGTGCGCCGTACCTACGACTGGATTGCGGCCGGGGCACCCGCCCGTGCCAGCTGCTAACGGTGCGGCCTGTTGCGGTGACGCTGCGGTGAGGCCGATCTCTTAGCGGGGATGCTGCCAGACTCGCACGTAGTCAATGCGCATGATGGCAGGAACCCGTACCGGGCTACCGTACGCATGCGCGGCCGCGAGGTTGAGGATCAGGTACATCGGCGCTGGGGTGATGCCGGTCTTCACCGTGCCGACGACATGGCCGTCGTAGTAGTAGGTGATGGATGAAGGCTCCCAGTCAGCGCCATAGGTGTGCCAGCCATTCGCGAACCGTCCTGGGGCGCAGCCCCCGGGATTGGCACGGGGGCTGAGGAAGTGCCAGCAGGCCTGGCTGGCCAGGCCTTCCACGACGTCGATTTCACCGTCGGCCGGCCAGTTCTGGCCGTCGGCCCAGAACGCCGGCCAGTTGGTGATCAAACCCCTCCGGCCGGGGAGCCAGATGCGTGCCTCCATGAGGCCGTAGGTGAACTGGAACTTCCCGTCGCTGTTCACCATTCCACTGGAGTAGGAGCGCATCCTCCCGCCGCATGACTCACGCTGCTGGATCAGGCTGAGATTCAGGGTGCCAGCCGATACGCCCACCCGGGCCGGGTCGTAGCATTCCAGTTCCGATGAGTTTACGGGCTGGGTAATGCCCTGACCTAGCCAGCCGGTGGACCACTTGGGTATGTCGAGGGACCGGCCGCTGAACTCGTCGTCAAACTTCAGGTGCCACGGCCCGGGGGGATCTCCAGCCGGCCGGGGTGAAGGGTCCGTGCGGGTGGTCTGGCTTGGCGGACTTGCCAGGGGCTGCGCGTCTGGCGCCCGGCATGCCGCTAGGCCCAGCACGATCAGCCCGGCTGCGGCCGCGGCACGAACCCGTCTCATCCAGCCTTCGTCCCCCGATGAGAAGGACGGCCTCCGATCATCGGGCCTGCCACTGTAGGTTCCAGAACATGGGATCTCTTCCGCAAGAATGTCCGTACCGGAGCCCCCGTAACAATGCCGGCACTTGTGATCCTATCCGCCAGCGGCCAGCCCAGGTGAGGCCCGGGACATCTGCTGGGGGCGGCGGCGTTCGCTCTTTCAGGACATCAGGAGGCGAGTCCGCCACCAGCGGAAGCTGTCCGCAAGCCGCTGGCAGTCCACGGCGTCAAGACGCGTGATGTGGTCGTCGATGTAGTGCACATACAGCGGGATCAGCTCCCTGCCCAGGAACGCGGCCGCCTCATCGTCTGCCGGCGGTTCACGGCGCCAGGCCAGAGCCGCGCTGACCAGTTCGGCGGCGGGCACGTGGGCACTGGCAAGATAGTGCTCGGCCGCGAGGGCGTTCGTGCCCACCTGTCCCGTCTCTGCGGTGAAAAGGAAGCGGACGGGGCAGAGCACGACCTTTGTCAGCCGCCGCGGCCCGCGGGAGACCAGCAGTGACGGGGTGCGGATATCGGCCAGGGCATCGTCGTTCTGCGTGCGCCATCGAGCCCTGCCCCAGGGGCGGCCCGGTAGCTTCCGGGCTCCGCCCAGGTATCCGAGCGCGAACTCGGCACCTGCCACCAGCAGTTCGGTCGGCCCGGGGCGGGCCATGCCCTGACGGGCGTCGCATCCGGTGAGCAGGCGGCCATATTCGAGAAGGTCCAGCCTGTCCAGTGCGGGGAACCGGCCGCCGGACCCCCTGCCCCGCAAGGTTGAAGGTGTTCCCCAGAACACCGAGAGCCGCTCGTGAAGCGCTGGCCCTCCTGCCCGGACAGCGCGGGCCACCATATGGATGATGACGCGGTCTGACGCCCTGAGGGGGTCCTGCAGGATGAGGCCGAGGTCGACATCACTGACCAGCGGGCTGAAGCCACCGTGGGCCAGGCTGCCCAGCGCATACCCGGCGACCAGGCGTGAGCCGAGAGCTGCCCGATAGGCGGCGACCGCCTGGGCCAGCACGGCCTCACCCTGGCAGGTGCCTGCCTCCTGGCCAGGCATGGGAGGAAGATCTGGATCGCCTGATACCCCGGGTGCTGGCGTGTCAGGCAAAAGCAATCCCGCTCCTCTGGCTCCGTTTCATGATGCCACATCGCGACAGCCACAGACCGGGCAAGATCACCGGTCGCGAGCATGACCTCACCCACGGGACCAGTTCGCTGTCGCTGCGGGAGGTGGGGGTACTGTCAGGACTTGCCGGCCGGCTGATGAGCTGCCGGGGCGGCAACACCACCTGCATCCGGGGGACAACTGGCAGCGCTGCCGCCCGGCGGCCTGCCGACGGAACTCCAGCCGGGGCACACGCGTTCGCACGTCGTAGGAGCGTGTGGGGCCGGTTTGCTGTGAGCGGGTCAGAGAGCGATCCCATCTTGCAGCCGCGTCGTGCCGCAAGAGGTTCACCGGAGCCGGGGACAGCAAGCATTCTAGGAGCTACATGGGATCGGCATCCGAACGCAGGAAGTCACGCCTCAGCCGGCGAGCCAGCACGCTCATGACAACGGCAGCCCTGCTGTTGCTCGCCGGGTGCGGCGGTGCGCCCGGTATGCAAGGTCACGCAGACAATTCACCGGCCGCGAATACTTCCCCGGGCTCTGTATCCCCGCCCCACAGGTACGTATCCTTCACCTCGTATCCCGGCTGGATACAGAGCCAAATCCCACCTGCCAAGTTCGACTTCACGCCATGGACCGTCATCAACGATTTCGGCCTGTGGCCGACGAAGACTGGTGGCATCGCCGTTGGTGACATGCAGTCACTGTCCTACATCCCCCCTGCCGTGACGGCTGCCCACAGGGCCGGGAAAATGATCATTATGGCTGTTGGGGAGCAGGGGCTGGGGCCTGCCTTCGCCGGTGGGGCCAGTCCGCAGAACCGGGCGAAGCTGATCAGCAACATCGTCTCTTACGTCTCGAGGTATCACTTCGACGGCGTCGACATCGACTGGGAGGAGGAGGTGCCGCAGAACGAGGCGGACTACATGGCGCTGATCAGGGACCTGCGCACCGCTCTGGACAGTGCGTTCCCGGGAAGACATATGTTTCTCTCAGCCGACGTTGACGTCGGGCAGATCCCGCCTTACATCGCCGTCCAGATCGCTCCCTATGTGAACACCCTCAACCTGGAGACTTTTCAGGATAGTGGCGTAAGCTCCGTCACTGCTTACAGCAGAGCAGGCATACCAGTCAGCAAGATGCTCCTCGGCATCGGTGTCGCGAATGGTTATTACGACATCAACGAGGCGCGCGTCGCCGCGAAGGTGAAATACGTCGAGACCCATGGCCTTGCTGGCACACTGCTCTGGCAGCCCGGTAACCTCAGGTCATACCGGACGGACCCGCGCCTGGTACCTCTGCGCCAGATGGTGGGCATCTCAGGCTGATAGCGCCGGCGGCACGGGCCAGGGGTGAGCAGCCGCACTCCGGACAGGGCCCGACCAGCCGGCGCCAGCCGGAGGATGGCAGGCATTCCCTACCGACGGGTCACCGAACCGCTGCCCGGAGCCAGGGCAGGAGCGGTGTCCAGCGACACGGGTGCGTCATCCGCGCCGTCCGGATCGTATGCGGTGGTGAGCGCGTGGCGCAGTGCCGCCTCACCGTACCGCTTTCCCACCTGACGGCGGGCCGTGGCGGCCATCCGGGCGGCGATGGCCGGTGAATCCAGCAGATAGCGCACCGCGCTGGCCAGCAACTCAGGGCTGTGCGGCGGGACCAGGAGCCCTGTCACGCCCGGGATAACGACGTCCGGCACGGCGTTCACCGCTGTCGCGACAACCGGCACGCCGCTGATCATGGCCTCCACGATGGCGGTGGGCAGTCCCTCGTACCGGCTGGGCAGGGCGAAGACGTCAAAGGCCGGCAGCAGCGCGGGCACATCGGCGCGCTCGCCCGCCAGTATCAGCCGGACACCGGGCGCCGACCGGGCCAGGCGGCTGATCTCCGGCTGGAGTTCCCCGCCGCCGATCCACACCCCGGTGACATCCGGGCCGAGCTTGCGCAGGGCGGCCACGAAGTCCTCCGGGGCCTTCTGGTAGGTCAGCCTGCCCACGGCACCGACCACGGCGGCGTCGGCCGGAAGTCCCAGCGTCAGCCGGGCGCGAGCCCGTGCCTGTGGCGTGCGCCGGACCGCCGGCGCATCCGCGCCCGCCACCGCCACGCCGATGGTCCGGATCCGGTCGGGTGCTATGAGCCTGCGCCGGACAGCTTCGACGGCAACGCCCGTCCCCACGCACAGCACCAGGTCGGTGATCCGGCCGAGCCGGCGTTCGATGGCGATATAGGCTTCCCGCCGGGCCGCCGACTGGAACCCGTGGAACGGGAAGCCGTGATAGGTGTGAACGATGCGGGGAACGTGACGGCGGTGCGCTGCGAGACGGCCGAGGGCGCCTGCCTTCGCGCAGTGCGTGTGCACCACATCGAAGTGCCGCTCACGGAAGAGCGATGTCAGCCAGCTCGATGCCCGCGCATCATGGAGCAGGCCGATGGGGGCCTGCAGTGAAGCATCCAGCACGGTTTCCAAGCCGCTTTCCGCCGCGGCCGCGAGCAGCGTGTCCCCCCCGCTGCCGGTGACAAGGGTGACCTGGAAGGCGGCCGGATCGAGGGCGCACGCGCCACGCAGGGCCTGAATCCCCGCACCGCCTTCAAGCCGAGTGATGACCGTGGCCACCCGCAGCGGCCGGATCAACGCAGGCTCCTGGGCCACCCGGCCTGGCTCGCCCGCTCAGCCAGCCGCATGAGCGCTTTCTTCCTCGAACACGGCAGGTTTCCCCCCGGCGCTGGCCGTCCCCGCACTGGCCGGCCCGCTTCTGGCCACCCCCGCGCTGGCCGTCACAGCGGCAGCGGCAGCGGTGGCCGCAGCTGCTGCCGCGGCAGGCGGAGGTGTGGCCGCGCGGGCCGCACTGGTGCGCGGCGTCCTGTGCCTGGCAGGGCTCTTCCATCTCCCGCTCGAATGCGCCAGCCAAGCCTGCGGAATCGCATAAAGCCCGATCGCCGAGTCGAGGACCCGCAGGAAGGGGAAGAAGGGCATGGCCAGCAGCAGGCGCGGCCGCCGTTCCACTGCGGCCACCAGGAGGGTCAGCGCAAAGTCGGGGACAACGACCCCCAGGAAGATGAGCTGCAGGGTCATGTGGCTCGACACGAAGGTGAACAGCGCCCCGAACCCCGGCCAGGACACCGACCCGGTGAACACCTCTGGGACAGTGAGGATGAGCACGGCCAGCGGGAGCGCGATGAACAGGAGGCTGGAGGTAATCAGCTCGGTGAGCATCAGCGCGAGCATGCCGGTGAACAGGTTGAGCCGGGGCGGGTGGCGCTTCACCGTCTGCCACAGCCCCAGTGCCCACCGCTTGGTCTGGCGGACATAGTCGCGGAGGTTGTCGGGATCCTGGGTGACCGCCACGGCGTCCAGCGTGAAACCCACTTTGCCCAGCCGTTTCTGGTACACCTCGAAGGTCATGTTGAAGTCTTCGATCACCAGGCCAGGCGGGTTCATCTCTATCCGCGGCAAGATGGCCGTGCGGTACATGCTGGCGAAGCCGGGAACGATGGGCGTGGCGTTCAGGTGCCGCGTCGTCTGGCCGAACTTCAGCACCCGCTGGCCGACCGCGTAGATGATCATGCGGTGGCCCACCAGCAGGTTCCCGACTGGTGACAGCACCCGGTTGCGGTCGGTCTTGACGCACCCCGCGACCGCGACCACACCGAGGGAGTTGAACAAGGGCAGGGCCGCGGCGAAATAGCCTGGCTGGACCCTGGTATCGGCGTCCAGGATCATCACGACGGGGAAACGCTCGACCAGCTTGAAGCGCTCGATGGCTTCGTGCAGCGCACCCGCCTTGCCGACATTCTCCCTGGTTTTGATCGCTTTGACCCCTACCCGCAAGGCGATCCCGAAGGTGTTGTCCGTCGATCCGTCGGACACGACGTGGATGTTCTTGCGCGGAACCAGTTTCATGATGGCCCGCAGGCTGTCCTCGATGACCGCGCCCTCGTTGTGCGCCGGGATGAGGACGGCGACGTCGTCCACGGTCAGGTTGATCTGCCGGGCGCGGCGGCCGCCTGGGTCATCGCGGAGCGCTATGACGTTCTCCGGGTAGACCGACGGCTTCGGCGGGAACACCCGCCGCACTACTTTCTGGTCCATCAGGCGGCCCAGGCCGATGGTCCCCCAGAGGGTGAAGTTGGCGCCAAAGACCAGAAGGGCGAGCGCCCACCAGGGCATCACGGCGCGCCCTCCGCGGCTGGAATCGCTGTATGCATGCCGGTTGGCAGCACCTGCCCGAGCACGGGCCAGGTGCTTGGCTCCCCGTTGCCGTACATCCACAGGTAGACGCCACCGATCCCGGCTCGCTGGGCCAGGCCGAACTTCGCCCGGGAGCTCTCGGTGTTCTCGAACCACACGGTGTGCTGGTTGCCGCGGGAGTCGCGGTAGGCGAACCAGGGTGCCTGACTGGAGATGTCGTAATGGATCGTGGCGTGATACTGGTCCGCCAGCTGGATCGCCTGCTTCCAGGTGACCGAGGTGCCGCGATCACCGACCCAGTCGTATCCATAGAACGGGATGCCCAGAATGATCTTCTGCGCGGGCACCTGAGCCTTGGCGTACTGCAGGACCGCGCCGATCCAGCTGACCGGCGCGATGGCACCTGGCGGCGAGGAACCCCAGTGGAAGTCGTACCCCATCAGCCGGACCTGGTCGGCCACGCGGCCGATGGCTGAGTAATCCTGTGCGACGTTGCGCGGGGCGTATCCGGCATCGCTCGCCTTGGCGAACAGCGCGACTGACAGGATCTTGCCCCTGGCGTGCAGCGCCGTGCCCAGGCTGGTCACGAATGCGGTGAATGCCTGGCGGTCACCGGCCTGTAGATCCTCGTAGTCGATGTCGATCCCGGCATAGGAGTGCCGTTCCACCAGCGCGACGATGGCGGCCACCTGTCTGGCCATCAGCGTGGGATCGTGCAGGATCCCAGCCATCGGCTGGTAGGACCAGTTGCCCTGGGCGTCGATGTTCGCGAGGGTGGGGACGATGGGCAGCCCACTGGCGCGCAGGCGCCCCAGGCCCCTGGCGAGGGCGGGCGCGTTGATGCCGGAGTCCAGCACGATCTGGCCGTGGCTGCCGATCCGGTACATCCAGGGCGAAACCTCACTGACCACCTGCCGGTGTATCAGCACCACGGACGCGCCCTGGTCGATGTTCCAGTACGGAATCGAGGCCACCACGATGGGCCGCTGGACAGTGGCCCGGTGCACGGCCTGGAATACCTGCACGGTCAGCGCCACCAGGAGGATTCCCGCTGGCACAACGACCAGCCAGAGGGCACTACCGCCACTCCGGCGCCGCCGGCGGCCTTCGCCCGGCGGCGAACTCCCCGGCGGGGGAGCCAGGGTGAGCACCGGACGCTTGCCCTTCCGTCGCCCCGCCAGCCCCCGAGGCCCCATCCGCCTGCGAAGCCCGGCCAGGCCCCGCCTGTCCATCGTGTCCTGTCGCACCGCTGCTGACCCACCATCAACACGTGGTAACCGTGCCGGAGCGCTCGTCGGCCTGCTCCTCGATCACGTCGTGGATGATGTCGTCGAGCGTGTGGATGGGCTTGAAGCCGGTGAGGCTGTGGGCGAGAGTGCAGTCGGGGACGCGCCGCTGCATGTCTTCATAGCCGGGCCCGTAGGCGTCGAGATAACTGCCGTAGCTGACCTCGCTGGCCGACCCGGTGAGGCTGATGATCCTGTGGGCGAGGTTGCTGATCGTGGTCTGCTCGGTGCTGCCGAGGTTGACGGCCTTGCCGTAAGCGGCGGGGGTGCCCGCGAGCGTGACGACAGCGGGGATGACGTCGCGGATATGGCAGAAGCAGCGGATCTGCTCGCCAGTACCGAAGATGGTAAGCGGTTCCCCTGCCAGCGCCTGGCGGACGAACCGGGGAATGACCATGCCATAGCGGCCGGTCTGGCGGGGGCCGACAGTGTTGAAGAACCGGATGATGACGGCACGGAGGCCATGCTCATGGCAGTAGGCGTCGATGAGGCTTTCGTCGATGGCCTTGGCCTCGGAGTAGCTCCACCGTGACTTCAGCGGGGAGCCGACGACCCGGTCGTCGTCCTCGCGCAGCCCGATCTTGGTGTTCTTCCCATAGATCTCACTGGTCGAGGCGGCGACCAGGACAGCACCATGACGGGCGGCGGCATCTACCACATTTTCGGTGCCGTGGATATTGGTGCGCAGGGCGTCGAGGGTGCGGTCGCGGATCACGAATGAGCCGACCGCCGCCGCCAGGTGGTAGACCAGGGCTGTCCCGCCGGTGAGCTCGTCGATCAGGGCCTGGTCCAGGACCGAGCCTTCGACGAGCCGGAACCGCGGGTGCCCGGTGACCGAGGCCAGATTGGCCAGCCTCCCGGTGCCCAGGTCATCCAGGCCCACCACTTCGTGCTCGTCCGCAAGCAGCGCCTCCACCAGGTGCGAGCCGATGAACCCGGCCGCTCCCGTCACGAATATCTTCATTCCTCACCCCCGCCTGATTCCGGAGCCGGCCTGGCAGGCCTGCTTGCTGGTGCGGCCACCCGGGACTTGCGCAGGATGGTGCGCCAGTGGTGACGGGTGGCGAGAGTCTCGTAGAGATCGTCGATGCGGTTAGTGACGGCCTGGATGCCATATTCCTTCTCGACGGCGGGCTCGGGGGCGCGGTCGCGCTGCCCGGCGCGGATCTCGGCGGCCAGCGCGTCGCGGATCCCGGTGACTTCGGAGGGGATCTTGCGGGCGCGGCCCACGTCCAGGCCGTCAAGGGCCGGGCAGGTCGTGTAGAGGACTGGGGCCCCGTTGGCCAGGGCTTCGAGGACGGACAGGCCGAACGTCTCCTGCGCGGAAGAGGCCACGAACAGATCCATCGCCGAGAGCATCGCGGCGACGTCATGGCGTTCCCCGGTGAAGATCACCTGCTCGGTGACCCCGCACCGGGCCGCGGTCTCTTCCAGGTGTGCCCGCTCATCGACAGGTGCCTGCTCGGCGGCCTTGCCGACCACCAGCAGCCGGGCGCCTTCGGCCAGCAGCGGCGCGGCGGCCTCGATGACCAGGCCGAACTGCTTGTTGGGGTCCAGGCGGCCGAGCACCCCGATCACATAATCACCCGCAGCTAGCCCAAACTCGGCGCGGATCCGCGCCCGGGCCACCGGGTCGAACACCACCCGGGAGAGGTCCACGCCGTTGGGGATGACCGTGATCCGGCCCGGCTTCACTCCCCACTTCACCATCCGGTCCCGCACCGTTGGCGATACCGCGATGGTCACATCCGACATCCGCTCGGTCACCAGATACAGTGCCCGCACCCCTGCGGTCATCCGCCGCCGCTCCAGGTGGGTTTCGCCGATCGAATGCTCGGTGGACACCACCACCGGGCACCCTGCCAGCCACGCCGCCGGCCGTGCGTATACCTGCGACCGGTACAGGTGCGCGTGCACCACGTCATAACCGCCGCCACGGATCAGTGCCTGCAACCGTGGCAGCATCTCCATCTGCGTGTTGCGGGTCATCCCCAGGTCACGCACCCACACTCCATCCCCACGGATCATCTCCGCGACCGGGCCCGGGTTGTACATCGACACCACGTCACACTCATGCCGGGAATGCTGGATGATCGCCCGCAACTGCAGCTCGGCGCCGCCGACCTCCAGCCCTGTGATCACGTGCAGTACCTTCACGCCTGGCCCTTTCTGACGCCCTGCTGACTGGCTTTGATGCCGATAGAAGTCTGGTATCTCTCAGCACCGGGAGCGGGAAGCTTCCGGCTCTTGCGCCTGCGCCCGGCGACCGAGGCGAGGGTCCTGGCCAAGATCACTGCGTCGAGCCAGAACGACCAGTTGTCGATGTAGGCGTTGTCGAAGCGGACACGCTCGTCGATCGAGGTGTCGCCGTGCAGCCCATGCACCTGTGCCCAGCCAGTGAGCCCGGTGCGCATCCGGTGCCGGTCTCCGTACCGGGGGATCTCGTGTTCGAATTGCTCGGTGAAGTACGGCCGTTCAGGGCGTGGCCCGATCAGCGACATTTCCCCGCGCAGGACGTTGACCAGCTGCGGCAGCTCGTCCAGGTGCGTGGCGCGCAACCAGTCGTCCAGCGGAGTGAGATGGCGCTCGGGCACCACCCAGCAGGTATCAGCGTCGCTGTGTTCCCCCATTGTCCGCAGCTTGATGATCTCTGCCTGCCGGCCGGCACCGGTCACGCGCACCTGGCGGAACAGCACCGGGTGGCGGCGCCGCAGCTTGATCACCAGAGCAAGGACCGCCAGGAGCGGGGCGGTCAGGGTGAGCAGGATGACGGCGGCCGCCACGTCGGATGCCCGCTTGAGGAGTCTGCTGGCGGCGGTCCTGCCCCGCCGGAGCGGGATGAGGGGGATGCCCTGAATCTCATCGAGGCAGGCCCTGGACACGGCCATGCCCAGCTCATGCAGCCGGGGTACCACGCAGATATCGGTGCGCAGCTCCATGCCGGCACGCAAGACCGGGATGAGTTCCTCATCGCGGCCGTCGGGGAAGCACACAATGACCCGCCCGATGCCGTATCGGCCGGCCACCTCCGCCAGGTCGGCGGGATGCCCCAGGACTGGCAGTGCCTGCCCACTGCCCAGTGGCGAGCCGTCAAGGAACCCGCATGGCCGCAAGCCCAGTTCCGGGTGCTGTCCGAGCAGGCTGGCGACCAGTGCCCCGGTCCGGCCAGCGCCGACCAGCAGGGCCTGCTCGGTGAGATGACCGCGTCGCCGGGCGGCACGCAGCGCTGCGTACCCCGCCCAGCGGAGTGTGAGGACCAGCCCGGCGGCCAGCGCGGCCAGCCGCAGCGCCGATGCGGCAGACGCCCACGGCAGCAACACAGCAGCAGGCGCCACTACGGCGGTAAGGATCCGGCCGAACTGGTCGGACAGGCGCAGGCAGATACGCAGCCGGTGCAGCCCGCTGGCGGCTAGGGCGACGAACGCCAGCACAGCGTAGGCCGCCGCCGGCACGATGGGCTGCCTCCCCGCGATGACCGCCATCGCCACCGCCGCGGCCAGTCCTGCGGCGTCGGCGAATGGCAGCGCGGACGCCACGCGATTCCTGCCAGCCCGCGAGACCGGGCCGCCGCCCGGAAGGGCATGAGGGCTGGCAGTGGGCAGGCTGCCCGCGCCGCTGGGTCCAGCGGCGCGGGCATAAGGCGCCAGCGGCTGCAACGCCGGTGCGCTCACTGCCCGACTCGTGCGTCAACGTCAGCATGCGGGCTGACGGGCCGGGTGAGACTCCGTGTGACAGCGTGGGCCGCGTGGTGACAGCCGTAGACGAACCGCATGACCGGGCCCAGGCTGGGCGCGACGCTAGGGCCGATCACGTACAGCCCCGGGACCGAGGACTGATAATCGCCGCCGACCGACGGAGTCCCGCCGATGGTTTCCAGCCGGCCGCGGAGCCGCTCGTCCAGGAAGGCCAGCCGCTGGAGGTCGGAACGGTAGCCGGTGGCCGCGATGACATGGTCGGCGGTCAGCTCGACAGCCGCGCCGGCCGGGGTGGTGAACGTGAGGCTGACCCCGGCTGGGCAGGCCTCGGCCTTGGTGGGAGTGTGGCCTGTCAGGACCGGGAACTGGCCTTCGACACGTGGGCGCAGCCAGTAAGCGCCCGCAGGGCCGAGGGCGCTGCGGGCACGGTGAATGCGCGTCAACCTGGGAAGGTGACGGTAGAGGGAGGGGTGGTTGGAGTAGAACCAGCTGCCCCACCCCGAGCCAAGGCCGGATTCTGGCTCTCGCATTCGCTGGCGCAGCGGCCGATCGAGGGCGAGCGGCTGGCCGTTCCAGGCGAGCTGCGCTCTCCTGGCGACCACCTGCGTGGACGCGCCGTTCTCGTGCAGCAGCGCGGCCGTCTCCAGCGCAGACTGCCCGGCGCCGACCACGATGACCCGCTGCCCAGCGAACACCGACAGGTCGGTGTGCGCGCTGCTGTGCGTGCATACCGAGGCTGGCAGGGAGGCCAGCGGCTGGGGGACATACGCGAAATGCTCCACTCCGGCGGCGACGACCACCCGGCGGGCCAGTACGCTCCGCCCGTCGGCGAGGCCGAGCTCGAAGTGCGATCCCGCCTGGACCAGGTCGGTGACCTGGATCTCCTCCAGGTCGGGAACAAGACCGGCGGTGAACCACTGCCCGTAGGCAACGAACGTCTCCAGCGACACCGGCAGCCCGTAATGCCGGTACGGGCGACCGGTGGCCTTGCAGAATGCCTCCAGCGTGTGCGTGCCAGCAGGATCAGACAGGTTCGAGGCGTAACCAGTCGACTTCAGGAACATCCCGGCCGGCATCTTTGCCCGCCACAAGTTCATCGGCTGCCCGAACTGCCGGAACCCCACCCCCGCCGCGCGCAGGTGCGTAGCCACCGACAGCCCGTAGGGGCCGGCACCCACGATCGCCACATCAGTGGAGGTGTTCATTACTTCTCTCCCCCTTTTCCTGGGAACGTGATTTTTCCGGAAGCGCGGCCCTAACAGACGGGCCGCCAGATCCGGGACCGGCGGCGGCATGCCCTTGGAGTCGTCCGGGCGTCCTCCCTGCAGGCCCTGGTCGTGGTGTGCGGTACCGGCCCGGCCGGGCCGGTACCGGGGCTCGGTGCCGGGCCGCGGCGCCGCCGTGGCCCGGGTGAACCGGCGGCTGACCGCCCGCCAGCCCATCCGCAGGCACATCAGCCCGAACGGACGCAGGTCGTCAGCGGCAAACCAGGCGGTCTCGTCCACCCCGCGCAGGGATCCCGCCCATGCCCTCAGCCCCAGTTCCCCGCTGCGCCAGTACCCGGCTGCGCCCAGCGGGTCGTAGTTCTCCGCCACGAACCGGCGGCCCGGGACCGGCTGCCCGGCCGGGACCGGCTGCCCGGTGAGGTCCAGGTAAGCCGCCCGGACCACGTCGATTCCGGCGGTGTCCTCGAACAAGCGGAACTGCGCACCCAGCCGGGGGTTGAAATCCAGCAGCTTGTACCGGCCGTCCCGGACGTCGAACCGCAGGTCAAGGTCGGTGATCCCGGTATAGGACAGCCCGGCGAGCATGCCGGTAACCTGCTCGGCGAGGTCAGTACTCAGCACCCACCGCCCCAGGCTGGTGAGCCCGGCGTGCGCAGGGTAGGACCTGTCCTTCACCCCGGTGAACGCGCGCACGCACACCGAGGCCGCGTCGCAGTACCCATGGAAGAACCAGTCCTGGCTGGGACCGCCTGGAATGTACTCCTGCAGCATCACCTCGGTGCCGGCCTGCTCACAGGCCGCCCGCACCTGCTCCAGATCCTGCGCCGTGCGGACGACTGTGGTGCTGCGCAGTGCCTGGCCCGGCTGCCACGGTGAGGTCAGCTTCGCGATCACGGGAAACCCGGTCAGCCGCGCAAACGCCCAGGCTTCCGCGGCCGAGGACGGCAGGATCGCCTGGGGGGCGGGTACCCCCAGCTCGCGGCAAAGCTGGAACATCGAGTGCTTGCCGGCCACCCGGCGCGGCAGGCCGGCCGCCTGGCGGGAGAACCAGTACCACTGGCGGAGCGGGTCACCGTGCTCGGCGAGGAAGATCGCACCGGCGTCGTCGGTGGGGATCAGCACCGACGGGCGGCCGATCCGCTCGGCCAGTTTCAGCAGCCCCGCCTGCACCCGCTCCACGTCACCGGGGTCGGCCTGCCAGAACAGGCGGCCGGACAGGAAACGGGAGCTGGCCGCCGGTGCCAGCCGCCCCTCATGCACGCCGTACACCGGTACGCCCAGCCGGCCCAGGCTGCGGATCGCGCCCAGCCCGCCGTGATGCATCACGTTCGGGTCGAACTTGAGCACCACCGCGGGGGTGGACACATCAAGCCCATGCAGGCCGCTAGTCATCGCTCCCCGCTCAGACGAGCACGCGATGGGGGGCGCCATCGAACTGGTACGTGGCATCGAGCACCCGCGGGCAGCGCGCGATCCATGAGTAGTCGACGCTGGGGTGCAGCGTGTGGATGACAGCCAGGTCCCACTCGCCGCCGCGCGGCGACTCGATGCTGGTCATCGGATCCCCGCCGGGCAGCTCGACCCGGGGGATCAGCGGGTCGTGGTAGGCGACCTCCGCCCCCGTGCTGATCAGCCCACTGATCAGCGGCAGCGCCGGGGATTCCCGCAGGTCCCGCACTCCCGCCTTGTAACTGGCGCCGACCACGATGACCCTGGCGCCGTCCAACTTGAGCCCGTCCTCACCGAGGACCTCGCCCGCCCGCTCGATCACCCGCTCAGGGCGCTGCGTGATCAGCATCATTGCCTGCTCGATCAGCGGTGAACGGCGGCCCTGCTTGCCCATCTGCCACAGCAGGTAATGCGGGTCACACGGAATGCAGTGGCCCCCAACTCCTGGGCCGGGGAAGGCGCCGAGGAACCCGTAGGGCTTGGTGCCCGCGGCCAGGGTGACCTCGATCGGGTCAAGCCCCAGCGTCCCGCACGCGTCGGCGAACTCGTTCGCCAGGGCCAGTGACACGGCGCGGAAGATGTTCTCATACAGCTTGGTGGCCTCCGCCGCTTCCGGCGAGCTCACCAGGTACACCACGTCGGTGAGGCGGCCGATCACCTCGGCAGCCCGCGAGGTGCATGCAGGAGTGATGCCGCCCACCACCCGGGGGGTCTCGCGCTGCAGGTGATCGGGGTTGCCGGGGTCTATCCGCTCTGGGCTGAACGCCACGAACACATCGGTGCCCACGGCGAGGCCGCGCTTCTCGAGCGGCTCCGCGATCAGTTCCCGGGTCGTTCCCGCGTACGTCGTGGAGGTGAGGATGATCACCTGGCCGGGCCGGGCGTGCTCGACGACGCTGGCGCACGCCGCGCGCAGAGCCGTTAGGTCCGGGACGTGGTCATCGTCCACCGGCGTCGGGACGCAGATGATGACGGCATCGGCCGCGACGGCGGCTGATGCGTCGGAGGTCAACTCCAGGGAACCATCGCCGAGCGCGGCTTCGAGCCGCAGCCGGTCCGGCTCGCCCAGGTCGGCGTCCCGGGCGGCGATCTCACGCAGCCGCCTGGCGCTGACATCGATCCCGATGATCCGCGGGCACTGGCCATGCAGCGCTACCGCAGTCGGCAGCCCTACATACCCGAGGCCCACCACCGCCACCGGTGATGTCTGCGCGGCGTGCCCATTGCCTGGCGCGGTCTCCGGCGCCTCGAAAACGACCAGCTTGCTGTGCAGCTGGTACTCCCTGCCGTTGACGGCAAGCGAGAGTCGGTGCTCTGCCACTATGTCGCTTCCCTCAATTCAGGGGATGCCTGGAGTCCATGCGAACTCGCGGACATCGCCGGTTGCACTGGATGTTTCGCGGGCTGACCAACGGCCGAGAAGGCACAGGACGCCAGGATGGCCGGCTGCCGAACATCAGGAGACCGGCCTCCAGAAGGCGCCGCCCACACCGAGAGGACCCCCGTTCCCGAGAACCCCCGATCCCTGGACATCTCGATGTTAAATCCAGTCAGGCAGACATGGCCAACAGGCGCGCTTCCTATCAGTAGACGCGCAAGCTGCCGCGGAGGATGACACCAGCGGGCCCCAATATTGCAGCGGCACGCCTGCGGCTACTGCGGCCGGGCCGACGTCACTCATCCAGCCGGATCCGGGGGAACTGCACGGTCGCTTCCTCACCCTGGGACTGGTCCTGGCGGGCGGCCCGCGAGGTGGTTCCGCCGGCGGGCGGAGCCTCTCCACGGCTGCCCTCACCCGGGGGTTCCTCGCGGACAACCGACATCTCGACAGTCGCATCCTCGGTGGCCGGGGTCCGCGGGGCGGCCACGGGCCGCTCCCCGCCGATGATGCCGGACTGTGCGGTGACGGCGTTCCCGGCCCCGGATACAACAGGCGGGCTGAGTTTGCGGCCGCCGGCATCCGGCTCAGGTTCTCCGGCCTGGACCCACCCGGCCGGCTCCTCTGAGTCCTCTTCTTCCGCAACCAGCTCAGCCTCGGCCCTGGCGTACTTCCTGTACCGGAGCTGCCCGCGGGCAAAGAGGCCTGCCGCCACGACCATGAAAAGTAGCGATCCGAGCAGCACCATCGAGCGGTGACTCTTCGCGGGCGCGAGACTGTAGGCGGTCGAGGTCAGCGTGATGTCGGAAGCGGCGGTCAGGCCGAAACTCACCGCCGTCGCGCCCGCCGGGGTGGCTGGCGTCGTCCAGGAGGCCTTCTCCCATGAGCTGGTAGCCGGGAAAGCCGGGCTGGTGGTCCAGTAAAGCCAGGCTCCCAGCCGGTTGCGGTAATAGAACTCCAGCTGCGCCGGACGGCTTGATTTATACCATAGGGTGGCCGTGTATTGCCGGCCGGAATCAACCGGCGGTGCGCAGGTACCGAGATCCATTTCCGGCAGCAGTTTCGCTTCGCCTGATACCCAGTCCGTGATGCGCAGGGTCTCGGTGGCCGCCCCGCCGGGGCCGCCAGCGCGGCTCCAGGTGAAGCTCGCGTGGTTCTCCCCGTAATCGGCCCGCTGGAAGCACGCCGGGGAATCATCACTTCCCCCCCATATGCGAACGAGCCGGGAGTTGATCACGCCGGGGGACGGGACGGGGCGGGTCCCCGGGCCGGCTACCGGTGGCCGCACCGGGCCGCCGATCACCTGGCTCATCGTCTCCACCCTCACGTTGTTCCTGGCCTGGCTGCGCAGCCAGGCCAGCACGTCACGCAGCTCAGGCCCGGTGATCCCGAACGCACACTCGTTCTTGCAGAGGTCGTGGATGGTGAAGAAGATCCATCCCCCGCCGTGTCTCTGCGCGTTTTTCACGATGGACTCGTACGTGCCGACCGTCCAGTCCAGCTGGGTCGAGTTCACTTCGATAGGCGCCCGCACGAGCGTCGGGTTCTTCGGCGGAAGGGTTTCCGCCCAGGCGCACCCGATGCACTGCCCAGCTCCGCGCAGCTCACCAGCACCGAGGGCGCCATCGTAGCCACATTGCCTGGTGACCAGCGCGATCTGCGGGCTTTCCACCGCGAACGGGTAGGCGAAGTCGGTGGGCCGGAAGCCCCAGTGGATCAGGTTTGCCCGGTCATCGCAGACCTCCCGCACTGCCTCCGCGAGTGGGACCTGCAAGAGGCTCCGGTGGAGCACGCTGAGCCCGCCGATCTCGTTGCCGGAGGAGGCTATTTTGCGGAGGTCAGCGAGTGACAGATACGGCGACGAACTGCATTGACTGGCGGTCATCGTGCACACGAGCCCCGATGGGATGAAGTACGTCGCGTGCATTCCGTACTGGCGGAATATCGGCAGCGAAAACATCTGGTTGTCCCAGCCTCCGCCCCAGGCGAAGGTAACAACCGTTCTGGCATGCCGGCGTTTGACGTGGCCCGTAACCCTTATCTGTGCAGGGCCAGCGTTTGGCGGCTGCCGGACGGCCTGGCCGGAGGCTGGCTGCTCCTTGTCCCGTGCGACGTCCGCTCTGGCCGGGCCGGCAGCAACCGCTAGCAAGGTGGCAGCCGCCAAGCCCGCCATAACAAGGCCGGAACCGTGGATAAGCCGTCTCACCAGCCCGCACCCCCGCAGTCCCACCAAACGGCGGTGCCGACCGGGCGGCGTCCTGGTTCTGGCCAGACTCCCCTGGCTGGCGAACAGGTCCGCGCAAAAACAGTCAATTCGAAACCATCCAGCTGCTGGCAGGCAATTTGAGCCCGGCCGGAGGACTGGCCCAGTTATCGAGGGATGGCGGGGTGGACCAGCTCCGTGCCGACGAAAGCTCCACAATGCCGCCCGAGAAATATGCGCTCGTAAAATCAACCTCACCGCTGCTGAACTTTGCCCGGCTGAAGCTGACCATCCCCCCGTTGAAGTTCGCTGCGGAAAATCTCACCTCCCCGCCGCAGAATTCCGCCCACGGGAACCTGACCTCCCCCGCAGTGAACTCCGTGCCTACGAAACTGACCGTGCCGCGGCTGAACTTCGAGCCCGCGAAACTGACCTCCCCGCCGGTGAACTCGGCCCCGACGAAGCTGACCTCGCTGCCGGTGAACTCGGCCCCCACGAAGCCGACCTCCCCGCCGGTGAACTCCGCGTCGAGGAAGCCGACGGTGCCACCGGTGAACTCGGCGCCGAGGAAGCTGACCGTGGCGCCGGTGAACCGCGAGCCGGGGAAGACAACCTCCCCGCCGCTGAACCGCCCGTACAAGCTGACCTTCCCGCTGGCAAACTCGGCGCCGGCGAAGCTGACCTGACCGCCGGCGAACTCGGCGCCGAGCGTGGCGACCCTGCTCCCGGCGAACCGTGCCCTCGCGAAATTGACTTTGCCGCCGGTGAACTCGGCCCCGGCGAAGCTGACCTTGCCGCCGGTGAACTCGGCGCCGGCGAAGCTGACTTCACCGCCGGTGAATCTCGCGCCACAGAAGCTGACCTCGCCGCCGGTGAACTCGGCGCCGGCGAAGCTGACTTTGCCGCCGGTGAACTCGGCGCCGGCGAAGCTGACCGCGCCGCCGGTGAATCTCGCGTCATGGAAGCTGACCTGACCGCCGGCGAATGTGACGTCGGCGAAGCTGGTACTGGCGAAGCTGATCGCGTCCGGCGACGCCCCCGCGGATCCCGGGGCGCCGAAAACGGCGCCGGTGAAGTCGAGATCGTGGCCCCGCCAGGAAACGGTGGCCCCATCCCGGAGGTGCTCGGTGATGGCACCGAGGGCTGCCTGCCTGAACTCGTGATCGCGACGCCAGGCGGCCAGTTCCTCCTCGCGCTGGTTCTCGGCGGCCTGCTTGTCGCTGCTCTTGCGGGGCCGCTTGCCTTTGCTCCTGCCCTTGCCCGTGCCCGCGCGCCCGCCGGCCTGCGTGCTTGTGTCCTTGCCGGCCTGCGTGTGTGTGTCCTTGCCGGCCTGGCTGGGATACGGTGCGGGGGCCGCGCGCACGGCGGCGCACAAGATGTCGATGCATGCTTGCCGACGCGCGGCGTCCTGGTCGGCCAGCGCCACCAGCGCCTGCAGCCCGGCGTTACGCAGGGCTGCGGATTCCTCCTGCAGCAGGCTGGCCGCGGCTGCCAGCTGCGCGTCGCGTTCCCTGTCAGCTTCCAGGGCGGCAAGCCGCTCGGCAGCGGCGCGACGGCGGTATGCACGCGCCCGGGAGATCGGTGACCGTGCCGACGTGCCCGGTTTGGCCTCCGGCAGGTCAGGGGGCGGAATTACTTTCCGTGACAGATCAGTCATGTCCGCGATGTGAACTCTGTGCGCAACAGCTTCGGGGTATTGAGTCAGACTGGCCTGGTCGCCTAGGCCAATGACCAACGCCAATCACGGTGCTTCGAGGCACAGAGGCACCGCGGCGGCCGTCATCGTCACTTTGCCTACTATAACTGGCTTGGTGCGACCTATATCTGGCTTGGTGCGACCTATATCTGGCTTGATGCGACTCGCGGTCTCCAGGCCGGGGGAGGCCTCGCCGTGGCCAGCGACCACCCGCGATGCGCTGCGGTGCGCCAGGCCCGGCTCTGCTCCCGCGTGCCGGATCATCCGGCTGGACGGGCCGCGGGAGCACCTGGCCCGTGAAACCGCCACCGGAGCCAGTGACGCGCTCGCTTTGCCCACAGGCGCGGGCCGGTGTCGGAGTCTCCGATGTAGGTGCGCGGCAGCGCGTGCGGACCGGTGAAATCCGACCGCCAGATCGCGCAACCGTAGGTGTAACCGGCGGCGCGCACCTGGTCAACCACCCGTCCGTCAATGTGACCGTAGGGGTAGCAGAACCCGCCGATGTCCTGTCCGCTCAGTTCCTGCAGGAGCCGCCTGCTCTCCTCGGTCTCCGCGGCAAGTGCCTCACTGGCTACGGAGACAAGCGACACGTGACGCAGGCCGTGTGAGCCTATCTCCATCCCCTCGCTGGCTACCTCGCGCAGTTGCCCGGCCGTCATCAGGGGCTTGCGCGGTCCCTTCGCGTCCCAGGAGTTGTCCCCGCCAAGGAGCCCGGCGATGGGGAAGACAGTGGCAGTGAATCCGTAAGACCGCAGGACAGGTACCGCATAGGTCGCGAAGTCGGCGTAGCCATCGTCGAATGTGAGGCCGACCAGGCCACGCCTGCTGCCGTTGGCCTGTCCCGCGAGCAGGTCCCGCATGGACACCCCCCTGAGCCCCCGCCTCCGCAGCCACTGCATCTGCCGGTCGAAGCGCTCCGGGCTCACCGTCACCAGGTACGGGTCCTCCTGGTATGGGGCGACGGAGTGATACATCAAGATCGCAGGAATAGTGCCGTTGCGCATGCTCGCCCCGATTTGCATGGAAGCAGTGAGACCAGTCTGTCGTGGATCCTTCGGCACCGGATCGCCCGTACCGTCATCCAGGCCACGGCCTACAGTAGCGGCGGGCACCCAGGGGAGGGTGCCGAGTAGTGGCAGGGTGCGTCTCTCACCGGCCCGGTGCGTCGGCGGGCGCGCTGGCCCGCTAGCGGACCCGCCGGGCCGGACGGGGCATCCCCGGAGCCACCAGGCCTGTTCTCCGCACCGGACCCCTGGACTCGATCGTCTAGGCTTTCCGCCATGTCCCGCCCCGATGGCCGCAGCCCGGACCAGCTGCGCGAGATAAGGATCACCCGTGGCTGGCTGGCACACGCCGAGGGATCGGTGCTGATCGAATTCGGATCCACCCGCGTGCTGTGCGCTGCCAGCGCCACCGAGGACGTGCCC
>CAWIMG010000002.1:0-92631 GCA_963837105.1 uncultured Actinomycetes bacterium | reverse complement strand
GCACCACCAGGCCCGGCTGGCTGAGGTTAACCACGCCCACCTGCCGCACCGTTACCCGGCCGGCTGTTGCCAGCGGGATGGGTGAGGCGCTGCCACCCCGGGCCGCTACCCGTGTGTCCGGGCCGGCAGCCGCCCGGACACCGCCCGCGCTGCCCAGGGAATGGCCGGGGGCTAGGGGGTCAGCACACTTGAGCAGTGGGGACGCCAGCCGTGCCGCGGTCGCGGATCGGGCGGCCGTCTGCGGGCCTGGCCGGCTGCCGCTTTCTGGCTGGCTGGCCGTGGCACGGTGGCCGCAGCCGGGTGGCCGGTGGCCGCGCAGCCGGCCAAGGCGAGTACCACCGCGGCCAGCGCACTGGCCGATCCTGCCAGGACAGGTACTTGTCGTGCTGCCATGGGCGCACCTCCGGTCAGCTCACCGTGACACGCATCTGACGCACCCCGGCCACGGTGGGTTCCCAGCGCGGACGATCCCGGCACTGACTGTCCTCCGCTGGGGGGCCGGCCGCCACCGGAATGCCGGCATTGGCGGCTGCCCGCCGCGCCAGCCGCTACACCGATGCGGCGGCGACCAGTTCGTCGGCGGCCGAATAGGGATCGAGTTCGCCCGCGGCCACCCTGGCCGCCAGCGCGTCCAGCCCGGCGCCGCCGGGCAGGCCACCCGCCCGCTGCGCCAGCGCGGCCACCGCCAGGGCGGTGATCTCGGCCCGGGCCCGGGCCAGCCGCCGCCGGTCCCCCTCACCGGAGGCGGCCAGCCAGGACCGGTGCGCGTCCAGCCGGGCGGCGAGGTCGGCGATGCCCTCGCCAGTGGTGGCGACGGTGGTCACGATCGGCGGCTTCCAGTCCCCCTCGCCGCGCCGCGCCATGGCGGTCATCGTGCGCAGGTCGCGGACCACTTCCTGGGCACCGGGCTGGTCGCTCTTGTTGACCACGAAGATGTCCGCCACCTCCAGGATGCCCGCCTTGGCCGCCTGGATGGCGTCCCCGGCCCCGGGCGCGGCCAGCACCAGCGTGGTGTCGTCCAGCCCGGCGATCTCCACTTCGGCCTGCCCGACCCCGACGGTCTCGACCAGGATCACCCCGAAGCCGGCCGCGTCCAGGATCCGCAGGGCTGCCGGTGCCGCCGCCGCCAGCCCGCCCAGGTGACCCCGGGTGGCCATGGACCGGATGAAGACACCCGGATCGGTGGCGTGCCCCTGCATCCGCACCCGGTCCCCCAGCAGCGCGCCGCCGGTGAAGGGGGAGGTGGGATCGACCGCGAGCACGGCCACCCGTGGCCCGCGCTGCCGGAACGCGGTCACCAGCGCCCCGGTCACGGTGGACTTGCCGACTCCGGGTGGCCCGGTGAGCCCGATCACCCAGGCCTGGCCGGTGAACGGCGCGAGCGACCGCATGACCGGGCGGAGGCCGGGTGCGCCGTTCTCGGCCAGCGAGACCAGCCGGGCCAGCGCCCGCGGGTCCCCGGCCAGGGCCCGGGGATCCCCGGCCGGCGTGGGTGCCGCGGGGTCAGCCACGCCCGGCCGCGGCGGGCACCCGCAGCAGCAGCGCGCTGCCCTGCCCGCCACCCCCGCACAGGGCCGCCGCGCCCAGCCCGCCACCGCGACGCCGCAGCTCGCAGGCCAGGTGCAAGGCGATCCGGGCGCCGGAGGCGCCGATCGGATGGCCGAGGGCGATGGCACCGCCGTTCACATTGACCTTGTCTTCCGGCACGCCCAGGTCACGGATGGACTGCACGGCCACCGACGCGAACGCCTCGTTGATCTCGATCAGGTCCAGGTCGGCAACCGTCAGCCCCGCCTTGCCCAGCGCGTGGCCGATGGCCCGGGACGGCTGGGACTGCAGGGAGTTGTCCGGCCCGGCCACGTTCCCGTGCGCACCCACCTCGGCCAGCACCTCTATCCCGCGGGCGGCCGCCAGGTCGGCGGACATCACCACCACCGCACAGGCGCCGTCGGAGATCTGCGACGCGGAACCGGCCGTGATGGTGCCGTCGGCGCCGAACGCAGGCCGGAGCCGGCCCAGGGCCTGCGCCGTGGTGTCGGCCCGGACCCCCTCGTCGGTGTCGAACCGGACCGGGTCGCCGCGCCGCTGCGGCACGTCCACCGCGGCGATCTCGGCCGCCAGCAGCCCGTCCTTGATCGCGGCAGCGGCCAGCTGGTGTGACCGTGCGGCGAACTCGTCCTGCTCCGCCCGGCCGATGCCGAGACGGGCGTTGTGCCGGTCGGTCAGCTCGCCCATCGGCAGGTGATCGAACGGGTCGGTGAGGCCGTCCACCGCCATCGCGTCGAGCAGTTCCATGGCGCCGTACCGGTGCCCGGCCCGGGCACCCGGCAGCAGGTGCGGGGCCCGGGTCATCGACTCCATGCCGCCCGCCACCACGATGCCGAACTCGCCCGCACGTACGTACTGGGCGGCGAGCGCGATCGCGTCCAGCCCGGACAGGCATACCTTGTTGATAGTGAGCGCGGGGACCGTCATCGGGATGCCGGCCGCGACCGCGGCCTGCCGGGCCGGGATCTGGCCCGCACCAGCCTGCAGCACCTGGCCCATGATGACGTACTCGGCGTCGGCGCCGGACAGGCCGGAGCGCTCCAGCGCCGCCCTGATGACCACGCCGCCCAGGTCGGCCGCGGTGAAGTCGGCCAGCGAGCCGAGCAGCCGCCCGAACGCCGTCCGGGCCCCGCCGGTGATGACGGCCTCCGGCATGGTCTCCTCCTTCCACCGCCCGCCGCGTGCTGGCCCGGCGGGGACTCTGCCACGATACCCAGGTCTACCTGATCAGCGAGGGGGCAGCGGTGCTGGACCGGATCGACCACATCGGGATCGCCTGTCACGATCTCACCGCCAAGATCGCCTTCTACCAGGAGGTCTTCGACCTCACGGTGGTCAGCCGGGAGGTGAACGAGGAGCAAGGGGTCGCCGAGGCGATGCTGCGGGTCTCCGCCGCGCCGGGCGGCGCGTCCTGGATCCAGCTGCTGGAGCCGCTCGGGCCGGACACGCCGGTCGGCCGGTTCCTGGCCCGCCGGGGCGAAGGGGTCCATCACATCGGCTACGGCGTGACGGATATCACCGCCGCGCTGGCTGCCATCGGCGGCCGCGGCATCCGGCTGCTGGACGCCCGGCCCCGGCATGGCTCGATGGGGGCGGCCATCGCATTCCTGCATCCGGGCGACGTCGGCGGGGTGCTCACCGAACTGGTTCAGGCCGCTGATTCAGCCGTGCTGCCGGGGTAGGCGGCTGGCCCAGGATCTCGGTGTCCGGGAAGGCCGAAGCTGCCGCAATCACGGCTGCCGGAGGAGTACGCTGCCTGGCATCGGGCGAGAGCGGTTAGTAACCGCTGGGCCGGCTGGCTGAATGCAGGACAAGTACGCTCCCTGGCCACCGGCGCGGCGCACGCGGCTCGCCCGCACCCCGCATGCCACCCCCCCCGACCCAGCCAGGATTACGCCAGATGCAGCCTGAAATTGATACCCAGCTGAGCAACTTCTTCGAAGACGCACCAGCCCGCGACTTCCCGAGGGTGATGCGTGGGTACGACCAGCACGAAGTTGACAAGGTACTCAAGCAGCTCGACGCCGAAATCCGTCAGCACCGGGACCAGGTCCAGGCACTCCAGCAGGAACTGTCCGACGCACACCGGCAGCTCCGGGAACAGGAGCGGCCGACCTATTCCGGGCTCGGGTCGCGCATCGAGCAGCTGCTCCGGCTCGCCGAGGAGCAGGCCACCGAGATCGTCGGTGAGTCCAGGTCGGCGGCGAACGAACTGGCCGCCGCGGCCAAGGTGGACGCGGCGGAGTTGCGGGCCTCGGCCGAGAACGAGGTCGCCGAGCTGCGGGCCGTCGCCAAGCGGGAAACAGACGACCAGCGCGGCTCGGCCGAGCGGGACGCGGATGCGATCCGCACCAGCGCCCGCCGTGAGGCCGAGGAGCTGACCTCGACCACCGAGCGGGAGGTCGCGAAGCTGCGCGCGACCGCCGACCACGAGGTGGCCGAGAAGCGCGCCGCGGTCGAGCGTGACATCGCCAAGCTGCGGACCACCACCGAGCGCGAAGCCGCCCAGCTGAAGGCGTCCGCGAAGCGGGAGCGGGACGAGATCCTGACCACCTCCAAGCGGCAGGCGGACGAGATGCGCAGCCAGGCGCAGCGCATCCTGGAGGAGAGCGAGGCACAGCGCGCCCAGGCTGAGGCCGAGTTCGAGATCCAGCTGGCGTCCCGCCGGGAGGAATCCGAGCGGCAGGAGGCAGAACGGCTGGCCGCGGCCCAGGCAGCCACCCAGAAGCTGGTCACCGAGGCCGAGCAGCGGGCCGCCTCCGCCGAGCAGCGGGCCGCCAAGGCCAGCGCCCAGGCCGAGCAGACCCGGCGGGAGGCCGATCAGCACTCCAAGCAGCTGGTCACGAACGCCAAGAAGAACGCCGACCAGATCGTGGCGCAGGCCAAGGCCCAGGCCGACCAGCAGCTGGCCGACACCAAGTCGGAGATCGAGCGGCACCGGGCCGCGGCCCAGCGGGAAGTGGACGAGCTGACCAAGCAGAAGGAAAGCATCTCCACCCACCTGGCCCAGATCAGCCAGCTGCTCGGGACCCAGATGCCGGGCCTGGCCGATGCGCTCAAGCCGGCCCAGGGCGCGACCCGGGCGGTGGCGCCCGCCCAGGCGGCCGCGCCGAAGGCGGTGGTGCCCGCCCAGCAAGCCGCGCCGGCCCAGCCAGCGCCAGCGCCAGCGCCGCCGGCTGCCGCGGACGCACCGGAGACCGCCAAGCAGCCGGTCCCGGCCAAGGCGGCCGCCAAGTCGGGCGACGACGAATGGTGGACCGAGTAGCCACCTGATCGAGGTGGGCCGGCGCGCTGCGCCGGCCCACCGTCATTTTCCGGCTACCCGTGCCGGGATCTGGCCGCTAGGCCAGCGCGGTCTGGCCGCCGTCGACGACCAGCACCTGGCCAGTCATATAGGAGGAAGCGTCGCTGGCGAGGAAGACGGCGGCACCGGTCATCTCCTCCGGCCTGCCCCAGCGCTGCATCGGCACGCTGGCCACGGTGGCCTTCCCGGCCTCCTCGTCCTCCCACAGGTTCCGGTTCAGGTCGGTCGCGGTCCAGCCCGGGCACAGGGCATTAACCCGGACCCCTAGCGCCGCCCACTCCACCGCCAGCGACTTGGTGAGCGAGACGACGCCCGCCTTGGCGGCTCCGTAGGGGGACAGGAACGGGGCACCGACCAGGCCCGCAACCGAGGCGACATTGATGACCGAGCCGCTGCCCCGGCTGACCAGGTGCGGGCCGGCCGCGTGGCAGACGTACATGGCCGAGTCGAGGTTGAGCCGGATCAGCTTGTGCCAGCCCGACAGCCGCAGGTCCAGGAACGGCACCGCGAAGTTGGAGCCGCCGGCGTTGTTCACGATGATGTCCAGCTGCCCGAGCGCGTCGATGGCACTGGCCACGGCCGCCTCCACCGCCTCCTGGGTGGTGACGTCGGCCGGGATGACCACCGCCTCCCGGCCGCATCCGGTGACCTGCTTGGCGGTTTCCGCCAGGCCTTCCTCGCTCCGCGCCACCAGCGCCAGATCGGCACCCGCCTGGGCGAGGGCGACCGCGATGGCCTGCCCGATGCCCCGGGACGCGCCTGTGACGAACGCTTTCTTTCCGGTCAGGTCGAAGGGGGTCACCGTCAGTCCTTCCACTCGGTAGGGAGCGGCCACGCCGCCGGGTTGACGCGGCGGACGATCTCTCCCAGCACAATACGGACCGAGGGCTCACCCACCCACAGGTGCTTGGCCCGGTCCACCGCGATCAGTTCGGCCTGTGGTACCCGGGCGAACCGGGCCGCCGCCGCCGGCGGCCGCAGGTAGTCGTCCAGTCCCGGGATGAGCGCCAGCAGTGGCTTGCCGGCCGCCGCCCAGGCGTCCAGGTCCGCGTCGGTGGCCCGGCGCAGCGGCGGCGAGAGCAGGATCGCGCCCGCCACGGCCGGGTCGAGGCCCCAGCGCAGCGCCAGTTCGCTGCCGAACGACCAGCCGAGCAGCCACAGCTGGGGCAGCCCAGCGGCCACACACCAGGCGATGGCGGCGGCCACGTCCGGCCGTTCCGCTTCGCCGCCGCCGAACTCCCCGTCGCTGCGCCCCTGTTCCGACCCGGTGCCACGGGTGTTGAAGCGCAGGACCGCCAGGCTGGCCATGGCAGGCAGCCGGTAGGACGCCTTGCGCAGCAGATGGCTGTCCATCATGCCGCCGTGGGTCGGCAGCGGGTGCAGGCAGATCAGGGTGGCCACCGGCGCGGTATCAGCGGGCAGCGCCAGTTCGCCCACCAGCGACAGGCCGTCCGCGGTGCGGATGGTGACCCGCTGCCTGCGGGCGGGCAGCACCGTGCTGGCCCGGATCTCGGCCACCGGGGCCTCACCTGCTCCCGCGGCGGGGCGGGGTATGCCGGCGCAGCCGGAGCCGCCAGCACGGGCTGTGCCAGTGGCGCCGCTCGGCCGGGCCGGGCGTGTGCGCCGGCCAGGCCACCACATGCGCCGTGCCCGGGGTGATCTCCTGGTCGCAGCCGGGGCAGCGGTAGGTCTTGGTGGCCGCGGCCCCGGGCACCAGCCGCACCACCCAGTCCCCATCCGGCGCGCTTTCGGTGCGATCGGGGCCGAGCTGGAGCGCGGGCGGGTCCTGGTCCCCGTCCGCGGCCGGGCTGTCCGGCCCCGCTGGCCTGGCCCGGGCCAGGCCGCCGCGCGGTTTGCGGGGCACGGCGGCCGGGAGCCGGCGGGCTTTGCGTGGGCTCACGGCCGTCACTGTAGGGCATGTGGCAGCGCGGGCGGCTACAGTGCTCGCGTGCGGCTCGTCATCGCCCGGTGCAGTGTGGACTACGTGGGCCGGCTCACCGCGCACCTGCCCCCGGCGGTGCGGCTGCTGATCGTCAAGGCGGACGGTTCGGTGCTGGTTCACTCCGACGGCGGTTCCTACAAGCCACTGAACTGGATGTCGCCGCCGTGCCGGCTGGAAGAGTCGGCCCAGAGCTGGCGGGTGACCGGCAAGGGCGGCGAGGAGCTGCTGATCTCGATCGAGGAGATCCTGCACGACTCCAGTCACCAGCTGGGCGCTGATCCGGGCCTGGTCAAGGACGGGGTGGAAGCGCACCTGCAGGAACTGCTGGCCAGCCAGCTGCACATCCTCGGGGATGGCTGGCGGCTGGTGCGGCGCGAGTACCCCACCGCTATCGGGCCGGTCAACCTGATGTGCCGGGACGCGGCCGCGGCGGCGGTAGCGGTGGAGATCAAGCGGCGGGGCGAGATCGACGGCGTGGAACAGCTCACCCGTTACCTGGAATTGCTCAATCGCGATCCACTGCTCGCCCCGGTGCATGGGATTTTCGCCGCACAGGAGATCCGGCCGCAAGCGCGAGTTCTCGCCGAAGACCGCGGCATCCGCTGCGTGACCTTGGACTATGACACAATGCGCGGCGCGGCCGACGCCTCGCTCCGACTGTTCTAGCTGGAAATCAGGTCTCACCCGAATTGTCCGCAACGCCCCGCCCGCTTGGTTACTATGCGCTGTTATGGGTGCTGACGATCACGGCCCTGCGCCGCTGCCGGTCCGTACGACCCGCCACCTCCGGCCGGGGCGCCACTCCAGCCCGCACCAGCTGTCGCTGCCGTCCAGGGCGCCCGCGCTGGTGCTGGCTGTGCCGGGGTCCGCCAGCCAGCAGAGCGAGGAACTCGCGGCCGAGATCGCCGACAGCGCGGGCAGTTCCTGCCGGGGTGCCACCGTCACCGCCGGGTACCTGGCGGGCGAGGAGAACGGGCTGACCGACATCCTGGACGGCCTGCCGGACGGCGAGGGCAGCCGTCCCGTGGCCGTGGTCGTCCCGCTGCTGACCTGCCCGTATCCGGAGATGGATGAGGCACTCGCGGCCGCCGTCGCGGCGGCATCCCGGCCGTCCCTGGTGGCCGGGCACCTCGGCCCGCACCCCTTCCTGGCCGAAGCGATCCATGCCCGGCTGGCCGAGGCCGGGCTGGCCCGGGCCGCCCGGGCCGGCCGGATCAGCGTCGTCACCGCCGCCGACGGTGTCATCGTCGGCGCCGCCGGTTCCGCCGAGGCGCTGCAGGCGGCCGGCATCGTCTCGGTCCTGCTCGCCAGCAGGCTCGCCATCCCCGTCCTGCCCGCGCCGCTCGACGACCTGGCCGCGCTGCGGGAGGCGGCCGACCGGCTGGGCGCCGCCCAGGTCTCCCAGGTGGCACTCGCGCCGTGCGTGATCGGGCCGGAACTGCCGGCGGGCACGCTGGCCGCCCTTGCCGCCGAAACGGGCCTGCGCTGCGCGCCGCCGCTGGGCGGCTATCCGACCATTGGCCAGCTGGTCGCCATCCGCTACGGGGCGGCGCTGGACGACCCGAAACTGGCCGACGTCCCCAGCTAGCACCGGCCCAGGCGGGCGGCCGCCCGGTCACAGCACGGCGGCGTTGACCGCGCGTGCCTGGCCGGCCAGATCCGGGATGTCCACCACCGTGACGGCCGTCTCGCCGAGCCGCGCCGCTCCCCCGCCCGGGGCGAACACCGGCGGCTCCCGCCAGGCGATCACCACCCGGCGCAGCCCGGCCGCCGCGATCAGGTCCGCGCACGGTTGCGGCCGGGAAGCGCGGGACCGGCAGGGCTCCAGCGAGCTGTACAGGGTGGCACCGGCCAGCCGCGGATCGGCCGGGCCGAGCTTGGCCAGCGCCGCCTCCTCCGCATGGTCGTGCGGGCCACCCTCGCGCGAGTACCCGGTGGCCAGCACCGAGCCGTCGGCGGCGACCACCACCGCCCCCACGCAGAACGCGGACGCGGACGGCGGGCAGCGGCGGGACAGCCCGATGGCGTACCCCAGCCAGTCCCGGTCGGCGCCGCCCGCCTCCGTGCCGGTGCCCGGCGGCCCGAACCCGGGTGGCCGGGCCGACGGGCCGAGCCGGTAGCGCAGCAGCACCACGTCGTCCAGCCGGCGGGTGCTCACCAGGGTCATCGGCCAGGACGGCCGGTGCGGGTAGCTGCCCGGCGGGGCGAACCGGGGGGCCGCCGGGTCGCCGACGAAGAACGGCGCGACCACCAGGTGCAGTTCATCCGCCAGCCCATCGGCCAGGAACTGGCTGAGCAGGCTGGCCCCACCCTCGACCAGCAGCCGCCGGGCCCCGCGGGCCGCCAGGTCTGCCAGGATCCCCGGCAGCGACAGCGCCGGGGCGGCCGGGATCACCTGGGCACCGCCGTTCAGCTGCTGGCTGAGCCGGGCGGCCAGCGGCGCTGGGCAGTAGACGAGCGGCGGCTCCGGGCCGGTCGTGAACAGCCTGGCGCCGGGGCTGAGCTTGCCGCTAGCGGTCAGGGTCACCCTGGCCGGCTGGCCGGGCCGGCCGCGGGCCACCCGGGCGGCCTGGCGGGCCGGTGAGCGGACCAGCAGCCGCGGGTCGTCCCGGCGGACGGTGCCCGCCCCGACCATGACCGCGTCGCTGGCGGCCCGTTCGGCGTCCACCCGGTCCAGGTCCGCGGGCCCGGACAGGACCAGCCGGGACGGGCCTGGTGCGTCCAGGCAGCCGTCCACCGACATCGCGCAGCTGAGCAGCACGTGCAGGCGTCTGGTCACCTGGTCAGCACTCCTGGGACGGTGGAACAGGACCGGCTGCTCCCCACCGTATCCAGCGCCGGGCCGGGTGGCCGGGCGGGCCGGTCGGCGGCATCTCGCGCGGCCCGCCCGCCGGTGATTTACTGGCCCGGTCGGGACCAGTGATCACGGCAGGATGTGGGTCATGAACACGGTATGGACGCACGGGCAGTCCCGGCAGGTGGAGACGTTCGACACCGTCAACCCCGCTACCGGCGAGGTGATCGCTACCTTTGGCGTGCATGGGCAGCCCGAGGTGGACGCGGCGGTGGAGCGTGCCCGGCAGGCCGCCGCCTGGTGGTCCGGGCTGGGCTGGAAGGAGCGCCGGGCCCGGCTGCTCGCCTGGAAGTCCCACCTGATCCGCTACATCGGCCGGCTGGCCGAGCTTGTGCACACCGAGACCGGCAAGCCGCTGGACGACGCCAAGATGGAGATTTTCCTGGCGGTGGTGCACCTGGACTGGGCGGCCAGGAACGCCGAGCGCGTGCTGCGCCCGCACCGGGTGCGGAGCGGGCTGACCGCGATCAACCTGGCGTCCACGGTGGAGTACCCGCCGCTGGGCGTGATCGGCGTGATCGGGCCGTGGAACTACCCGGTCTTCACGCCGATGGGCTCGATCGGCTACGCGCTCGCGGCCGGCAATGCCGTGGTGTTCAAGCCCAGCGAGTTCACCCCGGCCACCGGCGGCTGGCTGGTCAGCTCGCTCGCCGAACTGGTCCCGGAGCAGCCCCTGCTGCAGCTGGTCACCGGGGCCGGGCCGGCCGGCGAGGCGCTGGCCCGCAGTGGCGTGGACAAGATCTCCTTCACCGGCTCCAGCGATACCGCCCGCAAGGTGATGGCCACCTGCGCGGAGAACCTGACCCCGCTCATCGCCGAGTGCGGCGGCAAGGACGCGTTCCTGGTGGCCCCGGACGCGAACCTGGACGCCGCCGCCGACGCTGCCGCCTGGGGCGCGGTGTCCAATGCCGGCCAGACCTGCATCGGGGTCGAGCGGGTGTACGTGGCGGAGAGCGTCTACCACACGTTCCTGGAGAAACTTGCCGAACGGCTGTCGCAGGTGCGGCCCGGTGACGACCGCGAGTCGGCCTACGGCCCGATGACCCGCCCCGCACAGGCCGATGTCATCGAGGACCATGTCGCCGACGCGCTGGCCCGGGGCGGGCGGGCGGTGCTCGGCGGCATGCAGAGCATCCGGCGGCCGTATGTGGACCCGGTGATCCTCACCGACGTGCCGGAGCGGAGCATGGCCATCCAGGACGAGACGTTCGGCCCCACCATCACCGTCACCAAGGTGGCCGACCTGGCCGAGGGCGTCGCGCTGGCCAACGCCAGCCGGTACGCGCTCGGGTCCACCGTCTTCGCGGGCAACCGGAAACGGGCGCTGGCGGCGGCCCGGGCCATGCGCAGCGGGATGACCGCGATCAACTCGGTGATCGGGTTCGCGACCGTGCCGGCGCTGCCGTACGGCGGGAGCGGGGATTCCGGTTTCGGGCGCATCCACGGCGCGGACGGGCTGCGCGAATTCACCCGGGCCAAGTCGATCACCAGGGTCAGGATGCGGGCGCCGCTGAACCTGACCACGCTGTCCCGCACGGACAAGGAACTGACCAGGCTGCTGTCGGCCGCCACCTTGCTGCACGGCAGGCGTTACCGCTGACCGGGCGGCCCCGGCCCGGCGCGGATCGCGGGCCGTGATAGCGGGAAGACCTAGCCATACCGTGTGCCAACCACCCGGAGGACCTCATGGCGCAGGCAGCGGTCGCCACCCCGGCTGATCCCCAGCTGCTGACCCGGCGCCGGCTCTTCCTGATCATCGGGGCGCTGCTGCTGGGCATGCTGCTGGCCGCGCTCGACCAGACGATCGTGGCCACCGCGCTGCCTACCATCGCCGGCGACCTGCACGGCCTGGCCCACCTGTCCTGGGTGGTCACCGCCTACCTGCTGGCCAGCACGGTTTCCACCCCGCTCTGGGGCAAGCTGGGCGACCAGTACGGGCGGAAGGTGTTCTTCCAGGCCGCGATCGTGATCTTCCTGGTGGGATCGGTGCTGGCGGGCATCTCCCAGTCCATGACGGAGCTGATCGCGTTCCGCGCCGTGCAGGGACTCGGTGGCGGCGGCCTGTTCGTGGGCGCGCAGGCCATCGTCGGGGACGTGGTCGCGCCCCGGGAACGGGGGCGGTACCAGGGGCTGTTTGGCGCCGTGTTCGGGGTCACCAGCGTGATCGGGCCGCTCATCGGCGGCATCTTCGTGGACAACCTGTCCTGGCGCTGGGTGTTCTACATCAACCTGCCGGTCGGGGCAGTGGCGCTGGCGGTGGTGGCGGCGGTGCTGCCGGGCGGCCGGCGCGGGGAGCATCACCAGATCGACTACCTGGGCACGGCCCTGCTCGCCGGGGCGGCGACCAGCCTGGTGCTGCTCGCCTCGCTCGGCGGGACCTCGTTCGCCTGGTCGTCGGCGCCGACCTACACCCTGGCCGTGCTGGCGGTGGCCTTCACCGCGGGATTCATCCTGGCCGAGCGGCGGGCGGCGGAGCCGGTGCTGCCGCTGCGGCTGTTCAGGAACCGGGTCTTCACCGCCTCCAGCGTGGTTGGGCTGGTGATCGGGTTCACCATGTTCGGCGCGCTCACCTACCTGCCGCAGTACATGCAGATCGTGAAGGGCGCCAGCCCCACCGCGTCCGGGCTCCGGCTGCTGCCCATGATGGCCGGGCTGCTGCTCACCTCGATCACCACCGGCCAGCTGGTCAGCCGGTGGGGGCGGTACAAGATCTTCCCGATCGTCGGCACCGCGGTCATGACCCTGGGGCTGTTCCTGCTGTCCCGGCTGACCGCCACCACCGGCTCGCTGGCGGTGTCGCTGTCCATGTTCGTGCTCGGGGTGGGCATCGGGGCGTCGATGCAGGTGCTGGTGATCGCGGTGCAGAACGCCGTCGGCTACGCCGACCTCGGGGTGGCGACCTCCGGGGCGACCTTCTTCCGGTCCATCGGCGGGTCGTTCGGCACGGCCACGTTCGGCGCGGTCTTCGTCAACGTGCTGCCCGGCAATCTGGCCACCGAACTGAGCCGGCACGGGGTCACCCTGCCACCGGGCCTGTCGGCCGTCAGCGGCGCCAGCCCGGCCGTGCTGGCCCACCTGCCCGCTGCCGTGCACACCGCCTACGTGGCCGGCTACGTGTCATCGCTGCGCACTGTGTTCCTGTTCGCGGTGCCGTTTGGCGCGCTGGCCTTCATCCTGAGCTGGCTGCAGAAGGAGATACCGCTGCGGACCACCGGCCGGGCGCCCGACCCGGCGCAGACCCTGGCACCCACCGCCATGCCGTCGGCGCGGGACACGCCGGATGAGATGGAGCGGGCGGTGACGTCGCTGCTGTCCCGGGAGCGCCGCCGGTCCGTGTACGGCGAACTGCTGGCGACCGCGGGGGTGAAGGGGAGCCCCCGGGCGGGCTGGCTGCTGCTGCGGGTGGGCGAGCATCCCGGGCTGAGCAGGCACCTGCTCGCGCATGCACTGCAGATCAGCGACGACGAACTGGGCCGGCGGCTCGCCGACCTGGTCGGGCTGGGTTACGTGCAGCCGCTGGCCGGCGATACCAGCCAGCCGGCCGTGCTGACCACGGCCGGCCAGCAGGCGTACCAGGATCTGTTCCAGGCGGCCCAGCACCGGATCCGCGGCCTGTGCGACGACTGGCAGCCCGGCCAGTACCCGGCGCTGCTGGCGCTCGTCACCAAGATCACGCACCAGCTGGCCGCCAGCGACGAGACGCCCGGACGGGACCTGAAGGCGCCGCTCCCCAGCTGACCCCGCGGGCCTGGCCGGCGGCCGCTCCCCAGCTGACCCGCGGGCTCCCCCCGCCGGCCGCACGGCCGGGGCAGGTCAGGCCGGCAGCGGCTCGGTGGCGGCCGCCGGGTCGGCCGGTTCCAGCGGTGCGCGGCCGATGATCAGATCGGCGGCCCGCTCGGCGATGGCGATGGTCGGCGCGTTGGTGTTGCCCCGGGGCACGACCGGCATCACCGACGCGTCCACCACCCGCAGCCGCTCGATCCCGCGCACCCGCAGTTCCGGGTCAACGACACTGGTCAGCTTGCTCGCGGCCAGCCGCGAGTCGCCGCCCATGGCGCAGGTGCCGACCGGGTGGAACAGCGTGGACAGGTCACCCCGGATGAACTCGCGCACCTGCGCATCCGTGCGCACATCCGGCCCGGGCGCCAGCTCGTTCCGGCATGCCTTGCCGAGCGGGCCGGCCGCGGCGAACTCACGCGCCATCCGCACCCCCACCACCAGCGGCTCGATGTCGGACGGGTCGGACAGATAGGCGGGATCGATGGCGGGCTTGTGCCGCGGGTCGGCGGAGTGCAGCCACAGCTGGCCCCGGCTGCCGACGTTGACCAGGGCGATCAGCAGGGAGAACGCGCGCTGGCGGGGATCGCCGAGCCCGGCCCGCTGGTAGGGGGTGGGCAGGGCGTGCCACTGCACATCTGGCGCGGGCAGCGACGGCCGGGTCCGGCTGAACCCGCCCGCCTCGGCGACGTTGGAGGTCAGCGGGCCGGCGTGACGCAGCCGCCAGCGGGCCAGGTTGGCCGGGGTGGACTCCTCCCACAGCCCCGGGGTGCGCGGGGTGTCCCACATCGCGGTGACCACGGGGTGATCCGACAGGTTCGCCCCTACCCCGGGGCTGTCCACCCGCACCCCGATCCCGAGGTCGCGCAGGTGATCGGCGGGACCGACGCCGGACAGCATCAGCAGCTGCGGGCTGCCAATGGCCCCGGCGGCCAGGATGACCTCGGTCTCGGCCCGGGCCAGCTCCTCCACCCCCCGGCGCAGGTAGCGCACCCCGGCCGCGCGGCCGGCCTCGATCACCACCTGAGTCGCCCGGGCGTCGGTCAGCACCTCCAGATTGGGGCGGGACATCGCCGCGCGCAGGTAGGCGTCGGCCGCGGACCACCGCTGGCCGTCCCGCTGGGTCACCTGATAGAAGCCGCCGCCATCTTGCTGCGGGCCGTTGAAATCGTCGTTCGCGGCCAGCCCGCACTCGCGGGCCGAGGCGGTGAACGCCTTCGTCAGCGGCGACCGGTACTTCAGGTCGGTGACTGACAGCGGGCCACCCGCACCGTGATACGCCGACGCGCCGCGGCTGTTGTCCTCGGCCCGGCGGAAGTAGGGCATCAGGTCGGTGTAGCCCCAGCCGGTGCAGCCGTACTCGTCCCGCCAGGTGTCGTAATCGTGCCGGGCGCCGCGGATGTAGACCATCGCGTTCATCGAGGAGGAGCCACCGAGCATCCGGCCCCGCGGCCAGTAGATGGCCCGGCCCGCCGCCCGGTCCTGGGGGACGGTCCGGAAGTCCCAGTCGAAGGTGCTCTGGAACAGCAGGTTCAGCGCGGCCGGGATGTGGATCTCGTCGGCGTCATCGGGCGGCCCGGCCTCCAGCAGCAGCACCCGGGCGGCCGGGTTCTCCGACAACCGGGCGGCGAGGACGCATCCGGCACTGCCGGCACCAGCAATGACGTAGTCGTACACGGCCACCTTCTCACCCACACTCCGGGCTGTAGCGGCAACCCTACCGGGCGGCCGGCCGGCCGCCGGGCCACTTGCCCGTGCCCGCCCAGCCAGTTCCGCGGACCGCGATGGGCATCCCTGGCCGGCCGCCGATGGCGCGCGCCGGCCGGGCGGCTACCGTGATCCCATGCCGAAGGAGCGCCGCGACGAGCCTGTCGTCCTGTCGCGTATCTATACCCGCACCGGCGACGACGGGACCACCGCGCTGGGTGATGCCAGCCGGGCCCCGAAGACCGATCCCCGGCTGGCGGCCTACGCCGATGTGGACGAGGCCAACACCGCCATCGGGACCGCCATCGCCCTCGGTGGCCTGGACACCGGCCTGACCGGGCTGCTCACCCGGATCCAGAACGAGCTGTTCGACGTGGGCGCCGATCTGTGCAATCCGGTCAGCCCCGACCCGCCCTATCCCCCGCTGCGTATCGACGGCTCCTATGTGGCCGCGCTGGAGCGGGACTGCGACCAGCAGAACGCGGACCTGCCCACCCTGCGGAGCTTCGTGCTGCCCGGGGGCACGCCGGGAGCGGCGCTGCTGCACACCGCCCGGACCATCGTCCGCCGGGCCGAGCGCAGCACCTGGGCCGCGCTGGCGGTCTACGGCGACAGCATGAACCCGCTCACCGCCCGCTACCTCAACCGCCTGTCCGACCTGCTGTTCATCCTCGCCCGCCGGGCCAACGCCAGCCAGGGCGACGTGCTGTGGAAGCCGGGCGGCGACCGCTGACCCTGCCGGCACCCGCCGGTGCTGGCTGGGGTCAGCTTGGCCAGGTGCGGTAAGAACCGGGCGGGGCAGCCTCCAGCCAGGCCAGGAACCCGGTCAGCGCGGCTTCGCCCATCGCCAGTTCCACCGTTTCCTCGCTGTCCCCGGCGCGGCAGGCGATCACCACCATGCCCGGCCCGAGCCGGACCGCCTCCGCCGCGTCGGCCTCGCGCCGGGACAGCACGGTCAGCGCCCGGCGGGACAGCACCTGCTCCGGGGTCAGCAGCACCCCTACCCCGTCGTACCAGCGCAGCTCATCGGCACCGTAGGCGGCCACCCCGAGCCGCCAGGTCCCGCCTGGCCGGCGCAGCCCGCATTCGACGGTGCCACCGCCCCGGTCGAGCAGCAGCCGCCGGCCCGCGATGGCGGCCGCCGCGAGCACGACCACCACCAGGAAGGCGGCGAAGATCCAGGCCGCGTCGAGCGCTAGCGCTCTGCTCATCACGGGCCCGGCCGCCGCCTCTGATCAGGATTGCTCGCCAGCGGCCCGCAGCAGCGCCCGCGCGTACTTGACCTCGACCGGCTCCTGGTCGGGTGGAACCGGTCCGATCTCGGTCAGGGCCTCGTCCAGCCCGGCCCGGACGGCGCTGACATCCACGCGCGACCCAAGCTGGGCGTGCCGCCCCAGTACCGACACCCGGTCGCCGGCGACCGACAGGAAGCCGCTGCTGACCGCGGCCAGCACCCGGTCCCCGTTCCCGGCCGCCCCGGTGCTGTCCTCAGGGTCGAGGATCTGCACCATGCTGCCCTCCGCCAGAATGCCGATCACCGGCGGATGCCCGGTCAGCACGCCCAGATCCCCTTCCAGGGTCTTGGCGATCACCATCCGTGCGCGCCCGGACCAGATCTCCCCGTCCGGCACCACGACCTCGACCCGGAGTGTCACCGGCCCTCCAGATCCTTGGCCTTGCGCTCGACGTCCTCGATCCCGCCGCACATGAAGAACGCCTGCTCCGGGACGTGGTCGTACTTGCCCTCGGTGATCGCCTTGAACGAGGAGATGGTCTCCTCCAGCGGCACGAACGCGCCCTCGATGCCGGTGAACTGCTCGGCCACATACATGGGGTGGGACAGGAACCGCTCGATCCGGCGCGCCCGCTGGACCGTGACCTTGTCTTCTTCCGACAGCTCGTCGATGCCGAGAATGGCGATGATGTCCTGCAGTTCCCGATAACGCTGCAGGATGCGCTGGACTTCGCGGGCCACATCGTAGTGCTCCTGGCCGATGTACCTGGCGTCCAGGATCCGGGAGGTGGAGTCCAGCGGGTCCACCGCCGGGTAGATGCCCTTCTCGGTGATCGCCCGGGACAGCACAGTGGTGGCGTCCAGATGGGCGAACGTGGTGTGCGGCGCCGGGTCGGTGATGTCGTCGGCGGGCACGTAGATCGCCTGCATCGACGTGATCGAGTGCCCGCGGGTGGAGGTGATCCGCTCCTGCAGCGCGCCCATCTCGTCGGCCAGGGTCGGCTGGTAGCCGACCGCCGAGGGCATCCGGCCCAGCAGGGTGGACACCTCCGAGCCGGCCTGGGTGAACCGGAAGATGTTGTCGATGAACAGCAGCACATCCTGGCCCTGCACGTCGCGGAAGTACTCGGCCATGGTCAGGGCCGCCAGCCCGACCCGCAGCCGGGTGCCGGGCGGTTCGTCCATCTGGCCGAACACCAGCGCGGTGTCCGCGATGACCCCCGATTCGGTCATCTCCAGGAACAGGTCGTTGCCCTCCCTGGTGCGCTCACCGACCCCCGCGAAGCAGGACACGCCGCCGAAGTTCTTGGCCACCCGGCGGATCATCTCCTGGATCAGCACCGTCTTGCCGACCCCGGCACCGCCGAACAGGCCGATCTTGCCACCGCTCACATAGGGGGTGAGCAGGTCGATGACCTTGATGCCGGTGACGAACATCTCGGTCCTCGGCTCCAGCTGGTCCAGCGGTGGGGCCTGGCGGTGGATCGGCCAGCGCTCGGTGACGTGCAGCGAGGCGGTCGGCACGTCCAGCGTCTCACCCAGCACGTTGAACACGTGCCCCTTGGTCACATCGCCGACCGGGACCGAGATCGGCCCGCCGGTGCCGGTGACCGTGGCCCCGCGGACCAGCCCGTCGGTGGGCCGCATCGAGATGGCCCGGACCACGTTGTCGCCCAGGTGCAGGGCGACTTCCAGGGTCAGCGTGCTGGTCTGGCCCGCCATGGTCACGTCAACGTGCAGCGCGTCGTACATGTCCGGCATGTCGTCAGCCGAGAACTCGACGTCCACGACCGGACCGATCACCCGCGCGACCCGGCCGGTCTGGCCGATGGGCTCGCCCCCGGCGGCAGCTTCGTTCTTTGCGGTTGCGGTCATGATCTCGCTCACTTACTCCCACTGATCGATTCGGCCAGCGCGTTCGCACCACCGACGATCTCGCTGATTTCCTGGGTGATCTCCGCCTGCCGCGCCTTGTTGGCTTCCCTGGTGAGCGCTTCCAGCAGGTCATTGGCGTTATCCGTGGCCGACTTCATGGCCCGCCGCCGGGCCGCGATCTCGGCTGCCGCCGAGTCCAGCAGGGCATGGTAGATCCGGCTCTCCACATACCAGGGCAGCAGCGCGTCCAGCACCTGCTCTGGCGACGGCTCGAACTCGTAGCTGGCGAGCAGGCCGGCCGGCTGGTCCTCCTCGGTCTCGGTGATCACCAGCGGCAGCAGCCTGCGGATCACCGGCCGCTGGGTGAGCATCGAGACGAACTCGGTGTGCACCAGGTGGATCTCGTCCACCCCGCCCTCGTCGGCCGACCGGGCGAATGCCTCCAGCAGGGCCGAGGTGATCTCGCTGGCGTTGGCGTGTGCCGGGATGTCGGAGAACCCGCTCCACTCGCCCGCCATCGCCAGCTCGCGGAACTGGTGCCAGACGATGCCCTTCCGCCCCGCCACGTACCGGTCCGCCTCGATGCCGCGCTCATCCAGCAGCGCGGTCAGGCCCTGCGCCTCCCGCAGCACGCTGGCATTGAAACCGCCGCAGAAGCCGCGGTCGCTGGTCATGATCAGCATTGCCGCCCGGGTGGGCCGTTCCGGCTCGCTGGTGAGCGGATGCCGTACGTTGCTAGACCGGCTGACAACCGCTTCCACGGCATTGGTGATCTCCCGCGCGTACGGCCCGGCGGCCAGGACCCGCTGCTGCGCCTTCACGATCCGCGAGGAGGCGATCAGCTCCTGGGCACGGGTGATCTTGGCGGTGGACTTGACGGTGCCAATCCGCCGCCTGACCGCGCGCAGCTGCGCTCCCATCCGCTAGCTCCCCTTCGGCGGCGGTGGCGGCAGATGCCTGGTCACAGTCTCCTGCTTGACCTGCGCTTCGTCGACCGGCTCGGCGGGCTCCTCGGTCACCAGCGGGTGCCCGGCGGAGGTCTCGAAACCACGCCGGAAGTCCTCGATCGCGTCCTTCATGGCGGTCACCGTGTCGTCGGACAGGTCACCGGTCTCCCTGATGGCGTCGAAGATGCCAGCGCGGTTGCGCTGGATGTAGTCAAGGAACTCGTCCTCGAACCGGCGGACATCTTCGAGCGGCACGTCGTCCAGCTGGCCGGTGGTTCCCGCCCAGACCGAGACGACCTGCCGCTCCACCGGGAACGGGCTGTACTGCGGCTGCTTGAGCAGCTCGACCAGCCGCACCCCGCGGTCAAGCTGCGCGCGCGAGGCCGCGTCCAGGTCGGATGCGAACGCGGCGAACGCCTCCAGGTCGCGGAACTGCGACAGGCTCAGCCGCAGCGTGCCCGCCACCTTCTTCATCGCCTTGACCTGTGCGTTGCCGCCGACCCGGGAGACCGAGATACCCACGTTGATGGCAGGCCGGACGCCCGAATTGAACAGATCGGTCTCCAGGAAGATCTGGCCGTCGGTGATCGAGATGACGTTCGTCGGGATGTAGGCGGAGACGTCGTTGCCCTTGGTCTCGATGATCGGCAGGCCGGTGAGCGATCCGCCGCCAAGGTCGTCCGACAGCTTGGCGCACCGCTCCAGCAGCCGTGAGTGCAGGTAGAACACGTCGCCTGGGTAGGCTTCCCGGCCTGGCGGCCGGCGCAGCAGCAGCGAGATAGCCCGGTAGGCCTCCGCCTGCTTGGTCAGGTCGTCGAAGATGATCAGGGCGTGCTTGCCCTGGTACATCCAGTGCTGCCCGATCGCCGAGCCGGTGTAGGGCGCGATGTACTTGTAGCCGGCTGGGTCAGAGGCCGGCGACGCCACGATGGTGGTGTACTCCAGCGCCCCCGCATCCTCCAGTGACTGGCGCACCTGGGCGATCGTGGAACCCTTCTGGCCCACCGCGACGTAGATACAGCGGACCTGGCGGGCCGGGTCACCGGAGTCCCAGTTGGCCTTCTGGTTGATCACCGTGTCGATGGCGACGGCGGTCTTGCCGGTCTGCCGGTCGCCGATGATCAGCTGCCGCTGCCCGCGTCCGATCGCGGTCATGGCGTCGATGGCCTTGATCCCAGTTTGCAGTGGCTCCTTCACCGGCTGCCGCTGCACCACCGACGGCGCCTGCAGTTCCAGGGCCCGCAGTTCCGTGCTCTCGATCTCACCCTTGCCGTCCAGCGGGAGCCCGAGCGGGTCCACCACCCGGCCGAGGAAGCCATCCCCGACCGGCACCGACAGCACCTCGCCGGTGCGGCGGACCTGCTGCCCCTCCTCGATCTTGCTGAAGTCGCCCAGGATGACCACGCCGATCTCACGGACGTCCAGGTTGAGCGCCAGGCCGCGGATGCCACCGGGGAACTCCAGCAGTTCACTGGCCATCGCCGACGGCAGGCCCTCCACCCGGGCGATGCCGTCGCCGCACTCGGCGACCGTGCCGACCTCCTGCAGGGCGGCGGCGTCTGGCTCATACGCCTGGACGAAGCTCGCCAGTGCGTCCCGGATCTCGTCGGGCCGGATTGTCAGCTCCGCCATGGTCCTCGCGTCTTTCTCGTCGCAGTGCTCGTGCTTTTCGAATTGTCAGGCGCCGGCCGGTGGCCGGCCGCGCTGCGCCGCCGCTGGCCGCGGCTCCGGCCGGCCATCAGGCCGCCAGCCGGCGTCGTAGCTGGGCGAGACGGCTGCCCACGCTGCCATCCAGGAACTCATCCCCGATCTGGACCGACATGCCACCTACCACGGCCGGGTCGATGACGACATTGAGGTGAACGTCCCGGCGGTAGATGGCCGACAGTGCGGCGACCAGCCGGGCCCGCTGGCTGCCGGTGAGTTCGGTGGCGGCCCGGACGAAAGCGATCAGCCGCTGCCGCCAGTCGGCGGCCAGCCACGCGTACTCGGCCAGGCTGGCGTCCAGGCTGCGGCCCCGCGGGTACATCGCGGCCTGGGTGATCAGGCGGAGTGCGGCCGGTGTCACCTTGCCGGCCAGCAAGGTGTCCAGCAGCCCGCGCTTGGCTTCGGCCGGCGCCTCCGGGTCGGCCAGCGCCGACCTCAGTCCCGGCTCGGTGCCGACGATCCGGCCGAACCGGAACAGGTGGTCCTCGGTCTCGTCCAGCTGGCCATCGCTGTCGGCGGCGGCACACTCGGCCAGCACGGCCAGCTGCTCGGCCGCGTCCGGCAGGTCGCCCGGGGCCGACCAGCGCTGGCCGACCAGGGTGGTGACCACGCCGAGGGTGGCCGGGCGGACCCGGTCGCCCAGCAAGGACCGGGCCAGGTCCGCCCGGGCACTGGCGGCGCTGGCCGGATCGCTCAGCGCGCGCCGCAGCCCCGGCTCACGGTCCAGCAGCGCGGTCACCGCGAAGAGCTCGGCCCCGATCGCGGCCGCGGCCGAGGGGTCGGCCACCGCGGCGGCGAGACTGTCCCGCGCCGCGGCCATCGCCGCCCTGCTCGCACCCTGCACCTAGCTCACCTCTCCGCTGGCAACCCGGCCGGTCACCGGCCAGCGCCTTCTGGCAGCTGCTCCAGTTCGGCCAGGAAGCGCTCGACGGTGCGCCGCTGCCGGGCCTCGTCCGCCAGCGACTCACCCACCACCCGGCTGGCCAGATCCACCGCCAGCGCGCCCACCTCGGTGCGCAGCGACTGGAGTGCCTGCAGGCGGTCCGCCTCGATCTGGGTGTGCGCCGCTTCGATGAGCCGCTGGCGCTCGGCCGCGGCCTCGGCCCGCATCTCGGCGATGATCTGCGCACCCTCCTCGCGCGCCCGCTCCCGCAGCCGGGCAGCCTCATGCCTGGCTTCGGCCAGCTGCTCCCGGTAGGACTGCAGGGTGCGCTGCGCCTCCGCCTGGGTTTCCTCGGCCCGCTGCAGCCCGCCTTCGATGGCTTCCGTCCGCTCCGCCAGCATGCCGGAGAACCGCGGCAGCACCACCCGCCACAGGGCCACGAAAATGATGCCAAAGGTGATGAAGCCGATGATGAGCTCGGTCAGGTCAGGGAGCAGCGGGTTCTGCAGCTGCTGCGCGGCCTCGAGGTGCAACATGGCCGGGTACCTCTCCGTGCGGTGCTACTTGATGAAGAACGGGACAGCGATGCCGATCAGCGCCAGCGCCTCGGTCAGCGCGAAACCGATCCACATATAGGTGGTGATCCGGCCGGATGCCTCCGGCTGCCGGGCCATGGCCTCGATGGCGTGCCCGAAGACCAGGCCGATGCCGATGCCGGGGCCGATGGCCGCCAGGCCGTAGGTCAGCGCACCCAGGTTGATCAGGTGGACGGTGTAAGGGTTGGCCGGGGTACCCGGCGTCCCCGCCGTGAGCAGGACCAGGTGATGCACCAGGTGATGCATTTCTCAGCTTCCTTTCAGGCCGGTGGTTGCCCGCCGGAGTCGCGATGATCAGGATCAGTGCAGGGTCTGGCTCGCATCAGCGATGTAGAACGCGGTGAGGGTGGCGAAGATGAACGCCTGCAGCGCCTGGATCAGCACCTCCAGGCCGGTCAGGATGATCGTCAGCACGAACGAGGTGGCGGCGTAGAGCAGGCCGATCGAGGCGCTGAACAGGTACCAGGACGCCAGCCCGAACACCAGCAGCAGCAGGTGCCCGGCCAGCATGTTGGCCATGAGCCGGATCGTCAGCGTGAACGGACGGACCAGGATGTTGGAGAACAGCTCGATCGGGGCGAGCAGCGGCAGGATCCACCACGGCGCGCCCTGCGGCACGGCCATTTGCCTGAAGTAGCCGATCGGGCCCTTGGTCCGCATCCCGATCGTGATGTAGGTGACCCAGACGATAAAGGCCAGCCCGGCCGGGTACGCGATCCGGGAGGTCGCCGGGAACTCGATCAGCGGGATGATCCCGAACAGGTTCATGACCCAGACGAAGAAGAAGATCGAGACGATGAAGGGCAGGTACTTGTCGCCATCCTTGCCCAGCTGTGGCCGCAGGATCTGGTCCCGGACGAACAGCACGCCCAGCTCACCGACGTTCTGCGTGCCCCGGGGGACGATCTTCGGCTTCCGGAACGCCACGAAGAAGAAGGTCAGCACGATGCCGGCGGACACGATCGCCAGCAGCATGGGCTTGGTGAAGTGGAAGAGGCCGATGTTGAAGATCGGCTTGAAGTAGAAGTCATTGATCGATGGCGCCGGGTAGCCACAGCCGCTGAAGATGTGGCAGCCCTCGGCGGGCATCGATACCGCGACGTCACTCACCGTTGGCTCCTCGTGGCACGCCCCCGCGGCGGCGTGGGCGGCAGGTCAGCAGGATCACGACCGGGTGACCCGGAAGATGACGAGGGCGATGGAACTGGCCAGGCCGAGCAGCATGCCCACCGGAAACAGCCAGGGCAGGCCGGTCCAGCGGCCGATCAGCCAGCCCACCAGCCCGTACAGGGCCATGCCGCCGATCATGTAGGACAGGATCGCCCAGCCTTCGCTGGCCGGCCGGGGCTGGGACGGATCGCGGTCGCCGGGCTGGGTCCCGCCCGGCCCGTTCCCGGTCATCGGGCACCCGCCCGGCCCCGGCGCGCCCAGCGCTGCCGGACGCGCCGGCCGTGGGCCGCGGTCCCCCGCCCTGCGGTCCAGTTCGCATCACGGGTCACCGGTCTCTGTCCGGCTCGACGTACAGCATCTTCAGGCGCATCGACCAGATCATCTGGGCGGCGCTGTAGGTGAGCACGCAGATGATGGCGGTGAGGCCGAAGAACCGGGGGTTGAACGCGGTCGAGTCCTGGAAGCGGCCCACCAGGAAGAGCAGAATGAGGATCTTCAGCAGGTAGGTAGCGATCGCGGCCACCATCATGGCCTGCGGGCTCACCTTTGCGAACCGGCCCACCACCAGCACGCTGATCCCGAAGAATGCGATCACCAGGGCGACCCCGAGCGCGGCACCAAGCAGGCCCTTGGACCCGCCGAGCAGCCAGCCCAGCACGACCAGCAGCAGCGCGACCGGAGCGGTGACCAGGGCGGAACGCCGTATGATCACGGCATAGGTCGCCAGCATTGATCAGGCTCCGGAAGGCTCGAAGGTCGCACGGGTGCCCGGCACACGCGCCCGCTCATCCCGGTGGTGCGAGCCACCCGTGGCAGCCTCAGCACCGGACTGGCGCAGGTGCGCCGTCACGTGTGCGAAACGTATCACGGACCCCTCACTCATCATCGAGCGGCTGCTCGTGAAAGATATCACAAGCTCTCCCGGCCCGGCCCTGACGGATCACGGTCTGTAACTTATCGGCCTGTCAGCGGCCACAACGCCGGCTGCGGGCTGGTCCCGGAGGCGGCCCGGCACCCCGGCGCGGACGCCCCAGGCGGCACGCAGGCATCAGCACGGACGCGGCGGCCAGGTGCGGGTCACACGGGCAGCGCGGCGGTCATAACGGGCCACCGGCGCGGGGGTCATAGGGCCACTGGGTGTGGGTGACGCCGGTGGCGCGGGCAGTCATAACGGATCGCCAGGTGCGGGTCACGCCGGTGGCGCGGGCGGCCACGGCGGGTTGCCCACCGGGCGCGCCGGGGGCCAGGGTGGGCCAGCGGACGGTGGGGAGAGCGAGATCGCCACCCCTGGACCGGGTGGGACGTCCACCGTGGGTGGCCCGGCCGGCGCCGAGGCCGGCCGCGGCGCGGCTGGGGCGGGCGGCCATGGCACCGGCGCCGCGCCACTGGCCGGTGGCCGGGCGGCAGCCGGCTGGGCGGCAGCACCGTTCCGCGCAGCACTGTTCCGCGCGGCAGCACTGTTCCGCGCGGCAGCACTGTTCCGCGCGGCCGAACCGCTGCCCGCGGCGGCACCACTGGGTGCGGCGGCACCACTGGGTGCGGCAGCACCACTGGGTGCGGCAGCACCACTCCGCGCGGCACCGTTCCCGGCCGTGGCGCCCTCCCCCGCCGGGGCACCATTCGCCATCGGGGCACCGTGGGGGGCGACGGCCGGGGCGAGTGGCTGACCGGCAGCCGGGGCTGGCGCCTGCCCGGCAACTGGCCCGGGCGGAAGCCCGGCGGCCGGGGCAGCGGCACGGGCAGCCGCCCGGCTCCGCCGCCCTTGCCGTGGCATCGACATGAACAGCAGCGCCAGCATGGCGACCGCGGTGACGATCGCGAGGACGTACAGCTTGCTGCGGATGATCGATAGCCACACCACGCTGCCCGCGAACAGGGCAGCCCACAGGTACATGATCAGGACGCTGGTCCGGTGCGAATGGCCGATCTCCAGCATCCGGTGGTGCAGATGCTTGCGGTCCGCCGCGAACGGCGACAGCCCCGCCCGGGTCCGGCGGGCGACCGCCAGCAGCAGGTCGGCGTAGGGAATGAGCAGGATCGCGGCCGGCAGCAGCAGCGGCATGATCGCCCCGAACCGGTTGACCGTGCCATGCGCGAAGGCGTGCGGGTCGATCAGTGAGTTGGGGTCGAGCGCGGCCAGGCTGGAGATCGGCACATACGCCAGCAGCAGCCCGATCAGCATCGAGCCGGTGTCACCCATGAAGACGCGGGCGGGGTGGAAGTTGTGCGGCAAGAACCCCAGGCAGACCCCGGCCAGCACGGCCGAGACCAGCAGCGCGGGGCCGGTCTGGCCGCCCAGGCCGAGCCGGTGGGTGAGCGTGTAGTAGTAGATGAAGAAGGACGCGGCCCCGATGCCGACGATCCCGGCGGCCAGCCCGTCGAGGCCGTCGATGAAGTTGACCGCGTTGATGGTCATCACCACGACCAGGATCGTGACCACGATCTGCTCATCGGTGGTCAGCACCAGGTAGCCGCCCCGCGGCTCCGGCAGCCAGGTGACCGCGGCCCCGCTCCAGACCAGGATGACGCCCGCCGCGACCTGGCCGGCCAGCTTGCTGATCGCCCCCATCCCCCAGCGGTCATCAACGAAGCCCATGATGACCACCAGCGCCCCGGCCAGCAGCAGGCCCTTGCCCATGTTGGTCTGCGCGAACACCGTCTTCAGGCTGCCCAGCCGGCTGGCCACGATCAGCCCGGCGATCAGGCCCGCGTACATGGCGACCCCGCCCAGCAGCGGGGTTGGCACCTGGTGCACGTCCCGGTCGCGGGCGGCGTGGATGGCGCCGACCGTGACCGCGAACCGCCGCACCAGCGGCGTCAGCAGATAGGTGACCGCCGCGGCCACGAGCAGGGTCGTGACGTACTCAACCTGCATGGCTCACCACGGCTGGCCTGGTTCTGCGAGCATCGCGATCCACTCTAGGGCACCTGGCCCCCGCTCACGTGCCGCTGGCCGCGCGGGTCGGCCGCAGATTGCCCCCGGCGTTAACATCCCCGCCGAAACCGGGATTAACCCGGCGCCGTGTCATCGTCCGCGATCAGATTCACGACCTGCCGCAGCCGATCCGCCGGCACCACCCCGGCCCGCAGCAGCCGGGGGACGCCGCCGGTCACATCGACAATGGTGGACGGTACCTCGCCGGGGCAGGGACCGCCGTCGAGGTAGACCGAGACCGCATCGCCCAGTTGCTCCTGCGCGCCGCCGGCGGTGGTGGCCGGCCGCTCACCCGCCCGGTTGGCGCTGCTCACCGCCAGCGGCCCGGTCTCCTTCAGCAGGTCGAGCGCGAATTCGTGCAGCGGCATGCGGACCGCGACGGTGCCCTTGGTGTCCCCCAAATCCCAGATCAGGCTCCGGTTGGCCCGCACCACCAGGGTGAGACCGCCGGGCCAGAACTCCTCGATCAGGTCCTTGCCGGGCGCGGTCAGGTCCTCCATCAGGGCGGTGGCGGCGCGCACGGTCCCGACCAGCACCGGCGGTGGCATATCCCGGCCCCGGCCCTTGGCCGCGAGCAGGCCGGCCACCGCGGCCGGGGAGAACGCGTCGGCGGCCACCCCGTAGACCGTGTCGGTCGGCATCACGGCCAGATCACCCTTGCGCAGGACGGCGGCCGCCTCGGCGATGCCCGCCGCGCGCTGGGCCGGGTCACTGCAGTCGAACCGTGTGCTCATGGCTGCCCATCCTGCCACTGGCCGTGCCCGTCCCGGCGCCACCTCTCCCCCGCCAGCCCGCCGCGCCCGCTACCCGCGGGCGGTGACGAACCGGTCCCGGCCGGCCAGATCCTTGTGGTTGCGCGTGTCCCGCCAGCCCCGTTCCTCGGCGAAGACCCAGTAGACCGCCGCTCCCTGCGGCGCTCCGTGCTCGACCGCGACCAGCCCGTCCTCTCGCAGCAGCCGGCGCGCCGTGCCCTCGATCACCCGGATCGCGTCCAGCCCGTCTGCCCCGCCCCACAGCGCACCGGCCGGATCGTATTCGGCCACCTCCGGGGGCACGGCCGCGCCCACCGGGATGTAGGGAGGGTTGCTGATAACGAGATCGACCGTGCCGTCCAGGGCTGGCAGTGCACTGGCGAAGTCGCCCGCGTGCAGGGATATCCGGCCCCGGGTGTGCGGGGCGCTGGCGGCCCAGCGCGCGATGTTGCGCTCGGCCCAGCGCCGGGCCAGTGGGTCGGCCTCCACCGCGTGCACCCGCGCCCGCGGCACCTCCTGGGCGATCGCCAGCGCGATCGCCCCGCTGCCCGTGCCCAGGTCGGCCACCAGTGGCTCGGCCACGTCCATGGCCCGCAGCGCCGCCACCGCCCAGCCGGTCATCACCTCGGTCTCCGGGCGGGGCACGAACACCCCGGGCCCGACCTCGACCTCCAGGTAGCGGAATCCGGCCAGCCCGGTGATGTGCTGGAGCGGCTCCCGGGCCTCCCGGCGGGCGACCTCGTTCCAGAACCGCGGGTCGAACTGGCCATCGGCGACCAGATGCAGTTCGGTCCGGCTGACCCCGTGCACGTGCGCGGCGATGACCTCGGCGTCGGTGCGCGGCGAGTCGATGCCCGACTCGGCCAGCCGGATGGTGGCGACCGCGATCTCGTCCAGCAGCAGCGTCACTGGTGGTCAGGCCCCGTCGTCGCCGGCCGCCCGGCTGGACCGGTCGCCGTCGGTGAGCGCCTGGATCACCGCGTCCAGGTCGCCGTCGAGCACCTGGTCCAGGTTGTGCGCCTTGTACCCGACCCGGTGGTCGGAGATGCGGTTCTCCGGGAAGTTGTAGGTGCGCACCCGCTGTGACCGGTCCACGGTCCGGACCTGGCTGCGGCGCTCGGCCGCGGCCTGTGCCTCGGCGTCGGCCTGGGCCTGGGCGAGCAGCCGGGCGCGCAGGATGCGCAGCGCCTGCTCCTTGTTCTGCAGCTGGCTCTTCTCGTTCTGGCAGGAGACCACGATTCCGGTCGGCAGGTGGGTGATGCGGACCGCGGAGTCGGTGGTGTTCACGCTCTGGCCGCCGGGGCCGGAGGAGCGGAACACATCGATCCGCAGGTCGGCCGGCTCGATGGTGACGTCCACCGGGTCGGCTTCCGGCAGCACCAGCACACCCGCCGCGGAGGTGTGGATGCGCCCCTGCGACTCGGTCACCGGCACCCGCTGCACCCGGTGCACCCCGCCCTCATATTTCAGGCTGGCCCACACCCCGTCGCCGCCCCGTTGGCTCTTGACCGCCACCGTCGCGTCCTTGTAGCCGCCCAGCCCGGTCATGGTGGCGTCGAGCACCTCGGTCTGCCAGCCCTTGCGCTCGGCGTAGCGCAGGTACATGCGCAGCAGGTCACCGGCGAACAGCGCGGATTCCTCGCCGCCCTCCCCCGCCTTGACCTCCAGGATGACGTCCTTGCCGTCGTTGGCGTCCCGGGGCACCAGCAGGCCCTGCAACTGGTCTTCCAGCTCGGCCCGGCGGGCGGCCAGCTGCTCGGCCTCGGCCGCGAACGATTCGTCGGCGATGGCCAGTTCGCGGGCCGTCTCCTCGTCCGCCACCGTCTGCTGCCACTGCCGGTAGGCGGCCACGACCGGGGTCAGCTCGCCGTAGCGGCGGCCCAGGCTGCGGGACCGCTCCGGGTCGGTGTGCACGGCCGGGTCGGCCAGGTCATGCTCCAGCCGGGCATGCTCATCAGCGAGTTCCGCGAGCCGCTCGAACACCGTGCCTCCTTTCCCGGGCGCAGCTGCCAGTCCGCACCGCCGGCGGGCCGCCGCGTGGCTGCGCGGCGCGGGCGCGAACCCGCCCGTCAACGGCCAGGATCACCGTGCCCAGGCCAGTTGCCGGGCACGGTGATCCTGGAAAGCTACTTGCCGGCCGCCTTCTTGCCGAACCGGCGCTCGAACCTGGCCACCCGGCCACCGGTGTCGAGGATCTTCTGCTTGCCGGTGTAGAAGGGGTGGCAATTCGAGCAAACGTCGGCGTGGATCACGCCGTTGCTCGCGGTGGACCGGGTGGTGAAGGTGTTCCCGCAGGTGCAGGTCACCGTGGTCACCACGTAGTCCGGGTGGATGTCAGGCTTCACGTCACTACTCCCGCCTCGCCGGTCGCCGGGTCGCCAGGCGGATCGCTCCGCCCTGGCGTGAACCGGTACCGGGCTGTCTCGGCTTACCAGTGTGCCAGACCCAGAACACGGTCCGGGGCCTGGAGATTCCCGCCTGCTCAGGTGCTGGGCGTGCTCTTTTGCACCTGCAGCAGGAACTCGGCGTTGCTCTTGGTGTCCTTCATCCGGCCCATCAGCACCTCCAGTGCCTGCTGCGGCTCCAGCGAGGCGAGCACCCGGCGGAGCTGCCAGACGATCTTCAGCTCGTCCGGCATCAGCAGGATCTCCTCCTTGCGGGTGCTGGAGGCGTCGATGTCGATGGCCGGGAAGATCCGCTTGTCAGCGAGTTCCCGGCGGAGCCGCAGCTCCATGTTGCCGGTGCCCTTGAACTCTTCGAAGATCACCTCGTCGGCCCGGGAGCCGGTCTCGATCAGGGCGGTGGCCAGGATGGTCAGCGAGCCGCCGTGCTCGATGTTGCGCGCCGCGCCGAAGAACCGCTTGGGCGGGTAGAGCGCGGTCGAGTCGACACCACCGGACATGATCCGGCCGCTGGCCGGCGCGGCCAGGTTGTAGGCGCGGCCGAGCCGGGTGATCGAGTCGAGCAGCACGACCACGTCGTGGCCCATCTCCACCAGCCGCTTGGCCCGCTCGATGGCCAGCTCGGCGACGGTGGTGTGGTCCTCGGCGGGCCGGTCGAAGGTGGAGTGGATGACCTCGCCCTTGACCGTCCGCTGCATGTCGGTGACTTCCTCCGGCCGCTCGTCCACGAGCACGACCATGAGGTGGCATTCGGGGTTGTTCTTGGTGATCGCGTTCGCGATCGCCTGCAGGATCATCGTCTTGCCCGCCTTGGGCGGCGACACGATGAGGCCGCGCTGGCCCTTGCCGAGCGGGCAGAACAGGTCGATGATCCGGGTGGTCATGATGCCCGGGTCGGTCTCCAGCCGGAGCCGGTCCTGCGGGTACAGCGGCACCAGCTTGGCGAACTCGGGCCGGGCCCGCGACTGCTCCGGGTCGAGCCCGTTGATCTTGTCCAGCCGGACCAGGGCGTTGAACTTCTCCCGCCGCTCGCCCTCCCGCGGCTGGCGGACCGCACCCTCGATGACGTCGCCCTTGCGCAGCCCGTGCTTGCGCACCTGGGACAGCGAGACGTACACGTCGTTGGGCCCGGGCAGGTAGCCGGTGGTGCGGATGAACGCGTAGTTGTCGAGCACGTCGAGAATGCCGGCGATGGGGATGAGCACGTCATCCTCGGTGATCACGGGCTCGGCCTCGCCGCCGCCCCGCTCGCCCCGCCGACGGTTGCGGTTGCGGAACCGGTCCCGGTTGCGGCGCCCGCCGCGGTCATCGTCGTCCCGGTCGCCCTGGCCGCCACCGCGGCCGCCCTGGTCCTGGCCACGCGGGCCGTTGCTGTCCGGGCGCTGCTCGGCGGACTCGCCGCTGCGTCCCGGCTGGCCGTTGCCGCGCCGGCGCCGGTCGCCGCCCCGCTGGCCATCGCCGCGCTGGCTGTCGCCGCCGGAGTAGCTGTCGCCGCTACGCTGCCCCTCGCCATGCTGGCTCTCACCGCCCCTGGCGGCATCCTCCCAGGCCGCCCCGGCCTGCGCCTGGGGGCCGGAACCGGCTGGATAGGTGGCCTCACCCGGGCCTGGCTGAGTGGATGTGTCTGGTTCCATGGCGTCCTGCTCACGGTGACGAGGCGCGTCGGCTCCCGCGGACACGCCCCGCTGGGCTGAATTATCTGGTGCCGCACTCATCTGGGCGGCCTGGGTGGCGGTCCCGCCGCTCTGGCGGTCCTGGATCGCCGCCACGAGCTGGCTCTTGCGCATCCGGGCAGTGCCGGTGATGCCCATGGACTGCGCCATCCGCTGCAATTCCGGCAGCAGCATGCCGGACAGTCCCCGGCCGGCGCCGGCCGCCCCGCTCGTCACCGCCTCAGCCGCGGGGCGCGGGCCGTCTGTCTGCGGCCCGCTGGCCGAGGCCCCGGGCATGGCCGGGGAGCCGGTGAAAAGATCGGTGGTTTCGCTGCTCACAAGGGGTCCTTCCCTGCGCGCGGGCCCCGGCCTTGTAGTGACCGGGCAACCCGATGTCGCGGCCCGGCGAACTGGCCGGGCCAGATTATTCACCTGTCTGTCTTGCCGCGCCGCCGCTGTGGCCGGCGATCCCTCCGGGCAGCTAATCCGGCGTCTGCGGTCAAGGCAGAAGGTTCACTGCACACCCGGGTAGCCAGGACGGCACACCCGGGCCTCCGCCCGGTTCCCGGTTCTGGTTGCCGGCTCCAGCGCTGGCGTACGCGGAGTGGCGGGAACGACCCGGGGAGTTGACGGAGAATCACCAGCCGCCGCCGACCAGGTGGCCGGCCTCGCGGCAAGTAACAGGTGAGCACCTGTCCCCGCGGCGGGGCATCTGGTGCGGCACCAAGCTTAACACCTCCAGAGCCCACGGCATTCCTCGACAGTGGTCGTGCGTCGCGCAGGAGCTGACGGGTCATGCGGGGACCCGCCCGCGTGACCGGGCGCCCGGCTCCCGGCCGGTGGTCCGGGACGGTTCTTCCGGGCTGTTCCCGGGCAGGCGGCCGCCCGGTCCACCTTGCCGGACGTGCCCACCCTGCCGATCTACTTCCAGGGGGGTTATGTGCCAGTCGATACCCGTTCCGCGGGCGATTGAATCCACCGCCGCCAGCGGCGGCCCCTGGCCCTCGAACGCCAGCACCAGCACCGCCGGGCCCGCCCCGGACACCACCGCGGCCAGGCCCGCCCGCCGCAGCCTGGCCACCAGCTCGGCGGTATCCGGCATAACGGCGGCGCGGTACGGCTGGTGCAGGAAGTCCTCGGTCGCCGTGAACAGCACCTCGGCTGCCCCGGTGAGGGCCGCCACCAGCAGCGCGCTGCGCGCCGCGTTGGCCGCCGCGTCAGCATGCGGGATGGCCGCGGGCAGGACCTGCCGGGCCGCCGTGGTGGCGAGCGGGAACGGCGGCATGCACAGCACCGCCCGCAGCCCGGCCGGCACCGGCAGCCGCAGCATCCGCGGCCCGCCGTCAGCGGGAGGCCCGCCCACCGCCCCGGCCCGGGGGGTCCAGGCAATGGTGATACCGCCGGCCAGGCAGGCGGCCGCGTTGTCGGGGTGCCCTTCCAGCTCGGCCGCGAGCCGGAAGAGTGCCTCGCCGGGCAGCGCCGTTTCGCCGCCGATGACCAGGGCACGGGCGGCCAGCAGGCCGGAGCAGATGGCCGCCGCCGAGGAACCCAGCCCCCGCCCGTGCGGGATGGCATTGGCGCAGCGCAACGCGATCCCCGGCGGCTGGCCGCCGAGGGCGGCGAACCCGGCGCGCATGGCCCGCACCACCAGGTGCGCCTCCCCGGCGGCGCGGGTGTCCTCGCCCTGGCCGGTCACCTCGATGGCCAGCCCGCCGCCGGTGACTTCGGCCTCCACCTGGTCGTGCAGGGACAGCGCGAGGCCCAGCGTGTCGAAGCCAGGCCCCAGGTTGGCGCTGGTGGCGGGCACCTGCACGCGCACGGGCCGTGGCGACCAGTTCACGCTGTCCCCCTGAGGGCTCAGGCCCGCGGCGGTGGTCAGGCCAGCCCCAGCGCGGCCGCGGCCGCAGCTGGATCGGCGGCCACGGTCACCGGGGCCGGCGCGGCCGAAACCGCCCAGTCCGGGTCCTTCAGTCCGTTGCCGGTGATCGTACAGACGACCCGGCATCCGGCGTCAAGCTGCCCTTTCTCCCGTGCCTGCAGCAGCCCGGCGACCCCGGCCGCGGACGCCAGCTCGCCGAACACGGCCTCCTGGCCGGCCAGCAGCCGGTAGGCGGCGAGGATCTGGCGGTCGGTCACCGAGTCGATCACGCCACCGGATTCATCGCGCGCCTGCTCGGCCGCCTGCCACGAGGCCGGGTTGCCGATCCGGATCGCGGTCGCGATGGTGACCGGCGCCAGCACCGGCTCGCCGCGCACGATCGGCGCCGCGCCGCTGGCCTGGAAGCCGAACATGCGCGGGCGGCGGGTGGCCAGCCCGGCCTCGGCGTACTCGCGGTAACCCCGCCAGTAGGCGGTGATGTTGCCCGCGTTGCCGACCGGCAGGCAGTGCACGTCCGGGGCGTCGCCGAGCGCCTCGACGATCTCGAACGCGGCGGTCTTCTGGCCCGCCAGCCGGTCCGGGTTGACCGAGTTGACCAGCGTCACCGGGTAGTCGGCGGCCAGCTTGCGGGCCAGTTCCAGGCAGTCATCGAAGTTGCCGTCCACCTGGAGGAGCGCTGCCCCGTGCACCAGCGCCTGGGCCAGCTTGCCCAGCGCGATCTTGCCGCGGGGCACCAGCACGGCACTCTTCAGCCCGGCCCGGGCCGCGTAGGCGGCGGCACTGGCGCTGGTGTTCCCGGTGGAGGCGCAGATGACGGCGGTGGCGCCGGCCGCGGCCGCCACGCTGACCGCGACCGTCATGCCGCGGTCCTTGAACGAGCCGGTCGGGTTGGCCCCCTCCACCTTCAGGTACACCTCACAGCCGGTGCGGGCGGACAGCACCGGCGCGGGCAGCAGCGGGGTGGCGCCCTCGCCCAGCGTGACCACCCGCGAGTCGGGCACGGCCGGCAGGCGTTTGGCGTAGTGCCTGATCACGCCGGGCCAGGCCACCCGGGAGGTCATGCCTCCCCATCCCCCTCGACCCGCATCACGCTGGCCACCGCGCGGACCACGGCCATCGCGCGGAGATCGTCCACACAGCTGGCCAGCGCGGCGTCCGGGGCCGTGTGGGTCACGATGACCAGCTGGGCGTCGTCGCCGCGGCCCTCCTGCCGGACCGCCTCGATGGACACCTCATGCCGGGCGAACGACTGGGCCACCTGGGCCAGCACACCGGGCCGGTCGGCCACGTCCAGCGCGACGTGGTAGCGGGTCAGCGCCCGCCCCATCGGCAGCACCGGCAGGTCAGCGTAGGTGGTGGCGTCCGGGCCGCGGGTGCCGGCCAGCTGGTTGCGCGCCACCGCGACGACGTCACCGAGCACCGCGCTGGCGGTCGGCTGCCCGCCCGCCCCGGCCCCGTAGAACATCAGCCGCCCGGCCGACTCGGCCTCCACGAAAACGGCGTTGTAGGCCTCACGGACGCCGGCCAGCGGGTGGCTGCGCGGAATCATCGCCGGGTGGACCCGGACCGAGACGCCGGCCTCGTTGCGCTCGCAGATGGCCAGCAGCTTGACCACGTGGCCGAGCGTGCGGGCGCTGGCGATGTCGGCCTGGGTGACGCCGGTGATCCCCTCCCGGAACACCCCGGCCGCGGTGACCTCGCTGTGGAAGGCCAGGCTGGCCAGGATCGCGCCCTTGGCGGCCGCATCGAAGCCCTCGATGTCGGCGGTCGGGTCGGGCTCGGCATAACCGAGCGCCTGGGCTTCCTCCAGTGCGTCGGCGAAGCCCGCGCCGGAGGTGTCCATCCGGTCGAGGATGTAGTTGGTGGTGCCGTTGACGATGCCGAGCACGCGGCGCACCGCGTCGCCGGCCAGCGACTCGCGCAGCGGCCGCAGCAGCGGGATCGCGCCACCCACCGCCGCCTCGTAGTACAGGTCGGTCCTGGCGTCCCGGGCGGCCTGGTGCAGCGTGCCGCCGTCCTCGGCCAGCAGCGCCTTGTTGGCACTCACCACCGACTTGCCGTTCTTCATGGCCGCCAGCAGCAGCGACCGGGCGGGCTCGATGCCGCCGATCACCTCGACCACGATGTCCACGTCCGGCCGGGTGGCCAGGGCCATGGCGTCGTCGGTGAGCAGCGCCGGGTCCACCGGCACGGCGCGCACCCGGCCCGGCCGCCGCACCGCCACCCCGGCCACCTCCAGCGGGGCACCGATCCGCGCGGCCAGGTCGGCGGCCTGCCGGCCGAGCAGCCGGTACACCTCCGAGCCGACCCCGCCGCAGCCGAGCAGCGCGACTCGCACTGGCTGGCTCACCTTCGACTCACCTCTCCTGGTCACCCCGGATCTCCGGGTCACCCCTGGTCTCCGGGTCACCCCTGGTCCAGCGCCATCAGGTCGGCCAGGGTCTCCCGGCGCAGCAGCACCCGGGCGGGCCCGCCGCCGACCGCCACCACCGGCGGCCGTGGCACGTAGTTGTAGTTGCTCGCCATCGAGCGGCAGTAGGCACCGGTGGCCGCCACCGCGACCAGGTCCCCCGGCACCAGGTCGGCGGGCAGGTAGGTGTCCCTGACCACGATGTCACCGCTTTCGCAATGCCGGCCGACCAGCCGCGAGAGCATGGGCGGCGCCGCCGACTCGCGGGAGGCCAGCACACAGGTGTACTCGGACCCGTACAGCGCGGTGCGGATGTTGTCGCTCATCCCGCCATCCACGCTGACGTAGCTGCGCAGCCCGTCCACGTCCTTGACCGTCCCGACCTCGTACAGGGTAACGGTGCCCGGGCCGGCGATCGCCCGCCCCGGCTCGACCGTGATCCTGGGGATTGCCAGCCCGGCCGCCGCGCAGCGGCTGCGGACGATCTCGCGCAGGTTCTCCGCGATGACGCCGATGTCCGCCGGGTCGTCGGCGGGCGTGTAGGCGATGCCGAACCCGCCGCCCAGGTTCAGCTCATCGATCTGGGCACCGTGCTCGGCGAGTACCCGGGCGGCCAGGTCGAGCACCCGCTGGGCAGCCACATCGAACCCGGCCGCGTCGTAAATCTGGGAACCGATGTGCGAATGCAGCCCGGCCAGATGCAGCCCGGGCGCGGCGAGCACCCGGGCGACGGCCTCGTCGGCGGCACCCGAGGTGAGCGAGAAGCCGAACTTCTGGTCGTCATGGGCGGTGGCGACGAACTCGTGCGTGTGCGCCTCGACCCCGGTGGTCACCCGGACCAGCACCTGCGGCACCGGGGCGGCCTGGCCCGGCTGCGCCTGGCGCTCCCTTTCCTCGGCCAGGTAGGCCAGCCGCGCGATCTCCGCGAACGAATCGACCACGATATGCCCGACACCGACGGCCAGCGCCTGCTCCAGTTCTGCCACCAGCTTGTTGCTGCCATGGAAGGTGATCGTCGCCGGGGGCACCCCCGCCGCCAGCGCGACGCCCAGTTCCCCGCCCGTGCAGACATCAATACCCAGGCCGGCCTCGCTCGCCCAGCGCAGCACCGCCTTGCTGCAGAACGCCTTGGCCGCGTAGAAAACGGCCGCACTGTCGCCGAACGCCTGCCGGAAGTCCCGGCAGCGGCCGCGGAAATCCGCTTCGTCCAGCACGAACACCGGGGTACCGAACTCGGCCGCCAGATCCCGGACGTCGGCACCCCCCAGCTGGAGCACCCCACCGGCCCGGTGGGCACCGCGCGGCCAGACCGCCGGATCCAGCAGGTTGAGATCCGCGGGCGGGGCAGGCGGGTGATCCGGCGGCAGCACGTCAGCGTGGCGCGGTCCGGCTGGGTGGGCGACGCGGCTCACGGCAGTTTCCCCCGGGGTTGCTGGCGGTCAGCGGCCAGGGCAGGCATCATCGGCGGCCTGGCGCAGGGCGGGCGCGGCATGCGCGTGCCGCTCAGCATAGGCGGGGTGGCCAGGCGATCTGGTCAGGGTGCTCAGTCGCTCGGGCCGGGACGCTCGGGCACGCTGGGGCCGTGGGGCCCGGGCTCGCGCTGGTCCGGGGGCTCAGGCTCGCGCCCGGCCGGGGACTCGGACTCGCGCTGGTCCGGGGGCCCGGGCTCGCCGGGGCCGTGGCCGGCCAGCTCACGGACCACCCGGATCATCTCGGTCGGGTCGAACGGCTTGGTCAGGTAGGCGTCCACGCCAATCTGGCGGCCACGCAGCTTGTCATCCTCCTGCGCGCGGGCGGTGATGAGCACCACCTTGATGCCGCTGGTCTGCGGGTTGCGGCGGAGCTGGCTGGCGGTCACCCAGCCGTCCAGCCGCGGCATCATGACGTCCAGGGTGATCACGTCCGGGCCGATGGCGATCACCTTGTCCAGGCAATCCTGGCCATCCACAGCGGTGGCGACGTCGAAGCCCTCCAGGGTGAGATTGACCGCGATGAGCTGGCGGATGACCTCGTCGTCATCCACCACCAGCACGCGTCCCAGTCCCTGCGCCACGGGCGCGAGGGTAGCGGCTGGCCGGGGTCCCGCGCGCGAACTTGGCCTGGATGTTCACCAGATCATCAGCGTTAGCGGGGCGGAACCGCAGGCGCCGCCGGGGCTGGTAACCTTGCTCCGACCTTGAGCCCCCGTAGCTCAGGGGAGAGAGCAACGGCCTCCGGAGCCGTGAGCGCAGGTTCGAATCCTGCCGGGGGCACTGTTCAGAGGTATAAATTCGAACACTCTGACAATCTTGGCTCGCTCGGGCGCCAGGCCTGTGAACTGCGGCAATGCTCAGCCCTTCCGGGCCTTGCGCCCGATATGCGCCCGGAGAGCAGACACCGGCCGGGAAAGGGCCTGCTCAGCCGCATTCGGTGATAACGGCCGCCAGGCCGTTGCCGTAACCGCAGGCCGTTGCTCTTCCCAGTATCCGCAGCTACGCAGCGGCCGCTCCGGCACCGCCCGGGCGCGGTCAGGAGCCGGTCAACTGCCAGTTGCCCCAAGCTGACTTCGCACCTGTTGGTCCCCACGTCAGGACCTCCGATTCTGGGAACGTTATTTGCCGCTAGAGGAATGTCGAAGCAAGGCCGCGGGCCCGCAAATTTTGTTTGCGGCGCCTCACCGGGCCGCAGCGTGTGGCGCTGGGCTTGGCCGGGCGGGTGGCCTGCCGATCACTTCGATCAGGCCGAGGACAATCAGCAGCAGGATGGCGACCGCGGCGGTCGGCTGGCCCCAGAAGACGAAGGTCAGCGCGGCCAGCGCCACTGCCCCGATCCGCAGCGTGCCGGTGCGCATAGGTCCACCGGCTGGCCGGCCCGGGTTCGCCGCCGTGGCGTCAGCCGGCCCAGGCCAGACGACAATGCGTGGCGGGTTCGGACCGCCGCGGACGGGCCGGTGAAGAACGCGCCCGCGGCAGCATCGAGGGGATCTTGGTGACGTTGACGACGTCCACTTCCCGCGCCCGGGTGCACGCTTGGTCGACCGGGCCGGGCCCGTAGCGGCGCACCAGGCCGAGCAGCCGGTAGACCTGGCGCATCTTGGTCCAGGGCAGGTCGGTCTCCAGCAGCCGTTCCGCATAGGCGCCGAGCGCCTCGCCGTGCCGGTGCGCCGATTTAGCCAGGGCAGTCACGTCGTGCATCGCGTACGTGGTCTTCTCCGCCGGCAAATCAGCAAGGAGAAGTTACGTCCCGGCCGTGTTCCAAATAGGGGACGTGGGAGCAGCGCAGGCAGTTGTCGCTGTCCGCGGCCATGCGCCGGTCGCTTCGTGCCTGAGCAGGAAAGCCCCGCCCGGCATCCCCGGTGGAAGCCGTCACATCAGCCGTGTCCGATGGGTGTCCGGGCGTCCCGGGCCGGAGCACGTTCCGGCGTCAGGGCTTCCGCCAGCACGGCAGCCTCCCCATGACGCCAGGGACCCCGCCCCAAATGGCACAGTGGCAGCAGAAGTGCTCTTCCACATGGACCTGGCTAGCTGGTGAGTGCTATCTCAGTTGTGCGGGCAAGTCGTGTCCGCTGGTAGTACCAACGGAGCGGACCTGGTCCGGCCACCGCCCCGCCAGGTCATCACGCATGGCTCGCTGCTCTGGTGGTCCAGCTAACGGATGCTATCATCAGATATCACATGGGAGGGCTGGGATGACTGACGTACTGATCCGTGATGTGCCCGACGACGTCGTCGCGGCACTGGACGCCCATGCCGGCCGGCTCGGGCTGTCCCGCAGCGAGTACGTGCGCCGCCGGCTCGCCCAGGACGCAGCGGTACCCGGATTCCCGGTCACTGTCCAGGATCTTGCGGGCTTCACCGAGCGGTTCGGCGATCTGGCTGACCCGGACGTGATGGCGCAGGCCTGGGAGTGACCTGGCTGATCGACAAATCCGCGCTCGCCCGCCTGGCCGCCAGCCCCGAAGCGGCTGAGTGGGCCGGGCGGATCGAACGCGGGCTGGTGCGGATCACCACCGTCACCCGCCTGGAAGTCGGCTACTCAGCCCGGTCCGGCCCCGACCTGCGCGCTGGACTGCGGCAGCCGCCGCTGTCATCGATGCCAGTCGAATACCTCACCCCGGCGATCGAAGACCGGGCCGTCGAGGTTCTCACCCTGCTCGCCGACCGCGGCCAGCACCGCGCTCCCTCAGTTCCCGACCTGATCATCGCCGCGACCGCCGAGCTTGCCGGGCTCACCGTCTTGCACCTCGACAAGGACTTCGACGTCATCGCCCAGGTCACCGGCCAGCCGGTCGAGCGCCTGACCATGCCCTGACCGCTCGCACAGCGAGCCGACACCAGCGGAATCCCGCGCCCGCCTACACCGCTGGCACGGCTGGGTTCGGGCGGGCATCCTTTGCCTGGGTGTGCCCGACGTGCCAGAGCACGGTTATCGACCGCGGTCCGCAGGCAGGCATCCGGCCGACACCGAGGAAGGCCACGCCGATGACCGTCGACGTCTGGCCGCAAAGGTCGAACGCGTGGAACGCCTCCTGGGAAGCCGAAGACATGCACTGACTGCGGGAGCCAGGAACTGCCAGGAGCCGCGCCCCATACGCGCCCCAGGGGTGCCTATTGAAGACATAAGGCCAGGTCGGAGCGGTACACAGCAATGCACTCCGGAGCCGTGAGTGCAGGTTCGAATCCTGCCAGGGGCACTGCTCAGAGGCATAAATTCGAACACTCTGACAGTCTTGACGCGGCCTGGCCCGAGCCTGTTACCTGCGCAGACGCGGAAGCGCTCACCATCTCACGCCCGATCCGCGCCCGGCCAACGAGCCGCCCAGCAGCAAACGTGCTGCTCAACGGCATTCACTGACAACGGCCGCCGGGCCGTTGCCCTGGCCAGAGACCGTTGCTGTGCCCCGAGATCGCCGGGGATTGTTTGTGTCCCGGAACACCGACAAGTCAGCGGTGAACTCGATCTATCGCAAACTCGGGGGCCTCCTCACGCGGCGAGGTGGTCGCCCGGGCGGGAATCTTGGCTTGCCTGACTGGGTAAGAGCCCGGGGTTGTGCCCTTTCATCCCGATGGGGCGATGCCACCGCGGGGTGGGCGCGGGATCGTGAGAAGAGCAGGACGGGACTGGAATAAGGTCCCGGCGGTTCTGGCGATACAGGGGGAAACGATGACGTCGGCAACAATCCAGCCAGCCCGCGGTACGGGCGGGCGTCATGTCGAAGGCCACGGCCTGATCTTGTTCGCATCGGTCATGCTGGTGATCGTCGGCTGCTTCAACCTGATCTACGGCATCGCCGCGATCGCCAACTCCCACGTCTTCACCGCCAACGCCCACTACGTGTTCGGCAACCTGCGCACCTGGGGCTGGATCACCCTGGTCATCGGCGCGCTGCAGCTGCTGGCGGCGGCCGGGGTGCTGGCGGGCAACCAGTGGGCGCGCTGGTTCGGCGTGGCCGTGCTGGGGCTCAGCGCGATCGACCAGATGTTCTTCATCCCCGCCTACCCGTTCTGGTCGCTGATGATCATCGCGGTGGACGTGGTCGCGCTGTACGGGCTGTGTGCCTACGGCAGCCGCGCCAACCTGACCGCCTAACACCACAGTGCCTGGCATGAAGACAACGCGGATCGCGCGCAAGCTGGGCTTGGGCGGCAACCCGCTGCGGCGGCGCACCGACAAGATCGAGGCCCGCGTCGCGGCGCTGCTGCTGGCGGTGTTCTTGATCGGCGCGCCCTTGCTGTCGGTAGCGGCCATCGGCTGGGCCGGCCACGCCGGGGCTGCCGGGCAGCGGGCGGAGCGCTCCTGGCGTCAGGTTCCCGCCGTCTTGCTGCAGGCCGCGCCCGTGCCCGTGCCCGCTTCCTACGCCGGAGGGGTTTCGGGCTACTCCTGGCTACGGGCCCGGTGGATCGCACCGGACGGGCGGGCGCGAACCGGTGAGATCCCGGTCAGCACCGCCTTGGCCGCTGGCCATACGGTCCCGCTGTGGGTGGACGACGCGGGCTCGCCGGCCGGTCCCCCGCCGAACCACCGTGCGGTAGTGGCTGACGAGGTCGCAGCGGCGGTCGCTGCACCCGGCGCGATCGGGGTTGTGTTGTTGTGCCTGGGGTGGGCCGGGCGGCAGGTGCTTGACCGACGCCGGCTCGCCGATTGGGAAGCGGCATGGGCCGCTGTCGGCCCTCAGTGGAGCAGGCGCTTCCGGTCGCGGGGCTAGCCGTCGCAACAGGCAGACGAGACAGGCCATGAGAGCAGGAGGCCGAAGATGACGAGCGGCCAGGCCATACGCGCCTCAGGCCGCTATCGGGACCCTGCCGGTCCTGCGGGCAGCGGGATGGGGGGTAACGTCAATCGGCGGGTGATCACTTCGACTGGCGAGTTCCTCGATGCCAGCCGAACTGGCGGGATCCTGCCAATTCTGGTGCGACCGGGCGCCATCCACGCCGAACTGACACGCGCCCATCTGGGCCCCATCGTGGCCGATGCCGTCTACTGCTCCCTGCCACTCGCACTTCGCGGCGAGACGATTGCTGATCGCGTCTGCCTGGTGGTGCCCATGAATCGAACTGGCAGCGGGCAGCTGAATGGCGAACCACTAACACCGGGGAACCTCCTCGCCTTCGGAGGTTCGGCCCAGGTGGCGGGCGCGAGCGGAGCGCCGCTTCAGTGCGGCCTCCTATCTATCCCCCCGAGCGCACTCGAACGGACAGCGACCGCACTTGGTATCGAGTCGCATCCTCCCGGTGAAGGCAAGTTCCGTGTCGCTCCAGTCGTTGATCGGGGCCGTCTGGGCAAAGCCTTCGGTCTCCTCTTGTGTACCGTCAATCGCCACAAGAACGCAGTGCTGACAAAGCGAGAAGCCAGCGCGATTGAACGGGCCTTCCTTGAGGTCGCAGTGCGCTCGCTCGCCGGGGATTCGAGCAGCAGCTGGCCGTATCAATCTGCTCGCCTCACGAGCGCGAAGATCGTCCGGACCTGCGAGGACTACGCGAGGAAATGGCGGTACCAGAACGTGACACTCGCCGACCTGTGCGAAGCGTCAGGCGTGTCAGAGCGGCGGGTCCGGTCCGCCTTCTACGAGTGCTACCAGATGTCGCCCACGGCCTACCTGCGTGTCACCGCGCTCAACGCGGTACGGCGCGAACTGGTCGAAGGACCCCGCCTGCGCGGTGCCGTCAGCCGTGCCGCGACGGATTGGGGCTTCTGGCACCTCAGCCGCTTCGCTGCCCAATATCAGGCGCTATTCGGCGAGTCACCCAGACATACCCTCAGCCAGCGAGCGCCTCTACCCCAGGCAGCCGCAAACTGAGCTTCGAAGTCGGCGAGATCTTGATCCCGCCACGTGAGCACCCGCCCACCCACGCTTCAATGCCTTGACCCCAGGCCTCCTGAAGATTGCTCAGTCGTCGATCTCCTGCCAGACCGCTTGCTCGTCGTGCTCTTCCCAGCCGGCGCCTGGCAGCGCGATGGCCCAGCTGGTCCATGTCCCGGCCGGCCGGGCCGGGGCGGTCCTCACTCTGGCGCGGACGGCCATGCCGGGGGTGAGCTCCACGGGCGAGCGCAGCGGGGCCGTCGTCATCCCCCAGTGCGTCGGCGGATCGCCGGGTCCCACCGAGAGCGAGATGCCGGGCGCGAGTTCGGCGCTGAACCACAGTGCGAGCGCGTTGGCCGTTCCGTGGCCGCGGACGGGGAGCACCACCTCGGCTTCGACAGGCGCCTGCGCCTGCTGCAGCGGGATCAGGCCGGCGTCGGTCGTCCACAGCTGGCCCGCCGCCGAGCGCCTGTCACCCGCCGCGAGGTGACGGAAGGTGCCGGAATAGAAGATCTCGTTGACGGTCTTGCCGACCAGGTCGTCGAACCTGAGGCCATACGGGTTGTCCCGCAAGAACTCCACCATCTCCGCCAGGTAGCGGTCGTGCACCAGCGCGGCCCACGCCGTGACCAGACGGGGGATCATGACCCCGCCCGGCTTGAGCCAGCGGTCACGGGCGGCGATGACCGGAACGAGCATCCCCTCATCGATCCCGAACCCACCAAGCCACTCCGAGACGATCACATCGACACGTTCGGGTGGCTGCAGGTCCATGACGTCGCCGTGGATCACGTGGACGATCCCCGCGGCCCCGTTCGCGGCGGCAAGCTCGGCCGCCAAGACGGCGGCCGACGTCCGCTCCACCGCGTAGACGCGTGCGGCACCCGCCCGCGCCGCGAACACGCTCAGGATGCCGCTTCCGGCACCGACGTCGAGAACGATGTCGCCGGGGCGCACCACCGACTCGATCGCACGCCGGAACGCCCCGGTGCGGACGCGGTCGCAGATCATCGTCCGGTGTACCTCGAACTCCGCATACATCGGGTCCGGCGGGTTCCTGATCGGCGTCCGCACGTCAGCATCGTAGCCCCGCCGCGTGACCGGTGATCTCGCGGGCGTCAATGCCCGGCTGGAAGGCGTGGATCGGCCAGGAATTACGCGTAGATCGAGGTCAACCTGGCCGAGGTTGCGTCGGCAATGTCAACGGCCGTTCCCCGAGGAGATCTTCGCCGCTTCGACAGCCTAACCGTTTTCGCCATCATCCACTCCTGCCTGCAGAAATTAGCCCAAACACTAGGCGAGAACCTCCTCGCCGTCCTTCGCCAACTCTTCGCCAAGGATCTTGGCTACAACCCAACATCGTCGGCGGACCTGAACGCTCATGCCCGGAGAACGACCGATAGGAACGATTGCCCTGACGTGCACAGCGGATCTCAGAGTCTTTGCTCCCGGTGCGTGCGCAATCGGCCTGCGTGTGCCGAATGCGGATAGTTCGTTTCGACTGGTGATGCGACGATGGAAAAACGCCGTCCAGACAGACGCAGGTCGGCCGAACGAACGGGATGGAGTTCTCCATGGGTTTCAGACGACGGGTAAGGCGGCGCGCGCTGGTTGTCGGAGTGGCGGGCGGAGCGGCGCTTGCTCACCACGAGGCCACGAAGTCCGGGGAGCAGGAGCAGGACGACGACCAGGCCCCAGCCGACGACCAGGCACCTGCCGGCGACCAGGCGCAGTATGCGCCCCCTCCGGCGGACCCGGCCGACGAGATCGAGCACCTCGCACAGTTGCACACCTCGGGCGCGCTCTCAGACGAAGAGTTCGCGGCGGCCAAGGCGAAAATACTCGGGACCTGAACGCATGCCGGAGTGCGGAAGATGCCGAACAGATCGATTCCCGACACAAATCCCGGCAGGAACAGAGGGCTGACATGAGTGGATCTCGCAAACAGGTGCTGTCGGACGCGCTCAGGGCCGAGGCCGGTGATGCATCGGTTGATCTGAAAGCCCTGTTCACCGAGGACGTCACCGGCTGGTCACCGTACGCCACCGTGTCGGGGCTGGCAGCACTGGCTGCCCTGTCCGCCCTGCGTGAAACAGCGTTCTCCAACGTCGTGATCACGTTCCGGGGACTTGACGAAGTGGGCAACAAGGCGTTCGCCGAATGGCTCGTCCAAGCCGATCACACGGGGCCATACGTACTGAGCGAGGACGCCGTGCTGGACGCAACCGGACGCCACGTCCAGCTGCCGGGCGTCACCGTGGCCGACTTCCGCGAGGGGAAGATCCGGTCCTTCCGGACCTACTTCGACGACATCTCGCTGATCGAGCAGATCGCCGGCATCTGACCAGCCGGCCGCCGTGGAGTTCCACGTCGAGGACCATCCCGATTGGCTCGACCTCGACGTCCTGGAAACGCAAATCCGCCGGGAGGCGTCCGCCGCCATGGGACTCGGCGGCGAAGCCGACCTGGCGATCTTCGTGCGCAACGCCGGCACGGTCGTCGCCGGCATCAGCGGGTGGACCTGGGGCGACTGCTGCGAACTGCAGAGCCTGTGGGTGCAGCCCCGTCTGCGCGGGCGTGGCCTCGCTACGCGGCTCATCGCCGCCGCCGAAGCCGAAGCGGCATCGCGCGGGTGCTCCCAGACCGTCCACTTCACCTACGCCTTCCAGGCCCGAGAACTCTATGAGAAGAACGGCTACGAACTAGTGGGCTGCGTCAAGGACTTCCCAACAGGAACGGACGTCCTTTGGTACCGCAAGCGTCTTAAAGATCGCGCGGACAGGCGCTGACCAGAGCGCTTGTGCCCATCGGCACCGTCGGCGTGTCAGGGGGGTGACCAGCAGGGCGGATCGCTGTGTCACCCGGCGGGGTGGTGCCCGCTGCCGCGATATCTCATTAGGGCCGCGGTGGTGGCCCCGGGAGGGACGATGGGTCAGGCAATCGGCGGCATCCTGCCGCTGGCGATCGCCGTGGACATCAGCGTGCTGTCCATCATCGCGGTCATCTTGATGCTGATCACGCCCAGGGCGCGCAGCAACGGTCCCGCGTTCGTGGCGGGCTGGGTGCTGGGGCTGGTTGTCGTCGGCGGGCTGGTGCTCATCATCGCCAACGCGGCCGGCGTCGCCAGCAGCAGCGGCCCGTCCACCGCGGCCTACGCCATCAAGCTGACATTGGGGGTGTTGCTCCTGCTCCTGGCGGTCAGGCAGTGGCGCAGCCGTCCCAGGCCCGGCGAGCAGGCCCCGGCACCGAAGTGGATGGCGGCCCTGGACAGCTTCACCCCCGTCAAGTCGCTCGGCCTGGGTGCGGCAATGTCGGGGGTGAACCCCAAGAACCTCGCCCTGACCGCCGCCGCAGCGATGTCGATCGCGCAGACCGGCTTGGCCGGCGGCCAGCAGGCAGTGGTCCTCGCAGTCTTCGTCGTGGTGGGCACCGTGGCAGTCGCCGCGCCGCTGGTTGTCTACTTGGCGCTCGGCAGCAAGGCGGACGGCATGCTGAACGGCTGGCATGAATGGCTGGCTGCCAACAACGCGGCCATCATGCTCGTGGTCTTCCTCGCCTTCGGGTTCGTGCTCATCGGGCAGGGCATCGCTGGCCTGTCCTGAGGTAGCTGTGGCCGAGGTCATCCTCCGTGCTGGCCTTTTCAGCATCCCGTCGCCTGGTTTGCGTGATGGTCTTCGGGCGGTCTTTCGGGCCGGCCGCTGCTGCCAGGCGGTCACCGCCGACGAACTGTCTGCGGGAGCTGATACCGAGTTTTGTAACACCTTGCGCGGGTGCCACTCGACCGTGCTTGTGCTGATAACAGCTGGGTGCTGATCTCCGGGTTCGAGAGACCGTCGCTGGTGAGCCGAGCGATCTGGGCCTCCACCGCAGCCGGGCGAGCTGGCGGCCGCTGTGCTTCGGCGGCCGGAGACCGAGCCTGCGTTGCCGACCCTGATCACCTGCGGGAAGGACAGCGTGCCGCAGAACCGGCCGCTGCCGCCTATCCTGGCAGGGGCTTGTAGCTGGTCGGGACCAGGCTGACCCGCACGTCGAGTCCGTTCAGGCCGGCGGCGTTGAGGTCGCGGCGGAGCAGGGCGAGGCCAGGGGCCGGGCTGGGCCCGGTGGCCTCGACCAGGACCTGGTCGCCGGTAGCGGTGACGCCGACCACGGACCAGCCCGCGTCGCTGGCCCAGTGCTCGGCCACCGCCTGCACGTCGCTTTGCCGGACGGCGGTCTTGTAGATCCGGTCCGAGCTGATCCACAAGGGGACGATCACCACCATCAGCAGGGCGGCAATGACGGCCACGGCGCCGCGGTAATGGAATGCCGAAGAAGCCGTCTGCGTCTGGGCGGAGACCCGGCGGACCCGGTAGAAGGCCATGACCACGATGCCGCTCGCCAGGATGGCAGCGACGTTGGTGGTGAACAGCAAGAAGGCGGCCAGGGACTGGCGGGGGGCACCGGACTCCAGGGTCAGCCCGACGACGGCCAGGGGCGGCACCAAGGAGATGGCGATGGCCACGCCGGGCAAGGTGTCGGAGATATCGGACCGGGCCAGGGCGACCGAGCCGACCGCCCCGGTGGCCAAGGCGGCCACCAGGTCGGCGATCTGGAGGGTAACCCGGGCGGCCACCTGGCTGTTGGTGGCCGCCACCACCGGGTAGGGGACGAACAGGCCCAGCAGGAAGCTGATCCCCACCACGGCGGCGGCGCCGGCCACGACCAGCAAGACGCACCGGCGCAGGTTGGCCCCGTCGGCCAGCGCCACCGCCAGCACGATCCCCAGGATCGGGGTCATCAGCGGGGCAACGATCATGGCCCCGATCACGGTGGCCGTCGAGTCGCTCACCACCCCGGCAGTGGCGATCACTGCGGACAGTGGCAGCAGGAGCCAAAAGCGGCTCAGCCGACGGCTGCGTTCTGGACCCTCGAAGAACAGCTGGTCACGCATCCGCTTGATATCCACTTGAGCCAGGCCACTCACCAACGTCCTACCTCCTGCTATCGCCCCGCGATCAGGGCATCAGAACTGCCAGGCCCCACGACGGGACAGCCACGCCGACCCTCCCGGATCCGCTGCTGATCAATCCGAGCCCGCATGGGCTCGATTGTCTCGGTCACTGCTGATTCCTCCCCGCCAGGCAAACCCGGCGTGTCGGGCCAGATCAGTTGCACCGGTCGTCGGACAGTCCCTACAGCGCCGCCGCGTGCGGAAGCGGCCCGGGTGGCCGATGTATACGATCAGCACGGGTGCGCTGTGGTATTGGCGGAGTAGGAAGATGAAACCCCGAGGCAATCGGCTGCCTTTTCAGCGGGCTGGTTCGGTGCCGTGGCAGTGTTTCCATTTGCGGCCGCTGGCGCAGGGGCAGGGGTCGTTGCGGCTGCGGTGGGCGTCTTGCCTGGCGTAGCTGGCCATGAGTTCGGCGGGCGCGCGGCCGGCGCGCAGCAGCGCGGCCATGGTGTGCATGGGCGTGGTGATGTGGTGGAAGAAGTCTTTGTAGCCAGGGCACAGGTAGTGCTGGCCGGGCTCGCCGTAGGGGGAGGTGGCGAACCGGTCTTTGGGGCAGCCGCCGTTGCAGGCGAACCGGATGTCACAGTCCAGGCAGTAGCGGGTGAGGGTGTCGCGCTTGTCGCGGCCGAACTTGGCCTGGGCGGGTGAGGTGATCAGTTCCAGCATCTGGGTGGTGTTGATGTTGCCGAGCAGGTAGCCGGGTTCGACGTAGTGGTCGCAGGAGTACAGATCGCCGGTGTGTTCCAGGGCCAGCTGGGTCCCGCAGGTTTCGGCGTGCACGCACATGCCGCCGCCTTCGCCGTAGAAGTTGGCCAGGGCGGTGTCGAACATCTGCACGTACACGGTGCCGATGTCGCGGCGGGCCCATTCCTCGAACACCTCGATCAGGAACCGGCCATATTGCTGTGGGCCGACCGAGCGGTGGGTGACCAGGCTTCCCTGCTGGGTGTAGAGGGGGCGGCCTTTGACCCCGTGGCCCCAGCCTGAGTCGGCGATGGGCAGGGTCGCCTCGGTGGCGCGCTCGATGATCGGGATGAACTGGATGAAGGTGGCGCCCAGCTCGTCGCGCAGGAATGTGTAGACCTGGCGGCCGTGATCACCATTGGCGGCGTGGATCGTGGTCAGCACGTTCCAGTTGACGCCGTACCGTTTGAGCACGTCCAGGCCTTTCATCACCCGGTGAAAGGTGGGCTTGCCGCCCTTGTCAACCCGGTAGGCGTCATGCATGCCCGGTGGCCCGTCGATGGAGATGCCGGCCAGGAACTCGTTCTCGGCCAGGAACTGTCCCCATTCGTCGTCCAGCAGGGTGCCGTTGGTCTGGATCGTGTTCAGCACCTTCTGCCCCGGCCGCGCATACTGGCGCTGCAGGTCGATGGCGCGGCGGAAGAAGTCCAGGCCCATCATCGTCGGCTCACCGCCCTGCCAGGCGACCACCACCTCGCCTGCCCGCGCGTGGGCCTCCAGCAGCTGGCGGATGTAGGTTTCCTGCAGGCCGGCGGCCATCCGAAACCTGCTGCCCGGGTACAGCATCTCCTTGGACAGGAAAAAGCAGTACTCACAATCCAGATTGCAGATAGCCCCGGTCGGCTTGGCCATCACATGAAACGCGAGCGGCGCCCCCGGCACCGTCAGCACCGGGCCGGCGGTCTCCGCGGAAGGACCGCTCGCCGGGCCGGCGGGGCCGGGGCTTGCGGCCCTCACAGGTCGAACACCATCTTGAAGTCGTTTTGCATGCTCACGATGGTCCAGCCGCGTTCCTTCGCCTTAGCCAGCGCCTTGCCGGCGCCGGTGTCGTAGGCGAACTCGCGCCCGGTGTCGTCGTGGCGGACCAGCAGGCCGAACCTGGCTGTGCGCAGCATCGCGGCGTCCCCGTCGGCGTTGCCGCCGACCAGCAGCGGCTTGCGCCCGGTGCGGGCCCAGAGGTGGACCGGCTTGCCCGGGCCATCGTCGACCGGCTGCTCGACGCCCCTGGTGCGGTACACCTGGCCGTGGCGGTACTCCAAGGTGGTGCCCGAGCCGATCACGTTCTGCCGGGGAATCCCGTACATCTCCTCGGCCACCACCCGCACGAAGTCCCGGCCCCCTGCTGAGCAGATATAGACCTCGAAATCGGCTGCCCTCAGCAAGTTGATCAGCTCGCGCATCGGGCGGTAGCCGAGCCGGGTGTAGGGAACGCCGAGCACCGGGTGGCGGGCAGTGTGGAAGAACGTCCGCACGGCCTTTTCGAACGCTTCGGTGGTGATGCCCGAGTAGGCCTCGGTCACGCCCCTGGTCAGCTCTGGCACGTGCTCCAGGATCCCGGCGAGCCAGCTCTGATCACCCTCGGCCACGGCCTTCCAGGGCTGCCTTTTGGCCAGGCCAGGATGGGCGCGTACCATTTCCTCCCACCGCCGCAGCAGGAAATCGGCTTGGGGGTACATCGGCTTCTCGCACCACAACGTGCCGTCGTTGTCGAACGCCGCGACCCGCTCCGGTGCCGGCACGAACGAAGCTCCCGGCTCGGTCACCGACCGCACGAATTCCAGAACCTGTGCCTTCGCCTGCCCGTCGGTCCAGCTCGGCAGCTGATCAGCCATCGCCGGGCCCCCCCACGGGCGCAACTGGCGGGATCACATCACAGCCCTCATCCAGTGTCAGGCGCCGCTTTCGGCCATTTTCTGCTGAGCGTCGGCGATCGCGCCCTTCAGGGCCTGCACGTGGTGGCCCTCTGCCTCACCGACGACCTTCTTGATAGCACGGGTTACGGCGGGTTCGACTTTGGCAGCGGCCGAGTGCGGGTAGGCGAGTATCAGGCCTGCGCCGCCGATCGGTATGGTCTGCCCGGCCTGCTGTTCGAGCTTGCTGGCGGTCCTGCGATGCAGCAGCTTGCCGGCCCCGGCGCCGATCACCGCGCCGACCGCGGTCGCGGCGAGCAGCGGCGGCGCGAACAGCCCCACCGCGAACCCGACCGCGCCCAGCCCTTCGGCGCCTTCGCGGACCATGTGATCGGTTTGCTCTACCGATAGCTCACCTTTGAGGTCCTTGCTCACCACGACCGCGCCGTGCAGGTATCCGCCGCAGCTGAGGGCCGCCTCGTAGTCCTGCATGGCAGCCTCTTTCGACATGTAACCGCCGATCAGCACGTCGATCGTCTCATCGTCGAACTTCATCAGGAAACCCTCCTCAGGCTCAGTGGATGTGCCTCATTCGGCGAGCGCGTGCGCCGTGTCCCCGTGGTGGGCAGCCGCGTGCAACTGCTGTTCGTCCTCGTCGGCCAGGTGTGGCTTGACGTCGAAGACCACTTTCTTGATCGTGCCGGTGAACGGGAACGGCTTGCGGTCCTCGTAGCTGCGATCGACCACGCCACCGTTGTCGCGGCCGATGTCCATGCCCGCGTAGCCGGAGAAGCGGACCGGGACGGTGTGGTCCATGCGGCCTTTGCCGACAGGTATGTCGTTGATGTACAGGGTCACCTCGCCGCCGGTGGCGGGTTTGGGCGCGTCGGCGGCGAACTCCATCCGCACGGTCACCTCCCCGGCTGGCAGCCGCGTTTCGGCTTGCTGCCGGTAGATGAAAACGCCCATCATCGAGTAGGTGTGGGTGAGCATGCCGTCGGCGACGAACAGCGAGAACCCGCCCAGGTGGTCGGCCTCGGCCACGATCACGCCCTCGGCCCCCTCGGCAGGGACGACCAGGTCCGCGCTGATCGTGTAGGAGTGGTTGTAGATCCGCGGGATCATCCCCGACAGCACGTTCTGGACGTCCCCGCGGAACTCGAACCTGGACTCCTTGGGAAGCGGGGGCAGCATGCCGAAGAAGGTGGAAAGAGTCGCCAGCAGCGGCAGCACCTTGTACCGCTCGGCATCGGCCCAGAAGAGCTCTTTCAGCTCGGCGACCTTGTCCGGATGCTCGGCCGCCAGGTCGTGCGCCTGACTGTAATCGTCGGGCAGGTAATACAGTTCGACCGGATCGGCATCCGGATCCCAGACACCGGGCGCGTAAGGCTTCAGGGCTGCGGGTGTGAGGACCCACGGGATCCGCGGGGTTCTCATCGCCAGCCACCAGCCGTCCTTGTACATCGCCCGGTTGCCGACGGTCTCGAAGTACTGCTGGGTGTGCCGCTCGGGCGCCGCCGGGTCGGTGAGCGTGCCGGCGAACGTCACGCCGTGCATCGGCTCCTGATCGATCCCGTCCACCGACGACGGGACCGGGATGCCGGCGACGTCGAGGATGGTCGGCGCGACGTCGGTGACGTGCGTGAACTGCGAGCGGAGCCCGCCGGTGCCGGTGACCCGCCCCGGCCAGTGGATGACCATCGGGTTCCGTGTGCCGCCCAGGTGCGAGCCCACCTGCTTGCCCCACTGGAACGGGGTGTTGCCGGCCCATGCCCACGCCGCACTGTAGTGCGGATCCATGAGCTCGCCGCCCCAGGCGTCCATGCCGCCGTAGCGCTCGGAGAGCTGCAGCTGCATCTCATCGGTCAGCGGGATGCCGTTCTGCATGGTCAGCTCGTTGAACGAGCCGGTGATAGTGCCCTCCATGCTGGCGCCGTTATCCCCCCAGATCCAGATGATCAGCGTGTTGCCCAGCTCGCCCAGCTCGTCGATGGCGTCGATCACCCGGCCCACGTTGTGATCGGCGTTCTCGGAGTAGCCCGCGTACACCTCCATCTGGCGGGCGTAGAACGGCTTCAGGTGCGGGGGCACGTCGTCCCAGGCGGGGAACGCCTCGTTCCTTGCCGTCAGCTCGGCATCGGCCGGTATCACGCCCAGCGCCTTCTGCCGCGCGAAAGTCTCCTCCCGCAGCCGGTCCCACCCCTGGTCGAACTTGCCCCTGTACTTGTCAGCCCAGGCCTTCGCCACATGGTGCGGGGCGTGGCTGCACCCAGTGGAGAAATAGATAAAGAACGGCTTGCGTGCGTCCTGGGCCCGGACCCCGTGCAGCCACTCGATCGTCTTGCCGGCCATCGCGTCCGGGAGATAGTACGGATCCTCCTGGTCGTAGTACCCCGGCTCCGTTCCGATGATCTTCTGGTTTTCCGCCAGGCACGGATCCCACTGGCTGGCGCCGCCGCCGAGGAAGCCGTAGAAGTAGTCGAACCCCCAGCCATTCGGCCAGCGGTCGAGCGGCCCGCCGGCCCCTGCTGCCCGTCCGGCGTCAGGTGCCATTTCCCGAACGCCGCAGTGCTGTACCCGTTGTCCCGGAGGATACGAGGCAGCGGCGCGCAATCGCGCGGAAGGGTGGCCGAGTACCCGGGGAACCCGCCCGCGAACTCACCGACCGAGCCGACGCCAACGGTGTGGCTGTTGCGCCCGGTCAGCAGCGCGGCTCGGGTCGGCGAGCACAGCGCCGTGACGTGGAAGCGGTTGTATCTCAGGCCGCCCTCGGCGATCCGCGTGTAGTTCGGTGTGGCTATCGGCCCGCCGAACGTGGCGGGGTTGCCAAAACCGGCATCGTCGATCAGCACCAGCAACACGTTCGGCGCACCCGCCGGCGGCTGGACGTGCCCGATCAAATCCCAGTCGGGGACCGAACCGTGGAGCGTCCTGTTGGCCACCCCCTGGAACGGCGGCCTGCGGATCGGCAGCCTCGTACGGTCAGGCTCACTCATCGTTCCCTACCTCCCGATCAGCACCCACCGGTGCCGCGATTTTGCCGGTGTGCCGCCGCAGCGGGTTACCGTCCAGATCCCAGCCTGCGCGCCAGCCGTATTGTCTTCATGCCAGGCACCCCCGGGCCGGGTGTCTCGCCGCAGCGAGACCGCCGGCCTGTTCCCGGGCCTGCTGACGCTGTGGCGGTGCGTCAGATCGCCGCCCACCGCCCTCATCCCGGCGGCACCGACCTCGATGATCTGCGAATCGGCGCAGCCAGCGTGGGCGAGCTTGACCACCCGGAAAACCCGGTGACCGAGCACGATGACCGATGTGGGCTCGGCAGTGCGGCCTGTCCTGCCGCACTGCCAGCACCCATATCGCGCGAAGGCGTCCCCATGCAGCTCGCGGAGCTTGTCCGCGCCGATGAGCGCCCTCACCTCCACGCTGGCCCCGATGTCGCGCACCGTCCGGTCCTAGGCGGCTTCCAGGTTGGCGCGGCTGCCGTAGGCGCACAGCCCGTACAGCGCGACCACATCGACCGCGATGATCATCAGCGACCAGAACGGGTAGGCGGGGATGAAGAACATCTGGTCGATCGCGCTGAGCCCCAGCACCGCCACGCCGAACCAGCGCGCCGCCTGGTTACCGGCCAGCACCCCGGCCGCCGCGAGCAGCTGCAGCACGCCGATGACCAGGGTGATCCAGCCCCAGGTGCGCAGGTCGCCGAACACGTAGTGCGCGTTGGCGGTGAACACGTGCGAGTTGGCGATCGCGGCGATGCCGTAGATCAGGTTGAAGCAGCCGACGATCACCAGCAGGACGGATGCGAACAGGACCAGGCCGTAGCCGTGGCCTTCCGCGTGCCGCCCCCCGGTGCCCCTGGCTGGCTGGGTGGTTGCCGACGTCATCGTGACTCCCTGTGTCGTCGCAGTCGCTGGAATCTTGACTCCAGCCCGTTACCTACGCTCTTAGGCTCCACCGCGTGCCGCGCAGTGGCATCGCCCCGATGGGATGAAAGCCCGGTCGTCACCCGGCGAGGAGGCCCAGTTCAAGTGAGCGTGAGACTGCCTGGGTACGTAGGAGACACCCAGCTTGCGGTAGATCGAGTTCGCCTCCGACTTGATGGTGTGGCGGGACAGGAACATCTCCTGAGCGATCTCGGGGAACGACAGGTGGGTAGACAGCAGCGGCAGCAGGCGCAGCTCGGCAGCGGTCAGCGCCGATGCTCCGGGGACGCTTGAACCGCGTTCTCTGGAGAGCTGGTCCCAGAGCGCCTTGGCCTCCCCGGCGAGGGTCCCGAGGCCCGGTCGGCGCTTAAGCACGTCGTCGACCTCGCGCATGAGCGTCCTGGCGCCTGCATGGTCGGCCAGCGCGAGGTGGACGCGGGTCAGCTCGATCCGGGCCTGGACGGCCAGGTAGGGCAGTGCGTAAGTCAGCAAAGGCCGCAGCCGCTGGGCACTGAGGAGTTCCCGGCGCGCCGCCGGGGCATCTGCCCGGTGCATAGCCGCGCGGGCTCGCAGCGCGCAGATCAGGGGTGTCACGTAGCTTTCCTCGATCCCGGCCCGGCGCAAAACGGTGCGTGCCCGGCCAGCGAGGACTTCGGCCTGGTCCCATTGGCTGCGTGCCATCGCTAGGAGGGCTTGTTCGCACAGCGCGATCGCGAGGTCATCGGGCGCGTTAGCCTTCTCCCCGACGCTGACCGCATCTTCCAGGGACAATTCGCCACCATCGAGGTCACCGCCAAGGATGCGCGCGATCCCCCGCAGGAGCGCGGGCGCTGGCGTCACGAAGCTCCCCGCGGCGAACCTGCGCACGGCCTCGTCGGCGTCGGCGCGCATCTGTTCGGCCCCAGCGCCGGCACAAGATGGCCCGCAGCAGGGCAGCCCACGCTTCGGCCGAAGGATCATCGGGCCGGGCCGGGTCCCCGTACTGCCAGCGATCGACCGCATCGCCCCACCGCTCGGCGTCGGCCGGCCTGCCCGTCAGCGCGGAAAACAGCGAGGCCAGCACCGCGGCCATTGGGTGTCCCTCGATCCCGCCCCGATCCTCCAGCCACCCGAACCACCGCGAGATGGTCGTGACCCGGCCCAGCCGGTAAGCCGGGACCACGAGCTGCCCCACCGAGGCCGCCCCATCGACATCCCCGGCTGCCATGCAGTACTCCAGCGCCGCCTCGGGCATGCCGTTGTCCGGGCACCCAGGGCGGCGCGGCGCCGGCAGACCGGCATCAGGCCAGGCTCCAGGCGGTGCAGCTCGGCCAGCAGCATGTCGCGGAACAGGTGATCGAGCGATACCACTCCCCCGCCGGTAGAACGACACCAGCAGCGAATTCGACCCTGCCAGCTCCGCCAGGACCGCAGCCGACCCGCCCATCTCCAGCACCGCATCACACAGCGGCCCGCATATGCGTTCCAGGACCGAGGTCCGGGTCGGGGACGCCCACTGTGACGCGCAGAAGAAATCCAACAAGAACTCCGACTCCATGTACTCGCTCACCAGCCGGTCATCCCCGCCGAATGACACCGCCGCGCCCGCAAACGGGCCGCCCTCCCGGAGATAAAGGGCCGCGAGATCTAACCACCAGCCACCCCTCGGTCCGCCATGCAGCTCGGCCACCTCGCCTTGAGCGAGCGCAACACCAGCGTCACGCAGCAGCGATGACACCTCCTCGCGGGTAAGGGACAGATCACCGGGGCCGATCTCCAGGATCTCCCCTTCGGCGCGCAGCCGCGCGATCCGCAGCGGCGGCTCGGCCCGGCCCGCCAGAGCCAGCCGCGAGCCGCCCGGCACATGATCGGCCAGCACCGACAGCGCCGCCCGGCACTCGGAGTCGCGCAGCACGTGCACGTCGTCCAGGACCAGCGTTACCGGCGAGGTCATCGACGAAAACGCCGCCCCCAGCCGGGGGACAACCGAGCCGGGCACCGAACTCACCGGGGGAGGCCAGCGCGGCGAACACTCGCTCATCGATCGGCTCGACCGCATCGAGCGCCGCCGCGACGTAGCTGAGCAGGACTTTCGCGTCGTTGTCCGCTTCGTCAACCGACACCCACGCGAAGGCCTGGCCGTTGGACTCGGCCCACTGCGACGACAACGTCGTCTTTCCGTAGACCACGGCGCGACCGCCGACGATGGGCGGGGTCCCCCGGCGCCGGCTCGTTGAGCAGCGACAAACGGCGTATGGTCCCGGGCCGTATCAGCGGAGCACGGAGCTTGGACGCGACGAGGTCGAACGCTGACCCGCGGCACGCTGTGACCAGCCGTCCCGCTGACGCACGTCACTCTCGCCCATGATCGGTGCCCCCCGGAACGGTCTGCGCACCATAATCTGCCTAAGTTTTCAGATCAGGTCAAGCGCGGCAATACGCCCGCCCGGCTGATCCACTCCAAACGCTGCATGACCGGCACGAGGCAGGCAAGCGGGAAGCGACGCGTCTCACCCGGATGACTGCCCATCCAATGCTCGCCACTCAGCCACAAACGCCCGAGGTACTCCCCACTCGCTGAGCTGCCCGGTGCCGGACGCGGCGCCCGGAGCTGCGGCCACGAACCGGGCCCAGGGCTTGGCCAGGTAGCGGCCGGGGGGGCAGACCGCCGGGCGGCGCAGAAGCCAGCCCTGGCGCGCGTCCAGGCGGCCTCGCGCTCTCTTGAGCTGGGGCTCCTCGACGGGTAAAGTTCCCGGACCTTCATCCCATCAGGGCGATGGAACCCGCCCCGCTGCCACGTGGAATGGTGCCTGAGGCGGGTGAGACTCATGGGCCAGACGAAGAGATTCCAGGAGACGCTGCGCAGCCTGGCGATGATCGACGAAGCCTTCGCCGAAGACAAGGCCGGGCTCGGGCTAGACCTGGCGCGGGTATCGGCCCTGGATCCCAAGACCGCGGCGCTGCTCCTGTTGAGGGTGGCGGTGGCCATCAGGCGCCGGCGGTGTGCCTGGAATGGAGCACCGGCCGGGCGCTGGCGGCGCGGCGCGAGTGAAGACGAGATCGCCGACGTGCTGCTGGCGATCGCCCCGGTCGCCGGGCTCGCCCGGATCGTCGCCGCCGCCCCCGAGGTGGCGACCGCGCTCGGCTATGACGTGGCACGCCGCGCTGGAGGAACCAGACGGGTTACTGACAACTGCGGCCTAGGCGGAAGGGAGTGGCGATGACTGTGAAGACTGAGAGTGGCGTGCCGGCGGGCTCTGCCACGCGGGCATCCGGTCAGGCTGGTGCGGGCCGGGATGGTGGAGCAGCTGACCGCGCGGTGACCCAGGGGAAGGATGCCGGCGGTGACTCCGCTGGAGGCGCATGCGGAGTTCGCCCCGGCCGGGTCGCGGGATCCGGTCGGGCTGCTGCTGGGGCAGGCGCAGTCGCGGGTGCCGGAGCTGGTGCCGGTGCGGCGTCGGCCGTCTGGTGTCGGCGTTCTCGTTCTACCGGGGGGCGGCGCTGCCGATGGCAGCTGATCTGGCTACCACGCCCGCCTCGGGGCTGCGGGTGCAGCTGTGCGGGGATGCGCACCTGTCGAATTTCGGCGCGTTCGCTTCGCCGAGCGGCGGCTGGTCTTCGATATTAAAATGATTTCGATGAGACCCTGCCGGGCCCGTTTGAGTGGGACGTCAAGCGACTGGCAGCGAGCCTGGCGGTGGCGGGCCGGGACAACGGGTTCGTCCGCCAAGGCCCGCCGCAAGATCGTCATCGCGGCGGCTGAGGGGTACCGGACGGCGATGCGCGCCTTTCCGAGCAGGCTTTCCTTGGCATCTGGTATGCGCACCTGGACATCGAACAGGCCATCGGCAGGTTCCCGGGCCCAGATGAAGGCGAAAAGGTTCAAGAAGGGCCGAAGAAGCTGCTGGCCAAGGCCCACGCCGTGACAGCACAAAGGCGCTGGGCAAGCTGACCATGCTGGTGGAGGGCAGGCGGCGGATCATCAGCGACCCGCCGATGATCGTCCCTCTCGAGGAGATCTTCACCGATGTCCAGGCCGACGCGATTCTGTCGAGGAAATGCAAGGCATCCTGGGCAAGTACCGGCGGACGCTGCAGTCTGACCGGCGGCACCTGCTTGAGCAGTTCACGCTGGTCCAGCAGCCCGCGAGGTCATCGGCGGTCGGCACCCGCGCCGGATCCTGCTCATGGACAGCGGAGACGAAGTCGAACCATTGTTCCTGCCGCCCCCGAACGCAGCCGTCGGTTCCTGGCCGCCTGCTGTTCGGCGCCGCCAGTACGCCGATACGGGTGAGCGGGTCGTCGCCGGGCAGCACCTGATGCCGACCCCGAAAGCGACATCTTCCTCGGCTGGACCCGCGCACCCCGGCCCGACGGGTGGACCGCGACTTCTCGGTCCGGCCGGCTGAAGGACTGGAAGTTCGTCGCCATGGTTCGTCGGGCATGGGGGTTACAAGGGCCTGGCCGGTGGACCCTGGCCCGGCGCACGCCCGTCCGGTGACCGCCATCGCCCTGCCGCCTACCTCGGCGGCTCTCGGCGCATTCGACCAGGCGATCGCTGACCTGCCGAACCTACGCCGACCAGAACGAACTCCGACTACGCCGCGCTCCAAGCCGCCGTCAAAGACGGCAGGGCCGAGGCGGCCACCGAGACTAACCCCGGACCCAAATTCCGCCCACCCAATCCGGAAGCGACACATGGAAGGCCCGCACCATCGGCTGACGTCACCGATATGGACGCCGAGCACGCCGCGTCGCTGCAGCGCCGCTACCTGATCCGGTTCGAGGAAGACACCCTGCGGCAGCGGCCGCTGTGGATCCGGCTGATCATCGAGTTCCTGGGCACGTTCGTGCTGGTGACGGTGGCGGCTGGGTCCGGGGTGATCAACCATTACGTGGGCGGCGGCCCGATCAGCCGGACCGCGGCGGTGATCGCGCCCGGGGCGGTGGTGATGGCCATGATCTACGCCTGGGGGCCGCTGTCGGGGCTGCACATCAACCCGGCGGTGACCTTCGCTTCACCGCCCGCGGGGTGTTCCCCCGCAAAATGGGTGGCACCGTATGGGGGTGCAAGTCGCGGCACTATTCGTGTGCGCTGTTCCTGCAGCTCATGTTCGGGGACGTGAGCGCGGGCGGGAACTACCCGATCACCACCCCCGGTGGGCAATGGAAATCGCTGGTCATGGAAACCGTCCTCACCGCGATCCTGGTGTCGGTCATCCTCAACACCGCCACCGGCGCCGCAGCATCGGCCACAACGCCGCCATCGCGGTCGGCTCGACGGTGGCGCTGCTGGGTGTTCGCCAGCCCGATGAGCGGCGCCTCGATGAACCCGGCCCGCACCCTGGGCCCCGACATCGTCGCAACAACTACACCGGCTGGTGGGTGTCTCGCCGGGCCGGTGCTCGGCGCCGCCATCGCCGTCGCCATCATCATGGCCGTGCGGGACTGCCCCGAGAACAAGGACGAACGCGAGGCCGCCGAGGGCGGCGACCTGTCGATCCTTGGCACCGCGTCCCCGTCCCGAGATGGCCACTGACAAGGCACGCCGCCCACGGGGATGATGAGCGGAACTGCTGGCTGACGGGCGATGACGCCGAGTTCTTCGCGCTGGCGTTCATCGCGGCGCTGAACCCGAAACTGCTGACCATGAACCCTGCTGATCGAGAACCGGCGGCCGCGGGCAATGTTCCTGTGCGTCTGCTCGGCGGCCTGACGGTGGCCCTGACGATCGGCCTGCTGGACGTGCTCGTCCTCCACGCCGGATATCGTCGATTCCCAGAAAACAGTGGCGCTGGCGTCAACCTGGCCCTCGGCCTGCTCTTGCTCGCCGTCGGCGGGCTGGTCGCTACGGGCCGCCTGCACGGCAGGCGGAAGGCGGCATGCGGGCAGACTCGGCGGGCAGCCGGAGAAGCCGGAGAAGCCGGAAAGAAGAAGAAGGACAGCTGGGCGCCACGGGTGCTGGCTCGCCCGGCTCGGGCTCGCCATGCTGGTCGGCGCGCTGATCGGCCTCCCCGGCGCCGCCTACCTGACCGCGCTGCACAATCTGGTCACCGGCAAATCCTCGACCGCGGCCCAGGGTGCCGGCGCGCAGTCGTCGTCTTCGTCCTCATCGAGTTCGCGCTGATCATCATTCCGTTCGTGTTCCTGGAACTGCGGCCCGAGGCCACCAAGGCGGCGCTCAAGCACGCCCAGGACTGGCTGCTGGGCCACGCCCGGCAGCTCATGGCCTACACCGCCCTGATCCTGGGCGCCTATCTGGCAGTCAGCGGCCTGATACGGCTGAGCTGACCTCGTAGCACGGCACCGGCAAGGCAAAGGACAGAAGCATGTGGCGATGACGGCTGAACCGCCTGACAGCCCGGTCAGCGAAGGGGTCAGCAGCCTCGGTGCGCTCGATCTTGCGGGCCAGCTGACGGCTGCGGTGGCCCGATGGTTCGGGCGGTTCCCGGCTCGGGTGGAATCACGCGAGGACACCTACCTGTCGATCCACCGTCCCCCAGGCTGTCGGTGAAGGTCCGCGGAGGCGGGGCGCTGGAGGTGAAGGTGTTCCGCGGGAGCCCGGGGATGCTGGAGGTGACGGGCCGCGCCCGCGGGCGGATGGAGTCCTGGCAGAAGTGGTCGTTCCCCTTCCGCCCACTCAGCCAGCACAGCGCCAACCCGCGGCTGGCGGCCAGTCCAAGAGGCGGCGGATCAGCCGGTTCTCATCGGCCGACGGGCAGATGGTCGCGCGCCGGCGCAGCTGGGCGATGGCGGGGTGTGAAGTGGAACTCACCGAGGTCCGCACCGGCGGCCAGGACTGGTGGACACTGGGGTTCGAGGCGACCGGCCCCGCCGAGCCCGGTGGATCAGGCATTTCTGGCGCAGTGACCGCGCCAGTACCGACTCCGCGGCGCTGATCAGCCCGGCGGCGCCGTCGGAGATGACCAGCAGCGGCGGGCGCAGGCCCCGGCTGCGCAGCCCGTCGAGGAAATCGCCCCACGCGTCGGCGGACTCGCTGCCGCCCGCGGCCAGCGCGACGAACACCGGCGCGCCGTCGGTGGTGATGCCCCACGCCGCCAGCACCGGCTCGGCCCGGGCGCAGGGGTGCATCTTGAACATCGAGGCGTCCAGGAACAGGTAATCCAGTTGCAGGCCGTCCAGCCGCCTGGACGACCAGGCGGTGAACTCATCCCCGATCGCCTCGGCAGATCCGCGACACCGTCCACCTACTCAGCGCCGCCTCCGCGCCCAGGGCGTCGGCGAGGGTGTTCTCCACGTCGCGGACCGACAGGCCCCGCACGAACCCGGCGATCACCAGCGACTCCAGCGCATTCGATTTCGTGATGCTCTTGCCGAACAGGCGCGAGGCGAACGCCTCCGTCGTGCCGCGCAGCTTGGGCCGGGCCACCGTCACCGGCCCGGCGGTCGTCTCTCACGTCGCCGGGCAGTAGCCGTTACGCATCCCGGCCGCGGCGCCCTCAACACCGGCAGCACGCTGGTAACGGGCCCGGCCGAGGAATACCTCCACCTCGGCCTCCAGCGCGGTCTGGATGATCAGGCGGGCACCCAGCCGGGCGACGTCCTCGATCACCTCGCCCAGCTCACGCTCCCCGTCGAACAGGGCGTCGATCTCGGCACGGATCTTCCCGGTAGGCGATACTCGAACAGACACGGGCGTAGTCCTTCCTTCGATGAGTTGGTAGCTCTTGAAGGAACCTACGTCCGTTGTCATTTACACCGGCGGCGGGACACGACCCCCCCCCCCCGGCACCAGCCCGATGGCAGCGCAAGAGGCGGCATTACCGCCGCCAATCACATCGAGGCTGTCAGCCTGGCGCGCTGCGAGTGCATGGCCGAAGCCAAGCACGGCCGGTCAGTCGGTGGGCCGCGCCCGATACGCGCCGGGCAGGCCATCCGCGAGCACGTTTTCGCAGGCCAGGGGCATGCACGGCAACGGCCTCCGGAGCCGTGAGCGCAGGTTCGAATCCTGCCGGGGGCACTGTTCAGAGGCATAAATTCGAACACTTCGACAATCCTAGGCCAACTCGGCGCCAGGCCTTGTGATCTGCGGAAACGCGGAAGCGTTCCGGATCATGTCCCCGGCAGCAGCACCTCAGCCGCGGAAAGCCCCAGCTCACTCGCAAGATGTAACGACGGCCACCGGGCCGTTGCCCTAGCCGGAGGCCGTTGCTCCTCCCCCAGTATCCGCAGCTACACAGCGGCAGCCCGAGCAGCGCCTGGCGCCGCCGGGGCGGCCGCCCAGCCCGTCCAACCACCTCAGATGCCACCTGCCCGACGTCTCACACTCCGGCATAAGCGCTCCGTGTGGTTCGGCGTGGGCGCTGGCGCGCTGCCGTGTATCAGCCCGACGGTGCGTAAGAACTGATCTGCCGCGTCGGTGCCGGCCGGTGCGCTGTAGTTCGCCTGGGCGGGGCGCCTGGCCGTCGGCGGTTACCCGGTTAGCCGGGGAGGAGCAGGCGGCGCCAGGTGTCGGTGAGGAAGCGTTCGTAGCGTTGCGGGCTCCAGCCTCGCCGGCCGACCAGCAGCTGGTAGAGCTCGGCGGCGTTGGTGGCCCAGACGATGTCGGCGGCCTCGCTGGGGTCGATGCGCAGTGGGGTGACGGTGGCGAGGTCGGCGACGAAGCGGCGCATGTTAGCGGCGCGGCGCTCGGCGATCTCGTCCCACAGCGCGGCCAGTTCCGGTTCGGTGTGGGCGGCCTGCTGGACGATGGCGAGCACGAGCGCTAGGCGGGGGGCGATCGCCGTGACTGCCGCGGCGTAGAGGGCGATCTTGGTTGGGGCGTCTGGGGCGGCTTGGACCGCCCGCACGTAGTCGCGCTGTTCGGCGGGGATGGCCTGGTCGGTACCGGAGATCGCGGTCTCGACCAGCAGCCGGGCCAGTTCGGGTTTGCGGCCGACTGAGGCGTAGACGGTGTCGAGCGCCACCCCGGCCCGCTCGGCGATCGCGGTCATCGGGGTGGCGGTGTATCCGCGTGCGGTGAACAGCTCCCGGGCGGCGTCCAGGATCGCCGTCCGGGTGCGGGCGGCGGCCTGGCGGCGGCGGGTTGCGTCGTAGCGCCGCTTGACAGGGGCTGGCATGGGGGCCATGATACAGATATTAGTCCGAAGCTATTTCGGGCCAATATAGGAGAGGGCCCGATGAGCTACGCATTCACCTACGACGTGCCGATCAACGCCGAGACCTACGCCCGTATCAAGGAAGGCCTTGGCCCGCAGCGCCCGGATGGCCTGATCGCCCACCTCGCCTGGCGCACCGACACCGGGCTGCGCTATGTCGATGTCTGGCAGTCCAAGGACGACTACGAGGCGTTCGCCGAGCAGCGCCTGCACCCAGTCGTCCACCCGCTGCTGCAGGAAATGCTCGGCTTCGTGCCGCCCGAGCCTGCCACCAACGTGCTCGACGTCATCGACGCCTGGACCGACCGGCATCCTGACTGACCCACCCGTAGCAGGCGGGCGGCTCAACGGCCGGCCCGTGCTGCTGGACCGGCTACCGGTCACGCCGTCGGAGTCCGTCTGAATCAGCGGTGACCTGAGCTTTCGCATCCGACGCAGCGTCCCAGGGTGGGTTCGCACGGTTAGCGTTGCTTACTGGCCAGGGAAGGCGGCGGCATTGCCCCACCGTCACCGTGCGCTTGCGTCCACATTTTGACTCCTTCTTTAACGGCGTATAGCTTTAGCAAGCGATGTCTAAAACACAAGTAGCGGGCGGCTGGCGCGAAGCGCGGCGGCGATCGGCGCGGGACGCGATCGTCGATGCGGCCTGGGAACTGGTCCGCGACCAGGGCCTGGCTGGCCTGTCGCTGCGCGAGCTGGCCAAGCGCGCCGGGATCACGACACCGACGGTCTATGCCTATTTCGATTCGAAGAACGCGATCTACGACGCCATGTTCGGCCGGGCGGCCACCGAGTTCGCCGACCGGATGTCCGAGCCCTACGACTGCCGGGATCCCCGCGCGATCCTGGCGGTGGGCGTGCGCCGCTTCCTGGAGTTCTGCACCAGCGACACCGCTCGCTACCAACTGCTGTTCCAGCGGACAATTCCCGGATTTGAGCCCACGCCGCAATCGTTCAGGCCCGCAGTGCGCGCCCTCGACAGCGTGCGCGAGCGCCTAGCCCTCAACGGTGTCACCGATGCCCGCCACCTCGACATGTGGACCGCCTTGACCACCGGCCTTGTCGACCAGCAGATCTCCAACGACCCAGGCGGGGACCGCTGGGCCCGCCTCATCGACGACTTTGTGGCGATGTTTCTCGCCTACTGCCAGACGGACCGATGCCAGATGGACGGCACGCCCATCCAGCCAGCGCCGCCGGGATCCACGGCCGGACGAGTCCGGTCATGACCACCAAGGCCGCAGATCCCTAGTCACCCTTCACTGGCGGCAAGCTGCGCCACCAGCCTCGGCGGCGGCTACGCCGACCGGTGCTCTATCGCTCCCGCTGAATCCATCCATCCATCTGCGAAAAAGGAGAACCCATGCCTACGGTCACATCACCCCGGCTGCACCACCTCGCGCTGACAGTCACCGACGTCGATGCGAGCGTCCGATGGTATGAGGACGTGTTCGGCGTCCGCTTCCGGATGGATGTACCGCACCATGGCGGAGTCGGCAAACTCCTCGCCGACGACGGCCGCCAGCTCATGATCGTGCTGCACCGTCACGCCACCAACACCGGCGCGCTGTTCGGCGAGTCGGTCACCGGCCTAGATCACGCCGGCTTCATGGTCCCGGGCCGCAGCGACCTTGAGGCCTGGCAGGCTCACCTAGAATCCAAAGGTGTCGTCAGCGCCGATGTCGCTGACAAGCCGCTGACCCAGTCACCCATCGCCGACGAGCCCTACGCCTCTGTCCTGGTGTTCCGCGACCCCGACAACATCCAGCTGGAACTCTTCGCGCCACTCCGGTAACCAGACCCAGCTAGCAAGGCCGCGTCTCCCGAACCTGGAATATTCCGCTACGGTTCGCGAGCCCATAAGCCTGCATCTAATGAGAGCCAACGGGTCGCCGTCCGGCAGACTCGGACCTGGTAGCCACCGGCAGGTGAGCACTCCCTCCATCTGGACCGTGAGTCCTGACGAAAGACCGTGCCCCTGCTGGTAGCCGGGAGAGTTGATCGCTGATGGGATGTCGTGCCCGGCCCTGATGAGGGGGCGTGAGCACTGCTTCATTAGGTCGCTGATGGTTCTCCCGAACGGCTGCCGGGAGTGACCGGCATCGAGAACGGGGGACGCGTTGCGACTGTTTGCCGGCGATGACTGGGCCGAGGACCACCACGACGTGGAGCTGATGGACGTCGCGGGCCGGGTGCTGGCCAAGGCAAGGCTGCCCGAGGGGATCGCGGGAATGATCCGGCTGCACGCCGTAGTCGGCGGGCTGCTCGGTGACGCCGACCCCGATGAGGCCCGGGTGCTGGTGGGGATCGAGACTGACCGGGGCCCGTGGGTGGCCGCGCTGGCCGCGGCAGGGTATGAGGTGTTCGCGGTCAATCCGCTGCAGGCGGCCCGGTACCGGGAGCGGCACGCGGTGTCGGGCGCCAAGAGCGACGCGGCCGACGCGCATGTGCTGGCCGACATGGTCCGCACCGACGCCCACCAGTTGCGGCCCGTCGCCGCTGACAGCGCGCAGGCCGAGGCGGTCAAGGTTGTCACCCGGATGCACAAGACGTTGATCTGGGAGCGCACCCGCCACACCCAGCGGCTGCGGCACGCCTTGCGCGAGTACTTCCCCGCCGCCCTGGAGGCGTTCGAGGACCTGGACGCCGCCGACACCTTGGAGCTGCTGGCCAAGGCCCCCGACCCTGCCTCGGCTGCGAAGCTGACCATCAGCCAGATCAGCGCCGCGCTCAAGCGTGCCCGCCGCCGCGGCATCACCGGCAAGGCCGCTGCGATCCAGGCTGCCCTGCGGGCCGGGCATCTGGGCCAGCCCGCTGTGGTCACTGCCGCCTACGCCGCCTCGGTCCGTGCCTTGGCTGCGATCCTGGTCACCCTCAATGAGCAGATCACAGCGTTGCAGGGGCAGGTGGAGGCCCATTTTGGGCAGCACCCGGCCGCTGAGATCATCCTCAGCCAGCCCGGCCTGGGACCGATCCTCGGCGCCCGGGTGCTCGCGGAGTTCGGCGATGACCCGCACCGCTACGCCTCGGCCAAAGCCCGCAAGAACTACGCAGGGACCTCGCCGATCACCCGCGCCTCCGGCAAGAAGAAGGTCGCCCTGGCCCGGTTCGTGCACAACGACCGGCTCATCGACGCTCTCATGGCCCAGGCCTTCTCCGCCCTCAAGAGCTCGCCCGGCGCCCGCGCCTACTACGGCAAGCAGCGAGCCCGCGGCGCCGAATACAACGCCGCCCTCCGCCAGCTCGCCAACCGCCTGGCCGGCATCCTGCACGGCTGCCTCAAAACCGGAACCCTCTACGACGAGGCAACCGCCTGGCCGCACCACTCCGAGAAGATCGCGGCTTGACATTTCAGCTCATGGGATGTCTTTCGTGATCTTGGTTTGGTGGCCGGGCCCCGCGGCTGACTGCCCTTTTCAGCGTTTGGTGTGGCCGCCGGCCCGGCTGTCGCGCCGGGTGGGCGGGGTTCCACGGGGCCCTGGTGGTTCCTGTGCTGGACACACTGAACGAGCAGGTGAAAGCCCTTGAGGGGCAGGTCGAGGCCTATTTTGGGGCGCACCCGGCCGCTGAGATCATCCTCAGCCAGCCCGGCTTGGGGCCGATCCTCGGCGCCCGGGTGCTCGCAGAGTTCGGTGACGACCCTGACCGCTACATCTCCGCCAAGGCCAGGAAGAACTACGCCGCGACCAGTCCTATCACCCGTGCCTCGGGCAAGAGGAAGGTCGCCCTGGCCCGGTACGTGCACAACGACCGGCTGATCGACACTCTCATCGCCCAGGCCTTCGCCTCGCTCCAGGCATCCCCCGGCGCCCGCGCCTACTACGACAAGCAGCGAGCCCGCGGCTCCAACTACAACGCCGCCCTCCGGCAGCTCGCCAACCGCCTGGTCGGCATCCTGCACGGCTGCCTCAAAACCGGCACCCTCTACGACGAAGCGACCGCCTGGCCGCATCGCGCCGAGAGCCCCGAGAAGGCTGCAGCTTGACATTTAAGCTCCTGGGATGTCTTTCTGGCCGCAGTGGCGGGTTGCCGCTGGTTCAGCCGGGCGCAAAGGCCTGCAGCCTGGTGATCGCGGCGGTGATCTGGGTGGCCCAGGGCCAGGTGGCTGCGATGCGCAGCCGCAGGCGCCGGCCCCCGCGGACGATGCGGCCGGCGGCGGAGAACAGGCGCAGCCGCAGGCGTTTGGGTTCCCATCTGCGGGCCGGGCCGCCCAGGGCGGGCATCTGCATCCAGGCCAGCAGTTCGCAGGCCATCGCGACGATCTCGCACCATATCTGGTTCTGGGTGAACCCCTGCAGGGGCAGGTTGCGCAGCCCGGTGTCTTTCGCGCAGCGGATCCGGTCCTCGCACCGGGCGCGGCGGCGGTGGCGCAGCTCCAGGCCGGCGAGCTGGCCGCCTTTCGTGCTGGTGGCAAAGCAGGTGAAGCGGTGGCCGCCGGTGTCGGTGAAGCGCAGCTGGGCGCCGGGGTGCGGGCGTTCCTTGCGGACGATCACCCGCATGCCGTTCGGCCAGGCGGACAGGTTCAGCATGCCGGTGATCTCCGCTATCCACGCCCCGGGGCGGGCCTGGCCGTCAGCGTCGCAGGCCGGGACCCAGGCAGCGGCGGGGATTTTGAGGATGGCCTCCTGGATGTCCCCGGTGATGGTGAACCCCGCCGAATAGGCAAGGCGGCGGCCCGGGCGGGCCAGCCAGTCCAGGAACTCATGAGTGCCGCCGCCGGAGCCGGTGCGGATCAGCACCCGCCGCCGCAGGCCGCGGGGCAGCTGCGCCAGGCCCAGCCGGGCGGCTTCAATGTGGTCAGCTGCCGTGTCCGAGCCAGCGTTTCCCGCCCGCAGCAGGACCGCCAGCGCCTCTCCGGTGCCCTCGGGGCCGTGATCAGCGAAGACAGTCAGCGGGTGATGGCCATAGGTCTTCTTCCACGTCGGTGCCGCCTGCTCTTTCTCCGGGCACGCGGTCACAATCGTCGCGTCAATATCGACCGTGACCAGGCCACCGTCCGCGCCGGGCGCCGCGCCGCCCGCCAGGTCCCAGGCCCGCGCACGGGCGGCCGCCCGCGCTGCCCGGATAGCCTTCAGCGCGGCCGGCGCATCGCTGGCCAGGCGCGCGATCAGCCGGGAGACCACCGGGTCCGAGGCGACCGGCCCGAACAGCTCCGGCTGGCAGCGAGCGCAGCATCGCCACGTCCGCCAGGCAGTCCCCGCCCAGCGCCACCGCCACCGCCAGGCCGGTGACGATCTTCCCCGGCTGTGCACCGCCCGGGCGGGCCGCCACCGTTCCAGCGCCACCTCCAGGCCGCGGTCCAGGCCCGTGACCCGCAGCGCCCGGGTCAGCAGCAGGCCACCGGCCTGGGAGACGATTCCGGTGCCCTCAGCGGACACCACGATCTTGCAGCTGCCAGCAGTAAGATGCACGCGGAAAGTGCCTTTCGAACTGGAGCGGACAGGACTCTCACCAAGCCCTATCCTTCCAGGTCAAAGGCACTTTTCGTGTCTAAACGATCAAGCTGGGCCGACTGCCAGGCGAAAGGCCGAGGCTAGTACCAGCGCGCTCGCCGACCCGCGAGTGCTCCTCGAAGAGCTCCTTCACGACTCCACGGCGGGGTGAGGTGCCCACCGGATACCAGAACTCCCCGAAGGGGGCCCAGATGACCAACTGAAGCAGCTGTTCACCGAGCACAGTCAAAGCCCGTGGCTGGACAACCTCAGCCGCGCCTATCTGCGCGACGCGACACTCACGCGGCGGGACTTGGAATCCCGGGCGCTGACGGTGCCGCTGATGCCGGCCAGGGCCGCTGATCTCGGTACGGTCCGCAACACCCTCAAACGGGGCAGCCTGGATCCCGCACCCCGGCGCGACGGCCCGACCTGGGACGGATGAGCTGTCGAGCCGGTTGACCACAGTCCCGGGGCTCGTTCACCGCCAGCTGGCAGGTAGCTGGGCGCCTACGCTTAGATGCCACAGTTGCTATTAGGTTTCAGGGTTGGGGGATGAACACGGTGACCGACATCGCCCGGCACCGCGCCGACCGTCTGCGCGTCATGAACGCGATCTACGAAGCGGCCGAGGGAAGCCGGATCTCCCATGTCAGCGGCAGCTGGCTGCTGGAGCACCTGGATTTGTCCGACGAGGAGCTCGGCGGCATATGCAGGTATCTGGAGGGCGAGCACCTGATCACGGCCGGGCGAGAGCACGGGGGCCGCCACACCCCATTCATGATCTTGCTGACCCACGCCGGTATCGATGAGATGAAGCGATCCCGCAAAGCGCCGGACCAGGCAACCGAGCATTTTCCCCCGATCTCAGTGATCCACATCGAGGGTGATGCCATCGGCTCTGCCATCCAGGTCGGTAACCCCCGAGCCCATCAGGCTGTCTCTGTCAGCCACCTCAACCTGGACAAGGTTCGCGAGATCGTGGGCGAGTTCGAGGCCCAGGCAGCCTCGCTGCGTCTTCCTGACGGCGACACCAGGCGGCTTCGCGCGGACATGGCGGCGGTCAAGGTTCAGACCGACTCACCCACCCCGGATCACCACACCATCCGTGGGCACCTTCAATCGGCGCGCACGATCCTCGAACACGTCACAGACCAAGCGGCGGCCGCCGGACTCCTTGATCTGCTCCGGAACCGGCAGCTTTGACCGGACAAACATCTCATCGCCACCCGCGTGCATGACCAGGCACACGGCGCTGCGCCTTGGCCTGACGCCTGCGCCAGCGGCCCGCAAGATCCAGTGAGCACAGCGTCCAGGAGTGTCCTGCGAACCTTCTCAGGGATCGCCTGAGCGCAGAATCGGCAGGGAGGTGGCGGCCCAGGCCAGCGGGTCAAGGGTGCCGTCGATGGCGGCCTGGGCGACGTCGGTGAGGGCGGAGGTTGTGGTTGCGGGCGTAGGCTCGCAGCCGGGAGAACGCGGCTGGTCAAGGGCGCCGGAGAGCTGCTCGTTCAGGAGCTGGGCCTCGGCGGCGGCACGATGCGGCACGATGTTCGGGGCGGCGAGGTCGGCGAAGGCCCGGGCGGCGATGAGGTCCGCCTCAGCCATCGGGGCACGGGTGACGCTGAGCAGGTTCAGCGCGCCGAGGGTCACCTCCCGCAACCGCAGCGGCAGGGCGGACGCCGAGGCGAAGCCGGCATTGCGGGCGGCGGCGGAAAACGACGGCCAACGGCCGGACCCGGAATCCAGGTTCTCGTGCCCGACGCGCTCGCTGCTGGCCGCGTGGCAGCGGGCCAGAGCCCCCGGGCATGCGATGAGGTGTCCTTCGGACCGCCGCCGGCGCCCGGTCATGCGATGCCACAGCCATGGCGCATGCAAATGCGGCGCATGTGGCCGCGGGGCGCGCAGGTGTGGACGTGTCCCGGGCTCTCCGCCGGGTGCAGCAGCAGAACATGCTGGTCCTGACCGTATCCCGGCTCCGGGCTATCGTGGCGGGGGCAGAGAGGAGCCCGGATGTCACCGACGTCAGAGCCTGTGCACCTCAACAACCATCACCGCAACACGCTGCGCCAAATCTTCCAGCACCCCGTGAGCCACAACATCGAGTGGCATGCCGTGCTCTCGTTGCTGACGGCGATCGGCTCGGTGGTGGAGCACCGCGATGACATGGTTGCCGTGACCGTCGGGTCTGCGACCGGATTCTTCGACGTCCCCGCGCATAAGGACATCGACACCCAGACGGTTGTCAACCTGCGCCGGATGCTGAGCAGTGCCGGGTACGGACCCGATGCTGAGGAAGCCGGGGCCAAGGGCCAGGCGGACTGACAGCGGCACCCGCGTGCCAGCGGCGCGCACCCACGCGGCCATCTTGCCCAGAGGGCGTGCGGGGCTGACCCGGTAACCAGTTCTCGCAGTCGGCCCCGGCCACACGGCGGCTTCCGGTGTCGGGGGCGCCCTCGCCCTCGCTTGCCGCGGGTACGGCATATGGTGTGCCGACCATGGAAGTGCCGCGCCTGCGCGGAGGACTGCCGCGATTCAGCTGCGGGCGACGGTGATGGGGCGGGCAGTGTGCTCGGACAGGGCGATGAGGTCGTGGGGGTCGCTGGTGGCGGCACGCCCGGCGGCCCCGCGAACTCGACTGGCCCGCCTACCAGCAGGCCCACGAATCCCGTGCATGACACCCGCCGAGCCGCCGGAGCCGATCGGCGGCGTCACCCCGAGTGATGGAGAAAGCCGCTCAGGCTCCCAGTCCGGTCAACCCCGGTGTCAGGGCGGTGTCTTGGGCTCCAGCGCGCTGGCCGTGGCCCGGCGGATCGTCCCCGCGCCGCCCATCGCAGCCCGCCGCCAAGGCGCAACGCCTTCGATCTCGGTTTCCAGCGAGAAGCTCAGGAACGTCCTGATCGCCACGATGAGCCCCAGCACGAAGACATTCTCAAGGGTGGGCGCGACCGCGACGGTACGAACCAGGTCGGCGGCGACCAGGACTTCCACCCCGAGCAGCAGGGTCCCGCCGAACGCCTGGCGCAATACCAGGTAAGCCTTTGCCGACCAGCCGTACCGCCGCGCGGCCACCGCCGCCAGCACCAACGACCAGATCACGCCGACCACCAGAATCGCGGCTCCCAGTGCCTCGAAACCCTGCGCAACGTGATCCATCAGCGCCGTGAACGTCTCAGACGGCGCCCCGGCGGCAACCGCGGCGAGGATCATATGCGCCTGCCCCGCATGCCGTCCCCTCACCTAGCCCAGCGAGCCGTCAAGCAGTATCTCATCCACCGGGCAGTCCAGTGCGCCTACCGAGCCGGTCATGCGGCACCGCCCGACCTGAGCTGAGGCCACCCCCGAACTGGCCGATCTGGGCACCGTCCTTCGACACGAGAGCCGCCTCCCGACCCGCTCCGAGTCGGCAGGGAGAGTGTGGGTAGTGCTTCGGGCCTGCTTCCCTGGCTTTGACTTGGCGGGGGCGTAGGGTCGGGGGCCTGGGTCCCGGCCTGACCTCCGAGTCGGCTGACGCCGTTCGGGTCTGTCCTGCGAATCGATCTGCCGGCCGGGTCCCAGGCTTTTGTGGCACCCACCGGCGCTGCCGGTCTGATCTGCCTGGCCTGGATCAGAGGCCAGGGTTTCACAGGTCCGACGGCCAGCGGGTGCGTGCCATCCCTCAACCTGAGAAAGGGATGACCATGACCATCGTAGAGACTCGCGCTGAAACACGCGCCATCACCGGCGGGGTGGATACCCACGCCGACGTGCACGTCGCCGCCGCGCTGGACCCCCTCGGCGGGCTGCTCGGCGTTCGGGAGTTCCCGGCCACGACGGCCGGCTGATGCCCGGCTGCTGGACTGGCTGGCCGGGTTCGGGACCGTCTGCCTGGTCGGGATCGAGGGGACTGGCAGCTACGGCGCCGGCCTGGCCCGGCACATGGCGACCGCTGGCGTCCGGGTCGTTGAAGTGGACCGCTCCGACCGCCAGGACCGCCGCCGGCGGGGCAAGTCCGACCCGCTGGACGCGGTCAGCGCCGCCCGGGCCGCCCAGTCGGGCCGGGCCCGCGGCGCGCCGAAGGGCCGTGACGGCGCCGTGGAGGCGATCCGCGCGCTGATGGTCGCCAGGCGCAGCGCCGCGGGAGAACGCACCCGGGCGATCAACCAGGCCAGGGCCCTGGTCCTGACCGGCCCCGATGACCTGCGAGCCCGGTTCACCCGGCAGTCCCCGGCCGCCTTGGCCGCCGGGATCGCCGGCCTGCGGCCCCGCCCCGGCGACGTCGTGGGGTATGCCGTCCGCATCGCGCTGCGGGAGCTGGGACGGCGCGCCGAGTTCCTCGATGGCCAGCTCGAGTGCCTGGACGAGCTCATCGTCCCCCTGGTCACCACCCGCGCCCCGGGCCTTCTGGCCCTGTACGGGATCGGTCCCCACACCGCCGCGCTGCTGCTCATCGCCGCCGGGGACCACCCCGGACGACTCCGCTCCGAGGCCGCCTGGGCGCACCTGTGCGCTACCGCCCCGATCCCCGCATCCTCGGGGAAAGTCACCCGCCACCGGCTCAACCCCGGCGGCGGCCGCCAGGCCAGCCACGCCCTGTGGCGGATCGTGTTCACCCGGATGGGCTCGGACGCGGCCACCCGCGCCTACGTCGAGCGGCGCACGAAAGAAGGAAAGTCCAAGGCAGAGATCATCCGCTGCCTGAAGCGTTACGCCGCCCGTCAGGTCTACCCCTACCTGCGCCCGGCTGCCAGCTGACCCACATACCCGGGGACGGCCTGACCCGCTAATCGGCTGCCGCGAACCTGCTGGCCTTCGAACGATTCGCCGGCTGTCCCCGGCCTCATCTTTGACCTGCTGGGCGTGACCTTATAAGAGCTTTCCCTCACCCGAGTGGACCTTCCCTGTCTTGTCCGCAACCCAGCAAACTAGCCTGTTTCAACGTCCCTTTTCAGAACCCCAGAAATGAGATCAGGAAAACGTCATCAGACCCCTTGACAAACATAAGAGCATCGTTCCGTGCTGCCCGCAGCGACCACCAATCCCGGAGCCGGTTGCCATCGGTAACGCCACGCCAGCGAAGGCTTGCGGACGGGCCTTGGCGGCATGGCCGACGGTGAGCTGTGGCGGGCTGCGCTGGCGGGCCATATCGCCGCCCTGGCGGACTGCGCCCGATACGCGCCCGGACAGGGCATTGCGAGCATGTTTCCGCTGGTCAGGGGCATGCACAGCAACCCCCTCCGGAGCCGTGAGCGCAGGTTCGAATCCTGCCGGGGGCACTGTTCAGAGGTATAAATTCGAACACTTTGACAATCTTGGACCGACTGTGCGCCAGGCCTGTGACCTAAGGAGACGCGGACGCGTTCCGGACCTTGTCCCGGGCCGCCCCCGGAAACAGGACCCCAGCCACAGGAAACCCAGCTCACCGGCCGGCGCTGCCCGCCAGACCTATCCAGACATCCCGCTCACCCCCCTCGGCATGTGCCTAGGTCCACAGGCCGAAAACAGCCGCGCGCAGGCCCAGTGAACTTGGGGAGACGTTTCTCTCACAGGCTCGCGATCAGGATCCGGGCTCATCTCAGCTGATGACCTGGGATCGCCCCTCCTGCTCGCCGTCCGGTGCCGGGCAGTTAGCTGGCGGTGAAGGCACCGGCTGGATTGAGCGGGTCGCCGGCGATGGCATGGGGCAGGTAGTCGCGCTCGAAGATCGTGGCGACGAGATGTCCCCGGCTGTGCACGCCGGTGCGGTCGAACACCGACTTCAGGTGATCTTGCACGGTGTCGGCGGTCAGGTGCAGCCGGCCCGCAATCTGGCGAGTTGACATGCCCTGGCAGACCAGGGCGGATACCGTCCTCTCGCGATCAGTCAGGCCGTAGGCAGCCATGATCAGCGGCGCGACCTCGGCCGGGGCGGCTTCCTGGACGATCACGGTGATCAGCTTTTCGGCTGGGGAGTTCATCCACGAGGCGTGCAGGACGGCCCAGCGGCCGCTTTTGGTGCGCACTTGCAGCCGTGGCATAGCCGGCTCGGCAGGCGGCAGGTGACGGAGCCTGGTCGCCAGCGCCGGGATCTCGATCGGGAGATCCGAACCGTCGGCGGCGCCGCCGAGGTCCTCAAGCCACTGGCCGGCGGCATCGTTCAGACCAGCCACGGCGCCATCGGCCGCGAGCATCACCAGGCCCGGTCCGCCCGGGGCATGGTCCAGGTGGCAGGCCTGACGGAGCAGCCCCATCCGCAGGCCCTCAGCGAGGTGCGGGGCGAGGCGCCGCACAAACCGCGCCTCGTCCCGCGAGAACACCTGCCGTGCCCCGCGATGCAGGCAGAGGTAGCCCCAGCAGGTGTCCCGCACCCGCAGCACCGCGCGCAGCTCGTCCTGCAACCCCAGCGGCGCGAAAATGTCGCGGTAACGGCCGCTGCTGGCCGGGTGGCCGCCGGTCGCCTGCATCAAGGTGCCCACGCCGGTCGCGTCGCGGGCGAGCTCGGTCCACTTGTTGACGTCCTGGTGCAGGAACTCGTTATCCACAAAGTAGGGACCGGAGTCTGCCGGCAATTCCTCGCGGTAAGACCGGGTGAACAGCAGCGTGGCGGGGTCAGCAGATGCCCACCACAGTGCGTCGATCGGCACGGCCTTGCGCAGCCGCGGCAGCACCGCGGCCCGAAGCGCGTCGGCGTCCAGCCCTGACCTGCAGGCGGACGCCACCGCGGCGACGAGATTGTCGGCAGCCGGACCGGTGAGCATGGGTCTCATCTCCTGCCGTTGCCTTGAGTCTAGCTGGGGGCCACAACCTCGTAACTGCCCCGGCTCACCAGCTCCGTGCCGGTCGCTGCCACCGTCGCCGCACGGCTCTGCTCGGCGAACCGATCGGTCGCACTCGCGGCGTCCTCGCTGTCCCACAGCGTCAGCGTCAGAGCCGTGCCGCCGTCTCGGTCGATCAGGAAGACAGCGCCCGCATTCCCGGGCAGGCCCTCGACGAATCCCTTGACCCTGCTGACAGCGTTATCAGCCCACTTCTGCAATGCCTCAGGTGACCCGGACCAGGTTGATGTTCGTGCGAACATTCTTGGCTCCTTTCCTCATCACGATCATCACAGGGCACCTGCCAAAGCACCCTCCCAGAATCCTGGGAGACTGACCGGCGATGCCAAGGCGCGCCATGATCGTCGGCGCTCGTCGCACCACCAGGGCAAGGCGACATCGCCGCGACTGCCCGGCAGCTTCGGCCAGGCGGACCGCGCCCGATACACGCCCGGGCAGGACACCCGCGAGCACGTTTCCGCAGGTAATGGGCATGAACGCCAACCCTCTCCGGAGCCGTGAGCGCAGGTTCGAATCCTGCCGGGGCACTGGCAGAGGCACTAATTCGAACACTCTGACAATCTTGGTGCGACGCGAGCCCAAGTCTGTGGCCTGCGGAAACGCAGACGCATTCCGGATCACGCCCCCGGGTAGCCCCCGGCAGCAATACCCCTGCCGCAGAAGGCCCCAGCTCACCGGCAAACAGTAACGACGGCCACCGGGCTGATGCCCCAGCCGGAGGCCGTTGCTCTTCCCCCATACGGATCGGCGGGTTCTCGCACTCGTGGGGCTGTGCTGGTTGAGCCGGGGCTCGGGCTGCGGTAAGGGGTCACGGGGAGCCCGCGGCCATGCCGGGGATCCCGGTGTCAGCGGAGCTGGGCAAGGGCATCGGCAAGCGGGGTGAGCACGGCGGGGTCGTGCGGCGGTGGGAGGATGACGATCGCCAGGTCCAGGCCCAGGTCGCCGAGCGCGGCCGCGGCGTCGATAGCTGGCCCAATCTCGCCGTTGGGGCCCAGGCGAACATGGCTGGACAGCATGATCTCCGTCGGGTCGCGCCCGATGTCATGGCAGTGGGCATGAAGAACGTCACGCTTGCGGGCGAACTCCTCAGGCGGCCCACCGACGAAGTTCCAGTGCTGGGCGAACCGGGCGGCAGTACGGAGCGTGCGCCGCTCCCCGCTGCCGCCGATGACGATCGGCGGGTGCGGCTGTTGTACCGGTTTTGGCTCACACCGCGCGCTGGTGAGCTGGTAGTACGTGCCGGTGAAATCTGTCGTCTGTCGCGTCAGCAGGCTGACGATGACCTGGCACGCTTCCTCGAACCTGTCGCTGCGCTGCGCCGGGCCGCCCAGCTCGATGCCGTAGGCGCCGGACTCTTCCTCATTCCACCCAGCGCCGATGCCCAGCTCGAGCCGGCCGCCAGACACTATGTCGAGGGCGGCGGCCATGTTCGCCAGGACCGCGGGATGCCGGTAGTGAATGCCAGTGACCAGCGTGCCCAGCCGCAGCCGGCGGGTCGCCTGCGCGAGCGCGGTCAGGGTCACCCAGCCCTCCAGGCAGGGGCCCGCCGCGCCGGAGAAGATCGGATAGAAGTGGTCGAAGGTCCAGCCCGACTCGAACAGCTCAATGTCGTCGGCTTCCTGCCACACCGCGAGCATGTCGCGCCAGGTGGTGTTCTGCGGGGAGGTTTTGAAGGCAAATCGCATACTGCCCATCCTGGCAAAGCCGTCCGGGGCACCGGTGCCCCCACCCCACGCGGGCCCCCAGCCACGCCCGCCGGCGTGCTCCTGGTTCGCGACGTGGTTCATGGCAGCATCCCGTCCTGCGCCCAGCGGCGGAATACCTCCACCTGACCGGCGGGCCAGGCGCCGTCGCAGGGCATCGATCCGTCGGCCAGCCGGGCCAGATTCCTCCCGCGTGCGCGCGCATGTCGTCGCAGGAGCCCAGGTCGAACGCGGACTCATTGACTGCCGGTCCCGCTCCCGGAACAGCGGGCTGATGTGTGCGGCGAAGCTGACCGGCTGGCCTGGCTCGGGCAGTTTCACGGGCGGGGCCTGGTCCCCGGCCGCCTCCTGCGCGGCCGGCGCTGGTGGCCCGACCGGCCCCCAGTCCCAGCGCGGCACCGCCGCGGGCCCGGCCTCGTCGGCTGCCTGGCTGATCAGCTCAGCCCACGGTGCGCGCTCGGTGAGTGGCTGGCCGCCGGGGGGAAAGGACGGGATTGCCGGTAACGGGGTGGTCCCGCGTCTCGCCGTTCCCGGCCCGGTCTCCCGTGAGGTGGTAGCCGGCGCGCCGAGCGTGCTCGAACAGCGTCGGCTCGGCCCGCGGTACTGGGTCGCGGAGCCGCGACCCAGTACAGATCGGCGGAAAGTACCGGGCGTTCACCCAGGACGCCTTGGGCGGCAGCCCGCGGCGGCGGCGTCCGCACATTCAGGCGGGCTGGGCCTATACGCCGGAGTCCACGCCGTCGCCGTTGTGCCGGGCCGCTGCGCCTGGCCGCGGCACTGTGGCGGCGGCCAGCTCGCCGTTGCCCACCTGCACGGGCAAGGTGGGGATCGGCGGGACCTGGGGTATCTGCAGCGGCGCTCCGCTCTCGATTTCCGCCTCTTCCTCAGCCACATCCTCAGTGCCGAAGTCGGCCAGCGAGGCCGAGTCCGCGGCTGACTTCGGCTCGCCCGCAGGCGCCGGGGGCGTCATCTTGTCGAAGAACCGCAGCAGCTCGACCGGTACCGGCATGACCAGGGTGCTGTTCTTCTCCCCGGCCACCTCCACCACGGTCTGCAGCAGCCGCAGCTGCAGCGCGGCGGGGTCGCGGGCCATCACGTTCGCCGCCGCGGCCAGCCGCTTGGACGCCTGGTACTCACCGTCGGCGGTGATGATCCGGGCGCGGCGTTCCCGTTCCGCCTCAGCCTGGCGGGACATGGACCGCTTCATGGTCTCGGGCAGCGAGACGTCCTTGATCTCCACCCGCTCCACCCGGATCCCCCACGGGCCCTCGGTCGGCTCATCGATGATCCGGCGCAGTTCCTTGTTGACCGTGTCCCGCTCGGCCAGCAACTGGTCCATCTCCGACTGGCCGATGATCGACCGCAGCGAGGTCTGCGCCTGCTGGGACACCGCGAACATGTAGTTCTGCACGTTCACCGTGGCCTTGATCGGATCCACCACCCGGAAGTACACCACCGCGTCTACCCGGACCGTCACGTTGTCCCTGGTGATGCCATCCTGGGCCGGCACCGCCATCGCGACGATCTGCATGTTCACCTTCTGCATCCGGTCGCCGACCGGCCGGATGATCGTCAGGCCCGCGCCGCGCGGCCGGCCCAGCACCTTCCCGAACCTGAAAATGATGCCCTGCTCGTACTGCTGCACGACCTTGAACGAGCGGCCGGCCACGACAAGTCCAGCCACGACGAGTACCACCAGGATGACCAACAGGGCAACCATCACCAACACCTTCTTCTCCGGTGACGCCGTGGTCGCTGGCCGCCCTCGGCCGCTGGTCCCCGGTGCCTGCCGCTAGCTTATATACGTAACCACAAACTAGCAATTTTTTTCTAGAAACAGTGGTAATATTTCCCGTATGGGTAGCTGGACTTTTCTGAGCAACCACGGCCGGGTGATGCTGTTCCTCGCACGCGACCCGGGAATGCGGCTGCGTGACATCGCGGCCATGGCGGCCATCACCGAGCGGAGCGCCTACAGCATCGTCACCGACCTGGCCGACGCTGGCTACGTCGTCAAACAGAAGGACGGGCGCCGCAACCGCTACCAGATCAAGGCGCACCTCCCACTCCCCGAGCCCACCAGCCGGGAACGCACGGTCGGCGAGGTCCTGGCCCTTCTGGCCGGTACCGACGCAGCGCCGTGACCGGCCGCACGAACGCACAGAATCCGCCTCAGCCCGGCACATCGCCACCGCCGGCGAGCCGGGCCCGGCCGGCGCGAGCCAGCACCAGAACCTCGCAGGCAGGCGGCCGCAGCCCGCTCAGACGGCGCCACGTGCGAAGGGCAGGCAGTTGCCCGCAGGTACGACCCGGGGCAGCAGGCCCTTCCGGCCGAGTATTCCCAACTCCGTCCCTGGCGGCGGAGCGGACAGGGGCACCACTGTCATCGCCATCACAGCCAGCGGCGGCCGGCCCAGCCCAGGAGCGGTACCACGGCAAAGTTGCCGTGACCATCGGATCCCAAACCGAATATTTCAACCCGCCCCGCCACAAGGACATCGGCGCCCAGGCAGTTGTCAACGCGGTAAGGGGTCGCGGGGAGCCCGCGGCCATGCCGGGGATTCCGGTGTCAGCGGAGCAGGGCAAGGGCATCGGCAAGCGGGGTGAGCACGGCGGGGTCGTGCGGCGGTGGGAGGATGACGATCGCCAGATCCAGGCCCAGGTCGCCGAGCGCGGCCGCGGCGTCGATAGCCGGCCCAATCTCGCCGTTGGGGCCCAGGCGAACATGGCTGGACAGCATGATCTCCGTCGGGTCGCGCCCGATGTCATGGCAGTGGGCATGAAGAACGTCACGCTTGCGGGCGAACTCCTCAGGCGGCCCACCGACGAAGTTCCAGTGCTGGGCGAACCGGGCGGCAGTACGGAGCGTGCGCCGCTCCCCGCTGCCGCCGATGACGATCGGCGGGTGCGGCTGTTGTACCGGTTTTGGCTCACACCGCGCGCTGGTGAGCTGGTAGTACGTGCCGGTGAAATCTGTCGTCTGTCGCGTCAGCAGGCTGACGATGACCTGGCACGCTTCCTCGAACCTGTCGCTGCGCTGCGCCGGGCCGCCCAGCTCGATGCCGTAGGCGCCGGACTCTTCCTCATTCCACCCAGCGCCGATGCCCAGCTCGAGCCGGCCGCCAGACACTATGTCGAGGGCGGCGGCCATGTTCGCCAGGACCGCGGGATGCCGGTAGTGAATGCCAGTGACCAGCGTGCCCAGCCGCAGCCGGCGGGTCGCCTGCGCGAGCGCGGTCAGGGTCACCCAGCCCTCCAGGCAGGGGCCCGCCGCGCCGGAGAAGATCGGATAGAAGTGGTCGAAGGTCCAGCCCGACTCGAACAGCTCAATGTCGTCGGCTTCCTGCCACACCGCGAGCATGTCGCGCCAGGTGGTGTTCTGCGGGGAGGTTTTGAAGGCAAATCGCATACTGCCCATCCTGGCAAAGCCGTCCCGGGCACCGGTGCCCCCACCCCACGCGGCCCCCAGCCACGCCCGCCGGCGTGCTCCTGGCTCGCGACGTGGTTCATGGCAGCATCCCGTCTTGCGCCCAGCGGCGGAATACCTCCACCTGACCGGCGGGCCAGGCGCCGTCGCAGGGCATCGACCCGTCGGCCAGCCGGGCCAGGATCCCTCCCGCGTGCGCGCGCATGTCGTCGTAGGAGCCCAGGTCGAACGCGAACTCATCGACTGCCGGTCCCGCTCCCGGAACAGCGGGCTGATGTGCGCGGCGAAGCTGACCGGCTGGCCTGGCTCGGGCAGTTTCACGGGCGGGGCCTGGTCCCCGGCCGCCTCCTGCGCGGCCGGCGCTGGTGGCCCGACCGGCCCCCAGTCCCAGCGCGGCACCGCCGCGGCGGTGACCGCCGGGCCCCGGCCTCGTCGGCTGCCTGGCTGATCAGCTCAGCCCACCCGTGCGCGCTGGGCCTCGGTGAGTGGCTGGCCGCCGGGGGAAAGGACGGGATTGCCGGTAACGGGGTGGTCCCGCGTCTCGCCCTTCCCGGCCCGGTCTCCCCGTGGGGTGGTAGCCGGCGCGCCGAGCGTGCTCGAACAGCGTCGGCGCGGCCCGCAGTACTGGGTCGCGGAGCCGCGACCCAGTACAGATCGGCGGAAAGTACCGGGCGTTCACCCAGGACGCCTTGGGCGGCAGCCCGCGGCGGCGTCCGCACATCAGGCGGGCTCTGGGCCTATGCGCCAGAGTCCGCGCCGTCGCCGTTGTGCCGGGCCGCTACGCCTGGCCGCGGCCCTGTGGCGGCGGCCAGCTCGCCGTTGCCCACCTGCACGGGCAAGGTGGGGATCGGCGGGACCTGGGGTATCTGCAGCGGCGCTCCGCTCTCGATTTCCGCCTCTTCCTCAGCCACATCCTCAGTGCCGAAGTCGGCCAGCGAGGCCGAGTCCGCGGCTGACTTCGGCTCGCCCGCAGGCGCCGGGGGCGTCATTTTGTCGAAGAACCGCAGCAGCTCGACCGGTACCGGCATGACCAGGGTGCTGTTCTTCTCCCCGGCCACCTCCACCACGGTCTGCAGCAGCCGCAGCTGCAGCGCGGCGGGGTCGCGGGCCATCACGTTCGCCGCCGCGGCCAGCCGCTTGGACGCCTGGTACTCACCGTCGGCGGTGATGATCCGGGCGCGGCGTTCCCGTTCCGCCTCAGCCTGGCGGGACATGGACCGCTTCATGGTCTCGGGCAGCGAGACGTCCTTGATCTCCACCCGCTCCACCCGGATCCCCCACGGCCCCTCGGTCGGCTCATCGATGATCCGGCGCAGTTCCTTGTTGACCGTGTCCCGCTCGGCCAGCAACTGGTCCATCTCCGACTGGCCGATGATCGACCGCAGCGAGGTCTGCGCCTGCTGGGACACCGCGAACATGTAGTTCTGCACGTTCACGACCGCCTTGATCGGATCCACCACCCGGAAGTACACGACCGCGTCTACCCGGACCGTCACGTTGTCCCTGGTGATGCCATCCTGGGCCGGCACCGCCATCGCGACGATCTGCATGTTCACCTTCTGCATCCGGTCGCCGACCGGCCGGATGATCGTCAGGCCCGCGCCGCGCGGCCGGCCCAGCACCTTCCCGAACCTGAAAATGATGCCCTGCTCGTACTGCTGCACGACCTTGAACGAGCGGCCGGCCACGACGAGCCCAGCCACGACGAGTACCACCAGGATGACCAACAGGGCAACCATCACCAACACCTTCTTCTCCGGTGACGCCGTGGTCGCTGGCCGCCCTCGGCAGCTGGTCCCCGGTGCCTGCCCCAAAGCTTATATACGTAACCAGTAACTAGCAATTTTTTTCTAGAAACAGTGGTAGTCTTTCGTGTATGGGCAGCTGGACCTTCCTGAGCAACCACGGCCGGGTACTGCTGTTCCTCGCACGCGACCCGGGAATGCGGCTGCGTGACATCGCGGCCAGGGCGGCCATCACCGAGCGGAGCGCCTACGGCATCGTCGCCGACCTGGCCGACGCTGGCTACGTCGTCAAACAGAAGGACGGGCGCCGCAACCGCTACCAGATCAAGGCGCACCTCCCACTCCCCGAGCCCACCAGCCGGGAACGGACGGTCGGCGAGGTCCTGGCCCTTCTGGCCGGTACCGACGCAGCGCCGTGACCGGCCGCACGAGCGCACAGAATCCGCCTCAGCCCGGCACATCGCCACCACCGGCGAGCCGGGCCCGGCCGGCGCGAGCCAGCACCAGAATCTCGCAGGCAGGCGGCACCACGCTCAGACGGCGCCACGTGCGAAGGACAGGCAGTTGCCCGCAAGTACGACCCGGAGGCAGCAGGCCCTTCAGGTCGAATATTCCCAACTCCGTCCCTGACGGCGGAGCGGACAGGAGCACCAATGTCATCGCCATCACAGCCAGTGGCGGTCGGCTCAGCCCAGGAGCGGTACCACGGCAAAGTTGCCGTGGTCATCGGATCCCAACCGAATATTTCAACCCGCCCCGCCACAAAGACATCGGCACCCAGGCAGTTGTCAACCTGCGCCGGATGCTGACCCAAGCCGGCTGACCGAGCCGGCGCTGCGGACACCAGAGCCAGTGGCCGACCGACCTGACCCCGACCCGGCTCCCCGCCATTGCCTGGCCGTCCGTGCCCGTCCGCGGCCCGGAGTCCGGCGCGGGACGGGAACCGCCGGCTTTGCGCGCAGAGTCCCAGAGCTGCACGGTCCTTTGTCTTGATCGGCATCGGGCTGACACTCGCGCAGAGCGGCGGCTCGGCTTGAGGTTGGCCAGGTCAGTGATCTTCTGGGTCGCATGTCGCCTGGCTACACTCCGGCTATGAAGGCAGCGGTCTGCACGAGGTACGGGCCGCCCGAAGTAGTTGTGATCTCAGAAGTCGAGAAGCCGGCTACGGGGGACAACGGGCTGCTCGTCAAGGTCCACGCGACCACGGTGAATCGGACGGACTGCGCCTACCGGGCTGCCAAGCCCTTTTTCATGAGATTCCTCACCGGCCTTATCAGGCCACGGGCGACGGTCCTGGGCACTGAGTTTGCGGGCGTGGTCGAGGCGATCGGCAGCGGCGTCACGTCGTTCGGGATCGGCGACAAGGTGTTCGGATACAACGAGGGCCCGTTCGGCGCTCATGCTGAGTACATGTCGATTCCCGAGGACGGCCCGGTCGCGACCATGCCGGCCAACGTGACCTACCAGCAGGCCGCTCCTAGTACCGAGGGTTCGCACTACGCCCTCTCGCACATCAGGGCGGCAAGGATCCGGAGCGGGCAGGACGTCCTCGTCTACGGCGCAACCGGTGCTATTGGCTCAGCGGCGGTCCAGCTGCTGAAGAGCCTGGGTGCCAACGTGACCGCGGTCTGCGGCACGGACCACATGGAGCTGGTCAGGGGCTTGGGCGCCGACAGAGTCATCGACTACACGGCTGAGGATTTCACCCGGGACAGCCAGAGATACGACGTGATCCTCGACTCGGTCGGCAAGAGTTCCTTCAGCCAGTGCAAACGGCTTCTGAAACCGCGCGGAATCTACATCTCCTCGGAGTTGGGTCCGCTGGCCCAGAATCCGTTCCGTGCGCTGATCGCCCCGCTGCATGGCGGCAAGAAGGTCATGTTCCCCATCCCGAAGCATGACCAGCGGATGGTGGGGCATTTCAGGAAGCTGATGGAGTCCGGAGAATTCAGGCCGGTCATCGACCGAACGTATCCGCTGGACCAGATCGTCGAGGCTTACAGGTACGTCCAGGCCGGCCAGAAGACCGGCAATGTCGTCATCAGCCTCGAAGGGTCGCGCTAACAGCCCGGCGTTCAGCGACAGACCCCGCCGCCCATCTGCGGGGTTGCCTGAAGGCGATCACGCTGCGAGACTGGGGCCCGTCGTGCTGCTCCGGACCCAGGCAGATGATGAGAACTACCAGCCTGGGGGTGTGCTCTGGTGAGCCCTGGAGACACGGAAATCGCTACCAGCATTCGATCGCCTGACCGTGCGAGTGCCATTCCGGTTCCGCGCGCCGTGCGCGATTCCCGTGGTCTGTCGTCGCGCCGCGGCGACCAGGGTCTTACGGCACTTCCTCTTGCTGGCCAGCCCGGCCACGGCTGCACCGTGAGCCTGCGGCGCCAGCCACGACGAGTGCGGCGATCACCCTTGCCTGGATTACTCCGAGGTCTCGCGCCGGCTTCAGCGCATCCGCAGGCCTTACACGATGAGGGCGGGCCTGCCGCGTATGAGAAGCACCTCGGGCTGACCACCTGACCACGAGGGCCGTCCCCTCCCGTAGAGGGCCGGAGCGCCCGCAGCGGCGCCCGTCCTGCTCCGGAGGGAATCGGCCACTGGGCGCCAACCCGGGCCGGGCAGCAGATACATCAGGTGCGACACACTAGATGCCAACGGCACTGACCTGGCCGCTCCTTGCCGCCAGGCGACCGGTTGCCCCACATCACGCCAGCGCCCCTCGCCTACAGGTACAGACGGCACAACCACCCGGCCGTCGGACCTCAGCGCCGCGATAGTCCAGGCCTTCGGTAAGTGGACGCAAGCATGCGGGGCGCCGAACAGGTCGGGTTGGCGCGCAGGATTCCTTCCGGAGAGGGTGCGAGGTCTTCCCATGATCCGAACTGGACTAGATCGTCCAGAAACTGCTAGGGTTCTGCTGTACTGCTTAGTCCAGAAATCTGATAAGGAGATCGCGTGAAGTACATGCTCCAGGTCCGCTTCAACGGCGCTGATGCTGTGATCGGCGAGCTCCCCGCTGACGAGCAAGAGAAGGTCACTGCCGAATTCATCGCGATCCGCAAATCTTTGGGCGTGCTGGATGGAAACCAGCTCCAGGCCGCGAGCGGGGCGGTGACCGTCCGCGTGAATGGCGAGCAGGCGCAGGTCACCGACGGCACCCCCGTCGAGGCTGGGGCCGAGGTCAACGGCTACTACATCTACGACGCGCCAGACCTCGGCGCGGCGATCACGTTCGCGGCACGGATCCCCGTCGCCCGGATGGGCGGGACCGTCGAAGTCCGCGCGCTGATGGAGCGCTAGCGATGGCCAATTTCCCCAGGCCCACAGAGGGCATCGCGGTCACGCACTTCATCGTCACCTCCGATGTCGACCGGTCGCGGCGCTTCTATGCCGACGTGCTGGGCGGCGAGGTGCTGCTCGCTGGGGAGCCAACGATCGTCGCGCTCGCCAACAGCTGGATTATCATCAACGTCGGCGGGCCGCCCACCGACGACAAGCCGACGGTGACGCTTGAGCCGCCACGCGACCCCGATCGCGTCAGCAGCTTCCTCAATATCCGCGTCGCCGACATCAACGCCGTCTATGAGCAATGGCGCACACGAGGGGCCGAGTTCCTGACCGCGCCGACCGACCGGGGTGTTGAGCTCCGCTGCTACATGCGCGATCCCGACGGCCACCTCATCGAGGTCGGCCAGACGATCAGGCTCCCAACGGACAGATCGCCCAGCTGAAGCCCCGGCTCGCGCTGGTGCAGGTGGCAGTTCGCCGGGGTGCCCTGTCGTTCTGAGCACCTCGGCCTCCTTCCGCGCCTGCGATGACCGGTTTGTTGGCGCTATAGCATCTCGCCTGCGACTGGGCCATATGTACTGGACTGTCTGGTACAGCCCGCGGTTATCATGGGCGCATGCTGGGTGAGCCGAAAACCAGGCGCGGACGCGCCAGCCGGGCGCGGATCGTGGAGCGCGCAGCGGAACTGTTCGCCGAGCGCGGGGTCGCGGCCACCAGTCTGGATGAGGTGCTGGCCGCCGCAGGAGCGGGCAAGGGCCAGTTCTACCACTATTTCCGCAGCCGAGACGAACTGACCGCAGCGGCGGTGGGACATCGGTGCACGCAGGCGGTAGCCCGGCTGACCCAGGCCCTCGGCGGCGTGTCGTCGCTGACCGGGCTGGAGCAAGCCCTAGCGGGCTTCGTCGGCGGGTTCGAGCAGATGGGCATGCCGGGGTGCCCGATCGGGACTCTGGCAACCGAGGTCGCTGGCCGCAACGAGGACGCGCGGATGCAGGCCGCCGCCGGGTTCGACGCCTGGGAACGGCTGCTGACGGACGCACTTGAGCGGATGCGCCAGCACGGGGAACTGCGTGCCGACGCTGAGCCCGCCGCGCTGGCCACGGGCGTGCTGGCCAGCATCGAGGGTGGGATGGTGCTCAGCCAGACCCGCAAGGACATGACCGCGCTTCGAATCGCGGTGGAGGCGGGACTCGGGCAGGTACGGGCACACCTGGCCTAATTTGTACTAATCATCTGCGGGGAGCAGTTGCGTGTTCGCTGCCCGGCGCTCGCGGAGCTTATACCGAGATGAGTTCGATGAGGACGCCTGCCGCCTGGGCCAGTGCCCACAAGCAGCCAGGGTCGGAGGTGAAGATGTCATCGCCGTCTGAGGCCAGGCACACGACCGCAGCGTCGATCGCATCGGCCAGGCCACTACGGGCCAGCAGCATGCCCGCCAGGCGCTCCCGCCTGATCAGCGTCACCACATCGCGGTCACCAACGCTCGGCCGCCACGAGCGCCCCGGCATCCAGTACCAGCACCTCAGGCCGCCCCATGCTCCCCCGGCCCGCCCGGGCGGGCCGGGCCCTGGTAGTACTGTTCATAGACATAAATTCGAACACTCTGACAATCTTGGCCCGCCTCAGTGCCAAGCCCATGACCTGCAGCAACTCAGCCGTCCACGGCCGCGTGCCCAATACATGTCCAGACCCACTGCCTGATGAACCAAATCTCCCCTGCTCAGGCTCACTGACATTCACGGTCTCCAGGCCGACGGCGTACTCGATGTCATCGTCAGCCAGACTGCAACAGCGCGTATAACCGCCGCCTGCCGGCGGAGCCACGGCAAGCCGCCACCAAAGGCGAACGGATGAAACGGAGATGGTCACAGCCTGGATTCGTCGCTCGTGTATGCGGGAGTTCCACGTCTACTGTGAGGGCATGTCAGCCGTGGCTATTCACCGCTTGGACCAGCGGCCCGACCTGATCGACCGGATATACGAGGTGGACTCGGCCTGGCCGGAGTTCATGAGCCAGGATTCAGTGGCCAACGCGCTGTACTGGCAGGTGGCGGGCACGTTCCCGCACCTGTGCGCGGTGGCCGTTGATGAGAGCGGGGCGGTGGCGGCCACCGCGCGGGCGGTGGCGTTCTGCCTGGATGTCGAGGGCCGCCGCGAGCTGCCCGACGGCGGTCTTGACCGGGTCATGATCTGGGCGTTCAACGACCGGGCGGACGGCCGCGTCCCGGACACCGGGTCCGCGGTAGAGATCGCGGTCGGCAGGGCACACCGGGGCAGTGGCCTGTCGCACCGCATGCTGGCCGCGCTGCGCGACGTGGCCCAGGCCGCCGGGCTAACCCGGCTGGCCGCGCCGGTCCGGCCCACCGGCAAGCACCATTACCCGGCGATGCCGATGGCCGGCTACATCGCCATGCGGCGCGGCGATGGGCTTCCGGCCGATCCGTGGCTGCGCGTGCATGTCCGAGCCGGGGGACGCATCCTGCAGGTCGCGCCGGCATCGATGGTGATGGTGGGCTCGCTAGCACAGTGGCGGGCCTGGACCGGGTTGCCATTCGACCGCACCGGCGATGTGATCGTGCCAGAGGCGCTGGTGCCGGTCCACTGCGACACCGACCACGACCACGCGGTCTACGTAGAACCCAACGTCTGGATCGAACACGACCTGGCCGGCTCCTGACCCAGCCAGCCGCAAGCCCGGCGGCTAGTACGGGGACAGGCACTCACGTTGTTCTTGGCGGCGGGGCGGGATACCGAAGACGGATCCAGGTCGCCTGTGCCATCGCGACTGCCTGCCCGGATGCTGTGAACAGCGCGGAGCCAGCGAGTATCTTGCGGCCCTGTGCTGCCAGGCTCCAGCCGACCACGACATTCGGCTCGCCTGCCTTGATCGCGCCGAGCTGGCGACCTCGCGGGACGGCCGTCCCGGCCTGTTCGATCGGCTGGCGGGACAAGGCCGGCGGCTGGCGGCCAGCGAGCAGCCATCCGGCAGCGGCCGCCAGAAGTGGCAGGCCGAGCACCACTGCGGGAATCAGGGCGACGATCCCGAGCACCAGCTCAGGTTTGCCTCCGTTGCCGGTGCCGCCGGAGTAGCCGAGCAGGAGGAAGGCGATCATGAGGAAGGCGAGGCCGGGCACAATCGCCGCGGCGACCACCGTCCAGGGCAGAGCGAGCACTCCGATCAGGTGGTGGACGCTCTGCTCGAGGTGCGGCCGGTAGGCGAGCAGAGAACGAGGCCGAGGACCGTCCCGGTCAGCCGCCGGGTGCTGCGGCCGCTGGCCGCCGTTACCACGGCGGCACAGGGCCGCCTCCCAGGAGAACCCGGGCCAGCGGCTGGCACTAGCCGGGCCGCCCGATGAGCTCAAGGAACTGGCCGACACCTTCGACGCGATGCTCGCCCGGCTGGAAGCGGCGTTCGCCAGGCAGCGCCGGTTCGTGGCCAACGCCTCCACGAGCTGCGCACGCCGCTGACCGAAATGCGCACCCTGATCGACGTCACCTGGCCAGCCCGGCCGCCTCCGCCGCGCAACTGGAACCGGTGCTGGCCGCCATCGGCGCCGCCGTGGACAAGTCCGGCGAACTGATCGAGGCACTGCTCACCCTGGCCCGCTCCGACCGCGGACCAGGCCCCGCCGAGCTCGTCGAACCTGCCTACCGCGGTCGAAGACGCCATCGATTCGATTGGCCCGGCCGCCACCGCCAGGCAGATCCACATCGGCACCACACTGCACGACGCGCAAGTCCCCGGGGACCGGGTTCTGCTCGAACGGCTCGTCCGCAACCTCATCGACGACGCCGTCCGGCACAACGTGACAGGCGGCTGGGTACTGGCCAGCACCAGGACCGGAGCAGGGATCGCCGAAATCACCGTCTCCAATGGCGGCGAGCACATCCCTGCCGACCAGGTACCTGGGGTGTTCGAGCCGTTCCGCCGCCTCTCCGGCCGGACCGGCAAGCAACCAGGTTCCGGGCTCGGCCTGTCCATCGTGGCATCGGTGGCTAACGCGCACGGCGGCCACGCCGAGGCCCACGCCGGCCAGGCCAGACGGCGGACTGGACGTGCAGATCACGCTGCCGGCCACAGCGAACGGGCACCCGCCCGCAGCCCACCAACCGCAAACCCTCGTGCCCCAGATCTTGCAGCCAGACAGCCGCATTCTTCCCGCCGCCGACCAGAGCCGCGCGACGGCAGGATGAGAGTCCCGGTGCCAGCGCGAGCCCGTGGTACCACCAGCTACGGTGGTGGATCGTGCGGGGTGTGCCGTGGTGGGGAGTGGTTCCGTCGGCCGCGGCTCCGGTGCTGATGGTCGCCGGGTGGAGCATTGCCGCCGGTCTGCAGCCGCGCCCGGTTGACGCCATTGCCGAGCCGGTCAGCGCACTCGCCGCGGTGGGTGCTGCCGACCGGTGGGTGATGTCGCTGACTTTCGTGGTGGTCGGCGCCTGTGTTTTCGTGACCGGGCTCGCGCTGCGGCCGGCCAGGGCGGCGGGGCGGCTGATCTTGATGGCCGGCGCGGTGGGCGGCATGCTGGTCGCGGCGAACCCCGAACATGCTGGGACCAGCTTTCCGGTGCCGCACATGGTCTGCGCGGCGGTCGGCTGCGCCGGGGTGGTGGCGTGGCCGGCCGGTGCCTGGCGCCGCGGGCCTTCGGTGCCGTGGGGCTTGCGGCGCGAGGTATCGGCAGGTGCCGTGGCAGTGCTGCTGGCACTGGTGGCCTGGTTCGCCGCGGAGCTGATCACCGGCGGCGGGCTGGCAGGGCTGGCGGAGCGTGTGTTTGGCGTCGGGCTGGCGCTGTGGCCGCTGGCGGTGGTCGCATCTTGCCGTTATGCCGCCAGGAAAGAGGCCGGGCCCAGCGTGAATCCGCCAGGCGCGCGCCCTCCTGGTGGCACGCAGCAGTACTCGCTGCCCGCCGCGGACTCTCAGCAGCCGTCAGCAGCCTCGGGCGGGTAGAGCCCGGCGTGGGTCAGTGCCTCCGCCGGCCTCGGTACCGGGCAGATTGTGCGGCTGCGCGGCGCCCTGTTGCCAGTCGTGCGGTGGTGGTTTCTGGCGCGGTGGCGGCTGGGTGTGGTTGCCGCGCGGGCGGCGTAGCGGGTTTCCCGGCTATCGAATGCAGCAGCGCGGAGCTGGGTTTGACGGTGGCGGCGAGTGGGACAACGCGTGCCTTGCGCATCAGGGTACGCACGTCGCCCGCCTGGGCGGGGGTCTGCAGGGTGACCGCCACGCCGCTGGCACCGGCCCGGCCGGTCCGGCCGGAACGGTGCAGGTAGGCCTTGTGCTCGGCGGGCGGGTCAGCGTGGATGACCAGGTCGATGCCGTCCACGTGGATGCCGCGGGCGGCGATGTCGGTGGCGACCATTACCCGGACGGCTCCGGAGGCGAAGCGCGCGAGGTTACGTTCCCGGGCGGGCTGGGTGAGGTTTCCGTGCAGTTCGCCGGCGGGGATGTGGGCGGCGGTCAGCTGGCGGGCGAGCTTTCGCGCGCCATGCTTGGTCCGCGTGAAGATCAGCGATCGGCTGCCGCCCCCGGCGAGGGCGGTGACAACCGCTGTCCGGTCGGTGGGGGCGACGGTGAGCAGGTGGTGGACGATCGGCGCGGGAGCGGCAGGCGGGTCGACGGCATGCTCGACCGGGTGATCGAGGAACCGGCGGACCAGGACATCAACGGCGTGGTCGAGAGTCGCGGAGAACAGCATCCGCTGGCCGTCCGGCGGGGTGGCGTCCAGCAGCCTGCGCACGACCGGCAGGAAGCCGAGGTCAGCCATATGGTCGGCTTCGTCCACCACACTGACCTCAACGTCTCCGAGATGGCAGTGGCCCTGGCCGATCAGGTCGGCAAGCCGGCCCGGGCAGGCGACGATGATGTCCACCCGGTTATGTAGCGCCGTCACCTGCGGCCGTTGCGGCGTGCCGCCGAAGACCGTGGCGACCCTCAGGCCGACGGCCCTCGCTAGCGGCCGCAGGACATCCTGGACCTGGCTAGCCAGTTCACGGGTCGGCACGAGCACCAGCCCGCGCGGACGGCCCGCACTGGTGTGCCCGCCGGCCAGTCTGGCGGCCAGCGGAATGCAGAATCCCAGAGTCTTGCCGGAGCCGGTCCGGCCCCGGCCGAGGATGTCGGCGCCGGCCAGGGCATCGGGCACGACGGCAGCCTGGATGGGGAACGGCGCGTCAATGCCCGCTGCGGCCAGTGCGGCGGTCAGTGGCACCGGCACGCCAAGCGACGCAAAGGTGGGACCGTGCGCTGCATGTATGGGCGTTGCACGCCGGTGCTGCGGGCGCAGGCCAGGACTACGTTCGATGGGCTGAACTGTCATAAGAGGTCGTCTTTCGGACTTAGGTGGCCGCATTTCGCGGGCCGCCACGTCCGTGGAAACCAGCTCGCTCACTGAGCGATGTACGACCGGCGCGCCTGTGGCTGCGCCTCACTGAGAATCAGTGCAACTCAACAGTACTCCATCGAAGATCATGGTCCGTACGGCAGTTGTAGCCTTGGGCCACCCCCCGCTGGCCTGGCCAGGGAAGGCATGATGGTAGCCATGAAGGCACCCCACGCCTCAACCCGGCGCCACCTGCCCGGCAGCCCGTTCGCGGCCCCGGCTCCGGCGCCCCCGGCCGAGACGTTCGCCGTCCACGATCAGGTGACACACGACAAGTACGGGCTCGGCGTCATACTCGGCGTGGAAGCCAACGCCGTGCTTGTGGACTTCCGCCCGCAGCAACGGCGGATCCCGCTCCCCTGCGCCAAGCTCACCAAGTTGTAACACCTCAGCCCGGTCATCTGGCCTGGGCAG
>CAWIMG010000001.1:0-208891 GCA_963837105.1 uncultured Actinomycetes bacterium | reverse complement strand
GCTGGCGGCGCGGCAGCGGGCGGGGCTGGGTCACCGCCGAGTACGCGATGCTGCCGCGGGCCACCAATACCCGCGGCGAGCGGGAGTCGGTCCGGGGCCGGCTGGGTGGCCGCACACACGAGATCTCGCGCCTGATTGGCCGCTCACTGCGGGCCTGCGTGGACACCAAGGCGCTCGGCGAGAACACGGTCATCATCGACTGTGACGTGCTGCAGGCCGACGGCGGCACCCGCACCGCCGCGATCACCGGCGGCTACCTGGCGCTGGCCGACGCGGTGGCCTGGCTGCAGGGCCGCAACCGGTGCTCGGGCGACCCGCTGGTGACCTCGGTGGCGGCGGTCAGCGTCGGGATCGTGGACGGCGAGCCACTGCTGGACCTGTGCTACGAGGAGGATTCCTCCGCCGAGACCGACATGAACGTGGTCTGCACCGGCGACGGCGGCTTCGTGGAGATTCAGGGGACGGCTGAGCGTGAGCCGTTTGGCCGGGATCTGCTCGACCGGCTGCTGGACCTGGGCGTGGCCGGCTGTGCGGAGCTCACCAGGCGGCAGCGCGAAGCGCTTGGCCGATGACGGCGGCAGCGGGCCAGGCCAGGATCATCCTGGCGACCAGGAATCCCGCCAAGCTGGCCGAGCTGCGGCGCATCCTCGCCGCCGCCGAGGTGGGCGTGACCGTGGACGATCTCGATGACCTCCCGGATATGCCCGAGGTAGCCGAGACTGGCCGCACCTTCCGGGACAACGCCCTGCTCAAGGCACGCGCGGTGGCCGCCTTCACCGGGCTGCCAGCGGTGGCCGACGACTCCGGCCTGTGCGTGGATGCGCTCAACGGGATGCCCGGCGTGCTGTCGGCCCGCTGGTCCGGGCGGCACGGGGACGACGCGGCGAACCTGCACCTCCTGCTCGGCCAGCTGGCGGACGTGCCCGCCTGCCTGCGGCAGGCGCATTTCACCTGCGTGGCGGCACTGGTACTGCCCTCGGGCGGCGAGCACGTGGCGGAGGGCAGCGTGTACGGCCGGCTGGCGGATGCCCCGCGCGGCAGCAACGGGTTCGGCTACGACCCGATCTTCGTGCCGGACGGGCACCAGCAGACCACCGCCGAGCTGAGCCCGGCCGAAAAGGACAAGATCAGTCACCGTGGCCGGGCGCTGCGGGCGCTGGCCCCGGTGATCGCCGCGCTGCTCGGCGGTTAGGCTGGAGCGGCCCAGTGGAGGGAGCGCAGGTGAGCGAGCACAGGCTGGCAGCGGGGGACAAGGCACCGGACTTCACCCTGCCCGACGCGGATGGCACGCCGGTGAGCCTGTCGTCGCTGCGCGGGCAGCGGGTGATCGTCTACTTCTACCCGGCGGCGATGACGCCCGGCTGCACCAAGCAAGCGTGCGACTTCCGGGACAACCTGAACTCGCTGGCCGCCGCCGGGGTGAGCGTGCTCGGGATTTCGCCGGATAAGCCGGCCAAGCTGGCCAAGTTCCGCGAGCGCGACCAGCTCACCTTCCCGCTGCTGTCCGACCCGGGGCACGAGGTGGAACAGGCTTATGGCGCGTACGGCGAGAAGGTGCTGTACGGCAAGCGGACGGTGGGCGTGATCAGGTCCACCTTCGTGATCGGCGCGGATGGTGTCATCGAGCGCGCCTACTACAACGTGAAGGCCACCGGTCATGTCGCCCGGCTGCGGGCCGACCTCGGCATCTGACCGGCGGACGCTTCAGGGGCCGTAGCCCAATTGGCATGAGGCGCAGGCTTTAGGTGCCTGACAGTGTGGGTTCGAGTCCCACCGGCCCCACCCTCTGATGATCATGCGTCGGCGCCGTGGCATTGCTGGTACTCGCGCCCTGATCCGCACCAGCACGGCTGGCGCCGCCGCGGCGGCCATCTGACCGGCTTGCGCAGCGCCGATGCCGTCGATGCGCCGCCGATCCGGCGGTCAGTGGCTTGCCGGAAGGTGAGCGCCGTGTAGGCGGTCATCGTCGCCGCGGCGCGGGGATCGGCGGCCTGCCCGGTCACGAAGCGGGCGAACTCCCCGAAGTCGCCCGCGGCCAGCCAGATCCGGCCGGGCGACACCTGCGTGGCCGAGCGGAGCGCGGCCTCGACGCCCGCCGCGTGGCCGGGCCAGGGACTGCCCAGGATGGCCGCGAGCCCGGGCACCTGGTGGATCACCCGGCGGTATTCGGCCGGTGGCCACCACAGCAGCCGGCCATTGGTCACCGCGGGCCACGGCGGCTCGTCATACTGGCGCTCCGGGCGGGACAGGAGGCCGCGCCCCGGGTCGGCCGGGGCGCCACTGGCCGGGGCACCATCGGCCGGGGCGCCGCCGGCCGGGGCGCCGCCGGCCGGGGCGCCACTGGCCGGGGCACCATCGCCGGTAGCGTGCCGCACCTCCCGGTAGACCTGCTCGCGCCCGCTGGTGGCGCGATCGATTTCCAGCGTTTTGAAGATCCCGCGCTTGTCGCAGGATCTGGCCGCCGATACGGCGTCGTTGGCCATGCGCTGCGCCCGCTCGTACTGACCGCCGCGGATCAGCCCCCGGGCGACAAAGATCCGCGTGGTCACGCCGGGCGGATCGGCCTCGGCGTCCTCCATCGCCAGGGATTCGGCCTCGGCCGGATCGCCGCACTCGGCGAGCGCGGTGGCCAGCGACCGGCGCCCACCGCAGTCCGCACCGGGATCGGCGTCGGCGACGGCACTGCGCAGGATGGGGATGGACTGCTCAGGAAGGCCGGATTCCTGCAGCACATCCGCTGCGCGCACCAGCACCTCCACGGCGCTGACACCGTCCAGGCGATCCGGGTGGGCCGCCGCGTCCAGCAACTGGGCCGCGACCGCCTGGGGGGCCTCCAGCCACCTGGCCCGGGCCCAGGTGAAGAGCAGGTCATCGGCTGTCACCAGCTCAGACATTGTGCGGTCCCACGCCGGAAGGGCAGCCAGCTACCATGATCGGGATCTCCAGGCCATCAGCGATGAGCGGATTCGGGTTGTAACACGGTAGCCCCACCTGGCCGCACCCAGCCGGAAAGCCGCGCTGATCACGCTGGGCCGCCGTGGGTGGGCAGCGGGTGGGCTGGGATACTCGCCGCGTGCTGCCGCCCGACAACCACGTTCACTCCGAGTGGTCCTATGACACATTCGGGCGCACGTCGATGGTGGCCGCCTGCCAGCGGGCGGCCGACCTGGGGCTGCCTGCCATCGCCTTCACCGAGCATCTGGACTTCGCCGACTACGGCGAGGGTGACGCGATCGCCGGCACCGGGATCACCCCCGGCTGGTGGGATGCGATGCGGCCACTGGCTGTCGATGGGTACCTGGCCAGCATCGAGGAGTGCCGCCACCGGTTCCGGTCGTTGCGCATCCTGACCGGGGTGGAGGCGGGGGAGCCGCACCTGTTCGCGGGCAGCGTGCGGGCGGTGCTGGCGGCCGGCCGGTTCGACCGGGTGCTGGGGTCGCTGCACGCCCTGGCCTGGGAAGGGCGGATGGTCAACTCGTCCCGGCTGCTCAGGCTGCTCCCGCCGGCCGAGGCGATGCGCCGCTATCTGGCCGAGGTGGTCAAGGTGATCGAGGGCAGCGACGTGTTCGAGGTCCTGGCCCACCTGGACTACCCGCGGCGGCAGTGGCCGGGCACCGCCGGGGCGTTCGCCGAATCCGACTTCGAGGAGGAGTACCGGGCGGTGCTGCGGGCACTGGCCCGCTCGGGGCGGGTGCTGGAGATCAACACGTTCAGCCCGGTCTGGCCGGTCACGCTGCTGCGCTGGTGGCGGCAGGAGGGCGGGACCGCGGTGTCGTTTGGCAGCGACGCGCACGTGCCCGGCCGGGTGGCCGACAAGTTCCCCGAAGCGGTGGCTGTCGCCGAGGCTGCGGGTTTTTCCCGCGGCCGTGGGCCTACCGACTTCTGGCGCTGCTGACCGGGCCTCCGCCGCGGGCCGGATTCGCTTCCGCTGCCTGTGGTTGACTGGCGGCATGCCAGTCGAGGGCGAATATGAGCCGAGCACGCGTGCCTGGGTCCGGGACCAGGTCGAACTGTACGAGAGTTCCGGCGGGACGCAGGGGACGACGCTGCGGGACACCGGGCTGCCGGTGGTGATCATCACCAACCGGGGGGCCTGCTCCGGTGCGGTGCGCAAGACCCCGGTGATGAGGGTGGAGCACGGTGGCCGGTATGCCGCGGTCGCCTCGCAGGGAGGCGCGCCGACCCATCCGTTCTGGTACTACAACCTGCGCGCGCATGCGCGGGTGCAAGTTCAGGACGGGCCGCGCAAGCAGGAGATGGTCGCCCGCGAGGTCAGCGGCGAGGAACGCGCGCAATGGTGGGACCGGGCCGTCGCGGCATATCCGCCCTATGCCGAGTACCAGCAGAAGACGTCACGCCTCATCCCGGTATTCGTGCTGGAGCCGGCGGCCGGGGGCTGACCGGGCCGGGCTGGGCCTGGCCCGGGCCGGGTTACAAGCCGGCCATCAGGTCGGTCTCGGTGATGCCGGGGCCCTGCCCGTCCCGGATGAACCACTCGGTGCCGAACCCGTACCGGAAGCCTTCTTCGGGCATGGCCAGGAAGAAAGAGGCCTCGCTGATCTGGCTGGCGTGGGCACGCATGGCGGCCCGTTTGGCGGCCAGGTAGGGGGTGACGTCCACCGCCGCGGTGATCGCCGACTCCGGTTTGCCCCAGTCCTCCGCCTCGCCCAGGTCCGGGATGTCCACCCCGGCCGCGGCGGCCTGCTCGGCGAAAGCGGCCATGCCACGCATCATGTGGTCGCGGTTCATCGTGTTCTGGTAGACGCGGGGGGTGCCAGCCAGTTCGGCGGCCCGCAGGCCGACCCGGTGCACCTGGATGTGGTCGGGGTGGCCGTAGCCGCCGATGTCGTCGTAGCAGGTCAGGACGTCCGCCTGCTCCTGATCGAGGATCGCGGCCAGCTTCTTCGCGGCCTCGTCGAGCGGGGCCGACCAGAACGAGCCGGGGGCGTCGTTGGCCGGGGTGCCCATCATCCCGGAGTCGGTGTAGCCGAGGAACTCGACCCGCTGCGCGCCGAGGATGGCCGCCGAGGCGTGGGTCTCCTCCACCCGGCGCTGCCAGAGTTCCTCGCCGTCGGCCAGGAAGCCCTCGGCCACCTCCCCGTGCTCGCCCCGGGTGGCGACCACCAGCACGACCCGGTGGCCTTCGGTGGCCGCCCGGCGGATGACCCCGCCGCAGGCGATGCACTCGTCGTCGGGATGGGCGTGAAACGACACCAGGGTGGCCATGCCCCCGACGCTACCGGACCCACCGGCGCGGGCCGTCCGCCACGGCCGGGCCGTCTTGCCCACGCGCCCGGCCCGCCGGGCCGGGCGCTGCTGCGCGATGATGGGCGCGCTGACAACGCCCAGGGAGCCGCGATGATCCGCATGACCGCCAGCACCCGGCCGCCCGCGCCGACCTGATGGCGGGCGGGGGAACGCCGGCCACGGCGCTGCTGGCCAGACTGGGCATCGCCCATTCGGTGCACCGCTACCACCATGATCCGCGGCATCCCAGCTTCGGCCTGGAGGCGAGCGACGCGCTGGGGGTGGCACCGGAACGGGTCTTCAAGACGCTGGTCGCCGAGGTGGACGGCGCGCTCGCGGTCGGTGTGGTGCCGGTAGCCGGGCAGCTGGACCTCAAGGCGCTGGCCGCCGCGGTAGGTGGCAAGCGGGCGGTCATGGCCGCGGTCGCGGCGGCCGAGCGGGCGACCGGCTATGTGGCGGGCGGCATCTCGCCGCTGGGCCAGCGCAGGCGCCTGCCGGTGGTGGTCGACTCCTCCGCCCTCGGCTTCCCAACCGTGTACTGCAGCGGCGGCCGCCGGGGGCTGGAACTGGAACTGGCACCCGCCGACCTGGTCCGGGCGGCGGACGCGGTCGTCGCGCCGATCGCGGCGGCCGCGGGCCCGGATCGCTAACGCACCGGCCAGAGCTGGCGCATGACGGCGCGCCGTTCCTCCCGGCCGAGCCGGTCGATGTACAGCTCACCGCGCAGGTGGTCGGTCTCGTGCTGGAGGCAGCGTGCCAGTTCACCGGTCCCGGTGATGGTGACCGGCTGCTGGCGCAGATCGGTACCGGTCACGGTCACCGTGGCCGGCCGTTCCCGGCTGGCGCTGACACCCGGAATGGACAGGCATGCCTCCAGCCCTTCCTGGCGGCCGTCCACCGCGGTGACCCGCGGATTGATCACATAACCCAGCTGGCCGTCCACGTTGTAGGCGAACACGGCCAGGCTGGAGCCGATCTGGCTGGCCGCGAGCCCGGCCCGGCCCGGCACCTGGACCGTTTCCAGCAGGTCGGTGACCAGGTGGGACAGTGCCTCGTCGAACCTGGTCACCGGTTCGGACGGGGTCCGCAGCAACGGGTCGCCGAGCAGCCGCAGCGGCCGCACGGTCATCGCGGCCGCCCGTCCCGGGCGGCCTGCGGTCACCACGCATCGAGGTACCGGGTCAGCTCACTGAGGCGGCTGATGATCGCGTCCGGGACCGCCGCGTCGAAGGGCGGGACGTCGCTGTTCGGCACCAGCACCGCCCGCATGCCCAGGCTCTTGGCCCCGTGCACGTCGTCGTAGGGCCGGTCGCCGACGTAGACGCACTCCCGTGGGTCGGTCATGCCGATGGCGGCCATGGCCGCGCGGAACGCCTCCTGATGCGGCTTCACCCATGGGATCTCGCTGCTGTAGACAGCACCATCGATCAGGCTGAGCACCTCGTCGCGCTGGAACACCCGCTCGTGCGCGGTGCGCGGCCACATCGTGTTGGACAGCACGCCGATCCGGATGCCTCGTTCCCGCAGGTCCCGCAGCAGCGGGGCGACCTCGGGATCGGTGTAGGTATGCGGGTCCCAGACCGCGAAGTAGCTGGCCAGCAGGCCCTCGCTGGCGGTCACCCCGGCCTGCGCGAAGACATGGTCCAGGGTCGCGCTCTGGCCAGAATCCCGGGCCGCCTGCCACAGCCCCTGCTCGGCGGCACAGATGGCGGCCGCGATCCCGGCCACCTGATCGCCCGGGAAGTGCGCCGCACAGGCCTGGCGCCAGAGTTCGTCGTAGTCGACCTGGTGCCAGGGAGTGAGCGTGCCACCCCAGTCGAAGATCACCGCCCGCACCGCCATGACTGGAATCTTATGTGCCGGGCAGGTGGGCGGGCCGGGGCGGCGCGGCGGGCTGGCAGGTTCATGCCCTACCCGGGATGCGGATCATCGCCGGGCCTGGGACACTGAACGCCAGGGATCCGGACGGAAGGGACGCTGGCCATGTCGCAGGCGGACGGTGAGGTCGCGCTGCAGGACCCGGACACGCTGGTCAAGGAGATCGAGCAGACCCGGGAGAACCTGGCGCGCACCATTGACGAACTCACCGAGCGGGTCAGCCCGTCCGGCATCGCCCGCCGCAGCATGGCCCGCCTGCGCGAGCAGGCCACCCGCCCCGACGTTCAGGTGGCCGCCGGGGTGGCGCTGGCCGCTGTCGCGCTGGCCGCCTTCGTGCTCTGGCGCCGCCGCAGGTAACCCGGCGCCAGCCAGGGCGCAGTTAGTCGTCCTGCTCGGCGGTCAGCTCGGCATACTCGTCGGCGGTCAGCAGCCCGGTCGGCTCACCCTCGTCCGTGTCCAGCTGGATCTTCATCAGCCAGCCGGCCCCGTACGGATCGGAGTTGACCAGGCCCGGGTCCTCATCGACGTCGCTGTTCACCTCGGCGACCTCGCCGGTGACGGGCGAGTAGACATCACTGACCGACTTGGTCGACTCGACCTCGCCGCATGGCTCACCCGCGGTGACCCGGGTGCCCGGCGCCGGGACCGAGACGTAGACGACATCACCGAGCGCGCGCTGTGCGTAGTCGGTGATGCCGACCGAGGCCATCGTGCCGTCCACCGACACCCACTCGTGTTCTGCGGTGTAGCGCAGTTCGGCCGGATTCGTCATGATCGATCTCTCCTGTGCGTCAGTCGTGCGGCGGGGTCCGTGGGAGGCGAGGGTCCGGCGGCTCGGCGGATCCGGCAGGTCTCAGCGGGGACGGTGGTAGAAGGGCAGGCTGACGAGCTGGGCGGGCTCGGCGGTGCCACGGATGTCGACGGCCAGCGGGCCGCCCGGGTCCGCTTCCGCCTGCTGCGCCACCGCCGGGTCCAGGTAGGCCATGGCGATGGGCACGCCCAGGGTGGGCGAGGGGGCGCCACTGGTGACTGTCCCGGCCGCCCGGCCGTCCCACAGCACCGGGTAGCCGTGCCGGGGGACGCGGCGCGAGCCGATGGTCAGCCCGGCCAGGACCTGGGCCGGGCCGGCCTCCGCCCGCTCGGCCAGTGCCGCCCGGCCGACGAAGTCCTCCGGCTTGCCGAACGCCACCACCCGGCCCAGGCCAGCTTCGAACGGGGTCAGCTGCGCGGTCAGTTCGTTGCCGTACAGCGGCATGCCAGCTTCCAGCCGGAGTGTGTCACGGGCGGCCAGCCCGGCCGGCACCAGGCCGTCCGCCTCGCCCGCGGCGGTCAGCGCCAGCCACACCGGCTCCGCGTCGGCCGGGCTGGTGAACAGCTCGTAACCGTCTTCACCGGTGTAGCCGGTCCGGGCCAGCAGGACCGGGTGGCCGGCCACCACGGCCCGCTGGCTGGCGTAGTAGCGCAGGCCATCCAGTGGGACATCGGTGAGCGGCGCCAGGATCCGGCTGGCGTGCGGGCCCTGGATGGCGATCAGCGCCCGGTCACTGGTCTGGTCCCGCACCCGGGCGTCGTGGCCGCCGGCCCGCTCGGTCAGCGCGGCCAGCACCACGGCGGTGTTGGCCGCGTTGGCCACCACCATGAACTCGGTGCCGGCCAGCCGGTACACGATGAGATCGTCCAGGATGCCGCCGTCCGGCGCGCAGATCATGGTGTACCGGGCGCGCCCGGGCGCGAGCGTGGACGGCTGGCCGGTCAGCGCGTAGTCGAGCGCGGCGGCGGCGCCTGGCCCGGTCACCGCGATCTCGCCCATGTGCGACAAGTCGAACAGGCCGGCCGCCTCGCGGACCGCCCGGTGCTCGGCGGTCTCGCTGCGGTAGCGGAGCGGCATCAGCCAGCCCGCGAAGTCCGTCATCGAGGCACCGAGACGTTCGTGCACCTCACGCAGCGGAGTTGACCGGGGCTGGCCGCGTAGCTGCGCCTCATCGCGCGTCATCATCAGCGAACTGCTCCCAAGCGGGTCTGGGCCGGCCCAGCAGGAGTGCGGTCCGGCGCGGCCAGACTACCGGGATTGCCCGCCCGGCCGCCGTGTGCCCCCGGGAGTAAGCTCAGCCACGTGAGCCTGCTCACCGAGGAGGAAATTGCCACCGCCCTGGCCGGGCTGACCGGCTGGACGCGGGTGGGTGACAGCATCACCCGGACGCTGGAACTGGCCGACTTCCGCGACGCCATGCTCGTCACCGGCGCGGTGGCGTACCTGGCGGAACAGGCCAACCACCATCCCGACATCCTCATCCAGTGGAACAAGGTCACGCTGACCCTGTCCACGCACTCCGCGGGCGGCCTCACCGCGGCGGACCTGAGCCTGGCCAGCCAGATCGACGCGCTCCGCCCTGGCAAGCCCTGACCACGGCCCGCCCCCACTTTCATGATCGCGGAATGCTGTCAGGGACTATGACTGACTGGATTCCGCGATCATGGGCCAGCGGGTCATGGGGGCCAGCGGGGGCCAGCCGGGAGTTGCAGCTGGGTCAGGCGGTGAAGGTGCAGGGCAGGTGCTTGACGCCGTTAATGAAGCTCGACAGCAGCAGGTCGGGTGGCCCGGCGGCGCGGATGTCCGGCACCCTGGTGAGCAGTTCGGCCAGCATGACGCCGATCTCGCGGCGGGCCAGGTGCGCGCCCAGGCAGAAATGCGGCCCCGCCGCGCCGAACCCGACATGCGGGTTGGGTGAGCGGGTGATATCCAGCCGGGCCGGGTCGGCGAACACCGTCTCGTCCTGGTTCGCCGACCAGTACAGCAGCACCACCTTGTCGCCGCGCCGGTAGCCGTGCCCGTTCATCCGGTAGTCCTGGCTGACCGTCCGCCGCATGTACATCACCGGCGAGGCATAACGCACGATCTCCTCGACCGCCCCGGCCATCCGGCCGTCCAGGTCCGCCATCAGCAGGTCCCGCTGATCGGGGAAGTCGGTCAGCAGTGTCAGCGCGTGTGAGAGCGCGTTCCGGGTGGTCTCGTTGCCCGCCACCACCAGCAGGATGAAGAACGAGGCCAGTTCGGCGCTGGTCAGCTTCTCGCCATCCACGTTGGCGGTGGCCAGCGCGGTGACCAGGTCGTCGATGGGCTGCCCGGCCCGGTCCTGCGCCAGCGCGGTGACCAGGCCCGCCAGTTCGGCCCCGGCGGTCAGGATCTGGCCGACCGCTTCGTTGATGTCCTCGCTGATCAGGTCGGTGTCCATGCCCGACAGGATGGTGTTGCTGTCCCGCAGCACCAGGTCGTAGCTGCTGTCCGGGATGCCCATGAGCTGGCAGATGATGGTCAGCGGCAGCCGCGCCGCCACGTGCTCGACGAAGTCACACGGGCCGCGGGCGAGCAGGTCGTCCACGATGCCCGCTGCCACCCGCCGCACGCCGCCCTCGAATCTCCTGATCATCCTGGGCGTGAACGCGCGGGACACGATCCGGCGCAGCCGGGCGTGGCGCGGGTCGTCCATGTTGATCATGGACCCGAAGTACTCGTTGAACTCGGCCGGGACATCGACGATCTGGGTGGCGCCCCGGCCGGAGGAGAAAACCTCCGGATGACGGCTCGCCTCCACCACGTCGGCGTGCCGGACCAGGGCGTAATAACCCGGCCCGGGTTCGGAGAACGGTGACTCCGGCTCGGCGTAGAACGGCGGCTGGCCGGCCGCGCGCAAGGTGGCGAACGCCGCCCGGCGGGTGGCCAGCGGCCACCCCCAGAAGCTGGTGTCCGACAGGTCGATGTCCGCCATGGCGATGGCGGGCTGCTGTGCCGTCACCGGGGCCACCTTCCGCCGGGCATTCCCCTCTCCTCTCATGCTGGCAAAGCCGGGCGGCCCGGGGAAGCCACCAGCCGGGCCGGCCGCTGGCCGGTCCCGGTGATTCGCGTGACCCGCCCGGCGGGGGCATGCTGGGCCGCATGGATACCGCTCAGGCCGGCCCGGCCGGCCGGTACGAGGTCGCGGAGCTCATCGCCTGCCTGCGGCGGGAGGGTGAGCGGCTGGCCGCGGCGGCGGACCGGGCCACCTTCGCCGCCCCGGTCCCGGCCTGCCCCGGCTGGCAGGTCCGTGACCTGCTCAAGCACCTCGGTTACGTGCACCGGTGGGCGGCCGGGTATGTCCGGGAGCAGCGCACCCGGTGGGTGGACCGGCTGTCGGAGGAGGAGATCCTGACCGGCGGGCCGTCCGACGACATGCTGGCCGCCTGGTTCCGGCAGGGCCTGGCCGAACTGGTCCAGGTGCTGTCCGCGGCGGGGCCGGAGACGAACTGCTGGACCTTCCTGGACGCGCCGTCGCCGGTGGCGTTCTGGGCCCGCCGGCAGGCGCACGAAACCACGATCCACCGGGTAGACGCCGAGCAGGCGGCCGCGGCGGCCGGAGCCGCCGGGTTCGCGGACCCGCCGGACATCGACCCCCGGTTCGCCATCGACGGCATCGATGAGCTGATCATGGGCTTCCTGGCCCGCGACGCCAGGCGCGGGAGATGGGACGGGCCACCCGCCGTGCTCGGGATCCACGCGCAGGATGGCGCGGGCGGGACTGCCCACTGGCTGCTGGACGCGGCTCCCGGCCGGCTCGCCGTGGCGCGCGGCACCGGCCCGGCCGGGTGCGATGTGACCGGCCCCGCCGCCCCCCTGTACCTGCTGCTATGGAACCGGGCCGGCCTGGACGGGCTGGCGGTCGGCGGCGACGCCAGCCAGCTGGCGGCGTTCCGCACACACCATCGCGTGACCTGGGGCTAGCTATGGCGTGACCTGGGGCCCAGCGGCCGGAAATCGCGGCTGCGGGCCAGCTGCCGGCTGCGGTACCCTGTTCACATGCGTGCCGCTCGGAAGCTCCTTACCTAGCCGCGCCGACTGATTCACTCGTTGGCGCGGCTGCCCCTCGTGACCGGGGGGCTTTTCTGTTGCCGGAGCCGATCGACCGAGTGTGAGGGAAAGACCATGACAGCCGACAGTGCCGAGCGGGCACAGCAGCACTATGACCCGCGTCAGGTCCAGGAGAAATGGCTGGCCCGCTGGGCAGAGATGGACCTGTTCCGCGCCAGCGACGACCCGGCTGACACCCGGCCGCGGACGTACCTGCTGGACATGTTCCCCTACCCGTCGGGCGACCTGCACATGGGTCACGCCGAGGCCTACGCGATCGCCGACACGATCGCCCGCTACTGGTTCCTGCGCGGGCACAACGTGCTGCACCCGATCGGCTGGGACGCGTTCGGCCTGCCCGCGGAGAACGCGGCCATCCGCAACAACTCCCACCCGTCCGACTGGACCTACGCCAACATCGAGACCCAGGCCGCCTCGTTCCGCCGCTACGCGGTGTCGTTCGACTGGTCACGCCGGCTGCAGACCTGCGACCCGGAGTACTACCGGTGGAACCAGTGGCTGTTCCTGCGCTTCTACGAGCGGGGACTGGCCTACCGCAAGGACGGCTACGTCAACTGGTGCCCGGTCGACCAGACGGTGCTGGCCAACGAGCAGGTGATCGCCGGCCACTGCGAGCGGTGCGGCTCCGAGGTCACCCGCCGGATGCTGACCCAGTGGTACTTCAAGATCACTGAATATGCCGAACGGCTGCTGGCCGACATGGCGCCGCTGGAGGGTCACTGGCCGGACCGGGTGCTGCTGATGCAGCGGAACTGGATCGGGCGCTCGGAGGGCGCGGAAATCCGGTTCGTGATCGAGGGCCGGGACGAGCCGGTCACCGTGTTCACCACCCGGCCGGACACCCTGTACGGGGCCACCTTCTTCGTGGTCGCGGCCGACTCGCCGCTGGCTGAGGAGATCTGCGCGCCCGAACTGCGCGGCCAGCTGGCCACGTATCTGTCGCAGGTGCGCAAGCTGACCGATATCGAACGGCAGTCGGCCGACCGGGAGAAGACCGGGGTGTTCCTGGGCCGGCACGCCATCAACCCGGTGACCGGGGAGCAGATGCCGGTCTGGGCGGCCGACTACGTGCTGCCGGACTACGGCACCGGCGCGATCATGGCTGTGCCCGCGCATGACCAGCGGGACCTGGACTTCGCGCGGGCCTACGGGCTGCCGGTGCGGGTGGTGGTGGAGACCGGCCAGCCCGACCCGGCGGACACCGGCATCGCCACCGCCGGGGACGGCACGCTGGTCAACTCGGGCCCGATCGACGGCCTGGACAAGGCCGCCGCCATTGCCCGGATCACCGAGATCCTGGCCGGGCGGGGCCAGGGCCGGGCGGCGGTCAGCTACCGGCTGCGCGACTGGCTGGTCTCCCGGCAGCGGTTCTGGGGTACCCCCATCCCGATCGTGTACTGCGAGGGGTGCGGCGAGGTGCCGGTGCCGGACGACCAGCTGCCGGTGGTACTGCCGGATCTGCGCGGGCAGGACCTGGCGCCCAAGGGGGTTTCGCCGCTGGCGGCCGCGCCGGACTGGGTCAGCACCGAGTGCCCCAAGTGCGGCGGTGCCGCCAAGCGGGACACCGACACCATGGACACCTTCGTCGATTCCTCCTGGTACTTCCTGCGGTACTGCTCGCCCCGGTACGAGCACGGGCCGTTCGACGTCGAGGCGGTGCGCCGCTGGTGCCCGGTGGATCTGTACGTGGGCGGGGTCGAGCACGCCATCCTGCACCTGCTGTACGCGCGCTTCTTCGTCAAGGTCCTGTACGACATGGGCATGGTCGACTTCGTCGAGCCGTTCACCCGGCAGCTGAACCAGGGCCATGTGATCAACCAGGGCCGGGCGATGTCGAAGTCGCTGGGTAACGGCGTCAACCTGGGTGAGCAGCTGGCCGCGCACGGGGTGGACGCGATCCGGCTGACGATGATCTTCGCCAGCCCGCCCGAGGACGACATCGACTGGGCGGACATGAACCCGGACGCGATGGTGAGGTTCCTGGGCCGGGTCTGGCGGCTGGCGGCGGAGGCGGGGACGGCCGGAACCGGCGCTGGCGGGGGCGACACCGAGCTGCGCAAGGTCACCCACCGGACGATCGACGAGGTGACCCGGCTGGTCGAGGGTTCGCGGCTGAACGTCGCGGTGGCGCGGCTGATGGAGCTGGCCTCCGCTGCCCGGCGGGCGATCGACGCCGGCCCGGGCGCCGCCGACCCGGCCGTCCGGGAGGCAGCGGAAACGCTGGCCATCCTGCTGTCGATCTTCGCTCCCTACACCGCCGAGGAGTGCTGGTCACTGCTGGGGCACGAGCCTTCGGTGGCCCGGGCAGCCTGGCCGTCCGCTGACCCGGCGCTGCTGGTACAGGACCTGGTGACCTGTGTGGTGCAGGTCAACGGCAAGGTTCGGGACCGGCTGTCGGTCCCGCCCGGGATCGGCGAGGACGACCTGCGCGAACTGGCGCTGGCCGCGCCGGGCGTGACCCGGGCACTGGCGGGTGCGGCGGTGCGGACTGTCATCGTGCGGCCCCCGCGCCTGGTCAACATCGTGCCGGCCTGACGGCCGGACGGCGGGGCAGCACATGGCGGCACAGCCGAGGGTGGCGGTGTTCACCCTGGGCGGCACGATCGCGATGGTCCCGCCAGCGGGCCAGGCCGACGCGGCCGTGCCGGCGCTGGCGGCGGCGGATTCTGCTGGCCACGGTGCCCGGGCTGGCCGCCGTCGGGCAGATCACACTGCATGATTTCCGGCGGGTCCCCGGTGCCTCCCTCACCATCGCGGACGTGACCGGGCTGGCATCCGCCGTTGGGCAGGAAATCGCCGCTGGCGCGGCCGGGGCGGTGGTGATCCAGGGCACGGACACGATCGAGGAGACTGCGTTCCTGCTGGACCTGCTGCACGAACCGGACGCGCCGGTGGTGGTGACCGGTGCGATGCGGCATCCGGGCCTGCCGGGCGCGGACGGCCCGGCCAACATCTTCGCAGCCGTGACGGCGGCGGCGAGCGCGCGGCTGCGGGGGCTGGGCTGCCTGGTGGTGTTCGCCGACGGCATCCACGCCGCCCGGTTCGTGCGCAAGACGCATGCGACCAGCATCACCGCGTTCGAATCGCCGTCAGCAGGACCGCTGGGGCAGGTCGCCGAGGGTGAGGTGCGGCTGCTCACCCGCCCGGCGGCCCGGCTGCTGCCTGGGCTGCCCGGCAGGCCAGGCGCTGTCGCTGGACCGGTGCGGGTCGGGTTGCTGACCATGTCCCTCGGTGACGAGGGTGAACTGCTGCGGGCCGCGGCGGGGCGGGTTGACGGGCTGGTGGTCGCCGGGTTCGGGGTAGGGCACGTACCCGCCTGGCTGGTGCCGGATCTGGCCATGCTGGCCGCCCAGATCCCGGTGGTGCTGGCCTCGCGCACCGGTGCAGGGCCGGTGTTGCGCGAGATGTACGGCTTCCCCGGCTCCGAGCACGACCTGCAGGCGCAGGGCCTGATCGGGGCCGGCTTCCTGGACCCGCTCAAGGCGCGACTGCTGCTGCACCTGCTGCTCACCCGTGGCGCGGGCCAGGCCGAGATAGCGGAGACGTTCCGCACGGCCGGCGGCGGCTGAGCGTCAGCAGCATCACCCAGCCGCCGGCAACTGGCTTACTTCATCTTGCGGAGCACGGCGACCACGCGGCCGAGGATGGTGGCCTCGTCTCCCGGAATCGGCGTGTAGGCGGGGTTGTGCGGCATCAGCCAGACGTGCCCGCGCTCGTGCTTGAAGGTCTTGACCGTGGCCTCGCCATCGATCATCGCGGCGACGATCTCACCGTTCTCGGCGTTGGGCTGCTGCCGCACCACGACCATGTCCCCATCGGCGATGGCGGCATTGATCATGGAATCACCACTGACCTTGAGCAGGAACAGCGTGCCCTCGCCGACGATCTGCCTGGGCAGCGGGAAGACGTCCTCCACCTGCTGCTCGGCCAGCACCGGCCCGCCTGCGGCGATCCGGCCGACCAGGGGCACATACGCGGCTTCCTGCGAGGTGATGTCGAATCCGGAGTCGTCCGATCCGGCCGGTCCGTCCTGGGCATCCGGGCGGACCACCGGATGGCCCGGCAGCCTGACCTCCACCGTCCGCGGGCGGCCCGCGTCGCGCCGCAGATAGCCCTTTTCCTGCAAGGTGGAGAGCTGGTAGGAGACGCTGGAGGTGCTGGTCAGGCCGACCGCCTCGCCGATCTCGCGCATCGATGGCGGGTAGCCGCGCTGCTGCACGGAATCCCGGATCACCTGCAGCACCTTCCGCTGCCGCCAGGTCAGCACATGATCGGGATCGGGATGGTCGGGCATCTCGGTGACCACACTCGGGACGCTGCCCTTGCGCTTGCGCCCTGGCCTGCCCTTGGGTCTGGCCCCGGCCGCGGCACGTGGCCCAGCGCTGGCGGGGAGGCGGCGCACCCCACCGCCGTCCGAGCTGTCGTCCATCTGCTCACCTCCGGATCCGGTCGCTGGCTTCACGGGCGACGCTAGCGCTTCCGGCGCTGGACCTCAAACATCTGTTCGAGGTGGCGCACAAAATGTCGGACCCCCGCGATAGAACTTTCATCGTGCAGACGTTCGATCGAGTAAGTGTGCTATAGAACAAGTGTACGATAGAACTGTCATTCGGAAACGGGAGGTCAGGATGAGTGTGATGACGACCGGCAAGCGGGCCGGGCTCGCGCGGGTCACCGCACTGCCCCGGCCCCGGCCCGATGATGAGGCCAGGCACCAGGTGGCTCGGCCGCAGGTAACGGCATTCCGGCAGGTCAGCGGGCACCGGCAAATCCGGCAGGTCCGGGAGTTCCGGCAGGTGGCCGAAGTCCGGTACGCCCGCGAGGTCCGGGTGATCCGCGCGGCTGCTGGCGCCCGGGCCGGAGCGGTGGGCCGGCCCGCCGCGGGCACGCCCGGCCGGGCCGCCCAGTGGCCAGCCGGGCGCGGCGGGACCCGGCTCACCCGCCGGGGCCGGGTGGTGGTGGCCACCCTGCTGGCGCTGGCCACTGTGCTGGTGATGGCCCTGGTGTGGCTGTCCGCCGCGGCCAGGGCGCAGGCGGCGGACAGTGGCCCGCCACCGGCATCGGTGTACCAGAACCTGACCTCGGTGGTCGTCCGCCCCGGCCAGTCGCTGTGGTCGATCGCCTCCCAGGCCGAGCCCTCGGCCGACCCGCGTATGGTCATGCAGGAGATCGTCGATCTCAACGCACTGCACGGGACGGGCCTGGTGCCAGGTCAGCACCTGTGGGTGCCACGGGGATAGCGGCGACACGCCGGCGATGGGGCAGCCGGCCCGCGGCGACCAGCGATTTCGGCCGCGCCGGGGCAACCGGCTCTGGCGGACCCGCCGGAGCACTTGCGTGTCGTCCGACTGTGTTCTACCGTAACCACAAGATGTAGTAGTTACATAGCTGTAGTTCATCCACCAGTTGTGTGACGGGACGCCGGCTCACTGCATCGGCCCGGGAGGTGATGGCGTGTTCTGCCCGTTCTGCAGGCATCCGGACAGCCGCGTCATCGACAGCCGGACCGCCGATGACGGTGCCGCGATCCGCCGCCGCCGGTCCTGCCCCGCCTGTGGCCGGCGGTTCACCACCCAGGAATCAGTGATCTTGATGGTGGGCAAGCGCAGTGGCGCCACCGAGCCGTTCACCAGGGACAAGATCGTCATCGGTGTCCGCCGCGCCTGCCAGGGCAGGCCGGTCAGCGAGGACCAGCTTGCGATCCTGGCCCAGCAGGTGGAGGACGCGATCCGGGCCCGCGGCTGCGCGGAAGTGCCCTCCCACGACGTGGGCCTGGCCATCCTCGGCCCGCTGCGGGAACTGGATGAGGTCGCCTACCTGAGGTTCGCCTCGGTGTACCGCGGCTTCGAGTCACTGGCCGATTTCGAGGACGAGATCGCGGCACTCCGGACGGCGCATCAGCCTGACGGCGCACTCACGCCCTGACCGGAGGGCGGACACATCAATGGCGGCCTGGACGGGCCCGGTGGGCGGTAGGCCCAGAAGGGGGACGGCAATGACCGAGACTGCGAGCGGGGCGGCACGCGGCGGCAAGGGAGCGGGCAAGGGCCTGACCATACGGCGCATCCACACCCGGGACGGCGTGCACCCCTACGACGACGTGACCTGGGAACGCCGGGACGTGGTGATGACCAACTGGCGCGACGGCTCGGTCAACTTCGAGCAGCGCGGCGTGGAGTTCCCCGATTTCTGGTCGGTCAACGCCGCCAACATCGTGACCACCAAGTACTTCCGCGGCGCGGTCGGCACCCCGCAGCGCGAGTGGAGCCTGAAGCAGCTGGTCGACCGGGTGGTCGGGGTCTACGTGGCGGCCGGTATCAAGCACGGCTATTTCGCCACCGCCAAGGACGCCGAGATCTTCGACCATGAGCTCAAGCACGCCCTCATCCACCAGGTGTTCAGCTTCAACTCGCCGGTCTGGTTCAACGTCGGCACGGCCTCGCCGCAGCAGGTCAGCGCGTGCCAGCCATATGACGCCCTGGTCAGCACGCCCAGCGGACTCATCCCGATCGGCCAGCTGGTCGATGGCAACGCAGTTGGCACCAAGGTGCATGACGCAGAAGGCGTGACCCGGATCGTCGCCACGAAGGCCAACGGCGTCAAGGATGTGCTTCGGCTGCACACCAAGGCTGGGTACACCCTCGATGTCACGGCTGACCATCTTGTCTGGCTGGCCGTGGATGTCGACTCGGGCGCTTTCGTCCAGGCAGGCGTCCTTCAGGTCGGCGACGCCCTTCTATATGTGGAATCTGAGGTGGGTGGCTCGGACCGCAGGCTGGTGGAGATCGACCGGATCGAGTCACTCGGTGCCATGGATGTCTATGACATCCAGACCGAGAGCGGCGAATACCTCTCCGGCAGTCTCCGCGTCCACAACTGCTTCATCCTGGCTGTCGACGACACCATGGACTCAATCCTGGAGTGGTACAAGGAGGAAGGCCTGATCTTCAAGGGCGGTTCCGGCGCCGGAGTCAACCTGTCCCGCATCCGCTCCAGCAAGGAACTGCTGTCCTCCGGCGGCACCGCCAGCGGGCCGGTGTCGTTCATGCGCGGCGCGGATGCCTCGGCCGGCACCATCAAGTCGGGCGGTGCCACCCGGCGGGCGGCCAAGATGGTCGTGCTCGACGTCGACCACCCGGACGTCGAGGAATTTATCCAGACCAAGGCGCGGGAAGAGGACAAGATCCGGGTTCTCCGCGACGCCGGGTATGACATGGATCTGGGTGGCAAGGACATCACCAGCGTCCAGTACCAGAACGCCAACAACTCGGTCCGGGTGTCCGACGAATTCATGCGGGCCGTCGAGGAAGGCGGCACGTTCGGCCTGGCCGCCCGGCGGACCGGCGAGATCATCGCCAGTGTGGGCGCCAAGGATCTGTTCCGCAAGATGGCCAAGGCCGCATGGGAATGCGCCGACCCCGGCATTCAGTACGACGGCACCATCAACGGCTGGCACACCTGCCCGGAGTCGGGCCGGATCACTGCCAGCAACCCCTGCTTCCCGGCTGACCAGCGGGTGGTGACCGACCGTGGCTTGGTGGCCATCGGCGATCTGGTCCGCCGTGCGGCGGACGAAGAGAGCTTCGCGGTCTACACCAACGACGTGACCGCAGAGCGCGATCCGCAGGACCGGGTCACCGCCACCATGCCTACCCGGTACATGATCACCGGACGCAACGAGATCGTGGAACTGCGCTTCTCCGACGGCTCCCGGCTGCGGTGCACGCCCGCCCACCGGGTCTGGACGGCTCAGCCGTGGCTGGGTGCACGCGCGCGACCTGACCGCGCAGGACCGGGTCGTTCGGTCCTTCCAGCACGCGCCGCGCCCGATGGCTGATCCTCATCTTCCGGCCGAAGCGCTGCTGGCGGCCCGGTATGAGAAGTCACGCAAGCCGCTGCAGCTGCCCACCAAGTGGGAGGCTGAGTTCGCCCATTACCTCGGCTGGCTGGTGGGCGATGGATCTATCGATGCGTCGCGACAACGACGCCGTCACCGTCTATGGCACAGCGGAAGAGCAGGAGACCGTCCTGCCGCGCCATCATGCACTGCTGACCGGGATCACCGGATTCGAAAGCAGGCCAAGCCTGCCAGCGAACGGGACCGCTGCAACTTCGCGTCACCCGCCGGGCTTTCGGAGAGTTCCTGCGTGGGCTGGGTGTGTCTGGTGACCGCGCGCCCGCTAAGCGGGTCCCTGATGCAATCTTCGAGGCACCCGAGGAAGCGCTGATCGCCTTCCTGCAAGGATTGTTCGATGCAGACGGATGCGTTTGGCGGCGTTTGAGCAACGAAACCAGATACGTGGGCTCGGCAGCCGTTCCGAGGAACTGCTGATCGGGGTGCAGGAACTGCTTGCTTCGCTGGGGATCGCATCACGTATCTACCGGACGAGCCAGAGCAAGAAGGCGTCGTTTCACTACACGAGGAAGGATGGCACTGAGGCCAGCTACGGGTCCGACGGCCCGTCTTACGATCTTCGCATCACCGCCGCCGCCATCAAGCAGTTCCACCGCGTCATCGGTTTCAGCCTTCCTGCCAAGCGGTCGAAGCTGATTGACCTCGTCGAGCACGCAAAGTTTGGCAAGACCGACCGCACCGTCCGGGTGGTCAGCCGTGAGTCAAAGGGTTTCGAGACCACCTACAACCTGACAGAGCCCCGCAACCACTCCTACATCGTCGGCGGGACCGTGGTGGCTAATTGCAGTGAGTACGTCCACCTGGACAACTCGTCCTGCAACCTGGCCAGCATCAACCTGATGAAGTTCCTGGACGACGGCGACGCCTTCGACGTCAGCCGGTTCCAGCAGGTCACGGAGCTGATCATCACCGCGATGGACATCTCGATCTGCTTCGCGGACTTCCCGACCGAGAAGATCGCCGCCACCACCCGCGCCTACCGGCAGCTTGGCATCGGCTACGCCAACCTGGGTGCGCTGCTGATGGCCACCGGCCACGCCTACGACTCCGAGGGTGGCCGGGCGATCGCCGCCGCGATCACCTCACTGATGACCGGCACCGCCTACCGCCGGTCCACCGAACTGGCCGGCGTGGTCGGCCCCTACGACGGTTACGAGCGCAACGCCACCGCTCACAAGCGGGTCATGCGCATGCACGCCGACGCCTGCGACCAGATCACGACCCGAGGCGGGATGGACCGCGACGTCCACGCGGCCGCCGTGGCCGCCTGGAAGGACTGCCTCGCCCTGGGCGAGACCAACGGCTACCGGAACGCACAGGCCAGCCTGCTCGCCCCGACCGGCTGCCTGACCGGCGAGACCCTGATCACGACCGACCGGGGGCTTATCCGCCTGTCCGAACTCGGTGACGTCTATGGCGAGCGCTGGCAGGACACCGAACTCACGGTCTCGACCGATGAGGGACCGCGCCAGGCCACCAAGTTCTTCGTCAACGGCGAAGAGCCGACCCGGCGCATCCGGACCGAGGGCGGCTATCAGATCCAGGGCACGCTGACCCACCGGGTCAAGGTCGTCCGCCCCGGAACTGGCGAATGGGCGTGGACCCGGCTGGCTGATCTCGCCCCGGGTGACGTAGTTCCGCTCCAGCTGCGGACGTTCGTCGGCACTCCGCGCCGGGTGCCGCTGCCGGTGCTCGACCAGGCGTACTACACCGGTGACCAGCACGTCCGCGTGCCCGGCGAGGTCACCGCGGAGCTGGCCGAGCTGGTCGGGTACTTCATGGGTGACGGCAGCCTGCACGCCAAGGGCATCCGGCTGTGTGTCAGCAACGCCGATCTCGATGTCGTGGACCGGCTGGGTGTGCTGGCCAAGGAACTGTTCGGCATCATGCCGACGGTGACGGCGCAGGAGGGGTACCAGGAAGTCACCCTCTCGTCCGTCCGGCTCGCCCGGTGGTGGCAGGCGGCGGGCTTCAGCAAGAGCCTGCCGAGCGAGGATCACGTCGGCAAGGGCTGGGTGCCACGAATCCCGTCCGCGATCCTCGAGGCCAATGATCCGCGGGTTTACGCGGCCTTCCTGAGCGGCCTGTTCGAGGCCGATGGCACGGTGACGGCCGGGGTGCCGAGCCTCAGCACCGCGCATGCGGGGTTCGCCGCCGAGATCCGGTCCCTGCTGCTGATGCTGGGACTTGCCACCACCACCCGCCGCACCACCAGCGGCTGGGGCGGCGACATCTTCCAGATCCGGCTCCGGAATGTCGATCGCGCACTCAGCTTCGACGAGATCGTCGGCTTCCTCGGCGAGCGGAAGTCGCAGCTGATGGTGGCCCCGGAGCCCAACCGGTCGGCCAAGAACGACTACATCTACCTGCCCGCTGAAGTCTGGGCGGGCCTTGTCCCCGCCACTCATACCGCGCATAGCGCGGTGGCCCAGTCGCTGCGCAAGACCGGTGGTGTGCCACGCATGCTGGCACGGCTGCTGTTCGAGGAGACCCTGGACGACCGGCTCGCAGCGGCGCTGGGCTACCTCTTCGAGACCGTCGAGGCCAACGAGGACGGCGGAGTCCAGCCAACATTCGACCTGTCGGTGCCGGACAACGTGACCTATGTGGCCAACGGCCTGATCAGCCACAACACCATCGGCTTGATGATGGACTGCGACACCACTGGGGTCGAGCCAGACCTGGCACTGGTCAAGTTCAAGAAGCTGGTCGGCGGCGGCTCCATGCAGATCGTCAACCAGACCGTCCCGCGGGCCCTGACCAGCCTCGGCTACCAGCCGGAGCAGGTGGAGGCGATCACCGAGTACATCGCCGAGCACGGCCATGTGGTGGACGCGCCCGGGCTACGTCCCGAGCACTACGAGGTGTTCGACTGCGCCATGGGTGAGCGCGCCATCAGCCCGATGGGGCATGTCCGGATGATGGCGGCAGTCCAGCCGGGGCTGAGTGGCGCTATCTCAAAAACCGTTAATCTTCCCGAATCGGCATCAATAGAAGATATCGAATCAATCTACCTAGAAGGGTGGAAACTGGGCCTGAAGGCGCTGGCGGTCTACCGCGACAACTGCAAGGTCGGGCAGCCGCTGTCGGACGCCAGGAAGAAGACGGAGACGGCCGCCGCCGAGGCGTCGGCTCCGCACGAGACCCGGCCGGTCCGCAAGCGCCTGCCCAAGCAGCGATCGGCGACGGTGACCCGGTTCTCGGTCGCGGGCGCGGAGGGCTACATGACCGCGTCCAGTTACCCTGGCGACGGCGTGGGCGAGGTGTTCCTCAAGCTCGGCAAGCAGGGGTCCACCCTGGCCGGCGTGATGGACGCGTTCTCGGTCGCGATCTCCATCAGCCTCCAGTACGGGGTGCCGCTGGAGAAGTGGGTCGAGAAGTTCACCAACATGCGGTTCGAGCCGGCCGGTGTCACCGACGACCCGGACATCCGGATCGCGAGTTCGGTGATGGACTACGTGTTCCGGCGGCTGGCGCTGGACCACCTGCCCTACGAGACCCGGGCCGAGCTGGGCATCCTGTCCGCGGCCGAGCGCGCGGCCCAGCTGGCCGGGCAGGACCCGGCGGCGCTGGCCGAGGAGGACGAGGACACCACCGAGATGGCCCAGTCCGTCCCGGTCGAGCACCCGCGCGGTACCTCCGCGCCAGCCGAACGGGTTGCCCAGGCCACCCCGGCACCGGCTGCGGAGCCTCCCGCCAGCTCAGCACCGGCGGCAGCTTCGCCGCCGGTGGCTGGGCCGCAGCCGCACAGTTCGATGGAGGTGCTGGAGTCCCAGCAAGGCCGGACGGCGGATGCGCCGCTCTGCCTGATCTGCGGTACCAAGATGCGCCCGGCTGGCAGCTGCTACGTGTGCGAGGGCTGCGGCGCTACCAGCGGCTGCAGCTAGCGGTACGGCGATGGGACGGCTGGATGGCAAGCGTGCCCTCATCACCGGCGGTACGAGTGGTATCGGCCGTGCCATCGCGGAACGGTTCCTGCACGAGGGGGCGGCGGTCGCGGTCACTGGCCGCGACCCCGCCCTGGGCCAGCATGCCGAGGGGGTGCTGCGCGGCATCGGTGATGCCCGCTTCCTGCCCGCGGACGCGGCCGACCCCGCTGCGGTCAGCCAGTCCGTAGCGGCGGCCCTGGACCACCTCGGTGCGCTGGACGTACTGGTCAACAACGCCGGGATAGGTGTGGAGGCACGGCTGCTGGACACGCCACTCGCCGATTTTGACCAGGTCATGAACGTCAACCTGCGCGGCTATTTCCTGTATGCCCAGGCCGCCTACCCCCATCTGGCCAGGCGCCGTGGCTGCATGATCCACATCGCCTCCGACGCGGGGGTGTGGGGCGAGCAGGCGATCGGCTTGTATTCGGTGTCCAAGGCCGCGGTGCTGATGCTCGGCAGGATGCTCGCGCTGGACGGCGGCCCGGACGGGGTCCGCTCGAACGTGCTCTGCCCCGGCGACACCCGCCCCGGCATGCGGCACCTGGCCCCGCCAGGGCAGGCCAGCAGCCCCGAGGGTGAGGGCGGAGACTGGATCGTGCCGCCGATCGGCCGGATCGGCGAGGCCACGGATGTGGCCGCGGCGGCGGTGTTCTACGCCAGCGATGAGGCTGCCTTCATTACCGGCACCAGCCTGCTGGTCGACGGCGGCATGACCGCCGGTTATCTGCAGCGCGAGCGCAGCCCGCTCGCCGGGCAGGACTGATGGCTGCGGCATTCTCAGAGCTGCGGCGCGCGGCCGTTGCGACGGCTTGAGAATACTTATCGAACTGGTATTTGATTAAATTCAGTGAACTGCTAGCATGTCGTCAGCGGCAATGCGCCGGACCACGGAGGCCGGATGATGAGCAGTGGACAGCCGGGCGAGGCGACGCTGACTGCACGCCAGCAGAGGATCATCCAGGTCATCGAGACCTGCCAGCGCGACCTCGGTTACTCGCCGAGCATGCGGGAGATCGGCGATGCGACCGGCCTGGCCAGCACCTCCAGCGTGTCCTATCAGCTGTCCGCGCTGGAGAAGAAGGGATTCCTGGTCCGTGGCGCCAGGCGGCCGCGGACCGCTGTGGTGCGCCCGGTCAGCGCTCCGGCCAGGCGCCCGGCGGGCAGCGGGCAGCCGGCAGCCGGCCGGGAGCCGCCTGCCGGGGCCTGCCCGGCCGCCTACGTGCCGGTCGTCGGGCGCATCGCGGCGGGCGGGCCGATCCTGGCCGAGCAGCTGATTGAGGAGGACGCGTTCCCCCTTCCCAAAGAACTGGTCGGCGAGGGGAACCTCATCGCCCTGCGGGTGGCCGGGGACTCGATGATCGGCGCGGCCATCGCTGACGGCGACTGGGTGGTCGTCCGCCGCGAGTCGGACGTCGAGAACGGCGACATCGTCGCCGCGACGATCGACGGGATCGAGGTCGAAGGCACGGTCAAGACGTTCAAGCGGGCCGACGGCCATGTCTGGCTGATGCCGCACAACCCGGTCTACACGCCGATCCTCGGCGACGACGCGGTCATCGTCGGCAAGGTGGTCGCCGTCCTCCGCCGGGTCTAGCCCGCACATTCAGCCGGAGGCCGTCCCTGCTCCCTTGACCTGGCGGCCGTGCGTCCACACTGCGGTCACCCGGTCCGGGCTGGCCAGTACCGAGATGTCGGCCAGCGGGTCGGCATCCACCGTGATCACGTCCGCGTCATAGCCGGCCGCGAGCAGCCCCGACCGTGGCGCCTGCCTGCCCAGGGTGGCCGGGCCGGTGGCGGTGGCCGCCTCGATCGCCTGCAGCGGTGTCATGCCCAGCTTGACCAGATGCACCAGTTCGCGGCCGTTGCGTCCCCAGGAGTCGGGCAGGTCCGGGCCGGTCAGGGCGATGTCGGTGCCCATGGCGATGGTGACGCCCGCCTCCCGGGCCCGGGTGACCGCCTCGGCGTGTATCTCGGCGATGGCCCGGAGCTTGGCCATCGCGTAGTCCGGCACCGCGCCGCTGGCGGCCAGCATCTCCTCCACGATCGTGCGGGTGGGTACCAGGATGGCGCCGGTCTCCCGCATGGCGTCGCAGCACTCGTCGTCGAGGTAGGTACCGTGCTCGATGGTGAGCACGCCCGCTCCCAGCGCAGCCATGATGCCCGGCTTGCCGTGGCAGTGGGCCGCCACCGACCGTTCGGCCAGGGCCGCGACCTCGACGATGGTGCGCAGTTCGGCGTCGGTGAATTGCTGGTGGATGGGGTCGTCCAGTTCCGACAGCACGCCACCGGAGGCGCACACCTTGATCAGCCGCGCGCCGCGGCGGAGCTGCTCGCGGACCGCCCGCATGCAGCCGGGTATCCCGTCGGCCAGGCAGAACGTGCCGTCGGTCTGGGCGAGGGCCTCAATCCAGTCAAGCGGGTAGGAGTGCAGGTCACCATGGCCGCCGGTGGTGGACAATATGGCGCCCGCGGCATAGACCGTCGGCCCGTCGAGTGCTCCCTCGGCCACCGCCCGGGCCAGGTGCACCCCCAGCCCGCCCACCTCCCGCACCGATGTGACGCCCGCGTCCAGCGCCGCCCGCAGATCGCGGGCACACCGGGCCGCCTGCAGCGCGCGCGGCTCCCGGACCAGCAGCGTGAGGTCGAGTGAGCGTGCTCCCATGAAATGGCCATGGCAGTCCCACAGACCGGGCAGCACAGCCGCCGCCCGGTGCGTGTCCGCCCCCGGCGTCCCGGGCGCGCCACTGGCCGGGCCGGCGTAGCTGACCTGGCGACCGTCGAGCACCACCACCCCGTCCCGCAACGGCTCGCCGCGGCCGGGGATGAGCAGGTCGGCCTCGATCCTGTGCATGGGCTCTCCGTCCTTGGCCGGCCGCCAGGGCCGGCGCCGTTGCCATCATGGGGTCCAGGATGACGGGCCGTCCATCACTCCCGCCGGGGTTCCTGGCCAGGTCCGTGCCCTGGTGGCAGGCCCGGCCTTGGGTGCTGGTATCCGACCGTGTGCCGCCGTAAGCGATCCGTGATGCGCTATACAAGGATCAGCACGAGGGAGTGAGATGCGGCCAGACGACGGACCGTCGCCAGATCGGCGAACGGCGGGGCAATGGCTTGACCGCATCCGTGCTGCCGTCCGGACCGCCCCGTTGCCGGTCAAGATTGTGCTGGTCCTGGCGCTGCTGGCGGCCGCGGTACTGGCGGCCGAACTGCCTGCCCAGGTCGGTGACCTGATCCTGGTACTCGCGCTGTGCTATGGGCCAATCGCCGTATGGCGCAAGCAGCGCTCGGTGTTCGCCTCGCTCGGGGTGGCCGCCTGGGGGCTGGCTGCGATCTTGTTCGTGGCGGCGCTGACGCCGCCGCTGACCGCGGCCCTGATCCCGTTGCTGCTGCTCCCGTTCGCGGTAGTGGCAGCGGCCCATGCCCCGGTCCTGTCCGGCCGGGCGCTGCCCTGCCGGACGGTCGCCTGGACCCTGCTGTGGGCAGTGCCCGCTGCCATGATCGCCTGGCATTTCGCCCTGTCCGCACCGCTGATCAGCTATGTCGTCGGCTGGCTGTTCGCACTGATGGTGCTCACCTGGCGGCTCGCCCGCGGCTGGCAGGCAGGCCAGGTCTACAGCCCGCAGCAGGCCAGGAGCCCGGCGGCAGCCGCCGACGGAGCTGGCGGGGGCGCCCGGACCGCGGGCGACGCCGGGACGGGCCGCGCCACCGCCGTCCCGCCTGGCCAGGCCCGGCTGGTCCGTGAGCCAGATGGGGTGCACGGGCAGGCGGCCACCGGGGGGCGCGAGGACACCGTGGCCGAGCCGCCGCCGGTCACCGTCGAGGAGGCGATCGCCGAACTCGACGCGATGATCGGCCTGGCCGGGGTGAAGGAGCAGATCCGCCAGGTCATCGCCTTCGTGCAGGCCACCGCGATGCGCGCGCGCGGCGGCCTGCCGGTTGACAAGCCCATGCACCATTTCGTGTTTCTCGGCCCGCCGGGGACCGGGAAGACCACGGTGGCCCGCATCATCGCCAAGCTCTACTACGCCTATGGCCTGCTGGAGACGCCGAATGTGACCGAGGCGCAGCGGGCCGATCTGGTGGGGGAGTACCTCGGTGCCACCGCCATCAAGACCAACGAGCTGATCGATTCGGCACTGGGCGGGGTGCTGTTCATCGACGAGGCCTACAGCCTGGCCAACGACGGGGAGGGCCAGGCCGACCGGTTCGGGAGCGAGGCGGTGCAGGCGCTGCTCAAGCGGGCGGAAGATGACCGCGACCAGCTGATCGTCATCCTGGCCGGTTATGACCGGCAGATGGAGGATTTCCTGGCCAGCAACCCGGGGCTGAACTCCCGGTTCCCGCTCCGGATCAAGTTCGCCGGGTACTCGCCGGCCGAGCTGATGGCGCTGGCCCGCGCGGCGCTGGCGCAGCGGGGTGAGTCGCTGAGCCCGGACGCGCTGCCCGCACTGGCCCACATGCTGGACGACGTCGGCCGCCGCCGGCTCGCTGATGAGCTGGGCAACGGCCGTTTCGTCCGGAGCCTGCTGGAGAAGGCCGGCCAGGCGCGCGACGCGCGAGTGCTGGCGGAGCGGGCCGAACCCTCCCGGGATGAGCTGCTGACCCTGGAAGCGGGCGACCTGAAGCAGGCCTTCACCGAGCTCACGGCCCGCTTCCGCGGCTACGCCGAGGTGCCGACGCTGGACAGCGCGCTGGCCGAACTGGACCAGCTGATCGGTCTGGAGCCGGTCAAGCGGCAGGTCCACGAGATCGCCGCGCAGCTGCAGGTTGCCCAGCGGCGCGGCCGCCAGGGACTGTCCAGCCAGCCGCCGGTCCGGCACTTCGTGTTCACCGGGCCGCCCGGCACCGGGAAGACCACCGTCGCCCGGATCCTGGGGCGTATCTTCGCCGCGCTCGGCCTGCTGGTCAGGCCGGAGGTGGTGGAGGCGCACCGGGCCGATCTGGTCGGCGAGCATCTCGGCTCGACCGCGATCAAGACCGGCAAGCTGATCGATTCGGCGCTGGGCGGGGTGCTGTTCATCGACGAGGCCTACTCCCTCTACAACGAGGGCTATGCGGGCGGGGACGCCTTCGGGTCGGAGGCGGTGGCGACCCTGCTCAAGCGCGCCGAGGACGACCGGGACCGGCTGGTGATCGTGCTGGCCGGCTACACCGCGGACATGGACAGGTTCCTGCGCAGCAACCCCGGCCTGGCGTCCCGGTTCGGGGTCCGGGTCGTGTTTCCCAGCTATCCGCCGGATCAGCTGGCCAAGATCGCTGAGGTCATCGCCGAGCAGGCGGGCGACTCGTTCGATCCCGGCGCGCTGCCGGTGCTGGAGCGGATCTTCACCGAAGCGTGCGGCCGCGGCCTGATCGATGAGCTGGGCAACGGCCGTTTCGCCCGGTCGCTGTTCGAGCGCGCGTGCGCGGCCCGCGACCTGCGGGTCGCCGAACTCGGTGACCAGGCCAGCGCGGCGGATCTCACCACGGTCACCGCGGCTGACCTGGACGTCGCGGTGTCCGAGCTCACCGGGGCAGGCGGCCAGCCGTAACCGCCCCCGCCTGCGTCAAGCCAGGCGCGAGGAAGGGTGGGCAGGCGCGAGGCAGGCTGGGCAGGCGCAAGGCAGCTGGCCCGGTGCGAGGGCAGGCTGGCCAGTGCGTCAGGGCAGGCTGGCCAGTTCGGCGGCCAGCCGGGCGGGATCGTCGCCCGCATCCCTGATCAGGTACATCAGCGTGTGCTGCACGGCATGCCGGTGCTCGCCCCGGTCGAGCAGCCGTTGTGCCGCCTCCCACAGCTCGGGCGGGTCGCCCCGCCACAGCATGTCGCTGAGCACCAGATGCCGGCTGATGTGCTGCTCGCTGGTGGGGCGTGCCTGCGCGTCGTCGTGATCGGCGGCCAGCAGCGTGCGCCGCGCCTCTGGCTGCGACGGGTCGAGGGTGGCCAGGTCGATGCCGGCGTAGTGGCCCTGCAGCAGCGGGAACGCGAACGCCCGCCGGGGGAGTGCCTCCAGGTCGGCGTCCGGCAGCAGCCGGGCCACGATCTCGGCGTCCAGCCCGAAGGTGGCCGGGTCGCGGTAAACCCGGGCGAACGTGCCCATCGCGTCGAATACCGCGTCCAGGGTCTGCTCGATCGCCTCCGGCGGGAGTTCCCGGCGTTGGCCGGCCCAGCGTACCCAGGCGGCCAGCACGTGCGGCATGGCGTGCTGCTCCGCGGGCAGCAGCATGACCTTGCGCGGGAGCCAGTCCAGCAGGAACGTCTCCGCCTTGGCGGGACTGACCCGCAGCGGCCGGCCGAAGTCCCGCATGCAGCCGTAGTCGATGATGTGGTCCGCGCAGCGGCTGGCGGCCTTGCGGTCGGAGAGATCTTCCGCCTCGTCGGAGGCGAGAAATTCGGCGACCAGCATTCCCCGCCGGTCATCGCTCCAGGCCTGCCGCCGGGCGGCGGCGCCGATCCAGCCGGATGCCTCCTCGTGCCCGGCCAGGGCGGTTGCGGGCCCGCCCACCGGTGCGGCCGGCCGGGCGGGTGGCTCGGTGGGCGGCAGGGTACGGATGCGGGCCCGGATGAGTGCGTGGTAGCCGGGGAATGACGAGCTGACCGGTGGCTCGGTGGCGGTGTCGGTCGCGTTGAGCGCGGCCTCCAGCAGCCGCCTGGCCTGGGCCGGGGTCACCGGCCGGAACTGGCCACGGACCGGGCGGTCGGCCGGCCCGGGCGCTGGCCGCTGGCAGCGTTCCAGCAGGGCGTCGACTTTGGAACTCACCCAGCCGTCGCGCAGGATGCCGCCCGCGTTGTAGTCCACCTCCATGATCAGCGCGTGCGGGTCGGCGCCCGCGTAGCTGAACATGCAGACCGCCTCGTCGCGGTCCCCGAAGAGGTCGGAGTTCACGTAACAGTCGCCAGCCATCACCGCGCCGACATGCTCGGACCAGGCGGGCCGGGCGACGCCCTGGTCGATGAGCACGAGCGCGGCCTGCTCGGCCTGGATGGCCTGCCGCGAGGTGCCCAGGCAGGCGATGCCCGACAGCAGTGCCAGTGCCGCCGGGCTGGGGTGGTGGGCGGCGTAGTCGACCAGCCCTTCGCCGATCAGGCCCTCCAGGTCGGCATTGCGGTGCCCGGACGACTGCGGTGCCCGCTGCCCCCACCAGGTGCCGAGCATCTCGCTGACGATGAGTTCGGCGTCCAGCGGGCTGCGCAGGGCGAGCAGTTCACGGGCCGCGCGCAGCATTTCCGCGAACAGCGCATTGGGCGGCGGCGCTGGCGGACGCGGCGGCCGGGCTACCCGGTGGTGACCTGAACGTCCCGCGCTTCCGGGGGGGTTCCGGCGGCGGCCCTGCGAACTCACAGGGCACAGTTTCCCAGATATGTGCGGCAGCGGGTTCGTTCCGGGTGATCCGGGGCTGAATTTGTCGCTGTGACTCACGGGGCGGTGGTGCCACCGGGCGGGGCCGGACAGCCGCGATGTTCCTGGTCTGGCCCGCCTACCTGGCCATGACGGCGGCCGGCGGCCTGGATCTGCCTTAGGATGTGGAGGGCTTCCCACCCGGCCGTCATAGCGATCCCGGCGGCGGGTGTGGGTGCGCAGGGGTCGGCACCATCCGCCGATGGCTCTCCGCTGCCGCGTTCTAAACGCTAGCCTGCTTGTGTCCGCAGTGAGCAGGAAGGAGCCGCTGGATGCAGGCTCATTCCCGGGCCGGGTGCTCGCTCTGTGAGCGGCTAGATGAGTCGCGGCTTGATGAGCACTGACACGTCCGTGCCGCAGCCGCGGATGTCTGGCCTGGACATGTCGGACTCTGCGCTGCTGGCGACCCTGCTCCGAGAGGCCCCGATCGGGTTCGCCTTCTTCGGGACCGACCTCCGGTTCCGGCGGATCAACCGGAGCCTGGCCCGGCTGCATGACCGCAACGGCTCCGACTACCTCGGGCTGCTTCCTAGCCAGGTCTGGCCGGATCCGCTCGCCAGCCAGGCGGAAACAGCCATCCGGCACGTCCTCGCCGACGACCAGCCGCTGTTCGAGCCCGACCAGGCCATCGCCGGGCTGCCGGGGCAGGCCGGCGACGGCCTTGCTGGCAACGGTGCCCGGCCGACCGGTGAGGTGGACGAGGACGGCCCCCAGCACCGGCAGGACCGGCCCGGGCCGGGCAGGCGGGAGCCGCACTGGGCGTTCTCGTGGTTCCCCTCCCACGACCCCGACGGTGATATCTCCGGGGTGGCCCTGATCGCGGTGGACGTTACCGAGCGGCGCAACTCCGAGGAGGCGGTCCGCCGCAGCGAGGAGCGCTACCGGTCGCTGGTCCAGGCGGGCGCCCAGGTGGTCTGGGTGACCACGCCGACCGGGCAGATCGCGGAGGACTCGCCGGACTGGCGCCTGATCACCGGCCAGAGCCAGGAGGAGTTCCTGGGCAGCGGCTGGCTGGACGCGGTGCATCCGGAGGACCGGGAGCGCGTGGAGCGGGACTGGCAGGACTGTGTGCAGGCGGGAAAGGTCTTCGACAACCGCTACCGGGTCCGCACCAAGAACAGCTCCTACCGGCACTACGACGTGCGGGCCGTTCCCATCGAGCGGGACGGCAAGATCATCGAATGGGTGGGCGCCAGCACCGACGTGACCGCCCAGCGTGAGGCCGAGGAGATGCGCGGGCGGCTCACCGAGCAGCTGTCCGCCGCGGCGCTGCGGACGGCCCGGCTGCAGCAGGCGACCTCCATGCTGGCCGAGGCGCTGACCGTGGAGCAGGTGGTCGAGGTGATCACCGAGGTGGGGCGGTCGGCCATCGGGGCCGACCGGTCGGCGGTGGCGCTGCTTGACCCGGAACGGCTGCGGGTGACCACGATCAACCCGGCCAACCTGCCGGAGGGGCCGGGGGCCCCGGCTGGCGACATCCCGCTGGATGTTCCCAGCGTGATCACCATGGCCATCAGCACCCGCCGCCCGCTGCTGCTGGAAAACCCGGACGCGATCCGCCGCGCGTTCGAGGGTGTGGCGAACGTGGAACTGTTCCTGACCCACACCGACGAGCAGGCCTGGGTCGGGATGCCGCTGCTGGCCGCCGGGGCGGCGCTGGGGGCGCTGCGGTTCTCCTTCTTCCGGCCACGCAAGATCACCGATGAGGAGCGGGTCTTCCTGGAGGCGCTGGCCGGCCAGTGCGCGCTGGCGGTCGAGCGGGCCTCGATGTTCGAGCGTGAGCACACCACGGCGGAGACGCTGCAGCGCAGCCTGCTGCCGGACCGGCTGCCCAGTGTGCCGGGCATCATCCTGACGGCCAGATACCTGCCGGTCACCCGGAACATGGAGATCGGCGGCGACTGGTACGACGCTTTCCGGCTGCCCGATGGCCGCCTCGCGGTCGCGGTCGGCGATGTCATGGGCAAGGGGCTGTCCGCGGCGGCTGGCATGGGCCGGGTGCGCAACGCCCTGCGGGCACTGGCCCTGACCGACCCGCGGCCCGCCGCGGTGCTGGCCGGGCTGGACCGGCTGTTCGCCGCCACTGAGCTGGACGAGCAGGTGACCACGGTCGCCTACCTGGTGTTCGACCCGGTGTCCGGGGAGGGGCTGGCGGGCAATGCCGGCCATCCACCGCCGCTGCTGATGTCCCGCGACGCCCCGCCGCGGCTGGACGTGGGGGAGGCGAGCACGCCCCTGGGCTGGGCCAGCCCACGCCAGCAGTACATGTTCCGGCTGCCCCCAGGCAACACGGCCGTGCTCTATTCGGACGGGCTGGTCGAGAACCGCCGCCGGGGCCTGGATGCCGGGCTGGACGAACTGGTGGCGGTGGCCGCGCAGGCATCACCGGGGGTGGCCGAGGATCCGTCCCGGCTGCTGGAATTCCTGGTTGACCGGATGCTCACCGGTTATGAACAGGACGACGACGTGACGGTGCTGGTCCTGCATGTGCCGAGGCGGGACGGGCGGTCAGCATCCGGCAATGGTGGCCCGGTGGCTGGCCGGCGGGGAAACAAGTAGCGCATGACAGCGGTGATGTGGATGATGGTGGGCCGGATGGGAGCGGCCTGGCAGGAGGCTGCCCGGGCGGGGACCGCCCTGGTGTCCGGTGCCCGCCGGGGTGACCGCGCCCGGCCGGGCACGCGGGCCGTACGAGCTACCCGTCAACTCCGCCTAAGGTGGTTGGCGGGAGGAAGGCGCGGCGCGGCAGTTGTGGTGTTCTGTGGCGTTCGTCAGCACCACCGGTTGATCCAGCTACCGGGAAGCATGCAGTAGGGTCCATTGCCCGCTCACGTAGCAGGAGAGGTATCTGTGTCGCCTGCCAGGTCGGACAGCCAGATGTCGGTCGCGGCTTGGCCGCCCGCCGTCCAGCGAAGGAAGGGGTGACCGCTGTGGCAAGCGCTGCCGGCTCCGCAGCGCGGAGGCAGACCGCCCAGCGGCGCCGCCCGGCGCCGCAGCAGGGTCCGGGCGAGCCGGATGACACCCAAGCGGAAGGCCCGGTAGCCCTGGTCGGCCAGGACCAGCAGGCGGCGGAATCGGCGGCCGGTGGCAAGCGTCCGCGGCCGCGCCAGGCGGCCGGGGCAGCCAAACGACTGGCGGCCACGACCGCGGAACCACCGGCGGAGGACGCGGCGGTAGGGGCCGGCCAGAGCGGCCGGAAGAGCCGTAAACAGACAGCCCGGGAAACCGGTGACGGCGGGCCCACGCTGGTGGGCGACAGCAAAGCCGGGGCGAATGGAGCAGGCCTGGTGGAGGCGCGGATGCTGCAGGAGGCACCGGAGTCGGAGCCGGGCGAGCAGGTGGAACCCACCGGCCCGGACGGCGCAGACGACCTGGATGAAGGCAACCTGGACGACGTGGCCGATCCGGCGGAGGCCGACATGGCCGTGCTGGAGGAGGACGGCCTGGATGTCGAGGCGGCCCTGGCAGGGGTCGGGCTTGACGAGGATCTGACCGACCTGGAGGCCGTCGAGGCCGAGCTGGATGCCGAACTCGACGAAGAGGACAGCCGGGACGACCCGGGCGGGGAGGACGAGGACGCCAGCCCCGCGGCTACCGCTGCGGGTGAGGCGGGCCCGCCCGGCCGCGCGGTCCCTGGTGAGGCGGTGGCCGTGGCTCCCGCGGCCCCCGCGGGCCAGGCCAGCCCCGCCGCAGGCACCCCCGAGACGGACGACGAGACCTTCGTCTACGGCGACGACGACGAGGACCTGCCCGCGGCCCAGGTGGCTTCGGCCGGGGCGACCGCCGACCCGGTCAAGGACTACCTGAAGCAGATCGGCAAGGTGCCGCTGCTCAACGCCGAGCAGGAAGTCGAGCTGGCCAAGCGGATCGAGGCCGGCCTGTTCGCCGAGGAGAAGCTGGCCGAGCCTGGCGACACCCTGCACCCTGACCACCGGCTCGACATGGCGTGGATCGCCGAGGACGGGCGGCGCGCGAAGAACCATCTGCTGGAGGCGAACCTGCGGCTGGTGGTCTCCCTGGCCAAGCGGTACACCGGCCGGGGGATGCTGTTCCTGGATCTCATCCAGGAGGGGAACCTGGGCCTGATCCGGGCGGTGGAGAAGTTCGACTACACCAAGGGCTACAAGTTCTCCACCTACGCCACCTGGTGGATCCGGCAGGCGATCACCCGGGCCATGGCCGATCAGGCCCGGACCATCCGGATCCCGGTGCACATGGTGGAGGTCATCAACAAGCTGGCCCGGGTGCAGCGGCAGATGCTGCAGGACCTGGGCCGTGAGCCCACCCCCGAGGAACTCGCGGCCGAGCTCGACATGACCCCGGAGAAGGTCATCGAGGTGCAGAAGTACGGCCGGGAGCCGATCAGCCTGCACACCCCGCTCGGTGAGGACGGCGACAGCGAGTTCGGTGACCTGATCGAGGACTCCGAGGCCATCCAGCCGGGTGAGGCGGTGAGCTTCACGCTGCTGCAGGAGCAACTGCACTCGGTGCTCGACACCCTGTCCGAGCGGGAGGCCGGCGTGGTGTCGATGCGGTTCGGGCTGACCGATGGCCAGCCCAAGACGCTGGACGAGATTGGCAAGGTCTACGGGGTGACCCGGGAGCGGATCCGGCAGATCGAGTCGAAGACCATGTCCAAGCTGCGCCACCCATCCCGGTCCCAGGTGCTGCGCGACTACCTCGACTGAGACCACCCCGCCCCGGGGCCAGCTGCCCGGGCGCCGCAGGCGGCATGCTCCAGCCAGCGGCATCATCCGGGCATACCGGAGGGATCCCACGTGAGCGAGCAAGAGCGGGGTGTGGCCGCGACCGCCGATGACGCGGTGATGACCCCCGGACCAGCCGGCCGGCCCGGGCGGGACGCCCGGCTGTCCGGCCTAGGGCGGATCCCAGCCTCTGCAGCGGGGCGGTGGCGGGAGTATCCGTGGCTAGCTGAGCTGGTGGTGCTGGCGGGGTATGTGGCCGCGGGGGTTGTGGTCACGTGGCCCCGGGCTACCTATCTGGCTGGGTCCCTGCCTGCGAATATCGACCAGTCGCAGTATGTGTGGAGCATGTGGTGGGTTGCTCATCAGCTGGTCCATCTGGGCAACCCGTGGCACACCTCATATCTGGCCGCGCCGACCGGCATCCCGCTGGGGTATGACACCCTGATGCCGTTGCTCGGCGTGGTGATGGCACCGGTCACGCTGATTTTCGGGCCGTCGGCTTCCTACAACCTGCTGGCGATCGTGATGCCCGGGCTGGCCTGCTATGCGATGTACCGGCTGGCCCGGCTGTGGCTACCGGGCCTGATCGGGCCTGTGGCCGCGGGGGCGTTCTACGGGCTGTCAGGAATGGTGGCCCTGCAGGACTGGCAGCATATTCACACCGCTGCGGGGACTGTGTTCCTCCCGCTAGCGGTAGAGGCAGCCGTCCGCCTGCAACGGCAGGTGTCTGTCAGGCGTGGAGTGTTCCTGGGCCTGGTGATCGGTGTGGCGATGCTGGTCGACCAGGAGTTCGCGGTTTTGGCGGCCGTGCTGGCCGCCCTGGTGCTGCTGCCCTGGCTGTTGCGGTCCGGCGGCCGACCGCAGTGGCTCGCCGTGGCCGCCAGTGCCACTACTGCGCTGGTGGTCGCCAGCGGGCAGCTCATCGCGATGGCCCAGGAGGCAGCGGCCGTAGGCAGCGTGGCTCCCAGGGCCAGCAACTACATCAGGTACTCGGCGCGGCTACCTGGCCTGTTCGCACCATCACCCCGGCTGGCGTCCTACGGTGCCACCGGGATCAGCTCGATCTACTCAGCTCATGCGCCCGGCGATGCGCTGGCCACATTCGGGCTGACCCTGACCGTTCTGGCGGTGCTGGGGCTGGTAGTGAGCTGGCGGCAGCGCAGCGCCCGGCTGCTGGGTCTCCTCTGGCTGGGCAGTGCCATGCTGGCGCTGGGGCCCCAGTTGTCCATTGGCGGTCATCAGTTCGTACCGCTCGCACAGCGTTGGCGCGGGCTTCGGGTCTCCCTGATGATGCCCTATACCTGGCTGATCCGGCTACCCGGGCTGGTGTCGTTCCGAGAGGCTGACCGGCTTGCTTTCCTGGGTCTGTTCGGTGCCGCCCTGCTGGCCGGGGCGGCGGTGGTGTGGCTGCGGCGTCACGCCCGGCCCGTACTCGTCGTGGTGGTGGTATTCGCTGCGATGGAGGCGGGCTGGTCGGGCGGGCCGCACCCGCTTACGATGCCCACCGCGCTGGCTGCGGTGGACCGGCCGATCGCCGCTGATCACGGCAAGTCGGTGGTGGTGGACGTCCCGTTCGGGATTGTCGGCATCCCGAGAGAGTACGGAAACGAACCTTCGCCGCTCGCGCTGGTCCTCGCCACCGCCGACGGTCATCCGCGAGCGGTGTCCTACGGGCCGCTGGCTGTCCCTGCCACCGTCCGTAGGGCCAGGAGCCACGCCTTCTATGCCGGGCTGGTCGCAGTCCGGTTCGGCCAGCCGGTTCCTGCGGCCAGACTCGCCGCCGCCCGCCGGGACGCGCGCACTCTGCACATTGGCTGGGTGCTGGTATGGCAGGGTCAGTGGATGCGGGTCGTACGGGGTCACGCCTATCGCGACTACGACTACCGCGCCATCTTCCGCTACCTCCACGAGACCGGGTTCCACCTCGGCTACCAGGCCGACGGAGTGGCAGTCTACCGGCCGTGACCGACCCGCGTCGTATACCATCGTTGGCGCGGTCACGGGTGATGCAACGGCCTGCCGCCGTACTTATGCTGGCCGTGCAGATGCCGGTCTTCCGCATACCTGCCATTGCCGCTGCGGGCTGGCGGTACCGGATCCTGCCTGTACTCGGACCCCGGAGCCGGGGGAGGGGAGTCAGCCGGATGGCAACGGCAGAAGCTTCGGCTCAGCGCGCAGACGGGGTGACCGGCACCGGCCGGCCAGCAGCGGCCGCGCCGACGGCACTGAGTGACCGGCTGCCTCGGGCCTGGCTCTTTCCGGTTACAGTTTTCGCGGCTACCTGGCTGCTGATCCTGGCCGCCTGGTATGGCTCAGACGCGATCTCCGGTCATAGCCATCCGTGGACCTGGCATTTCCTGTTCATGGATGCCAATTTCTACCTCAGCATCGCAGAGCATGGCTACTCGGGCGATCCGTTCAAGGCAGCGTTCTTCCCCCTCTTCCCGCTGCTGATCCGCTTCGCCAGCTACCTGACCGGCGGAAATTACCCCGTCGCCGGGCTTATCGTCAGCATTGCCTGCGGGGCGGCTTCGGCGATTGGCGTGTGGGCGCTGGCTTCCCGGATCTGCGACCGGCCTGTCGCGGACCGTGCGGTGGCACTCTACTGTCTCTTCCCCGGCGCGATGACCTTCGGCATGCTCTACTCCGAACCGCTGTCGGTGGCTATCGCCGCGGCTGCGCTCCTCGCCATCGTGGACCGCCGCTGGCTGCTCGCCGGAATCATCGGCGCCGTCGGCACCGCTGAACGGCCGACTTTGATCGTCCTGGCAGTGGTCTCGGGGGTGGCCGCGCTCCAGGCGATCTGGACCCGCCGCGAGTGGAGGGCACTGCTCGCCCCCGCGCTTACCCCGCTTGGCATACTTGCCTATTTCGGCTACCTCGGGCGGCGGTATCACGATTACGCGTACTGGTTCCAGATCGAGAAACGCGGCTGGCACCAGCACTTCGACTGGGGAGTTCATACCGTCGGCGTGCTGCTCTGGCTCAACCCCAGGGACGCCCACCACAGGACATTCGTGGTGGTGCTCATGATCATGTTCGTCGCGGCGGTAGTCGGCATCGGCCTGATGATCGCGGCGCGGCTGCCGCTTCCGGTAACTCTGTTCGGGATCCTCACGATATTGATGTCCGTCATCTCCTCTGGGGGGGATACCAAGCCGCGGTTTGTCTGGGCCGCGTTCCCCATCTTCATTGGCACGGCCGCGAAGCTGCCGCGGGCCGTCTACTGGACGGTGCTGGTCCTGTCGGCTGCGGGCCTGGTCTTTCTGCTCGGCGGCTGGCCGTATCACCTCATAGGCCACCGGACCGCCCCGTGACCGGCCGAGTAAACGCCGGCCAGCGCGGGTCCGGTGGCGGTCTCGCGGCGGCACCAACCGAGAGCACGAAGCCGTCCAGCGGGACTGGGCGGGCAGCGGGCCGGGCACTGCTGCTGATCCCGGGGATCGTCGTGCTGCTGGCCGACGGTTACGGGCTCGGGCACCTGGCGCTGTGGCGCGATGAGGCCGCCACCGTGGATGGGGCAAACCGGCCACTGCTGAGCATTCTCGCCATGGCGGGTCACATCGACGCGGTCAACAGCACTTACTACGTGTTCATGCACCTGTGGATCGCCGTTGGCGGCATCTCAGAGGCGGCACTGCGGCTGCCATCGTTGCTGGCAATGGTGGTGGCAGCGGTATTCACCGCAGCGATAGGCAGGCGCCTGGCTCACGCTGCGCGGCTGCCCGCACCCACTCTGACCGGGGTTCTGGCCGGGCTACTGTTTGCGGCCGCTCCTGAGGTCACCTGGTATGCCCAGGAGGCGCGGGCCTACGCCCTCGTCACCATGTGCGTGACTGTCGCGAGCTACCTCCTGCTGCGTGCACTCGCAGCAGGCCGCTGGCGGTGGTGGCTGGCCTATGGAGGGGCAATTACCGCGGCTGGGCTGTTCAACCTGCTGGCCCTGCCGGTGCTGGCCGCGCACGGGGTGACCGTATGGCTGGCGCAGACCAGACGGCCGCCTGGCCGGACCACGGCCGCGGTATCTGCCGCACCGATGTTCCGCTGGCTCACGATGGCCGTGGCCAGCGTCGCCGTGCTGACGCCACTCATCGTGACCGGGTCGGCGCAGAGGAGTGAGGAGATCGGCTGGGTGGCCCGTCCCAGGCTCCTGCACTCGGTGAGCAGCCTGGCGGTCCGGTTCGCCGGATCCCGGCCACTGACCCTGGTGGTGGGCATGCTGCTGATCGTCAGTGTGGCTGCAACGGTGGCCACCCGGCCAAGGGCAGCGGTTGATGTGGTCACGGTCGCGGTGCCCTGGCTGGTACTGCCGCCAGCGGTGCTGCTGCTGGCATCTCAGATCCACCCCGTTTACGACACTCGCTACGTGCTGTACTGCCTGCCGGCGATGGCCTTGCTGGCCGCTGCCGGGCTGGCGTGGATGACCCATTTCGCCATGGTGATCTCGGCCCGGAAGGTAGGTGGTGCCCTGGCCTGGCTGCCGGCGGTGCTGATCGCAGTGCTGATCGGGGCGCTGGTGCTCGGGCCGCAGCGGTCGGTGCGGCTTCCCTCGGCGCGGCCGGACCAGCTGCGCCTGGCGGCAGCGATTCTGGCATCCCACGGCCGTGGTGGTGATGCCGTGCTTTACCTGCCGTCGATCTGGCGGGTATACAGCATCGGGTATCCGGCGCCGTACCGCCGGTTGCGGGATGTCGCACTGGCCAAGCCGCCGGTCGCCGCGGCCAACCTCTATGGCACCGAGGTGCGGGCGGCCACCCTGCGCGCCCGATTCGCCACGGTGAGGCGGGTGTGGGTACTCACCTGGCGGGGAGGGCGAGAGTTCCGCAATCCCCATGGGCTGGTGAAGGCCGAGATAGCCCTCCTACGGCCGTTCCGCCTGATCCAGCAGTGGCCCCTGGGCCAGTCCGTACTCAGCCTCTATCGCCGTGCCATACCCCGCACACCGGCCTGACTGGCCCTGCCCGCCCTGCGCCGTGGTCCGTCATAAGCGCGAAGTCCTGCGTCAGCGCGGCCGAAGCGGCCGGTCATTCCGGCCGGAGCCGCTGCGTCTCGTCCTGGATCTCTGCCTTCACCCGGGCCAGCGCGGCCGCGTGCTGACGGCTGTGGTGGGCGCAGAAGAGCAGTTCCCCGGCACCGGCGAGCACGACCCGCACATAGGCCTGTGCACCGCAGCGGTCGCACAGATCCATAGCGGTCAGCGGCTGGCTAGGAGCCATAGCACCCGTCATGTCGCCTCCTCCGTCGTCCACCGTCCCGGGCCGCGGGTGGCGCTTGCCATCCGTTTACCCGCTACTAACTAGCCAACACCCGGTCTGGCCCTCACGTTCCCACGGCAGGGGCAGGTACGCCAAGAGCGAACGGCTTTCTGTTCTGTCTCATCCGGCCCAGCAGGCCAGCGGCGCCTCCACTGTCCCCCGGTCCCGGTATGTTAGCTATTACCGCAGGTGACCGGGTGTGTGCCGGGCGGCGTGGCTCCCCAAGGCACCCACCGCTGACGGCTAGTCTGCCGGGAGCAGGACGCACCCCCGGCCGCCTTCCGGCCCGACGCCAGCCAAGGAGAGCATCGCCCGTGACCGCCCAGGCCGAAGCCCCGGCCCTGCCCCGGCACTCCGCCGGGCATGCCGCTGGCGCCTACACGGCGCGTCACCTGTCGGTGCTGGAAGGCCTGGATGCGGTCCGCAAGCGTCCTGGCATGTACATCGGCTCGACCGACAGCCGCGGGCTCATGCACTGCCTGTGGGAGATCTTCGACAACGCCGTGGACGAGGCCCTGGCCGGATTCTGCACCGCCATCGAGGTGGTGCTGTACCCCGATGGCTCGGCGGAAGTGCGGGACAACGGCCGGGGGATCCCGGTGGACATCGAGCCGAAGACCGGCCTGTCCGGCGTGGAACTGGTGATGACCCGGCTGCACGCGGGCGGCAAGTTCGGCGGTGGCTCCTACACCGCATCGGGCGGGCTGCACGGGGTGGGCGCGTCGGTGGTGAACGCGCTGGCGGTGCGGCTCAATGTCAGCGTTGACCGGGACGGCCAGGAGTGGGCGGCCAGCTTCCGGCGGGGCGTGGCCGGCGAGTTCGCCGGGCCCGGGCCCACTGCGGCGTTCACCGCCCGGGCCGGGCTGGCCAAGGTGCGCCGGGTGGCCAGGAAGGTCGCAGGCACCCGGATCAGGTTCTGGCCCGACCCGCAGGTGTTCGTGCGCGACTCGCGGTGGAGCTTCGAGGCGCTCCAGCAGCGCGCCCGGCAGACCGCTTACCTCGTGCCCGGCCTGGCCATCACGGTGCGGGACGAGCGCGCCGCCGGCGAGGACCTGCCCGCCGCCCTGGCCGGGGCGGGGCTCACGCTGGCCGAGGTGACCGCGGCCGACGGTCCCGGCAGCGGGCCACCCGGGCCGTCCGGACCGGCCGGGGTGGCCAGCCCGGCGGACGCGGGTGAGCGCGAGCAGATGTTCCGGTTCGCCGGCGGGATCAGCGAATTCTGCGCCCACCTGTCACCGGGGGAGCCGGTGACCGAGGTGATCAGGCTGACCGGCGCCGGGCAGTTCACCGAGACCGTGCCCGTGCTCGACGAGCAGGGGCACATGACGCCCGCGGATGTGACCAGGGAGCTGTCCGTCAACGTGGCACTGCGCTGGGGGACCGGCTTCGACACCGTCACCCGCTCGTTCGTCAACGTCATCGCCACCCCCAAGGGCGGCACCCACGTCAGCGGTTTCGAGCGGGCGCTGGTCCGCACGCTCAACGACCAGTTGCGGGCCGCCCGGCTGCTGAAGAACGGGGACGAGGCGGCGACCAAGGACGACGTGGCCGAGGGCCTGACCGCGGTCGTCGCCATCCGGGTGCCCGAGCCGCAGTTCGAGGGCCAGACCAAGGAGGTGCTCGGCACCCCGGCCGCCTCCCGGATCGTGGCCCAGGTGGTGGCCGCCGAGCTGGGCGCCTTCTTCGAGTCCCGCAGCCGGGCCAGCAGGCAGCAGGGACGGGCGCTGCTGGAGAAGGTGGCCTCGGCCGCCCGGGCCCGGATCGCCGCCCGCGAGCACCGCGACAACCAGCGGCGCAAGAACGCCCTGGCCACCTCCGCGCTGCCGGCCAAGCTGGTCAACTGCCGGAGCACCGACGACCGCAGCGAGCTGTTCATCGTCGAGGGTGACTCCGCGCTCGGCACCGCCAAGCTGGCCCGCGACTCGGAGTTCCAGGCGCTGCTGCCGATCCGCGGCAAGATTCTCAACGTGCAGAAGGCGTCGCTGGCGGACATGCTCAGGAACGCCGAATGCGCCGCCATCATCCAGGTCATCGGGGCGGGCTCGGGCGCCTCGTTCGACCTGGACTCGGCCCGCTACCAGCGGGTGATCTTCATGTCGGACGCGGACGTGGACGGGGCGCACATCCGCACCCTGCTGCTGACCCTGTTCCACCGGTACCTGCGGCCCATGCTGGACGCGGGCCGGGTGTTCGCGGCCGTGCCGCCGCTGCACCGGATCGAGCTGGCCAGCCCGCGCAAGGGCCAGCAGAAGTACACCTACACCTACTCCGACGGCGAGTTGCGCCGGACGCTGCTGGAGCTTGAGCGCAAAGGCCAGCGCTGGAAGGACCCGGTGCAGCGGTACAAGGGGCTGGGTGAGATGGACGCGGCCCAGCTGGCGGAGACGACGATGGACCCGCGGCACCGGACGCTGCGCCGGATCAGGATCGAGGACGCGGCCGCCGCGACGGCTGTTTTCGACCTGCTCATGGGCAGCGAGGTGGCACCGCGCCGGGACTTCATCGTGGGCGGCGCGGCCGAGCTGGACCTGTCCCGCATCGACACCTGAGGCTCAGCCGGGCGGAGCGTGGCCACCCAGCGCGGTGAGGGGCTGCCGGACGCGGCCGCCGGAGCCGTCCCGGCGGCCGTCGGCGGGCGGGAGTTCCACGGGCACGCCGGCCTCGGTGGCGCCGCGTGCGGGCGCCGGGCCGGCCCAGGCCAGCAGCAGGGTGTCCTCGCCCTTCAGGAACCGGTGGCAGCGCACCCCGCCGGTGGCCCGGCCCTTGGCCGGGTACTCGTGGTAGGGGGTGACCTTCACCGTGGCCGCGCCGGTGCCGGGCAGCGCGCCCGCGGTCCCGGCCACGGTGGCCACCACCGGCCCGCCCGCCGGATCCCCACCCGCGTGCCTGGTGCCGCCGTCGGCACCGGCCGCGCCCGCCGCGACCGTGCCGAACCAGATCACGCTGGCACGCGCCACCAGCCGGATGCCCGCCATCCCGCCTGCCGCCCGTCCCTGCGGCCGGACCGCCGCCGCCCCGAACCGCAGCAGCTGGGCGTCGCTGCTGATGAAGACCAGATCCTGGTCCTCGCTGGCCAGCTGAACGGCGCCTACCACCCGGTCACCGTCCTTCAGCGAGATCACGTCGAACTCGGTGGCGTTGCCCGGATAATCGGGTGCGACCCGTTTGACCACCCCGCTGGCGGTGCCCAGCGCCAGCCCGGCGCCCGCCGCCTCGGCGGCCGCCAGCCCGACCACCCGCTCGCCTGCGGCCAGTGATACGAACTCGCTGACCGGCGCGCCACCGGCCAGGCTGGGGGAGTGCGCGCTCGGCGGCAGCGCCGGTATCTCCAGCACGCCGAGCCTGATCAGCCTGCCCAGCGAGGTCACCACCGCGACGGTGCCCCGGGCGGTGGCCGGCACCGCCGCCACGATGACGTCGTGCGCGGCCCGCGGCCCTGGCGTGGCCGCTGCGGGCGGCCGGGCCGGCCGGTGCGGACAGCAGGGTGCCGTCCTCCCCCGTCCCGGGCGCGCCGGTGGCGGCCCGGGCGATCAGCCCGCTCGCGGACAGCAGCACCTGGCACGGGTCGTCGGCCACTTCCAGTGGCACGGCGGCCGTGCGGGCCTGGCCGGTGCTCTCCAGTAGCACGGTCCGCCGCGGATCGGCGAAACGCTCGGCGGCGCTGGCCAGTTCCGCCGAGACCAGTTCCCGCAGCCGTGCCTCCGACTCCAGGATCGCGGTCAGCTCCGCGATCTCGGCCGCCAGCGTCTCCCGCTCCCGCTCCAGCTCCAGCCGGTCATAGCGGGTCAACCGGCGCAGCGGCGTGTCCAGGATGTACTGCGCCTGAATCTCGGACAGCTCGAACACCGCCATCAGCCTTTCCTTGGCCGCCGCGGCGTTGTCGCTGCTCCGGATGACCTCGATCACCTCGTCGATGTTGAGCAGCGCGATCATCAGGCCATCGACCAGGTGCAGCCGGTCGGCGCGCTTGCGGCGGCGGAACTCGCTGCGGCGGCGGACCACCTCGAGCCGGTGGCCCACGTAGATCTGGAGCAGTTCCCGCAGGCCGAGCACCTGCGGCTGGCCGTCCACCAGCGCCACGTTGTTGATGCCAAACGTGTCTTCCATCGGCGTCAGCCGGTACAGCTCGTCCAGCACCGCCTCGGGGTGGAAGCCGTTGCGGATCTCGATCACCAGGTGCAGCCCGCGGTGCCGGTCGGTGAGATCCTTCAGATCCGCGATCCCGGCCAGCTTCTTGGCCTGGACCAGGTCCACGATCCGGCTGACCACTTTCTCCGGCCCGACGCCATAGGGCAGTTCGGTGACCACGATCCCGGTCTTGCGCGGGGTGACCTTCTCCACCCGCGCGGTGGCCCGGGTGCGGAAGATGCCACGGCCGGTCTCATAGGCCTCCCGGATGCCGTCCAGTCCGACGATCTTGCCGCCGGTGGGCAGATCCGGGCCGGGCACGAACCGCATCAGCTCGTCCAGGCTCGCGTCCGGGTTGGCGATCAGGTGCCGGGCCGCCGCGATCACCTCGCCCAGGTTGTGCGGCGCCATGTTGGTGGCCATCCCGACCGCGATTCCCGAGGTGCCGTTGACCAGCAGGTTCGGCAGCCCGGCCGGGAGCACTTCGGGCTGCTCCTCGGTGCCGTCGTAGTTGGGCTGGAAGTCCACCGTGTCCTCGTCGATGGAGGCGACCATCTCCATCGCCGCCGCGGTCAGCCGCGCCTCGGTGTAGCGCATCGCGGCCGGCGCGTCGTCCCCGCCCAGCGAGCCGAAGTTGCCATGGCCGTCCACCAGCGGCAGCCGCATCGCGAACGGCTGCGCCATCCGGACCAGCGCGTCGTAGATGGCCGAGTCACCGTGCGGGTGCAGCCGCCCCATCACCTCGCCGACCACCCGGGCGCACTTGACGTGGCCGCGGTCGGGACGCAGGCCCATCTCGTTCATCTGGTACAGGATCCGCCGCTGGACCGGCTTCAGGCCGTCCCGGGCGTCGGGCAGCGCGCGCTGGTAGATGACCGAGTACGCGTATTCGAGGTAACTGCCCCGCATCTCCTCGGTGACGTCGATGTCGAGGATGTTCTCCTCGTAATCGTCGGGCGGCGGGGTTGTCGTGCTGCGTCGGGCCATGTCCGCCATTGTCCCGCCTGGCACCCCCAATCCTGCTCAACGGCTGTGCGTGGCGTCAGGGCGGCATCTGCGCAGCGCGGGCCGGCGCAGGGCTGCCCTGCGCTTCGCCCGCCTGCGGCGGGCCTTATACGCGCCGGGCATCCCTCCACCGGCCCGCGCGGCCAGGTGACTTGGTCAGGTGGCGGAGAAGCCGCCGTCTACGCAGATGAGCTGGCCGGTGAGGTAGGCGCTGGCGGGGCTGGCGAGGAAGACGGCGATGCCCTCGAAGTCGGCGGGCTGCCCGTTGCGGCCGATCATGGTGCGGGCGGCCAGCGCGGCGCTGCGTGCGGGGTCGCTGGCGACGTCGCGGGTCATCGGGGTGGCGACGAAGCCGGGGGCGATGGCGTTGCAGCAGACGCCATGCCGGGCCCAGGCCTCCGACTGGGAGCGGGTGAGGGAAAGCAGGCCGCCCTTGGCGGCACCGTACCCGCCGCTGTTGCCGAAGGCGCGGATGGCCTGCTGGGAGGCGATGTTGATGATCCGTCCCCAGCCCCGGGCGGCCATGCCGGGGCCGAACCACTGGCCGAGCAGGAAGGGCGCGGTCAGGTTGACCGCCAGCAACTGGTCCCAGGCGGCGGGGGTCAGGTCGGCCAGTGGCGGGCGGAGGTTGAGGCCGGCCGCGTTGACAAGGATGTCGGGCTCGCCGAACCGCCTGCCGATGGTTTCCGCGGCCCGCTCCGAGGCTGCCCGGTCGGCGAGGTCGGCACTCACCCAGTCCGCCTGGCCGCCCCCGGCCCGGAGGTGAGCTGCGGTGGCGCCAACCGCCGCCTCGTCCCGGGCCAGTACCACCACCCGGGCGCCCGCCCGGGCCAGCGCGCCCGCCATGGCCCGGCCGATGCCGGAACTGCCGCCGGTGACGAGCGCCGTCCTGCCTGCCAGCGAGAACAGCCCGTCCAGGAACGCGTTCAGAGTGCTGGCCGCGCGCCGACCAGGCCCAGCGCCCGCGCCGCCAGCCGGCAGCCACTGGTCAGGGCCTCGCCGGGAGGCTTCTTGTCCAGCCACGGCGGCAGGAAGCCGGCGCAGAAGGCGTCGCCGGCGCCGGTGCCGTCCACGAACTTCTCCACCGGCTGGGCTGGCACCCGCACCGGGTCCCGCCCGTTGGCATACATGGCGCCGTCCGCGCCGACTTTCACCACCACGTGCGGGTACCAGGCGGTGAGCACCCGGATCGCCTGCACGGGGTCGTCCCGGCCGGTGAGCACTCTGGCCTGCGCCGCGTTCACGATCAGCACGGTGGCGCTGCTGGTCAGTTCCAGGAACGGCTCTGCCCCCAGCCGCTCCAGCGGCGCGGCTGACGCCCCGTCCACCGAAATCGTCATCTGTGCCTGCTCGGCCCGGCTGAGCGCGGCCTGCACGGCCGGGCGGGAACCGGGGTTCAGCAGCGTGTAGCCGGACATGTGCAGGTGCGAGCCGGGCACGAACACGTCGCTGGGCAGGTCTTCGCCGGACAGCGCGGCGTTGGCGCCGGGATCGGACAGCATGGTGTGGTCGCCCTTGTGGGTGACCATCACCACGCAGGTCCCGGTCGGCCGTTCCGGATCCATCACCAGCCGGGCGTCCACCCCGTAGCCCATCAGTTCCATGTCCCGGTTCCGGCCTGCGATGTCGGCGCCGCGGCGGCCGACGAACGCCACCTCGCTGCCGTTGACCGCCAGCCAGGCGGCGATGTTGGCGCCGGAGCCGCCGCCGTGCATGGTCACGGTGGCAGGGGTGTCGCTGTCCCGGGCCAGTGGCAGGGCCGCATGCGCGACCGTGTCGGTCATCAGGTCACCAACGACGACAATGCGCACCATGTCGTCACCACCTTGGTCACTGGACGGGGAGCCGGAGACGCGGCCGATGCGTGCTCACGGGCACGCGGCTGGCCATTAAACCTAACAGCTGAGCGGCCCCGGCTCGGGGCGTTCCCCGCCGAATCCCGCAACCCTTACCACGGCGCCAGGCATCCCAGGTTGGGTGCCTGCACCGCCACCGCCGGCGATGCCCTAGGGTCGCTCACAGCAGCGGAGGGAGGTCGCACGGACATGGCCTGGAGCTGGCGGTTCGAGAAAGCGGACGGGACGGCGGCGGAGGCGCGGGAACTGCCGGCGGAGACCTTCGGCAGCCAGAGCGACGCGGAGAGCTGGCTCGGTGAGAGCTGGCGGGGCCTGCTGGCAGCAGGGGTGGATCAGGTCACCCTGCTGGAGGAGAGCCAGGTCGTCTACGGTCCGATGAGCCTGCACCCGGAGGACTGACCGCCGGGCCTGCCGATCAGGGGCGGTGCGCCGGGCTCGCGGTCAGCGCCGGATCCCGCCGGATCTCCGGGCCCAGGATGTCGTCGATCTGCTGGAGCAGCGCCGGGTCGAGCCGCACCCCCGACGCCCGCACGTTTTCCCGCACCTGCTCCGGGCGGCTGGCGCCGATGATCGCCGCCGACACGGCCGGGTTCTGCAGCACCCAGGCGACCGCCAGCTGGGCCAGGCTCAGCCCGGCCTCGGCCGCCACCGGCCGGAGCCGGGCCACCCGGTCCAGGATGGGCCCGGTCAGGTAGTCCTGAATGTCCCCGCCGCCACGCGGATCGGCCGCCCGCGACCCGGCTGGCGGCTGGTCACCGGGCAGGTACTTGCCGGTGAGGGCACCCTGGGCGATGGGCGACCAGACGATCTGGCCGATGCCCGCCTCCTGGCAGAGCGGGATGACCTCCGATTCGATGACCCGCCACAGCATGTTGTACTGCGGCTGGTTGGAGACGATCCGGTCCAGGCCCAGCTCTCCGGCGATCTTCACCGCCGCGGTGATCTCCTCAGCCCGCCATTCGGACACCCCGATGTAGAGCACCTTCCCCTGGCGGACCAGGTCGTCGAAGGCCCGCAGGGTCTCTTCCAGCGGCGTCTCATGGTCGTACCGGTGCGCCTGGTAGAGGTCGAGGTAGTCGGTCTGCAGCCGGCGCAGCGAGGCGTGCGCGGATTCCATGATGTGCTTGCGGGACAGGCCGCGGTCGTTCGGCCCGGGGCCGGTCGGCCAGTACACCTTGGTGCAGATCTCGAGTGACTCGCGCCGCAGGCCGTGCAGGGCGCGGCCGAGTACCTGCTCGGCGCGGGTGCCCGCGTACACGTCCGCAGTGTCGAAGGTGGTGACACCGGAGTCCAGGGCCGCCTGCACGCAGGCGCGGGCAGCGTCCTCCTCGACCTGCGACCCGTGCGTGATCCAGTTCCCGTAGGCGATCTCGCTGACTTTCAGGCCGCTGCGGCCCAGCGGACGATAGTCCACGCCGGTCAGTAGCTATCGCCGGGCTTGAGCCGCGGCTTGGGCACCCGCAGCTTCCGGATCTGCAGCGTGCGCATGGCCGCGTACATCCGGACCCCCCGGGTGCTCTCGCCGGGGAACCGCTCCTCCGCGAGGGCCCGCACCTTGCGGCCGATGAAGTACCCCTCCGCCATCATGATGATGACGGCCGCCATCACCAGCGGGGGGACGATGCTCTGCAGCACCCGCACGGGCACCAGCAGCATGGCCAGCAGGACCAGCAGGCCGTACATGTAGTACTCACTGAACCGGCGCTTGGCGTTGACGTAGTCCCGGGCCAGTGCCTTGACCGGGCCGCGGTCGCGGGGTGGCATCGCCCACTGCTCGCCGCGCTGCATGCCCTGCATCCGGCGGGACCGGGCGGTCTTCTCCCGCTCCCGGTACAGGCGGTTGGCCTCTTTCCGGTCGGCGGGTGCCGTATGGGGGCGGCGGCGCTTTTCCGCCTCGCTGCGCTTGGGTGTGGGCCTGCCCTTGCCGGCCGTGACCCCGGAGTGGCTCGCCGCCGGGCTGTCCGCCTCGGGCGGGCTGACCTCGGCCTCGACAGCGGTGTCCGCGGTACCGGAATTGCGTCGTCTGAACACGACGTCAGCTTACCGGGATTGACCGGTCCCGCTAGCTGCCCGGCGGGTGGGTCATGGTGGTGAAGCAGCCACCGGGACGGCCAGCCTCCGCCGGGCCTGGAATGACTGTCACACCGATCACCGCGTAGGCTGAGTTCGCCAGCCCGCAGAGGAGCCTGCCGCAGCAGCCCGGGGGTGCGCGGGCGGGGCGTCGGCGTTAGTAACGACGAAGGGGAAGGTCGCGCCCATGAGCGTGATGAAGCGGGTTTCGATGATCTTCAAGGCCAAGGCGAACAAGGCCTTGGACAAGTACGAAGACCCACGCGAAACCCTGGACTATTCGTACCAGCGGCAGCTGGAGATGCTCACGCAGGTGCGCAGGGGCGTCGCCGACGTGGCCACTTCCCGCAAGCGAATCGAACTGCAGATGAACACTCTCCAGCAGCAGCAGACCAAGCTGGAGGGGCAGGCGAAGCAGGCGCTCGCCGCCGGGCGGGAGGACCTCGCCCGGGAAGCGCTGAGCCGGAAGGCCGCGCTGGCCAGCCAGCTTTCCGACCTGCAGACGCAGTACCAGTCTCTGCAGGCGGACGAGGAGAAGCTGACCGCGGCCTCGCAGCGGCTGCAGGCCCGGGTGGAGGCCTTCCGCACCCAGAAGGAGACCATCAAGGCCACCTACACCGCGGCCGAGGCGCAGAGCCGGATCGGCGAGGCTGTGTCGGGCATCTCCGAGGAGATGAGTGACGTCGGCCTGGCCGTGCAGCGGGCGCAGGACAAGACTGCCCAGATGCAGGCGCGGGCGGGGGCGATCGATGAGCTGATGGCGTCCGGCGCGCTGGAAGATGTGACCGGCCCCCCGCGCGACGACATCCAGGCCGAGCTGGACCAGATGCGTGGCGGCCAGGACGTGGAACTCGAACTGCAGCGGCTGAAGGGCGAGATCGGGGCTGGCTCGGCAGGCGCCATCGAGAGCGGCCCGGCGGGCGGCGCGGCCCCGGCGCAGCAGCCACAAGCGGGTGATGGCGCATGATCGTACGGATTCTGGGCGAGGGCCAGTTCGAGGTGGACGAATCGGCCACCGAGGAACTCAATGCCCTTGACGCCACCTTGGAGAAGGCGGTCAACGCCGGTGACGAGGCCGCTTTCCGGCCCGCGCTGGCGGCCCTGGTCGGCCGGGTCCGGTCGCTGGGCAGCCCGCTGGCCGCTGACACCATCAAGCCCTCGGACCTCATCCTGCCCAGTTCCGATGCCGACGTGGCCTCGGTGCGTGAACTGCTTACCAACGACGGCCTGATCCCCGGCTGACCGGACCCATACCGAGCATCTGAGGTAATCCTCAGCCAGTCTTCAGGTAACGCGCCGACGATGGTCGCCGGGACCGCGTGCGCGATCCCGGCCGTCAGCGGCACATACCTGCGCCGGATGGAATATCCGGTGCCCGGGGTGCGTGATACTTGAGGCGGACGGCCCGCTGAGGTGGCCGGCGCTGGGCATCAGAACGGAGGCGGCGCGATGGCGAAGACCCGCTATGCGCCTGATAGGGGACTTACCGCGCGGATGGGCCTGACCATGTTCCTGATGGGGCTGGTGTTCGTGGCCTTCATCATCATCCTGGTCTACTTGCTGTCCGCATTCGGCGTGGGGAGCGGGGCCATCGTTTTCTTCGCGGTCCTCCTCGGCCTCGCTATGACGGTCGGCTCGTTCTTCTACTCGGACAAGATCGCGCTCAGCGCGGCACGGGCGGTGGAGGTCGGCCCGCAGGACGGCCCGCAGGCCGCCAAGCTGCATGGCATCGTGGACCGGCTGTGCGCGCTCGCGGACATGCCCAAGCCGAGGGTGGCGATGGCCCGGTCGCCGATGCCGAACGCGTTCGCCACCGGGCGCAACGCCAACAAGGCGGTGCTGTGTGTCACCACCTCGCTGATGGACGGCCGGCTGGACGATGCCGAACTCGAAGGCGTGATCGCCCACGAGATGTCGCACGTCGCGCACAAGGACGTGGTGGTCATGACGATCGCCTCGTTCCTGGGCATCATCGCCGGCCTGCTGGTCAGGTTCGCGTTCTACGGGGAACTGTTCGGCGGCGGCGGGCGGGGCGGCAACAACAACAACAACGCCGGTGGCGCGATCGTCATGCTGGCCATGCTGGCCGTTGGCATCGTGGTGTACGCGGTCAGCTTCCTGCTCATCCGGCTGCTGTCCCGCTACCGGGAACTGGCCGCGGATCGGGCCGGCGCGCTGCTCACCGGCCAGCCGTCCGCGCTCGCGAGCGCGCTGACCAAGGTCAGCGGTGACATCGCCAGGATTCCGCAGAAGGACCTCCGCCAGGCCGAGCCGCTGAACGCCTTCTTCTTCGCCCCGGCGCTGTCGGGGAAGGCGGGCGCGAGCCTATCGACTCTCTTCTCCACGCACCCGTCGCTGGAGCGCAGGCTCCGGCAGCTGTCCGAGATCTCCGCCCAGCTGAGCCGGTAAGCCCGTGGGACTCCTGGACACCATCCTGGGCCGGACCAAGCCTGTCCCGCCCCGGCTGGACGACCTGTTCCAGCTGCCCACGGCGGCGATCACGCTGCAGGCGGCGATGGGGCTGGTGCCCACCGGGACCGGGTCGGTGTGCTTCCGCGCCGCCGAGGGCCGGGCGTTCAGCGACATCGAGAAGGACGTCCGCGAGCTGCTGGGGATGGGCGAGGACGCCGCCCCGGTCGAGATCAGCCGGGACAGCTACGGGTTCACCTGGCTGGTGTCCAAGCACAGCCCGGACCAGATGGAGGCGCTCGTCACCGACCTGCATGCGGTGAACTCCGCACTGGTGGACGGCGGCTTCGGCCCGCAGCTCCTGTGCACCCTGGTCAGCATGGCCGACGACAGTGGCCGCCGGGTGGGCCTGGTGTACCTGTACAAGCGGGGCACCTTCTACCCGTTCGCACCCCAGCCGGGCGAGCGCCGGGACAGCGCACTGGAACTGCAGGTGCGCGGCGCGGTCGGTGTCAACCTCAAGATCGAGCCCGATCTGACCCGGTGGTTCGCGGTGTGGGGTGCGCCAGGGCTGTGACGGGGCCGGCGTCAGAGGAAGTTCAGAGGAAGCCTGCATCGACCGGCCAGGCTGGGCCGGCAGGGTGGCACGCATGAGCGCCCAGACGGTACCTCCCATGCCCGCGATGCCCGCGGGCCGTCCGCGCCGCCAGGCCGGGCCAGCCCCGGTGCCCGCCCCCGTGCCGAGGCCGGTACTGGCCAAGGCCGCCCTGCTCGTGGCCGGGGCCGGGCTCGGTGCCGTCATCGCGCTGACCATCACCAGCGAGACCGGCAGCCAGCTGGGGGCCAGTGGCGGCCTGGCCACCTTCGGCGGCAGCCTGACCGGGATGGTCGGCACCTACCTGGCCCTGCTGATGGTGCTGCTCGTGAGCCGCATCCCGGCCATCGAGCGGGTGCTCGGCCAGGACGGGCTGGTGCGCTGGCACCGGTGGCTGGCGCCGTGGCCGATCAGTTTGCTGGTGGCGCACGCAGTGCTCATCACCGTCGGCTACGCGCAGGCCGCCCAGACCGGGCTGGCGCACGAAACCGGCACGCTGCTGTCGAGCTACCCGTACGTGCTGATCGCCACCATCGGGCTGGGCATCATGTGCCTGATCGGGGTGATCTCGCTGCGCGCCATCCGGCGGCGGCTCAGCCGGGAAACCTGGTGGCTGGTACACCTGTACATGTACCTGGCGCTGGCGCTGTCCTTCGCGCACGTGATCGTGCTCGGGCCGGCTTTCGTCGGTCATCCGCTGACCCGGCTGGTGTGGTCGGTGGCCTGGCTGGCCACGGCCGGCCTGGTTATCTGCTACCGGTTCGGCCTGCCCGTGGTGCGCAGCCTGCGGCACCGGCTGGTGGTGGCCGAGGTGCGGCCGGAAGGCCCGGGGGTGGTGTCGGTCATCTGCTCCGGCCGGCGGCTGGACAAGCTGCCGGTGGCCGGCGGGCAGTTCATGTGCTGGCGCTTCCTCACCCGCGGCCGGTGGTGGCAGGCCCACCCCTATTCGCTGTCGGCGCTCCCGCAGCCGCCGTACCTGCGGCTGACGGTCAAGGCGGTGGGTGATCACTCGGCCTCGCTGGCCCACCTGCGGCCTGGCACGCCGGTGCTGGTGGAAGGGCCATACGGGGCGTTCACCCGGCACGCACAGGTGCGGCCATACGCGGTGCTGATCGCGGCCGGCATCGGGGTGACCGCGCTCAGGTCGCTGCTGGAGGACCTGCCGCGCAAGTCCGCACCGGTGGTGCTGCTGCGGGCCAGCCGGCCCGAGGACCTGGTGCTCGGCAAGGAGGTGGGCGAGCTTGTCCGGCACCGGCGCGGCCAGCTGCACGAACTGGTCGGCAGCCGCGAGCAGGCCGGCCTCGACGAGCGGTCGCTCCAGCGGCTGGTGCCCGACCTGCACCGCCGCGACGTCTATGTGTGCGGGCCGGAAGGCTTCGTGGCCAGCATCGTCGACCTGGTCGGCCGGCTCGGTGTGCCGGATGAGGCCATCCATCACGAGGCATACGCCCTCTAGACCAGCGGGAGCACTGTCATGAAGCGGGCATCGTGGTACCTGACGGCCGGTGCGGTCGCGGGCTTCGCCGGTGTACTCGGGCTCAGCAGCCGCCCTGCCCCGGCGGTGCCCGCCGCGCTCAAGGGCGGCCGGTCTGCCCCGGCTGGCCAGCCGGGCCACGCCAGCTCATCCGGCAGCGGCACCAGCGGCGGCGGGACCGGCTCGGGCAGCCAGCCGGTCGCGTCCGGCCCGGCCCGGACCGCGACCGGCCCGGTGACCCAGTACGGATACGGCGAGCTGAACGTCCGGGTGACGGTCAGCGGCAGCAAGATCACCAATGTGACCGTGCCGCTGCTGCGGACGGCCGAGCCGTACTCGCAGCAGCTGGCCGGCCAGGTGATCCCCATGCTCAAGTCCGAGGTGCTGGCCGCCGGCAGCGCGCAGATCAACGGCGTCAGCGGGGCGACCTACACCAGCCAGGCGTACGCGACGTCGCTTCAGGCGGCCCTGGACAAGCTGCACCACAAGTGAGCCCAGGCCAAGTGAGCGACGCGGCCACATGAGCGACGGGGGGGCAGGGGGAGGGGCCGGGCGGGCTAACGCCGGCCCGGCCCCGCTGGCCCACGCCGAGCCGGCCATGGGCACCGTGTTCTCCTTCGCCCTGGTGCCGGGAACCCTGGCGGGCACCGATCTGCGGTCCGCGGTCGGTGCCGCCTGCGCCAGCCTGCACGAGGCCGACGCGACGTTCAGCACCTGGGACCCGGGCAGCCCGGTGAGCCGGTACCGCCGCAGCGAAGCGGACCTGGCGGCCCTGCCCGGCGAGGTGGCCGAGGTGCTGGCCGCCTGCCGTGCCGCCCGGCAGGCATCCGGCGGCTGGTTCGACCCGTGGGCGATGCCCGGCGGGTTCGACCCGACCGGGCTGGTCAAGGGCTGGGCGGTGGACCGGGCGCTGGCCATCTTGCGCCAGGCGGGGCTGCCCGCGGCGATGATCAATGGGGGCGGTGACCTGGCCGTGTTCGGCATGCCGGGCCCGGGCAGGCGCTGGCGGGCCGGGATCCGCCATCCCTGGCGGGCAGACGCGCTGGCCGGGGTGGTGGAGGTGACGGCTGCGATGGCCACCTCGGGCAGCTATGAGCGCGGGCCGCATCTCATCGACCCGGCAACCGGGCAGCCCGGCTGCCGGGCCGCATCGGCCACCGTGACCGGTCCCGTGCTGGCGCTGGCTGACGCACTGGCCACGGCGGTCGCGGTGGGCGGCGACGACGCACTGGCCACGGTGACGGCGGTCCCGGGATACGCGGCGTACCTGATCCGCCCGGACGGCAGCGAGACGATGGCCGGCCCGATCAGCTTCGTCACCGGATAGCGCCGCGGGCGCCGGGAACCAACCGTGGCTATGCTGGAATGTAGCCGGCCGCTTTATGGTTGTGCTGTGTGTCTAGCCAGCGCCACCGCGGCGCCAGACTGATGCGGGAGCTAACCAGAGATGACGGTTCAGGACGAGGCGACAGTTCAGGGTGTCATTCTCACCTCCGCTGCGTCGGCAAAGGTGAGCAGCCTGCTGGCCGCTGAAGGCCGCGACGACCTCCGGCTCCGCATCGCGGTGCAGCCGGGCGGCTGCTCGGGCCTGCGCTACCAGCTGTATTTCGACGAGCGCGAGATCGAGGGTGACATCGACGCCGAGTTCAGCGGCGTGCACGTGGTCACCGACAAGATGAGCGCGCCGTACCTGGCCGGCGCCACCATCGACTTCGTGGACACGATCGAGAAGCAGGGCTTCACGATCGACAACCCGAACGCGACCGGATCCTGCGCTTGCGGGGACTCGTTCCACTAATCCCGGCCGGCCGCCCATCACCCGGCTGGCCCGCGGGTGTTTGTGCCCGGGCACAGTGCGCTAACCGGTGCTGCTCGCCTAGAGTGCGGCTGTGCGGATAGCTGTCACCGGGTCGATCGCGACCGACCACCTCATGACCTTCCCCGGCCGGTTCACCGAGCACATCATCGCCGACAAGCTGGACCGGGTATCGCTGTCATTCCTGGTGGACGGGCTGGAGATCCGGCGCGGCGGGGTGGCCGCGAATATCTCGTTCGGCCTGGGGGTGCTCGGCCTGCAGCCGCTGCTGATCGGCGCCGTCGGCCCGGACTTCGGGCCCTACCGCGACTGGCTCACCAGTCATGGCGTGGACTGCTCACAAGTACGGGAGTCTGACCGCCATCAGACGGCCCGGTTCGTCTGCACCACCGACCTCGACGGCAACCAGATCGCCTCGTTCTACCCGGGTGCGATGAGCGAGGACGGCGAGATCGACCTCGGCCCGGTGGCCGAGCGTGCCGGCGGCCTGGATCTGGTCCTGATCGGCGCCAGCGACCCCGATGCCATGCTCAGGCATACCCGGCAGTGCACGGCCATGGGCATCCCGTTCGCGGCCGACCTCTCCCAGCAGCTGCCGCGGCTGGACGGCGCCGGGGTGCGGGCGCTGGTGACCGGGTCGGCGTACCTGTTCTGCAACGAATACGAGGAAGCGCTGATCGAGCGTAAGAGCGGCTGGGACGGAGCCGCTGTGCTGGCCCAGGTGGGCGTGCGGGTGACCACCCTGGGCCCGGCCGGGGCCAGGGTGGAACGCTCCGGGCAGCAGCCACTGCTGGTGGGGCCGGTCGCCGAGCGCAGCAAAACCGACCCGACCGGCACCGGCGACGCGTTCCGGGCCGGTTTCCTGGCGGCGATCGGCTGGGGGATGCCGCTGGAACGCGCTGCCCAGCTCGGCAATCTGCTGGCTGTGCTGGTGCTGGAGACGGTCGGCCCACAGGAATACCAGCTGAAGCCGGACGACGCCGCCGAGCGGCTGGCCGCCATCTATGGGCCGGCCGCGGCCGCCGATCTGACCGCGCACTTCCGCTGACCGCCCGCGGCCGCGACGGCGGTAACGTGGCGGGGTGACAGCGGGCGTGGCCGCGGGCGGCTATCAGGGACCGCCTGAGCTGACCCTGGCGCGGGCCTTCACCTCCTGGACCCTCGACCTGCCTGTGCTCATCGTGCTGCTGGTGGCCGCGCTGCTGTACCTGGCGGGAATGCGCCGCGCCCGCCGCGCGGGCGGCTGGCCGGCCACCTGGGCGGTGCTGTTCGTGGGCGGCGGGCTCGGCCTGGCCGCCATCGCCATCATGGGCTTCCCGGGTGTCTACTACGGTGTCCTGTTCTACGCCCGGGCCCTGCAGACAATCCTGCTGCTGCTGGCCGTGCCGCTGTTCCTGGCGCTGGGACGGCCGCTGACGCTGCTGGCAGCCAGTGCCCCCCGGACGGGTGAGCGGCTGCGGGCGGCGGTGGGCAGCCGTGCCGCGCGCGTGCTCACCTTCCCGGCCATCACCGCGCTCGTGCTGGTCGTCGTCCCGTTCCTGCTCTACTTCACCGGCTGGTACGAGGCGGGGTTCCACAGCAGCCTGGTCCGGCAGCTCACCTACCTGGCCCTGCTGGCACCGGGCTGGGTGTTCTTCTGGACGCTGCTCCGGGTGGACCCGGTGCCCAAGGCGTACCCGTACGTGGTGGCGCTGTGGATAACCGGGGTCGAGGTGGTCGGGGACGCGATCCTGGGCCTGGCCATCATCGCCGACCAGCACCTCATCGCCGGGGACTACTACCGCGCGGTGGGCCGGCCGTGGGGGCCCAGCCTGCGGACCGATCAGGTGCTGGGCGGCGGAGTGCTCTGGCTGCTGGGTGACCTGATCGGGCTGCCCTTCCTGGCCGCCGCGCTCATCGTGATGATCAGGGAAGACGAGTCCGAGGCCAAGGTGATCGATGCCGAACTGGACGCCCGGGATGCGGCCCGCTCCCAGGCCAGCCCGGAGCCGGCCGAGACGGACCGGCCCTGGTGGGAGATCGACCCCCGGTTCGCCAGCCGCTTCCGCCCGCCGGGCGCTCAGTAACTGCGCTTGATCAGGAATGCCCAGCCCGAGGGCAGGTCGCTTGCCGCGACGAACGTGTGCGACTTCATATGGCACCAGGCCGGGACGTCTGTCCGGGCCGCTGGGTCGTCAGCCAGCACGGCGACCATCTGGCCGACCGGGACCTCCCGGATCCGCTCCGCCAGCATGATGATCGGGATCGGGCACTTGCGGCCGAGCGCGTCAATGACGAGCGCTGGCCCCGGGCCCGGCTGGGAGGTCATGCGGCAAGTTTCTCATCTGTGCCGGTGAGCGTCAGCCCCGCCACCCGATCCGGGCGACACACCGGGGGTCCCCGCCAGCCGGGGCGGTTCGCACGATACTGTTTCCACGACAGTCTGTAGGACGAAGCCGTTGACCAGCCCGTGCAGCCGGGTGTCATCCGCTGGAAGGCAACCTGTGATCCCCACCCCCAGTGCCCCCCGCGGTCGGGGCGCGCATATGCCGGGCCAGGCGCCCGGTGACGAGGCGGCAGCATCACCACGCCGGGGACAGCCAGCGCGCTGGCGGCGGGTGCTGCCACTGGCCGCCGTTCTCGCCATGCTGCTGCCCACCGTGGCCGGGTGCCGATCCAGCGAGCTGACCCGGCTGGCGATGCCGGTCCCGGTCACCAAGCAGGGCCAGGTCACGCTCACCCTGTGGCAGGGATCCTGGGTGGCGGCGCTGTCGGTCGGGGTAGTGGTGTGGGGGATGATCATCTGGGCGATCATCTTCCACCGCAAGCACCGCCCCGGGGCGTCCCCCGAGCCGCCCGCGCAGGTCCGGTACAACCTGCCGATCGAGATGCTCTACACGGTCGTGCCGTTCATCATGATCGGCGTCCTGTTCTTCTTCACCGCCCGGGACGAGAACTACATCGACCGGCTCACCCCGAACCCGAACGTGATCGTCAACGTGGTCGGCTATCAGTGGAGCTGGCAGTTCCAGTACCCGCAGTACCAGGTGCCCGGGTCGGTGACCAGGGATGTCACCATCAACGGTGAGCCCTGGCAGCCCGGCCATGGCACGCAGGGGCTGCCGGAGCTGGTGATACCCACCAATGAGACGGTCCGGTTCAACCTGACCTCGACCGATGTCATCCACTCGTTCTGGATCGTCCCGTTCGAGTTCAAGCGTGACGTCATCCCCGGTCACCCGAACCACTTCCAGGTCAACCCGATCCGGACCGGGACGTTCATCGGCCACTGCACCGAGCTGTGCGGTCTGTACCACAGCCGGATGCTGTTCGTCGTGAAGATCGTCACCCCGGCGCAGTTCCGGCTCTGGATCAGCGGGCAGCAGGCGTCGCAGCAGAAGGCAGCAGGGAGCGCTCAGTGACCACGCTCGAACACCCAACCGCCCTGCCGGTGACGGCCCCGCGCAACCCGCGCAAGGGCTCGCTGATGGCGGACTGGCTGTCCTCCACCGACCACAAGGTCATCGGCCATCTGTACCTGATCACCTCGTTCGGGTTCTTCCTGATAGCCGGCCTGATGGCCATGCTCATGCGAGTCCAGCTGTTCGAGCCGGACAGCCACTTCGTGACCGACCAGGTCTACAACGAGCTGTTCACCATGCACGGCACGCTCATGCTGCTGATGTTCGCCACCCCGCTGTTCGTCGGGTTCGCCAACGAGATCATGCCGCTGCAGATCGGCGCGCCGGACGTCGCCTTCCCGCGGCTCAACCTGTTCAGCTACTACCTGTTCCTGTTCGGCGGGCTGATCCTGCTCGCGAGCTTCCTGTCGCCGGGCGGGTCGGCCGCGTTCGGCTGGTACGCCTACTCGCCGCTCACCAGCGCCGGCAACTCGCCCGGCATCGGCGGGGACATGTGGATCATGGGCCTGGCGCTGGCCGGGTTCGGCACCATCCTGGGCGGGGTCAACTTCGTCACCACCATCATCTGCATGCGCGCGCCGGGCATGACCATGTTCCGGATGCCGATCTTCACCTGGAACATCCTGCTCACATCCATGCTGGTGCTGCTGGCCTTCCCGGTGCTGGCCGCCGCCTTGCTGGTGCTGGAGATCGACCGCAAGCTGGGCGCGCAGGTGTTCAGCTCGGCCAATGGCGGCGCGGTCATGTGGCAGCACCTGTTCTGGTTCTTCGGCCATCCCGAGGTCTATATCGTGGCGATCCCGTTCTTCGGGATCGCCACCGAGATCCTGCCGGTGTTCAGCCGCAAGCCGTGCTTCGGCTACAAAGGGCTGGTCGCCGCGACCATCGCCATCGCCGGGCTGTCGATGACCGTGTGGGCGCACCATATGTTCACCACCGGCGCGGTGCTGCTGCCGTTCTTCTCGTTCATGACGTTCCTGATCGCGGTGCCCACCGGGGTGAAGTTCTTCAACTGGATCGGCACCATCTGGCGGGGCCAGCTCACCTTCGAGCCGCCGATGCTGTTCATCCTCGGCTTCCTGGTGACGTTCCTGTTCGGCGGCCTGACCGGCATCATCCTGGCGTCACCGCCGCTGGACTTCCACGTCAGCGACTCCTACTTCGTGGTCGCCCATTTCCACTACGTGCTGTTCGGCACGGTGGTGTTCACGATGTTCGGCGGCTTCTACTTCTGGTGGCCCAAGTTCACCGGGAAGATGCTGGACAACCGGCTCGGCACCTGGCACTTCTGGACACTGTTCATCGGCTTCCATATGACGTTCCTGGTCCAGCACTGGATCGGCGTCATGGGCATGCCGCGGCGGGTCGCCAACTACCCGTTCCTGCCGCATGAGGTGACCACCCTGAACCAGATCTCCAGCATCGGCTCCTGGATTCTCGGTGCGTCTACCCTGTTCTTCATCTACAACGTCTACAAGACGGCCCGGCACGGCGAGCGGGTCACTGCCGATGACCCGTGGGGGTATGCGAACTCGCTGGAATGGGCGACGTCGTGCCCGCCGCCGCGGCACAACTTCACCTCGATCCCACGCATCCGGTCCGAGCGGCCCGCGTTCGACCTGCACTATCCGCACATCACAACGGGCCGGCCGCCGCGCCATGACTCCATCTCCACGCCCGGGAGCGGGTCATGAAGGTCGAGGGTTACCTGTTTCTCGGCTGCGCGGTGTTCTTCGCTGTGATGGACGTCATCTACTGGTACTTCTCGCATGACCCGACGGGCACCACCGCGCTCGCGATGGCGGTCGGGCTGGCGTTCCTGGCCGGGTTCTACATCCTGTTCACCGGGCGGCGGCTGCCGCGCCGGCCGGAGGACAAACCCGAGGGCGAGATCAGCGAGGGCACCGGGGAACTCGGGTTCTTCAGCCCGCACAGCTGGTGGCCGCTGATCACCGGCATAGCCTGCGCGCTGGCGGCGCTCGGGGCAGCCGTCGGATGGTGGCTGTTCCTGATCGGGATGCTGTTCGTGGTGCTGTCGGCCATCGGCTTCGTGTTCGAGTACTACCGCGGCGTCTACTCGCACTGACCGGGCCCGCTCACCCTTAAGCCCTCGCACCCATTTCAGGATCATGAAATGGGCACCGGCCAGGCCTGTCCCCTTGGTCGGAACCAGCTGGGCCTGCCGGGCCCGCTCCGGGGCGGCTGGCGGGCGGCGGTGGCTGGCACCGCCGTTTGGTGTCAATGGCTGGGGCTGTGGCCTTCGCCGTCCGCGCCGTCGGCCTCCAGGGCGGGCTGCTCGCCGCCGGTGACCGGGGTGGGCTGCCCGTGCCCGTTGCCATGGCCGTCCGCCGTCAGCGGCATGCCCTCGGTGATGACCCGGTTCAGGGCCCCCCGGACCTTGCCCACCATGCCCCTGGTTTCCGGCGCCGGGACCGCGTCGGCGTCCTCGGGCGTGGACCGCGGCAGCTCGGGTGCGTTCACCCGGTTGTATTCCAGCACCGCCCGGTCCCGCTCCGGCAGCGGCCGGGTCAGCTCGACGAACTCACCGTTGGGCAGCTGCCGGATGATGCCGGTCTCCACCCCGTGGGTGAGCAGGTGCGTGTCCTTGCGCTGCAGGCCGAGGCAGATCCGTTTGGTCACCCAGTAGGCGATGATCGGGCCCAGGATCACCGCGAACCGGGCGATCCAGGTCAGCGTGTAGAGCGGGATCTGGAGCTGGGCGGCGATGACGTCGTTGGCGCCTTCCAGCCACAGCACGCCGTAGAAAGTGATCGCGGCCATGCCGACCGCGGTCCGGGTCGGCGCGTTGCGTGGCCGGTCGTTGACGTGGTGCTCGCTGTAGTCCCCGATGGCCCAGCGCTCGAGGAAGGGCCATAGCGCGGCCCCGGTGAAGATGATGCCCAGCGGCACCAGGGCCGGGATGAACACGTTGAACGCGAGCGTGTGCCCCGCGATGTTCCACTCCCAGGGCCACATGATGCGCAGCGCGCCTTCCAGCGCGCCCATGTAGAAGTCGGGCTGCGACCCGGCGGTGATCCCGGACGCGTTGTACGGGCCGAACAGCCAGATCGGGTTGATCTGCGCGAACGTCAACAGCAGGGCCAGCACGGCGAAGATGAAGAAGAAGAACGCGCCGGTCTTGGCCATGAAGTACGGGTACATCGGGGCCCCGACCACGTTCGCGTTGGTGCGCCCCTTGCCCGGCATCTGGGTGTGCTTCTGGTGGAACATGAAGAACAGGTGCGCGGAGATCAGCGCCAGCAGCAGGCCCGGGATCAGCAGCACGTGGATCACATACAGCCGGGGGATGATGAGGTGCCCGGGGAACGGCCCGCCGAACAGGAAGTAGGCGAAGTAGGTGCCGATCACCGGGATCGACTGCATGACGCCCTCGGTGATCCGCAGCCCGGTGCCGGACAGCAGGTCGTCCGGCAGCGAGTAGCCGAACAGGCCCTCCAGCATGCCGAGGGTGAACAGCACGATCCCGATCAGCCAGTTGAACTCGCGCGGCTTGCGGTAGGCGCCGGTGAAGAACACCCGCAGCATGTGGACCATGATCGCGGCCATGAACAGCAGCGCCGCCCAGTGGTGGATCTGCCGCATGAGCAGGCCGCCGCGGATGTCGAAACCGATGTTCAGCGTGGATGCGTACGCCTCGCTCATCCGCACACCGCGCAGCGGCAGGTACGAGCCGTGGTAGACGACCTCGGTCATGCTCGGCTGGAAGAACAGGGTCAGGAACGTGCCAGTGAGCAGCAGGATGATGAACGAATAGAGGGCGATCTCGCCGAGCAGGAACGACCAGTGGTCGGGGAAGATCTTCCGCAGGAACCCGCGCACCGACACCGCCCCGCGCAGACGGTCATCGAGAAAGCGGCCAGTGCCGTCCAGGGCCTTTTCGGTGAAGGTCATCCCCGCTCCCAGAAGCTCGGGCCGACCGGCTCGTAGTAGTCGTGGGTCGCGACCAGGTAACCCTCGGCGTCGGCTGCCCAGCGGCAGTTGCGGCAGCGGGCGCGCCGCCGGGCCGAAGATGACCGCCGCCCCGCGGGTGGCGTCGAACGTGGACTGGTGGCAGGGGCACAGGATGTGGTGTGCCGTCTCGTCGTACAGCGCCACCGGGCAGCCCACGTGGGTGCAGATCTTGGAGTAGGCGACGATGTTGTCCACCGTCCAGTTCATCTTCGTGCCATAGTTCTGCGGCGTGTCCGGGATGAGCTGGCCGGGGCCGAACTTGATGATGATCGTGGTCGCCTTGGCCAGGGCGTCCTGGTTGTCCTGGTACCCGTCCGGGACGACGGTGATCATCTGCCCCGGGATGGCGAAGTCGGCCGGCCGGATCGGGGTGTTCGGCCCGTAGACGATCAGCCGCATGCCCGTGCGCCAGACCGTGTGCCGCAGGCTGGTGCCTGGCAGAGGGCCCATATCCCGCAGCAGCACGATGGGCGCGATGGCGAGCCCGGCCGAGGCGGCGATCAGTGTCCGGCGCAGCATCGGCCGCTTGGTGAACCCGCTGGCCTCGGCACCTTCGTCGAATGTCTTTTCGAACGCTGCGCGGGCCTCGGGGGCAGAGGCGAGCGGCTTGCGCGCCTCCACCAGTTCCACGTGCGGCATGATGACCTTGACCCAGATGGCCGCGCCGATCGCCACCGCGCCGAACGCGACGGCCATGGACAGGCCCAGCGCCAGGTTGGACCGGAAGACGGCGTCCAGCGAGTGCACCGGCAGCGCCACGTACGCGGCGATGAAGCCGATGCTGGCCACCAGCGAGAGCATGAACAGCACCGCCACGATGCGCTCGGCGCCCTTGGCCTTCTTCTCATCGTCGGGCCCGGCGGGCAGCTCACGCACGGCTGGCTGGGCGCTGGCCCGCTCGGGCTCGCCGAGCAGGGTACGGGCCGGCGGTGGGGTGCCGATCACCCGGTACGGCCCGCGCGGCTCGTCCTCGGGAGGCTCAGCCGGCGGCTCGTCCCAGTGGCTGCCGTTGGTCTCGCTCATGCTTCCCGCCGCCTCATCGTGAGCCACATGGCCGCGAACACCAGGATGGCGATCCCGCCCAGGAAGGCCACCAGCCCCTCGGTCACCGGCCCGATCCGGCCCAGGCTGAAGCCACCGGGATTGGGCTCGGCGCGAACGGCGGTGACATAGGAGATGATGTCCCGCTTCAGCGCCGGGGACAGGGTGGTGTCGCTGAACACGGGCATGGCCTCGGGGCCGGTCAGCATCGCCTCGTACATCTGGGTCGGGGTGGACTGGTCCAGCGACGGCGCTGACTTCCCATAGGTGAGCGCACCGCCCGCGCCGGAGAAGTTGTGGCACTGCGCGCAGTCGGTGATGAACAGCTGCTGGCCCAGCGCGACATTGGCCCCGACTGGGCTGACCTGGGCCGCCGATGGAATGGCCGGCCCGCCACCGAGCGAGGCGACGTAGTCCGCCAGCTGGTGGATCTGGGCGGTGGTGAACTCCACCGGCCTGCGGGGCATCTCCGCGCCGATGTCCTTGCCCGGCATCCGGCCGGTGCTCACCTGGAAGTCGACCGCCGCCGCACCGGCGCCGATCAGGCCCGGGCCCGCCGAAGTGCCCTGCGCGTCGATGCCGTGGCAGGACGCGCAGGTAACCCGGAACAGCGCGGCGCCCTTGGCGATGTCCACCGCGGACGGGCCGCCGCGCGGCGCCGCGTAGGCGGGGCTGCTGGCCCCGGCGATGGCGGCGTAACCCAGGCCGATGACGACGAGCCCCAGCAGGACGACGGCGTACCCGGCGGCCGGGTGCCTTCGCCGCGCCTTGATCCAGCTCACTTGCTGCCTCGGTTTCTCAGGTCAGGGGATGGTGATCTCCGCGTGGCTTACCGGATGAGGTAGATGGTCGTGAACAGGCCGATCCACACCACGTCCACGAAGTGCCAGTAGTAGGACACGACGATCGCGCTGACCTGCTGCTCCTGGGTGAAGCTCCGCGCCGCGTAGGTGCGTCCCAGCAGGAACAGGAAGGCGATCAGGCCACCGATCACGTGCAGGCCGTGGAACCCGGTGGGGATGAAGAACACCGAGCCATAGCCACTGGAGGAGAGCGTCAGCCCGTCTTGGATGAGCTTGAGGTACTCGTATCCCTGGCCGAGCACGAAATACAGGCCCATGAAAAAGGTCAGCACGTACCACTCACGCAAGCCCCAGCGGCTGACCTGCCAGATCCGCCCGGTGCGCCGGATCTCGCCCCGCTCCACCGCGAACACGCCCATCTGGCAGGTCACGCTGGACAGCAGCAGCACGGTGGTGTTGGTGACCGCCAGCGCCATGTCCAGGTGGGCGCCCGGCCACGGCTGGCCCTGGCTCTTGTCCACCGCCCGGACGGTGAAGTACATCGCGAACAGCGCCGCGAAGAACATGAGCTCAGAAGACAGCCAGACAATGGTGCCGACGCTGACCATGTTTGGCCGGCTGGCCGGCGACCGGGGCGTCGGCGTCTGCGTCGTGGATACGGTGGCCACGAGGGCCATTATTACGACATCACGTAGGGGTCCGTCATGCGACCCCCCGTGTCGGGGCGGCCGGACTCCGTGGCCGGCCGGGGGTCGGTACCATCCTCAGCATGAAGGTCGTCATCTACAGCCACGACGCGGACACCCGCGCGCGGGTCCGGCAGGCCATCGGCCGCCGTCCGGCACCGGACGTGCCGGACGCCGAACTCGTCGATGTGGCAACCGAGCCCGCGCTGTTCCGGCTGCTGGATGCGGGCGGGGTGGATGTGATGGTGCTCGATGGTGAGGCCCAGCCGGCTGGCGGCATGGGGGTCTGCCGGCAGGCCAAGGATGAGATACATAACTGCCCCCCGGTGCTGCTGATCATCGGCCGGGCCGACGACGGCTGGCTGGCGACCTGGTCTGGCGCCGAGGCGGTCGTCAGCCACCCGATCGAGCCACGGGTGCTGGCCAGTGCGCTGGCCGGCCTGATGCGCCAGCGCGGCGCCGTCGCGCAGGCCTGACCCGGCGATGCCTGGCCACCCGATGGACGCACCGTCCTGGCCGGCCCTGCTCGGCGCGCTCATCAGCGGGCGGACGCTGACCGCTGCCGAGGCGGGCTGGGCGATGGGCGAGATCATGGCGGGCGAGGCGACGCCGGCCCAGATCGCCGGTTTCGGCGTGGCGCTGCGGATGAAGGGCGAGACGGTCGCCGAGGTGAGCGGGCTGGCCCAGGCCATGCTGGACCGGGCCACCCCGATCAGCGTGGCCGGGCCACTGGTGGATCTGGTCGGTACCGGCGGCGACCGGGCCCATACGGTGAATATCTCCACCATGGGCGCGATCGTGGCCGCCGCGGCCGGGGCCAGGGTCGCCAAGCACGGTAACCGGGCGGCCTCGTCGGCCTGCGGGGCGGCGGACGTGCTGGAGGCCCTCGGCGTTGTGATCGACCTGCCCCCGGAGAGCAGCGCCGCGCTGATGGACGAGGTCGGGATCGCGTTCCTTTTCGCCGCCCTGTACCACCCGGCGCTGCGGCACGCGTCCGTGCCCCGGCGCGAACTCGGGGTGCCGACGGTCTTCAACTTCCTGGGCCCGGTGGCCAACCCGGCCCGGCCCGCCGCGCAGGCGGTCGGGGTGTCCGATCCGCGGATGGGCCCGGTGCTGGCCGGGGTGCTGGCCGGCCGGGGCTGCTCGGCCCTGGTCTTCCACGGCGACGACGGGCTGGATGAGCTGACCACGGCCGAAACCTCGACCGTGTGGGTGGCGCGCGACGGGGCGGTGAGCCAGGCCCGGCTGGATCCGGCCAGTCTCGGGCTGGCCCGGTCCCGGCCCGGCGACCTGCGCGGCGGCGACGCGGCACACAACGCCGGCGTGGTCCGGTCGGTGCTGGGCGGTGAGCCGGGACCAGTCCGGGACACGGTAATACTCAACGCGGCGGCGGCGCTCGCCGCCGCCGGTGGCGTGCCCGGTGCCAGCGGCCTCGGCCCGGCGCTGGCCGATGGCTGTGCCCGGGCGGCGGCCGCCGTGGACTCCGGCGCGGCGGCTGCCCTGCTGGACCGGTGGATCGACACCAGCCAGCGGTTCGCCCGGGCCTGAACTCCCAGTCAGCGTGCCCGGCAAGAGGCGCCGGTGCTGGCCGGCCCGGCGTGGGCTGCCGGGGTCAGGCGGACTCGGGGAAGCCGAGGGCGAAGGCGGCTTCCAGGTCATGCCGCGAGTAGGTGCGGAACGCGATATGTGTCTCGGTGTGGGTCACCCCGGCGACCCGGTTCAGGTTGCCGGGGATGACGTCCGCGAGTTCCTCGTGCGCGCGTACGCGCACCAGCGCTACCAGGTCGAACTCGCCGGTGACCGAGTAGACCTCACTGACCTCGGGGATCTGCGCGATCGCCTCGGCCGTCTCCGGAATGCGTGCCACGTCCGCTCTCACCAGGACGATCGCGGTGATCACGTCTGCCTCCCCGGGTGCCGATGCCCAGCCATGGCCGGTAGCGTACCGCCCGCCGCCTGGCCCGCTGCTGACCCGGCCGGCCTGGCCGGTCTGATCGGCCCGGCCGGCCCAGCCGGCCCGGAACCAGCGCCTGGCCAGCATCCGCCAGCTTCCCGGCATCCGGCGCAGCCGGATCTCATCGAGCGTGCTGATGCCCGCGGCGGCGAGCCGGGGCAGCAGGGCCGTCAGCACGTCCGCGGTGGCCAGTGCGTCGGCCAGTGCCCGGTGGCTGGGTGTGGTCCGCGCTCCGAAGTACTCCGCCAGCGTGGCCAGCTTGCAGTTGGGCACCTCGTCCTCGCCGAGCACGCGCCGGGCCAGATCCACCGTGTCCACCACCGGCAGTTGCGGCCAGGGCAGGCCGCAGGCCCGGCAGGCGGCGGTGAGGAAGGCGATGTCGAAGGGGGCGTTGTGGGCAGTGAGCACGCCGCCGCTGGCGAACGCCAGGAACGCGGGCAGCACCCGGTCCAGCGGTGGAGCGGCCGCGACCATCGTGTCGGTGATGCCGGTGAGTTCGGTGACCCGCCCGGGAATCGGGCCACCGGGGTTGACCAGCGAGGTGAACTGGCCTTTGAGCTTGCCGCCGCGGATCCGGACCGCGCCGATCTCGGTGATCTGCGCCGTGCCCGGGGTCCAGCCGGTCGTCTCCACATCGACGACGACAAACTCGATCTCCTCGAGCGGCTGATTGCCGTCCGGGGCCAGCACCTGCCCGGCCGGCATGTCCCAGGTGATCACGGCTCAACCGTAGGCCGGGCTACTGACACTCCCGCCCAGGCGCGCCGGGCCCGCGCTCCCGCGGTGCCGCTGTGACGCGCGCTCTCCCACGCGCGCCCCGCCACCACCGGAAGCGGAGACTTGGTCGGTTTGGGCTGTGGGAGCGACCCGAATCGACCCTGTCTGGCCAGGCACCGGTGGCGAACGGATTGTCGGTGGGGGGTTCTAGCGTGTGGGCGCGGCTCAAGCCAGGACAGCTAAGGAGAGATCATGCTTATCGACTGCGACCGGTGTGTGATGCGGGATATCGCCTGCCCCGACTGCGTGGTCATGGCTCTGCTGGGCCCGCCCGGGCCAGCCCGGATCGATGCTGAGGAGGAGCGGGCGCTGCGGGTGCTCGCGGACGCCCGGATGGTGTCCCCGCTGCGGCTGCGGGCGCCGGTGTCTCGTGCTTCCTGAGCCCGATCGGGGGTGTCACCGGCATGACGGCTGTGGCTGGTGAGGAAGAAACGTGAGGCCAGAGTGTGCGAAGCGGTTGAATTCACCGGCTGATTTCCCCTAATGTCAGGCCCGGCTGCATCACTCCACAGCCGTCAGGATGGCGGCGGTGATCGGCCACCGCTGAGGCCCCGGCCAGCAGCAACTCACCGGCCGGGGAGCCGGAGACCCGCCGGAGAGCTGCTCTCACCTCCCCGCCAGAGGCGGCTTTCACCGGCGAGCCGGCTGAGGCCATTCCTGGCCCAGCCGCGGGGCCGCGGCACCGCCGCGGTGTAGCTCAACCGGCCGAGCGGCGCGGGAAGAAGGAGCGTGTCACCAGGTGGGTACGCATCCAGCCGTCCGTTCCCCCCGGATCCGCCGCGGCGTTTGCCTTGCGACCGCGATCCTCACCACCGCCGGGCTGCTGACGTCGGCCGGGGCGGCCAGCGCGGCCCCCCAGCCCAGCGTCAGTTCCGTGCAGGCGAAGGTCAACAAGCTGACCAACCAGCTGAACGTGCTCAACCAGCAGTACGACGTGGCGAGCCAGAACCTGGCTGCCGCCCGGCAGCGGCTGGCGCTGGTCACCAAGGAGATCGGCCAGGACCAGGTCCAGTTCCAGGACATGCGCGCCCAGATCGGCCAGATCGCCTCGTTCGCGTATGAGAACGGCAACATGACCTCCGCCGCGTCCGTGCTCACCTCCAATGACCCGCAGACGGTGCTGTCCCAGTCCGCGTACCTCATCCACCTGGCCAGCAACCGGTATGAGCAGGTCCAGCAGTTCGTCTCGGCCGCGCGGCAGCTCACCGAGGCCAAGCAGTACAGCCAGCGGATCGAGGCCGCGATCTCGGCCGACAAGCGGCAGCTGAGCCAGCAGAAGGCAACCGAGAGCAAGCTGCTCGCCCAGCAGCAGTCGATCCTGGCCACCCTGACCGCGCAGCAGCGGAGCACGCTGATCGGCGGCGGCGCCACCGGCGGCAGCTACTCCGGCCCCACCAACACTCAGGCAGGCAAGGCGGTCGCGTTCGCCTACGCGCAGCTGGGCTGCCCGTATGTCTACGGTGGCACCGGCCCGTGCGGTGCCGGGTTCGACTGCTCCGGGCTCACCATGTCGGCCTGGGCGTCAGCCGGGGTGTCCATTCCGCGCACCAGCTACGGGCAGGCGGGCCTGCCGTCGGTCTCGACGTCCAATCTCCAGCCGGGGGACATCCTGGAGTTCGCCGGGGACAGCCACGTGGGCATCTACGTCGGGGGCGGGTATCTCATCGATGCGCCACAACCGGGCATGAACGTGGAAAAAGTCGCCCTCAACTCGTCGTGGTACTCGTCCAACCTGGACGGTGCAGTCCTGCCCTGACCGCTCCCGCTGAGCTGCCCAGGCGGCGGAGACCCGACATTACACTCACTCCGTCACCCGTCGCCGGGCAGCACCGGGAGCGCGATGCCCAAGGTTCTGGTCGTCACCAACGACTTCCCGCCGCGGGCCGGGGGGATCCAGTCGTTCGTGCACGCCCTGGCGGCCGGGCTGCCCCCCGGCAGCGTCACCGTGTACGCGCCGGCCTGGCCGGGAGCCGCCGAGTTCGACGCGGCCCAGCCCTTCCCGGTCGAGCGTCATCCCACCTCGCTGATGCTGCCGGTGCCGTCGGTCGCCCGCCGGGCGGCCCGGCTGCTACGCCGGGACGGCTGCGACACGGTGCTGTTCGGCGCGGCGGCGCCGCTTGGCCTGCTGGCGCCATCGCTGCGCCGGGCCGGAGCGCGGCGGCTGGTTGCCATCACCCACGGGCACGAGGCGGGCTGGGCGGTGCTGCCCGGCGCCCGCAGCCTGCTCCGCCGCATTGGTGACAGCACCGACACGGTCACCTATCTCGGCGAGTACACCCGGGTCCGGGTGGCCAGGGCGCTGTCCCCGGCCGCGGCGGCCCGGATGGCCCGGCTCGCACCGGGGGTGGACACCAGCGTCTTCCGGCCGGGTGCGGGTGGAGCCGCCGTCCGCGAACGGCTCGGCCTGGGCGTCCGGCCGGTGACCGTCTGTGTGTCACGGCTGGTGCCGCGCAAGGGGCAGGACACGCTCATCCGGGCCTGGCCGGAGGTGCTGGCCGCGGTCCCGGACGCGCTGCTGCTGATCGTGGGCGGCGGCCGGTACCGGGCGGCGCTGGAACGGCTGGCCGCCCGCAACGGGGTGACCGGCTCGGTTGTCTTCGCCGGGCCGGTGCCCTGGCCGGAACTGCCGGCCTACTACGACGCGGGCGACGTGTTCGCGATGCCCTGCCGCACCCGCCGGCACGGGCTGGACGTGGAGGGCCTGGGCATCGTCTACCTGGAGGCATCCGCCACCGGCCTGCCGGTGATCGGGGGCGACTCCGGCAACGCGCCGGATGCCATCGTGGCCGGGGAGACCGGCTATGTCGTGCCTGGGCGCAGCGCGGCCGGCCTGGTGAACCGGCTGGTGGAACTGCTCACCGACCCGGCCGGGGCCAGGGCGATGGGCGAGAAGGGCATGGCCTGGGTGGACCAGGAGTGGCGCTGGGACCTGGTCAGCCAGCGGCTGCAGCGGATCCTGGCTGGCTGACCGGCCCAGGGGTGAGCGGCCGGGCCGGTCAGGCGTACAGCGCGTCGATGTCGTCCGAGAAGTCCTTCAGCACCACGTGGCGGCGAATCTTCAGGGACGGGGTCAGATACCCGTCCTGCTCGGTGAAGCCGGTGGTGAGCACCCGGAACCGGCGCACTGACTCAGCCCGGGACACCGCCTTGTTGGCCTCGTCCACCGCGGCCTGGAGTTCGGCCAGCAGGTCGGGATCGGTGGCCACTTCGGGCAGCGGCGTGTCGGCCGGGCGGCCCCGCCGCGCCAGCCATGGCCCGACCGCCTCGGGGTCCAGCGTGATCAGGCAGGCCACGTAGGGCCGGCCATCGCCGACCACCAGGCACTCGCCGACCAGCGGGTGGGCCCGGATCCGGTCCTCCAGCACGGCGGGTGAGACGTTCTTCCCGCCGGCCGTGACGATCAGTTCCTTCTTGCGCCCGGTCACCCGCAGGTAGCCCTCGTCGTCCAGTTCGCCGAGGTCGCCGCTGCGCAGCCAGCCTTCAGGCGTCAGCACCTCGTCCGTCGCCGCCTGATTGTGCAGGTACCCGGCGAAGACGTTCGGCCCGGCAATGAGGATCTCCCCGTCCTCGTCGATCCGCACCGACACGCCGGGCAGTGGCTGGCCGACAGTGCCGACCTTGATGTGGTCCGGCGGGTTGACCGTGGCTGGTGCCGTGGTCTCGGTCAGGCCGTATCCCTCGATGATGGTGATCCCCGCACCGCGGAAGAAATGGCCCAGCCGTTCACCCAGCGGGGCGCCGCCGGAGATGGCATAGCTGACGTGGCCGCCGATCGCGGCCCGGAGCCGGGTGTAGACCAGCCGGTCGAACAGGGCATGCCGCAGCCGCAGCAGCGGGCCACCGCCGCCCGGCGTGCCTGGGCCGGACGCGCGGCTCCAGGCGATCGCGGTGCGCACGGCGGCCTGGAAAATCGCGTTCCGCACCGGGCTGGCCGCCGCCTGCTGCTCCGCGCCGTTGTAGACCTTCTCGAACACTCTGGGCACGGCGAGCAGGAACGTGGGCTGGAAGCTGGCCAGGTCGGGCAGCAGGTTGGCGATGTCCGCGGTGTGCCCGAGCACCACGCCCGCCTCCGTGACACCGACCTGGATGATCCGGGCGAACGAATGCGCGAGCGGCAGGAACAGCAGAGTCGATGCGCCCGGCACCTGGAAGACCGGTGACAGCTGCCCGTTAACCGCGTTGCGCGCGGTGGCCAGCAGGTTGGCGTGGGTGATCACGCATCCCTTCGGGCGGCCGGTGGTGCCCGAGGTGTAGATGATGGTCGCTATGTCCGCCGCGCCCACCGACATCCGCCGCTGGCCGAATTCGGCGTCGGTCACGCCCGCCCCGGCGGAGGGCAGCGCGCCGAACGGCTCGGCGCCCCCGGCCGCGGCGTCCTCGATCAGCCAGGCATGGGTGACCTCCGGCCGCCCGCGCAGCACGTCGGCGATCCCGGCCAGATGGGCGGGCGTCTCCACCACGATGGCCCGGGCGCCGGAGTCGGCCAGAATCCACTCCATCTGCTCGGCCGACGAGGTCTCGTACACCGGCACGGTGACCGCCCCGGCCGCCCAGATGGCGTAGTCCGCGACGGTCCACTCATAGCGGGTGCGGGACATGAGAGCCACCCGGTCGCCGGCGCTGATGCCGGCCGCGATGAGCCCCTTGGCATGCGCGGCGACGTCATCGCGGAACGCCGCGGCGGTGACATCCTGCCAGCCAGCCGGTCCCGCGTCCGCCGTTGCGGGCCGGCGCCGGATAACCACGGTGCCCGGGCTGTCCTCGGCGCGGGCGAACACGGTGTCGGTGACGCGGGCAGAGGCCGGGATCTCGACCACGGCCGGAACGATGTACTCGCGCATGCGTGCCTCCTTACCCGCCCCAGGGACCGGGGAACCGGCCACCATCAGCCTGGCCGGCCCACCCCTGTGCCTGGGTAGCTTACGGCGGCCGGCGCCGGCTCCGGCGTGACCCGCCACCTGAGCCGTTCCCGGTCCCGGGCCCGGTCATACCGGTGCGCTTAGTGTGTCGTGCATGCGGGTCCACGTGGTCAGCGATGTGCACGGCGCGGCCGGCCCGCTGCGCGCGGCGGCCGCCGGCGCCGACGCCCTGATCTGGCTCGGGGATCTGCTGCTGTTCATCGACTACGCCGACCATGGGCAGGGAATCTTCCCGGACCTGTTCGGCGCCGAAGCCACCAGCCGGTTCATCGCCCTGCGGACCCAGAGGCGGTTCGACGACGCCCGCGCGCTGTCCGCCGGGCTGTGGCGGCAGCTCGGCGGAGACCCGGCTGCGCACATCCGCGGTGCCGCCACCCGCCAGTACGCGGAACTGTTCGCGGCCGTGCCCGAGCCCGCCTACCTCACCTACGGGAACGTGGACATCCCGCAGCTGTGGCCCAGCCAGCTGCGGCCGGGCCACCAGGTGCTCGATGGCGAACGGGCCGAACTCGGCGGATGGACATTCGGGTTCGTGGGCGGCGGCCTGCGCTCGCCCTACCGGACGCCCAATGAGCTCGACGACGACGTCTATGCGGCCAAGGTGGCGGCGGTGGGCGACGTGGACGTGCTGTGCAGCCACATCCCGCCGGCTGTTCCCCAGCTGCTGTACGACACGGTCGCCTACCGGCTGGAGCGCGGCAGCGAGGCGCTGGCCAGCCATATCCGCCGCACTCAGCCCCGGCACGTGCTGTTCGGCCACGTCCACCAGCCACTGGCCCACCGGGCCAGGATCGGCCGGTCCGAGTGCGTCAACGTCGGCCACTTCCGCGCCACCCGGAGGCCCTATGTCCTGGAGTGGTAGAAGCCGTATGTCCTGGAGCGGTAGCGGTACGCTCCCAGCATGGCTGACCGGACGAGTGCCAGCATCGCGGTGACGGCACCGCTAGCCGAGGTGATGTCGGTGATCGCCGACTTCGCTGCCTACCCGCAGTGGATATCGGCTATCCGGTCGGCGGAGGTCATCAGCCGGGACGAGGCCGGCCGCGGCACCAGGGTGCGGTTCCAGCTCGACGCCGGTGTCATCAGGGACAGCTATGTGCTCGCCTACACCTGGGACAGTGACCGCGCGGTCCGGTGGGAACTGGCCGAGGCCGGCGCGGTGATCACCGAGATGAACGGCGGCTATCTGCTGGCCGACGCCGGCCAGGGCACCACGGTCACCTATGAGCTGGTGGTCGATGTCAGGATCCCGATGCTGGGCATGATGAAGCGCCGGGCCGAGAAGGCCATCGTTGACACGGCGCTGAAGGGACTCAAAGGCCGGGTAGAGGCCGGAACAGGAGGCACGACGTGACAGACCAGTCCAGCCGGCCCAGCCCGGATCCGATCGGTGACTTCCAGCGCTGGCTGATCCGCTCCGGTGCCCGCAGCGTAACCCGTGAGGTGAACAGCCAGCTCCGCTCGGTGCTCGGGCGCGCTGACGAGCCGGGCGACGTGTGGGGCCGGGCCACCAAGCCACCGCCAGAGGAGGCGCCCGAGTGCGCGTGGTGCCCGCTCTGCCGGGCTGCCCGCGCGCTGCGGGAGTCCGGGCCGGCCGCTGCCTCGCAGGTGGCCGCGGCGGGCGGTGCCCTGACCGGGCTGCTGCAAGAGATCATGTCGGCGGTCGAGTCGGCGCTGGCGGCCAGCCGGGCGGCGAGTGCCGACGGCCAGGACGCGGCGGAGCCGGAGGCCACGATATGGGCGGATGTCACCGTCCGGGCCGATGTCAGCGGGGAGGACGTGACGGTCCAGGACGTGATCGTCCAGGACGTGACCGTGCACGAAGTCCGGCCGCACGACACGGGGGACGGGGCTGAGCCTGCGGGGCCCGCAGCCGGGCCGGCAGAAGCTGCGGCTGAGCCGGCGGGAGCCTCGGCTGGGTCGGCGGAGGAGCCCGGGCCGGCGGAGGAGCCCGGGCCGGCAGACGCCGCGGGAGGACCGCCGGATGAGCCTGACGATCGGGGTTGATATCGGGGGGACCAAAGTAGCCGCCGGGGTGGTCGACGAGCACGGAAAGATCATCGAGCGGGTCCGGCGGCCCACCCCCTCGGCCAGCCCCGGCCAGACCGAGCAGGTCATCGCGGAGGCCGTCACCGACCTGCTCGGCCGGCACCAGGCTACCGCGGTCGGCCTGGGGGCAGCCGGCTTCGTCGACGAGTGGGGTGGTGCGGTCCGGTTCGCGCCTAACCTCGCCTGGCGCGACGAGCCACTGCGCCAGCGGATCCAGGGCCTGATCGGACTGCCGGTGGTGGTGGAGAACGACGCGAACGCCAGCGCCTGGGCGGAAGCCAGGTTTGGCGCGGCCCGGGGTCACGAGCACGTCATCTTCGTCGCGGTTGGCACCGGCATCGGGGCCGGGATCGTGCTGGACGGCAAGCTCTACCGGGGCCGGTGGGGGATGGCCGGCGAGCCGGGGCATGTCCGGGTGGTGCCCGGCGGCCGCCCGTGCGGCTGCGGCAACCGCGGCTGCTGGGAGCAGTACGCCAGCGGCAACGCGCTGGTGGCCGAGGCGCGTGAGCTGGCCCGCCGGTCCCCGGCCGAGGCGGCGCGGCTGCTGCAACTGGCCGGCGGCAGCCCCGCGGGCATCACCGGCGCGCAGGTCACCCAGGCAGCGCAGGAAGGTGACCCGGCTGCGATCCAGTGCTTCCAGACCGTCGGTGGCTGGCTGGGCCAGGGACTGGCCGACCTGGCCGCCATCCTCGACCCGGCCTGCTTCGTCATCGGCGGTGGCGTATCCGAAGCCGGGGAACTGCTGGTCGGGCCAGCCCGGACAGCGTTCGGGCACAGCCTGGCCGGCCGGTCCTACCGGGAGCAGGCGCCGATCAGGCTCGCCGAGCTGGGGGCTGACGCCGGCCTGGTGGGCGCGGCCGACCTGGCGCGTGGCGATAACCCGGGGCTGGCCGCCGACGGCTGACCGCCGCCCGCTGACCGCAAGCCGCCGGCCGCTTGCCAGAGGCCGCCGCTACACCACCGCCCCGTCGTCGGGGCCGTCGTCCTCCGGCGGCCGGTCGCCCATCTTGACCACCAGTGCCGCGAAGCCGCCAACGAAGGCCGCCACCGCGCAGAACGCGGCCCAGCCCGGGATCTGCCAGCCGAACAGGACCGCCAGCAGCAGGTAACCAGGCCCACCGAACAGCGCCACCCAGGCACCCTTGCTGACCGGGTCGAGCCGGGGCAGCGGCGGCGGGACGGGCGGCACGAAGCGCTCGTCGTCGGAGTCCGGCGGCGGAGGCGACTGGGCGGGCCGGATGACCCGGAACCGGGGCGGCGCCGGAATAACTCCTGGCACCGGGTCGTCCCAGCCGGGTGATTCCACCAGGCCCAGGCCGGGATCGGTGTCATCGCCTGGGGAGCCAGCGGAGCCGGGGGAGCCAGCGGAGCCGTCGGAGCCGTCGGAGCCAGCGGAGCCAGCGGAGCCGTCGGAGCCGTCGGAGCCGTCCGCGGCGGCCCGCCCGCCGGGCAGGTCCTCCCGGACCGGCCACGGGACCGCGCCCCCGCTCACCGCCGGGGAGCGGTACTGAGCGACCAGGTCGCGCCAGGCGGCCTCGTCGTCCGCGGCCTTATCCGCCATCGCCTCCGGTCACCCCCTCACCCGCGTCCGGCGCGGCGATCAGCCCGGGCAGGCTACCGGTGCGGCTGTGCGCACGGACGAACTCCAGGCTGCCCGCGAAAATCTGGTCCGCGTCGTTGTCGAGCGTCGCCACGTGATAACTATTCCCGCACTCTCTGACAGTCAGCTGCCCGGCGGGCAGCGCGGCCTGCAGGATCCGCATGCTGGCGGGGCCGACCACGTGGTCAACGGCGCTGTGATAGGCGAGCACCGGCTGGGTCACGTCGGTGAGGCGCTGCTGGGTCAGCTTCCACAGCTGGGGCAGGCTGGCCGCGGCCCGGACCGGGACCCGGTCGTAGGAGAGCTCGTGGGCGCCCTCCTTCTTGACATCGCTGCCGATGCCTTTGAGTGATGGCACCACCAGCTTGAGCACGGGCGCCAGCAGGAAGAGCTTGGTGTCTGCGGTGATCGAAGGGTTGACCAGCACCAGCCCGGCCACTTCCGGGCCGTGCTGCTCGGCCAGCCGCAGCGCCAGGCAGGCCCCCATCGATATGCCCATCGCGAAGATCTCGCTGGCGTGCCCCTGCAGTTCGGCGTAGGCGCGCTCGATCTCCGCGTACCAGTCCTCCCAGCGGGTGCGGCTCATCTCCTGCCAGGTGGTGCCGTGCCCGGGCAGCCGTGGCAGTGACACCGACAGGCCGGCCGCGGCCAGGTAGTCCGCCCACGGCCGGAGCGTGGCCGGGCTGCCGGTGAACCCGTGGCAGAGCAGGGCCCCGGTGGGCCCGCCAGAGTGGAAGAAGGGCTCCGCGCCCGGCAGCACTGGCATGCCCGCTGTCCTTTCCCGCGTGCTCCTGCCTGCTGGCATCGTCGCACGGCAGGCCCGGCCCGCGCACCCCAGGTGCGTTCCCCGCTGGTTTCTGCCGGGCCGCTTGTCGCCACCGCCGGGGCTCCTGTTGCCGCCGATCACGTGGGACGATGTGAGCGTGTTCTACTGGGTGGTCAAGGCGATCCTGGGCCCGCTGCTTGCGATCGTGTTCCGGCCGTGGGCGGAGGGCACCGGCAATGTGCCCCGGGAAGGGCCGGCCATCCTGGCCAGCAACCACCTGTCATTCTCGGACCACTTCTTCGGGCCGCTGCCGCTGCCGCGCAAGGTGACGTTCCTGGCCAAATCCGAATATTTCACCGGCCGCGGCCTGAAGGGGCTGGTCAGCCGGGCCTTCTTTCGCGGGGTCGGGCAGATCCCGGTGGACCGGTCCGGCGGTGAGGCCAGCGAGCGCGCACTCACCACCGGGCTGCGGGTGCTGGCCGAAGGCAGGCTGCTCGGCATCTACCCGGAAGGCACCCGGACCCCGGACGGGCGGCTGTACCGGGGCAAGACCGGGGTGGCCCGGCTGGCCCTGGAGTCCGGCGCGCCGGTGATCCCGACCGCGATGATGGGGACGTTCGAGCTGATGCCATCCGGGCGGCTGCTGCCCAAGTTCCGGGTCCGGCCCGGGGTCAAGTTCGGCAAGCCACTGGACTTCTCCCGCTATGCGGGCCTGGAATCGGACCGGCTGGTGCTGCGTGCCATCACCGACGAGATCATGTACGCGCTGATGGAACTGTCCGGCCAGGAGTACGTGGACGAGTATGCGCAGCGGGCCAAGAACCGGTCCCGGGCCCGTGGCGAGCAGGAGATCGACGCGGTCAGGACGGCATCCGGGCGGTGAGCTAGGACCCGTCGGGTGAGCTAGGACCTGTCCGGCGAGGTGGCCCGGTCCCGGTGGCCCAGCCCTTGGCCCGGCCGACGGCGAGGCGCCAGCGGGCGTAGCCGGAGTCATCCCGCGGGCCCGGCTCGAACCGCCGGTCGAGCCGCCAGCTGGCGGCCAGTTCGGCCGGGCCCGACCACACCCCGGTGGCCAGCCCGGCCAGGAACCCCGCCCCGAGCGCGGTCGTCTCGGCCACCACCGGCCGCGCCACCGGCACCTGGAGCTGATCCGCCTGCAGTTGCATGAGCAGGTTGTTGGCGGCCGCGCCGCCGTCCGCCTTCAGCACCGAGTGCTCCCGCCAGCCGCCGGTGACCATGAGGTCGAACACGTCCCGGACCTCGAACGCGATCGCCTCCAGCGTGGCCCTGGCCAGGTGGGCGCGGGTGGTGCCACGGGTGATGCCGGCGATCAGCCCGCGCGCGTCCGGGTCCCAGTCCGGTGCGCCCAGGCCGGTCAGCGCGGGCACGAACACCACCCCGCCGGAGTCCGGCACCGTGGCGGCCAGCGCCTCGGACTCTGCGGCGGCGCTGATCACGCCGAGCCCGTCCCGCAGCCACTGCACCGCCGCGCCGGTGACGAACACGGCACCTTCCAGTGCGTAGGTGAGCGCGCCCGAGCCGTCCATCCAGGCCACCGTGGACAGCAGCCCGCCGCCGGGCCGGGCGACCGTGCTGCCGGTGTTGGTGAGCACGAACGAACCGGTGCCGTAGGTGCACTTGGCATCCCCCGGCGCGAAGCAGCCCTGCCCGAACAGTGCCGCCTGCTGGTCCCCGGCGATACCGGCGATCGGCACCGACAGGCCGAGGAACGCGGCCGGGTCGGTGTGCCCGGCTACCCCGGTCGATGGCACCACCTCGGGCAGTGCCCGTTCCGGCACCCGGAGCAGCTCGCACAGCTCGGCTGACCACGCGCCGGCGGTGATGTCGAACAGCAGCGTGCGGGAGGCGTTGGAGGCGTCGGTCACGTGCCGCTGGCCGCTGGTCAGCCGGGCGATCAGGTAGGAGTCCACCGTGCCCACCGCCAGCGAGCCGTCCGCCAGGCCCTGCCAGGTGGCCGGCTCATGCTCGGCCAGCCAGGTCAGCTTGGTGCCGGTGAAGTAGGGGTCCAGCCGGAGCCCGGTCAGCTCGCTGACCCGTGGCTCGTGCCCTGATGCGCGCAGCGCGTCACAGATCCGGGCGGTGCGCCGGTCCTGCCAGACGATCGCCGGCCGGGGGGCGGCCAGGGTGGCCCGGTCCCAGATGACGGCCGTCTCCCGCTGGTTGGTGATGCCCAGGCAGCTGACCGGATCGGCGCCGCGGCCGCCCGGCCCGGCACTGCCCGCCGCGGCGAGCGCCTGCGCGCTGGCGGCCAGCGTCGCCTGCCAGATGTCTTCCGGCTGGTGCTCCACCCAGCCGGGCTCGGGATAGTGCTGGCTGAACTCGGTGTAGCCGCGCCCGGACACCGAGCCGTCCGGCGCGATCAGCAGGGCGGTCACCCCGGTTGTGCCGGCGTCAATCGCAAGGACACCCATGGCCACTAATGTTGCCTGTATGCGAGTTGGGGTGCTGACCGGGGGCGGCGACTGCCCCGGACTGAATGCGGTCATCCGGGCCCTGGTGCGCCGGGGCGTGCCGGAGTGGGGTTATGAGTTCACCGGTTTCCGGGACGGCTGGCGGGGCCCGCTGGAAGGGGACACGATCCCGCTCGACGTGCAGGCGGTCCGCGGCATCCTGCCCCGGGGCGGCACGATCCTCGGCTCCTCCCGGACGAACCCGCTGGCCGAGTCGGCGGCGGACGGTAGCCGGTCCGGGGTGGAGCGGATCAAGGACAACCTGGCGGGGCTCGGCGTAGACGCCCTGGTCGTGATCGGCGGCGAGGACACACTCGGGGTCGCGGGCCGGCTGCACGCCGAGGGGGTGGCGGTGGTCGGGGTGCCCAAGACCATCGACAACGACCTCGGCGCCACCGACTACACGTTCGGGTTCGACACCGCCGTCAACATCGCGATGGAGGCCATCGACCGGCTGCACACCACCGCCGAGAGCCACCACCGGGCGCTGATCGTGGAGGTCATGGGCCGCCACGCGGGCTGGATCGCGCTGCACGCGGGGATGGCTGGCGGCGCGAACGTGATCCTGATCCCGGAGAAGCCGTTCAGCATCGAGAAGGTGTGCGCCTACGTGGAGCACCGGTTCCAGACCCGGTACGCCCCGCTGATCGTGGTGGCCGAGGGGGCGACTCCGCAGGAAGAGGACCTGGCCCTGACCGACCAGCGGCTGGACGCCTTCGGCCACGTCCGACTGGGTGGCATCGGGCAGCTGCTGGCCGCCGAGATCGAGAAGCGGACCGGCAAGGAGGCCCGGGCCACCGTGCTCGGCCACATCCAGCGCGGCGGCACCCCGACCGCGTTCGACCGGGTGCTGGCCACCCGGTTCGGGGTGCATGCCATCGACGCGGTGCACGATGGGGCGTTCGGCATGATGGTGGCGCTGCGCGGCACCGAGATCGTGCGCGTGCCGCTGGCCGAGGCGACCAGCGAGCTGAAACTGGTCCCGCCCGGCCGCTACGCCGAGGCCGAGGTCTTCTTCGGCTGACCCGCTGACCGGGAGGTGTGCCGTGCCGGATCTGGATCGGGCCGCGGCGATGCGCTGGATCGGCCGCTGGGATGGGCAGCAGAACGGCTACATGCCGGACCGGGAGGAGCGGTTCACCGCACTGATCGACGCGGTGGAGGCGGAAGCGGGCCGGCCCGATCCGCTCGTGCTCGATCTCGGCTCCGGTCCCGGGTCGCTGGCCGTGCGGTTGCTGGACCGGATGCCGGCCGCGACGGTGATCGCCATCGACACCGACCCGCTGCTGCTGGCGCTGGGCCGGGCCGCCTACCCGGCGCGGGCCGGGCTCCGCTTCACCGACCTCGACCTGCGGTCGCCGGGCTGGGCCAGCCAGCTGGGCCTGGCCCGGCCGGCCGATGCCGCGGTGAGCACCACCGCGCTGCACTGGCTGGCCCCGCCCGCGCTGGAGGCCATGTACGCCGAACTGGCCACCGTGCTGCGCCCGGGCGGGCTGCTGCTGGACGGCGACCACCTGACCGAGGATCCGGCGGTCGCGCCCACCCTGGCCCGGCTGGACGAGGCGCTGACCCGGCGAATCACCGAGCGTGGCACCGGGCACGGCATCAGCACCGGGCACAGCCCTGAACGCGGCACCGGGCCGGCCGAGGACTGGCAGGCCTGGTGGCAGGCGGCGACGGCGGACCCGGCGCTGGCCGCCCCGGCCGCCGAACGGCAGCGGCGGCGGCTGAGCGAGGACCACCACGGGTCCGAATCGGTGCTGCTGGCGCGGCACGTCAGCGCGCTGGCCGCGGCCGGGTTCAGCGAGATCGGGGTCATCTGGCAGCACGGTGAGAGCCGGATCCTGGCCGCCGTCCGGGCCGGCTGACCAGACCCGGGGGAGTCGGCCCCGTGACTTTGCGGCCAGACGTACTAGCGTTTCGGGATAACTGTGCCGAGCAGAAGGACCGTCATGGAAGTGCCGCTGACCCCGCTGGAGTTCGCCCGCCGTACCCGCCACCTGCACGGTCACCGGACGGCGGTGATCGATGGTGACCTGCGGCTGACCTACGAGCAGTTCTTCGACCGCTGCGACCGGTGGTCGGCGGCCCTGCAGGGGCTGGGTGTGCGGGCAGGTGACCGGGTGGCGACCATCGCCCCGAACACGCACGCACAGCTGGAGTCCTTCTACGCGGTACCGCAGATCGGCGCGGTGCTGGTGCCGATCAACTACCGGCTCACCGCGGACGACTTCGTCTACATCATCGGCCACAGCGGGGCGTCGGTGGTCTGCGCCCACTCCGACTACCTGGACGCGCTGGACGCGGCCCGGGACCAGCTGCCAGGGGTGCGTCACTTCGTCGCCTTCGAGGGCGGCCCACGGGACGGCTGGGTTGATTACGAAACGGCTATCGCGGGTGCCCGCCCCGACCCCGAACGGCCGGAGATCGCCGAACGGGACCTGCTGACGATCAATTACACCAGCGGCACCACTGCCCGCCCGAAAGGTGTCATGATCACCCACCGGAACGCGGCGATCAACACCATCGGCACCCTGATCCACCTGCCGATCGGGGTGGGCGAGCGCTACCTGTGGACGCTGCCGATGTTCCACGCCAACGGCTGGACCTATACCTGGACCGTGACCGCCGCCGCCGGGGTCCATGTCTGCCTGCGCAAGATCGACCCGGGCGTGGTGTTCGGGCTCATCCGGGACGAGCGGGTGGGGTCGATGTGCGCCGCCCCGACGGTGCTGATCTCGCTGGCCAACGCGCCCGCCGGGGTCCGGGGCGAGGTCCCGGCCGGGGTGCGGGTGGTGACCGCGGGCGCCCCGCCAGCCGCCGCCACCATCGAGCGGCTGGAGGGAGAGTTCGGCTGGGTGGTCACCCAGGTGTACGGGCTGACCGAGACCGCGCCGTTCATCACGGTCTGCGCGCCGCTGCCCGAGCATGATGAGCTGTCGCCCGCGGACCGCGCGGTGATCAAGGCCCGGACCGGGGTGGAACTGCTGACCTCCGGCGAACTGCGGGTGGTCGACGCCAAGGGCATCGACGTCCCCGCCGACGGGCAGTCGCTGGGCGAGATCGTGGTGCGCGGGAACGTGGTCATGGCCGGCTACTACCACGACCCGGAGGCGACCGAACGGGCGATGGGCGACGGCTGGTTCCACACCGGTGACGCGGCGGTGCTGCATCCCGACGGCTACGTGGAGATCAGGGACCGGATCAAGGATGTGATCATCAGCGGCGGGGAGAACATCTCCTCCATCGAGGTCGAGGGTGTGCTGCTGCGCCACCCGGCGGTGGCGGAGGCGGCGATCGTGGGCCTGCCGGATGACAAGTGGGGCGAGACGCCGCACGCCTTCGTGGTGCTCCGGGACGGCGGTCAGGCCAGCGAGCAGGAGATCATCGACTTCGCCCGGGAACGGCTCGCGCACTTCAAGGCCCCGCGCGGGGTGAGCTTCGTGACCGAACTGCCCAAGACCGCGACCGGCAAGATCCAGAAGTTCGTGCTCCGTGGCGGTGCCGCCAACCTGGCCCGCCAGTAACCTCGCAGACGGGAGAGTGCCATGGACACCGATGCCGCAGACCTGTTCCCGCTGCCGCCCGGCCTGCCGGTGCCGGAGGACGACGGCGCGGCGGACCACCTGCCCGGCCAGCCGATGCCCGCGCTGACCCTGCCCGCCACCGACGGCGGCCAGGTGCCGCTGGCCGCGCTCGGGGCCGGGCGGACGGTGATCTACCTCTACCCGATGACCGGCCTGCCCGGGGTGGACCTGCCGGAAGGCTGGGATGACATCCCCGGTGCCCGCGGCTGCACGCCGGAGTCGTGCGGGTTCCGGGATCTGATGGCCGAGCTGGCCGGAGCCGGGGCCGCCCGGGTGTACGGGATGTCCAGCCAGTCCAGCGACTATCAGCAGGAAGCGGTGAGCCGGCTGCGGCTGCCGTTCAGCATGCTGTCCGATGAGGGGCTGGCGCTGGCCGGCGCGCTGGGCCTGCCCACGTTCGAGGTGGACGGGATGACGCTGTACCGGCGGCTCACCCTGATCGTCACCGATGGGGTCATCGAGCACGTCTTCTACCCCATCTTCCCGCCCAACCAGCACGCCCAGGAGGTGCTGGACTGGCTGCGCGCCCACCCGCGGTGATGGCCTCACCCGGCGGCCGGCCGTGGCCGCCGAGGTGACCGGCCGCAGCCGGGGCTGAACTCCTGGCAGACTGGGATCATGCCGGTCACCCCCCTGGCGGGCGGCGGCGCCGCGCCCGCCGCTGCCACCGCACCGGCCGCGGCTGCTGCCAGCGGCCCGCAGCCCGAGCCGTGCGTGCTGCTGAAGCTGGGCGAGATCGTGCTCAAGGGTGGCAACCGGCACCAGTTCGAGCGGATGCTGCAGGCCAACCTGCGGCGGGCGCTGCGCGATGTCGGCGACGGCTTCCGGTTCTGGCAGCGGGACGGGGTGATCGTGGTCCGCACCCCGCCCGGGGAGCCGGATCCGGCCATGGCCGACAAGGTCGCCGAGCGGGCCCGGGAGGTGATGGGCATCGCCCGGGTCTGCCGCGCGGTCCGGGTGGCCAAGGAACCGGATGCCGCGGTGGCGGCGGCGGTCGGCCTGATGGCCGGCAAGTCCGGGTCGTTCGCGGTCCGCGCCCGCCGCCGCGACAAGCGCTTCCCGCTGACCTCGGCCGAGCTGGCCATCCGGATCGGCAGCGCCGTGCAGCGGGAGTACGGCTATCCGGTGAACCTGTCCCGCCCGGACACGACGGTGTTCATCGAGGTGGACCAGCGTGAGGTGTTCGTCTACACCGAGGGATACCCGGGCCAGGGCGGGCTGCCGGTCGGGATGAGCGGCCGGGCGCTGGTGCTGATGTCGGGCGGCATCGACTCGCCGGTGGCGGCCTACCGGATGATGCGGCGCGGCCTGCGCTGCGACTTCCTGCACTTTTCCGGCATGCCGCTGACCGGCCCGGAGTCGGTCTACAAGGCGTACGCGCTGATGCACACGCTGGACCGGTTCCAGGGCGGGTCGCGGCTGTATGTGGTGGCGTTCGGCAAGGCACAGCAGCGGCTGGCCAGTTCGGGGGCGAGCAGGCTGCAGATCGTCGCCCAGCGCCGGATCATGCTGAAGACCGGCGAGGTGCTTGCCGCCCGGCTCGGCGCGGCGGCGCTGGTCACCGGGGACTCGCTGGGCCAGGTCAGCAGCCAGACGCTGGCGAACCTGGCCGCCCTGGACGACGCGGTGAAGCTGCCCATCCTGCGCCCGCTGATCGGCTCCGACAAGGTGGAGACCATGGCCGAAGCCCGCCGGATCCGCACCCTGGCCCTGTCCGAACTGCCGGACCAGGACTGCTGCACGCTGCTGCTGCCCCGGCATGTGGAGACCCGGGCGCGGATCGACGACCTGCGCCGGATCGAGGCCCGGCTGGAAGCGGCCGACCTGGCCGAGGAACTGGCCGGGCTGGCCCAGGAATACCGGCCCGACCAGTCGTAGCTGCTTTGCGTCGGCTCGCCGGGCTCGGTGCTGAGCGGTAACGTTTCCGGAACGATCCGGGCGTAGCGTTGCGCCCTGTGGGGGACAAGCGCAGCCCGCTCGCGGGCAGGCCCCGGTGAGCGCCGGCACGGCGGGGCGCCGTGACCGGGTGACAGCTCCCGTGGTGGCCGCGTGGTCGCTGCTTGTGCTGATCATCCTTCTCTCGGTCGCCGACCTGCCGCTGGGTGTTGCGACCCGGTACGCGGGGTCCGGCTACGGCGAGAATCTCGTTGCCTTCATCGTTCTGCTGCCGGTGGCACTCGTCGGCTTCGTGGTGGCGCGGCGCCAGCCCGGTAATCCAATCGGCTGGATGTTTCTCGGGCTGGTGGCGCTGCTAGCGCTTGGCGGCGTCGGGGCAGACTACGCATGGCTCAGCTACCGGCTCGGTCACCACCTGCCGCTGGCCGTGGTGGGCGTGTTCCTCGCCCCGGCCTGGGTCTGGCTGTTCCTGGCGCTTCCGCTGGTGATCCTGCTGTTCCCGGATGGCCGGTTGCCCTCGCCCCGCTGGCGGCCGGTGCTGTGGGCCTACCTGGTGGTTGGCGCGTGCTTGCCGCTGAGCATCTACACGGTGACGGTCGGTGCCGTCGCCGCGGGCGATATCCATCTCGCTCCCGGCGGTGACCTGCAGGCGGTGGACGCCCCGGCGAGCAGTGGGCTGGCGGGCAGTCCGGCGTGGCTGGGCTCGGTCGAGGGGGTCATCTTGCCGGTGCTGGTGGTGTTCTGGCTGGTGTTCGTGGCCGACCAGGTGCTGTCCTGGCGCCGCGCATCCGGGGAGCGCCGGCAGCAGCTCAAGTGGCTGATGAGCGGTGCGGCCGTGTGCATGGCCGCCCTGGCGGTCACCGTCATCGTGGGGACCCTGGACAAGTCGGGGTCGCCAGTCCTCGCGGCGGTGGTCGACGTCGTATTTGTCGGCGTCGCGGCGCTGCCCGTCTGCATCGGGGTGGCGATCCTGAAGTACCGGCTGTATGACATCGACCGGATCATCAGCCGCACCCTCGGGTACGCGATCGTGACCGGCCTGCTGGTCGGCGTCTACGCCGGGCTGGTGCTGCTGGCCACCCGGGTCCTGCCGCTGTCATCCCCGGTGGCGGTGGCCGCGGCCACGCTGGCAGCCGCGGCCTTGTTCAACCCGGTCCGCCGCTGGGTGCAGCGGCTGGTGGACCGGCGGTTCAACCGGGCCCGGTATGACGCCGACCGGACCGTGGCCGCGTTCGCCGCCCGCTTGCAGGACGACGTCAACCTGGACTCGGTGCGGGACGACCTGGCCGGTGTCGTGCGCACGGTCCTGGAACCGGCCCAGGTGTCGGTGTGGATCAGCCAGCGCGGCTGAAGGCGGCGCCAATCCGGCTGGCCAGCGGCACGGCCCGCGTCCTCAGCCCACCCCGGCCGGCTGGCGGGCGGGCTCCGGCGCGGGCGTGAGCGTGCGGCCCATCAGCGGGGACAGGTGCGCGGCGATGCTGGCGATCTCCCGGATGTCGGACTCGACCAGCGCCTGATCCCCGTCGCACAGGGCCAGCTTGGGCTCCGGGTGGACGTCGATGATGACGCCGTCGGCGCCGACCGCGATCGCCGCCCTGGTCAGCGGCAGCACCAGGTCCCGGCGGCCGCCGGAGTGCGACGGGTCCACGATCACCGGCAGGTGTGACAGCCGCTGGGCCACCGGCACCGCGCTGATGTCCAGGGTGTTGCGGGTCGCCTGCTCGAAGGTGCGGATGCCGCGCTCGCACAGCACGATGTCGAGGTTGCCGCGCTGGGCGATGTACTCGGCCGCCATCAGCCATTCCTCGATGGTGGCGCTCATGCCCCGCTTGAGCAGGACCGGCTTGGCGGCCGCGCCGACGGCCTGCAGCAGGGCGAAGTTCTGCATGTTGCGGGTGCCGACCTGGAGCATGTCCGCGTAGGAAGCGACCAGATCGACGGTGGCCGGGTCGATCACCTCGGTCACCACCGGCAGGCCGGTTTCCGCCCGCACCTCGGCCAGTATCTTCAGGCCCGCCTCACCCAGGCCCTGGTAGGCGTAGGGGGAGGTGCGGGGCTTGAAGGCGCCGCCGCGCAGCAGGCTCGCGCCGGCCGCCTTGGCCATCCGGGCGGCGGTGAGCGTCTGCTCGGGAGTCTCGACCGCGCACGGCCCGGCGATAACGGTCAGCGTGTCCGGGCCGATCGGCACCCCGCCGACCTTGATGACCGACCGGTCGGGATGATGCTCCCGGCTGATCAGCTTGTAGGGGACGGAAATCCGCACCACGTCCAGCACGCCGCTGCGGCTGCGCAGGTTGAGAGCGCCGAACTCGTCCACATCCCCGACCAGTCCCACGATCGTGCGCGAAACCCCCCTGCTCACGAACGCGTCACCGCCCGCCGCGCGGACCAGTTCCACGATCGTGCTCACATCCTGCTGGGTGGCCTCGGGGGCCATCACCACGACCATCGGGCTTCTCCTGTCGCCGTCAACGAAAAAGCCCCGGGCTTCCGGCCCGGGGCTTGTCAGGTCTCTCGCGTCAGCGCACAGTCTGGCGGGCGACCGTCCGGGTGCCGGGCCGGTAGCCATACCAAAACCAGAACTGCGCGTGCATGGGAGGCAGCCTAGCGCATCGCCGGCCCGGGAAGCGCGCGGAAGCCCGGCCCGGCAGGGCCGGGATCGCCGGCCTGGTCAGGAGCCGAGCGGATGCGGGCGGCGTTTGCACGCCTGGTAGTGCCGGCCGATCAGGACCAGCCGGAAGTTGCTGGCCAGGTAGGCGTGCAGCGCCGGGGTCCACGCCACCCGGAGTGTGTTCCTGTGCGAGAGCAGCAGGTACTGGGCGTGGCTGAAGGCCTGCTGCCAGGCGGCCCGCACGGCCGGCACCTGGGGTCGCTGCGCAGCCCGCCGGTCCCGGTCGTGGCCACAGTTCCGCTCACCAGGCAACTCCCCTTGGCCCCGCTAGCCGGGTTCGAATCGTACCGTCGTCATCGGCGCTTGTTTGCTGACTGCCGCTGGATTACCACCCGTTTGCGGTACCGTTTCCGTGCCCACGGGTGAACGGGCGACTGCCAGGCATCGCCCGCGACGACGCGCCAGGCAAGGACGGCCCCGGCCCACGCGGGACCGCCGGACCAGGCGAGGAGAGTGTGTGACGACCCTCAGGGACAACGCGGGCAGCCAGCACGGTGCCAGCGCCGGGGATCCGGCCGCCGCACCACCGCCGCCACCGTCGCCACTGCGGGGACCGCGCCGGGCGGTGGCGTGGCTGGCCAGCCTGATCCGCAGGCACCGGCTGTTCACGCTGGCGCTGGTGCTGGCCGCCGCCGTCAGGGTGCTGATCATGCTCGCCTACCGCCCGGCGATGGTGTTCCGGCTGGATTCCTTCGATTACCTGTGGGGCGCCGTCCACCTGTCGCCGAATGTGGTCAACCCCAGCGGCTATTCACTGTTCTTGTGGCTGCTGCTGCCGTTCCGTTCACTGGTTCTGGTGGTGATCCTCCAGCACCTGCTGGGACTGGTGGTGGCGGGCATGGTGTACGCGGTGCTGCGCCGGTACGGCCTGCCGGAATGGGCCGCCACGCTGGCCGCCATGCCGGTCCTGTTCGATCCCTCGCAACTGGTCATCGAGCACCTGATCATGGCAGACCTGCTGGCCATGGTGCTCATGGTCGGGGCGTTCACGTTGCTGCTGACCCGCACCTCGCCGTCGCTATGGCGGTCGGCCACGGCCGGCCTGCTGATGGGCGCGGCCACCGTCGTCCGCCCCACCGTCCTGCCGCTGGTCATCCTGATCCCGATCTACCTGTTGGTCATCCGGGTGGGCTGGCGCCGGGCGGGCGCGGCCCTGGTGGCCGGGCTGGTGCCGGTGCTGGGCTACGTGAGCTGGTTCGCGGCGGTACATGGCCCGTTCAACATGACCAACAGCAACGGGCTGTTCCTGTGGTCGCGGACGATGTCCTTCGCCAACTGCCAGGTGATCAAGCCGCCCGCCAGCCTGCAGGCACTGTGCCCGAACGCTCAGCCCGGCCCGCTGGCCCTGGCCAACCCGGCGCTGCGCCGCCAGCCCAAGCGTTACCTCTGGAACCACCGCATCTGGGCGTGGCAGGGCACCACCAGCGGCTTCGTCCCCGACACGGCCGCGTTCACCCCGGCGAACAACGCCCGGGCGCTGAGGTTCGCGATCAAGGCCATCGAGGCCCAGCCGGTGGCCTATGCCACCACTCTCTGGTCGGAGACCCTGACGCCCTTCCTGCACACCGACAACTCGCTGCGGTTCCTGGACTACACACCCAGTTCGGCCAACCTGAGCCCGCCTGAGCTCAGATACGCCGTCGGCTCGATCCAGGCGTACACGGGCAACAGCCAGGGTGTCTCGTCCTATCTCGGCTACCACTTCGGGACCCGGCTGGTGGAGCCGTACGTGACCGTGGTGAACATCTACCAGCACGGGTTCTACCTGCCCGGCCCGCTGTTCGGGGCGATCATGCTGGCCGGGCTGGCCGGGATCCTGATTCCCAGCCGCCGGTCACCGGCCGCGATCCTGCTCTGGGTGTCGGCCGTGATCATCATGGTGGTGCCAACGGCCGAGCACGAGTACACCTACCGGTATGTGCTGCCCGCGGTGCCGCTGGCGTGCATGACGCTCGCCCTCGCGTTCCGCAAGCCAATCGGCCGCCGCCGGGACACCGGCCAGCAGGAGACCAGCCGCGCGGATGAGACGGCCGGGGATGCCGGGGCCCAGCAGCCGCTGCCATCCGGCCAGCCCGCTCCGGCCGATTCGGTGACGGTGGCGCAGGCCGCCGACGGCAACCCGCCGACGGCAACCCGCAGACGCAGACCTGCTGACCCGGGGGGGCCGGGCTTACAGGCCGACCCAGAGGGTGATGGTGCTGCCCTTGGGGGCCTGGCCGTTCGGGCTGTAGTTGAACACCGTCTGCGCCGGCCCGATCTGGTTGACATTGACCGAGAAGCCGAGGCTCTCCAGCAGATGCGTCGCCTGGTCGACCGGCATCCCGTCCACGTTGGGAATGCGCACCTGCGGCGGCCCGGGGGAGATCTTGACGATGATGACCTGGCCCCGGGTGAAGGCGCTGCCCGGGGGCAGCGACTGGTGCGTGACCGTCCCGGCCGGCAGGTCGCTGTGGGCGGTGGTGACCTCGTCCAGCGAGACCCCATTGGCCTGGGCCCACTGCTCGGCCGCCCCGGCCGGCTGGCCGACGAAATCAGGCACCGGCGGGCCCGCGCTGACCACCAGCGACACCGGATCCGGCTGGGCCTGCATGGCCCCGGCCGGCGGGCCGGTGCTGATCACGATGCCGGCCGGGATGGTGGCCGACGGTGCGGTCCTGACCTTGCCGACGGTGAGCCCGGCATGCCGTAGCGCCTGCTCCGCGGTGGCCAGGCCCTGCCCGGTCACCTGCGGGACAGCGAGCATGTGCGGCCCGGCCGACGGGATCAGGATGACCCGGCTGCCGTTGCCGACCCGGGCCCCGGCTGACGGCACCGTGCGGATCACCGTGCCCCTGGCGACCTGGTTGTCCAGCAGCGCCTTGCCGGTGCTGACGGTGAAGCCGGCCGCGGTCAGCTCGGCCCGGGCGGTGGCTACGGTCAGGCTGGCCACCCGCGGCACCGTGCGGTACCGGCCGGCGGTGAGCCACCAGCCGAGCAGGCCGAACAAGAGGACGATGGCGAGCCCGGCGGCGAGGTAGCCCAGCCGTCGGCCGAACAGCCACTGCTGCAGCCCGGACTCCCGATGGTGGTACCGAGCCGGCGGGCCGTACGGGCCGGCCGTGCCGCTGACGATCAGCGTGTGCTGGCTGCCACCGGTGGGCTGGCCATCGGCCGGGTACCCCGGCTGGAGATGCGGCGTGACCGCGCCCGTCAGCACCGCGGGCGGCGCGCCGAACGACTGCCGGGCGGGCGGCGCCATCCCCGGAATCAGGTCGCGTGCCACGGGCGGCTGCTCCGGCCAGCCCGGGTCCTGGGCCGGCAGCTCGCCCTGGGCTGGCACCAGCGGCCCGGCGGGCAGCACGGTGTCCGCCATCGAGCTGGGCACGCTCCCGGGCCGGGCACCGGTGACCGGGGCGAGCGGATACCCCGTCACCGGCTGGTACCCACCGGCCACCGGCCCACCCGGGATCCCGTCCAGCGGCAGGCCGTGCCGGACCCCGGTGATGGCCCGCAGGAACTGGCCGGCGTCGCCGGGCCGCAGTTCGGGGTCGCGGCTGGTCGCCAGCGCGACGAGGGTGTCCAGGGCGGGCGGGAGCCCGGGCACGATCGATGACGGCGGGGGCACGACCTCGTCGACATGCTTGTGGGCTACCGCCAGCGGGTTCTCGCCGGTGTGCGGCTGGCGGCCGGTGAGCAGCTCGAACAGCATCACACCGGACGCGTAGACGTCGGTGCGCGCGTCGGCGGTTCCGCCGGACACCTGCTCCGGCGCCAGGTAGGCCGCCGTGCCAATGATCATCCCGCTCTTGGTCTGGCTGGCCGCGGCCACCAGCCGGGCCAGCCCGAAGTCGGCTACCTTGACCACCCGGGCGTCGGTGAGCAGGACGTTCTCCGGCTTCACGTCGCGATGGGCGATCCCGGCCTGGTGCGCGGCCGCCAGGCCCGCCAGCACACCCTCCATGATGTCCAGCGCCTCGCGTGGGCTCAGCCTGCCCTGCTCGGTCAGCAGGTCCCGCAGTGTCCGGCCGGGCACGTACTCCATCGCCAGGTACAGCGTCCGCCCGTCCGCGCCCTGGTCGAATACCGTCACCACGTTGGGATGTGACAGCCGGGCGACGGATCTGGCCTCGCTGACGAACCGGCGCACGAAGTCCTCGTCGGTGGCCAGCTCGGCGTGCATGATCTTCAGCGCGACCGTCCGGTCGAGCCGGGTGTCGGTGCCGAGGTAGACGGTGGCCATGCCGCCGCGGGCGATCAGGGACTCGACCCGGTAGCGCCCATCAAGCATCTGGCCGATGGGTGGGCGGGCGAGGGTCGTGTCCATCGTGACGATTCTAGGCATGGCCACCGCTTTCAGCCTGCGAACGCCGTTAAGCTATCCCGCTGGCCACGCGGGGTGACCAGGCCCGCCAGGCCCGGCCCAGCCGGCGCGGCTGGCTGTCCATCGCTGGAGGTGCTGGTGCGGACCGAGCGGGTGGTGATCGCGGGCGCCGGCCTGGCCGGGCTGCGGACGGCCGAGGAACTGCGGGGGAGGGGATACCCCGGTGAGATCACCATGGTCGGGGCCGAGTCCCGGCCGCCGTATGACCGCCCGCCGCTGACCAAGAAGTTCATGACCGGCCAGCTCGACGACACGTCGCTGGCCGCCGACCCGGTGGCGCTCGGTCTTGACCTGCGGCTGGGGGAGGCCGCGACCAGCCTGGGCGATGGCGTGCTGCGGACCAGCGGCGGTGAGTACCCGTTCGACGCGCTGGTCCTGGCTACTGGGGCGGCACCGGTCCGCCTGCCGGGCAGCGGCCGCCAGTGGGTGCTGCGCACCTTCGATGACGCCTGGGCCCTGCGCGAGGCGCTGCGCCCCGGCGTGCGGCTGGTGGTGGTCGGGGCCGGCTGGATCGGCGCGGAACTGGCCACGTCCGCCGCGGGCCGCGGGTGCCAGGTGACCGTGGTGGAAGCGGGCACCGCGCCGCTGGCCGGTGCGATCGGGGCCGAAGTGGGATCGCGGACCGGGCCCTGGTACGCGGCGGCCGGGGTGGATCTGCGCCTCGGCCAGCCGGTGGCCTCGGTCGAGGACGGCGGGCTCGCGCTGCCGGACGGCGGATGGCTGCCCGCCGACGTCACCGTCACCGCGATCGGGGTCAGGCCGCAGCTGGACTGGCTGGCCGGCTCGGCGGTGCCGGTGCGGAACGGGGTCGAGGTGGACGGCCAGTTGCGCACCCCGGTGCCGGGCGTGTACGCGGCGGGAGACTGTGCCGCCTTCTTCTCGGCTCGCTATCAGCGCCGGCTGCGGGTGGAGCACTGGGACAATGCGCTGCACGCGCCGGCGACCGTCGCGGCCGGGATCACCGGCGAGGAGGCGAGCTACGATCCGGTGCCGTATTTCTGGTCGGAGCAGTTTGGCCGGATGGTGCAGTACGCAGGGCATCACACCGGCGCCGACCGGCTGCTCTGGCGCGGGGATCCGGAAAGCCCGGACTGGGCCGCCTGCTGGCTGGCCGGGGACCCAGGCCAGGAGCGGCTGGTCGCGCTGCTGACCGTAGGCCGCCCCCGGGATCTGGTGCAGGGCCGCCGGGTCATCGCGGCCGGCGGCGCGGTCGATCTGGCCCGGCTGGCTGACCCGGCAGTCGCCGTCCGCGACGCCGCACTGCCGGCCCGCTGACCAGCCAGCGCCAGCAGCGAAATGAGCGGCGGCGGCTGAACGGCCAGCGTCAGCGGCGGGCTGAGCGGCCAGTGCGCCCGGGCTGGAGCGGCGCTGGGCGGGCCGGGGCCAGGCCTGCTCCGATTGCGGCCCGGCCCCGGAGCCCGGCGAGCCTGCCCCCGGAGCGGTCAGGCTGGCCCGGCCGCCCCCGAGGCGGACAGGCCAGCCACCCGCGCAGGCGCGTGCGTGCCAGAGGCCGACAGCAGCACGATGCCCACCAGGGTTGCTTTGTCTTTTCTATACCATCGCAAAGATTCTGCTTTACCTGCCACGGGCCCGGTAACTCCGGCCGGCAACGCCTTTCCCGCCTGCCGTGCCCGCCTGCCCGCTGCCCGCTCCCCAGCGACCCGCTTGCCCGTTCCCGGCCTGCCCGCTGCCCTTCCCGGCCGGCCTGCTCCCGTCTGCCTGCGCCCAGCCCGGCTGCCCCGGATGACGTCCCGGTGAACCGGGGGTGGCGTGTTTGCCCCGCCGCCTGTGGTGGCACATTCGGAGATGTGACACAGATCGACCCCCTGGCCGACGCCCTCGTCGGTGATTGGCTCACCCTCCCCGATGTCGCCGACCGGCTCGGTCTCCCGCCCAGCCGGATCCGGCAACTGCTCCGCGACCGCAAGCTGATCGCGGTCCAGCGCCCGGACGGCACGATGTGCGTACCCGCCGCCTTCCTGGACGGCGACCACATCCTCAAGGGCCTGCACGGGACCCTGACCCTGCTCTTCGACTGCGGCTTCGACGAGCCGGGGTCGCTGCGCTGGCTGTTTACGGCCGATGACTCGCTGCCGGGCACGCCGATCCAGGCGATGACCGAGCGCCGGTGCACCGAAGTGAACCGCCGGGCGCAGGCACTGGCCTTCTGACCGCCGGGTCACCTCCCCAGCTCAGCCGCTGCCCGCTGGCGCGCCCCGCCGCGCCCAGGGCCGGCCTAGTCGTGCCGCGCGGTGGCGGCCACGGCCAGCTCAGCGAGCGCTGCCCGGGCCTCGCCGGTGACCGGTGCCGCCGCGAGCGCGGCCAGCGCCTGGGCGGCCTGCTGGCCGATCATCGACTCGCAGGCGGCGAGCGCACCGGTGTCGGTGATCACGTCCCGCACCTCGGCGGTGCCCGCGTCATCCAGTTCCGGATCGCCGAGCCGCTGGTCGATGACCGCGGCCTGCGCGGCGCTGGCCCGCGACCGGGCGATCGCGAGCAGCACCGTCCGCTTGCCCTCCCGCAGGTCGTCACCGGCCGGCTTGCCCGTCTGGGCCGGATCCCCGAACACGCCGAGAATGTCGTCACGCAGCTGGAAAGCCACCCCGAGCGGCAGGCCGTACGCGGAGTAGGCGGCCGGGACCGGCCCGTCCGGCTGCCCGGCCAGGGCCGCGCCCAGCTGCAGGGGCCGTTCGATTGTGTATTTGGCGGTCTTGTACCTGACCACCCGCAGTGCGCTGGCCACGGTCCCGTCCCCGGCGGCCTGGCCAAGCAGGTCCAGGTACTGCCCGGCCATCACCTCGGTGCGCATCACGTCCAGCACCGGCTGGCCGCGCTGGAGCGTCTCCGCTGGCAGGCCGCTGCCGTGGAACATCGCGTCGGTCCACGCCAGCAACAGGTCACCCATCAAGATGGCGGCGCTGACCCCGAATGACTCCGGTGAGCCGCGCCAGTGCTGCCCGGCGTGGCGGGCGGTGAACATCCGGTGCACCGACGGCCGCCCGCGGCGGGTGTCGCTGCCGTCCATGACGTCGTCATGCACGAGCGCGCTGGCGTGCAGCAGTTCCAGCGACGCGGCCGCGGCCAGGATCTGCGGGCCGTCGGTGCCGCCCGCCCCGCGCCAGCCCCAGTAGCAGAACGCCGGCCGCAGCCGCTTCCCGGTCGCCAGCAGTTCTGTCAGCGCCGCCAGCCCCGGCAGCAGTTCGTCGCCGGTGGCCAGCAGCACCTCACGCTGCCGGCCCAGGAAGTCCTGCAGGGCACAGCCCACCTGATCACGGATATGACCGAGTGCGGCCGGATCGCTGCCCATGGCCGCGAGCGTATCCCGGCCGGGCGCCCGCGCCCGACGATCCGCCGGGATGCCGCGCTAGCCTGCGCTAGCCTGGGGGGATGCCGCCCGGGCCAGCGCACCGCGCTCCTGCCATCCGTGACCTGCTCGCGCAGGGACGTCGGTCGTTCTCGTTCGAGTTCATGCCACCCAAGACGGGGGACGAGGAACAGCAACTCTGGCGGGCCATCCGGGTGCTGGAGCCGCTGCGGCCCACCTTCGTGTCGGTGACCTACGGGGCGGGTGGCTCGACCCGGGACCGGACGGTGCGGGTGACCGGCCGGATCGCCGCCGAGACCACGATGACGCCGGTCGGGCACTTCACCGCGGTCAGCCACTCGGTCGCCGAACTGCGGCACGTCATCGGCTCGTACGCGGGCGTGGGGGTGCGTAACGTGCTGGCCCTGCGCGGCGACCCGCCCGGGGATCCGGCCGGCGAGTGGGTGCCGCACCCGCAGGGGCTGCGGTATGCCTCGGAACTGGTCAGCCTGATCAAGGCGGCCGGTGACTTCTGCGTGGGCGTGGCGGCCTTCCCGGAGGGTCACCCGCGCTCGCCGGATCTGGCCACCGACGTCGCCCACTTCGTGCACAAGTGCCGGGCCGGCGCCGACCTCGCCATCACCCAGCTGTTCTTCTATGTCGATGACTACCTGCGGCTGCGGGAGCGGGTGAGTGCGGCTGGCTGTGAGGTGCCGATCATCGCCGGCATCATGCCGGTGACCAGCATGCGGACGCTGGAACGGGTGGTCCTGCTTTCGGGCGCGAAAGTCCCTGGCACGCTGGTGGACCAGCTGGCCGGGGCCGATGGCGACCGGTCGGCGATGCGCGAGATCGGTGTGGACTACGCGGCCCGCATGTGCGAGCGCCTGCTCGCCGAGGGAGTTCCCGGCCTGCACTTCTACACGCTGAACGGCTCGCGCGCGACCCTCGACATCTACCGGCGGCTGGGGCTGGGGGAGCGGTCGGCCACCGGCCGGGTGCTGGGCAGCGGCAGTGCCGCGCCCATGATCGCGTAGGGAGTACTGGCGCCCGGGAAGTTCAGCACGGGCAGCAGGTTGCCAAAACCCAGGCTCCGGTACAGCCGGTGGGCGCGGGTGTGGCCGTCCGGGGTGGACAGCACCGCCGTCCGTTCGGTCAGCCCGGTGGCCAGCCGGTGCATCATCGCCCGGCCCGCCCCGCGGCCCTGATGGCCGGGGTGGACGTGAACCTCGGCGACCTCAAAGCAGTCACCGAGCCACCAGCTGGCGGTGCTCGTGCCGCGCCCGGCGGCCAGCGAGGCGTACACCACGTCGTGCCACCACTGGCCGGCTGAGCCGTGGAACCCGTAGGCGAACCCGACCGGCCCAGCGGGAACGGTCGCGGCGGTCCCGCTGACCAGGCTGTCCCCGGGTGCGGCCGGGATGGCCACCGCGGCCCGGAAGCCGGGATAGCCGGCGTGGCGCTGCATGATGGCCAGGCGCCCGGGTACCTCGCCCGCTGGCGCGGCCATGGCGTGCGCGTATATCCAGGTCAAGGTGTCCAGAGCGGCGATGAACTGGGCCTTGCTCAGTTCTCGCACTTCGGCTGCGGCGGGCACCCGGGTAGCGTATGCGACGCCGCCGGCCGGTGCACGGCCAGGAATGTCAGACCCCCTAGCTACATTCGAACATAGCTACAGCAGTGGACTTTGAGCCGAATATGTGTTCGAATAGCACTATCGGCCCAGCCCGGCGGCGCCACCCCCCAGCCGCCGGGCCCGGGCCGGGCCAGGCGCACGGAAGCGCGCCGCCCGGCCCGGGTGGGGACGCGGAAGGGAGGCGGCCATGAACGCGCTCGTGCAGGCCCGGCCCGATCAGGCACGGCACGAACAGGCACGGCACGAACAGGCCGGGCAGCGGCAGTCCCGGTCAGGACAATCCCGGTCAGGCACGGCCCGGTCAGGCACGGCCCGGTCAGGCACGGCACGGCCGGGCCCGGCGCGGGCCGGGCAGGCACCCGGCCGGCTCGCGCCGACCGCGCTGGCACTGCTGGAGTCTGGCCGGCAAGGCCTGGCCAATGCTGTCGGCGAGACCAGCGCGGGCGGGCGTTACGTGGCTGCGCATCTCGCGGCCCTGCGTGCGGCCGCGGCCATCGTCGCCGCCCGGCCAGCCACCGGCACGGGCCGCCGCAAGGCGCCCCGCAGCGTCTGGGAACTCCTGCCCAAAGTGGAGCCGGCCCTGGCCGAGTGGGCGGCGTTCTTCGCGGCCGGAGCGGGCAAGCGGGCCGCCGCCGAGGCCGGCCTGCCGCGGGCGGTCTCCAGCCGGGAAGCCGACGATCTGCTCCGGGACGCCGAGACATTCCTGTCCCTGGCCGAGGAGGCACTTGGCATGCCCGCCCAGGCGGCGCTGCCGCTGCGTAGTGTGGGCTAGCTGCACAGCGGGGCGCGGGCGAGCACCACGCAGCGTGGGCCGTCAGGCCTGGGATTGACCGGTATCAGTGCTGAGCAGGACCGGCAGGGCCGCGGCGAGCGCGAGCGCGCACACGATGCCGCCCATCGCGTATGGGGCGCGCAGGCCGATGGTGTGCGCGGCGAACCCGCCGGTCACCGCGCCCAGGGGCATGAGGCCCCAGCCGAGCATGCGGTAGACGCTGTTCACGCGGCCGAGCAGGCCGGCCGGCACGAGCCGCTGCCGGAGGCTGACCGCACCCGCCGCGAGTGACCGGTGCAAGTAACGCGATCCCCAGGGAAGCAGGGGGCCTGCCCCGGCCGGTGGCTCAGAAGGTCTCGGCCGCGCTGCGGGCCTCGGCGTCCAGCACGCCCCAGCCGATCAATTCCTCGGTGAGATCAGAGGGCGACTTGTCGTAGATGACGGCCAGGGACCGCAGGTCCTCATGCCGGATGGACAGCACCCGCCCGTTGTAGTCGCCCCGCTGGCTCTGGATGGTGGCCACGTACCGGGCCAGTGGCCCCGACTTGTCCTTCGGCAGCGCGGCCATCCGCTCGAGGTCGATCACGAGCTTGGGCGACGGCGCCAGGACCGCCGGCGCCGCGTCCCCGGGCAGCAGTTCCGACACTGGCACGCCATAGAACTCCGCCAGTTCGGCCAGTTTCTGGACCGTGACGGAGCGGTCACCCCGCTCGTAGGAGCCGACAACGACCGCCTTCCAGCGCCCGCGGGACTTCTCCTCGACTCCGTGCAGCGAGAGCCCCTGCTGGGTGCGGATGGCGCGCAGTCGGGCGCCCAGGGTCTTGGCGTACTCAGATGGCATGGTCGGCCCCCCGGCCGGTCGTAGCTTTCAGTGACGGTTACGCACAGTGACGGTAGGCCCGTGACCGCGGCCAGGTCAAGCCGAATGCAAAAAGTGGATGAACTTACGCGCTGCACACTAACCCCCACGGACTGATTCCGGCTCGATGCCTGTTCCGGGGAAGCGGTGCCGCGCAACCGATTGGGCGGCCCAGCCGGCCCTTCCGGCCCGCCCGGCCGCCGCCCGGCCATCCTCCGGGGCTGCGGCGAAAGTGAGTCACGCAGGGTCACCACACCCGGCATGGCCGGCCCGTGGAGCCTCCCCGCTGGCCGCCGGGCCGGCTGATACGGTATTACGGACAGACATCCTTTAAGGCCCGTCCGGCGAGGCGGGAAAGGAGGTTCTGATGACGCGCGCGTCTTCCGCGGCTGGCGATCCCGGCCCCGGCGAGGGTGTGACCGCCCCCGGCGCCGGCAAGACCGTCCTCGAGCACGCTGAGATCAGCCGCATGCTGACCCGGATCGCGCACGAGATCATCGAGCGGACCCAGGGCGCGGAACAGGTGGTGCTGCTCGGCATCCCGACCCGCGGCGTGCCGCTGGCCGCCCGGCTGGCCGCCGGGATCCAGCAGGTGGAGGGCCGGGCGGTGCCCCACGGCTCGCTCGACATCACCATGTACCGCGACGACCTGCGGCTCCGCCCGGCCCGGGCGCTCGGCCGCACCCAGGTGCCGCCGGAGGGGATCGACGGCCAGATCGTGGTCCTTGTCGACGACGTGCTCTACTCGGGCCGGACGGTCCGGGCGGCACTCGACGCGCTCAGCGACCTCGGCCGGCCCCGGGCCGTCCAGCTGGCGGTGCTGGTCGACCGGGGCCACCGGGAACTGCCGATCCGGCCCGACTACGTGGGCAAGAATCTGCCCACCTCCCAGCACGAGCAGGTCCGGGTCCTGCTCGCCGAGGTGGACGGCGAGGACGCGGTCCGGCTGCGGGTGGCCCGGTGAACCGGCACCTGATCTCGGCGGCCGACCTGAGCCGTGAGGACGCGCTGCAGGTGCTCGACACCGCCGACGAGCTGGCCCGGGTCTCGGACCGGCCGATCAAGAAGCTGCCGACCCTGCGCGGCCGCACCGTGGTCAACCTGTTCTTCGAGGACTCCACCCGGACCAGGATCTCGTTCGAGGCGGCGGCCAAGCGGCTGTCCGCCGACGTGATCAACTTTTCCGCCAAGGGCTCCAGCGTGGGCAAGGGCGAGAGCCTGAAGGACACCGCGCTCACCCTGGAGGCGATGGGTGCCGACGCGGTGGTGATCCGGCATGGCGCCTCCGGCGCCCCGCACCGGCTGGCCGAGTGGGTGCGCGGCAGTGTGATCAACGCCGGCGACGGCGCGCACGAGCACCCGACCCAGGCGCTGCTGGACGCGTTCACCATCCGCCGCCGGTTCGGCCGCAGCAGCGGGGCAGAGCCAGGCAGCGCAGAGGGCAGGCCAGGCGGCGGGCTGGACGGGCTGCGGGTCACCATCGTCGGCGACATCCTGCACAGCCGGGTAGCCCGGTCCAACGTGCTGCTGCTGCACCTGCTGGGTGCGGAGGTGCTGCTGGTGGCGCCGCCCACGCTGCTCCCGGTCGCGGTGGACGCCTGGCCCTGCTCGGTTGGCTACGACCTGGAGGCGGCACTGCCCAAGAGCGACGTGGTGATGATGCTGCGGATCCAGCAGGAGCGGATGAACGCCGCCTACTTCCCGAGCGTGCGCGAGTACAGCCGCCGGTACGGGCTGGACGCGGCGCGGATGGCGCAGCTGCCGGAACGGGCCATCGTCATGCACCCGGGGCCGATGAACCGCGGCATCGAGATCGCCGCCGGGGTGGCCGACTCACCCCGGTCCACGGTGGTGGAACAGGTGGCCAACGGCGTGAGTGTCCGGATGGCCGTGCTGTACCTGCTGCTGGGCGGGGCGGAGGCCGGCCAGTGAGCCCGGCCGGCCGCAGGCGGGAGGTGGCCCGGTGACGAACGGCAGCTGGCTGATCCGGGGCGCCCGGCCGCTGGGCGCGGACCCGGCCGACATCGTCATCTCCGGCGGGCTGGTGACCGGGGTCGGCCCGGGGCTCGCCGCCGAGGCCGCTGCCGGTGCCCAGGTCATCGACGCGGGCGGGCTGATCGCCCTGCCTGGCCTGGTGGATCTGCACACCCACCTGCGCGAGCCCGGCCGGGAGGACGCCGAAACCGTCGAGACCGGCACCATGGCCGCGGCGCTCGGCGGGTTCACGGCGGTGCACGCGATGGCCAACACCGACCCGGTGGCCGACACGGCCGGCGTGGTGGAGCAGATCTGGCGGCTCGGCCGCCAGGCCGGCTACTGCGATGTGCAGCCGGTCGGCGCGGTCACCAGCGGGCTTGGCGGCAAGCAACTGGCCGAGCTGGGTGCCATGGCCTCCTCGCCCGCCCGGGTCCGGGTCTTCTCCGACGATGGCCGCTGCGTGTCAGACGCGGTGCTCATGCGCCGGGCACTGGAGTATGTGAAGGCGTTCGACGGGGTGATCGCGCAGCACGCGCAGGAACCGCGGCTCACCGACGGCGCGCAGATGAACGAGGGCGAGGTGTCGGGACGGCTGGGGCTGGCCGGCTGGCCGGCCGTGGCCGAGGAGGCGGTCATCGCCCGGGACTGCCTGCTCGCCGCCCACGTCGGCTCGGTGCTGCACATCTGCCACGTGTCCACGGCCGGCTCGGTGGAGATCATCCGCTGGGCCAAGTCCAAGGGCTGGCAGGTGACGGCCGAGGTGACGCCGCACCACCTGCTGCTCACCGACGAACTGGTGGCCGGCTACGACCCGGTCTACAAGGTCAACCCGCCGCTGCGCACCGCCGCCGACGCCGCCGCGCTGCGGCAGGCGCTGGCTGACGGCACCATCGACTGCGTGGCCACCGATCACGCGCCGCACCCGCTAGAGGACAAGGAGACCGAGTGGGCGGCGGCCGCGTTCGGCATGACCGGGCTGGAGACGGCGCTGCGGGTGGTGCAGGAAGCCATGGTCGAGACCGGCTTGCTGGACTGGGCGGGAGTCGCCGACCGGATGTCCGCCCGCCCGGCTGCGATCGGCCGCCTGGCCGGGCACGGCCAGCCGCTGGCGGCCGGCGCACCGGCCAGCCTGGTGCTCTACGACCCTGCCCCGCGGGAGGTGGTGGACCCGGCCACGCACGCGTCCCGCAGCCGCAACACCCCGTTCGCCGGCCGGGCGCTGCCGGGCCGGGTGGTCGCCACCTTCCTGCGTGGCCGCCCCACCGTGCTCGACGGGAAGCTGGCCTGATGGCGGCCGCGCCGGCCAGCCCGGTGGCCGCCGAGCCCGGGCCGCCGGCCCTGCTGGTACTCGAGGACGGCACCACGTACCACGGGGCGGGCTTTGGCGCGAGGGCGGAGTCGTTTGGCGAAATGGTGTTCAACACGGGCATGACCGGATACCAGGAGACACTCACCGATCCGTCCTATGCCCGGCAGATCGTGGCCATGACCGCCCCGCATATCGGCAATACCGGCATCAACGACGAGGACAGCGAGTCGCGCCGGATCTGGGTGAGTGGCTTCGTGGTCCGCGAGCCGGCCCGGCTCGCCTCCAACTGGCGGTCCCGCCGCAGCCTGGACACCGAACTGCGGGACCAGGGTGTCCCCGGCATCGCCATCACCGGAACCCGCGCGCTCACCCGCCATCTGCGCGAGCGGGGCGCGATGCGGGCGGCGGTGAGCACCACCGAGCGGGACCCGCAGGCGCTGCTGGCCCGGGTGCTGGACAGCCCCCTGATGACCGGCGCCGACCTGGCCAGGGAAGTCACCGCCGGCGAGCCCTACCAGGTGGATCCGCCGCCGGGCACAGCGGCCAGGTTCAGCGTCGTGGCCGTGGACCTTGGCATCAAGACCGCCACCCCGCTGGCCATGGCCCGCCGCGGCTGCCGGGTGCGGGTGCTGCCGGCCACCAGCACCGCGGCGGACATCCTGGCCACCGGCCCAGACGGGGTGTTCTTCTCGAACGGCCCGGGCGACCCGGCCGCGGCCGGGTACGCGGTGGCGGCGATGCGCGGGGTGCTCGCGGCAGGGGTGCCGGTATTCGGCATCTGCCTGGGCAGCCAGATCCTGGGCCGGGCGCTCGGGCTCGGCACCTACAAACTGCGGTTCGGCCACCGGGGCGTGAACCAGCCGGTGCGGGATCTGGCCACCGGGCGGGTCCAGATCACCAGCCACAACCATGGATTCGCGGTCGCGCTGCCCAGCGGCGGGGACGGTCCGTTCCCGACCGGGTTCGGCCGGGCGCAGGTCAGCCACGTCAACCTGAACGACGGCGTGGTGGAGGGGCTGCGCCTGCTGGACCGGCCCGCCTTCAGCGTCCAGTACCACCCCGAAGCCGCCCCCGGCCCGCACGACGCGGCCGGGGAGTTCGACGCGTTCTGCACCCTGATGGAGCGTGCCCGGTGACTCGGCGACCATGATCGCGGAATCCTGTCAGTCTGGTCCCTGACTCGTTTCCGCGATCTGACCAGGTCGCCGCCCGGCGGTGCGGCGGTGCGGCGGTGCGGCTGCCTAAGCGGACGACATCAGGTCGGTGCTGGTGATCGGGTCGGGGCCGATCGTGATCGGCCAGGCGTGCGAGTTCGACTACTCCGGCACCCAGGCCTGCCGGGTGCTGCGGCAGGAGGGCATCCGGGTCAGCCTGGTCAACTCCAACCCGGCGACGATCATGACCGACCCGGAGTTCGCCGACGCCACCTATGTCGAGCCAATCACCCCCGACGTGCTGGAAAAGGTGATCGCGGCCGAGCGGCCCGATGCCGTGCTGCCCACGCTGGGCGGGCAGACCGCGCTCAACGCCGCCGTCGCCCTGCACGAGGCCGGCACGCTCAGCAAGTACGGCACCGAGCTGATCGGCGCCAGCATCGAGGCGATCACCGCGGGCGAGGACCGGCAGCGGTTCAAGGACATCGTCACCGGCCTTGGCGCCGAAGTGCCGGGCAGCCGGGTCTGCCACACCCTGCCCGAATGCGAGCAGGCGGCGGCCGGACTCGGTTACCCGCTGGTGGTGCGGCCCTCGTTCACGCTGGGCGGGGCCGGGTCCGGGATCGCCTACCACGCCGGCGACCTGCGCCGCATCGCCGGTGCCGGGCTGGACGCCAGCCCGGTCAGCGAGGTGCTGCTGGAGGAGTCCATCCTCGGCTGGAAGGAGTTCGAGCTGGAGCTGATGCGCGACCGCCATGACAACGTGGTCGTGGTGTGCTCGATCGAGAACATCGACCCGATGGGCGTGCACACCGGCGACTCGGTCACAGTCGCCCCGGCCATGACCCTGACCGATCGTGAGTACCAGCACATGCGCGACACCGCGATCGCGGTGATCCGCGCCGTCGGGGTGGACACCGGCGGCTGCAACATCCAGTTCGCGGTGCATCCGCAGACCGGCCGGATGGTCGTCATCGAGATGAACCCGCGGGTGTCCCGGTCGTCGGCGCTGGCGTCCAAGGCGACCGGCTTCCCGATCGCCAAGATCGCCGCCCGGCTGGCCATCGGCTACACCCTGGACGAGATCCGCAACGACATCACCGGCGAGACGCCGGCCAGCTTCGAGCCTGCCCTGGACTACGTGGTGGTCAAGGTGCCGCGGTTCGCGTTCGAGAAGTTCCCCGGCGCCGACCCGGTGCTGACCACCCACATGAAGTCGGTCGGCGAGGCGATGGCCATCGGCCGCAGCTTCGGCGAGGCGCTGGGCAAGGCGCTGCGCTCGCTGGAGAGCCCCGGCGCCCGGCTGAGCTGGGCGGCGCCGCCCGGGGACCTGGCTGAGCTGCTGGCCCGCTGCGCGGTCCCGCACGACGGCCGGCTGGCCACGGTGCACCAGGCCCTGCGCGCCGGGGCCAGCGTGGCTGAGCTGGCCACCGTGACCGGCATCGACCCATGGTTCATCGACCAGGTCATGTGCATCGAGGAACATGCCCAACGGCTGGCCGCCGGGGGCCCGCCGTCCGCGGCGACGCTGCGAGCGGTGAAGCAGGCTGGTTTCGCCGACGACCAGATCGCCGAGCTCACCGGGGTATCGGAGGAGCGGGTCCGCCAGTGGCGGCACGACCTGGGGATCCGGCCCGTGTTCCACACCGTGGACACCTGCGCGGCCGAGTTCGCGGCCCGCACGCCCTACCTGTACTCCACCTACGACGAGGTGTCCGAGGTGCCGCCGGGTGAGGCGCCGAAGGTGATCATCCTGGGCAGCGGGCCGAACCGGATCGGCCAGGGCATCGAGTTCGACTACGCCTGCGTGCACGCCTCGTTCGCGCTGTCGGAGGCCGGTTACGAGACGGTGATGGTCAACTGCAACCCGGAGACCGTGTCCACCGACTACGACACCTCGGACCGGCTGTACTTCGAGCCGCTGACGCTGGAAGACGTGCTGGAAGTGGTGCATGCCGAGCAGGCCAGTGGGCCGGTCGCCGGGGTGATCGTGCAGCTGGGCGGGCAGACCCCGCTCGGGCTGGCCCGGGCGCTGGCCGCCGCCGGGGTGCCGGTGGTGGGCACCAGCCCGGACGCGATCCACCTGGCCGAGGACCGCGGTGAGTTCGGCGCGCTGCTGGCCGCCGCCGGGCTGCCGGCGCCCAGGTTCGGCACCGCCACCTCGGCCGGGCAGGCCCGGGCGGTCGCGGCCGGGATCGGCTACCCGGTGCTGGTCCGCCCCTCCTACGTGCTCGGCGGGCGGGGCATGGAGATCGTCTACGACGACGCCACGCTCGACGCCTATGTCGGCCGGGCCACCCAGGCCAGCCCGGAGCACCCGGTGCTCATCGACCGGTTCCTGGACGATGCGATCGAGATCGACGTGGACGCCCTGTTCGACGGCGGCGAACTGTACCTGGCCGGGGTGATGGAGCACATCGAGGAGGCCGGCATCCATTCCGGCGACTCGGCCTGCGTGCTGCCGCCGATCACGCTCGGCCGCGGCGACATCGCCCGGATCCGCGACTCCACCGAGACCATCGCCCGCGTCGTCGGGGTGCGCGGGCTGCTGAACGTCCAGTACGCGCTGAACGCCGGGGTGCTCTACGTGCTGGAAGCCAACCCGCGGGCATCCCGCACCGTCCCGTTCGTGTCCAAGGCCACCGCCGTGCCGGTGGCCAAGGCGGCCGCCCGGATCATGCTCGGGGCCACCGTGGCCGGGCTGCGGGCGGAGGGCCTGCTGCCCGCCAGCGGCGACGGTGGCACCATGCCGCTGGACGCGGCCATCGCGGTCAAGGAGGTCGTGCTGCCGTTTGGCCGGTTCCGGGATGCCCGCGGGCAGGGCGTGGACACGGTGCTGGGCCCGGAGATGCGCTCCACCGGCGAGGTGATGGGGATCGACCAGGTGTTCGGCACCGCCTACGCCAAGTCGCAGGCAGCCGCGTACGGGACGCTGCCGGTCAAGGGGCGGGCCTTCGTGTCGGTGGCGGACCAGGACAAGCGGTCCATGATCTTCCCGGTGAAACGGCTGGCCGACCTCGGATTCGAGATCTGGGCCACCCGGGGAACCGGCGAGGTGCTGCGCCGGAACGGGGTTCGTGCCACCATCGTCCGTAAACACAGCGACGGCGTGGGGCCGGACGGGGAGCCTGACATTGTCGCCAGGATCCTTGATGGCCAGGTGGACCTGATCGTGAACACACCGTTCGGCAGCCCGGGCCAGTCCGGCCCCCGGCTGGACGGCTACGAGATCCGCACCGCCGCGGTGCGGCGGCAGATCCCGTGTGTGACGACGGTGCAGGGGCTGGCCGCCGCCGTGCAGGGCATCGAGGCGATCACCCGGGGTGAGGTGGGCGTCCGCTCGCTGCAAGAGCACGCCCGGGCGCTGCGCGCCAGCGCGGCCCTGCCCGATACAGCCGCGGCTGTGCCCGCCCGGCCGGCGGGCCCGGGTGACGGCAGGCCGGGAGCAGGTGAGGGCGGATGACGGCAGGCCCGCCCGGCCAGGGCGATGGGCGGAGCCAGGTGCAGGTCCGGGGAACGGTGCTGAACGTGCGCCAGGTGGACGCGTACTACGCGATGACCGTGGTGGCACCGGGGATCGCGGCCAGGTTCCGGCCCGGCCAGTTCGTGGCGGTCGCGGTCGGCGGCCCGCAGACCTCGATGCTGCTGCGGCGCGCGTTCTCGATTCACGGGGTCCGGCCCGACCATGGGGGCACGGTCGAGTTCGTGTTCGCCACCGTCGGCCCCGGCACCCGGTGGCTGGCCGAACGGCGGACCAGGGACATGATCGACATCGCCGGCCCGCTCGGGCGGCCGTTCCCGATGCCCCGGGACGCGGTGAGCTGCCTGCTGGTCGGCGGTGGCTATGGCAGCGCGCCGCTGTTCCCGCTGGCCGACCGGCTGCGTGCGCGCGGCTGCACGGTGGACTTCCTGCTCGGGGCGGCCAGCGTGGACCGGGTGTTCGGTGCGCTCAGCGCCCGCCGCAGTGGCCGGACCGCGACGATCACCACCGAGGACGGCTCGATGGGGGTGCGGGGGGTGGTCACCGACGTGCTCAGCCAGGTCATCCACGAGGCCAGGACCGACGTGGTCTACGCCTGCGGCCCGATGCCGATGCTGCGGCAGGTGACGGCGCTGGCCAGCCGGTACGACATCCCGGCGCAGGTGCTGGTGGAGGAGGCGATGGCCTGCGGGACCGGGGTGTGCATGACCTGTGTGCTCCCGGTCGTCGGTGAGGACGGGGTGACCCGGATGACGCGGTCCTGCGTGGACGGGCCGGTGTTCCGGGGCGACCTGGTCCGCTGGGACGACGTGGGCACGATCCCGTTCGACGCGCTCGGTGCGCCCGGCTGGCAGCCGCACCGCCAGCCCAGGCCCCGCCCGGCGGCCAGCGGGAGGCCGGCCAGTGGCAGTTGACCTGCGGACCCGGCTCGGCCACGTCGAGCTGCCCAATCCCATCCTGACCGCCTCCGGCTGCGCGGGCGCGGGCCGGGAACTGGCGCACTACATCGACGTCGCCAAGATCGGCGCGATCGTCACCAAGTCGGTCATGCTGGCCGCGCGGGCGGGCCGCCCGACCCCGCGGATGGCGGAGACGCCGAGCGGGATGCTCAACTCGATCGGCCTGCAGGGGCCGGGTATCGACGCGTTCCTCCAGCGTGACCTGCCCTGGCTGCTGGCGCGCGGGGCGCGGGTGGTGGTGTCCATCGCCGGTGGCACCGTGGACGAATACGCGGACCTGGCGGGCCGGCTGTCCGACGCCGCCGGGGTGACCGCGGTCGAGGTCAACATCTCCTGCCCGAACGTGGAAGACCGCGGCCAGGTGTTCGCCTGTGACCCGGCGGCGGCGGCGGCGGTGACCGCCGCGGTCCGCGGCCGGCTGCGCTACGACGTGCCGGTGTTCGTCAAGCTGTCGCCGGACGTCACCGACATCGTCGCGGTTGCCCGGGCGTGCGTGGACGCGGGCACCGACGGGCTGTCGATGATCAATACGCTGCTGGGCCTGGCGATCGACACCGACACGATGCGCCCGGCGCTGGCCGCGGCCACCGGCGGGCTGTCCGGCCCGGCTATCCGGCCGATCGCGGTCCGGTGCGTCTGGCAGGTCCGGGAGGCACTGCCGGACGTGCCGATCATCGGCATGGGCGGGGTGCTGACCGGCCGGGACGCGCTGGAGCTGATCCTGGCCGGGGCGGCCATGGTCAGCGTCGGGACGGCTATCTTCCACGATCCGTCCGCATGCGCCCGGATCCTCCGCGAACTGGAGGAGGAACTGGCCAGCCGGGGCATCGAGCGGCTGGCCGACATCATCGGGCTGGCCCACGAGCCCCGGCCTGCGCAGAGCCGCAAGCTGTCCGGGAGCGCCCTGTAACGTAAAGTGACCGGCCGTGAGGAGAAGCATGACCAGCCCGGCGCCGATCGCCGTCGCACTCGACGCACCAGACCTGGAGACCGCAGCCCGCTGGGCCGGGCTCGTCACGCCACACGTGAGCACCGTCAAGGTCGGGCTCGAGCTGTACCTGAGATACGGGCCGGGGGTGGTGGCCTCCATCCGCGGTGCCAGTGGCGTGCGGATCTTCCTGGACCTGAAACTGCACGACATCCCGGCCACGGTCGCCGGCGCGGCCAGGGCGGTCGCCCGGCTCCGCCCCGACCTGCTGACCGTGCACGCGGCCGGCGGATGGGAGGTGGTCCGCGCCGCCGTGGACGGAGCGCCGGACACGGCCGTGGCCGCGGTCACCGTCCTCACCTCGCTCACTCAGGCGGACCTGGACCGGATCGGGCTGGCGGGGTCGATGTCGGACGTGGTGCGGCGGCTGGCGGTTCTCGCCGTCGATGCCGGCGCGCGCGGGCTGGTCTGCTCGCCGCAGGAAGTGGCGGCGGTCCGGGCCGAGGTCGGCCCCGGCATCCTGCTCATCACGCCCGGCATCCGCCCGGCCGGGTCGTCTGCCGACGACCAGGCCAGGACGGCCACCCCGGAGGCGGCGCTGCGGGCCGGGGCCGACCTGCTGGTGATCGGCCGGCCGATCACCGCCGCGCCTGATCCGGGCGCGGCCGCGGCTGCCATCGCGGCGCCGCTGCGCCGGCTCACCCCGGCATCGCCGGCGGCTGACGCCCCACCCGGCTGACCCCTGCCGCCAGCGCTCCGGTGCCGCCCCGGATGACTATGTGCCCCGCCCAGATGACGGTGCTGTCCCCCGGATGGCGGGTGCCGCCCGGGTGACGGCGCCACCCCCCGATGGCCCGGATAAGCGGCCAGGCACCGTCGGCGCGGGCCGCCGGGCACGCGTTCCCCCGGCCGGCCATAGTGGCTGCCAGGGCCGACAACGGCGACGATTTGACTACAATAAGTATTCGATCAGTTACTTAGAGTAGGATATGTCAATTTAGAGACGAAGTAAACGGGGGTTCCCGTTGCCTCACGGGTCCAGACTCGCTACTTTCCCTTGCCGAACGATCTTTTTTTCTATTCGAAACCCGAGGTGAACTGGAGTGGCTCTTCCTCCCCTCACTCCCGATCAGCGTGCTGCTGCCCTGGAGAAGGCGGCCAAGGCCCGCAAGGACCGCGCGGAAGTCAAGAACAACCTCAAGCGTGGTTCCACCACCTTGCCGGCTGTCCTGAAGCAAGGCCAGTCGGATGACACTATTGGCAAGATGAAGGTCTCGGCACTGCTCGAGGCCATGCCTGGTGTCGGGAAGGTGCGGGCCCGCCAGATCATGGAGCGGCTGGGTATCGCTGAATCGCGGCGTGTTCGCGGTCTGGGCGCCAATCAGCGGAGCGCTCTGGAGAACGAGTTCGGTGGTGGTATCTGACTGACGCGGTCGACCCCTGGGACGGGCGCGGCGGAGACGGTTCTGGTGCCGATCCGTCCGGTCATCGCGTTCGCGGTACCGCGCTTGTCCACGGGGCGGCTGATGATGTCAGGCTGACGGTGCTTTCTGGCCCTTCTGGAGTCGGCAAGAGCACTGTGGCTGCCCGGCTGCGGAAGAAACGGCCGGACATCTGGCTGTCGGTTTCGGTTACTACCCGGCGGCCCAGGCCGGACGAGCTAGATGGCCGCGAATATCATTTCGTCGCCGACGACACGTTCGAGCGCATGGTGTCGGGCGGCGAGCTACTGGAATGGGCACGGTTCGCGGGGAACGGTTACGGCACCCCGCTCGGCCCGGTGGCGGAACGCCTCACCGCCGGGATACCCGCCCTGCTGGAAATCGACATCGAAGGGGCCAGGCAGGTGCGGCGGGCTATCCCCGGTGCGCTGCTGGTCTTCCTCGCACCGCCGTCCTGGGAGGAACTGGTCCGGCGCCTCACCGGCCGGGGCACCGAGCCGCCGGAGGTGATCGCCCGCCGGCTGGAACTGGCGGCCGGGGAGATCGAGGCTGGCCCCCAGTTCGACATCACGCTGGTAAACACATCCGTCAAGGACGTGTGCACACAGCTGGTAGCCTTGATAGCGGCCTGATCTGGCCAGAATCAACCCGGAAGGTAAACGGTGGCAGGCAATACCGCCGCGGATGGGATCACCAATCCGCCGATCGACGACCTGCTCGAAGTCGTTGACAGCAAGTACCGCCTCGTCATCATGGCGGCCAAGCGGGCGCGGCAGATCAACGCCTATTACGCCCAGCTCGGCGAGGGCCTGCTGGAATACGTGGGCCCGCTGGTCGAGACCCGTGTGCAGGAGAAGCCGCTGTCCATCGCGCTGCGGGAGATCCGCCAGCGGCTGCTGTCCGCCGTGGAGACGGCGGAGAACTGACCGCCCGGCACTAGGCGGGGCATGTGCACGCGCGCATCGTCCTCGGGGTAGGGGCGGGCATTGCCGCCTACAAGGTCGCCGAATTGCTGCGGCTGCTCACCGAGTCCGGGCATCAGGTCCGGGTAGTGCCAACCGCCGACTCGCTGCGGTTCGTCGGCGCGGCCACCTGGGCCGCCCTGTCCGGCCTGCCGGTCACCACCAGCCCCTTCGACGATGTGCATGAGGTGCCGCACGTCCGGCTGGGCCAGGAGGCGGATCTGGTCGTCGTCGCGCCCGCCACCGCCGACCTGCTGGCCCGCGCGGCCACCGGGCGGGCGGATGACCTGCTGACTTCGGCCCTGCTGACCGCCCGCTGCCCGGTGATGTTCGTGCCGGCGATGCACACCGAGATGTGGGAACATCCCGCTACCAGGGCCAATGTGAGCATCCTGCGCGAGCGCGGCGCCCTCGTGCTCGAGCCCGCATCCGGCCGGCTGACCGGCGCTGACACCGGCCCGGGCCGCCTGCCCGAGCCGGAGGAACTGTTCCAGACCGCGGTCCGGGTGCTGGCCCGCGGTGCCGCCGGGCTGGCACCGGATCTGGCCGGCCGCCGGGTGGTGGTCACCGCTGGCGGCACCCGGGAGGAAATCGACCCGGTCCGCTTCCTCGGCAACTGGTCATCCGGCCGCCAGGGGTATGCGCTCGCCCGCACCGCCGCCGCCCGGGGCGCGGAGGTGACGCTGGTCTCGGCCAATGCCGGCCTCCCCGACCCGGCCGGGACCAAGGTGGAGCGGGTCGTCTCCGCCGCCGACCTGCGGGCCGCCGTGCTGACCGCCGCCGCCGGTGCCGACGCGGTGGTCATGGCAGCTGCCGTCGCCGATTACCGTCCGCAGTCGCGGAGCGACCAGAAGATCAAGAAGGCCGGGACCGCGCCGGAGCCGCTCGCTCTGGTGGAAAACCCGGACATCCTCCGCGAACTGGCCAGCGGCCGGCCAGCGGGCCAGGTCATCGTCGGTTTCGCGGCTGAGACCGAGGACATCGTGCGGCACGGGCGCGCCAAGCTCTCCGCCAAAGAAGCCGACCTGCTGGTGGTCAACCGGGTCGGGCCCGGCATCGCGTTCGGCACCGATGACAATGAGGCACTGGTGCTTGCCGCCGACGGCAGCAGCACCCCCATTCCGCGCGGGCCCAAGGACGTGCTCGCCGATGTGGTCTGGGATCTGGTCGCCGCCCGGCTTCCCGGACCGGACCAGCACGGACCCTGAGAACCGGCTCCGCCGGGTTCGGCACGCCCCCGTCGTCCGGCCCGGCTAAGATTCGGCGAAGCCTCGCCCTGCAGAAAGGGAAATCAGGTGGCCCGTCGCCTTTTCACCTCCGAGTCGGTCACGGAGGGTCACCCGGACAAGATGGCTGACCAGATCAGTGACGCCATCCTGGACGGGATGCTCAAAGACGACCCGACCAGCCGTGTCGCGGTGGAGACCCTGATCACCACCGGCCAGGTGCACGTCGCCGGGGAGGTCACCACCGAGACCTACGTCGACATTCCCGGCATCATCCGGGACAAGATCCTCGAGATCGGCTACGACTCCTCGACCAAGGGATACGACGGCGCCTCCTGCGGGGTTTCGGTATCCATCGGCGCGCAGTCGCCCGACATCGCCCAGGGCGTGCTGGATGCCTATGAGCACCGGGAAGGTGAGGGCACGACCGACCTGGACCGGCAAGGTGCCGGTGACCAGGGCCTGATGTTCGGTTACGCCTGCCGGGATACGCCCGAGCTGATGCCCCTCCCGATCATGCTGGCGCACCGGCTGGCCAGGCGGCTGTCCGAGGTGCGGCGCAGCGGCGACATCCCCTACCTGCGTCCAGACGGCAAGACCCAGGTCACCATCGAGTACGTGGGTGAGCAGCCGGTCCGGCTGGACACGGTGGTGGTGTCCGCCCAGCACGCATCCGACATCGACCTGAAGGAACTGCTCGCCCCCGACGTCCGGGATCTGGTGGTGGCCCCGGTGCTGGCTGGCCTGGAGCTGGACACGTCCGGCTACCGGCTGCTGGTCAACCCGACCGGGCGGTTCGAGGTCGGCGGCCCGATGGGCGACGCCGGCCTGACCGGCCGGAAGATCATCATCGACACCTACGGCGGGATGGCCCGGCACGGCGGCGGGGCCTTCTCCGGCAAGGATCCGTCCAAGGTGGACCGCAGCGGTGCCTATGCGATGCGCTGGGTGGCCAAGAACGTGGTCGCGGCCGGCCTGGCCGGCCGGTGCGAGACCCAGGTTGCGTACGCGATCGGCAAGGCCAAGCCGGTCGGGCTGTTCGTGGAATGCTTCGGCACCGAGCAGGTGCCGGTCGAGCGGATCCAGGACGCGGTGCTGGAGGTGTTCGACCTGCGGCCGGCCGCCATCATCCGGGATCTGGACCTGCTGCGGCCGATCTACGCCCAGACCGCCGCATTCGGGCACTTCGGCCGGGAGGAGCCCGACTTCTCCTGGGAGCGGGCCGACCGCATCGACGCCCTGCGCACTGCTGCCCGCCTCTGAGCCGCCCGCCGCGGCGGGCGCTGGGGCTGGGAGGGGAGAGGGCGGTCGCCCACCCGCGGCCGTCGGTGAGCACCTGGCCGGCCGGAGGGTCCGCGCCGCGGTGGCCGCTGGGGGCCGGAGCGGGAGAGCCCTCTGGTAGGACAGGAGCGTGGCACGGCGGGCAGCGAGACAGGTGACACCGGCTGACGACCTGCCGGTCGCCCAGGTCGCCGTGGATGTCTCGCTCGCGCACCTCGACCGGCCGTTCGACTACCTGGTGCCGCAGCGGCTGGCCGCGAGCGCGGTCCCCGGCTGCCGGGTCCGGGTAAGGTTCGCGGGCCAGCTGACCGGGGGCTATCTGCTGGCCCGGGCCGCGGCCAGCCAGCACCCGGGCCGGCTCGCGTACCTGGAACGGGTCGTCTCACCCGAGCCGGTGCTGCGGCCGGAGATCGCCGCGCTGGCCCGGGAGGTGGCCGACCGCTACGCGGGCACGCTGGCCGACGTGCTGCGGCTGGCTATCCCGCCCCGGCATGCCGGCGAGCCGCCCAGTCCGCCGGCCGCCCGCTGCCGCCCAGGCGGTGCGCCCGGTGCCGCCCAGGCCGGTGCCGCCCAGGCAGGCCGCCAGGCCGGTGGCGGCGGGGATGGTGGCGGCCCAGGCGGTGACTCCGGCGCCGGTGACACGGCGGGCCGCTGGCGGCCACGGCCGCCGGAGCCAGGGCCGTGGGCGCGGTACCAGGCAGGCCCGGCCTTCCTGGCCGCCCTCGCGGACGGGCGGGCGCCGCGCGCGGTCTGGACGGCACTGCCCGGGCCGCACTGGCCCACCGAGATCGCGCTGGCCGCGGCGGCCACCGCGGCCAGCGGGCGGGGCACCGTGATCGTCCTGCCCGATGCCCGCGACCTGGACCGCGCCGACCAGGCGCTGACCGGCATACTCGGGCCGGGCAGGCACGCCTGCCTGGCGGCTGGCCTCGGACCGGCCGAACGTTACCGGCGCTGGCTGGCCGTCTGCCGGGGACAGGTCCGGGTGGTCGCGGGCACCCGGGCCGCCATGTTCGCCCCGGTGCACAACCTGGGCCTGGTCGTCATCTGGGACGACGGGGACGATCTGCATGCCGAGCCGCGCGCCCCCTACCCGCACGCGCGGGAGGTGCTGGCACTGCGGGCACACCGGGCCGGGGCGGCCGCCCTGATCGGCGGGTTCGCCCGCACAGTGGAGGCCACGAGCCTGGTCAGCAGCGGCTGGGCGGCTGCGGTCGCCGCCGCCCGCGCGCAGGTGCGCATGTGCGCGCCGAAAGTCAGCGCGGCCGGCGCCGACACCGAACTGGCCCGCGACACCGCGGCCAGGTCGGCCCGGATCCCGGGCCTGGCGCTGCGCACCGCCCGCGCCGGGCTGGCCCGGGGCCCGGTCCTGGTGCAGGTGCCCCGCCGGGGATATGTCACCGCCGTGGCCTGCGAGAACTGCCGCTCCAGCGCCCGCTGCCCCGCCTGCGGAGGCCCGCTGGCGCTGGCCACCGGGAGCGGGCCAGCAGCCTGCCGCTGGTGCGGCCGCGCCGACCCGGGCTGGCGCTGCCCGGTCTGCGGCGATCCCCGGGTGCGGGCGGTGGTGACCGGATCCGGGCGGACCGCAGAGGAACTGGGGCACGCCTTTCCTGGCACCCCGGTGGTGGTGTCGGGCGGTGCCACCGTGCTGACGGCGGTCCCGGCGGCGCCGGCGCTGGTGGTCGCCACCCCGGGAGCCGAGCCGCGGGCCGAGGGAGGGTATGCGGCAGCCGTTTTGCTGGATGGCTGGGTACTGCTGGGACGCCCGAGCCTGCGCGCGGCGGAGGAGGCGCTGCGCCGCTGGCTGAACGCCGCCGCGCTGGTCCGGCCGGGCCCGGCGGGCGGCGAGGTGATCGTGGTGGCCGAGGCCAGCCTGCCGGCGGTGCAGGCGCTGGTCCGCTGGGATCCGGCCGGCCATGCCGAGCGCGAACTGGCCGAGCGGAATGCGCTCCGGTTCCCGCCCGCCGTGCGGATGGCCGCCGTGTCCGGTCCGGAGCCGGCCGTGGCCGCGCTCATCTCGGCGGCCGGACTGCCGCCCGGCGCGGAGGTGCTCGGGCCGGTCACACCCGATGGCGCTGCCGCCTCGGCCGGGAACGGCGGCGCTTCAGCCGGGAACGGCGGCGGCCAGCGGCCAGCGGACACCGTCCGGATGCTGGTCCGGGTGCCCAGATCTGGCGCGGCGGCGCTGGCCGGCGCGCTGCACGCGGCCCAGGCGGTACGCAGCGCGCGCAAGGACGCGGGCCCGGTCCGGGTGCAGCTTGACCCGGCCGAGCTGATCTGAGCTACTCGCGGGAGGCCGTAGGGTGCTTGAGTGGCTACCTCACGAAGGACCCCACGGCCGGGCGCCGGGCTGCCCCGGGCCAGCGAGCCGGAGCGGGCCGGGAACGCGAGTGGCCCGGAGCATGGCCAGCCCCGGACGGCCGGCACCGGCGGGCCCGCGGCAGGGCTGCACGGCACCGAGCAGGTCCGGCTGCCGCCGGTCCGGCTGGCGCCCCGCGAGGAACTGGCCGGATCGGCCCGGGTGGCACCCCTGCTCCGGGCGGCCCGGCAGGTAGCGCGCTGGCTGGGGCCCGCTGGCCAGAAGGTGGCGGCAGACGGCAGTCTGCCGGCCGCTGCCGCGGCCACGGCCGCCGCCGAACTGGACATCGCGCCCGGGGAACTGGACGCGGCGTGGCGGGTCGCCGCCCGCACCCAGATGCTGGCCGTGGCTGACCGCCGGGCGGTCACCGGCAGCCAGGTCGAGGTGCTCGCCGCCGGCGACGCGGAGCAGGTACTCACCGTCTGGGACGAGGCGCTCACCCTGATGCTCGAGGCCGAGGACCTCGACGGCATGGCCACCGCCCTGTACACGGTCGGCGGGCCGGTGAAGATGGATGCCCTGTTCGAGGCCTATGTGGCGGCCGCCGGGACTGCGGGTGGGCAGCCGGGGCCCGCGTACGCGGGCGGCGCGGAGGACCAGGACCAGGCCGCGGGACTGTCCTCGGCACTGGAGGCACTGGCCGACCTCGGGGTGGTCGAACTCGGGACCGACGAGGCCGCGGGCGGCCTGACGGTGACGCTGTCCCGGCTGGGAATCTGGGGTGTCCACCGGCGGCTGCGGGCACAGGGCTGGCATGTGCCCGTGCTGGGCAGTGGTGCCCGCGGCGACGCCGCGGCCCTGCTGTCCACCCTGGCCAGCTGTGACGTGGAGGACGGGGAAGCTGAGATCGCGGCCTGGCTGGCCGCGCGCAGCAGCGAGGACGCCGCCCGGGAACTGGTCGAGGCAGCGCGGCAGGGATCGCCGGGACTGCGTGGCGCGGGCTTCGCGGTACTCGACCGGATCGGCGCCGGCGCCGTGCCGGCCGTCCGGTCCGCACTCGATGACCCGGTGCTGCACGCACATGCGGCGGTCTGGCTGCACGAGCATGGGGAGGAAGCCGACCTCGGCCCCGGCGACCGGGCCTGGCTGCTGGTGGACCTGGGCGCCGGGCTGCTGGAGGAGGCCGACCCGCGGGATGTGGTCGCCGAACTGCTGCCGGACGTGCCGCCCGCGGCCCAGGCCGAACTGGTGGCCGGGCTGTGGGAGGTCAGCCACCCCGGCGTCACCGACCTGCTGACCGCGCTCAGCGATCACCACCCGGACCCGGCGGTGGCCAGGGCGGCCAGGAAGGCGGCGTTCAAGGCGCGGTCGCCGCTGGCCGCCTGGCCGGCCCGGGCGCGCAGGGCAGGAAAGACCTCACAGAGTCCATAGAATTTCGGCGGGACCTGAGAACGCCGAGAGGACGGTGCCACCATCAGCGTCAAGCCGATCCGTATTTTTGGCGACCCGGTGCTGCGCACATCCGCCGACCCGGTCACCGACTTCGATGCCGAGCTGCGCAAACTGGTCGCGGATCTGACCGAGACCATGCTGGACGCACCCGGCGTGGGCCTGGCCGCGCCACAGATCGGGGTGAGCCTGCGGGTGTTCACCTACCACATCGACGACGAACTGGGTCACCTGATCAACCCGTCGCTGGACCTGTCGGCCGACGAGGAAACCGACGACGAGGGCTGCCTGTCCTTCCCCGGTCTCGCCTACCCGGTCAAGCGCGCCTACGGGGTGGTGGCCAAGGGCTTCAACATGCATGGGGAGCCGGTCGCCCTCACCGGCAGTGGCCACCTGGCGCGTTGTGTCCAGCACGAGACCGACCATCTGGACGGCGTGCTGTTCATCGACCGGCTCGACCCGATACAGCGGAAGCTGGCCATGAAGGAGATCCGGGAGGCGGAATGGTGGGGCGAGCCCGTGCCCGAGGTCAAGGTCTCGCCGCACCGCACCTGGGGCAAGGCGTTCTGAGGTGCGGCTGACCGGGCCTGTCCCCGCGCCGCCGCGGGCCGCTGTGGCGGCCTGCCAGGTGCCTGGCGGCAGGGCGGCGGGGTAGCCGATGCGCCTGGTGTTCGCCGGCACCCCAGCGGCCGCGGTGGCCTCGCTCGACGCGCTGCTGGCGTCCCGGCACGAGGTGGCCGCGGTTATCACCCGCCCGGACGCCCCGGCTGGCCGTGGCCGCCAGCTGGGTCCCAGCCCGGTGGCGGAGCGGGCAGCAGCGGCCGGCCTGCCGGTGCTGAAACCGCCTTCCCCCCGGGACGAGGCGTTCCTGGACCGGCTGCGGGCGCTGGCACCGGACTGCTGCCCGGTCACCGCTTACGGCGCGCTGATCCCGGGGGCGGCGCTGGAGATCCCCGCGCACGGCTGGGTGAACCTGCACTTCTCGCTGCTGCCCGCCTGGCGCGGTGCGGCGCCGGTGCCACATGCCATCGCGCACGGCGACGACATCACCGGCGCGACCACCTTCCGGCTGGTCGCCGAACTGGACGCCGGCCCGGTGTTCGGGGTGGTGACCGAGCCGATCGGCGACAGCGACACGGCGGGCGACCTGCTGGCCCGGCTGGCCCGGTCCGGTGCGGACCTGCTGGTCGCTACCCTGGACGGGATCGAGGCGGGGCGGCTGGAGGCCCTGCCCCAGCCCGCCGGCGGGGTGAGCTACGCGCCCAAACTCACGGCCACCGATGCCCAGGTGAACTGGCACGCCCCCGCCCTGGTGGTCGGCCGCCAGATCCGCGCCTGCACCCCCGCGCCGGGGGCATGGACACTGCTCGGGGGCACCCGGCTCAAGCTCGGGCCGGTGCAGGTGAGCCCGCCCGGGCAGCCCACGGCCGGGAACGGGCCGGCTGCTGGCGGGAACGGGCGGGCTGCGGCAGGGAACGGGCCGGCTGTGGCCGCCCCGGGCCCGCTCGCCCCCGGGGAACTGATGGTCGGCCGGGCCGCGGTGCTGGTGGGCACCGCAACCGATCCGGTCGAGCTGGGACAGGTGCAGCCGCCGGGCAAGCGGCCGATGGCGGCCGCGGCATGGGCGCGTGGGCTGCACCTTCACCCGGCCGGCAACGGCCGCGGCGCGCTGGTTTTCGGCTGACATGGCACGGCAGCCAGCGGCCAGGCCGGGCCGGCGAGCGCCGGCCGGACCACGCTCCCAGCCACCCGGCCGCGGGCGGCCATCGGCCGGGCCGCGCATCGACCCGGCCCGGCGGGCGGCGCTGGATGTCCTGCGCGCCACCCGCGAGCGCGGCGCGTACGCCAATCTGCTGCTGCCCGCGCTGCTGCGCGAACGCGGGCTGGCGGGCCGGGACGCCGCGCTGGCCACCGAGCTGTGCTACGGCACCCTGCGCTGGCTGGGCACGTATGACGCGGTGATCGCGGCCTGCAGTGCCCGCAAGCTGGACCGGATCGACCCGCCGGTCCTGGACGTGCTCCGGCTGGGCACCCACCAGCTGCTGGCGACCAGGGTGGGAGCGCACGCGGCCGTCGCCACCTCGGTGGACCTGGCGAAGCAGGCCGCTGGCCCGGGTGCGGCCGGGTTCGTCAACGCCGTCCTGCGCCAGGTGGCCAGCCGGGATCTGTCTGCCTGGATCGACGCCGTCGCACCACGCCGGGAGGCTGACCCACTGGGGCACCTGGCGGTCCGTTACAGCCATCCGCGCTGGATCGTCACCGCCGTCAGCGAATCGCTGGCAGAAGATACCGGGACCGGGTTCACCGAGACCGAGGCCGTGCTGGCCGCCTCCATGGCCCGTCCCCAGGTGACGCTGTGTGCCGTGCCCGGGCTGGCCAGCCAGGCAGAACTCGCGGCCGGGGGAGCCGAGACCGCCCGGTGGTCACCGTTCGGCGGATACCTGGAGGGTGGCGACCCGGCGGCGGTCACCGCCGTGCGGGAGGGGCGGGCGGCGGTGCAGGACGAGGCCAGCCAGCTGGCGGCGCTCGCACTGACCAGGGTCGAGGTGGGCGCTCCCGACCAGCGCTGGCTCGACCTGTGCGCCGGGCCAGGCGGCAAGGCGCGGCTGCTGGCCGGGCTGGCCGCCACGGCCGGTGCCCGGCTGGCCGCCGCCGACGTCCGGCCACACCGGGCCCGGATGGTCCGGTCGGCGACCGCCGCCAGCCGAACGGCGGGCGTGGTGGTGGCCGACGGCACGGCTCCGGCCTGGCGGCCGGGCTCGTTCGACCGGGTGATCGCCGATGTGCCATGCTCCGGCCTGGGCGCCCTGCGGCGGCGGCCGGAGGCGCGCTGGCGCAAATCGCCGGCCGACGTGGCCGGGCTGGGCAGCCTGCAACGGGACCTGCTGGCCAGCGCGATCGGCGCGGCCCGCCCCGGTGGCGTGATCGCCTATGTCACCTGCTCCCCGCACCTCAGCGAGACCCATGCGGTGGTCGCTGATGTGCTGCGCGCCCACACCGATGTCACCGTGCTCGACGCGCCCGCCGTGCTCGCGGAGGTGCCGGACCTGGCCTGCCCGGCGCCGGACAGCAGATACGCGCAGTTCTGGCCGCACCGGCACGGCACCGACGCGATCTTCCTCGCCCTGCTCCAGCGCGGCCCCGGAGTTCCTGGCAGGAGCTGATCTGCGGCGCGCACAGTCGAGCTTGGTCACACCACGCAAGCACGGCGGCTGGACAAGGTCGAAGAGATGGTGCGCAGCCTGGTTCAGATGTTCGCCGGCCCAGACGCTGCGGCCAGCACTGTCACCGTTGATGTGGTTTTCGCTGACGAGGAGACACGGGTGGAGGTCGAACTGGCCCGTGACAGCCGCAGTCACGCGCTGGCGGCCCAGCGGGAGGCCACTGAGCGGCTGACCCTGGCGGCGCACAGGCTCGCGGCGCAGGGGATAAGCGTCCGGGATATCGGCGCGCTGCTGGGCTTGTCGTATCAGCGGGCACAGCAGCTCACCCGGTGAGGGCGCGGCTGCCGCCGCGGCGCAGGCGGGTGGTCCCGATGTCGGCGCGCTGGCCCTGGCGGTAGCCGGCCCGTAGCCGCTGCCGCTGTAGCTGACGCGGGACGTGCGGGTGACCGGGTAAGCCTGCTCGACCTGGCGCCGGATGACCTGGCTGCGGTCGGCCAGCACCAGCGCGGTCCGGTCGCCGAAACCAGCGCTGGTGGTGGTCGCCCGGGCAGCGGCCTCGTGCTCGGCCGCGCGCACCCTGGACACGACGGCGGCGGCGAAGCCCAGCAGCCAGCTGCGCCGCCAGGCACGCGGGTTCTGGCTCCAGGCGGGCACCTGCGCGGCGGCCAGGCCCTGCCACATCTGCACCAGCAGTGAGGTGTACAGGACATCGGTGCGCTCGATGTCGGACATGAAGCCGAACACGTGGATCCGGGAACCCGGGCCGGTGCGGGACAGGATGATGCACTGGCAGCGCAGCGCCGCCGCCAGGCCGCACAGCAGATGTGCCTGCACCCTGGCCCAAGGGTTGTCCACGTCGATGACCCGGTCCGCGGGCCGGTCAGTCTCCGGGCGCTCGGCGGCGAGCAGGGCGCGGTCGATGCCGTACTTCGCCATCAGCTCGGCAGCCTTGCTGGTCAGGGCCTGCGCCTCGGCGGGGGTGACGCCTGGATCCTCGGCCTTGGCCAGCAGCTTGCGCACCCGGGCGAGCAGCGTGTCGCCTACCTCGGTATTCACGCACGGGCCTCCTTCTCGGGAGCTAACGACTCGAACATGTGATCGAACGTTAGCGGGAGGTGGTGACAATCTCGCCGCCGGCGGCCACCCGCCTTACGAGCCGGCCTCCCGGGCCACGGACCAGCCTGGCACTCACGGCACCTTACCGGCTGCCGGGCCCCGGCCGGTGTGCCCCGCGGCGGCCAGGCGGGGGGCGGTTCACCTCCCGCGGTCACCAGGTGGGAGGGGCGGTTCACCCCCGCGGCCACCCACGCGGGCGGCCGGCCGCCGTTTACACTCGCCGGTATGGCCGTCCAGCTGGCGCCGAGCATCCTGTCCGCCGATTTCGCCCGGCTCGCCGACGAGGCAGGCGCCGTCGCCGGCGAAGCCGACTGGCTGCACATCGACGTCATGGACAACCACTTCGTGCCGAACCTGACCATCGGCCTGCCGGTGGTGGAGTCCCTGATCAAGCACACGAGCCTGCCGCTGGACTGCCACCTGATGATCGAGGATCCGGACCGCTGGGCTCCCGCCTACGCCGAGGCCGGGGCCGGCAACGTGACTGTGCACGCCGAAGCCGCTCAGGCACCGGTGCGGCTGCTGCGGGCGATCCGGTCGGCTGGCGCCCGGGCCGGGCTCGGCATCAACCCGGCCACCCCGGTCGAGCCCTATGCCGACCTGCTGCCCGAGATCGACATGCTGCTGCTGATGACGGTCGAGCCCGGCTTCGGTGGCCAGCCGTTCCTGGACCTGGTGCTGCCGAAACTGCGCCGGGCGCGGCAACTCCTGGCCAGCCACGGCGGCGCGGTCTGGCTGCAGGTGGACGGCGGGGTAGGCGCGGCGACGATCGAGCGCTGCGCCGAGGCCGGCGCCGACGTCTTCGTGGCGGGGTCTGCGGTCTACCAGGCCAGCGACCCGGCGGCGGCCGTGCGCGGGCTGCGCGCCCAGGCAGAACGGGCGACCGCCCACGCGGCCTGGGCTGCTGGCCCAGCCCAGCCCGGGTGACCGCCACCCGGCCCAGGTGACCGCTGCCCGCCACGGTGACCGCCGCCCGCCGGGTGACCGCTGCCCCCCGCGGTGACCGCCGCCGGGCTGGCGCTGGCCGGCCGCGCTGGCGGCGCGTAGTCTGCGGACCGAGCGCCCAGCACGCCCCACCCGGTGGGCCCAGCGAGTTCGCACTCCGATGTCGATCCCGGGCGGTACCGATCGTCGGGGTAGTGACACGTTCCCACCGCCAGACCGGAAGGACATTTCGTCATGGCCGACTACATGATCTTGATCTACGAGGACGAGAACGGCTATGCCACCGCCTCGCCAGATGTGTTCCAGCAGGTCATGGAGGCTCACAACCGCTTCGCGCAGCATGTCGAGGCGAAGGGCGGCAAGATGGTCTCCGGCAACGCGCTGCAGCCGACCAGCACCGCCACCAGCATCCGCGGGGATGTGGTGACGGACGGCCCGTTCGCCGAGACCAAGGAGGCGCTGGGCGGCTACTACCTGATCGAGGCCCGCGATCTGGACCACGCACTGGACATCGCCAAGTCCTGCCCGGCCCGCTTCGGTGGCGTCGAGGTCCGGCCGATCATGGTCCTTTCCTGAGGGTGACCGCGGTACCGGACCGGGCCAGCGGTGCCGGGGTCCCCGGCGCCGCTGGTGACGGCCGGCCCGGCAGCGGGCAGGACATGCGCGGCCGCCGTCAGCGGGACGACTCCGCTGCCGCCGTGGCTGCCGCACACCGCCGCGAATGGGCCTTCGTGCTCGCCGCGACCGCGCGCGTGGCCGGCGACATCGACCTCGCGGAAGAGTGCGTCCAGGACGCCTACGTGGCCGCGCTGGACGCCTGGTCCCGGCAGGGTGTGCCAGACAATCCCGGTGCCTGGCTGACCACCACTGCCCGGCGCCGGGCCATCGATGTCCTGCGCCGCAGCGCCAACCTGCGCGGGAAACTGCCGCTGCTGATCGAGCCCGCGCCACCGGTGCCCGGGTCCGCGCCACCGGGGCCGTTCGCCGGGGATGACGAGGAGATCCCGGACGACCGGCTGCGGCTGGTGTTCACCTGCTGCCACCCCGCACTCGCCCGGGAGGCGCAGGTCGCCCTCACCCTGCGGCTGGTCTGCGGGCTGACCACCACCGAGATCGCACAGGCCTTCCTGGTGCCGGAGGCCACCATGTCGGCCCGGGTCACCCGGGCCAAGAAGAAGATCTCCGCGGCCCGGATCGCCTACCGGGTCCCCGGCCCAGCCGAACTCCCGGACCGCCTGGACGCGGTGCTGACCGTGGTGCATCTGCTCTACACCACCGGGCATACCGCGCCCGGCGGGGCGGACGTCGTCCGGGCCGACCTCGTCGAGCGCGCCACGGACCTGGCCCGGATGCTGCACTCGCTGATGCCCGACGAGCGCGAGGTGCGCGGGCTGCTCGCGTTGCTGCTGCTGACCGACGCCCGCCGGGGCACCCGGGCCGACCCGGGCGGCCGCCTGCTCCTGCTGGCCGACCAGGACCGGAGCCAGTGGGATCAGGCCATGATCGCCGAGGGCGCGGCGCTGGTGCCGGGAGCCCTGCGGGGTGGATGCCCGGGCCGGTTCGCGCTGCAGGCCTCGATCGCCGCCCTGCACGCGGAGGCGCCGAGCTACGAGCAGACGGACTGGCGGCAGATCGCCGGGCTCTACAGTGTCCTGCTTGGCGTCTGGCAGTCACCGGTGGTGGCGCTGAACCGGGCAGTCGCCGTAGCTATGGCCGACGGGCCGCAGGCCGGGCTGGCCGAGATCGAGGAACTGGAACGGGACGGCCGGCTGGCCGGCTACCGCTACCTGCCAGCCGCCAAGGCGGACCTGCTGCGCCGCCTGGGACGCCAGCAGGAGGCCGCCGACGCCTACCGGTCCGCGCTGGAACTCACCATGAACGCCGCCGAGCGGGACTTTCTGTCCCGCCGGATCGCCGAGATCGGCGGCAGGCCGGCGGCGCCATCCTGACGCCCGGCCGGAATAGCAACGGTGGCAGACTGGTTTGTGCAGTTAAAGCGTGCTCCGGGGTCGGTGAAACTCCGAGCCGGCGGTGACAGTCCGCGACCCGGCCATGGCGCTCAGCGCCAGCGGCCGGCTGACCCGGTGAAATCCCGGGACCGACGGTTAAAGTCCGGATGGGAGGCAGCACGCGTACGGCCAGGCCGGCCAGTCCGGCGGCAGGCCGTGCTCGCGCTTCCGCGCGTCCCCGGAGCTCGTGTGGCCCGGAGGAGAGGAAGCGCGCATGTTCACCGGAATCGTGGAGGAGCGCGGCGAGGTCGTCGCGCTGGCCGCCCGGGCCGAGTCGGCCACGCTGACCGTCGCCGGGCCACTGGTAACAGCGGACGCCGGTCATGGTGACTCCATCGCGGTCAACGGGGTCTGTCTCACCGTCACTGCCGTCGAGGGTGCCGCGTTCAGCGCCGATGTCATGGCCGAGACCCTGGCCCGGACCACGCTCGGCGGGCTGGCCCCCGGCGCTCCGGTCAATCTGGAGCGGCCGCTGAGCCTGGCTGGCCGTCTCGGTGGCCACCTGGTCCAGGGGCATGTGGACGGGGTCGGCACCATCGTGTCCCGCCGTCCGGGAGACAGTACCGACGTCGTGCGGGTCAGCCTCCCTTCCGGCCTGGCCCGTTATGTCGTGGTCAAGGGGTCGATCGCCGTCGACGGCGTGAGCCTGACGGTGTCGGCGGTCAGCGGCGGTGCCGGGCCGGCCTGGTTCGAGGTGAGCCTGATCCCCGCCACCCTGGCGCTCACCACGCTGGGTGCCATCCAGCCGGGCAGCCGCGTCAACCTGGAGGTCGATGTGATCGGGAAGTACGTGGAGCGGCTGCTGGGCAGGGCAGCGGCGGCCGGGGAACTGGCGGTGCGGCCATGACCTCCCCAGCGGGCAGCCGGCCACCGGCGCGCGCTGGCGGGCCCGCCGCTGGCCCGGTGACCGGGGCCACCCAGCTGGATGACGTAGCGCGTGCCATCGCCGACATCGGGGCGGGCCGCCCGGTGGTCGTGGTCGACGATGCGAACCGGGAGAACGAGGGCGACATCATCATCGCCGCCGGCAAGATGACACCCGTGCTGATGGCGTTCATGATCAGGAACACCAGCGGGGTGATCTGCGTGTCGATGCCCGGTGCGGACCTGGACCGGCTTCAGCTGCCCCTGATGACCGCGCAGAACAGCGAGCGGATGCGCACCGCGTTCACGGTCAGCGTGGACGCCCGGGACGGGGTCACCACCGGCATATCGGCCACTGACCGGGCCCGTACTGTCCGGGTGCTGGTCGACTCCGCGACCGAGCCTTACGAGCTGAGCCGGCCCGGTCACATTTTCCCGTTGCGCTATACCGAGGGTGGGGTGCTCAGGCGGCCCGGCCATACCGAGGCTGCCGTGGACCTCGCCCGGCTGGCCGGGCTCAGCCCAGCGGGCGCGCTGGCCGAAGTGGTCAACGACGACGGGACCATGGCGCGGCTGCCGCGGTTGCGGCAATTCGCGGACGAGCATGGCCTGGCGCTGATCTCGATCGCCCAGCTCATCGAGTTCCGGCGGCACTCCGAGCGGATGGTCCGCCGGGTGGTGGAGACCAGGCTGCCCAACGCTCACGGTGACTGGCGGGCGCTGGGATACCAGAACTCGCTGGACGGGACCGAGCATGTGGCGCTGGTGCACGGCGACCTCGGCGACGGCGAGCGGGTGCTGGTCCGGGTCCACTCCGAATGCCTGACCGGGGACGTGCTGGGCTCGCTGCGCTGCGACTGCGGCGAGCAGCTGGACGCGGCTATGGCCGCGGTCGCGGCCGAGGGCCGGGGGGTCGTCCTTTACCTGCGCGGCCACGAGGGCCGCGGGATCGGTCTGCTGGGCAAGCTGCGTGCCTATCACCTGCAGGACAGCGGCGCCGACACGGTGGATGCCAACCTGGAACTCGGGCTGCCGGCCGACGCCCGCGAGTACTCCACCGGCGCGCAGATCCTGGCCGATCTCGGCGTCCATTCGGTCCGCCTGCTCACGAACAACCCGGCCAAGGTACGGGGCCTGTCCGGCTTCGGGGTGGAGGTGGCTGGCCGGGTGCCACTGCCAGTCACGCCCAATCAGGAGAACCTGCGCTACCTGATCGCCAAGCGGGACCGGCTCGGCCACGAGATCGACGGGCTGCCCGCCGCGAACGGCGCGGCCGCGGCGAACGGCGCCGCCGCTGGGAGCGGCCCGGCGCCGGAGCGGCACCGCCGTTGAGAGCGCTACGGCTGTTGAGAACGGTGCGAACGGTACGGCTGTGCGAGCGGCACGGCGACCCCGGTGGCTGCCGGGGACGGCAAGACGGAGGCGGGATGAGCGGCGCTGGGCGGCCTCCGGCCGACCCGGTGGATGCGGCCGGGCTGACCCTGGCCATCGCCGCTACCCGCTGGCATGCCGAGATAACTGACAGCCTGGTGGCGCGCGCTCTCGCCGCGGCCACCGCATCCGGGGTGGCTCGGCCGCCGGTGGTCCGCGTGCCCGGCGCGGTCGAACTGCCCGTGGTCGCCGCCGAACTCGCGGCCGGCCACGATGCGGTGGTGTGCCTGGGCGCGGTCATCCGCGGCGGCACGCCGCACTTCGAGTATGTCTGCCAGGCGGTCACGTACGGGCTGGCCAGGGTGGCGCTGGACGCCCGCACGCCGGTTGGCAACGGCGTGCTGACCTGTGACACGCTGGAGCAGGCCAGGGCCCGTAGCGGCCGGCCGGACAGCATCGAGGACAAGGGCTGGGAGGCGGTGGTGGCGGCCCTGAGTACCGCGGCCGTGCTGCACTCCCTCCGGTCCAGCTGACCGCGCCCCCGCTGCTGAATCCCGAGGAAGGCTGCCCGCTGTGCTGTCGCTGGTTCTGCCCAAAGGCTCGCTGGAACGGGCCACGCTGGAACTGTTCGATGCGGCGGATCTGACCGTTCGCCGGTCGTCCGAGCGTGACTATCACGCGTCTATCGACGATCCGCGGATCGACCGGGTGCGCTTCCTGCGGCCGCAGGAGATCCCGTCCTACCTTGAGCGCGGGCTTTTCGACCTGGGGATCACGGGCCGCGACTGGATCACCGAGACCAGTGCCGAGGTCTGCTCACTGGGCGAGCTGAAGTACTCCAAGGCCACCTCCGATCCGGTGCGGGTGGTGCTGGCCGTGCCCGAGAACGCCCCCTGGCAGTCGGTTACCGACCTGCCGGACGGGGTGCGGATATCCACCGAGCTGCCCGCCACCACCGGCCGCTATCTGGAGGCGAACGGCATCAAAGCAGTGGTGATCCCCTCGCACGGCGCGACCGAGGCAAAGGTGCCCGACATCGTGGACGCGATCGTGGACCTGACCGAGACCGGCTCCTCGCTCCGGCGCAACGGCCTGCGCATCCTGGACACGCTGCTGGTCAGCTACACCGAGCTGGTCGCCAACACCAGCTCGTTCGCGGACCAGGCGAAGCGGGCCGCGATGGAGGACATCGCGCTGCTGCTGCAGGGCGCGATCCGCGCCCGCGGCAATGTCCTGCTCAAGCTGAACGTCGCCAGCGACTGCCTGCGGGCGGTCACCGACATGCTGCCGGCCATGTCCTCACCGACCATTACCGCCCTGGCCCGGGATGGCATGAACGCGGTGGAGACCGTGGTGCCCAAGCGCGGGGTCAACACCCTCATCCCGGCCCTGAAGGCGGCCGGTGCCAGGGACATCCTGGAGCTGCCGATCTCGAAAATCGTCGAGTGAGGGACTGCCTGGCGGTGCTGCCGGGCAGATTCCGGTCAGACGTACTGTTGTAACGATGCTGGGATCAGGCCAGCACGACCAGCCGCCGCCGGTGGCCGCTGGCGGGAACCGTGAAGTGAGGCGGCGGTGCGCGACATCCTGGACCAGATCACCAAGTGGTGGGACGCCGGGGAGACATTCGGGCTGGCCACTGTGGTCAACACGTTCCGCAGTGCGCCTCGCGACCCGGGTGCGGCCCTGGCCGTCTCGGCCGGTGGCGAGGTCGTCGGCAGTGTGTCCGGCGGATGCGTGGAAGGTGCCGTCTACGAGCTGGCGCAGGAGGTTCGCCAGACTGGCCAGCCGGTAATGCAGACCTACGGCGTCAGCGACGATGCCGCCTTTGAGGTGGGCCTGACCTGCGGCGGCATCATCGAGCTGTTCGTGGAGCAGGTCAGCAAGGAGCGCTACCCGGAACTGGCCGAGGTGGCGACGGCGATCCGGGCCGGTGACCCGGTCGCGGTGGTGACCGTGATCTCCGGGCCCGGCGTGCTCGGTGCCCGCCGCATCGTCCGCCCGGAGGGCCCGGGTTCCGGCACGCTGGGCGCGGGCGGCCGGCTCGACGAGGCGGTGGACGACGACGCGCAGGGCATGCTGGCGCAGGGCCTGACCGGCGTCCGGCACTACGGCGAGCACGGCGAGCGCCGGCTGGACGATCTGTCGGTCTTCGTCCAGTCGTTCGCACCGCCGCCGCGGATGCTGGTGTTCGGCGCGATCGACTTCGCCGCCGCCGTGGCCAGGGCCGGCAAGTTCCTCGGCTACCGGGTGACGGTGTGTGACGCGCGGCCCATCTTCGCCACCCACGCCCGCTTCCCCGACGCCGACGAAGTGGTCGTGGACTGGCCGCACCGGTACCTGGCCAGGACCGAGGTGGATCAGCGGACAGTGATCTGCGTCCTGACCCACGACCCCAAGTTCGACGTGCCGGTGCTGGAGGTGGCGCTGCGCAGGCCGGCCGCCTACATCGGGGCGATGGGCAGCCGCCGGACGCACGAGGACCGGCTGGCCCGGCTGCGGGAAGCCGGGATGACCGAGGACGAGCTCGCCCGGCTCCGGTCCCCGATCGGCCTGGACCTAGGCGCCCGCACGCCGGAGGAGACGGCGGTCTCGGTGGCGGCGGAGCTGATCCAGCTCCGCTGGGGCGGGTCCGGCCAGCCCCTCACCGGCACCACGGGCCGCATCCACCACAACTGACTCAGCCGGACCCCGCTCCGGTCATGATCGTGGGTGTGTCGCACGGCATAACGTGGGGGCCATGATGGCCCAGATCGGCGGGGTGCTGCTGGCGGCGGGGGAGGGGAGCCGCCTGGGCGGGCCCAAGGCCCTGGTCGAACTGGCCGGCGTCCGGCTGGTGGACCGGGGAGTGGCGCTGCTGCGCGCGGGCGGGACCGCGCCGCTGGTGGTGGTGACCGGTGCGGTGGATGTCGCGCTGCCGGGCGTGACCACGGTACACAACCCGGACTGGCGGTCCGGCATGGGGTCATCGCTGGCCGCCGGGCTGTCGGCACTCCCGGCCGGCTGCGAGGCGGCTGTCGTCGCCCTGGTGGACCAGCCACTCGTCACCCCCGCGGTGGTGCGGCGGCTGGTCGCCGCCTACCTGGCCGGCGCTGGCCTGGCCGTGGCCACCTACAGTGGGCAGCCGCGGAACCCGGTCCTGCTCGCCCGCGGCCACTGGCCCGGCGTGCTGGACCTGGCCGCTGGTGATGTCGGTGCGCGGCCCTACCTGCGTGCCCACCCCGAACTGGTGACCGCGGTCGAATGTGGCGACATCGGCCGCCCGGATGACATCGACACCCCGGCGGATCTGGCCCGGGTTAGCGACATCCTCGCTAGCGCGCCGCCAGTGGCTGCTGAGTCACCTGGAGCCCCCAGGAATGTGTCACGCTCGCCCCGGGCGCCAGGATGATCAGGTCAGTTCCGCTGGCAAATGAGTTCGGCGGGCAGGTCATCGGCTCGATGGCCAGTGCCCGGCGTCGGCGGGCGGCGTCCAGGGTGTCGCCGGTGAACACCTGCAGCCACTGGTAACCCTCACCCGCCCACAGCGCGACCTCGGTGTGCCCGCTGGCCAGCCGTGCCCACGCGCGGCCCTGCCGGTCGCGGGTCAGGCCGGTTAGCGCGTGATCCAGGCTGGTGGCACCGACCGGCCGGGCGGTGCGGAAATCGGTGCTGGTGCCGGCCACATCCTGCGGCTCCCCAGCCGGGATGCCACGGCGGTCGGCGGGCAGCCAGCGGGTGGCGGGCAGGCAGAGCGTGCACTCGTCGATCGTGGCCGTGCCCGTGGTGAGGTAGGGATGTGACCCTGTCCCATAGGGCGCCGGGCGGGAACCGCTGTTACGCGCGGTCACGGTCACCTGCAATCCGTGCTCGCCGCTGAGCCGGTATTCGGCTTCCATTTCCAGGCAGAACGGATAGCCCGTCCGCCCGAGCAGCAGCGTGCGCAGCCGCACCAGTTCCGTGGTGTGCCTGGCGGGCGCCCAGGACAGCCACCGGGTCAGGCCGTGGATGGCATTGCCGTTGGCCGGCTCGCTCAGGTCGAGCTGATAGCTGGCGCCCGCCAGCTGATAGCGCCCGCCATCGACCCGGTTGGGCCACGGGGCGAGCAATTGCCCGGCCGCCGCCGGGGGCAGTTCATCGGGGCGATAGCTGGTCAGGACGTCGGCACCGCGATGGGCCAGCAGGCGCAGGCCCGCGCCAAGCTCGGTGACGACCGCCGCGTAATCCCCCGCGGCGATCGGGAACTGAGAGCCGGTGACAGCGGTCATGCCAGTCATTGTCGCGCCTGGCCAGCCACGCGCCCACGGGCGGGCCGCAGCAGGCCGTGGCAGGCCGCCTGGAAAGAGCACTGGGGTGTGCCGGCGGGGCTGCTTGGGGAGCGGGGGACCGTCAGCCCCGCCGGCTATTGAACCATAGCCGCCGGAGCCGGATATGCGTGCGAAATTCCCCCAACCGGTGATTCCGCAAACCTCTTATCCGGGCCGTTGTGGTGCCATTCCTGGCGCTGGCGCGGCGGTGATGAGTGGCTACCCGCCGCCTCGCCGCAGGCCAGCCGCCGCGACCGCGGGCGTGAGCGCGCCGTTGCGGATCGCCTCCGCGGCCAGCACGCCGAACAGGTAGAAGTAGGCCGTTTCTTCCTCAGCGAAAGTGCGGACCTCGTGCCGTGCCCCGCCCGCCGCGGTGAAGACCTCGAACCCGGCCGGGGTCGGCAGCAGGCACATGGCCCCGTCCATCTCGGTCTCCAGCGCGTAGGCGGACCGGGGGATCGAGGCTCGGTCGGCAAGTTCGCAGAAGAGTTCCCTGGTGGGCACCCGCTGCCTGCGCCCGGCCCGGCCGCCCAGGTCAGCCCCGGCCGGGCCGCCCAGGTCAGCGGGGGCCGGGCTGCCCGGCTCGCCGGGGTAAGCGTGGCCTGGGTAGTCCGCTGCCGGCCCCGCCCGTGCCGTGCAGGCCGTTCGTGGCCGGAGGTGGCGGGAATGCGGACCCGGGCCTGCTGTCGGCCAGGGGCCAGGCGCCGTTGGCCGGATACCGGCCGGGTGCGGCCGGCTGGGTGCGGCCGGATGGCTGGTCATGGACCCGGCTGGCTCAGCCCATGCTGGCTCAGCCCATGCTTGCCCAGCCGGTGCTGGCTCAGCCGGTACTGGCTCAGCCGGTGCCGGGCCGCCTGGCAGCTCGCCATCCAGCCACGGCCGATCCAGCTGTGGCCCGTCGAGCGGCGGTTCGTCCAGCCGTGGCCCGATCCAGCGGCGGCCGGTCCAGCGGCGGCGCGGCGGCGGGCGCCCCAGCCGGTCCGGCCACGGGTGGCTCGGCGGTCCCGTCTGGGCCCAGCCCTGATGCCATCGCTGCGCTCACTGGCCCGGCCGCCCTCGCCGATGACGGGCCAGGCGCTGACTGGGCGCCGGGCTCCGCGGGGTACGGGTCCGCGGGAAGGGCGGGCGAGAGCGGGTTGGCGGGAAAAGCCGGTGAGAGCTGATCGGCGGGAAAGGCAGGCGAGAGCGGGTCGGCGCCGGGTGGGGTGGCCAGCCGTGGCCCAGCCGCCCCCTCCGGAGCAGGGCTGGCGGGCGTGGGTGAGGCCAGCGGTGCCGGGCCAGCAGCCGCCGCCGGCGGCTCTGGCGCCACTGCGGGCGCCGGGGGCGCCGCGGGCACCGGCGCTAGCCTCGGCGGAGAAGCAGACCCGGACGGGGGCGCAGGCGCGGGCGAAGATTCAGGCGCGGGTGCGGGCGGGAGCGGGGCTGCGGGCGAGGGCGTGACCAGGGTCGGCCAGGGAGCCGTGCCGTAGGGGTAGGCGGTCCGGGCCGGGGCGGAGCCGGGATTCTCGCTCCAGCGCAACGGCCGGTCCACCCGCTCCTCGGTCAGCCCGCTGACCTCGTCTTTGGGCGTGAGCACCTCGAACACACCGCGGTCCACCTGCCAGTAGCCAAGCTGCCGGGCCTGGTCCGGGTCGGTGCCGAGGTAGGCGACATGCAGCCGGTCGCCGAGATCGTCCAGCACGATGCACGGCTCGCCGCGGAACACCCCCACCGGCCGCGACTCCCAGAGGGCGTCGATCTCGGCCCGGATCACTTGCTTGCGCCAGTGCCCGGTGGCCGGCTCGAAACCGAGTGTCTCCGGTGGCGGGCAGGCCGCGAACAGCACCACATCGGAGTTGGCTGGCCCGAGACCAGCCTCGTAGGGCACCCCTCGGTAGGTTGCCATCAGCCGGTACCTCATGGCTCAGTTCCCCCTCATGGCTCAGTTCCCTCGCACGGGCTGTAGCCACACCTGCCCGTCGTACCGGGCGATGAATTCCTCGGCACCGGTGGTGATCCGGTACATCTCGGTGCCCACCGGTATCGGCACGGGCAGTGTGTAGTACTCGGGCACGGTACTGGCCGGGTCATCGCCGTTCGCCGGCGTCATCGGCACCAGGGACCCGGTCATGTCCACGGCCAGCCAGCGCAGCACGTACATTTCGGTCATGTCCGGGCTGAATTCGGAGCCCTCATACCCGAGCGCGAGCGCATGGTAATAGCCGGCAGGCTCGCGGAACGCGCTGTCCTGGGCGAGGTAGACATAGCCCGCGATCACTGAACGCTGCCCGTTCAGGTAGGGCTCCACCAGGCGATGCGGGATCACCTTCTGTAGCGGTGTTCCCGGCACTATCGCCGCAACTGGCTGGTCAGCCTGGATCACTCATACCTCTGGGGTCGCCTGTGGATGCAGTTCAAAAGACTCTCATATGGGGTTTTTCGCCTCAACCTGCTTGGCCGGAGCCATGCTCAAGCGGCGGCCTCCCGGCGGCCAGGGCCTTCGGGTGGTACCGGACAGGCTACGTCGCGCCGGGCCCGGCGGCCGGCGGATCGGCCGAGGTCAGCCGGACTGGCCGGGGCAGCGGTCGGCAGCGGCGCCGGGCCGGACCGGGCACGGCCGGCCCGGCCGTAGGGTTGAGCCGTGCCGGAACTGATCACCGGCGGCCAGGGTGATCCCGCCGACCAGGGCGACGCCGACCCCAGGGTGACCGCTGCCCTGCGGGCGTTCGCCAGCGGCCAGGGCAGCGAGCACGCCGCGCTGTCGGCCCTGGCCAGCGCACGGCTGCTGGTCCCGGTCGTGGCCGTGCTGGCCGGGCCGGTGGCGCCCGATGACTGGGCACACGCCGCTGGCCAGCCGGCCCTCCGGCCAGGCCCGGTCCCCAGCCCGGATCGTCCCGGCCCGCCCGGCCCGCCTCCGCGCTGCACGGGGAGAAGGTCAGTGAGATGGCGCTGCCCACCTTGATCGGTGATGACGGCCGGACGGCCGTGCTCGCCTTCACCGGGCTGGCCGCGCTGCTGGCCTGGCGGCCCGACGCCCGGCCGGTGCCGGTCCCGGCCGGCCAAGTCTGGCGGGCCGCCGCCGGGACCGCCGAGGCCGTTGTCATCGACGTGGCCGGGCCGGTGCCGCTGGCCGTGGACGGTGCCCGGCTGGCCACCCTGGCCGCGGGTCGGCCGGTGCCGCTGCCGGACCAGGATCCGGACGTGCTGGCGCTGGTGGCCGCGGCCGTGGCCGATGAGCCCGTCATCGCCGGTGTCGGCCTGCGGGCCGGGGAGGATGGCACTGACCTCACGGTCGAACTGGCGCTGGCCGCCGGGCATCAGCCCGGCGGCGCTGCTGCCCAGGAGGCGGCCAGGAAGGCTGCGGCCCGCATCATGGCGGGCGGCGGTGACCGGCTCCGGCGCGGGATCGCCGTGGCCATCAGCGCCGGGGACGTGCCAGGCCGGCCGGTGAGCAGCGGATGACCTGGCCCATTCCGGACGCCCGCCGCCTGCCTGGCCGGCTGCCAGCGACGATCATCCACCGTCTCCCCATGGCAGGATCAGCACCATGCTGCGCTGGCTGACCGCGGGGGAGTCGCACGGCCGGGCGCTGTCCGCCATCTGTGAGGGGCTGCCGGCCGGGATCGAGATCACCACGGCGGATGTCGCCGCCGCCCTGGCCCGCCGCCGGGCCGGGTACGGCCGGGGCGCGCGGATGGGTTTCGAGCAGGACGAGGTCGAGCTCACCGGCGGGGTCCGGCATGGACGCACGCTCGGCGGGCCGGTCGCGGTCCGGATCGGCAACACCGAGTGGCCCATGTGGGAAACGGTCATGTCCGCTGACCCGGTGCCCGAGCCGGTGCTGGCCGGCCAGGCGCGCAACGCCCCGCTCACCCGGCCCCGGCCCGGCCACGCGGACCTCGCGGGCATGCAGAAGTACGGGCACGACGACGCCCGGCCGGTGCTCGAGCGCGCCAGTGCCAGGGAAACCGCCGCCCGGGTGGCGCTGGGCGAGGTGGCCAGGTCATACCTGCGTCAGGCGTTCGGCATCGAGGTGGTGAGCCACGTGGTCGCGATCGGGCCGGTGTGCGCACCGGCCGGGGTCGTGCCGGGGCCTGCCGACGGCAGCCTGGTGGACGCCGACCCGGTGCGCTGCCTGGACCCGGCCGCGAGCGAGGCGATGCGGGCCGAGATCGACGCCGCTCGTAAGGACGGCGATACCCTCGGCGGCGTGATCGAGGTGATCGCCTACGGGCTACCGCCCGGCCTGGGCAGCCACGTCCACTGGGACCGGCGGCTGGATGCCCGGCTGGCCGCGGCGCTGATGAGCATCCAGGCGATGAAGGGGGTGGAGATCGGCGACGGGTTCGCCACCGCCCGCCGCCGCGGGTCCGCCGCGCACGACGAGATCGAGCCAGCCGCGCCCACCGGGGCAGCCGGGGCGGCGGGCGTCCGGCGGCGCACCAACCGGGCCGGCGGGGTGGAGGGCGGCATGAGCACCGGCGAGCCGCTGCGGGCGCGGGTGGCGATGAAGCCGATCTCCACCGTGCCGCGGGCGCTGGACACCGTGGACGTGCGCACCGGGGAGCCGGCCAAGGCAATCAACCAGCGCAGTGACGTGACCGCTGTGCCCGCCGCCGGGGTGGTCGCCGAGGCCATGGTCGCGCTGGTGCTCGCCGACGCGGCCAGCGAGAAATTCGGCGGCGACTCGGTCACCGAGGTGCGCCGCAACCTGGCCGGCTACCTCGCCTCGCTGGTGACCGCATGAGCCGGCCAGCCGCGGTCCTGATCGGCCCGCCCGGGGCGGGCAAGACCACCGTCGGCCTGCTCGCCGCCGCGCTGCTGGGCGCCGGGTTCCTGGACACCGACGACGTTGTCGAGCAGGCGGCGGGCAAGCCGGTCAGCGACATTTTCATCACCGACGGCGAGCCTGCCTTCCGGGAGCTGGAACGTACCGCGGTGGCCAGCAGCCTGACCGGTCACAGCGGGGTGCTGGCCCTGGGCGGGGGAGCGGTGATGGACCCGGCCACCCGGGATCTGCTGGCCGGCCAGCGGGTGGTGTACCTGGCCACGGGCTTCGCGGCCGCCGCGCACCGGACCGGGCTGGACACGCCGCGCCCGCTGCTCATCGGCAACCCGCGCACCCGGCTGCGGGAACTGCTGGCCGAGCGGGTGCCGGTGTACGAGGGGCTGGCCTGGGCGACGGTGACGACCGACGACCGCGACCCGCAGGAAATCGCCGACGAGGTCGCCGAGATCGTCAGCGCGGCGATCGCCGCGGAGACTGGTGAGGGTGCGGGCACGCCACCGGCGGGGACCGGCGCGGCGGCGGAGCCGCCGCCGTGACCGTGACCCGGATCGAGGTGGGTGGCGAGGCCCCCTACCCGGTCGTGATCGGCACTGGCGTGCTCGGCGAACTGCCGCGACTGGTCGGCCGGGCCGCGCGCACGGTCGCGGTTATCTACCCGGCGGGGCGGGGCGAGGTGGCCAGGCCGGTCTGCGGGGTGCTCAGCGGGGCCGGCTACCAGGTGTGCAGCGAGGAAGTACCGGCTGGCGAGGCGGCCAAGACGGTCGCGGTGGCGGACCGCCTCTGGTCCGCCCTGGCCGGCCACCGGCTGACCCGCAGCGACGTCATCGTCGGCGTTGGCGGCGGGGCCACCACCGACCTGGCCGGGTTCGTGGCGGCCACCTGGCTGCGCGGGGTGCGGCTGGTGCTGGTGCCGACCACGCTGCTGGCTGCGGTGGACGCGGCCATCGGCGGCAAGACCGCGGTCAACACCGGCGCGGGCAAGAACCTGGTGGGGGTGTTCCACCCGCCCGCGGGGGTGCTCACCGACCTGGCCGTGCTCACCTCGCTGCCCAGGCCGGAGTATGTGAGCGGGCTGGCCGAGGTGATCAAGTGCGGGTTCATCGCGGATCCGGCGATCCTGGACCTGGTCGAGGCCGACCCGGACGGCGCGGTGGTGCCGCACGGCCAGCACGCCCGGGAACTGGTCGAGCGCGCGGTCCGGGTCAAGGCCGAAGTGGTCACCGATGACCTGCGGGAAGCGGGGCGGCGGGAGATTCTCAACTACGGGCACACCCTCGGTCACGCTATCGAGCGGGTCGAGGACTACCGGATCCGGCACGGCGAGGCGGTCGCGATCGGCATGGTGTATGCGGCGGAGGTGGCGCGGCTGGCGGGCAAGCTGGATGCCGCCGACGCCGGCCGGCACCGCCAGGTGCTGGCCGCGGTCGGGCTGCCGACCACCTACCGGCCCGGTGCCTGGCTGGATCTGCGGGCGAGGATGACCGTGGACAAGAAGTCGCGTGGTGCCCGGCTGCGGATGGTGGTGCTGGCCGGGCTGGCCCGGCCGGTCATCCTGGACGACCCGGATGAGCAGCTACTGCGCGGCGCCTACCGGGAGGTGACCGCCCGGTGATCGCCGTGCTGGTGCTGAACGGCCCCAACCTGGGACGGCTGGGCGCCCGGGAACCAGAGGTCTATGGCCACGCCACGCTGGCCGACCTGGCCGCCGCCTGCCAGGCGGCCGGCCGTGAGCTGGGGCTGGAGGTTGACGTCCGGCAGACCGATGACGAGGCCGAACTCATCGGCTGGATCCACCAGGCGGCGGACGACCGGACGCCGGTGGTGCTCAATCCGGCCGCTTTCACCCACTACTCCTACGCCCTGCGCGACGCGCTGGCGATGCGGACCGCGCCGCTGGTGGAGGTTCACCTGTCCAACCCGGCCGCGCGGGAGGAGTTCCGGCACACCTCAGTGGTGGCCGCGGTCGCCGACGGCACCGTCGCCGGGTTCGGCCTGCTCTCCTACCGGCTCGCCCTGACCGCGATCGCCGCCCTGGCCGCGGCCGGCCTCGGCCAGCAGGGCTGAACGCGGTTAACCTCTGTCCATCGGCCTGCCTAACGACGGGCGGCCACGCACCGCTGCCGGGAGGCCGGTCTATGCGCATCGGGATGGCCCTGAACTACGCGGGCGGCTTCACCGAGACCGTCGCCGAGCTGGCCGACTACGAGAAGGCCGGGCTGGACATCGTGTTCGTGCCGGAGGCGTACAGCTTCGACGCGGTCAGCCAGCTCGGCTACATCGCGGCGCGGACGCAGCGGCTGGAGATCGCCTCCGGCATCCTCCAGCTGTACACGCGGACGCCGACGCTGACCGCGATGACCGCGGCGGGCCTGGACTACGTGTCGGGCGGCCGGTTCACGCTCGGCCTCGGCGCCTCCGGTCCGCAGGTGATCGAGGGCTGGCACGGGGTGCCCTACGACGCGCCGGTCGGGCGGACCCGGGAGATCATCGAGATCTGCCGGCAGGTGTGGCGGCGGGAACGGCTGGAGCACACCGGCCCGCACTACCAGATCCCGCTGCCACCTGGCCGGGGGACCGGGCTGGGCAAGCCGCTCAAGCTGATCAACCACCCGGTCCGCGAGCGGATCCCGATCGTGGTGGCGGCACTGGGGCCGAAGAACGTGGAGCTGGCCGCCGAGGCGGCCGAGGGCTGGGAGCCGATCTTCTACTTCCCGGAGAAGGCGGCGGCCGCGTGGGGGGAGCCGCTGGCCGCCGGCCGGGCCCGGCGCGATCCGTCGCTGCCGCCGCTGGACGTGGTGGGCCAGGCGCCGCTGGCCATCGGCGACGAGGTGGCCGGCTACCGGGAGCTGGCCCGGCCGGTCTTCGCGCTCTATGTCGGCGGCATGGGCCCGCACCGGGACCGGGGCCGCAACTTCTACTACGAGCTGGCCGTCCGGTTCGGGTTCGAGGCGGAGGCCAGCGCCTGCCAGGACGCCTACCTGGACGGGCGCAAGGACGAGGCGGCGGCGCTGGTGCCGGCCGAGCTGCTGGCCGGGACGTCGCTGATCGGGCCGGAGGGCTATGTGGCGGAGCGGGTGGCCGCGATGGCGGAGTCCGGCGTCACCACGCTGAACGTGACGCCGCTGGCACCGACCCACGCCGAGCGGGTGCACCTGATCGAGCGCATCCGCGAGCTAGCACCTGCCCAGCCGGGCGCCAGTCACTAGCACGGAATCCTGTCAGTCACAGTGACTGACAGGATTCCGTGATCATGGAATGGGAGTGGCTACACCGACTTCTGGTAGGCGCGGAACGTGAGCACGGACAAGGCCGTGACCCCGATCGCTAGCAGCGCCAGGCCACCGCCCTGGGCCAGCACCCTGGCCCAGTCCGGGCTGGTGTTCATCGCCGACCGGCCCGCCACCAGCGCCCAGTTGACCGGGTTGCCGCCGGCCACCGTCCGCATCCAGTGCGGCATGAGCGCGGTGGCCATGAACGCGGTGGACAGGAAGGTCAGTGGCAGCAGCAGGAACGTGTTGATGCCGATGATCGTCTCGCGCTGCCGGGCCAGCATCCCGACCGTGTTCGAGAACGCGCTGAACACGATGGCGATCAGCACCGAGCCCGCGATCAGCACCAGCACGCCGGCCAGGCCGCCGGGGTAGTGCGCGCCGGCCAGCCAGCCCAGCGCCACGATGATGACCGACTGCACGGTGGTCATCAGCGACTGCATGATCACCGAGGCGTTGATGATGGCCGAGCGGTGCAGCGGCAGCACCAGGAACCGGTCCATGGTGCCGCGGTCGATCTCCTCCAGCACGGTCATGCCGCTCCACATGCTGGTGGACAGCGCGCTCATGATCACTACGCCGGGCACCAGGTAGTCGAGGTAGGAGCTGGTGCCGAACCCCGGCAGCTCGACCACCTTGCGGAACAGCGACCCGAACAGGAACAGCCAGATCACCGGCTGGATGAGACTGATCACCAGATAGGCGGGCTGGCGGGCGAATGCCCGCAGTTGCCGCCCGGTCATCAGCGAGGTGTGGGTGGCGATGGTGGTCATCGTGATCCTCCGTTCTGGCTGGGCGTGCCTGGCTGCTGGTCGGCGTCGGCGAAGTGGCGCCCGGCATGCCGCAGGTAGACGTCGTCGAGCGAGGTCCGGGCCACGGTCGCGGCCCGGACCGCCAGGCCGGCGCCGTCCAGCGCGGCCAGGACGGTGGGCAGTGCGGTGGCGCCATCGTCGGCGCGGGCGCTGAGCCGGCTGCCATCCACCCGGACCTCGCGGACCGGAACCCGGCTGAGCGCGGCCAGCAGCCGTTCGTGGCTGGCCTGGCCGCCCAGCTCGATGTGCACCGAGTCGCCGTGCAGCTGGCCCTTGAGTTCATCCGGGGAGCCCTCGGTGACCACCCGGCCCTGGTCCACGATGGCCAGGCGGTCCGCCAGCCGGTCGGCTTCGTCCAGGTAGTGGGTGGTCAGCAAGATGGTGAGCCCGTCCCCGGCCGAGAGCCGGGCGATCTCGTCCCACATGGCCGAGCGGGATTCCGGGTCCAGTCCGGCCGTCGGCTCGTCCAGGAAGAGCACCTGAGGCTGGTTGACCAGGCCCAGGGCGACATCCAGCCGCCGCCGCATGCCACCCGAGTAGGTGCGGACGAGGCGGCCGGCCGCGTCGGCCAGGCCGAACCGGCCGAGCAGCTCGTCGATGCGGGCGGTCAGGCTCCGCCCCCGCATGCCCTGGATCCGGCCGGTCAGCAGCAGGTTTTCCCGGCCGGTGGCCATCGGGTCGGCCCCGCTGCGCTGGCCGACCACGCCGATGGCGTGCCGCACCTGCGCGGGCCGCGCCCGCACGTCCAGGCCGGCCACGGTGGCGGTGCCGGAGTCGGCCTGGGCCAGCGTGGTCAGGATCTTGACGGTGGTGGACTTGCCCGCGCCGTTCGGGCCGAGCAGGGCGAAGACCGTGCCCGCCGGGACAGCGAAACTGAGCCCGGCCAGCGCGCGTACGCCCTTGGGATAGGTCTTGACGAGGTGGTCGGCCTCGATCGCGAAGGTGGCGGTGGCGCGGGCCGGTGCCGCCTGGGTTGCCGTGGTCATGCCTTTCCTCCCTGATGGGTGGTGTTGGACACCGGTCCAGGGCGGAGCAGCCACGTATCCTAGAGGTGCTCACTCGCGCTGGTCTCGCGCCGCGGGACCGGTTCGGTGGTCACGGCCCCTGGCCAGGTGTTGCCGCACCTTGCCGGGGGCCGTCTGTCAGTCGCTGCTGCTGGCGCCCTCCTTTCCGGCGGCCGGGGGGTAGCCAACTGGGTCACCGGGCTGGCGGCCTTCCGGGGCCTGGCCGAACTGCGGCGGCCATTCGTGGTGGTCGTGCACGTGCTGCCAGCCGTCCAGGCCCGGGAAGGTCCGGTCCTCGAACTCGGCGGCCAGCCCGCGCACCCAGGCCAGCTCGGCCTCCCGCATGGCCACGTGGTACTCGGCTTCCAGCAGGAACAGCCGGGGGATATCAGTCAGCCCGGCAAGCTCGGCGCGGTCGCCGGCGATCGCCTGCTCCAGCGCCGCGATCCGGTCCTTGAGCAGTTCCAGCGCGCGGCTGGGGGGGAGCACCGGCAGTTCCGACAGCGCCGCCTCGAACTGGGGGTACTCCTTGACCGGGACCGCGATGAGCTCAGCCATCCAGTCCTCAAGCTCCTGGCGGCCCGCCTCGGTGATCTCATACACGGTGCGTTCTGGCCGCCGGCCCGCCCGGCTGGCGGCGGCCGCCGCGATGAACCCGTGCTTGGCCAGGTTGCCCACCACGGTGTAGAGCGAGCCGTAGTTCAGCTTGATGCTGCGCTCCTTGCCGTAGGAGCGCATGGTGGTGGCCATCTCGTAGGGATGCATGGGCCGCTCGGACAAGGTGACGAGGACCGCCAGCGCCAGCGGGTTGGCGACGGCACGCCGTCCTGGCATCCCAGCCTCCTCTGACGCATCCGGTAACGTATATCCGGCTACGAGTATATGGCTACGTGTATTCGTCCGCAAGCATTATGGAGAAGATGGACTGATGCCGCCCGGATTTGACACCGCGGGCAGGATGGGCTGGTGGCCATACCGGACGGGCTCGTGATCAGAGTCGCCCGCACCGCCGATGAGGAGGCGCTGACCAGGGTTGACGCCGCGGCCTGGACCCCGGCGTCGGGATTCCCGTCGGTGATCGAGCGGGTCGGCGACCCCTTCTTCACGTTCTTCACCGATGACAGCCCGCCCGGGACACACCTGGTGGCCGAGGCAGGTGGCCGGGTGCTTGGCTATATCCGGGTGCGGCCGGTCACCGGGCTGCGCGAGAACGCGCACGTGCTGGGGATCGCCGGGCTCGCCGTCGCCCCCGGGTCCCGCGGCCAGGGGGTCGCCACCGCCCTGCTCGCCGCGGCCGAGCGGTTCGCCCGCGAGCGCGGCGGGAGCAAGCTGTCGCTGCGGGTGCTGAGCACCAACGAGCCCGCGCTGCGGCTGTACGAGCGGGCCGGCTTCCGGCGGGAGGGCACGCTGCGGGCCGAGTTCTGCATCCAGGGCAGCTACGTGGACGACATCATCATGGCCAAGCAGCTGGGCTGACCCGCGTGCACGGCCCCGGGCGGGCGCACCCGGGCCGGTGGCAGCGCCGTTGCGTACAGTCAGGGTCATGCCGGACATCCAGCAGCCCCGCCGGGATCGGCTGGCAGCCGGGCTGGCCGCCCGGGACGCCGATGCGGCGCTGATCACCAGCGGGGTCAACGTCCGTTATCTGACCGGGCTGGCCAGCTCCAATGCTGCCGTGCTGGTACCCGCCGACGGCGTGGCGGTGCTGGCCACCGATTCCCGGTACGCGCTCACCGCCGAACTCCAGGCGCCCGGCACCGAGCTCGTCGTCACCCGGGCGGTGGCGGCCGGGCTGGCCGCGCTGGCGGCCGAGCGCGGGCTGCGCAGGCTCGCGTTCGAGGCGCACGAGATGACCGTCGAGCAGCGAGACGAACTGGCCGCCATCGGCGGCATTGGCCTGCGGCCGCTGGGGCGGGCGGTGGAGGAGCTGCGGATCGTCAAGGACCCGGCCGAGCTGGCCCTGCTCGGCCAGGCCTGCGCCCTCACCGGGCAGGCGTTTGACCGGGTCGCGCCCCTGATCGCGGCCGGCATGACCGAGCGCCAGCTAGCCACGCTGATCGAGCGGGCGATGATCGAGGCCGGGGCGGACAAGCCCGCTTTCGACACCATCGTGGCCAGCGGGCCGAACGGGGCCATCCCGCACCACGAGCCGGGCGGCCGGGCGTTCGTGGCCGGTGACCTGATCACCATCGACTGCGGCGCCCGCGTCGGCGGCTATCACGCCGACATGACCCGGACGGTGGCACTCGGCCCGCCAGCCGGCTGGCAGCGCGAGGTGTACGAGCTGGTCGCCGCCGCGCAGCGGGCCGGGATCGCGGCAGCCGTGCCGGGGGCCGCGGCGGCGGATGTGGATGCGGCCGCCCGGGACGTCATCGAGCAGGCCGGCTGACGGGGAGTTCTTCGGCCACGGCGTGGGCCACGGCGTCGGGCTGGAGATCCACGAGGCGCCGGCGCTGGGGCCAGGACAGCCCGGTAGACTTGCTGACCGGGTTCCCATCACCGTCGAACCGGGCGTCTACCTGCCCGGCAGGGGTGGCGTCAGGATCGAGGACACCCTGGTGGTGCGCTCCGGGACGCCTGCGGCAGCCCGTGACCTGCTCACCACGACGACCAGCGCGACCGGCAGTGAGCTGCTCGTCCTCTAGGGCGTACCGGCCCTGGCGGGCTGGCCGCCCATATCAGGAGAGACACACGTGGCCACCACGAACGACCTTAAGAACGGCCTTACCCTCAACCTCGACGGGCAGCTGTGGACTGTCGTCGAGTTCCAGCACGTCAAGCCGGGCAAGGGCGGCGCCTTCGTGCGGACCAGGCTGAAGAACGTGCTGTCCGGCAAGGTCGTCGACCGCACCTTCAACGCCGGTGTCAAGGTCGAGACCGCCAATGTGGACAAGCGGGAGATGCAGTACCTGTACCGCGAGGGCGACGACTTCGTGTTCATGGACACCCAGGACTATGACCAGCCCCGGATCCCGGCGGCCACGGTCGGCGACGCCGCCAGCTACCTGCTGGAGGAGCAGACCGCGGTGGTGGCCTTCAACGACGGCGTGCCGCTGTACGTGGAACTGCCCGCCGCGGTGGAACTGACCATCCGCCAGACCGACCCCGGCGTGCAGGGCGACCGTTCCACCGGTGGCACCAAGCCGGCCACGCTGGAGACCGGCGCGCAGATCAGCGTGCCGCTGTTCATCACCACCGGCGAGAAGGTCAGGGTGGACACCCGCACCGGCGAATATCTCGGCCGGGCCTGACTTCCCGCCGTGCCTGCCCGCAGCAAGGCCCGCAAGCGGGCACTCGACGTCCTGTTCGAGGCGGACCTGCGCCGCCAGCCGGTGCTGGACGTGCTGGCCGAGCGCGCCGCCGATGAGATGCCGCCGCTGCCCGCCTATGCTGCTGACCTGGTCCGCGGCGTGCACGCCCACCAGCAGCAGATCGACGAGCTGCTGGCCACCTATGCCGAGGGCTGGACGCTGGACCGGATGCCGGCGGTGGACCGCAATCTGCTCCGGATCGGCGCCTTCGAGCTGCTGTGGGCAGATGACATCCCGGATGCCGTCGCCATCAGCGAGGCCGTCCGGCTGGCCCGGGAACTATCCACCGAGGGCTCCCCGGCCTTCGTGAACGGCCTGCTCGCCCGGCTGCTGAACCTCAAGCCGACGCTCGCCCTGTGACCGGGCCGCGGGCCGGCCGGTGAACCCGGGCTAACGGGCGGGACTGGCCGGTCAGGCGGGCGCGAAGCGCAGGGTGAGGCCGAACCGGCGCAGCACCGACCGGAACCAGAGCGCCGACACGCCGGTGCCGGCCACGGTCAGGCCGATGGTCAGCGCGGTCGAGGCTGTCACGAACAGCCCGGTCGGCTCGGTCACCATCAGTACCGCCAGCCCGGCCGTGAGCAGGAAGAAGATCCCAGCCCACAGCCAGGTCGCGCCCTGGAAGAAGCGGTGCAGGCCCGGGTGGTGGGTGGCCGGCTGGCGCAGCGCGACCACCTCCGCCGCCAGCCGGGCGACCAGCGGGCTCGGGCCCCGTGCGGTCCGCACGAACAGCACGCACATCACCAGGTTGGCGGCCGGGAACTGGAGCAGGTAGAGCCAGAGCTGGCCGGTCACCAGCACCATCGCCGTCTGCAGGGTGAGCACCACGGCCGAGATGGTGAGCAGGCTCGGCACGCTGCCGGTGGCGATCTTGCGGCCGGCCGCCAGCACCCAGGTCGCGGCCAGGCCGGCGATCAGGCCGGCGTCACGGCCGCCCAGCCAGCCGGCTATGGCGATGGCGGCTACCGGCAGGCCGGCCGATTCGAGCAGGCTCCAGAGAGTGGTGCGCAGCAGCCGCATCGGCCGCGGGAGCTCAAGGTGCTCTCGCATGCGGGAGAGCCTAAGTGGTCACGGTGGGCGCCGGCGCCCGAACTCGCAAGTGCCACGGCGATCCATCCCCTCCGCCTGGGTGCGGGCACTCAAGGTGCCCGCACCGGCCAGCCGGGCCGTCACGGGGCTGCCGGTGGTGACGAGCTACCGCAGGCCGCCAATTTCAGTGAAACCCGGGGCTGACCTGGTGGCAAGCAGCAGACCGGGCTGCCGTGCCCGCGGCGTTGGTGGCCGGCATTAGATTGGCAGAGCCCGCAGGACCGGGATCGCCAGGTCAGCAGGGTGTGACAGGGGAACCGGGAGGCTGGCTGTGACAGGTGACCGCCGCACGGGGAACGCGCCCGATCAGGTGGCTGGCCGCGGGGCGGCCGGCCGGTCCTGGAACCGGTACGGTGACGCCCGCACGGCCGTCGTGCGCGACGTGCTGCGGGCCGTTACCGAGGCGATGGCGGCGGAGGTGGGCCGGCCGCAGCTGGACATCATTGACGCTGGCGGCGGTACAGGCGGATTCGCCGTGCCGCTGGCAGCCCTGGGCCACCACGTGACCGTGGTCGACCCCAGCCCGGACTCGCTGGCCGCGGCCGAGCGCCGGGCCGCGGAGATGAACGTGCGGATCACCATGGTGCAAGGCGATGCCGCCGATCTCGCGGCCGTGGCCGGCCCGGAAAGCGCCGACCTGGTGCTCTGCCACAGCGTGCTGGAGTACGTGGATTCGCCGGTGGACGCGATGGCCGCCATCACCGGCCTGCTCCGGCCCGGCGGCGCGGTCAGCGTGCTGGCCGCCAGCGCGGTCGCGGCCGTGATCCACCGGGCGCTGGCCGGCCGGTTCGACGATGCCCGGCAGTTGCTGGCCGGCCTGAGCACCGGGTCCAGCCAGCCGGCCGGGATCGGGGCCGGGCCGGGAGTGCCGCGGACCCGGTGGTTCACCATGGCCGGGCTGGTGGACCTGATCGAGGGGGCAGGCCTGCGGGCGGGCAGCGTGCATGGGGTCAGGGTCTTCGCCGACCTGGTCCCCGGCATGTTCGCCGACGCCGACCCGGGTGCCGCCGATGCCCTGCTGGCGCTGGAGCAGGCGGCGTCGGCCCACCCCGCGTTCGGCGACATCGCGACCCAGATTCATATCGTCGGTTACCGGTAGCGGCATGGCTGGCGACGACACTGGCTGCCACATCCTGCATGCCGACATGGATGCCTTCTACGCCAGTGTCGAGATCCGGGAGCGGCCGGAACTGGCCGGCCTGCCGGTGATCGTGGGCGCCACCGGCAGCCGCGGAGTGGTGCTGTCCGCCTCCTACGAGGCCCGGGTGCTCGGTGTCCGGTCGGCCATGCCGGTCACCCGCGCCCGCCGGCTGTGCCCGCAGGCGGTCTTCGTCGCGCCCCGGCACGGCATGTACGCCGCCGTCTCCACCGAGGTGATGGCGCTCTTCCGGGCGATCACCCCGGAGGTGGAGCCGCTGTCGCTGGACGAGGCGTTCCTGGATGTCTCCGGCGCGGTCCGGCGGCTCGGCCGCCCGGCCGGGATCGGCCGGCTCATCCGGGCCAGCGTCCTTGACCAGCAGGGCATCACCTGCTCGGTCGGGGTGGCCAGCACCAAGTTCGTGGCCAAGCTGGCGTCGGCCCGGTGCAAGCCGGATGGGCTGCTGGTAGTGCCGGCCGGGGAGGTGCTCGAATTCCTCCACCCGCTGCCGGTGGCCGCGCTGTGGGGGGTGGGGGAGCAGACCGGCCAGGCGCTGGCCCGGCTCGGCCTGCGGACCGTGGGTGATATCGCCCACACGCCGGTGACCACGCTGCAGCGGGAACTTGGCCAGGCGGTCGGCGGCCACCTGCACGCCCTGGCCTGGGGACGGGACGACCGGCAGGTAACCCCGGATGTCGCCGACAAGAGCGTTGGCTCAGAGGAGACCTTCGCCACCGACATCGACGACCCGGACCTGATCCGCCGTGAACTGCTCCGGCTATCCGGCCGCACCGCCCGCAGCCTGCGGGCAGGCGGCTGGGTAGCCAGGACCGTGGTGGTCAAGCTACGGCTGGCCAACTTCACCACGATTACCCGGTCCCGGACCCTGGCCGAGCCGACCGACGTGGCGCGCAAGATCTACGCGACCGCCTGCGACCTGTACGCGGCAGCCGGGTTCGATTCCCGGGCGCGGCTGCGGCTGGTCGGCGTGCGCGCCACCGGCCTGCGGCCGGCCGCCAGGTCAGCTACCCAGCTGGCGTTCGGGGAGCGGCCGCTGTCATGGCGTGATGCCGAGTGGGCGGTGGACAAGATCGCTGGCCGGTTCGGCCCGGATTCTGTCCGTCCCGCCGCTCTGGTCCGGCGGGACCTGGCCGCCGGGCAGCCGGCCATCGGCCCCGGCGACGAGGCCGGGGCACCGATCGGGCCGCTGGGGGGTGAGGCCGGGACACCGATCGCCCCGCCAAGGCGAGAGTCCGGTAAACCGGTTGCCCGCCCGAGGGATGATCATGACACGCCCCCGGTAGACTGAAACCGAACAGTTGTTTGAGATACCGGCTGTTCGGGAGATTGGCGACGGCGCGGCACGGGGACGGGACGGCACGGATGATGGCGGTGGCACAGGCAGGCAGGCCCGGCCGCGGGCCGGCTTCCGCGGCAAGCCCTGGCTTTCCCTGCTCACGGCTTCCCAGCGTGCGGCAGCACTCGTATGGTGGAGAAAAGCAGGACCGGGAGATGCACGTCATCGCTCCTGTCCCCGCGCGTGAGGTTCATGGGAGGCGCAGTGCCGCTTTCTGAGCACGAGCAGCGACAGCTCGAGCAGATCGAGCAGGCGCTTTACGCCGACTACCCAAAGCTCGCACAGGCCGTGCGCGCGAAGGACCCCCGGATCCACTACAAGCGGCGGGTGGTCGAGGCCGCGATCGGGTTCCTGGTCGGCGTGGGGCTGCTGCTGGCGGGGGTCGTGTCCAAGGTTACCTTCATCGGCGTCGGTGGCTTCGTGGTCATGCTCGCCTGCGCGATGTGGGCGCTCACCAGCTGGCGGCACATGGGCGGCGCGGCCGCCGGGCGCACAACCGGCCCGGGCCGCGGCCAGGTGCAGGCTCCCTCCCCCGGGCCCAGCCGGGAGCGGAGCCAGCTCCGCGGCCAGGCGCCGCGCAAGGGCAAGCGGGGGCGGGCCGCCAAGGGCAGCTTCATGGAGCGGCTGGAGGAGCGCTGGCGGCGGCGCCAGGAGGGCGGCCGGTAGCGGGAAACTGCCCGCTGCTCAGCCCGGTGTCTGCGCGGCCTGCCGGTGCTGACGCCGGATGGTCACCAGTTCCAGCCAGCCGAACACATCCAGCACGTTGTGCAGCGCCGCCCGGGCGGGCCCGAGCCGGGACGCGGGCAGCACCCGGGCGGCCCACCGCCCGGTCACCCCGGTGGACCGGCCAAGTGCCCGCCTGACCGTATCTGTGTCCGCCCGCAACTGCCCGGACCCGGCCGGGCTGCGGGCGTACCGGGCCCGTTCCTCGGCCAGCGCGATCCGGTCCAGCGCGGCCCGGTCGGCCGGGCTGAAGCTGAGCGTCCCGGCCAGCCGGGCGGCCAGCGCGCGGGGGGACTCACTCGCCCGGGCCGGGAACCGGTGGTCGGCCAGGTCGTCCCGTAGCTCCAGCCACGCCGCATGCGCGCGGGCGGCATCGCTGGCCGCGCCATGCCAGCGCCGCCAGCGGATGACCGTCCTGCTGGCCCAGGGGATCACGGCGGCCACGGCCAGCAGGGCCACGATGATCAGGATCACCGGCAGCGGGGCAGGTGACCGCGTGCCATGGCTGGGCGTTCCCTGACCCGGCCCTGACCCGGGGTGCCGCAGCCGCGCGCCAGCCCCGGACTGGTGGCTGGCGCTGGTCCGGGTGGGGGCGGGGGTGGGCAGCTGCGTGGGCCCGGTAACCGGGACCGTGCTGCCCGGCGGCGGGGTGGAGTAAGCGGGCACCGACGCCGTGGCCTGCTCACCGGCACTGGACGGGGTGGGCTCGAACCGCAGCCAGCCCGCCCCCGGGAAGTACATCTCCGGCCAGGCGTGAGCGTCAGTGGTACGGACCAGCCAGGTGCCGTTCGCCTGCGGAGTGCCCTGGGTGTAGCCAACGACCACCCGGGAGGGGATGCCGAGCAGCCGCGCCAGCACCGCCATCCCGAACGCGAACTGCTGGCAGTAGCCGCGCCGGGTCCTGGTCAGGAAGGTCACCAGCGCGGCGGCGCCAGTGGACTGCGGCGCCGACAGCGAATAGGTGAAGTTCCCAGGCTGCCGGAACCACTGCTGCAGGGCCACTACCTGGCTGTAGGCGCTGGCCCGGCCGGCCGTGATCTGCCTGGCCAGCGGGGCCAGCCGCAGGTACGCCGCGGGTACCGCCAGGTCGCTGACCACCGCCGCGGGGTAGTGGGCCGCCTGCCGCAGTTCCCGGCCGGCCGGCTCGATGTCCCGGCTGGTGACCGAGTAGCGCAGGCCGCCCAGCGGGGTGCTGGCGGTGAGGATGGCCAGCGTGCCGGGATCCACCCGCCAGTTACCGGGCACAGTCAGTGACCGGGGGGCATAGGGCACCGGCAGGTAGGCCAGGGTGCCGGCGGCGTTGTGCAGGTACGGGCTCAAGGTGATCGTCTCGCGGACCGTGCTGCCCGCCGTCTGGGCGCTGACGCCGGGCACGGCGGGCAGCGGGCCAGTGCCGACCGTCCCGGCGCCGGCCGGCCGGGACATGACCCAGTTGTTTCCCTGCAGCTGGCTGAGCACGTAGACCTGAAGGTAGGCAGGCGTGACCCCGGCCGGCGCGCGGTAGACCAGCACCGTTTGCGGGTGCTGCTCGTGCAGTTGCTGGTTCATCTGGACCAGTGGATCCGGCAGCGCCAGTGATGGTGCGAACACGGGCGGGCCGGAACCGGTGCTGCCCGCGAACAGCTGGTGCGGCCGCAGCCCGGGCACGATCAGCGGCAGGCACAGCGCGAGCAGGACTGCCGCGAAGCCCAGGCGGCGCCCGGCCGCGGCCAGCTGGCGGGTGTCCGGCCCGCTGGTGCCGGGAAAGCTCTGCCAGGTGCGCACCAGCCGACCCCACCGCCGGACCCGTTCCCGCCCGTCGGCCGACAGCAGGGCCAGATAGCCGGTGATACCCAGGCAGAACACCAGCGCGTCGCTGACCGGGCCGGGGCGGGCGGTGGTGGTCAGCGGCACGCAGAACAGCACCAGCAGCGCCAGGCCGGCGATGGCCGCTGGCGCAGCCGCACCGCCGTCAGATCGGTCGCGACGGCGACGATGCCGATCCCGGCCGCGGCCAGGAAATCGACGCCCCGGCTGGCCGGCACCGGCGGGCCGAATCTCCCCATCTCGGTGTTCGCCCGGCCGAGCAGGAAGACCAGATGGTGCAGCGAGGCGGGGGTCGGCAGCACGCCGAAGGCCGAGTAGGCAGAGGCGAACACCAGGTTGAGGTAGACGAGCAGGGCGGCCAGTGCGGCCAGCAGGCAGACGGCCACCGGGAGCGTGCGCAGCCGGGTCAGCGTGCCGGTCCCAGCGACCACCAGGGTTGCCCCCGCCCCGGCCCAGAACCAGCCGGACTTGGCCACCAGCGGGTACAGGGAAACCGAGGCCAGCAGGGTGGCGGCGGCCGCGGTCACGGTGAGCCGGTGGTTCATCAGCCCGCGCCTGCCGGGGTGACCAGGCCGGGCTGGCGCTGGCCGGTTGGCTGGTGCAGCATCTCCCAGGCCGCGCTCAGCGGCAGGTCGGCGGTGGCGGTGGTGACCCGCCAGCCGGCCGCGGCCAGGACGCTGCTGGCGGCCTCGGTCTCAGCCGCCACCCGGCCGCCCGCGGCATCTGCATTCCAGCTGGAAACGGCCAGCAGGATCGCCAGCGCGGCGCCACCCGCGCTGCGGGCCGCGGCGAGCCGCCGGGCCTCGTCCTCGGTCAGCCGTCCCATCACCGCGATCAGCAGGCCACCGCTGCCACGGGGGCGGTCGGCCAGGATCTGGGTGAGCTCGACGGTCCGGGACGGCCGGATGACAGCGAGCGAGTCCAGCAGCACATCCTCGAACCGGCCGGTCCCGGTCACCCGCCCGGTGTCGGTGAAGAACTCACCGTCGATGCCCTCCCGGGCCAGGTGGACGCCGATGGAGGCGGTGGCGCTGACCGCGTACTCAAACGATGAGACCGGCCCGCGGCCGCCATGCGCCCGGTTGCGGGTGTCCAGGAACACCACCGCCCGGTTCCGCCAGCGCTGCTCTTCCCGCCGCACCATCAGCTCGCCGTACCGGGCGGTGGAGCGCCAGTGGACCCGGCGCAGCTCGTCGCCGTCCCGGTAGGCACGCGGGACCACGTCGTCGTCCCCGGCGGCGGCCGCGACGGCGGCCCGGGTTCCGCCCTCCCCGAGCCAGGTGCCGGCCAGTGAGGCCGGCGGCAGCGGGATGATGGCCGGGGTGACCATCAGCGTGCCCGGCACCGCGGCCGAGCTGCCGAGCCGGACCAGGCCGAACGGGTCCGCCACCCGCAGGTTCAGCGGCCCGATCAGGTACTTGCCGCGGCGGTCGGACTGGAGCTGGTAGGAGATCTCGCGGCTGGCGCCCGGCCCGATCCGGTCCAGCACGAACCGGGGCTGGGTGCCCAGCGAGTACGGCACGGTGTCCTCGGCCAGCAGCAGCCCGGTCGGCAGCCGGGTGACGTTGCGCAGCTGGATGGTGACGGTGGCGGGCTGCCCGGCCGGCAGCCGGGCCGGGGCGATCTCACGCTGGCACTGGACCCGGTAGCGGGCGCGGGCGGCCGCCAGCGCGGACAGCGGTGGCAGCAGGATCAGCAGCCCGCCGAGGCTCACCAGTTCCCGCAGGCCCAGCCCCAGCCCCAGCACCCCGGTGGCCAGCCCGGCGGCGAGGAAGGCCCGTCCCCGAGTGGTCAGTCCGGCGAGCAGTGACCGCATCGTGGCTCCTAGCGGTGCTGCGGCAGCGGGACCTGCTGGACGATCCTGGCCAGCACATCCTCCGGCTGCCTGCGCGCGACCAGGGCTTCGGCGCTCGGCAGCAGCCGGTGCGCCAGCACCGGCAGGGCCAGCGCCTGCACATCGTCGGGAATCACGAAGTCGCGCCCGGCCAGGGCGGCGGAGGCGCGGCTTGCCCGCAGCAGGTGCAGGGTGGCCCGGGGCGAGGCGCCGAGCCGCAAATCAGGGGTGCTGCGGGTGGCGGTGACCAGGCTGATCACGTACTGCTTCAGGGCATCGGCGACGTGTACCTCGCGCACCGCGACGATCAGTTCCCGGATGTCCTCGGCCCTGGCCACCGGGTGGAGGTCGGCCAGCGGCGAAGACGAGCCGTGCGCGTCGAGCATGGCCAGTTCCGACTCCGCGCTGGGATAGCCCATCGAGATGCGGGCGGTGAACCGGTCCCGCTGGGCCTCGGGCAGCGGGTAGGTCCCTTCCATCTCGATCGGGTTCTGGGTCGCGATCACCATGAACGGGGGGGCCAGCGGGTAGGTGGTGCCGTCCACCGTCACCTGCCGCTCCTCCATGCACTCAAGCAGCGCCGACTGGGTCTTCGGGGACGCCCGGTTGATCTCATCGCCCACCACGATGTTGGCGAACACCGGCCCCGGCTTGAACTCGAACTCCCGCCGCTCCTGGTTGTAGGCGCTGACCCCGGTGATGTCGCTGGGGAGCAGGTCCGGGGTGAACTGGATGCGCCGCACGGAGCCGTCGGTGGACCGGGCCAGCGCCTTGGCCAGCATCGTCTTGCCCACCCCGGGCACGTCCTCGATCAGCACGTGCCCCTCCGCTAGCAGCACCGTGAGCGCCAGCCGGATCGCGCCAGTCTTTCCCTCGATGACGGACTCGACGGCGCTGCTGACCCGGTGCGCGGTCCGCACCAGGTCGTCGAGTGACCGCCCGGTGTCGTGCCCGGTGTCGGTGACCACTCGCCCTCCTTCTCGGCGGCAGGCGTCGCCGGTCCGGTCCGGCCGGTGCCGCGGGCCCGGCCCGGCTGGCGCGTTCCGGTGGGACAGCCGGCCCTTCGAAACGGTGCGTACCGACAGTACGTCCTGGGCGGTCCCGAGCGCGATCCCGCTCCCGCCCGGTGGACCGGGCCCGCGGCAGCGGCGAGGGCGCCGGGCCGGTGGTGCGGGCTGGGCCGGAGGGGTGGGTCAGTGGGGCACCGGGGTGCGCTGAACATTGACGGTGGGGGAATGTGGGGTACAGTGGAGCGCGGTGGGCTTCGGGCCGTCCCGGCGACCCCGGGCACCGGATGCCAGGGGGGAGCGGAGGTGAGCGCCATGTTCCTGGGTACTCACCGGCCACGCCTGGACGAGAAGGGGCGGCTGTTCCTGCCCGCCAAATACCGCGACGAACTGGCCGCCGGCCTGGTGATCACCAAGGGCCAGGAGCGCTGCCTGTACGTCTTCCCGGCCGCCGAGTTCCAGCGGCTCACCGGGGCACTGCGGCCCGGCCCGGTCACCGCCAAGGCGGTGCGGGACTACAGCCGGGTCTTCTTCGCCAGCGCCTCCGACGAGACACCGGACAAGCAGGGGCGGGTGACCATCCCGCCCGGGTTGCGCGAGTACGCCGCCCTGGTCAAGGACTGCGTTGTCATCGGTGCGAACACGCGGCTGGAGATCTGGGACGCGGCCGCCTGGGAGGCCTACGAGGCGCAGCAGAACGAGGCGTTCTCGGCGTCGGAGGAGGTGCTGCCCGGGGTTATGTGAGTGACGCCAGCAGGCCTGGTGTCACCGTGCTCGGCGAGGTCTCCACCCGCGCCTGGGTGATCAAGACCGGCTGGCGTCACTTCCCCGGCGCCAGGCGGTATCCGGGCCGCCCGCGCACCGCGCGGATGGAGACCTGGCCGCGCACCTTCCGGCCAGAGCGGGCGTCGGCGACGGCGCGGAAGGCGGCCCGGCCGCGGCGGGCGGCGCGGAACGTGGCAGGCGGCGTGGGAAAGGGGGGATTTATGGGCACGGAGCAGGCAGGTCATCTGCCGGTCATGGTGGACCGGGTGCTCGCGCTGTTCGCGCCCGCCCTCGACCCGCCCGGCGCGGTGCTGGTGGACGCCACCCTCGGCCGGGCCGGGCATGCCCGGGCGCTGCTGGCCGCGCATCCTGGCCTGGCCCTGGTCGGGCTGGACACCGACACGGACGCCATCACCGCCTCCGCCCGGCTGCTGGGCCCGTACCGCGGCCGGGTAACGCTCGCGCATGCCGTTTACGACCAGATCGCCGCCGTGCTCGCGGCCAACGGCATCACTCAGGTTCAGGGCGTGCTCTTCGACCTGGGGGTGTCCTCCCCGCAACTGGACGAGCCCAGCCGCGGGTTCGCCTACTCCTACGACGCCCCGCTGGACATGCGGATGGACCAGCGCCAGCCGCTGACCGCCGCGGACGTGCTCAACACCTATCCCGCCGCCCGGCTGGCCAGGGTGCTGCGCGACTACGGCGAGGAAAGGTACGCGCACCGGATCGCGGAGGCGATCGTGCGGGCCCGGGCCGCCGGCCCGCTCACCACGACCGGCCAGCTGACCGAGATCATCCGCGCCTCGATCCCCGCCCCCGCCCGCCGGTCCGGCGGGCACCCGGCCAAGCGGACCTTCCAGGCCCTGCGGATCGAGGTCAACGCGGAACTGGAGGTGCTGTCCCGGGCGCTGCCCGCGGCGCTGGACGCGCTCGCGGTAGGTGGCCGGATCGTGGTGCTGGCGTATCACTCGCTGGAGGACCGGGTGGTCAAGCGGACGCTGACCGCCCGCGCCGTGGACACCACACCACCCGGGCTGCCGGTCCCGCTGGCGTCGGCCCGGCCGCAATTCACCCTGCTCACCCGGGGTGCCGAACGGCCTTCGGCGGGGGAACTCGCCGCCAACCCGCGGGCCGCCTCGGCCCGGCTGCGGGCCGCTGAGCGGATCCGGGAGGCGGCGTGAGCGGGGGCACAGTGACCACACCTCCCGGCGTGACTTCGGTGGGCAATCGCACGCAGGGCGCCCCGCGGGGGCGGGCACCGGTGCGCGGGCAGCCCGCCCGCCGGCCGGGAGCATCCCCGGCCGGGCCGGGGACCCGCCCCGCCGGGCCCGGCCGCGGCCGGGCCGGGGGACCGGGCACCCAGGCGGCGCGGCCCAGGCCCGCCGCGGCGGCCCGTCCTTCCCGGATGCCGTTCGTCTTCCTCATCGTCGGGCTGCTCGGCGGCGGGTTGCTGTGCCTGCTGCTGATCAACACGATCCTGGATACCGGCGCCTACCGGATCACCTCGCTGCAGCAGCAGAACGTCACCCTGGCCCAGCAGACGCAGGCGCTGCAGGCCCAGATCGCGCACGAGGAGTCGCCGTCCGTGCTGGCGGCCGCGGCCATCAAGCTGGGCATGACGCAGCCGGGCCTGCTGCACTTCCTCGACCTTTGGCAGCGGCGGATCGAAAGTGAGCCGCACTACATGGCCGGGATTCCGCCCATATCCGGATACACGCCGTGACGCCGCCGGCGGGCGACGGGCGCGACGGCCGGCTGCGGCCTGGCGGCGCGGGACGCCCGCCGGCCGGTTCCGGATCCCGGCGGCCGGGCGAGGCCCACATCCGGCCGGGCAGTGGCGGCGCGGGCCGGGCCAGCCCGGCCGACCGCCTGCCCGGCCGCCCGGCCGGGCAGCGCGGCAGCCCGCGTGGCGGCCAGGAACGCCCATCCGGCAGCCGGGAGCGCCCGCCCGGCGGCCCAGCCCGCCCGCCCGGTGGCGCGGCCCGCCCGGCGGGCGGCCAGGTCCGCCCGCCCGGCTCCCGGGGCGAGCGGCCAGCCCGGTCCCGCATGGCCGGCCCGCGGCGTGACCGGCCAGCCCGGCCCCGCCCGCCCGGCGGCGGCACTGGCGGGCGCTGGCCCACCCGGGGCGGCGGGGTCCGGCACGGCACCAGCCCAGGCCGGCGGCTGCGGGTCTGCCTGCTGTGCTTCGGCTTCGTGCTGTCGCTGATCGCCGGGCGGCTGATCCAGTTGCAGGGGCTGGACGGAGCCAAGTACCAGCAGATGGCCGCGAACAACCGGCTGCACGTCATCCCGGTGCCGGCCGAGCGGGGCACGATCACCGCCGCGGACGGCACCATCCTGGCCATGACCGTGCAGACCGACACGGTGACCGCCGATCCCACCCAGATCACCGGGCGCACCCCGGCCCAGACAGCGTCCCTGCGCGAGCGGGTCGCCAGCGCGCTGGCCGGGCCACTGGCCATGCCCGCGGCCACCATCGTGAACCTGCTCGACCATTCCGTTTCCGTGCACTACGTGCTGATCGCACGGGGAGTGTCCACCGCCACGGCCCGCCGCCTCACCGCCACGCTCAGCAGGCTCAACGTGGTCGGCATCTACTTCACCCCGGCCTACACCCGCGTCTACCCGAACGGCGGCCTCGCATCCAACCTGGTCGGGTTCACCACCACCAGCAGCGCGGGCGACCTGGCCGGGCAGGCCGGCATCGAGGAGTCCTTCAATTCGCTGCTGGCCGGCCGGGACGGGGTGCAGGCGGTGGAAACCAGCACCGGTGGCCAGCCGATCCCGGTCGCCAGCGACTGGGTCCGGCCGCTGGTGCCCGGCGGCAACGTCCGGCTGACCATCCTGTCCGGCCTGCAATGGGCGGCACAGCAGGCCTGCGAGCAGCAGGTCAAGGCGGTCCGGGGGGACAGCTGCACGGTGGTGGTGCTGCGGCCGCAGACCGGCCAGATCCTGGCGCTCGCCCAGTACCCCGGCTACCTGCCGTCGGATGTGACCAGCCTGGCCGCCACCCAGGACCTGCCGGCGTCGGCGGTGTTCCCGCCCGGCAGCACCGCCAAGGTGATCACGGCCGCCGCGGCGCTGGAGCACGGGCAGGCGCCGATGACCCCCTACACCATCCCGCCGCAGATCACGGTCGGCGGGTACAGCTTCCGGGACGCGGAGGCGCACCCCACCGAGCGGCTGACCCTGGCCGGGATCCTCGCCCACTCCAGCAATGTCGGCATGGTGCAGGTCGCCCAGCACGTCCCCCCCCAGTTCCAGTACCAGTACTACCGGGCGTTCGGGGTCGGGGTGCCGACCGGGCTGCCGCTGCCCGCCGCCAGCGCCGGCATCCTGCCACCGCCGTCGAAGTGGTGGGGCAACGAGCGCTACACCCTCGCCTTCGGCCAGGGAGTGGCGGTGACCGCGGTGCAGATGGCCGGGGTGTACGCGACCATCGCCAACGGCGGGGTCCGGGTGCCGCCGTCCATCGTCGCGGGCACCACCGGGCCGGACGGCCAGTATGTCCCGGCCCGCCAGCCGGCTGGCCGCCGGGTGATCAGGGCCAGCACTGCGCACCAGCTCATCTCGATCCTGCAGCAGGTACCGATGCTGGACGCGACCCTGGCGCTGCAGCCGTGGGGGGAGATCCCCGGCTACTCGGTGGCGTCCAAGACCGGCACGGCCCAGGTGTGGGATCCCAAAGCGCACTGCCTGTGCCAGTACGGGTCCAGTTACATCGGGATCGCCCCGGCCAGCAACCCGCAACTCGTGGTCGCGGTCAACATCCAGAACCCGCGCAAGGGCGATTACTTCGGCAACTACGTGGCTGGGCCGGTCTTTTACCACGTCATGAAGTTCGCGCTGCAGGCGCTGAAGATCCCGCCAGATCACGGCAAGCGTCCCCAGGTCCGGCTCACCGCGCCGTGATCGGCGGTAGCCTCTGCGCGTGCCTGCGGAACTGCGCCCCCACGGCGGCCCGGGCCGTCCGCTGTCCGGGCTGGCCAGCCTGCTCGGCATGGTCAGCACCGGGCAGCCCGGCCCGGATCTGCTCACTGGCCCGGACGGCCCGGTGCTGGTGACCGGGGTGACGCACGACTCGCGCCAGGTGCAGCCCGGTGACCTGTATGCCGCACTGCCCGGTGGCCGGTTCCATGGCGCGCAGTTCTGCGGCCAGGCGGTCGCGGCCGGGGCGGTCGCGGTGCTCACCGACCCGGCCGGCCGGGACCGCGCGCGGGAGTGCGGCCTGCCGGTGTTCGTGGTCGCCGACCCGCGGGCCAGGCTGGGCGAGGTCGCCGACTGGGTGTACCGGCACCCCTCTGGCAAGCTGCTGCTCATCGGGGTCACCGGCACCAGCGGCAAGACCACCACCAGCTACCTGCTGGAGGCCGGGCTGCGCCAGGCGGGCCACCTGACCGGGCTGGCGGGCGGAGTGGAGACCCGGGTCGGGAACCTGACCACCGAGAGCAAGCTGACCACCCCGGAGGCGACCGACCTGCAGGCTCTGTTCGCCGTCATGGCCGAGCGCGGGGTCACGGCGGCGGCGATGGAGGTGTCCAGCCACGCACTGGCGCTTGGCCGGGTGGCCGGCACCAGCTACGACGTCGCGGTCTTCACCAACCTGTCGCAGGACCATCTGGACTTCCACGCCGACCTGGAGGACTACTACGCGGCCAAGGCGACCCTGTTCACCCCGGCCTACACCAGGCTGGCGGTGGTGAACATCGACGACCCGCACGGCCAGCGGCTGGCCCGGTCCGCGCCGGTCCCGGTGACCACGGTCTCGGCGGACGGCGATCCGGCCGCCGACTGGCACGCCGCCGATATCCGTGGCGGTGCTGACGGCAGTTCGTTCCGTATCATCGGCCCGGGCGGGGTGGCGGCGGACGCCTCGGTCGCCCTGCCCGGCCGGTACAACGTCGCGAACGCGCTCGGCGCGGTGGTGGCCCTGGTGGAAGCCGGTGTCCGGCTGACCACGGCGGTGGCCGGGGTGGCTGCCTGCCCCGGCGTGCCGGGCCGGCTGGAGCGGGTGGAAGCAGGCCAGGATTTCACCGTGCTGGTGGACTATTCTCACAAGCCGGGCGCGGTTGAGGCGGTGCTGCAGGCACTCCGCCCGGTCACCGGCGGCCGGCTGTGCATCGTGCTGGGCTGCGGTGGTGACCGGGACCAGGCCAAGCGGCCGCTGATGGGTGCCGCCGCCGCCCGGCTGGCCGACACCGCGATTCTCACCAGCGACAACCCCCGTTCGGAGGATCCACTGGCGATACTGGCGGACATGCTGGCCGGGGTGCTCACCGTGCCAGAGCCGCAGCGGGCCCGCCTGATCATCGAGCCGGACCGGGCGGCCGCGATCGCCCTGGCGGTAGCGCTGGCGGGCAAGGGCGATGTGGTCGTGATCGCGGGCAAGGGCCACGAGCGCGGGCAGTACATCCGCGGCTCGGTGTTCCCGTTCGATGACCGGGAGGTCACCGCGGCCGCCATCGCCGGCCAGGCCGACCTGCGCGGCCAGCGGGCCGAGCAGGGCCAGCCGGGTGAGGGGCTGCTGCTGCCCTGGGAGGCCGAGCCGTGATCCCGCTCTCGCTCGCGGCCATCGCGCAGATCACCGGCGCCGAGCCGCACCTGGTGGCCGACCCGGCGGTGACGGCCACCAGTGTGGTCATCGACTCGCGGGCGGCCGGGCCCGGTGCCCTGTTCGCGGCCCTGCCCGGGCAGCGGGTGGACGGGATCGACTTCGCGCCCGCCGCGGTCGCGGCGGGCGCGGTCGCGGTGCTGGCCACCCGGCCGGTACCGGTGCCGACGCTGGTGGTCCCCGATGTGCCGGCCGCGATGGCGGTGCTGGCCAGTGCGGTCGTGGCCGCCCTGCCCGGGCTGACCATCGCCGGCATCACCGGCTCGGCGGGCAAGACCACCACCAAGGACCTGGCCGCCCAGCTCATCGAGCAGCTTGGGCCCACGGTGTCCCCGCGCGGCTCGTTCAACAACGAGATCGGCCACCCGCTGACCATCCTGCGCGCCGATGCCCGCACCGGGTACCTGCTGCTCGAGCTGTCGGCGCGGGGCGCTGGCCACATCGCCCGGCAATGCCAGATCGCGCGGCCGTCGCTGGGCGTGGTGCTGTGCGTCGGCCACGCGCACACCGGCGAGTTCGGCGGCCTGGCGGAGGTGGCGCGGGCGAAGGCCGAGCTGCCGGCCGCGCTGCCCGGCGGCGGGGTGGCGCTGCTCAACGCCGACGACCCGCTGGTGCTGGCCATGGCCGGCCAGACCGCCGCCCGGGTGGTCACCTTCGGCCGCGCGCCGCAGGCCACGGTGCGGGCGGACGCGGTCGCGCTCGACGATCGGGGCCGGCCGGCGTTCACGCTGATCACCCCGGACGGCTCGGCGCCGGTCCGGCTGCGGCTGGCCGGCCTGCACAACGTGACGAACGCGCTGGCCGCGGCGGCACTGGCCGGCCAGCTCGGGCTGGGCCTGCCGGAGGTGGCGGCCGGGCTGTCCGCCGCCACCGCCCGCAGCCGGTGGCGGATGGAGATCACCGAGCGGCCGGACGGGGTGATCGTGATCAACGACGCCTACAACGCCAGCCCGGAGGCGATGGCGGCGGCGATCGGCACGCTGGCCACCATCGCCCGGGGCAGGCGGGCCTTCGCGGTGCTCGGGGCCATGTACGAGCTTGGCCCGGAGTCGGCGGGCTGGCACGAGGAGGCGGGCGCGCTGGCGGCGCGCGCGGGCGTGGCCGGCCTTATCGTGGTCGGGGAGGACGCGGGGCCGATGCTGACCGGGGCCAAGAACGAGAGTTCCTGGCAGGGCGAGCTGCTGGCGGTGCCGGATGCCGGCAGCGCGGTGGCGGCCCTGTCGGCCCGGCTGGCGCCGGGCGACGTGGTGCTGGTCAAGGCGTCCCGGGCAGCCGGGCTGGAGCGGGTCGCGCTGGCCCTGACCGGGGAGGCCACGCCGTGAAGACCATCCTCGTCGCCGGCGGGATCTCGCTGCTGCTCGCCTTGTTCGGCACCCCGCTCGCGATCAGGGTCTTCACCCGGCGCGGCTATGGCCAGGCCATCCGGGAGGAGGGCCCGGCCGGGCACGCCACCAAGCGGGGGACGCCCACCATGGGCGGCACGGTGATCGTCATCGCCTCGCTGACCGGGTACTTCGTCGGCAACCTGGCCACCGGGCAGGTGCCGTTGACGTCCGGCCTGCTGGTGATGATGCTGATGACCGGGCTCGGCGTGGTCGGGTTCATCGACGACTTCATCAAGATCTACAAGCAGCGCAGCCTGGGCCTGCGCAGCAGCGCGAAGCTGGCCGGCCAGGCGGTGGTCGGCGCGGTGTTCGCGGCGCTGGTGATCCTGCCCAGGTTCGCCGACGGCTACGACATCACGCCCGCCGACGCGCACCTGTCCTTCCTGCGCGACTTCGGCCCCACCCTCGGGCTGGCCCCGTTCGTGCTGTGGATCGTCATCCTCATCGCCGGCACCTCCAACGCGGTGAACCTCACCGATGGCCTGGACGGCCTCGCCACCGGCTCCGCCTGCCTGGTGCTGGCGGCCTATGTGCTGATCGGGAACTGGCAGCTGCGCAACGACTGCACCAGCTTCCTGGCGCCGCATTGCTACCAGGTCCGGGATCCGCTCGACCTGGCAGTGGTCGCCGCCGCGGTGCTCGGTGCCTGCTTCGGCTTCCTGTGGTGGAACGCCCCACCGGCCCGGATCTTCATGGGCGACACCGGTTCGCTCGCGCTCGGCGGCGTCCTGGCCGGGCTGGCCGTGTGCACCAAGACGGCGATGCTGCTGGCCATCCTGGGCGGCCTGTTCGTGGTCATCGCCCTCTCGGTGATCATCCAGGTCGGCTCGTTCAAGCTGACCGGCCGCCGGGTGTTCCGGATGGCGCCGCTGCAGCACCACTTCGAGCTGCTCGGCTGGGCGGAGACCACGATCGTCATCCGGTTCTGGCTGATCTGCGGGCTGTTCGTGGCGCTCGGCCTCGGCATCTTCTACGTGGAGTGGATGCCCAAGTAGCGGGGCCGGGATCTGCCCGCGCGACACGCGCCCGACGTCCACCAGATGGCGGCGATCAGCCCGGACACTGGGGGAATGAACCGAGCCGGCACCATCGACCCGCCTGCGGCGGGCACGGCGGCGGCTGGCCAGGCCCGCGCGGCGGCGGGCAGCCGGGCCGCGGGCCTGCTCGCGGCGCTGGACCGGCCGCTCACGTCGTACTACCTGATCCTTGGCATCACCACCCTGCTGCTCGCGCTCGGGCTGGTCATGGTGCTGTCCACCTCGTCGGTGGTGCAACTGGCCCAGGGCGCCTCGCCCTACTCCGACTTCGAGCACCAGCTGCTGGGTGTGCTGGTCGGCCTGCCCTGCATGTGGCTGGCGGCCCGGGCCTCGCCGCGGCTGTTCCGTGCCGCCGCCTACCCGCTCATGTTCGTGGCCGTGATCGGCCTGCTGCTGGTGCCGCTGATCGGGACCAAGGGCGGCGGGGCGGTCCGCGAGTTCTACGTCGGCCCCTTCCCGGTCCAGCCGTCCGAACTGGCCAAGCTGGCGTTCCTGCTGTGGGGCGCGGATCTGCTGGCCCGCAAGGAGAAGCTGGGCCAGCTGTCCGACTGGCGGCACCTGCTGATCCCGCTGCTGCCCGGGCCGGCCTGCTGTGCATGCTGGTCATGCTCGGCGACGACCTGGGCACGACCTTCCTGCTGCTGGTCATCTTCCTGGCCCTGCTGTGGGTGATCGGCACGCCGGCCCGGCTGTACGTCGGCATCCTGGCCATGATCGGGCTGGTGCTGCTGATCCTGATCGTGGTCGCCGGGTACAGGTCCCAGCGGCTGTCCCTGTTCCTGCACCCCCAGGGCAACCCGATGGGCCTGGACCAGCAGCCGATCCAGGGCAAGTGGGCGGTGGGCTCGGGTGGCTGGTTCGGGGTGGGGCTGGGCGCCAGCAGGCAGAAGTGGGGATACGTGCCCAACGACACCACCGACTACATCTTCGCCATCCTCGGCGAGGAGCTGGGCCTGGTCGGCACCCTGTGCGTGTCCGCCCTCTACGGCGGGCTGGCGTTCGCCGGCCTGCGGATCGCCCGCCAGACGAAGGATACGTTCGTGCGGCTGGCCGCGACCGGCGCCACCGCCTGGATCGTGATCCAGGCCATCGTCAACATCTGCGCCGTGATCGGGCTGCTGCCCACCACCGGCGTCCCGCTCCCGCTGATCTCCTCCGGCCTGTCGTCACTGCTGGTGACCATGGTGACACTGGGCATGCTCATGTCGTTCGCCCGCCGCCTGCCGGGCGCGGCGGAAGCGCTCGCCGCTCGCCGCCCCGGGCCGGCCCGGCTCGCCCTAAGCTGGCTTGGCCTGGACCGCCGGCGGGAGTGAGCCGGCGGCTCGCGGACGAGGAGGCTGGCGATGAGCGTGGTTCTCGCGGGAGGGGGCACTGCTGGCCACATCGAGCCTGCCCTGGCGCTGGCCGACGCGCTGCGCCGGGCCCATCCGGCCATCCGCATCACGTGCCTTGGCACCGAGCGGGGACTGGAGACCAGGCTGGTCCCGCTGCGCGGGTACGAACTGGCGCTGATCCCGCCGGTCCCGATCCCGCGCAAGCTCACCGGTGAACTGCTGTCGGTGCCCGGCCGGCTGGCCGCGGCGGTCCGGGCAGTCTCGGAGATCCTGGACCGGACCGGCGCCCAGGTGCTGGTCGGATTCGGCGGCTACGTGGCCGGGCCCGCCTACCTGTCCGCCCGGCGCCACCACGTGCCGATCGTGGTGCACGACGCGAACGTGAAGCCGGGCCTGGCCAACCGGCTGGGCGCGATGTTCACCCGCTACGTCTACACCGCCCACCCGGGCACGAAGCTGCCGCATGCCAGCGCGATCGGCATCCCCATCCGGCGCGAGATCGCCGGGCTGGACCGGCTGGCGATGACCGACAAGGCCCGGGCTCACTTCGGGCTGCGGCCAGATCTGCCGGTGCTGCTGGTCACCGGCGGATCGCAGGGTGCCCGCCGGATCAACCTGGCGGTGCTGGACGCGGCCGACTGGATCCGCGGGGCCGGCATCCAGGTGCTGCACATCCTGGGCCCACGCAGCGGCCTGGAGGTGCGGATGCCCGAGGCAGGCCCACCGTACATCACCCTGCCCTACGTGGACCGGATGGATCTGGCCTACGCGGCCGCGGATTTCGCGCTGTGCCGCAGCGGCGCGCTCACCTGCGCCGAGCTGACCGCGGTCGGGCTGCCCGCGGCGTATGTGCCGCTGCCGCACGGCAACGGCGAGCAGCGGCTGAACGCGCTGCCCATCGAGCGGGGCGGCGGCGGGCTGATCGTCGAGGACGCGGCGCTGACCCCGGAGTGGATCCGGGACGCGCTGGTGCCCATCCTGCTCGACCCGGAGCTGGTGGCGGCCATGTCCCAGTCGGCGGCGGACATGGGCGCCAGGGAGAGCGACGAGTGGCTGGCGGCCGAGGTGCTGCACGCGATGGGGGCCTGAGATGGCGCTGGTGACGCCAGCCGCGCCGGTGCCGCTGGCCGAGCTTGGGCGGGTGCACTTCACCGGCATCGGCGGGGCCGGCATGTCCGGGATCGCCCGCATCATGCTCGCCCGCGGGGTGGCGGTGTCCGGCAGCGACGCCGCCGCCGGTGCCCAGCTCGACGCGCTTGCCGCGCTCGGCGCGGACGTGCATATCGGGCATGCCGCGGCCCACCTGGCCGGCGCTGACACGCTGGTGGTCTCGTCGGCGATCCGGCCGGACAACCCGGAGCTGGCCGCGGCCCGCGCCGGCGGGCTGCGGATACTGCCGCGGGCGGCGGCGCTGGCCTGCGTGATGCTGGGGCGGCGCGGGGTGGCGGTGGCCGGCACGCATGGCAAGACCACCACCACCGGCATGATCACCACCGCGCTCCGGCACACCGGTGCCGACCCCGGGTATGTGATCGGCGGCATCCTGACCGAGACCGGGCTGGGCGCGGAGGACGGCAAGGGTGAGGCGTTCGTCGCGGAGGCCGACGAGAGCGACGCCTCGTTCCTCATGCTCGCGCCGGAGGTGGCGGTCGTCACCTGCATCGAGGCGGACCACCTGGACAACTACGCCGGGCTGGCCGAGATCGAGGCGGCGTTCACCGCGTTCGCCCGCCGGATCGTGCCCGGCGGGGTGCTGATCGCCTGCGCCGACGACCCGGGCTCGCGGGCGCTGGCCACGGCGGCGGCCAGCGCCGGCATCCGGGTCCGCAGCTATGGCGAGGCAGCGGACGCCGACTACCGGGTCAGCTCGGTCCAGCCGGCCGGGATGAGCGTGACGCTGGCGGTCTCCGCCACGCGGCCGGCCTGCCCGGGCGGGGCGGAGACGGTGCGGCTGACGGTCGGCGTCCCCGGCCACCACAACGCGCTGAACGGCGCTGCCGCCTACGCCGCCGTCCGCGAACTCGGCGTGGCTGCCGGGCCGGCCGCCGACGGGGTGGCAGCCTACCGGGGGACGGGACGGCGGATGGAGCGCAAGGGGGAGGCGGCCGGAGTGCTGGTGCTGGACAGCTATGCGCACCACCCGACCGAGCTGGCCGCCGACCTGCGGGCTGCCCGCGGCATCCGTGACGGCCGGGTGATCGCGGTGTTCCAGCCCCACCTGTTCAGCCGGACCCGGATCTTCGCCGGCGAGTTCGGTGCCGCGCTGGGCCTGGCCGACAAGGTGTTCGTGCTGGACGTGTACGCCGCCCGGGAGGATCCGGAGCCGGGCGTGACCGGGGAACTGGTGGCCTCGGCCGTGCCCGGGGGGCGGGCGGTGTTCGCCTCCGGACGGGACGGCGCACCAGGCCGGGATGAGCTGCCGGCCGCGGTGGCCGGTTATGCGCGGCCCGGTGATCTGGTGCTCACCATGGGCGCGGGCGATGTGACCACGCTCGGGCCGCCGATCGTGGCGGCCCTGGCGGCGCGGGCCGGAGGGACCTGAGTGAGCGGGCCCGCGCTGCGCACAGCCCGGCCGGGCACACCCGGCCGCACCGCCCGGGCCGGGCGCGCGCGGGTCAGCTGGCGGGCCGTTTTCTTCGCGCTGGTGGCGGTGGCCATCGTGGCCACGCTCGGCTGGGCCCTGCTCGGATCGCGGCTGATGGTCGTCCGGTCGGTGCAGGTCACCGGGACCGGCCCGCTGGTGTCCCGGGCGCGCGTGCTGCGGGCGGCGCAGATCCCGCCCGGGCTGCCGCTCATCCGGGTCAACGCCGCCGCCGTGACCGCCCGGGTGGAGCGCATCCGGCAGGTCCAGTCAGCGACGGTGACCCGGTACTGGCCAAGCACGGTGACGATCGCGGTGCGGCTCCGCACCCCGGTTTTCGCCGTCGCCAGCGCCGGGGGTTATGCACTGGTGGACGCCTACGGCGTGGACGTGCGGTGGTCGGCGACCCGGCCGCCCGCACTGCCGTTGCTCACGGCGGGCGGCCCGGGCACGCCAGTGGCCGCTTCCATGCCCGGCAGTAGTGTGGTCCGGGCTGCGGCACGGGTGCTGGCCGAACTTCCGCCGCCGGTCGCTCACCGGGTCCAGACGGTGCTGGCGGCCAGCCCGTCGGCGGTGTCGGTCCGGCTGACCGATGGGGTCGTGGTGGTCTGGGGAAGCCCACAGCGGGGCGGCCAGAAGGCCACCGAACTGCTGCTGCTGATGCGCACCCACGCCCGTTATTACGACATCAGCGCGCCAGGTACCGCGGTCACCAGAGGCTGACCGGTTGCGCAGGCTCAATATGCCGGCGACTGGATGATGGGCCTTTGCGCGTGGCGAGTTGACCCTGATCGCGGGCGACCCTACTGTCCGTATCAATCGCCAGCATAGCACAACTCTAAATCTCAAGTTGAGAGTGAGGGTTGACCCACTGAGAAACCGAGGGAAATACCACGCCAATGCTATGGGGGCGCACGTCGGCGGCCCGCTGGGCCGGTTGTTCTGGCTTGCTAATCAAAAGCTGGACGGCCGGGTAGCGGCAGCAGGAACACGATAGCGGCAAACGAGCGGAAAGGGCCCTACTCGTGGCAGCTCCGCAGAATTATTTGGCGGTCATCAAGGTCGTCGGGATTGGTGGCGGCGGGGTCAATGCCGTCAACCGGATGATCGAAGAGGGGCTCAGAGGCGTTGAGTTCATCGCGATCAATACCGATGCCCAGGCGCTGCTGATGAGTGACGCCGACGTCAAGCTGGACGTCGGCCGGGAACTCACGCGCGGGCTTGGGGCCGGGGCGAATCCCGACGTGGGCAACAAGGCGGCGGAAGATCACCGCGAGGAGATCGAAGAGGTGCTCAAGGGCGCCGACATGGTGTTCGTGACCGCTGGCGAGGGCGGTGGCACCGGCACCGGTGGCGCCCCGGTGGTGGCCAACGTGGCCAGGTCGCTGGGCGCGCTCACGATCGGGGTGGTCACCCGGCCATTCGGGTTCGAGGGCAAGCGCCGGGCCGGCCAGGCCGAACTCGGGATCGAGCGGCTCCGCGGCGAGGTGGACACGCTCATCGTGATCCCCAACGACCGGCTGCTGACCATCTCCGACCGCCACGTCAGTGTCCTGGACGCGTTCAAGTCGGCCGACCAGGTGCTGCTGTCCGGCGTCCAGGGAATCACCGACCTGATCACCACCCCCGGGCTGATCAACCTGGACTTCGCCGACGTGAAATCGGTTATGTCGGGTGCGGGCTCGGCGCTGATGGGAATCGGTTCCGCGCGCGGTGACGACCGCAGCGTGGCCGCGGCCGAGATGGCCATTTCCAGCCCGCTGCTGGAGGCGAGCATCGACGGCGCGCACGGCGTGCTGCTGTCCATCCAGGGCGGCTCGGATCTCGGCCTGTTCGAGATCAACGAGGCCGCCCAGCTGGTCTCCAACTCGGCCGCGCCGGAGGCCAACATCATCTTCGGTGCCGTCATCGACGATGCCCTCGGCGACGAGGTGCGGGTCACCGTCATCGCGGCCGGCTTCGACGAGGCCAGCAACCGGCATGCCATGCAAGCCAGGATGAACGGGGGCCAGAACGGGAGCACGAGCCACGCCCCGGCCGGTCAGGCGGCCAGTTCCTTCCTGTCTCACCAGCCGGCCGCGGGCCAGGCGGCCACCAGCACCGCGGCCGCCAGCCGCCCGGGGAACGGCGCCGTCACCGAGCCTGCCCCGCAGAGCGATGCGGTGACCATCGCCGGGGATGGCCCCGGGCCCGAGCTGGCCGCCCTGGCGGCGGGCCAGGACGGCCATGGTGCGGAAGCCGGCACGGTGTCCGCGCGGGCCGTGGATCTCGGCGTCGGCGGCGCGCGTGTTCGATGCGGCGACGACCCGGCGGCGCGCGGTGGTGTTCGAGGAAGACGACGATCTGGATGTGCCGGACTTCCTGAAGTAGTTTCCTCAGCGTTTGCTGACGCTGGGCGCGGGCCCGCGGGAGCCGTGGCCGGCGGGTATCGAGCCGGGGCTCACTCACCAGCAACCCCACCGCGCGGCGCCATGATCCTAGGCTCCCGTCCGTCTGGCTCTCCGGTAGCGCGGCATCATGTGGGGATGGGCGAGGGGTTGGAAGTAGGTGGGAGTCGCCGGGAGGAATTGGCGTCGCGGCTGGGCCAGCTCAGAGAGCGGGTGGGGGCGGCGTGTGCGGAGGTGGGGCGGGACCCGGGGGAGGTGACCGTGGTCGCCATTACTAAGACGTTTCCTGGCTCTGATGTGCGGTTGCTGTGGGAGCTGGGGGTGCGGGATGTGGGGGAGAACCGGGACCGGGAGGCGGCGCCGAAGGCGGCGGAATGTGCTGGGCTGGCCGGGCTGAGGTGGCATTTTGTGGGGCAATTGCAGACCAATAAGGCCGCCAGCGTGGTCCGGTACGCGAGCGTGGTGCACTCGGTGGACCGGGTGCGGCTGGCCCGGGCGCTGGGCAGGCACGCCCACGCCGCGGGACGGGTGCTCACCTGCCTGGTCCAGGTGAGCCTGGACGGCGATCCGGAGCGGGGCGGGGCGCTGCTGGCCGATGTCCCGTCGGTGGCGGCGGCGGTGGCCGCCGAGGACAGCCTGATCCTGGGTGGGGTGATGGCGGTGGCACCGCTCGGGGTTCCGCCCGCCGCGGCGTTCGCGCCATTGCCAGCCATTTCCGCGGCCGTGCGGGACATCCGGCCCGAAGCCGCGATGATCTCCGCGGGCATGAGCGGTGATCTGGAGGCCGCAATCGCGGCCGGCGCGACACACCTGCGCATTGGTACGGCGTTGCTCGGCGGCCGGCCAGCCTTCGTCCGGTAGTGTCCGTCGCAGCGGGTGCGCACAGTATCTACGGAGGGCGACGGATGGCCGGCGCTATGCACAAGATGGCGGTCTACCTTGGCCTTGTCGAGGACGACCGGCGCTATGACGACGGCTACGACTCCTACGAGGAGATGCCCGAGTATGAGGACGGGCTAGCGGATGAATCTGGCTCCGGCGCGGCACACGGCGGCCTGCTGGCCAGTGACGTGAGCGGCAACGGTCGTCCGGCCGGGACCACGGTCCAGGCCACCGACCTCACCCGGATCACTACGCTGCACCCGCGCACATACAATGAGGCCCGTACGATCGGGGAGCACTTCCGCGAGGGCACCCCGGTGATCATGAACCTGACCGAAATGGTCGACAGTGACGCCAAGCGCCTCGTCGACTTCGCGGCGGGCCTGATCTTCGGCCTCAGGGGCAGCATCGAGCGGGTGACGAACAAGGTGTTCCTGCTCTCACCGGCAAACATCGAGGTCACGGCCGAGGACAAGGCACGGATGGCGGAACGAGGGTTCTTCAACCAGAGTTAGGCACCCGTGACGAACAGCTTGTCGGCGGAGGAGCCGCCAGCCGGTGATGCTGTGGCCCGCCCGGCCATTCCCGGTTTTGTGATGCTGAGCACATGTACCCCCGCCCGCGGCCGCGGCACCGCGGCCAGTGAAGGCGGGATCCGGACGTGACGACAGCCAAGGTCGTGCTGACCTATGCCCTCTGGTTCTACCTGCTGCTGCTGATTGGCCGGCTGATTTTCAGCTGGATACAGGCCTTTTCCCGGGACTGGCACCCGCATGGGCCGGTGCTGGTGGTCGCGGAGACTGTGTACACCGCAACCGACCCGCCACTGAAGTTCCTCGGCCGGTTCATCCCCGTGCTGCGGATTGGCAGTGTTGCCCTGGACCTCAGCTTCATGTTGCTGTTCTTCGGTGTTCTTCTCCTGATCAACGCCGTAGCGCTGCTCTGATCAGGTACGGTCCCATAGGGAACACACCCAAGCGTGCCGAGGAGACGAGATGCCGCTGACGCCCGCGGATGTGCGGAACAAGCAGTTCAGTACCACCAGGCTCAGGCCGGGATACGACGAGGAAGAGGTAGACGCCTTCCTCGACGAGGTCGAGGTGGAGCTTGACCGGCTGATCCAGGAGAACGAAGAACTCCGGGCCAAGCTGGCTGAGTCCCTGCGTGGCGGGAAGTCTGCGGTGTCCGCGCTCACGTCACCACTCGCCGAGCGCGAGCCCGAGATGATGGTTCCCGAGCCGATGATGGCCGAGCCGATGATGGCCGAGCCGATGATGCCCGAGCCAGAGCGCAGGCCGGAGCCGGCCATGATGAGCATGCCGGCCGGGGACAGCATGGACACGGCCGCCCGGGTCCTCCAGCTAGCGCAGCAGACCGCCGACCAGGCGATCGCCGATGCCCGCCGGGAGGCCGACGAGCATCTGGGCCGGGCCCGGCGCGAGGCGGACGAGATTCTGGGCAAGGCCCGCCGTCAGGCCGAGCAGATCACCAGCGATGCCCGGGCCAGGGCAGAGAGCCTGGAGCGCGATGCCCAGGAGCGGCACCGCCAGGCGATGGGCTCTCTCGTTCAGCAGCGCGAGGAACTGGAGCGCCGGGTCGATGACCTGCGTGCGTTCGAGCGTGAGTACCGCAGCAGGCTCAAGGCTTACCTGGAAGGGCAGCTCCGTGACCTGGAGGCTGGCGCTACCGACAGTGGCACCTTCCCGGCAGTGACCGGGCCACAGTCGGCCGTCACCCCGGGCATGCGGATGGAGTCCCGGAACGGCCAGCCGGCCGTGACCGGTGCCTATGCCGGGCCGTCCGAGCCCACCGGTCACACCGGCGGCTTCCACCCCGCTGAAGGGCCCGCGCACGACCGGCGTTAGCTCCGGGATGGCTTAGCCTGGCGCGTGGAGGGCGCGAGTGATCAAGGTTAGCGCCGTCCTCGTTGCCGTGGCGCTCGCAGTGCTTGTCTCGGGGGCTGTCGCCGGCAGCCTGGCGGTTGTCTACGTATCTATCGGCCTTAGTGCGCTGTCGGCGCTCTTGCTGGCGGCTGGGGTCGTACGGCAGCGTGCGGCAGTCTTCGGGGAGCCAGTTGTGGTTGCCCAGCCGCCGCGGCCGGTCCCCGATGCGCCCGCCGTCAGTATCAGCCAGGCCGGTGTCACCAGCCCGGCTGACCTGGCGGCCACCGCAGCAGGCGCCGCGGCGGCCACTGCGGGTAATGGCACTGCCGGGCCGAGGCCTGGCGCGGTGGCACCGCCCGGGGCTGGCCCGCCGGATGAGGCCGGGGACAAGCCCACGGAGGCCGCCGCGGCCAACGGCGAGCCAGGGCGGGACGGCCGGGCCACCCCGGGCATGAAGAGCACGCCCGCCAAGAACGGTCCTGCCCGGGCAGCTGGCTATACCGGGGCGCACCCCACCGGCCGGGGACGTCAGAGCACCCAAGGTGGCCGCCGGACTCCGGCCGAGCCCGCTGCCGCTGGCAGTGGCGGCCAGGCCACGAATGGTTCGGCAGCGGCCATCCCATTGCCGTCGGCAGGCCCTGGCCAGCCGGGCAGCCCGGTGCTTCCCGGTGTTCCGGCCTTCCCGATCCTGCCCGGGGACGCTTATGCAGCGAGGCCAGCGGCCGGCGCCGGGCCGGAGCGGGCTGCCCCTGGCCGGGCCGGGGAAAACGTGGCCCGGCGGGCTGGCCAGGCAGGCTCGGGCCAGGCACCAGCCGTGCCAGGTGAAGCCCGCCGGCCCGATGCCGGCGGCCCGGCTGAGGATGAGAAGGCGTGGCCGGAGCCAGCGGGCTGGGCCAAGACGGGACGGGGGCAGCCCGCACCCGGGCAGCCCGCACCCGGGCAGCCCGCACCCGGGCAGCCCGGACCTGAGCAGCCCGGACCTGAGCAGCCCGGACCTGGGCAGCAGCCCGGCAAACCGCACGATGCCACCGACTCCGGGCCGGAAGCGGCCGGTGGCGTGCCCGCTGCCACCCAGGCCGGTGAACCGGCCGCACCGCCCGGTCCGTTGCCACATGACGATTTCTGGGATCAGATCAGCGCCGAACTGGACAGCCGTGACCGCGAACCTGCGGCCCCGGCCTGGCCGGCCGTGGCTGGATCGGTCTCGCCTGGGCCGGTCTCGGCTGGGCCGGCCTCGCCTGGGCCGGTCTCGGCTGGGCCGGCGGACGTAGATGGCCTTTCCGTACCGGCTGCCAGCGGTACGGCGGAGCCAGCCGCCGGGCCTGCTGATGCCAGCGGCCCTGGGGACACCGCGCCACCGCCCGTCGGCGGGTGGAGCGCCTGGGCGCCGAGCGCGGCCGATGCGCCACCGGCCACGACTCCGGCCGGGGAGAACCCGGAAGCTGCCGCCGGCCAGCCAGCGGAAGCTGCCGATGGTCAAGGACGAGGAGCGCCAGCCGGAGCACCTGCCGGACCGGCCGCAGCGGCTGAAGCGGCCCAGCCAGAGCAGACAGCGGCCGGCCAGTCAGCCACCGCTGACAAGGAAGCCGGCGCAGAGGAGGCGGCTCCCTCCCCGTGGAGTATCCCGCTCACGGTCAGCGACCTGGGTGATCTCGAGGATGACCATGAGTGGCAGCCGGGCGAACTTCCCGCCTGGGCCAACGAGCCCGATGAGGTCTTCGACGAAGACGAGGGCGACGAGAACGAGGGCGAAGAGAACGCCGCGGGCCACGAGAAGGCCGAGGGCGAGGCTGCCACGGGGGAGGCAGCCGAGGGTGAGGCCGTGGATCTCGGTGCACCCGGCGACGGCGGCGCTGACGGCGGCACGGTCACCGAGCCGGCGGCCCCGGAAGCGGCGGCAGCCGCTCCCGCCGCGGCTCAGGAACAGCCGCCCGGCCAAGTGGATGGGCCGACCGTGGATGAGCAGGCCGCGGATGGGCAGGCCGCGGATGCCCCGGCCGCGGATGCCCGGTCCGCGGAGGCCCGGTCCGCGGAGGCACAGCCGGATGGCGGGGACTCTGATGACCTGGCCGAGGACCGCCCGGGGCCGGGGGCGGCCGTAGCTGAGTCGGCTGGAGCTGGCGTGGAGGTGGTTGAGGCTGAGGCGGCCGAGCCGGACTCAGTCAGTCCCGGGACGCTGGCCGAGCCGGACCCGGCCGCCGCTGAGGCGGGCCAGGACTCGGCTGTCAGGGCAGGTGCTGACCAGTCACCGGTAAGCCCGGATGAAAGTGCCACCCCGGCTGAGGATGCCAGCCCGTATGACGGTTCCAGCCCGGCTGAAGATGCCACTCCGGCTGTAGATGCCACTCCGGCCGAGGATGCCAGCCGGGCCGAGGATGCCAGCCCGGCCGAGGATGCCAGCCCGGCCGACGGACCGGACGGCCCGGAGAGCGGGACTACCCGCCCAGGCCCCGGCGGCGGCCCGGTCGGGCCCCTGGACGTGGTAACGATCGTGCCCGGCGTGGCCCGCTACCACCGCACCGGCTGCATCCTGATCAGGTTCCTCGCTGACGGCGACCTGGAAACGGCCACCCTCCAGCAGGCGGAGGCCCGGGGCTGCGCGCCCTGCCGGGCATGCGAGCCGGAGAAGGCAGCCCCGGACAGCGAGTAACCCGCCCGGCCAGTCAGCCGCAGGTGCGGCCACTGCGGCCGCGCCTGCCCCGGGACCCGGGGCGCTACGCTTGCCGCCGCAGCCAGAAGGTGAGGCCGAGATCCGCGGCGGTGTGCTCGATCAGTTCCGCATCGCCGGGCTTGCCCTCGACCGGCCCGAACCGGGTCGCCAGTACCTCGTCTGCGATGAACTGCCCGTGCTCGGCCAGGGCCACGCCCAGGTCGGGGTTTTCCGCCGCCCACCAGAGCACGATCCGGTCGCTGACGTCCAGGCCATCGGCCCGGCGGGCATCCTGGACCAGCCGGATGACTTCGCGGGCCAGCCCCTCCCGCCGCAACTCGGCGGTGATCTCGATCTCCAGCGCCACGGTCTCGCCCGCGTCGGCGGCCACCATCCAGCCTTCCCGCGGGGTCTGGGTGACGATCACGTCGTCCGGTCCGAGCAGCACCTGGTCATCGTCCACGATGACGGCCGTCTCGCCCGCCACCCGCAGTTCGCTGGCCAGGCTGGCCGGGTCGGCGGCCGTGATCGCCGCGGCCACTGCGGGTGTGCCTTTGCCGAACCTGCTGCCCAGCGCCCGGTAGTTCGGCTTGACCAGGTGATGGACCAGGTCCTCGCCCACCGTGGTGAGCGCGTCCAGTGAGCGGACGTTGAGCTCGGCCGCGATCTGCTCCCGCAACTCGGGTGGCAGGTCCGCGAACCCGGGCGCGCCCACCAGCGCCCGGGCGAGTGGCTGGCGGATGGGGACACCAGCGGCGGATCGGGCCGACCGGCCCAGCTCCACCAGCCGCCTGGCCAGGTGCATCTGCCGGGAAAGCTCGTCGTCGATCAGGCCGCGGTTGGCAGCCGGCCAGCTTGCCAGGTGAACCGAGTCCGGATCGTCCGGGCTGCGCAGCGCGCCCCATACGTAATCGGTGATGAACGGCACGAAGGGCGCCATCAGCAGGGTGAGAGTGTGCACGCATTCGTAGAGGGTGGCGAACGCTGCGGCGCCGCCCGGGGTAGCCGGTCCCTCCCAGAACCGGCGCCGGGAACGGCGGACGTACCAGTTCGACATGTCGTCGATGAACGCGGCCAGCCGCCGCCCGGCGGCGGCGGTGTCGAACGCTTCCAGCGCCACGGTGACCTCGGCGGTCACCGAGTTCAGCTCGCTGAGCAGCCACCGGTCCAGCAGCGGCCGGGCCGGGGCCGGTGCCTCGGCCAGCATGGCCGGCTGCCATGCCTGACCGCTGGCGGCTGCCGCGTTCGCGTACAGGACCAGGAAGGAGACGGTGTTCCAGTAGGTCAGCAGGATCTTCCGGACGATCTCGTCCAGCGCCGAGCGGCCGATCTTGCGGGTGGCCCACGGTGACCCGGCCGCGGCGAAGAACCACCGGACCGCGTCCGCTCCGTTGTCCTCCATCAGCGGTATCGGCTCGAGGACGTTGCCCAGATGCTTGCTCATCTTGCGGCCACGCTCGTCCACCACTAGGCCCAGGCAGACCACGTTCTGGTAGGAGGACCGCCCGAAGACCAGGGTGCCGACCGCCATCAGCGAGTAGAACCAGCCCCGGGTCTGGTCGATCGCCTCACAGATGAACTGTGCCGGGTAGGCGTGCTCGAAGTCCGCCGCGTTCCGGTACGGCGCGCCGTGCTGGGCGAACGGCATCGATCCCGAGTCGTACCAGACGTCGATGACCTCCGGCACCCGCCGCGCCGGGGCTCCGCAGTCGCGGCAGGCGATCGTCACCTCGTCCACGTACGGGCGGTGCGGGTCCAGTTCGGCCAGGTCCTCCCCGGCCAGCTTGCTGAGCTCGGCCAGCGAGCCCACGCAGGTGAGGTGGCCCTGGCCGCATTCCCACAGCGGCAGTGGGGTGCCCCAGTACCTGGTCCGGGACAGCGCCCAGTCCACGTTGTTCCGCAGCCACTCGCCGTACCGGCCGTGCTTGATCCCCGGCGGCTGCCAGTTCGTCCGCTCGTTCTCGGCCAGCAGCTGGTCCTTGACCGCGGTGGTGCGGATGTACCAGGAGGGGAGGGCGTAGTAGAGCAGCGGCGTGTGGCAGCGCCAGCAGTGCGGGTAGCTGTGGTCGGCCAGCTCGGACCGGAACAGCAGCCCGCGCTCGGCCAGGTCGTGGGTCAGCGGGGCGTCGGCATCCTTGAAGAACATGCCGCCGACCATCGGCACCGACGGCTCGAACCGCCCGTCCAGCCCGATGGGGTTGACCACGGGCAGCCCGTGCGCCCGGACCGCCGCCATGTCGTCGGCGCCGAAGGCCGGGGCCATGTGCACCAGCCCGGTACCGTCCTCGGTGGTCACGAACGTCCCGGTCACCACCACGTGCGCACCCGGGATGTTGACCAGGCTGAACGGCGGCTGGTAGCGGGCACCTGCCAGGTCGGCCCCCCGCACCCTGGCCACCACGTGCCAGCCTTCGCCGAGCACCTGGGGCAGCAGCGCCTCGGCGACCACCACCCGGTCCCCGTCGCCGCCCTTGCGGGCGATCACGTAGGTCTCGTCCGGGTGAACGCCGACCGCGGTGTTCGACACCAGCGTCCACGGCGTCGTCGTCCACACCAGCAGGTCGGCGCCCGCCAGCCGCGGGTCGGCCCCTTCCGGCACCGACACCAGCGGGAACCGCACCGTCACCGAGGGGTCGGTGACCATCTCGTAGACGTCCGGCTGGCCCATCTCGTGGTCGGACAGCGGCGTCTCGCAGCGCGGGCAGTACGGGCTGATCCGGTAGTCCCGCACCAGCAGGCCCTTGTCGAAGATGACCTGCAGCGACCACCAGACCGATTCGATGTAGGTGGCGTCCATGGTCCGGTACGCGCGCTCCAGGTCCACCCAGTAGCCGAGCCGCTCGGTGAGCTCGGCGAACGCGTCCACATGCCGGAGCACCGATTCGCGGCAGCGCTGGTTGAAGGCGGCGACGCCGTAGGCCTCGATGTCCTTCTTGCCGGACAGCCCGAGTTCCTTCTCGACCGCCACCTCGACCGGCAGGCCGTGGCAATCCCAGCCGCCCTGCCGGGGCACATGAAAGCCCTGCATGGTCTTGAACCGGGGAAAGAGGTCCTTGAAGACCCTGGCCTCGATGTGATGCACCCCGGGCATGCCGTTGGCGGTGGGCGGCCCCTCGTAGAAGGTCCAGGGCTGACCGTCGGCCGTCCGCTCCAGTGAGCGCTCGAACACCTGCCCGTCCTGCCACCGCCGGAGCATCTCGTGCTCCATCGCGGCCAGGTCGATCGCCGCTGGCAGGGCAGGGAAATAATGCCTGGCGTCGGGAACTGACATGATCGGGCAGGCCTCCTGCGGATCGTCGCGGGCCGCTGGCGGCACGCGCACGCATCATCGCTGGAGGGACGAAGCCAGCCGGCGGCGGCTCCGCGGTACCACCCTCCTTGGCCGTGCCCGCCTGCGGGCGCGGCCCACTCTCTTTAGGTCCTGCGGCCGGGTCTACTGACCACGCCCGGCCCCGGGCGGGTCGGCCTGGGGGGTGGGTGGCGGCGTTCTTCCGGCGGCTCCGGGGTGATCTGGTCCGCCGGGCCGCCCCCGGGCTCACACCGTCCCCGGGTCGCTACGGGCGGTGGTCAGCGGCAGCTGTCCCCATCGACGCCTGTGCAGGTACCCCACGATAGCCGATGAGCGTCCGCCGGGCCGAATGGGTTAACGGCCGCCCTGCTGCTCGCAGCCGGTGCGCGGGCATGCGTTTGCGGAGCCGCGCCGCGGCGAATTATCCTCCGGTGACCGCCCTCATCCAAGATCGGCTCAGCGGGGGCACACTGCCGTGGGGTGGAGGGAGGCAGAAGATGGCCACAGCGAAACGTGCTGGCGCTGCCGCTTTTCCCGTGCGCCCAGGGGAGAAGCCCTGGACCGCGGCCGAGCAGGACAAAGTGCGGGCCGAACTGCAGGCCGAACTGGCCGGGCTGCGCACCGATATCGACCAGGCCGAGTCCGAGATCGCGGAACGGCTGGGCGATGCGGTCGGGAGCGCGGGCGACGACCCGGCGGACACCGGCGCGAAGACTTTTCAGCGCGAATATGACCTTGCCCTTACCCAGAATGCCCGGGATCTGCTGGACCTGACCGAGCGGGCGCTGGCCAGGATGGACGACGGGACTTACGGGCTGTGCGAGTCGTGCGGAAAGCCGATCGGCAAGGCCCGGCTGAAGGCGTTTCCCCGGGCGACCCTGTGCGTGGCATGCAAGCAGCGCGAGGAACGGCGCTGACCGGGCCGCCGGCGGAGACAGGCCAGCCGGGGGAGGCCGGCCAGCCGCGCCGGCGCCGGGTGGGCCTGCTGCTCCTGGTGGCGGCCGGGGTATACCTGGCCGACGTGATTTCCAAGATCATCGTGGTGGCCACGCTGTCCGACCGCCAGGTCCGGCTGCTGGGTGGCCTGCTGACCCTGGACCTGCTCCGGAACAGTGGTGCGGCGTTCAGCATCGGCACCTCGCTGACCATCGTCTTCACCCTGATCGCGCTTGGCGTGGTCTTCTTCATCCTGCGCACGTCGCGCCGGCTGCGCAGCGTGCCCTGGGCCGTCACCCTTGGCCTGCTGCTGGGCGGGGCGACCGGCAACCTGACCGACCGGCTGCTGCGCTCACCCGGGGTGTTCCGGGGCGACGTGGTGGACTGGATCCAGCTGCCGCACTGGCCGGTGTTCAACGTGGCCGACTCGGCGATCGTCTGCGGTGGTGTGCTGGCCGTCCTGCTGGCGGCCCGCGGCTACCGGCTCGATGGCACCAGGGACGGCCAGCACACCACGGATGGCTCAGCCGGGCCGGCCGGGCTGCCCGGTCCGGGTGGCCCCGGCGGCCCCGCGGCCGGCGGGCGGGGCGGCGCCGCGGGGGACAGCAGGGCGTGACCGGCGGCGGACAGCAGGGCGTGACCGGCGGGGATCAGCGCCGTCTGATGGTCCCCGAGGGCCTGGCCGGCGAACGCCTGGACGCCGCGCTGGCCCGGATGTTCGGCCTGTCCCGGGCCGCCGCGGCGGACCTCATCGCCACCGGGCAGGTGCTGGTCGCCGGGCGGCCGGCCAGCAAGTCGGACCGCCTCCCGGCCGGGGAGTGGCTCGATGTCACGCTGCCGCCGCCGCCCGCCGCCGCCCCCGCCCCGCAGCCGGTGGCCGGGCTGGCGGTTGTCTACGACGACGCCGACATCGTGGTGGTGGACAAGCCCGCGGGGGTGGCGGCCCACCCGACACCGGGCTGGACCGGACCGACCGTGCTGGCCGGGCTGCTCGCCGCCGGGTACACCGTGGCCACCAGTGGTGCGGCCGAGCGCCAGGGCATCGTCCACCGGCTGGACGCGAACACCACCGGGCTGATGGTGGTCGCCCGCAGCGACCGGGCCTACTCCGCGCTGAAGCGCGCCTTCCGTGAACGTGCCGTGGACAAGCGCTACCACGCCCTGGTGCAGGGCCACCCCGATCCGCTGCGGGGTACCATCGACGCGCCGATCGGACGGCACCCGTCCGGCGACGGCCGGTTCGCGGTGGTGGCCGGTGGCCGCCCGAGTGTCACCCACTACGACACCCTGGAGGCATTCCGCGCCGCCAGCCTGACCGAGGTCACCCTGGAGACGGGCCGTACCCATCAGATCCGGGTGCACATGGCGGCGCTGCGGCATCCGTGCGTCGGCGACCGCCTCTACGGCGCTGACCCGGTGCTGGCCGCGCGGCTGGGGCTGGACCGGCAGTGGCTGCATGCGGTCCGGCTGGGTTTCGCTCATCCCGCCGACGGCCACCCGGTCGAGTTCACCAGCGACTATCCGCCCGATCTGGCCCGCGCCCTGGCCATCCTGCGCGCCGAATCCTGACCGGACGGCCCGCGATATCCGGTGCCCATCGCTCGTCCGGCGCGCCGGGTCGCCCCCGGCTGCGGCCCTGGGTAGGCTCAGTGAGCCGGGCTGGTGCACCGCCTGCGGCCGCAGCCATCCAGGCTGGCCCGAACGCCGCGCACCAGCCGCTTCCCCCGGTCCTGGTCCGACCGCGCCGTGCTGGCGCCTGCCCGAAGGAGGTTGCTCGTGACGGCGGCGGGACCGGTCAGCCAGGACTCGTTCGTGCATCTCCACGTGCACACCGAGTACTCCATGCTGGATGGTGCCGCCCGGCTCAAGGATCTGTTCGCGCAGTGCCAGCAGGCAGGCATGACCGCGGTCGCGATGACCGACCACGGCAACCTCTACGGCGCGTACGACTTCTGGTCCAAGGCGACCGCGGCCGGCATCAAGCCGGTCATCGGCATTGAGGCCTACCTGGCCCCCGAGCACCGGCGGCACCGGCAGCCGGTCCGGTGGGGCACCCCGGCGCAGCGGAACGACGACGTCTCCGGCGCCGGCGCCTACACGCACATGACTTTGCTCGCCGAGACCACCGAGGGCATGCACAACCTGTTCAGGCTGTCCTCGCTGTCCTCGCTGGAGGGGTATTTCCGCAACCCGCGGATGGACCGCGAACTGCTCGCCGCCCACGCCCGGGGGATCATCGCCACCACCGGCTGCCCGAGCGGTGAGGTGCAGACCCGGCTCCGGCTCGGGCAGGAGCGCGAGGCGCTGGCCGCGGCCGCCGCCTACCGCGACATCTTCGGGCCGGACAACTTCTTCGTCGAGATCATGGATCACGGGCTGGCCATCGAGCAGCGGGTGCGCCAGGGCCTGCGCCGGATCGCCACCGAACTGTCGCTGCCGTTCGTGGTCACCAACGACTCGCACTACACCGCACCGGACGACGCCACAGCGCACGAGGTGCTGCTGTGCGTGCAGACCGGGACCAACCTGGCCGACCCGGACCGGTTCCGGCTCGAGGGCAGCGGCTACTACCTGAAGAGCCCGCAGGAGATGCGGGCCATCCGGGACGACGCCGACTGGCAGGCCGGCTGCGACGCCACATTGGCCATCGCCGAGCGGGTCAACGTCGGTTTCACTAAGGCCAGCCTGATGCCGCGGTTCCCGGTGCCGGCTGGGCAGACCGAGGAGGGCTGCTTCCGCGAGCAGGTCTGGCAGGGAATGGACCGCCGTTACCCGGATGGTTACGACGACCGCCGCCGGCAGCGGGCCGAATTCGAGATGGGCATCATCTCCGAGATGGGCTTCTGCTCGTACTTCCTGGTGGTCGCCGACTTCATCATGTGGGCCAAGCGGAACGGGATCCGGGTCGGCCCCGGCCGCGGCTCGGCCGCCGGCAGCCTGGTCTCTTACGCCCTCGGCATCACCGATCTCGACCCGATCGTGCATGGGCTGGTGTTCGAGCGCTTCCTCAACCCCGAGCGTGTGTCGATGCCCGACATCGACATCGACTTCGACGAGCGCCGGCGCGGCGACGTCATCCGCTATGTCACCGAGAAGTACGGGGACGACCGGGTGGCGCAGATCATCACCTACGGCACCATCAAGGCCAAGGCGGCGGTCAAGGACGCGGCCCGGGTGCTCGGTTTCCCGTACGCGCTCGGCGACCGGATCACCAAGGCCCTCCCGCCCCCGGTGATGGGCAAGGACATCCCGCTGGCCGGGATCTTCGACGAGTCGCATCCCCGGCACGGCGAGGCGGGCGAGGTCCGGGGGCTGTACGAGGCGGAAGCCGAGGTCCGGCAGGTGATCGACACCGCCCGCGGGCTGGAGGGCCTGATCCGGCAGGCGGGGGTGCACGCGGCCGGGGTGATCATGAGCAGCGAGCCGCTGATCGAGCACATCCCGATCTGGCAGCGCCAGGCCGACGGCGCGGTCATCACCCAGTTCGACTACCCGGCGTGCGAGGACCTCGGCCTGCTCAAGATGGACTTCCTCGGGCTGCGCAACCTGACGGTGCTGGAGGACGCCCTGGCCGGGATCCAGGCCAACCGGGGGCGCCAGATCGTGCTGGAAAGCCTGCCGCTGGACGACAAGCCCACCTACGACATGCTGGCCCGGGGCGACACGCTCGGAGTATTCCAGCTCGACGGCGGGCCGATGCGGGCGCTGCTGCGCTCGATGCGGGCGGACCGGTTCGAGGACATCGTCGCGGTCAACGCGCTGTACCGGCCCGGCCCGATGGGCGCCAACGCGCACAACGAGTACGCCGACCGCAAGGCGGGCCGCAGGCCGGTCGTGCCCATCCACCCGGATCTGGCCGAGCCACTGGCCGACATCCTGGGCGACACCTATGGCCTGATCGTCTACCAGGAGCAGGTCATAGCGGCCGCGCAGCGGCTGGCCGGCTACAGCCCCGGCAAGGCCGACCTGCTCCGCAAGGCGATGGGGAAGAAAAAGAAGGAAGTCCTCGACGCCGAGTTCGAGCCGTTCGCCGCCGGGATGCGGGCGAACGGCTACCCCGACACGGCCATCCGGGCCATCTGGGACGTCCTGGTCCCCTTCTCCGACTACGCGTTCAACCGGGCGCATGCGGCCTGCTACGCGATGATCGGCTACTGGACCGCCTTCCTCAAGGCGAACTACCCGGCCGAGTACATGGCGGCACTGCTCACCTCGGTCGCCGGCGACAAGGACAAGAGCGCCGTCTACCTGAACGAGTGCCGCCGGATGGGGATCACCGTCCTGCCGCCGGACGTGAACGCCTCCACCGCGATCTTCACCCCGGTGGGCGGCGACATCAGGTTCGGCCTCGCCGCGGTCCGCAACGTCGGCACCGCGGTGGTGGACGCCATCATCGCCGCCCGCACCGCCAAGGGCACGTTCGCCAGTTTCAGCGACTTCCTGCGCAAGGTCCCGGTCAACGTCTGCAACAAGCGGGTCATCGAGTCGCTGGTCAAGGCGGGCGCGTTCGACTCGCTTGGCCACCCGCGCAAGGGCCTGCTGCTCATCCACGAGCAGGCGATCGACTCGGTGATCGACGTGAAGCGGAACGAGGCCATGGGCCAGGACTCGCTGTTCGGCGGGGATGCCGCGGCCGAGGCCTCGTTCGAGATCGGCGTGCCGGACGGCGACTGGGACAAGCCGATGCTGCTCGCCTTCGAGCGGGAGATGCTGGGCCTGTATGTGTCCGACCATCCGCTGCTCGGGGTGGAGCGGATCCTGTCCGCCGCCACCGACTGCTCGGTCGCCCAGTTGATCGACTCGGCCGACGGCGATACCGAACGGGGTGCCCGGGCGGACCGCACCGATGGCCAGCAGGTCACCGTGGGCGGCATCCTGTCCGGGGTGCAGCGCAAGGTCACCCGGCAGGGCCTGCCGTGGGCGGCGGCGACGCTGGAGGATCTGGAAGGCGCGATCGAGGTGATGTTCTTCCCGCACACCTACGCCGAGTGTGCGCCGCTGCTGGCCGACGACGCGATCGTGATCGTGAAGGGCCGCCTCGACCGCCGGGACGAGTCGCCCAAGCTGGTCGCCAGGGAGGTGACCGCGCCGGATTCTGTCCTCCGGCCAGAGCGGCCCTTTCGTGGTCTCGCTGCCGGTGCAGCGGTGCGTCGCCCCGGTGGTGGACCGGCTGCACGAGGTGCTGCGCAGCCATCCGGGGCTGGCCGAGGTGCATCTGCGGCTGTGGAACGGGCGCCGTACGACCGTGGTCAAGCTGGATGACAAGCTGCGGGTGACCCCTTCACCCAGCCTGCTGGCCGATCTCAAGCAATTGCTCGGCCCCGCCTGCGTCGGCTAGCCAGCGCAGGCTCAGGCGTCGCGGCGCTGGAGCAGGGCGAACGCGACAGCCAGTAGCAGAGCGGTCCAGACGCAGAAGACGCCGAAGCCCTGCCACGGCGACAGCACCTGGTTCGCTCCCTGGTGCGCCTGGGCGATCATGCTGCCGGACACCGAAGGCAGGTAGTCGTGGATGTGCTGGCCCCAGCTGGCGGGCAGGAAGGCGGCGATGATCGGCAGCACGAACACCACCCCGATCACAGTGGTGATAGCGCCGGCTGTATGCCGCAGCAGGGCGCCGATCGCCATCGCGAACCAGCCGAGCACGGTCAGGTAGAGCCCGGCGCCGACGATGGCACGGGCCACTCCCGGATCGCTGATCGAGACCGGCGCGTGCGAGTGCAGGATGGCCGAGCCGGCGAAGAACGAGCCGAATGCGGCGACCTCCCCGACCACGAACACAATGACCGCGAACACCAGCGCCTTGGCCGCCAGCATCGGCCACCGCCGGGGCACGGCCAGCAGCGACACCCGGATCGTGCCGGCGGCGTACTCGCTGGAGATGACCAGCACGCCGAGCACGCAGACGGCGAGCTGCCCGAATTCCAGGCCGGTGCCCAGAATGGTGCCTACCGGGTCGGCTATCACCGCCGCATGCGTGGCCGGCCGGGCCTGTCCCCAGCTCGCCGAGATGGCCAGTGAGAGCAGCGCGGTGAAGCCGACTGTCAGCACGAACAGCAGGATCAGCGTCCAGACCGTGGAGCGGACCGATCGGATCTTGATCCACTCGGTGAGCAGCAGGTGGCCGAACCCCACCCGGTGCCCGGGCGCGGGCGTGCCCGGGCCGGGAGCCGGCCTGGTAGCCGGGCTGGTGGCGGTCACGGGTTGCTCCCCTCGCTGCCGTCCGCCACCGGCGCGGACACGGTGGCCGGGCCGTCCAGATGACCGGGCACGGCGTACTCCACACTGCCCGCGGTGAGTTCCATGAACGCCTCCTCCAGCGAGGCGAGCTGCGGGGTCAGCTCATGCAGGACGATGCCCCCGGCGGCGGCGATCTCGCCGATCCGGGGGGCTTCCAGACCGGTGACGGTGAGCGCGTCCGGCTGGCCGCCGTTGCCCGGCCGGGTGGTCACCTTGCCGCCCTCGGCGGCCAGCAGATCGGTGAGCGCCGCGCCTTGCGGCGAGCGCACCAGCACCGATCGCTCGGAACTGCGCTCGATGAACTCCTGGGTGGGGCAGTCGGCGATCAGCTTGCCCCTGCCGATCACGATCAGGTGGTCGGCGGTGACCGCCATCTCGTTCATCAGATGGCTGGACACGAATATGGTGCGCCCCTGCCCGGCCAGATCCTTCATCAGGTTCCTGATCCACAGGATGCCCTCCGGGTCGAGCCCGTTGACCGGCTCGTCCAGCAGCAGCACCCGCGGGTTGCCGAGCATCGCCGCCGCGATGCCGACCCGCTGGCTCATGCCCAGCGAATAGGTGCGGGTCCGCTTACGCGCCACCGGGCTCAGCCCGACCAGCGACAGCACCTCGTCCACCCGGCGGCTGGGCAAGCCCTGGGAGGTGGCCAGGAACAGCAGATGGCTGTAGGCGCTGCGGCCGGGATGCATCGCCTTGGCCTCCAGCAGCGCCCCGACCGTGGTCAGCGGCCTGGCCAGCCGGTCGTACCGCAGCCCGTCGATCATCGCGGTTCCCGACTGGGGCCGGTCCAGGCCGAGGATCAGCCGCATGGTGGTGGACTTCCCCGCCCCATTCGGCCCGAGGAAGCCGGTCACCCGGCCCGGGGCAACATCGAAGGTCAGATGGTCAACCGCGGTCTTATCCCCGAAACGCTTGGTGAGGTCGCGTACCTCGATCATCTGGGTCCTCTCACCGATTCGGTGGTCGCCAGAGCATGACCCACCGTAGCAAGGCTGCGAACGGCCACGGACGGTCGCGTACGCTGCTCCCCACCATGACTGTGCTGCCCGAGCCACCCGAAGCCATGCGGCCCGCTGCCGCCGGGCTGCGGGCGCTCGACCTCGGGCCCGCCGCGATCGCCTCGGCCCTGGCCGTGACCGGCGGGACCGCGTTGCTTGGCCTGCTGGCCGGCTATGCCTGGTCGGTGCTGGCGCCCCGCGCCTCGCTGGTCATGGTCAGCCCGGGGGCGGCCGCCCTGGTCCAGGTCGAGACCAGGGCCTTCATCGCGGCTGACGCGGTGTTCTGCCTGCTGACGGTGGCCGGCGGGGTGATTTCCGGGGCGCTCGGCTACCTGCTGGCAGTGCGCCGGCACGGGCCGCTGGCCATGGCCGGCGTGCTGGCCGGCGCCATCGCCGCCGCCTACCTCGCCCGGTGGGTGGGGGAAAGGTCCGGGCTGGCCAGTTTCCACCACCTGCTGGCCACCCTGCCCGCAGGCGCCCGGCTGCGGGACACGCTGACCCTGGGGGCCAGCAGCGTGCTCGCGTTCTGGCCGCTGGCGGCCGGCCTGATCGCCGGCGGGCTGACGGCGCTGGCTGCCGATGGGCGCCGGGGCCGGCCGGGCGCTCCATAGACTGGGCAGGTGCTTGCCAGAATCGATCTTCGGGGGCAGCCGGCCGCCGCCCTGACCAGGCAGCAACTGGCCGGGGTGCTGCCCCGGGCCGGGCTGGACACCGAGGCCGCGGTCGCGCAGGTCCGCCCCATCTGCGACGATGTCCGCCGCCGCGGGGCGGCCGCGGTGCGCGAGTACACCGCCCGCTTCGACGGCGTCAACCTGCCCACCACGGTCGTCCCGGCACCGGCCCTGGCGGACGCCCTGGCCACGCTGGATCCGGCGGTCCGGGCCGCGCTGGCCGAGGCCATCCGGCGGGCCCGGCTGGTGCACGAGGCCCAGCGCCCGGCCAGCCATGTCACCCAGGTGGATGCGGGCGCCACGGTCACCGAACGCTATGTGCCGGTCGGCCGGGCCGGTGTCTACGTCCCCGGTGGGCTGGTGGTCTATCCGTCCTCGGTGCTGATGAACGTCATCCCGGCCCAGGTGGCCGGGGTGCCGCAGATCGCGGTGGCATCGCCGCCGCAGCCCGGCTGCGGTGGCCTGCCGGCCCAGGCGGTGCTCGCCGCCTGCGCACTGCTCGGGATCAGCGAGGTGCACGCGGCCGGGGGCGCGCAGGCGATCGCCATGTTCGGCTACGGCACCGCCGAGTGCGCCCCGGTGGACGTGATCACCGGCCCGGGCAATGTCTACGTGGCCGCCGCCAAGCGGGTGCTGCTGGGGACGGTCGGTACCGATGCCGAGGCCGGCCCGACCGAGGTCGCCGTCATCGCCGACCACACCGCCGACCCGGAGTTCGTCGCCGCCGACCTGATCGCCCAGGCCGAGCACGACCCGCTGGCCGCCTGCCTGCTGATCACCACCGACCCAGCTCTCGCCGACCGCACCGACCAGGCACTCGGGCCACAGCTGGCCGCCACCCGGCACCGCCAGCGGGTCGGCCAGGCGCTGGCCGGCCAGGCGGCCTGTGTCCTGGTGGACGACGTGGACGCCGCGCTGGCCGTGGCGGACGCCTGGGCGCCCGAGCACCTGGAGATCCAGGCCAGCGGTGCCCATGCGCTGGCGGCCCGGGTGCGCAATGCGGGTGCCGTCTTCGTCGGCCGGTACGCGCCGGTCGCCCTGGGCGACTACCTGGCCGGGTCGAACCATGTGCTGCCGACCGGGGGCACCGCCCGGCACACCGGCGGGCTGTCGGTGCTGTCCTTCCTGCGCGGCATCCACGTGGTGGAATGCGATCAGCCCGCGCTGGCGCGGGCGGCGCCGCACATCGACGCCCTCGGCGGGGCCGAGGAACTGGCCGCCCACGTGGCGGCCGTCCGCATCCGGGTGCCCGCCGCGACCCCGGCGGTGCCGGCGTGACGCTGCCGGCCTGGCTGCCTATCCGCCCCGACCTGGCCGGGCGGGAACCCTATGGGGCACCACAGCTGGACGTGGCGACCAGGCTCAACACGAACGAGAACCCCTATCCACCGTCGCCCCGGCTGGCCGCGGCCATCACCGCGGCGGTCGGCGGCGTGGCGGCGACCCTGAACCGCTACCCGGACCGGGACGCCGTCGCGCTCCGCGCGGACCTGGCCAGCTATCTCGGCCACGGCCTCAGCGGGCGCCAGCTCTGGGCGGCCAACGGCTCCAACGAGATCATCCAGCAGCTGCTGCAGGCGTTCGGCGGCCCTGGCCGGGCCGCGCTCGGGTTCGAGCCGTCCTACTCCATGCACCCGCTGATCTGCCAGGCCACCGCCACCCGGTGGATCAGCGGGGCCCGTGACCGCGACTTCGGTCTCGACCCGGACCGGGCGGTCTCGATGATCCGCGACCAGCGGCCGGACCTGGTGTTCCTCACCTCGCCGAACAACCCGACCGGCACCGCACTGCCGCTGGCCGCGATCGAAGCGGTCTGCGCGGCCGCACCCGGCCTGGTGGTGGTGGACGAGGCGTACGCCGAGTTCGCCCGCGACCCCGGCGCCACCGCGCTGGCCCTGCTGCCTCGCTACCCGGCGCTGGTGGTCACCCGTACCATGTCCAAGGCTTTCGCGCTGGCTGGCGCCCGGGTCGGCTACCTGGCCGCGGACCCGGCGGTGATCGAGGCGCTGCTGCTGGTCCGGCTGCCCTACCACCTGTCCGCCATCACCCAGGCGGTGGCCAGGGCGGCGCTGGCCCACGCCGCCGAGCCGCTGGCCACCGTCGCCACCCTGCGCGGGCAGCGGGACGAGGCCGTGGCCTGGCTGCGCGCCCAGGGGCTGACCGTGGCCAGCTCGGATGCGAACTTCATCCTGTTCGGTGAGTTCGGCGATGCCCACCAGATCTGGCAGGCGCTGCTGGCCCGCGGCGTGCTGATCCGGGAGACCGGGCCGCCGGGGTGGCTGCGGGTGAGCATCGGCACCCCGGCCGAGATGGCCGCGTTCCGGGCCGCGCTGCAGGCAGTGCTGGCCGCCGCCCGGGAAGGGGCGGCCCGATGAGCCGGACCGCGCGCCAGCAGCGGGTCACTGGCGAGACCTCGGTGCTGGTCGAGCTTGACCTGGACGGCACCGGCACCGCCCGGGTGAGCACCGGTGTCCCGTTCTTCGACCACATGCTGGCCCAGCTGGCCAAGCACGGCCTGGTCGACCTGACCGTCCAGGCGGAGGGCGACATCGAGGTCGATGCCCATCACACGGTCGAGGACACCGCGCTTACGCTCGGCCAGGCCCTGCGGGCCGCGCTGGGGGACAAATCCGGCCTCAGCCGGTTCGGCGACGCGGTCGTGCCGCTGGACGAGACGCTGGCCCGGGCGGCGGTGGACATCTCCGGCCGGCCGTACCTGGTCCACTCCGAGCCGGCCGGGATGGCCCCGCTGATCGGCAGCTACGACACCACCCTGACCCGGCACTTCTTCGAGTCGCTGACCGCCACCGCCGGCATCTGCCTGCATCTGAGCGTCACCGGCCGCAATCCGCACCACATCGTCGAGGCCCAGTTCAAAGCGGTGGCCCGGGCGCTGCGGGCGGCGGTGGCCCCGGACCCGCGCTCGCCCGGTGTGCCCAGCACCAAAGGTGTCCTGTGAAGCCACGGGTCGTGGTGCTGGACTACGGCTCCGGGAACCTCCGTTCGGCTCAGCGGGCCCTCGCCCGGGCCGGCGCGGAGGTGCGGGTGACCGCAGATGCCGCTGCCGCGCTGGCCGCCGATGGGCTGGTGGTGCCCGGGGTGGGCGCGTTCGCCGCCTGCATGGCCGGGCTGCTGGCGGTCCACGGCGACCAGGTGATCGACCGGCGGCTGGCCGGGTCGCGGCCGGTGCTTGGCATCTGCGTCGGCATGCAGGTGATGTTCGCCGAGGGGGTCGAGCATGGCGTCCGCACCCCCGGCTGCGGGCAGTGGCCGGGCACGGTGGACCGGCTGACCGCGCCGGTGCTGCCGCACATGGGCTGGAACACGGTCGAGGTGGCGGCCGGCTCGGCGCTGCTGGCCGGGCTGGCGGGGCAGCGGTTCTATTTCGTCCACTCCTACGCCGCCCGCGTGCTGCCGTTCCCGCCCCCGCCGGGCCGGCTGGCGCCGCCGCTGGTCAGCTGGGCCTGCCATGGCGAGCGGTTCATCGCCGCGGTCGAGAACGGCCCGCTGTGCGCGACCCAGTTCCACCCCGAGAAGTCCGGCGACGCGGGTGCCGCGCTGCTGTCCAACTGGCTGGAGACCATCCGATGACACTTACCCTGCTGCCCGCCGTCGACGTGTCCGGCGGGCAGGCGGTCCGGCTGGTGCGGGGGGCGGCCGGCACCGAGACCAGCTACGGCGACCCGCTGCAGGCCGCGCTGGCCTGGCAGGCGGCCGGGGCGGAGTGGATCCACCTGGTCGATCTCGACGCCGCGTTCGGCCGGGGCTCGAACGCGGAACTGCTGGCCGGCCTGGTCGGCCGGCTGGACGTGGCGGTTGAGCTGTCCGGCGGTATCCGCGACGACGCGTCGCTGGCCGCTGCCCTGGCCACCGGCTGCGAACGGGTCAACATCGGGACCGCGGCGCTGGAGCGGCCGGACTGGCTGCGCGACGTCATCGCCAGGCACGGCGGCAAGATCGCGGTCGGGCTCGACGTGCGGGGAAGCCGGCTGGCCGCGCGGGGCTGGACCCGGGAGGGCGGGGAACTCGACGAGACGCTGGCGCGGCTCGACGCCGACGGCTGTGCCCGGTTTGTGGTCACCGACGTGACCCGGGACGGCACGCTGACCGGCCCGAATCTGGACCTGCTGCGCCACGTGTGTGCGCGTACCGGCCGGCCGGTGATCGCCAGCGGCGGGGTGGCCAGCCTGGCCGACCTGGCCCAGATCGCGGCGCTGGCCCCGCTCGGCGTGGAAGGCGCGATCGTGGGCAAGGCGCTGTACGCCGGGGAGTTCACGCTGCAGCAGGCACTGGCGGCGGTGGCCGCGTGACCCGGCGGATATCCTCCGGCGCCCCGTGGGAACCGGTGGCCGGCTACAGCCGGGCGGTCGCGGCCGGGGACTTCGTGTTCGTGGCCGGCTGCACATCGGTGGTGGACGGCGAGGTGGTGCACGAGGGCGACCCGGCCGCGCAGACCGCGCAGGCGATCGCCAACGTGGCGGCCGCGCTGGAGCGGCTCGGCGCCAGCCTGGCGGATGTGGTCAGGACCCGGATGTTCGTCACCGACATCGCCCACTGGCGCCAGTACGCGCAGGCGCACGGCGCCGCCTTCGCGGAGATCCGGCCCGCGTCCACCATGGTGGAGGTGGCGGCGCTGATCGACGGCCGGATGCTGGTCGAGGTGGAGGCGGACGCCTACCTTCCCGGGGCCGGCCGGTGACGCTCGCGGTGCGGGTGATTCCCTGCCTGGATGTGGCCGCCGGGCGGGTGGTCAAGGGGGTCAACTTCACTGGCCTGCGGGACGCGGGCGACCCGGCCGAGCTGGCCGCCGCCTACGACGCGGACGGTGCCGACGAGCTGGTGTTCCTGGATGTGACCGCGTCGGCGGCCGGCCGGGACACCATGTACGAGGTGGTCAGCCAGACCGCCGGGCAGGTGTTCATCCCGCTCACGGTCGGCGGCGGGGTGCGCAGCGTGGCGGACATGGACCGGCTGCTGCGGGCCGGCGCGGACAAGGTCTCGCTGAACACCGCGGCCATCGCCCAGCCGGATCTGCTGGCGCAGGCGGCGCGGCGGTTCGGCGCCCAGTGCGTGGTGGTATCGGTGGACGCCCGCCGGTCGGCCGGCCCGGCCAGCGGCTTCGAGGTGACCACGCACGGCGGGCGCCGCGGCACCGGCATCGACGCGGTCTGGTGGTCAGCCGAGGCGGCGCGGCTGGGCGCGGGCGAGATCCTGCTCAACTCGATGGACGCCGATGGCACCAAGGCCGGCTTCGACCTGGAGCTGATCCGGGCGGTGCGGTCGGCGGTGACCGTCCCGGTGATCGCCAGCGGCGGGGCGGGTGCGGCGGCCGACTTCCCGCCCGCGATCGCGGCGGGTGCGGACGCGGTGCTGGCCGCCAGCGTGTTCCACTTCGGCGAGCTGCGGATCGGGCAGGTGAAAGACGCGCTGCGGGCCGCCGGGCAGCCGGTCAGGTAGCGGCCGGGGCCTGGTCAGCAGCCGCAGCCATGGCGGCGCCGACGATGCCCGCGTCGTTGAACAGCGCCGCCGGCACCAGCCGGGCCCGCAGCCCGGTCAGCCGCGGGACGAACTTGTCCGAGCGGCGGCTGATCCCGCCGCCGATGATGAACAGGTCGGGTGACAGCAGCGCCTCCAGGTGCCGGAGGTACTCACCGACCCGGCCCGCCCACTTGGCCCAGCTGAGGTCGTGCGCTTCCCGGGCGTGCTCGGAGGCGCGCTTCTCGGCATCCTCGCCGTGCATCTCGATATGGCCGAATTCGGTGTTGGGCACCAGCTGGCCGTGGGTGAACAGTGCGCTGCCGATGCCGGTGCCGAAGGTCAGCATGAGCACGGTGCCCAGCTCGCCGCGGCCGGCCCCGAACCTCATCTCGGCCAGGCCGGCCGCGTCCGCGTCGTTCAGCACCACGACCGGCAGCCCGGTCATCCCGCCGAACAGGGCCGCGGCGTCCAGGCCCAGCCAGGCCGGATCGAGGTTGGCCGCGCTGTGCACCACCCCACCGGTCACCACCCCCGGGAACGTGATGCCGGCCTGGCCGGTCCAGCCGAAACCGGCCACCAGGCCAGCCACCGCGTCCGCGATGGCCTGTGGCTGCGCGGGCCGGGGAGTGGCCACCTTGACCCGGTCCGCGGTCAGGGTGCCGGCCGTGACATCTACCGGGGCAGCCTTGATCCCGGACCCGCCGATGTCGATGCCGAGCACGTCCACGGGCACGCTCCGTTCGGGTCGTCCAGTACCTGCTGCAACTCAGATCCGCCAGCTGGCCTGCGCGAGCTTGGCCAGATCGGGCTCGCTGCCATCGAAGCGGACCTGGGCGGCGCTGACCCGGCCCATCGACCACATGGTCAGCTCGGCCGGTGCGCCGGTGACGGTGACCACCGGCGTCCGGGCATGCGCGGTGATCCGGACCGGCTGGCCGGGCCGCGCGGGCTGGTCGTCCCGCACCAATTCGATGCCCACCGGCGCCTTGCGGAACACCAGCCGGACCCCGCGCAGCCGCTGCCACAGCACCTCGGTCAGCCCGGGATCGAGGTCACGTGGCTGCCAGCCGTCCGCGGCCCGCCGGACATCCTCGTGGTGGACGAAGTACTCCACGACGTTGAGCCGTTCATCCAGGCCGGGCAGGCGGAACACCGATCTGGCCGGCGGCCCGGTCCGGATGTGCTCCACCAGCTGCGGATAGGAGTACCGGGCCAGCAGCGCCTGCCGGGTCCGCTCGGTGTGCCCGGCCAGCGGGCCGCCCAGCACGCCTGCCGCCGCGACCGGCTTGCTTTCCCGCAGCACCAGATGGGCGGCCAGATCCGCGGTCCGCCAGCCCGCGCACAAGGTGGGCGCCGCGGGGCCCGTCTCGTCCAGCAGCGTGCACAGGGCGGCGCGCTCGGCGCGGGCGAAGCTCACCCAGCGATGGTACGCCCCGGCCCCCGGCCTGCTAGACAGGCGGCATGCCGCATCTCACCGAAGTGGCACCCGGCGTGCTGGTCGCCACCGCCGACTACGACACGACCACCACCACCGTGGTCACCGCCCCCGGCCGGGACTGCCTGGTCATCGACCCGGCCGTCACGGTGGCCGACCTGTCCGCGCTGGCCGCCGAACTGGCCGGGGCGGGCCTGCGGCCACGGGCCGGGTTCGCCACCCATCCGCACTGGGATCACGTCCTGTGGAGCCGGGAACTGGGCGCGGTCCCCAGGTACGCGGCCCCGGCCGCGCTGGTGGTCACTACCGGCCAGCGCGCGGAGATGATCGCTGCGGTGGAGCAGGCCGCGCCCGGCCACGATCTGGCGCTGTTCGCCGACCTGGTGGCCCTGCCCGGCGACGCCGCCCACATCCCCTGGCCCGGCCCGGCCGCCCAGGTCATCGCCCATGACGGGCACGCCCCGGGCCATGCCGCGGTGTTTCTCCCGGATCCGGGGGTGCTGGTAGCCGGGGACATGCTCTCCGACATCGAGATCCCGTTGCTGGACACGGCCGCTGCCGACCCGCTCGGGGACTACCGGGCCGGCCTGCGGCGGCTGGCGGAGCTCCCCGGGGTGCGCTGGCTGGTGCCCGGCCATGGCCATGTCACCGGCGCGGCCGGGTTCCGCCGCCGGGTGGACGCGGACACCCGGTACCTGGACCGGCTCGCGGCCGGCCAGCCGTTCACCGATCCGCGGGCGGTGGCGGGCTGGCAGCGTGAGTGGCATGACCAGCAACTGCGGAAGGTCACCGGGTCTTCATAGGATCGGGGTCATGGGACCGACCAGGAGTGCCCGGTGACCGGCGCGGTGCGGCCATCCCGGCTCGACCCGCGGATCGCCGCCCGGCTCAAGCGCGATCCCGCCGGGCTGGTCGCGGCCATCGCCCAGCAGTACGACACCGGCGAGGTGCTGATGCTCGGCTGGATGAACGACGAGGCGCTGCACCGCACGCTCAGCACCGGCCGCTGCACCTACTGGTCCCGCAGCAGGCAGGAGTACTGGGTGAAGGGCGAGACCTCCGGTCACGTGCAGCGGGTGGTCTCGGTGGCGCTCGACTGCGACGGGGATGCCGTGCTGGTCAAGGTGGACCAGGCCGGTGGCGCCTGCCACACCGGTGACCGGACCTGCTTCGACGCCGGGCCGCTGCCAGTGACCGGGCCATGACCGGCGGCGCCCCGGTGGCAGCGGTGCCCGCCCCGCCCCGTGCCGCCCGGCCCGCCCGCGAACTGGTGCTCACGCTTGCGGTGATAGCGGCCGGGGCCGCGGTCACGCTCGGCTGCCTGCGGCAGGCATGGGCGCACGTCCGCACCATCGCCCCAGCCCCGCTGCCGAGTGGCTCGCTGCCGGTGACCGGGCAGGCCCTGGTGCCGCTGGCAGCGGCGCTGGCGGTGGTGGCGCTGGCCGGGCTGGTCGCTGTCGTCGCCACCCGCGGCCTGGCCAGGCGGCTGGTCGGGGTGGTGCTGGTGGTGGCCGCCGCGGCGACCGCGGTGCTGGTGATCCTCCCGGTGAGCGCGGCCAGCGTGCTGGCGGCCGCCCAGCCGGCGGCGGCCAGCCAGGCGGGCTCGGTGACGGGCGGGGCTGGCCCGGGGCAGGCGGCCCCGGCGGGCACGGCGGCGGTCACCGCCGCCCACCAGATCGTGCTGGCCAGCTTCCCGTGGCGGTGGCTGGCGCTGGCCGGGGCGCTGGCCGTGCTCGCGGCTGCCTGCGCCATCGCCTGGCGGGGCGGGCGCTGGCCCGCCATGTCCAGCCGTTACGACCGGCCCGGCGCGGGTAGACAGGCCACGGTGGCGGATACGGCCACCCTGTGGGAATCTCTGAGCAAGGGAGTAGACCCCACCGAGCAGCCGGGGCGGCGCGGCAGCCGTTGAGCACGAAACGGCGGTGCCGGGCGGCCCGGCGGCAGGCGGAGCCCGGAGGTGAGTGGTGAGGGCAGAACCGGACGGGCCGGGCGGCCCGCGCCGGGAGCTGGTCCGGCTGGTGACCCGGCTGGTGGTGGCGCAGACAGTTGCCGCCGCCGTGATCGGGCTGCCGTTCAGCAGACGGCACCTGCCGTCCATCATCATCACGCTGGCCCTGGTGATGGCCCTGACCGTGCTGGCCCTGCTGGTCCGGTCGGGTACCCGGACGGCCTGGCTGGTCGCGGCCGGTTTCGAGCTGGCCTACATCGGCTATGGGCTGTCCCGTTTCTTCTACGCCCGCTACCTGGGCGGCACCCTGCTGGCCATCCTGACCGCCGGTGCCCTGGCCCATCCCGCGGTCGCGGGGGCTTTCTCGGTCCGGCTGTCCCGCCGCCCGGCCGGCCAGCAGGCCGAACCGGGTCTCGGCGGCCAGATCGCCCGGTAGCCGGCGCCCGATCCGGGAGCCGCCTGCCGGCCCATCGCGGCTGGCTCGCTACCATCAGGGCGCAGAGGCATCCAACCCGAGGGGATAGCGGAACCGCGTGAGCCTGCTCGACGAGATCCTGGATGGGGTCCGTGCCGACCTGGCTGTCCGGCAGCAGCACACGCCGCTGGAGCAGCTCAAGGATGCGGCCCGGCGGGCGGCGGCGCCTCGCGACGTGATGGCCGTGCTCCGGCGGCCGGATGTGGCGGTCATCGCCGAGGTCAAGCGGTCCAGCCCGGCCAAGGGAGCGCTGGCCCCGATCACCGACCCGGCCGCGCTGGCGCGGGACTACGAGGCCGGCGGGGCCAGCATCATCAGCGTCCTCACCGAGCCGCGGTGGTTCAAGGGCAGCCTGGCGGACCTGGCCGCGGTCCGGCAGGCGGTCACCGTGCCGGTGCTGCGCAAGGATTTCGTGCTCGGCTCCTACCAGCTCTGGGAGGCCCGGGCCTACGGAGCCGACATGGTGCTGCTGATCGTGGCGGCACTGGACCAGAACGCGCTGGTGTCGCTGGTGGAGCGGGCCCTGTCGATCGGGCTCGTGCCACTGGTGGAGGCGCATACCGACAGCGAGGTGGTGCGGGCGGTGGCAGCAGGTGCGAAAGTGATCGGCGTGAACGCCCGGGACCTGGCCACCCTGCAGATCGACCGGGGGGTGTTCGGCAGGCTTGCCCCGCTCATGCCACCCGAGGTGGTCAAGATCGCCGAGTCCGGCATCAGCGGCCCGCGCGACCTGCTTGCCTATGCCGCCGCCGGGGCTGACGCGGTGCTGGTCGGGGAGAGCCTGGTCACCGGCAAGGACCCGCGCTCGGCCGTGGCCGACCTGGTGACCGCGGGCTCGCACCCGGCGCTGCGCGGGGACCGGCCATGAGCCTGGATGTCCCGGCCGCGGCCGGCCCGGGCACCCCGACGGTGCTGCCCGACCCCGCCGGGCACTTCGGGATCTACGGCGGCCGGTTCGCGCCCGAGGCACTGATGTCGGCCTTGGCCGAGCTGACCACCGAGTACCTGGCAGCCCGGGACGACCCCGGCTTCCAGGCCGAACTCGGCACCCTGCTGCGTGACTACGCGGCCCGGCCGACCCTGCTCTCGCCCGCCCACCGGTTCTCCGCCGAGGCCGGCTGCACGGTCCTGCTCAAGCGGGAGGATCTCGCGCACACCGGGTCGCACAAGATCAATAACGTGCTCGGGCAGGTGCTGCTGGCCCGGCGGATGGGCAAGACCCGGGTGATCGCCGAGACTGGGCCGGCCAGCACGGGGTCGCCACCGCGACCGCCTGTGCGCTGTTCGGCCTGGATTGCGTGGTCTACATGGGTGAGGAAGACACCCACCGGCAGGCGCTGAACGTCGCCCGGATGCGCATGCTGGGCGCGGAGGTCATCCCGGTCACCATCGGCACCCGCACCCTCAAGGACGCCATGAACGAGGCGTTCCGGGACTGGGTTGCCACGGTCGCCACCACCCACTACTGCATTGGCTCGGTGGGCGGCCCGCATCCGTTCCCGATGATGGTCAGGGACTTCCAGCGGGTGATCGGGGTGGAGGCGCGGCAGCAGGTGCTCGCGGCCATCGGGCGGCTGCCGGACGCGGTGGTCGCCTGCGTCGGCGGCGGCTCCAACGCGATCGGGATTTTCCACGAGTTCATCGGCGACCGCGAGGTCGCCCTGGTCGGCTGCGAGGCGGGCGGGGACGGGCTCGGCACCGGCCGCCACGCCGCCACCCTGGCCGCCGGGTCGGCGGGGGTGCTGCACGGCATGCGCACCTACGTGCTGCAGGATGCCGAGGGACAGACGCTGGCGACCCACTCCATCTCGGCCGGCCTGGACTACCCGGGCGTGGGCCCGGAGCACGCCTGGCTCAAGGACACCGGCCGGGCCAGCTACCGGGCGGTCACCGACGCCGAGGCGATGGCGGCGTTCTCGCTGCTGTGCCGGACCGAGGGCATCATCCCGGCCCTGGAGTCCTCTCACGCGCTGGCCGGGGCGCTGCAACTGGGCCGCGAACTCGGCCCGCAGGCGGTGGTCCTGGTGAACCTGTCCGGCCGCGGGGACAAGGACGTGTCCACCGCCTCGGCCTGGCTGGGGCACCTGGCCGGGGAGGAGCCGGGCCAATGAGCGCGATCACCGACGCCTTCACCCGCGCCGCCGGGCAGGACCGGGCCGCGCTGGTCGGCTACCTGCCCGCCGGCTTCCCCACCGTGGCCGGCGGGATCGAGGCTGCGCTGGCCATGGCCGCGGCCGGCGCCGACATCGTCGAGATCGGGCTGCCCTACTCCGACCCGCTCATCGACGGCCCGGTCATCCAGGAGGCCGTGCACCGCGCCCTGACCGGCGGTGCCCACGTGACCGACACCCTGCACACGGTCGAGGCGCTCGCCGCGGCGGGAGTGCCCACGCTGGTGATGACCTACTGGAACCCGGTCGAGCAGTACGGGCCCGAGGCGTTCGCCCGGGATCTGGCGGCGGCGGGCGGGTCGGGCATGATCACCCCCGACCTGACCCCGGAAGAGGCAGGCCCGTGGCTGGCGGCGGCCGCCGCCCACCGGCTCGACCCGGTCTTCCTGGTCGCGCCCAGTTCCCCGGCGGAGCGGATCGAGCTGATCACCAGCCGGTGCTCCGGGTTCGTCTACGCCGCCTCGGTGATGGGCATCACCGGCGCCCGGGACACCGTCAGCGGCGACGCGGCCGGCCTGGTGGCGCGGGTACGGGCGGCCACCTCACTGCCGGTCGCGGTCGGCCTGGGGGTGCGGGACGGGGCACAAGCGGCACAGGTGGCCGCGTTCGCCGACGGCGTCATCGTCGGCTCCGCATTCGTCCAGCGGCTGCTGGCCGCGCCCGACCTGACGGCCGGCCTGGGAGCGGTGTCCGGACTGGCCGCCGAACTGGCGGCCGGGGTCCGGCGGCCGGCCCGGACGGCGGGCGCCCGCTGACCTGGCGGATCCCGTGCCTGCCCGGAGTTTGCGGACCCTGGCCGGGTGGGCAGTAATGCACCGGTAACGCGTCAGCGGGTAATCTCATAGCTCGGGAGTTCCATCCGCCCGCGGCGGCACTCAGGTGTCACCCGCGGCAGGGCCAATGTCGTCCCACCGCTTGACGATCACACGCGTCTTCGGACGGGACGACGGGAGAGTACATGGTGCCTGCCGCCGCAGCGGGACAGCGGGGACTTTACGACAGCCGGTATGAGCACGACGCCTGTGGCGTCGGCTTCGTCGCGGACCTGTCCGGGCGCCGCGGCCACGGCACCGTCACCCAGGCGCTGACTGTGCTGCGCAACCTGGACCACCGGGGCGCCAAGGGGAGCGATCCGGGGACCGGGGACGGGGCCGGCATCCTGACCCAGATCCCGGACGCGTTCTTCCGCCGCGCCTGCGGCTTCGGCCTGCCCGAGCCCGGCCACTACGCGGCCGGGCTCGCCTTCCTGCCGTCCGCCGCGGCCGAGGCTGGCCAGGCGATGGCCACCGTGGCGCGGCTGGCCGCGGAGGAGGAGCTGGCGGTCCTGGGCTGGCGGGAGGTGCCGCACGACCCGGCGCACTGCGGCCGGGGCGCGCTGGCGGTGCTGCCGCGGCTGGCCCAGCTGTTCGTGGCGCCGGCTGGCGCCGGTCGCGGCGCTGGCGGCGTGGGCGCCGGTGGCAGCCCAGCCGCCGCGGAGAGTGGCCTCGCGCTCGACCGGCGGGCGTTCTGCCTGCGCAAGCGGGCGGAGCACGAGGCCGGGCTGTACTTCGCGAGCCTGTCCGCGCGGACGATCGTCTACAAGGGGATGCTCACCGCGCTCCAGCTGGAGCCGTTCTTCCCCGACCTGTCCGACCCGGCGTACGGCTCGGCCCTGGCCATGGTCCACTCCCGCTTCTCCACCAACACGTTCCCGTCCTGGCCGCTGGCCCACCCGTACCGGTTCATCGCGCACAACGGCGAGATCAACACCGTCCGCGGGAACCGGAACTGGCTGCGGGCCCGGGAGGCGATGCTGGCCAGCAGCCTGATCCCGGCCGCCGCGGACGGGCGCGGCCTGGAGCGGCTGCTGCCCATCCTGACCGAGGATGCCAGCGACTCGGCCAGCTTCGACGAGTGCGTGGAACTGCTGCACCTGGGCGGCCGGTCCCTGCCGCACGCCATCTTGATGATGATTCCCGAGCCGTGGGAGAACCACGCGGAGATGGATCCCGCCCGCCGGGCCTTCTACCAGTTCCACTCCACGGTGATGGAACCGTGGGACGGCCCGGCCTGCGTGGCCTTCACCGACGGCACGCTGATCGGGGCGGTGCTGGACCGCAACGGGCTGCGCCCCGGCCGGTACTGGGTCACCGACGGCGGCCTGGTCATCCTGGCCAGCGAGGTGGGGGTGCTGGACATCGACCCGGCCAGCGTGGTGCGCAAGGGCCGCCTGCAGCCGGGCCGGATCTTCCTGGCCGACACCGCCAGCCGGCGGCTGCTGGAGGACGCCGATGTGAAGGCGGCCCTGGCCGCCGAGCACCCCTACCAGGACTGGCTGCATGCCGGCCTGATGCACCTGGATGACCTGCCGGACCGGCACCGCGCGCTGCCGGGTGCGGAGGAACTGGCCACGATGCACCGGCTGGCCGGGTACACCCAGGAGGAACTGCGGGTGCTGCTGGCCCCGATGGCCGAGGCCGGCGCTGAGCCGGTCGGGTCGATGGGCACGGACACCCCGGTCGCGGTGCTGTCGGACCGGCCGCGGCTGATCTTCGACTATTTCACCCAGCTGTTCGCGCAGGTCACCAACCCGCCGCTGGACGCGATCCGGGAAGAGCTGGTGACCTCGCTGTCGTCGGCCACCGGGCCGGAGCAGAACGTGCTGCAGCCGGGGCCGGCCTCGTGCCGCCAGATCGTGCTGCCGTACCCGGTGATCAGCGACAACGATCTTGCCAAGATCATCCATATCAACGACGACGGGGATCTGCCCGGGTTCGCCGCGCACGTGGTGGACGGGCGGTACCCAGTGGCCGGGGGCGGCCCGGCGCTGCGGGAGCGGCTGGCCGCGATCTGCGCCGAGGTGTCGGCCGCGATCGCCGCCGGGGCGCGGATCATCGTGCTGTCCGACCGCGGCCAGACCGGCCCGGCTGCGGCTCCCGGCCCCGCGGCTCCCGGCCGCGCGGCTGCCGGCTCTGCGGGCGGCTGGGATCCGGCGCTGGCACCCATCCCGTCGCTGCTGCTCACCGGGGCGGTCCACCACCACCTGATCCGGGAGCGGACCCGTACCCGGGCCGGACTGGTGGTGGAGTGCGCCGACGCCCGCGAGGCCCATCACATCGCGCTGCTGGTCGGCTACGGGGCCGCGGCGGTCAACCCCTACCTCGCGCTGGAATCCGTGCAGGACATGGTGCGGCGCGGGGAACTGGCGAACCTGTCGGCGGCCAGGGCCGCGGCCAACCTGATCAGGGCGCTGGGCAAGGGCCTGCTCAAGATCATGTCGAAGATGGGCGTGTCCACCGCCGCCTCCTACACCGGCGCCCAGATCTTCGAGGCGATCGGGCTCGGCCCGGAGGTCATCAGCACCTGCTTCGCCGGCACCACCTCCCGGCTGGGCGGGGTCGGCTTTGACGTGCTGGCAGCCGAGGTGGCCCAGCGGCACGCGCGGGCGTTCCCGCCGCGCGGCGGCCAGCCCGCCCACCGGCCGCTGGAGACCGGTGGCGAGTACCAGTGGCGGCGCGACGGCGAGCCGCACCTGTTCAGCCCGGAGACCGTGTTCAAGCTCCAGCACGCCACCCGGACCCGCCGCTACGAGATCTTCAAGGAGTACACCGCGCTGGTGGATGACCAGTCGGCCCGGCTGATGACGTTGCGCGGGCTGCTGCGCGTGCCCGGGGTGGACGGGCCGGGCCCGCGCGAGCCGGTGCCCATCGATGAGGTGGAACCGGCCGCCGCGATCGTCCGCCGGTTCGCCACCGGCGCCATGTCCTACGGCTCCATCTCCGCCGAGGCGCACCAGACGCTGGCCATCGCGATGAACCGGCTCGGCGGCAGGTCCAACACCGGCGAAGGCGGCGAGGATCCGGAGCGTTTCGTCCCCGACGCCAGCGGCGACCTGCGCCGGTCCGCGGTCAAGCAGGTGGCCAGCGGCCGGTTCGGGGTCACCAGCGAGTACCTGGTCAATGCCGACGACCTGCAGATCAAGATGGCGCAGGGGGCCAAGCCGGGGGAGGGCGGCCAGCTACCCGGTCACAAGGTCTACCCGTGGATCGCCAAGACCCGCTACTCCACGCCCGGGGTCGGCCTCATCTCGCCGCCACCACACCACGACATCTACTCGATCGAGGACCTCGCCCAGCTGATCCACGACCTGAAGAACGCCAACCCGGCCGCCCGGGTGCACGTCAAGCTGGTCGCCGAGGTCGGCGTGGGCACGGTGGCCGCCGGGGTGTCCAAGGCACACGCCGACGTGGTGCTCATCTCCGGGCATGACGGCGGTACCGGCGCCGCCCCGCTGACCTCCATCAAGCACGCCGGGGCGCCGTGGGAGCTGGGGCTGGCCGAGACCCAGCAGACGCTGCTGCGCAACGGGCTGCGGGACCGGATCGTGGTCCAGGCCGACGGCCAGCTCAAGACCGGCCGGGACGTGCTGATCGCGGCCCTGCTCGGGGCCGAGGAGTTCGGCTTCGCCAGCGCCCCGCTGGTCGTGTCCGGCTGTGTGATGATGCGGGTCTGCCACCTGGACACCTGCCCGGTCGGGGTAGCCACCCAGAATCCCGAGCTGCGCAAGCGGTTCACCGGCAAGCCCGAGTTCGTGGTCAGCTTCTTCGAGTTCATCGCCGCCGAGGTGCGCGAGTACCTGGCCGCGCTCGGCTTCCGCACCCTGGACGAGGTCATCGGCCGGGCCGATCTGCTGGACACCGCCGGCGCGGTCAGCCACTGGAAGGCGGCCGGGCTCGACCTCACGCCCGTGCTGTACCTGCCGCCACTGCGACCCGGCGGCACCCGGCACCAGTCCACCAGCCAGGACCATGGGCTGGGCCAGGCGCTCGACAACACCCTCATCCAGCTGGCCGAAGGCGCCCTGGCCGACGGCACGCCGGTGGTGCTCGACCTGCCGGTGCGGAACGTGAACCGGACGGTGGGGACCATGCTCGGCTACGAGGTCACCCGCCGTTGGGGCGGCGAGGGCCTGCCGCCGGACACCATCGACGTCCGGTTCCGCGGTTCGGCTGGCCAGTCGTTCGGCGCCTTCCTGCCGCCGGGGGTCACCCTGCGGCTGGCCGGGGACGCCAACGACTACCTCGGCAAGGGCCTGTCCGGCGGCCGGCTGATCGTGGCCCCCGACCCGGACGCCCCGTTCGCGGCCGAGGAGCAGATCATCGCCGGCAACGTGATCGGCTACGGCGCGACCGGTGGCGAGATGTTCCTGCGCGGCATCGTCGGCGAGCGGTTCTGCGTGCGGAACTCCGGTGCGGTCGCGGTGACCGAGGGCACCGGCGACCACGGCTGCGAGTACATGACCGGCGGGACGGTGGTGGTGCTGGGCCGGATCGGGCGCAATTTCGCGGCCGGCATGTCCGGCGGTGTGGCCTACCTGCTGTCCCCGGACCTGCGCCGGGTGAACACCCAGATGGTGGATCTGGAGCCGGTCACCGGGGCGGACGCCGGCCTGCTGCGCGGGCTGGTGGCACGGCACGAGGCGGAGACCGGTTCCGTGGTCGCCCGGCGGCTGCTGGCGGACTGGGAGGGGGCGCTCGCTCGTTTCGTGAAAATCATGCCGCAGGACTACAAGCGGGTGCTGGCCGCGGCCAGCCGGGCCGAGCGGGAAGGCCGGGACATCGACGAGGCCGTCATGGCCGCGGCGCACGGCTGAGGCGGCGGCATGGCTGATCCGAAGGGCTTCCTCACCGACGGCCGGGAGACCCCCGCCCGGCGGCCGGTGGACGTGCGCATCCACGACTGGCGCGAGGTGTACACCGAGTTCGGCGACGGGCGGGCCGAGCGCCAGGCGGGCCGGTGCATGGACTGCGGCATCCCGTTCTGCCACTCCGCCTGCCCGCTGGGGAACCTCATCCCGGATTGGAACGACCTCGTCTGGCGGCAGGACTGGCGGGAGGCCGCGGAACGGCTGCACGCGACCAACAACTTCCCCGAGTTCACCGGGCGGCTCTGCCCGGCGCCATGCGAGAGCGCGTGCGTGCTCGGCATCAGTGCCGACCCGGTGACCATCAAGCAGGTCGAAGTGGAGATCATCGACCGGGCCTGGCAGGAAGGCTGGGTGCCGGCGCTGCCGCCCGGCGCCGGGGCGCGGACCGGCAAGCGGGTAGCGGTGGTCGGGTCCGGCCCGGCCGGGCTGGCCGCTGCCCAGCAGCTCACCCGGGCCGGCCATGCGGTGGTCGTGTACGAGCGGGCGGACGCGGCCGGTGGGCTGCTGCGGTACGGCATCCCGGAGTTCAAGCTGGAGAAACGCCAGCTGGACCGGCGGCTGGCCCAGTTGCGGGCCGAGGGCACGCAACTGCGGTGTGGTGTCAACGTGGGCGTAGACGTGACCGCGGACGAACTGCGGGCCGGTTACGACGCGATCGTGCTGGCCGGCGGTGCCACGGTGCCGCGTGGGTTGCCGGTGCCCGGCGCCGGGCTGGCCGGTGTTCACCAGGCCATGGAGTACCTGCCGCTGGCCAACCGGGCGGTCGCTGCCGCGGCTGCCAGCGCCACCGCCGGTGGGGCGGTGGCCGAGCCTGCCATCAGCGCCCGGGGGCGGAGGGTGGTGATCATCGGCGGCGGTGACACCGGAGCCGACTGCCTGGGCACCGCCCACCGGCAGGGTGCCGTCTCGGTCACCCAGCTGGAGATCATGCCGAGGCCGCCCGCAGGGCGGCCAGAACACCAGCCGTGGCCGACCTACCCGATGATCTTCCGCACGTCCAGCGCGCACGAGGAGGGTGGCGACCGGGTGTATGCCGTGTCCACCACCGAGTTCCTCGGCGACGCCAGCGGCCAGGTGCGGGCACTGCGGCTGACCGGGGTGGAGTTCACCGGCGGCCGGTTCGAGCCGGTGCCCGGCACCGAGCGGGAACTGCCGTGCGATCTGGTGCTGCTGGCGATGGGGTTCACCGGGGCACAGCGGGCCGGGCTGCTGACCGACCTGGGCGTGGCCATGGACACCCGCGGGAACGTGGCCAGGGACGCGGGCTACGCCACGTCGGTGCCGGGTGTGTTCGTGGCCGGCGACATGGGCCGCGGGCAGTCGCTTATCGTGTGGGCGATCGCGGAGGGCCGCTCCGCCGCGGCCGCCGTGGACTCCTACCTGATGGGTGACTCAGTCCTGCCGGCCCCGATCGCCCCCACCGCCCGCCCCCTCACCTAACCCGGTGCCCTGCCCACCCCCCGAGTCGTGCCCGCCCCGAGTCGTGCCCGCCCCGAGTCGTGCCCGCCCCGAGTCGTGCCCGCCCCGAGTCGTGCCCGCCCCGAGTCGTGCCCGCCCCCGCTGCGGCTCCTCCCGCCGGACTTGGTCGAGTTGGGCGGGAGGCTATGTGTCAGCCAGGTTAAACCTCGCTGCGTGGCATCGGCAGCCGGCATCTCAGCACCTAAGGTATAGACCAATGGGCCTCCCGCGCGGCGCCGGTGCCGGCCTGCGGGGTCCGCCGCCGCGCGGTCCGGGCGGCGTCGGACGCCGCTGGCCGGAGCGTCGGCATCCTGGTGGACCTGCAGGGTCCCAAGATCCGGCTGGGGACGTTCGCGGCAGGCCCGGTGACGCTGGCCGCCGGGCAGGAGTTCACCATCACCACCGAGGATGTGCCGGGCGATGCGGCACAGGCGGGCACCACGTACCAGGGCCTGCCGGGCGACGTGAAACCGGGCACCACGATCCTGGTCGACGATGGCCGGGTGGCGCTGGAAGTGACCGCCGTGACCGGCCAGCGGGTGCGTACCCGGGTACTGGTCGGCGGCCAGATATCCGACCACAAGGGGCTCAACCTGCCCGGAGTGCGGGTCAACGTGCCCGCACTGACCGCCAAGGACGAGGCCGATCTGCGCTGGGCACTCAGCCTGCGGGCCGACATGGTCGCGCTGTCGTTCGTGCAGGGCCCGGAGGACGCCGAGGGCGCGCTGGCGATCATGAAAGAGGCGGCGTGCCGGCTGCCGCTCATCGCGAAGATCGAGAAGCCGCAGGCGGTCGACGTGCTGCCGGCCGTGATCGACGCGTTCGATGGGATCATGGTGGCCCGCGGTGACCTGGGGGTCGAACTACCGCTGGAGCAGGTGCCGGTTGTGCAGAAGCGGGCCATCGCGCTGGCCCGGGACGCGGCCAAGCCGGTCATCGTGGCCACCCAGATGCTGGAATCGATGATCTCGGCGCCGCGGCCGACCCGGGCCGAGGCCTCTGATGTCGCTAACGCCGTGCTCGACGGCGCGGACGCGCTGATGCTGTCCGCTGAGACCAGTGTGGGCAGCTACCCGGTACCGGCTGTGGCCACCATGGCCCGGATCATCGTGGCCGCCGAGGCCGGCCTAGCGGCGGGTGCCCGGCCGGCCAGTGCCCCGGTGACCACGGGTGGCGCGATCGCCAAGGCCGCAGCCTCCGTGGGCGCCATCGTCGGTGCCCGGGCGCTGGTGGCCTTCACCATGACCGGGGAGACGGCCCGGCGGCTGGCCAGGTGCCGGTCACCGATCCCGCTGCTGGCCTTCACCACCGAGCAGACCACCCGTAGCCAGCTAGCGCTCAGCTGGGGAGTGGAGACGTTCTGCGTGCGGCCGGTCGCGCATACCGACGACATGGTCCGCCAGGTAGAGGCGGCACTGCTGGACATCGGCTGCTGTGTAGGGGGCGACCGGGTGGTGATCGTGGCCGGCAGCCCGCCGGGCAGCCCGGCCGGACCAACGCGTTGCGCGTGCACCAGATCGGCGACGCCGTCCAGTCCTGACCGCCCGTGGCCACTGGCCGCGTCGCCGGAATGGTGCTGCGGTGGCGGCTGGTCGCTGGCCACTGTGGGTTCGGGGTGTCCTCGATGTCTTGCGACATCACATGGTGCCCCGGGTGGGATTCGAACCCACACTGGATGGTTTTTGAGGCCATTGCCTACTGCCAGTTGGGCTACCGGGGCGCGCCTGGTCAATCTACCGCCTTCGGTACGATCTTGCTGTGAGCCCGACCCCCGTCCGCGTTGTGATCGCCGAAGATGAGGCGCTGATCAGGCTCGACCTCAAGGAGATGCTGGAGGAAGAGGGGTACGAGGTAGCGGGGGAGACAGGCGATGGGCAGTCAGCCGTGGAGATGGCCACGGCACTGCGCCCGGACCTGGTGATTCTCGACGTCAAGATGCCGGTGCTGGACGGGATCTCGGCGGCCGAGCAGATCGCGGCCGACCAGCTTGCCCCCGTGCTCATCCTTACCGCGTTCTCGCAGCGCGAACTGGTCGAGCGGGCGCGGGACGCGGGCGCCATGGCCTATCTGGTCAAGCCGTTCACCAAGGCAGACCTGGTGCCCGCCATCGAGATCGCGGTCAGCCGCTTCCAAGAGATCGCCACCCTCGGCGCCGAGGTCGGCACCTTGCGCGAGCGACTGGAGGTACGCAAGCTACTGGACCGGGCCAAGGGTCGGCTGCAGTCCGAGCGCGGGCTGACCGAGCCAGAGGCGTTCCGCTGGATCCAGAAGACTTCGATGGACCGCCGGGTAACGATGCGGGCCGTGGCCGAGGGCGTGCTGGCCGGCCAGCTGCCGTCTGGTCCCGCCCAGGCTGACGGCGTGGTGGATGCCGCAGGTGGCGCGGCGGCAGGTGGCGCTGCACCGACCCCAGCAGGCTGATCCGGTTCGCCCGGACCCACGGCACACAGCCGGACTATGGTCGATTTGGGTCACGATCACGACCAAATCGGCCAAGTCACCCCCGGAGCCTGCGGCGAACGGGGGCGGCGAGGCGGGCATAGAAAGACCCGAGGAGCCTTTGGTGCCGTATCGGCCTTCCCCGGGCCGACACGTTCTCTACTCAGCTCCCCGGGCCTGCCCACAACCGTAGCGAGCCACAGGCACGCGGCGCAAAGGCATGCTCATTCCCTGGACAGAAAGCCGTCATCATCTGGTCATGGACGGTTCGCACAATGACTCTGCGCATGTCTGCCGCGACGTGCAGTCACACTGAGGTGCGCGGGGACGATGTGCCGCCTCGGCGGAGGTACCCGGCGCTGGCGGTTATGACCCGGCGCCGCCGGTCCCGGGCAGCCGGTCGGTGATCAGGCAGGTGAGCCTGGATGTGCACAGCCGCCGGCCCTGCTCGTCCTGGAGCACGACCTCATAGCTGGCGGTGGTCCGGCCGCCGTGCAGCCGGGTGGCGACCCCCGTCACCACGCCTGCGGACGCTGCCCGGTGATGGGTGGCGCTGATCTCGATGCCCACGGTCAGCCGGCCCGGCCCGCCGTGCAGGGCGGCGCCGAGCGAGCCCAGCGTCTCCGCCAGCACGCACGAGGCGCCACCGTGGAGCAGCCCATAGGGCTGGGTGTTCCCGGCCACCGGCATGGTGCCGACGACACGCTCGGCGGTCGCCGTCACGAT